>NZ_JAAGXA010000021.1 GCF_010686755.1 Nocardioides zeae | reverse complement strand
CCGCCCGCACGGTGCCGGACAACATCGGGTTGCTCTACCACAAGCACCTGGCGATGTTCGGGCCGCGCGAGATGCTGCTGAGCTCGGAGGAGCCGGTGGTGCGCCAGTTCCTCAACGCCCAGCGCGTGGGCCCGATCGGGATGTCGGAGGAGAAGGACGCCGGCGAGCTCGCGGCCGAGGCCGGCCAGGAGCTCCCCCCGCTGCCCCCGATCCCGTTGCAGCTCGAGCCCTCCAACGGCATCCCGCGTCGCAGCCAGCGTCCGCCGGGGGAGTGGTGCGAGCAGCACGGCATCACCCCGCCGCCCGGCTCGTTCCAGGCCGACGCGGCCATCGCGACCCGCTGACCTCCCGCACGACACCCGGGGCGGGCGCGTCGCTTGACGCGTCCGCTCGCGGAGGCGCATAGTCTCCGCACGACGGCGGCTCTCGGACTGCCTGCTTCGCCGTGCTTGCATCCGGTTGACCGGAAGGGTATGTTAGCGCTTTGCGCCTGCCCTCAAATGCCGATCCGCCTGCCCGGTGGCCGATCGAGTGGTCGGCCGGCGCCACCTTCAGCGAACCTTTCGAAGGAATGGTCTTGGCCGCGAGCAACAACGCTGGTAACCCCCGTCGCATCACTTTCGCGAAGATCGACGAGCCGCTGGAAGTTCCCCAGCTCCTCGATCTGCAGACCAAGAGCTTCCAGTGGCTCATCGGTGACGAGGGCTGGGAGGCCCAGGTCCAGGCCCGGCTCGACGCCGGCGAGGACGTCTCCCCCAAGTCGGGACTCGAGGAGATCTTCGAGGAGATCTCCCCGATCGAGGACTTCTCCGAGACGATGTCGCTCTCGTTCGAGAACCCGGTCTTCGTGGACCCGAAGTACACGGAGGACGAGTGCAAGGAGAAGGACTTCACCTACTCCCGGCCGCTCTACGTCTCCGCCGAGTTCACCAACAACGAGACCGGTGAGATCAAGGGCCAGACGGTCTTCATGGGCGACTTCCCCATGATGACCCGCAAGGGCACCTTCATCATCAACGGCACCGAGCGCGTCGTGGTGAGCCAGCTCGTGCGCTCGCCCGGCGTCTACTTCGAGCGTTCCGCCGACAAGACGTCCGACAAGGACATCTACACGTCGAAGGTCATCCCGTCGCGTGGCGCGTGGCTCGAGTTCGAGATCGACAAGCGCGACCTCGTCGGCGTGCGTCTGGACCGCAAGCGCAAGCAGAACGTCACCGTCCTGCTCAAGGCGCTCGGCATGACGACCGAGGAGATCCGCGAGGAGTTCCGCAACCCGGCGACGGGGGAGACCTACGAGTCGATCGCCCTGACGCTGGAGAAGGACAACACCACCGGCCAGGACGACGCGCTGCTGGACATCTACCGCAAGCTGCGCCCGGGCGAGCCGCCGACGCGTGAGGCCGCGCAGACGCTGCTGAACAACTACTACTTCAACCCGAAGCGCTACGACCTGGCGAAGGTCGGCCGCTACAAGATCAACAAGAAGCTGGGCGCCGGCCAGGCCTTCGACCAGCAGACGCTCACCATCCACGACATCGTCGCGACGGTCCGCTACCTCGTGCAGCTGCACGACGCGGGCATCGTCCACGAGGCGCCGGACTTCACCGACGCCTCGGGTGCCGTGGTGACGGGTCCGGACGAGAAGCCCGTCAAGGTCGCGGCCGACGACATCGACCACTTCGGCAACCGCCGCATGCGCGCGGTCGGCGAGCTGATCCAGAACCAGCTCCGCACGGGCCTCGCCCGCATGGAGCGGGTCGTGCGCGAGCGCATGACGACGCAGGACGTCGAGGCGATCACGCCGCAGTCGCTCATCAACATCCGGCCGGTCGTCGCGGCGCTGAAGGAGTTCTTCGGCACCTCGCAGCTCAGCCAGTTCATGGACCAGACGAACCCGATCGCGGGCCTGACGCACAAGCGTCGCCTCTCCGCGCTCGGCCCGGGTGGTCTCTCGCGTGACCGCGCGGGCATGGAGGTCCGCGACGTCCACCACAGCCACTACGGCCGCATGTGCCCCATCGAGACCCCGGAAGGCCCGAACATCGGCCTCATCGGCTCGCTGGCGTCGTTCGGTCGGATCAACCCGTTCGGCTTCGTCGAGACGCCGTACCGCAAGGTCGTCGAGGGTCAGGTCACCGACCAGATCGACTTCCTCACGGCCGACGACGAGGACCGGTACGTCATCGCGCAGGCCAACGCGCGCCTGACGGAGGACCTGCACTTCGCCGAGGAGCGCGTGCTCGTCCGCCAGAAGGACGGCGAGGTCGGCGAGATCCCGGCCGACGACGTGGACTACATGGACGTCTCGCCGCGCCAGATGGTGTCGGTCGCGACCGCGCTCATCCCGTTCCTCGAGCACGACGACGCCAACCGCGCCCTCATGGGCGCGAACATGCAGCGCCAGGCCGTGCCGCTCATCCGCAGCGACTCGCCGTTCGTCGGCACCGGCATGGAGCTCCGTGCCGCGGTCGACGCCGGTGACGTGGTGCTCTCCGAGGCCGCGGGTGTCGTCAAGGACGTGTCGGCCGACGCGATCGAGACGATGAACGACGACGGCACGTACTCGACGTACCGCCTCGCGAAGTTCAAGCGCTCCAACCAGGGCACCTGCATCAACCAGCGCCCCCTGGTCAACGAGGGCGACCGCCTGGAGATCGGCACGCCGATCGCCGACGGTCCGTGCACGGACGACGCCGAGATGGCGCTGGGTGCGAACCTGCTCGTGGCGTTCATGCCGTGGCAGGGCCACAACTACGAGGACGCGATCATCCTCAGCCAGCGCCTCGTCCAGGAGGACATGCTCACCTCGATCCACATCGAGGAGCACGAGGTCGACGCGCGCGACACCAAGCTCGGCCCCGAGGACATCACGCGGGACATCCCGAACGTGTCCGAGGAGATGCTGGCCGACCTCGACGAGCGGGGCATCATCCGCATCGGCGCCGAGGTCACGACCGGTGACATCCTCGTCGGCAAGGTGACGCCCAAGGGCGAGACCGAGCTGACCCCCGAGGAGCGCCTGCTCCGCGCGATCTTCGGCGAGAAGGCGCGCGAGGTGCGCGACACCTCGATGAAGGTGCCGCACGGTGAGTCCGGCACGGTCATCGGCGTGCGCGTCTTCGACCGCGAGGAGGGCGACGAGCTGCCGCCCGGCGTCAACCAGCTGGTGCGGGTCTACGTCGCGCAGAAGCGCAAGATCTCCGTGGGCGACAAGCTCGCCGGCCGTCACGGCAACAAGGGCGTCATCGCCAAGATCCTGCCGATCGAGGACATGCCGTTCATGGAGGACGGCACGCCCGTCGACGTCGTGCTCAACCCGCTGGGTGTGCCGCGGCGCATGAACATCGGCCAGATCCTCGAGCTGCACCTCGGCTGGCTCGCGAAGCAGGGCTGGGACCTCAACCTGTCCGGCGACCCCGAGTCGGCGGACTGGAAGCAGCGCCTCATCGCGATCGGCGCCGACAAGGCGGACCCGAACTCGAAGGTCGCGACGCCCGTGTTCGACGGTGCCCGCGAGGACGAGATCATCGGCCTGCTCGACTCGACGACGCTCAACCGCGACGGCGACCGCCTCATCGACCACACGGGCAAGGCGCGCCTGCTCGACGGTCGCTCGGGCGAGCCGTTCCCCGAGCCGGTGTCCGTGGGCTACATGTACATCCTGAAGCTGCACCACCTCGTGGACGACAAGATCCACGCGCGCAGCACGGGCCCGTACTCGATGATCACGCAGCAGCCGCTCGGTGGTAAGGCCCAGTTCGGTGGCCAGCGGTTCGGCGAGATGGAGGTCTGGGCGATGGAGGCGTACGGCGCTGCCTACGCCCTCCAGGAGCTCCTCACCATCAAGTCGGACGACGTGCCGGGCCGCGTGAAGGTCTACGAGGCCATCGTCAAGGGCGAGAACATCCCCGACTCGGGCATCCCGGAGTCGTTCAAGGTGCTCGTCAAGGAGATGCAGTCGCTCTGCCTGAACGTCGAGGTCCTCAGCCAGGACGGCTCGATGATCGAGCTCCGCGACGCCGAGGAGGACGTGTTCCGCGCTGCCGAGGAGCTCGGCATCGACCTCTCCCGCCGCGAGCCCAGCTCGGTCGAAGAAGTCTGAGGGTGACGGTCGGTGGGCGCGGGTGATCCCGCGCCCACCGGCCCCCCTCGGTCCTTTTGATTGCTTAGAGAACTAACGAAGGAAGCAGCCACTGTGCTCGACGTCAACTTCTTCGACCAGCTCCGGATCGGCCTCGCCACTCCCGACGACATCCGCGGCTGGAGCCACGGCGAGGTCAAGAAGCCCGAGACCATCAACTACCGCACCCTGAAGCCGGAGCGCGACGGTCTCTTCTGCGAGAAGATCTTCGGTCCCACCCGGGACTGGGAGTGCTACTGCGGCAAGTACAAGCGCGTCCGCTTCAAGGGCATCATCTGCGAGCGCTGCGGCGTCGAGGTGACCCGGTCCAAGGTGCGCCGCGAGCGCATGGGCCACATCGAGCTGGCCGCGCCCGTGACCCACATCTGGTACTTCAAGGGTGTCCCCAGCCGTCTCGGCTACCTGCTCGACCTGGCGCCCAAGGACCTCGAGAAGGTCATCTACTTCGCGGCGTACATGATCACGTCCGTCGACGAGGAGGCGCGCCACCGCGACCTGTCCTCGCTCGAGGGCAAGGTCACCCAGCAGCGCGAGCTGCTGGAGAAGCGTCGCGACACCTCCCTGGAGGACCGCACCAAGAAGCTCGAGGAGGACCTCGCGGCCCTCGAGGCCGAGGGTGCCAAGGCCGACGCCAAGCGCAAGGTCCGCGACGGTGCCGAGCGCGAGCTCAAGCAGCTCCGCGACCGCGCGCAGCGTGAGATCGACCGCCTCAACGAGGTCTGGGACACGTTCAAGAGCCTCAAGGTCCAGGACCTCATGGGCGACGAGATGCTGTACCGCGAGATGAAGCAGTGGTTCGGCAAGTACTTCGAGGGCTTCATGGGCGCCACGGCGATCCAGCGTCGCCTGGCCGACTTCGACATCGAGGCCGAGGTCGAGTCGCTGCGCGACACGATCGCCAACGGCAAGGGCGCGAAGAAGGTCCGCGCGCTCAAGCGCCTCAAGGTCGTCGACGCGTTCCGCAAGACGGGCAACCAGCCCGTCGGCATGGTGCTCGACGCCGTCCCGGTGATCCCGCCGGAGCTCCGGCCGATGGTGCAGCTGGACGGTGGCCGCTTCGCGACCTCCGACCTCAACGACCTGTACCGCCGCGTCATCAACCGCAACAACCGCCTCAAGCGGCTGCTCGACCTCGGTGCGCCCGAGATCATCGTCAACAACGAGAAGCGGATGCTCCAGGAGGCCGTCGACTCGCTGTTCGACAACGGCCGTCGTGGTCGTCCGGTGACGGGCCCGGGCAACCGGCCGCTGAAGTCGATCTCCGACATGCTCAAGGGCAAGCAGGGTCGCTTCCGCCAGAACCTCCTCGGCAAGCGCGTCGACTACTCGGGCCGTTCGGTCATCGTGTCGGGCCCGCAGCTGAAGCTGCACCAGTGCGGTCTGCCCAAGCAGATGGCGCTCGAGCTCTTCAAGCCGTTCGTGATGAAGCGGCTGGTCGACCTCTCCCACGCGCAGAACATCAAGTCCGCGAAGCGGATGGTGGAGCGCGCGACGTCCGGTGCCCGCTACGCGGTCGTCTGGGACGTGCTGGAAGAGGTCATCACCGAGCACCCGGTGCTGCTCAACCGTGCGCCCACGCTGCACCGTCTCGGCATCCAGGCGTTCGAGCCGCAGCTCATCGAGGGCAAGGCCATCCAGATCCACCCGCTCGTCTGCGGCGCGTTCAACGCCGACTTCGACGGTGACCAGATGGCTGTGCACCTGCCGCTGAGCGCCGAGGCGCAGGCCGAGGCCCGCATCCTCATGCTCTCGACCAACAACATCCTCAAGCCCTCCGACGGTCGTCCCGTGACGATGCCGTCGCAGGACATGATCATCGGCCTCTTCTGGCTGACGACCGACCGCGAGGGTGAGCCGGGCGAGGGCCGGGCGTTCCGGTCGCCGGCCGAGGCCACCATGGCCTTCGACCGGGGCGAGATCACGCTGCAGAGCAAGATCACGCTGCGCTTCGACGACGTCGTCGCGCCCGTCGGCGAGGAGGTGGAGGTCGAGTCGTCCGGCTCGGTCCGCTTCACCACCACGCTGGGTCGCGCGATCTTCAACGACACCCTGCCGGCCGACTACCCCTTCGTGAACTACGAGGTGGGCAAGAAGCAGCTGGGTGCGATCGTCAACGACCTCGCCGAGCGCTACACCAAGGTCGAGGTGGCCGCGTCGCTCGACGCGCTCAAGGACACCGGCTTCCACTGGGCGACCCGTTCGGGCGTCACCGTCTCCATCGACGACGTGACGACCCCGGACGCCGCGAAGGCGGAGATCCTGGCGGAGTCGGAGAAGAAGGCCACGAAGATCCAGAAGGACTTCGAGCGCGGTCTGCTCACCGACGACGAGCGTCGTCAGGAGCTCATCGAGATCTGGACCAAGGCCGCGGCCGACGTCCGGGCCGCGATGCAGGTCAACTTCGACCGCAAGAACCCGATCTACATGATGGTGGACTCGGGCGCGTCCGGAAACATGAACCAGATCAGCCAGGTGGCCGCCATGCGTGGTCTCGTGGCGAACCCGAAGGGCGAGATCATCCCGCGCCCGATCAAGTCCAACTTCCGCGAGGGCCTGACCGTCCTCGAGTACTTCATCGCCACGCACGGTGCCCGCAAGGGTCTCGCCGACACCGCCCTGCGGACGGCCGACTCGGGTTACCTCACGCGTCGTCTGGTGGACGTCTCGCAGGACGTGATCATCCGCGAGGACGACTGCGGCACCGAGCGCGGTCTGCCCAAGCAGATCGGCGAGCGGGGCGAGGACGGCGTCGTCCGCAAGGCGGAGAACGTCGAGACCGCGGCGTACGCGCGCTCGGCGGCCGGCGAGATCACCCACCCCGAGACGGGCGACACGCTCGTCGAGGCGGGCGGCGACCTCGGCGACGTCAAGATCGCGGAGCTGGTCGCGGCGGGCATCGAGGAGGTCAAGGTCCGCTCCGTGCTGACCTGCGAGGCCGCCACGGGCACCTGCGCGAAGTGCTACGGCCGGTCGCTGGCGACGGGCAAGCTCGTCGACATCGGCGAGGCCGTCGGCATCATCGCGGCCCAGTCCATCGGTGAGCCGGGCACGCAGCTGACGATGCGTACCTTCCACACCGGTGGTGTGGCCTCGGCCGACGACATCACGCAGGGTCTGCCCCGCGTGGTCGAGCTCTTCGAGGCACGCTCCCCGAAGGGTCGTTCCCCGATCGCCGAGGCCGCCGGCCGCGTGCGCATCGAGGACACCGACAAGGCGCGCACGGTCATCCTCACGCCGGACGACGGCTCCGAGGAGCAGGAGTACCCGGTCTCGAAGCGCCTGCGCCTCCTGATCTCCGACGGCGACCACGTCGAGGTCGGCGAGAAGCTGACGCTGGGCACGGAGGACCCGCAGGACGTCCTGCGGATCCTCGGTGTGCGGGCCGCGCAGAAGCACCTCGTGGACGAGGTGCAGCGCGTGTACCGCAGCCAGGGCGTGGCGATCCACGACAAGCACATCGAGATCATCGTGCGGCAGATGCTGCGTCGCGTGACGGTCATCGAGTCGGGCGACACCAACCTGCTGCCCTCCGACCTCGTCGACCGCGTGCGGTTCGAGACGGAGAACCGGCGGGTCGTGTCCGAGGGCGGCAAGCCGGCCTCGGGTCGTCCGGTGCTCATGGGCATCACGAAGGCCTCGCTCGCGACGGAGTCGTGGCTCTCGGCGGCCTCCTTCCAGGAGACCACCCGGGTGCTCACGGACGCCGCGATTAACGGTCGCTCCGACAGCCTGCGTGGCCTGAAGGAGAACGTGATCATCGGCAAGCTGATCCCGGCGGGCACCGGTCTCGAGCGGTACCGCAACGTGCGGGTCGAGCCCACCGAGGAGGCCCGCGCCGCGGCGTACTCGGTGCAGGGCTACGACTCCTACGACTACGAGTTCGGCAACACGGGTGGCGGCCAGGCCGTCGCTCTGGACGACTTCGACTTCGGGTCCTACCAGGCCTGATCGACCTCGTCGTCAGTCACGGCCCGTCCCCGCGCTGCGGGGGCGGGCCGTGCTGCGTCCTACGGCGGGGTGGGAGGATGAGCGGGTGCCCACCCAGACCCTCCCGTCCCGCACGGACGTGCTCGTCGTCGGTGCCGGCCCGGCGGGGTCGGCGGCCGCGACGTGGTCGGCCCGGCACGGGCTCGACGTGCTGCTGCTCGATGCCGCGACGTACCCGCGGGACAAGACCTGCGGCGACGGCCTGACCCCCCGCGCCGTCGGCGAGCTGCTGCGGCTGGGGCTGGGGGACTGGCTGCGGGCCCACACCGTCAACATCGGCCTGCGGGCGCACGGCTTCGGCCAGACGTTGCTGCTGCCGTGGCCGGGCGGCTCGCTGCCCAACTGGGGCTCTGCGGTCGCGCGGACGGAGCTCGACAACCACCTCCGCACGCTGGCGGTGAAGTCGGGCGCGACGGCGGTCGACGGGGCGAAGGTCGTCGACGTACGCCGCGGTGCGGCCGGCGAGGTCACCGGCGTGGTCGTCGAGCGGGTCGCCGAGCACGGCGGCACCGAGCGCTTCGACGTCGCCTGCGAGCGGCTCGTCGTCGCGGACGGGGTGCGCTCGCCGGTCGGCAAGCTGCTGGGCCGGGAGTGGCACCGGGACACGGTGTACGGCGTGGCGGGGCGCAGCTACGTGACGTCGACCCGCGCGGACGACCCGTGGATCAGCTCGCACCTGGAGCTGCGGAGCGAGGCGGGGGAGGTGCTGTCGGGCTACGGCTGGGTCTTCCCGCTGGGCGGTGACGAGGTCAACCTCGGCGCCGGCACGCTCGCGACGGCCAAGCGCCCGGCGGACGTGGCGATCCGGCCGCTGATGAAGCTGTACGCCGACGAGCAGCGCGAGGCGTTCGGCCTCGGCGACGAGCTGCGGATGCCGGCGTCTGCGCTCCTGCCGATGGGCGGTGCCGTCTCCCACGTCGCCGGACCCAACTGGGTGCTCGTCGGCGATGCCGCCGGGTGCGTGAACCCGCTCAACGGCGAGGGCATCGACTACGGGCTCGAGACAGGTCGGTTCGCCGCGGACCTGCTGGCCGAGGGACCGGCCGACCTCACCGACCGGTGGCGCGACCTGCTGGTGGAGCACTACGGCGAGGCCTTCTCCGTCGCCCGCCGGCTCGCGGGTCTCGTGACGGTGCCGGGGCTGCTCCCGCGGCTCGGGCCGGTCGGGATGCGGTCGCGGCTCGGCATGACGCTCGCCCTGCGCTGGATGGGCAACCTGGTCGACGACGAGGACCGGGACCTCGCCGCGCGGGCGTGGCGGGCAGCGGGTCGCCTGTCGGCCGCGCGCGACGCGCGCCCGCCCTTCTCCTGAGACCGCGGGGATCCGCCGACCGTGCCGCTCCGAACGACCTTCGTGGCCGACCTGACCTACCGGGCGACGGTGCGCGCGTCCCGTGCGGCGTTCCGCGCGCTGCGCCTCGACGTGCGGCACGAGGGCGCCCGGCACGTGCCCGCCGAGGGCCCGGCGCTGCTGGTGGCCAACCACGCGTCGTACCTGGACTTCCTGTTCCTCGGCGTGCCCGCGGTGGAGCGGGGACGCACGCCGCGCTTCCTGTGCCGGGAGCCGATGTGGCACACGCCCGCGGGGTGGGCGCTCGACCGCATGCACCACGTGCCGGTGGACCGCGCGGCCCCGGCGGGCGCCTACCTCGAGGCCCGTCGACTGCTGGAGGCGGGCGAGGTCGTCGGGCTGTTCCCGGAGGCGGGCATCTCGTACTCGTTCACGGTGCGGGCCCTCATGCGGGGCGCCGCGTCCCTGGCCCGCGACACGGGGGCGCCGCTGGTGCCCGGCGCGATGTGGGGGGCGCAGCGCATCTGGACCGTCGGGCGGACCCCGTGGGGCACCGAGCCGGGACCGGACTTCAGCCGGCACGGGCGCGTGGTGGACATCCACCTCGACCCGCCGCTCCACGTCGCCCCCGGCGACGACCTCACGGAGGTGACGACCGCGCTGGGGCACCGGATCACGGGCCTCCTCGAGGAGCTGCAGCGGCGCCCCCACCACCGGCCGCGCCCGGGCGAGCACGCGCCGTGGTACCCCGCCCACCTCGGCGGCCAAGGGTTGACCCCGACCGAGGCGCGTGAGCTCGACTCGGTGCCGCGCAGCGCGGTGTGGCCGACCTGGGGACCGGGGGCGGGCAGTAGGTTGGAGGGGTGAGCTCCCTTCCTCGTCGTCAGCGCGTCGCGGCCTACGCCGTGATCGTGCGCGACGGCGCCATCCTGCTGAGCCGGCTGGCGCAGCGGGTGACGAAGGACGAGCTGTGGACCCTCCCGGGCGGCGGCCTCGACCACGGCGAGGACCCGCGGGACGCGGTCGTGCGCGAGGTGCGCGAGGAGACCGGCCTGGAGGCCGAGGTCGGCGACGCCGCCCGCGTCTACTCGGCCCACCTGCCGGGCGTGTGGCGCGACGGCCGCCGGGTCGACGCGCACGCGTTGCGGATCGTCTACGAGGGCCGCGTGGCCCCGGACGCGCCCACGCCCCACGTGGTGGAGGTCGACGGCTCGACGATGGACGCGGCCTGGGTGCCGCTGGCGGACGTGACCTCCGGGACCGTGCCCGTGGTGCCGATGGTGCTCGAGGCGCTCGCCGACGTGCTGCCGCCCCGACGGCAGCGTGTCGCGGCGTACGCCGTGGTGCGGCGCTCCGTCGCCGGCACGGTCCCCGGCGACCCCGGCCACGACGAGGTGCTCCTCACCCGCAACTCGGTGCGCGGCCCGCACCCCGGCTCGTGGACGCTCCCCGGCGGCGGCGTGGAGCACGGCGAGTCGCCGGTGTCCGCGGTCGCCCGCGAGGTCGCGGAGGAGACGGGCGTGGTGGTCGAGGTCGGCAACGTGCTCGGGGTCCACGACACGCACTTCGTCGGCACGGCGCCCCACGGCGGCACCGAGGACTTCCACGGCATCCACCTGCTGTACGCCGCGCGTCCGGTCGACGGCGAGGGGGGCGAGCCGCGCGTGGTCGACGTCGGCGGCACGACGGACGCGGCCGCGTGGGTGCCCGTCGCCGACGTGCTCGGCGGGGCGCTCGACGTCCGCGACACGGTGCTGTTCGCGCTCGGCCTCTGACGCTCCCAGGCGTGCGGGGATAGGTTGGCGGCATGGCCACGTCGACGGAGACCGTGTTCACCTACGCCGCGCCCTCGCTCAAGATGGGCCCCGGCGCCTCGGCCGAGATCGGGCACGATCTCCTGGCCTACGGAGTGCGCCGCGTGCTCGTGGTGACCGATCCGGGGGTCGCGGCCACCGGCCACCCGGCGCGGATCGCGGAGCAGGTCGCGGCGGCGACCGGCGCCGAGGTCGTCGTCTTCGACCGGGCGCGCGTCGAGCCCACGGACGCCTCGATGATCGAGGCCGTGGAGTTCGGCCGGTCGGAGGGACCGTTCGACGCGATCGTCGCGGTCGGAGGCGGCTCGTCGATCGACACCGCCAAGGCCGTGAACCTGCTCGTGACCAACCCGGGCGACCTCATGGACTACGTGAACGCCCCCGTCGGCAAGGCGCAGGCGCCGCAGCACCCGCTGCTCCCGCTCGTCGCCGTGCCCACGACCACGGGGACCGGTGCCGAGTCCACGACGATCTGCGTGCTCGACGTGCTGGCGCTCGAGGTGAAGACCGGCATCAGCCACGCCCGCCTGCGGCCGACGATGGCGGTGGTCGACCCCGACCTGACGCTGACGCAGCCCGCGATGGTCACCGCCAGCTCGGGGATGGACATCCTGTCGCACGCGCTGGAGAGCTACACCGCGCGCTGGTACGCCGACCAGCCGGCCAAGCGGCCCGAGCAGCGCGTGCCCTACTGCGGCTCGAACCCGATCTCCGACGCCTGGAGCGAGAAGGCGATGTCGCTGCTCGCCTCGTCGTTCCGGGCGGCGGTCAACGCGGCGCGGTCGGGCGAGGACCCGAGCGAGGCCCGCACGGTGCGGGAGCAGATGGCGATGGCGGCGACGTTCGCCGGGCTCGGCTTCGGCAACGCCGGGGTGCACGTGCCCCACGCCTGCGCCTACCCGATCGCCGGTCGCGTGAAGGGCTACCGCCCGGAGGACTACGTCGACCACGACGCCGACGGCGCGCCGATGGTGCCGCACGGGATGGCGGTCTCGCTGACCGCGCCCGAGGCGTTCCGGCTGACCTTCGACGCGGCGCCCACGCGGCACCTGGCCGCGGCGCGGCTGCTCGACCCGCACGGCGCTGTCTCCGCCCCGGACGGCCCGGACCGGTTGCCCGCCGTGCTCGCCTCGATCATGCGCGACGTCGGGATCCCCAACGGCCTCGCCGCCGTCGGCTTCGGCGAGGGCGACGTCGACGCGCTCGTCGAGGGGGCGTGGGCCCAGCAGCGGTTGCTCGCCACCGCGCCCCGCGACATGACGCAGGAGGACCTGGCCGGCGTGCTCCGCGCGTCGATGGAGCACTGGTGAGGTCGGGTCCGTCCTACCGGCTGGCGCGGGCCGCCCGGTAGGACGGCAGCCGCAGGCGGGCGAGCACGGGGTACTGCTCGAGCCCCGGCACCTGGTGGAGCACGGGGTCGAGCTCGAGCTGCTCGTCGGGGCCGTCCAGGTCGTCGGCCACGTGCCGGTCGAGCTCGAGCCGCCCGAAGGCGTGCCAGGTGCCGAGCCCGCGCGCCCACGAGAGCGTCCAGGCGGAGCCCCGCTCGCCCTCGGTGGGCCACGCCCCGAGCAGGATCGGACCGGCGGGCGTGCGGTAGGGCAGCAGCGTCGTCAGCGGGCGCTCGCCACCCTCGCGCCGCGGTGCGAGCAGGAAGCGCAACGGCCCGCGCCAGCCGGTGGTGGCCATCAGCACGTCGCCGGTCTCGCCCTCCGCGGTCAGCCGCAGGGCGAGCCCCCAGATGTCGGGCACCGGCGCGGGCAGGCCCACGGCGCGGGAGAGCCGCGCGGTGACGAGCAGCTCGGCCCGGCGGTCGAGGAGGTCGACTCCCGTGGTGGGACGTCCGTCGTCCTCCGCCGACGTCGTCACGAGGGTGCCGTCCACGACGGTGCCCGCCGGGTGCAGCGGCTGGGCCGAGGGGCGCAGCGCGGCGATCGTGCGGGTGGCCGCGGCGAGCGTCCCGCCGGCGGCGGTGGCGACGGCACGGACGGGAGCGGTGAGCGGCACGGGACCTCCAGGACGGGACGGGCGGGTGTGCCCACCGGTTGCCTGGGGCGCGGATCGCATGCGCTCCGGTACGTCGCGGACGACCGCCCTGTGGACGAAGGGGAGCCTGCGGGCGGGATCGTCGGTGGGGGGCTCCACAATGGAGGGGTGACGGTGGAGGCGACGAGCTCGGGGAGCACGGGTAGCGCGACGACGGGGTCGGGCGTGGCGACGGGTGACGTGCTGGCGGCCCTGGCCCGCCGGGGCGTGACCGACGTCGACGACTCCACGGTGACGCGGGCGGCGTACTCGACGGATGCCTCCCTGTTCCGCGTCGTCCCGCGGGCCGTCGTCCGGCCGCAGCACCCCGACGAGCTGGCCGCGATCGTCGACGTCGCCCGCGAGCTGCGGGTCCCGGTGACGATGCGGGGCGCGGGCACGTCGATCGCCGGCAACGCGGTCGGTCCGGGCCTCGTCGTCGACACGGTGAAGCACCTCAACCGGGTGCTCGACGTCGACGCGGAGGCGGGCACGGCGGTGGTGCAGCCCGGCACGATCCACGCCGTGCTGCAGAAGGCGGCGACCGCGGTCGGCTGGCGGTTCGGTCCCGACCCGTCGACCCACACCCGCTGCACCATCGGCGGCATGATCGGCAACAACGCCTGCGGCTCGCGGGCGCTGGGCTACGGCCGCATGGTCGACAACGTCGAGGCGATGTCCGTCGTCATGGGCACCGGCGACACGCTGGCCCTCGGCCCGGGCGGGCTCGCCGGGGCGATCGGCACGGGCGACGTGCCCGCGGCGCTCGACCGTCTCGTCGGCGGTCACCTCGGGCCGATCCGCACCCAGTTCGGCCGGTTCGGCCGTCAGGTGTCGGGCTACTCGCTGGAGCACCTGCTGCCCGAGAACGGTCGCCGGCTCGACCGGTTCCTGACGGGGTCGGAGGGCACGCTCGGCGTCATCACGCAGGCCACGGTGCGCCTGGTGCGCGACGCGCCGGCCCGCACGATGGCGGTGCTGGGCTACCCGTCGATGATCGAGGCCGCCGACGCGGTCCCCGCGCTGCTGGCGCACCCCCTCGTGGCCTGCGAGGGCCTCGACGCACGCATCGTCGACCTCGTGCGCGGCGCGGGCAAGGCGGTGCCCGACCTGCCGAAGGGCGCCGGTTGGCTCTTCGCCGAGGTGACGGGGGAGTCGCTCGCCGAGACGGAGGCGCTGCTCGCGCACGTGATCGCCGACGCCGGCGCGCTCGACGCCCGCGTCGTGCTCGACCCCGCCGAGGCGGCCGCGCTGTGGCGCATCCGTGAGGACGGAGCCGGCCTCGCCGGCCGGTCGCTCGCGACGCCGGCGTACTCGGGGTGGGAGGACTCGGCGGTCCCGCCGGAGCACCTCGGTGCGTGGCTGCGCGACTTCGACGGCCTCCTGAAGCAGTTCGGTCTCGACGGCGTGCCCTACGGCCACTTCGGCGACGGCTGCGTCCACGTGCGCATCGACTTCCCGCTCGTCCACGGGGCGGCCTCGATCGAGGAGGGCCGGGGCGTCTTCCGCGGCTTCATGGAGGCCGCGGCGGCGACGCTCGCGACGTACGGCGGGTCGCTGTCGGGCGAGCACGGCGACGGGCGGGTGCGCTCGGAGCTGCTGAGCACGATGTACGACGCGGAGGCGATCCGGCTCTTCGGCGAGGTGAAGGCCGTCTGCGACCCGCTGGGCGTGCTCAACCCGGGCAACATCGCCGACCCGGCGCCGCTCGACGCCGACCTGCGCACGTCGCTGCCCCGCGTCCGCGAGCCGCTGCCGCTCCTGCGCTTCACCCACGACGGCGGCTCGATGGCCGACGCCGTGCACCGGTGCACGGGCGTCGGCAAGTGCGTCGTCGGCGGGGGCGCGGGCACGGGGACGGGCGTGATGTGCCCGTCCTACGCGGCGACCCGCGACGAGAAGGACTCGACCCGTGGCCGTGCGCGTGTGCTCCAGGAGGCGATGAACGGCGACCTCGTGCAGGGCGTCTCCGACCCGGCGGTCCACGAGGCGCTCGACCTGTGCCTGGCGTGCAAGGGCTGCGCCAACGACTGCCCGACGGGCATCGACATGGCGACGTACAAGTCGGAGGTGCTCCACCAGACCTACGCGGGGAAGCGGCGCCCGCGGAGCCACTACGTGCTCGGCAAGCTGCCGATGTGGGCACGGCTGACGACCCCGGTCGCGGGGCTGGCCAACGCCTCGCTCAAGGCCGGTCCGATCGCCCGGGTCGCCCGCGCGGTCGCGGGGGTCGACCAGCGCCGCAGCCTGCCGCAGTTCGCGGGGCGCACCCTGCGCCGCTCCGCTCGCGCCGACGGCGCGGCCGGTCGGCTCGGGTCGGTCGAGCAGCCCGACGTGTGGATCTGGGCGGACTCGTTCACCAACCACTTCCTCCCGGCCAGCGGTCTCGCGGCGGTGCGCTTCCTCGAGGCGCAGGGCCTCACGGTGCGCGTCATCGACGAGCGCGCCTGCTGCGGCCTCACCTGGGTCACGACCGGTCAGCTCGACACCGCGCGGCGGATCGCGGGCCGCACGGCGGCGACGCTGGCGCCGTACGTCGCGTCGGGAGTGCCCGTCGTCGGCATCGAGCCCTCGTGCACGGCGACGCTGCGCTCCGACCTCGAGGAGCTGAGCGACGCGCCGGAGGCGGCGGCCGTCGCGGCCGGCGTGCGGACGTTCGGCGAGCTCCTCGCGGGCCTCGTGGCCGACGGCCGCGTGACCCTGCCCGACCTCACCGGCACCCACGTGGTCGCGCAGCCCCACTGCCACCAGGCCTCGATCCTCGGCTGGGAGGCCGACGAGCGGCTGCTCAAGGCGGCCGGGGCGAGCGTCACCCGGGTCGGCGGCTGCTGCGGTCTCGCGGGCAACTTCGGCGTGGAGCAGGGGCACTACGAGGTGTCGGTGGCGGTCGCGGAGACGCAGCTGCTCCCCGCGGTGCGCGCGGCCTACGCGGTCGACCCCGACACGGTCGTGCTGGCCGACGGCATGAGCTGCAAGATCCAGCTCGACGACCTCGCCGACGTGCCCGCGCTGCACCTCGCGGAGCTGCTCGCCTCGCGGGTGTGAGCCGGGAGCCGCGGGAATGTCGCCCGGCGGGTCCGTGTTCGACCCCGTCGTGACCTCTCCGACGCCCCCGCTGCTCCTGACCCCCACGACCCTGCGGTCGGTGACGGCCCCGAACCGGGTGTGGCTGGCGCCGATGTGCCAGTACTCCGCCACCGACGGCGTGCCCAACGACTGGCACCTCGCCCACCTCGGCGCGCGGGTCACGGGCGGGTTCGGCCTGGTGCTCACGGAGGCGAGCGCGGTGACCCCGGAGGGCCGGATCAGCCCGGAGGACACCGGCATCTGGAACGACGAGCAGGTCGCCGCCTGGCGCCGCATCACCGACTTCGCCCACACCTGGTCGCCCCACGGCTCGACGCCCATCGGCATCCAGCTCGCGCACGCGGGCCGCAAGGCCTCGACGTGGGCGCCGTGGCGCGGCGGCCAGGACGGGTCGGGCCGGGGTCGCGGCTCGGTCCCGCTCGACCAGGGCGGCTGGACGACGCTGGGGCCGAGCGCGACGGCGTACGAGGGGTTCGCCGAGCCGCGGGAGATGACCGCCGACGACATCGCGGCGGTCGTGACGGCCTTCGGCGAGGGCGCACGTCGGGCGGACGAGGCCGGGTTCGACGTGGTGGAGGTGCACGCGGCCCACGGCTACCTGCTCCACCAGTTCCTCTCCCCGCTGGCGAACCGGCGGACCGACGCCTACGGCGGGTCGTTCGAGAACCGCATCCGGCTCACCGTGGAGGTCGTCGACGCGGTCCGCGGGGCGTGGCCGGAGGAGAAGCCGGTGCTGGTGCGGCTCTCGGCGACCGACTGGGTGGAGGGCGGCTGGACGCCGGAGGAGACGACGCGGCTGGCCGCGGTGCTCGCCGAGCACGGCGTCGACCTCGTCGACGTCTCCAGCGCCGGGCTCGACGCACGCCAGGACATCACGACGGGGCCGGGGTACCAGGTGCCGTTCGCGACCCAGGTGCGCACGGCGGGGCTGCCCGTCGGCGCTGTCGGCGAGATCACCGACCCGGCACAGGCCGAGGAGATCCTCGCCACCGGCCTGGCCGACGTCGTGCTGCTGGCCCGGGCCGCTCTGCGCGAGCCCTCCTGGCCGCTCCGCGCGGCGGCCGGGCTCGGCGTGCCGCGGCGGTCCGCGCCGTACCCCGCGCAGTACACCCGCGGCGCGTGGCCCGACGCTCGTTGACGGGCCCTAGAATCGGCCCCTGTGAACCCCCGCCACCGCCGCCTCATCATCCCCTTCGCCCTGGTGGCCCTGATCGTCGTCGTCGTGGTCGCGGCGATCATCTGAGCCGTCCCCACCCCAGAACAGACCCGAGAGCCGAGCCGTGACCGAGCCCCTCCTCCGTGTCCTCACCCGGATGCGTGCGCACCTGCTCGACCCCGACGCGCTGGTGCGCGCCGTCGGGTCGGGCCGGCAGAAGGGCACGGCGCCGCAGTGGCGACGGGTCGAGCTGCGGTACGTCGACCTCAAGGCGGGGCGGCACCTGCAGGTGACCCGGTACGACGCGACCCAGGCCCACACGACCAACCACGCCGCCGGGTCCGCCGACGCGCGGGAGGCCGTGGACGCCCTGCTCGACGAGCCCTTCGCGAACTGGCACGTCGACACGACGACGCAGCAGCACCAGGTGCGGGTCACGAAGCGGCTCGAGGCGGTCTGCCACACGACCGAGCGCACGGAGGCGGTCGAGGCCGAGCGGGGGCACGACCGGGACAAGGACCGGTTGCTGGAGCCCGGGGACCCCGTGCTCGTGGCGCTCGGGATCTCCGACGCGGAGGGCCGCGTCAAGCCGACCCGGCAGGCGAAGCTGCGGCAGGTCGAGGAGTTCTGCCGCCTGCTCGACACGGCCGTCGTCGACGCGATCGCGAAGGGGCACCTGCGGCGGCCGACGGCCGAGGAGCCGCTGCGGATCGTCGACCTGGGCTGCGGCAACGCCTACCTGACCTTCGCCGCGCACCGCTTCCTCTCCCACGTGCGCGGGCTGCCGGTGCACCTCGTGGGCGTCGACGTGAAGGAGCAGTCCCGCGAGCACAGCACGGCGGTCGCGGACGGCCTGGGCGTGGCCGACGAGCTGGAGTTCGTGGTCGGCTCGATCGCCGACGCCGACCTCGGTGCGCTGCTGCCCGAGCGGCCCGAGGTGGTGCTGGCGCTCCACGCCTGCGACACCGCGACCGACGAGGCGCTAGCTCGGGCCGTCGACTGGGAGGCGGCGCTCGTGCTCGCCGCGCCCTGCTGCCACCACGACGTCGCGGCCCAGCTGCGGAAGGCGCCGACCCCGGCGCCGTACCAGGTGCTGACACGCCACGGCATCCTCCGCGAGCGCTTCGCGGACACGCTGACCGACGGGTTGCGGGCCTCCCTGATGCGGCTGTCCGGCTACCGGGTGGAGGTCGTGCAGTTCGTCGAGAGCCAGCACACGCCCCGCAACACCCTGCTGCGGGCCGTGCGGACGGGGTCGCCGGTGAAGGGCGGCTCGGTGCGCAAGGAGTACGACGAGCTCGTCGCCACCTGGGGCATCCGCCCCCGCCTGGCCGAGCTGCTGGAGGGGCGCTCCGCGAGCGGGGCCGGGGACCGGTGAGACCGGTGCTCGTCCGCACCCTGGTGACCGCCGCGGTCGCCCTCCCGTTCGCGGCCGGCGCCGCCGCGATGCCCGCCTCGACCGCGGAGGAGGGCACCGAGGTCATGAGCTTCACCGACCCCGACATCGTCGAGTCGAGCGGCCTCGCCGTCGTCGGCGGACGGTTCGTGACGGTGAACGACTCGGGCGACAGCGGGCGCGTGTTCGCCGTCGACCCCGCGACGGGCGACACCGTCGGTGTCACCTCGTGGACCCCCGACCCGGTCGACGTCGAGGCGGTCGCCCCGGCGTACGTCGACGGGGAGGCCTCCTCCGAGGTGTGGGTCGGCGACATCGGCGACAACCGCGCGGTGCGCGACAGCGTCGAGGTGCTGCGCGTGCCGGTCGGCTGGGAGGACGCCACGGCCGAGCCCGCGCGCTTCGAGCTCCGGTACGCCGACGGTCCGCGCGACGCGGAGTCGCTGCTCGTCGTGCCCGGCACCGACCAGCTGCTCGTCGTCAGCAAGGGCGTCCTCGGGGGCACGTTCTACGCGGCGCCCGAGCAGCTCGTGCCGGGGCAGGCGAACGTGCTCGAGCCGCTCGCACCCGCCCTCGGGGTGGCGACGGACGCGGCGTTCTTCCCCGACGGACGGCACCTGGTGGTGCGCAACTACGGGGCGGCGGCCGTCTACACCTACCCGGGCCTCACCGAGGTCGGCACCTTCGACCTGCCGGAGCAGCCGCAGGGGGAGGGGATCGCCGTCGACGCGGACGACCCCGGGGCGGTGCTGCTGACGACGGAGGGCCCGCGCACCCCGGTGCTGCGGGTCGAGCTGCCCGCCGAGGTACGTGACGCGATGCTGCCGGCCTTCCCGGAGGCCGACGCGACCGACGCTCCCGGAGCGGACGCGGACCCGACGATCGACCCGGCCGGCGACGGGCCCGCGTGGTTGCCGTGGGTCGTGGGCGGTGTCGGTGGCGCGGTGCTGGTCGTCCTGGCGATCACCCTGGTGCGGGGCTCGCGGCGTTCCTGAGGACGTGCTGGTGGGGCTGGTGGGGGCTGGCTAGGGTCGAGAGGTGCCGCGACTCCGCCGAACCTCGCCCGACCAGCCGGGGTGGACGCGCGTGCGCGCGGGGCGGGGGTTCACCTACCGCGACGAGCACGGCGAGCGGCTCGAGGACCGGGCCCGGGAGCGCGTCGAGGCGCTCGTGATCCCGCCGGCCTGGAAGGACGTGTGGATCACCCCGCACGACAACGGTCACCTGCAGGCGGTCGGCACGGACGACGCCGGGCGACGGCAGTACCTCTACCACCCCGCCTGGCGGGAGAAGCGCGACGCGGAGAAGTTCGCGCGCATGGTCGAGTTCGGTTCGTCGCTGGCCCGCGCCCGCTCCGTCGTCGTCGGCCACCTCGGGCTCGACGGGATGCCGGAGCCGCGGGCCGCGGCCACCGCGGTGCGGCTCCTCGACCTCGGCTACTTCCGCATCGGCAACGACGTGTACGCCGACGAGAACGGCAGCTTCGGCCTCACCACGCTCGAGCGGCGGCACGTCCGGCGGGCCGGGGAGGCGCTCGTCTTCAAGTTCACGGGCAAGTCGGGCGTCGACCACGAGATCCACATCGACGACACCGCCGTCGTGACCGCCATCGCGATGATGCGCCGTCGCCGCGCCGAGGACCCGCGCCTGCTCGCCTACAAGGAGCTGCGGCGGTGGCGCTCCGTGCTGCCCGCGCTGGTCAACGACTACGTGCGGGTGACGACCGGGATCGAGGCCACGGCGAAGGACTTCCGCACCTGGCACGCCACGGTCCTCGCCGCCGTGGCCCTGGCCCGCACCGAGGAGCCGGGGGAGACGGCGGCGTCGCGCAAGCGGGCGGTCAGCGGCACGATGAAGGAGGTCGCTGCCTTCCTCGGGAACACCCCGACCCTCGCCCGCAGCTCCTACGTCGATCCGCGCGTCGTCGCGGCCTACGAGAACGGCCGCACCATCAGGGCCGCCCTGCAGCGCGCCGACCGGGAGCACGCCGACGACGTCGACGCCCGGCAGGCGGCGCTGGAGCGGGCGACGCTGCGGTTGCTGGAGTAGGCCTGGCCCCGTCGGCTCAGATCTCGCCGCCTCCGTCGTCCGGGGCGAGATCCAGGGCCGTGAACGTCCTCGTGACCGGCGGCAGACCCGCCAGGAAGAACGTGAAGGTCACGCTCTGGCCCTGCGACCACTGCCCCGGCACGTCGCTCACGTCGAAGCGGTACGCGCCCTGGCCCCACTCGGACATGAGGGTGCCGCTGTCGAAGGACAGGACCGGACCGCCCGCAGCAGAGAACTGCACGGCGGGTACCGAGCTCTGCGTGGGCAGGATCGTGAAGAACGCCTCGAGCACCCAGCCGCCGAACGGTTCGTACTTGGCGAAGCCACCCCCGGTGCTGACGAACGAGGTCGGCGCTCCCGTGGAGGCGGCGAAGGCGGGCGCCGCGGCGACGACGGAGACGGCAGGCACGGTCCAGGCGGCGGTGCGCAGGACGGTACGGCGCGTGGGGAGAGCGGTCATGCCGAGATCATCGGCCCGGCCGCCCCGGTGCTGAGGCAAACGGGTCGGGTTCCCCGTGGGTGGCCCGGGGGTGCCCGGGGGTGCCAAGGCGTGCCCGGGGGTGCCCGGGGGTGCCCGGGGGTGCCCGGGGGTGCCCGGGCGGGCCCAGGGGAGGAAAACGCGGACCCGCTCGGACGGCGAGAAAGAAAACGCGGACCCGGAGGCGCGACACACCGATCCTGCGGCCCGTTCGGTCCGCGTTTTCTTTCTCCGTATCGCCGGGCCTGCGCACTTTCCTCCTCCCGTACGGCGCGGCCGTGCTCGGTCGGCGCCGGGCGCTCCCCGGGAGGGGTGCTGAACTGTGCGGCTGGGGTGGGTCCGGCGGCGGGAGGCCTGCCCCAGCTGCACACTCCCGGGGCCCCGCCGAGCCGCGCCGGGTCGGCGCCGGGCGGTCCCCTGGTGGGGGGCCGAACTGTGCGGCTGGGGTGGGTCCGGCGGCGGGAGGCCTGCCCCAGCTGCACACTCCCGGGGCCTCGCGCAGTCGCGCCGAGTCGGCGCCGGGCGCTCCCTCGGAGGGGTGCCGAACTGTGCGGCTGGGGTGGGTCCGTCGGCGGGAGGCCTGCCCCAGCTGCACACTCCCGGGGCCCTGCGCAGTTGTCTGAGTGAGTGCTCACTCAGTACGCTGTCCGATCGTGAGCCCCCGAGCGACGCCGATGGCGCCCGACGAGCGCCGCCGCACGATCCTCGCGGCGGCGGTGCCGCTGATCCTCGAGCGCGGTCAGGCCGCCACCACCCGGCAGATCGCCGAGGCGGCCGGCGTCGCCGAGGGCACCGTGTTCCGGGTCTTCCCGACGAAGGAGGACCTGCTCGACGCCGTGCTGGACGCCGCCCTGGACCCGGCGCACTTCCTCGCCGAGCTCGCGCGGGTCGACCGCTCGCTGCCGCTGGAGCCGCGCCTCGTCGCCGCGACGCGCGTCGTGCAGGGCCGCTTCCGCGAGATCTTCGGCGTGATGACCGCGCTGGGCATCCAGGGCCCGCCACGGCGATCCCGCCAGGACGACGAGGACGCGCTCGCCGTGCGCCGCCGTTCCCTGCAGGCGGTCGTCGAGCTCGTCGAGCCCGACGCCGACGCCTTCCGCGTGCCGGTGCGGGAGGTGGCGCGGATGCTCCGCCTCCTCACGTTCTCCGGCAGCCACCCGCACCTCTCGGCCGACGAGCCGCTGACGGCGGAGGAGATCGTCGCGGTCGTCCTCCACGGCACGCTCACGCCCACCGCGACCACCCCCGACAGGAGCGCGTGACCCATGCTCTTCCGCCTGCTCCGCGAGCACCTGCGTCCGTACGGGACCCGGCTGCTCGCCATCGCGCTGCTGCAGCTCGGCTCCACGGGCGCGATGCTCTACCTGCCCAACCTCAATGCCACGATCATCGACGACGGTGTCGTGAAGGGCGACACGGGCCACGTGCTGCGCATCGGCGTCGTCATGCTCGTCGTCTGCCTCGGTCAGATCACCTGCCAGGTCGCGGCGGTGTGGTTCTCCGCCCGGGTCGCCATGAGCGTGGGCCGTGACCTGCGGAGCGCGCTCTTCGGTCGCATCACCGGGTTCTCCGGCCGCGAGGTCGGCCAGTTCGGGGCTCCGTCGCTCATCACCCGCGTCACGAACGACGTGCAGCAGGTGCAGATGCTGACCCTGATGACCTGCAGCATCGCGATCTCGGTGCCGATCATGATGGTCGGCGGCATCGCGATGGCGATGCACACCGACCTGGGCCTGTCCTGGATCTTCGCCGTGGTGGTGCCGACCCTGTTCGTCGCCGTGGGCATCGTGGTGCGGGGGATGGTGCCGAGCTTCCGCGCGCAGCAGGGCCGGATCGACGGCGTGAACCGGGTGCTGCGCGAGCAGATCACCGGCATCCGGGTCGTGCGGGCCTTCGTGCGCGAGCCCGAGGAGACCGACCGGTTCGCCGACGCCAACGAGCAGCTGACCCAGGTGTCCATCCGCGCCGGTCGCTGGCTCGCGACGCTGTTCCCCGTCGTCATGCTCATCGTCAACGTGGCCTCGGTCGGCGTCATCTGGTTCGGCGGCCACCGCGTCGACTCCGGCGACCTCGGCGTCGGTCAGCTGACCGCCTTCATCGCCTACCTCATGCAGATCGTCATGTCGGTGATGATGGGCACCTTCATGCTCATGCAGATCCCGCGCGCCGCGGTCTGCGCGGACCGGATCGCCGAGGTGCTCGACACCTCCACGAGCGTGCTGCCGCCGGAGGACCCGGTGCGCGTCGTCACCGGTCACGCCGAGCTCGAGCTGGACGGGGTGGGCTTCACCCACCCGGGCGCCCAGAGCCCGGTGCTGTCCGACGTCTCCTTCCGGGCCGGTCCGGGGCAGACGGTCGCCGTCATCGGCTCCACCGGATCGGGCAAGACGACGCTCGTCGACCTCGTCGCCCGGCTCATGGACGTCACGGAGGGGGCCGTGCGCATCGACGGCGTCGACGTCCGTCGGCTCGACCCGGCGGCCCTGTGGGAGCGCATCGGCCTGGTGCCGCAGCGGGCGTTCCTGTTCAGCGGCACCATCGCGAGCAACCTGCGCCACGGCAAGCCCGACGCCACCGACGAGGAGCTGTGGGCGGCGCTCGAGGTCGCCCAGGCGCGGGACTTCGTCGCCGCGCTGCCCGACGGCCTGGACGCGTCGGTCGCCCAGGGGGGCACCAACTTCTCCGGCGGTCAGCGCCAGCGGCTCTCCATCGCCCGGGCGTTGGTGCGTCGGCCCGAGATCTACCTCTTCGACGACTCCTTCTCGGCGCTCGACCTCGCCACCGACGCCCGCCTGCGCGCCGCGCTGCGCCCGTGGACGACGGAGGCCTGCGTGCTGGTCGTCGCGCAGCGCATCACCACCATCCGCGACGCCGACCTCATCCTCGTGCTCGAGGACGGTCGCCTGGTCGGCGCCGGGCGCCACGACGACCTCGTGGACTCCTGCGCGACGTACGCCGAGATCGTCGCGTCCCAGCTGAGCGCGGAGGAGGCGGCATGAGCGAGCGCACCGAGGCGGGCGGGATCAAGGCCACGGAGCGGATCGCGGTGCCGCAGCGCGGCCCCGGGCCTGCCGGTCAGATGGGCGCCGGCGAGAAGGCGATGGACTTCGTCCCGTCGGCGCGTCGCCTCGTCGGTCGGATGCGGCCCCACCGCGCGAAGGCGGCGCTCGTCGCGCTCTTCGCCGTCGGCAGCGTGACGGCCACGTCGCTGGGTCCCTACCTGCTGGGCCGCGCGACCGACCTCGTCGTCGCCGGCCTCGTCGGCCGGGACCTGCCGGCCGGCCAGTCGCAGGAGCAGGCCGTCGCGGCCCTCCGGGCGTCGGGCCAGGGCTCGACCGCCGACCTCGTGGAGGGCATGCGGCACCTCGTGCCGGGCCAGGGCGTCGACTTCGACGCGATGGGCCGGGCGCTGCTGATCGTGCTGGGCGTCTACCTCGCCGGCGCGCTGCTGGCGTGGCTGCAGGGCTACCTGCTCAACGACGTCGTGCAGAGCACGATCCGCACGCTCCGCGCCGACGTCGAGCGCAAGATCCACGCCATGCCGCTCGCGACCTTCGACAAGGCGCCGCGCGGCGAGCTGCTCAGCCGGGTCACCAACGACATCGACAACGTCGGCCAGACGCTGCAGCAGACGATGAGCCAGCTGCTGACCTCGCTCCTCACCGTGGTCGGCATCCTCAGCATGATGCTGTGGATCTCGCCGCTGCTCGCGCTCGTCGCGCTCATCGCCGTGCCGGTCTCGCTCGTGCTCACGCGGGCCGTCATGAAGCGCAGCCAGCCGCAGTTCGTGACGCAGTGGCGGCGCACCGGCTCGCTCAACGCCCACGTCGAGGAGTCGATCTCCGGCCACGCGCTCGTCACCGTGATGGGCCGCCGGGACGCGGTGAACACGACGTTCGCCGAGCAGAACGACGAGCTCTACGACGCGTCGTACCGCGCGCAGTTCGTCTCGGGTCTCCTCATGCCGGTGATGATGCTCATCGGCAACGTCTCCTACGTGGTGGTCGCCGTCGTCGGCGCCTTCCGGGTCACCGCCGGCGCGATCACGATCGGCGACGTGCAGGCGTTCATCCAGTACTCCCGCCAGTTCAACCAGCCGCTCACCACGGTCGCCTCGATGATGAACCTGCTGCAGTCGGGCGTCGCGTCGGCCGAGCGGGTCTTCGAGCTGCTCGACGCGGAGGAGGAGCGCGACGCGTCCGTCGTCGGCGCGGTCGGGGGAGCCGGCCGGGCGGGCGTGGGCACCCGCGGGCGCGGCGAGGTCGCCTTCGAGCACGTGGCCTTCTCCTACGTCCCCGAGCGCCCCCTCATCGAGGACCTGTCGCTCGTGGCACGACCCGGGGAGACCGTCGCCATCGTGGGGCCGACCGGTGCCGGCAAGACGACGCTGGTCAACCTCGTGATGCGCTTCTACGAGCTCGACGCCGGGCGCATCACCCTCGACGGCGTCGACGTCACCACGCTCTCCCGTCGTGAGCTCCGGGCCCAGACGGGCATGGTGCTGCAGGACACCTGGCTCTTCGAGGGCACGATCCGCGACAACATCGCCTACGGGCGTCCCGGCGCGAGCGACGCGGAGATCCTCGAGGCCGCGCGCGCGACGTACGTCGACCGGTTCGTCGCCTCCCTGCCCGACGGCTACGACACCGTCGTGACGGAGAACGGCGAGAACCTGTCGGCGGGGGAGCGGCAGCTCCTCACCATCGCCCGCGCCTTCCTCGCCGACCCGGCGCTGCTCATCCTCGACGAGGCGACGAGCTCCGTCGACACGCGCACCGAGCTGCTGCTGCAGCGGGCGATGGGGGCGCTGCGGGCCGACCGCACGTCCTTCGTCATCGCCCACCGGCTCTCGACGATCCGCGACGCCGACGTCATCCTCGTGATGGAGGCGGGTCGCATCGTCGAGCAGGGCACGCACACCGAGCTGCTCGCGGCCGGCGGGGCGTACGCCGCGCTCTACCGCTCGCAGTTCGCGGCGAGCGCGCTGGACTGAGGCCGGTCCACCGGCCCGCGCGGGCTCAGAGCCGCTCGACGACCCAGTCGACGCACGCGGTGAGGGCCTCGACGTCGCTCGCCTCGATCGCGGGGAACATCGCGACGCGGAGCTGGTTGCGCCCGAGCTTGCGGTAGGGGTCGACGTCGACGACGCCGTTCGCGCGGAGCACCGCAGCGACGGCGTCGGCGTCGACCCCGTCGGGGCCACCCGTGAAGTCGACCGTGCCCACCACGTGCGAGCGGTGGGTGGGGTCGGTGACGAAGGGGGTCGTGTACGCCGCGCGCTCGGCCCAGCCGTAGAGCACGGCCGCCGAGGCGGACGTGCGCTCGACCATGCCCGCGAGGCCGCCGCGCTCGAGCATCCAGCCGAGCTGCTCGTTCATGAGGAACAGCGTCGCGATGGCGGGGGTGTTGAGCGTCTGGTGCTGGGCGGAGTTGGCCACCGCCGTGCCGAGGTCGAGGAAGGCCGGGATGAACCGACCGCTCGCCCTCACCTCGTCGACGCGCGCGAGGGCGGCGGGCGACATGAGCGCGAACCAGATGCCGCCGTCGGCGGCGAAGCCCTTCTGGGGCGCGAAGTAGTAGACGTCCGTCTCGCGGACGTCGACGGGCAGGCCACCCGCGGCCGACGTCCCGTCGACCACGATGAGCGCGTCTGCGTCGGCGCCGGGCACGCGGCGTACCGGTGCCATGGCGCCCGTCGAGGTCTCGTTGTGGGGCCACGCGTAGACGTCGACCCCCGCGACGGCCTCGGGGACCACCACGGAGCCGGGAGCGACGTCGAACACCGCCGGGTCGGCCAACCACGGCGCCGCGGTCGTCGCGGTCGCGAACTTGCCGCCGAACTCGCCGAAGACGCCGTGGGCGCTGCGCTCGCGCACGAGCGAGAAGGCCGCCACGTCCCAGAACGCCGTCGAGCCGCCGACGCCGAGCACGACCCGGTGGTCGTCGGGCAGCGAGAAGAGGTCGCCCAGGCGCTCCTGCACCGACGCGACGAGGTTCTTGACGGGGGCCTGGCGGTGGGAGGTGCCCATGAGCGCGGCACCCGGCCCGGCGAGGGCGTCGAGCGCCGACTGCGCGACCTTCGAGGGGCCGGAGCCGAAACGGCCGTCGGTGGGGAGCAGGTCGGTCGGAATCCGCAGGTCACGCGTCACCGGGCTAGTCTCCCACCGCCCGCGGTGGGAGCGGCAAACGAGAGCCGCCACGAGAGGGGGAGCGGTGGGACGGCAGGCCCTGCGGATCGAGCAGGTGCGGCTGACGCACCCCGACGCGCTGCGCCTCGTCGCGGACGTGCAGGCGGAGTACGCGGTGCTCTACGGCTCGCCCGACGAGACCCCGCTCGACCCGACGATGTTCGACCCGCCCGCGGGGCGGTTCTTCGTGGGGTACGACGCGGACGCACCCGTCGCGACCGGTGCCTGGCGGGACCGCCCCGACGTCCACGACCTCGGCCTGGAGCGGGCGGCGGAGATCAAGCGGATGTACGTCGCACCCGAGGCCCGCGGCCGGGGGCTCTCGCGGATCGTGCTCGCGCACCTCGAGGAGACCGCGCGGGCCGCCGGCCACGACGGGCTCGTGCTCGAGACGGGGACGCGCCAGCCGGCCGCGGTCGCGCTCTACACGGCGTGCGGCTACGTGCCGGTCGTCGGCTACGGGCACTACAAGGACGCGCCCGAGTCGGTGTACCTGGGCAAGCGCCTGGACTGACCGGAGCGCGATTGCACCCGAAGGGGTGCTCAGGTGCCCGCGGCCCCCGCCGAACGGGACCCCGGACGAACTCGGAGGTTCCCATGGCCACGCACGCCCCGCGCCGCTCGGCGCTGCTCACGTTCCTCGGCGCCGCGCTGGCGCTCGCCGCGCTGGTTGCCGGCTTCGACACGCAGACGGCGCGCGCCTCGACACCGGGGGTCCCGGTCGTGTCGGTGGCGAAGGCGGCCTCGATCGACCCGTACGCACGGTACGAGCCCCAGACCGCCTGCACCGTGGTCGTGCGCAAGGGCACCCGGGCGTTCGTGGACCAGCTGAAGGCGCGCTACGGCGGCAAGATCATCGGCATCACGCGGCCCTGCAACCAGGGCGGGCAGTCGGAGCACAAGGAGAGCCGGGCCGTCGACTGGGCGATCGACGCGCGCAACGCGCAGCAGCGCCAGCAGTTCTACCGCTTCTTCAACGAGATCACGGCGACGGTCAACGGCCACACGGACGCGCGGGCCCGCATGCAGGGGATCATGTACGTCATCTGGAACGACCGCATCTGGGCGGCGTGGAACGGCTTCGAGCCGCGGCCCTACCTGCACGCCTCGTGCACGTCGGTGGAGAAGTGCTCACCGACGCTGCGGCACGTGGACCACGTTCACATCTCGCTCAGCTGGGACGGGGCCAACGGCCTCACCGGCTGGTACCGGTGAGGCCGTCGGGCCGCGTGCAGCAGGCGGGTGGGGGTCACTTCCCCCAGGCGTCGTCCCAGCCCTCGATGGCGGAGGCCGGACGCTCGCCCGGGCCCGTGTAGACGGCGGACGGACGGATCAGGCGTCCCGTGCGCTTCTGCTCGAGGATGTGTGCCGACCAGCCGCCCGTGCGGGCGCAGGTGAACATCGACGTGAACATCGGGGCCGGCACCTCGGCGAAGTCGAGCACGATCGCGGCCCAGAACTCGACGTTGGTCTCGAGCACGCGGTCGGGGCGGCGCTCCCGCAGCTCGGTCAGCGCGGCCTGCTCGAGCGCCTCGGCGACCTGGTAGCGCGGCGCGTCGAGCTCACGCGCCGTGCGGCGCAGCACGCGGGCGCGGGGGTCCTCGGCGCGGTAGACGCGGTGGCCGAAGCCCATGAGGCGCTCGCCGTTGTCGAGCAGCTCCTTGACGTAGGCCCGCGCGTCGCCGCGCTGCTCGACCTCCTCGATCATGCCGAGCACGCGGGAGGGCGCACCGCCGTGGAGCGGGCCGCTCATGGCGCCGATGGCGCCGGAGAACGCGGCGGCCACGTCGGCGCCGGTCGAGGTGATGACGCGAGCGGTGAACGTCGAGGCGTTCATGCCGTGCTCCGCCGCGCTCGACCAGTAGGCGTCGATCGCCTTGACGTGCTTCGGGTCCGCCTCGCCCTTCCAGCGGATGAGGAACTTCTCGGCGAGGGTCGAGCCCTCGTCGACGACCTTCTGCGGCACGACCGGCTGGTGGAGCCCGCGGGCCGACTGCGCGGCGTAGGACAGCACCATCACGGCGAGGCGGCCGATGTCCTCGCGGGCCTGCTCGTCGCTGATGTCGTACGTCTGGCGGAAGCCGAGCGCCGGCGCGAGCATGGCGATCGCGGCCTGCACGTCGACGCGCACGTCGCCGGTGTGGACGGGGAGGTTGTAGGGCTCAGCGGGGGCGAGACCCGGCGTGTAGGCGCCGTCGATGAGCAGGCCCCAGACGTTCTCGAAGGGCACCCGCCCGACGATGTCCTCGATGTCGACACCGCGGTAGCGCAGCGCCGATCCCTCCTTGTCGGGCTCGGCGATCTGCGTCTCGAAGGCGACGACGCCTTCCAGGCCGTGGTGGACCTCGGTCATGAGGGCTCCTTCTCGTCGGTGAGGGGCGCGCTCGTGGCGTGCCAGCGTCGCATTCTGCCCGGGGTTACCGAGCGGTCGCGAGGGGGGCGTCCGATGGACGGTCGCGGTAGCGTGCGAGGCCATGAGCGCAGCGCTGCCGGACCGCGACCTCGCCGACCTGCGGGAGGAGTACGCCCGGGGCGGCCTCGACGAGGCGGACCTCGCCCCGGACCCGCTGACGACCTTCGCCCGCTGGTACGACGAGGCGAGCGCCGCGGGCGTCCACGAGCCCAACGCGATGGTGGTCGCCACCGTCGACCCCGACGGCACGCCGTCCAGCCGCATCGTGCTGCTCAAGGGATTCGGGGCCGACGGGTTCCGCTTCTTCACCAACACCGCGTCCCGCAAGGGCGTCGCGCTCGCGGCCGAGCCCCGGTGCGCGCTCCTGTTCCCCTGGCACCCGCTCGAGCGGCAGGTGCGCGTCGAGGGTCGGGCCGTGCCCCTCGACGAGGCCGACGTCGCGGCGTACTTCGAGCGGCGCCCCCGCGGCTCCCGGCTCGGCGCCTGGGCGTCCCCCCAGTCGCGGGAGGTCGGCTCGCGGGAGGACCTGACGGCGGCGTACGACGCGGCCGAGGCCCGCTACGGCGACGCCGAGGTGCCCGTGCCGCCGACGTGGGGCGGATACCGGGTGGTGCCGGACGTCGTCGAGTTCTGGCAGGGGCGACCCAGCCGGCTCCACGACCGGCTGGTCTACCGGCGCACGGGGGAGGGCTGGCGCGTGGTGCGCCTCGCACCCTGACCTCGCGCCCTGGCCTCGCGCCCTGATAAAGCCTCGCCGCGCGCTCCGGCGTGGTTCTCTTCTCCTCGTGGGCGAGGGAGTGGTCGTGACGCGGCCGGACGGTGTCGTGATCTCCTGGGGCGCCAGCATCGCGCAGCTCACCGGGTTCACGGCCGACGAGGCGGTCGGCGTCCTGTCGCCGCTGCGCCCCGCGGGCTCCGCCGCGGAGGCGGACTTCCGCCGCGCCCGCGCCGGTGCGCTGGTGACGGGACGCGCGACGTACACGTGCACGACGCGCCGCGCGGACGGCGACGAGGTGCGCCTGACCACGGTCCTGCACCTGCTCCTCGACCCCGAGGGCACGTCCACGCTCGTCGAGGTGCACCGCGTCGAGGACGCGAGCCGGGCGCAGGCGGCGCGGGTGCAGTCCGACGCCGAGCTGCTCGAGCAGGTCGTGGGCCACGCCGTGGTGCGCCTCGACGAGCGCGGCGTCGTGCGCTCCTGGAGCCTCGGCGCCGCCCGGGTCAAGGGCTACGCCGCGCACGAGATCGTGCGGCGCCACTTCTCGGTCTTCTACACCGAGGACGACCGCCGGGAGGGGCGGCCCGAGCACCTGCTGACGGTCGCCCGACGCGAGGGGCTGGCCCGCGACGTCGGGTGGCGCCTGCGCGCCGACGGCACCCGGTTCTGGGGCGAGATCGCCATCAACGCCCTCCACGACCCCGCCGGCGAGGTGATCGGCTTCCTCAAGGTGACGCGCGACCTGACGCCGCAGAAGCTGCGGGCGGCGGAGACGCAGCGGATCTACCGGGCGCTCGGTCACGACCTGCGCAACCCGCTCGCGGCGGCGCGGGGCTACGTCGCGCTGGCGACGGAGGCTCTCGCCGAGGACGGCGACGACGGGGCGGACCCGGCCGAGTTCCTGCGCCGCTCGGGCGTGGCGCTGGGCCGGCTCTCGACGATGCTCGACGAGCTGCTGCGCACGGTCTCCGTCGCCGAGGCCGACGCCGACGCGACGGGCACCACCCGCGAGCGCGTGCGGCGCGCCGCCGTGACCCGTGTGGACGAGGCGCTGCGGCAGGCGCTCGACGACCTGGCCGTCACCCACGACGTCTCCCGCGTGCGCACCGACGTCGTCGACGTCTCCGCCCGGGTCGACCCCCTCGACCTGGAGCGGGTGCTCGCCAACCTGGTGAGCAACGCGCTGCGCTACTCGGCGGGGGACATCGAGGTGCGGGTGCGCGACGAGGACGGCGTCGCGGTGCGGATCGCGGTGACCGACGTGGGTCGGGGCATCCACCCCGACGACCTGTCCACGATCTTCGACCTCGGACGTCGGGGTCGGCTCGCCGACGCCGACGACGGCGGCCACGGCGACGGACTGGCGAGCGTCCGTCACCTCGTCGAGGCCAACGGCGGCGAGGTCTCGATCGTCAGCGTGCCCGGGCGCGGGACGACCGTCGAGGTCACGCTGGGCCATGCCGGTTGAGAGCAGGTGGGCGGCGTTCGACCGCTCGGCGTGGGTGCTGGCTGTCGTCGCGATGCTGCTGCTCGCGGTCGGACGGTGGGTGGTCGGGGAGGGCGTCTACGGCGTCAACCCGATCTGGATCTCCGTGGGCATCGGCACCGCCCTGCTGACCCTGTCCTCCGGGCTCTGGCGGGTCGTCGGCGCCTTGGCGATCCCGACCTACATCTGCGTGAGCGCGGTGCTCGTCGGCTCACCGGTGCGGGAGGGCGTGCTCGTCGCCCTGGCAGGCCTGGCCGCCGCCGTCATCGCGGCTGCCGTGCTGGTGCGCAGCGACGTACGCTGCATCGACTCGTGGCGCTCCCACAACCGTCTCGCGCTGGCGGCCGCCGCGGCCGGCACGTTCGTCACCGTCGTCAGCCTCGCCGTCGCCACCGCCGGGGACGATGACGCTCGCTCGGCGGCGGTGGTGGGCCTCGGCAATGCCGCCGCGATCTTCATCTGGTGCCCGTTGCTCCTCGAGCGCTCCCACCGCCGCTACTCCCGCTTCTCCCGTGCCGAGCTCGCTGCGCAGGTCGCGACGTTCGCGCTCCTCGCCGCCGCGACCAGCACGCTCACCGGCCTCGGTGGGGCGGTCGTGGCCGCGCTGCTCCTCCTCACGCTCAGCTGGGCGGGCTTGCGCTTCGGCTTGCGGGTCACCTCCGCCGAGCTCGTCCTGCTGTCGTTGCTGGGCCTTGTCGTGTGGATCATCGGGCCGCCGTTGCAGACGCCGAGCCTCTCCATCGTCCCCTCGTCCGTGGACGACCTCGAGCGATCGTGGGCGGTCGCGGTCTTCGTCGCCCTCGCGGCGGCGTGGGCCTTCCCCCTCGCTCTGGTGGGCGACCAGCGCCGCGACGCGGAGCAGCGCGCGCTGCGGGAGGTGCACGCGCTCGAGGCCACCCGCCGCCAGTTCGTGGCCACGACGAGCCACGAGCTGCGCACGCCGGTGACCAACGTGCTGGGCCGCCTCGACCTGCTCCGCGAGGGCGACCTCGGCGAGCTGACCCCGCAGCAGCAGGCGGTCGTCGAGACGGCGGCGCGCAATGCGGAGCGCCTCGCCGACCTGGTCGACGGCATCGTCGTGCTCGCGCAGCTGGACGACCCCTCGGCGTACCCGTTGACACCGCTCGACCTCGAGACCGTCGTGCGGCGCGCGGTCGCCGCCGAGCAGGAACGTCACGCCGGGTCGGTGGTGACGCTGCGCACCACGGTGACGGTGGTGACGACGCTCGTCGGCAACGAGGCGCTCCTCCACAGCGCGGTGCGGCACCTGGTGCGCAACGCTCTCACCTTCGCGCGGGAGGAGGTGACGGTCGAGGTCACCCGGGTCGACGGGGTCGCCCTCGTGACGGTGGCCAACGACGGCGTCTCCATCCCGGAGGAGGAGCGGGAGCAGATCTTCGACCGCTTCTTCCGCGGCACCTACGCGCACGCCCGGGCGATCCAGGGCAGCGGCATCGGGCTCGCCATCGTCCAGGCGGCAGCCGAACGGCACCGGGGGCGCGTCGAGGTGGAGTCGCGGCCGGGGGACGGCGCGCGGTTCGAGCTGCACCTGCCCGACGCCTCCCTCGTCTGAGGCTCTCCTCGGCGCGGGTGGCACCATCGGTCGCATGGCTGTCGCAGACCTGGTGCTCGGGTGCATGTACTTCGGCACGCGGACGGACGAGCGCACCGCGTTCGCCCTCCTCGACCGGTTCGTGGAGGCGGGCGGCACGACCCTCGACACGGCCGACTGCTACGCGTTCTGGGCCAGCGACACCGGCGCCGGCGGGCAGAGCGAGGAGCTGCTCGGGCGCTGGCTCCGTGCCCGACCGGGGGTGCGCGAGCAGGTCGTGCTGGCGACCAAGGTGGGTCCCGAACCGGTCGTGCCCGGCGACCCCTCGCGGGTCGTGGGGCTCGCGCCCGACGTCGTGCGGCGCTCGTTCGACGCCAGTCGCGAGCGGTTGGGGGTGGACGTCGTCGACGTCTACTGGGCGCACCTCGAGGACCGGTCGGTGCCCCTCGACGAGGTCGTCGCCACCTTCGGCGGCCTCGTCGCGGAGGGCGGGGTGCGCCGGCTCGGCATCTCCAACCACCCGACGTGGCGCGTCGAGCGGGCACGGGCCCTCGCGGCGGCGACCGGGGTGGAGCCGTTCTCGCTGCTGCAGCTCACGACGTCGTACGTGCGTCCCCGCCCCGACGTCGCGGTGCCGGGCAAGGACCACCGCTTCGGGTTCGCCACCGACGAGACCGCCGACTACCTCACCGAGCACCCCGAGCTGGAGCTGTGGGCCTACAGCCCGCTCGTGCAGGGCGCCTACGACCGGCCCGACCGCGGCTTCCCGGAGGCCTACGACCACCCGGGCACGTCGCGGCGGCTGGCCGCGCTCGCGAAGGTCGCGGCCGAGCAGGGCGTGGCGCCCGGTCAGGTCGTGCTCGCGTGGCTGCTGGGCGGCCGGCCCGCCGCGCGCCCGATCGCCGGCGTGAGCTCGGTGGAGCAGCTGGACCAGGCGATCGCGGCGGCGCGCCTGGAGCTCGACGACGACCAGCGCGCACGCCTCGACGCAGCGCGCTGACGTCTCTAGGGTTCGTCGGCATGGGGCTGCTCCTCACCACGCCGATCTCCCGCGTCCGTCGCGTCCTCCGGACGCTGACGGGCGACCCGCGCAGCCCGCTCGCGGGCCGCACCGTGATGGTGACCGGAGCCTCGTCCGGCATCGGGGAGGCGACCGCCCGGGCCTGCGCCGCGCGCGGCGCGACCGTGCTGCTCGTCGCCCGCCGGGCCGCGGAGCTCGACCGCGTGCGCGCCGAGATCGAGGCGGGCGGGGGCGCGGCGTACTGCTTCCCCGTCGACCTCACGGACGGGGACGCGGTCGACCGGCTGGTACGGCGCGTGCACGCCGAGTTCGGGCCCGTCGACCACCTCGTCAACAACGCGGGTCGGTCCATCCGGCGCTCGCTGGAGCTGACGTACGACCGGTTCCACGACGTGGAGCGGACGATCGCGATCAACTACCTGGCGCCCGTGCGGCTCACGCTGGGCCTCCTGCCCGCCATGCGGGCGCAGGGCTTCGGGCACGTCGTCAACGTCGTCACGTGGGGCGTGCAGGTGAAGAGCCCGAAGTTCGCGGCGTACATCGCCTCGAAGGCCGCGCTCGACGTGTTCGGCCGCATCGCCGGCCGGGAGTCCTACGCCGACGGCGTGGCGTTCACGAACCTGCGGTTCGGGCTGGTGCGCACCGAGATGATCGCGCCGACGGAGGCCTACCGGCGGCTGCGGGCGCTGACGCCGGAGCAGGCGGCGGAGACCGTCGTGAAGGCGCTCGAGGACCGTCCGGTCACGGTGGACCTGCTGTCGGCACAGGTGATCGGCCTGGCCGGTGTGCTGGCGCCGCGGCTGACCGACCTGGCGTTCTCGCTCGCCGACCGGGCCTTCCCCGACTCCGCGGCGGCGCGGTCGGGGAGCGGCGCACCGACGGCCCCCGAGGTCAGATCGCCTTACCGGGATTGAGGATCCCGCGGGGGTCGAGGGCCGCCTTCACGGCCCGCTGCACGGCGAGCGCGTCCGCGTCGAGCTCGAGGCCGAGGTAGGCCCGCTTGAGCGTGCCCACGCCGTGCTCGCCGGAGAGCGTGCCCCCCAGGGCGACCGCCAGCTCGAAGATGCGACCGGCGGCGTCGTCGACCGCTGCCGGTCGCTGCGCGCCGCTCGCCCCTGCGTCACGGGGCCAGGACACGATGGGGTGGAGGTTGCCGTCGCCCGCGTGGGCGAACGTGTAGATCGGCACGCCGGTCTCGGCGGCGATCCGCTCGATGCCCCGGACGGCCTCGGCGAGCCGCGCCCGCGGCACGCAGATGTCCTCGATGAGGGCGTGGCCCCGCGCCTCGACGGCCGGCAGCGCGAGGCGCCGCGCGGTGAGCAGCTCGTCGGCCCGCGCCGGGTCGTCGTCCTGCTCGAGCGTGTCGGCGCCGTCCCGGAGGACCTCGACGATCCGCGTGAGCTCCGCGGCGGCGGTGGGCGCGTCCGCACCGTCGGTCTGCGCGACCACGGCGGCTCCGGCGGAGGCGAGCGCCGTCGTCCCCGTGTGGTCCGCGACGGCGGCCAGCGTGGCCGCGTCGATCAGCTCGAGCAGGCTCGGTCGCAGCCGTGCGGCCCCGACCCGGGAGCAGGCGCGGGCGGCGGTCTCGACGTCGGGGTACGTCGCGAGGACGGTCCCGCCGACGTGGGGGCGGGGGCGCAGCCGCAGGGTGGCGCCGACGACGACGCCGAGCGTGCCCTCCGAGCCGACGAGGAGGGCCGTCAGGTCGTAGCCGACGACACCCTTGGCCGTCGCCCGGCCGGTGCGCAGCAGGCGGCCGTCCGCGAGCACCACCTCGAGCCCGAGCACCGCGTCGCGGGTGACGCCGTGCTTCACGCAGCGCATCCCGCCCGCGTTGGTGGCGATGTTGCCGCCGATCGTCGAGATGGCGGCGCTGGCGGGGTCGGGGGCGTACATGAGGCCGTGCTCGGCCGCGGCGGCGTCGAGGTCGGCGGTGAGCACGCCCGGCTCGACGACGGCCACCTCCTCGACGGGATCGACGTGGACGATCCGGCGCATCCCGGACACGTCGAGCACGAGGGCGCCGTCGGCCACCGCACCCCCGGCCAGCCCCGTGCCCGCGCCGCGCGGCACGACCGGGACGCGCTGCTCGTGCGCCCAGGCCAGGACGGCGCGCACCTCGTCGACGGAGCCGGCGCGCACGACCGCGAGCGGGTCCGCGGAGCCGGGCGTGCCCGACCGGTCGGTGCGGGCCCGGGCCAGGGCGTCGTCGTCCGCCCGTGCTCCGGGGAAGCGAGCGAGGACCTCGGCCCGCAGTGCGGCGGTCATCGGTCGGCCGGCGCCACGATGGTCGGGAGGTCCGCGCCGCGGCGCAGGCTCTCGAGGAACAGGACGACGGTGGCGGCGACCGAACGGTGGTCGACGTCGTTGAGCACGTCGTGGCGACCGCCCGCGACCACGGCGGCCCGGGCGCGGCTGCCGTCCGCGACGAGGGACAGCACGTCGTCGACCGGCGTCAGCGGGTCGGCCTCGCCGTGGAGCACCAGGGTCGGCAGGTCACCCGTGAACAGGTCGTCCCCGGCCACCTCCCCGGGCAGCTCCGCCTCGAGGGCGCCGCGCACGAAGTCGGAGTCCTCGCCGATCACCCGGCGGTAGGCCGGACAGGCCGAGCGGGTCTCCAGCTCGTCGTCCCAGCGGGCGGCGGGAGCCGCGGTGCTCGGCGCGGTGCGCGGGCCGGGCAGGACGACGCCGGCCAGCACGAGGGCGTCGACGAGGTCGGGGCGGCGACCGGCCAGGCGCGCCGCCACGTTGGCGCCGGCGTCGGAGCCGAGGAGCACGCGGGGACGCACGACGTCGTCGGGAGCCGTGCCCCCGAGCGCGTCGGTCACCGCTGCCTCCACCGCGTCGAGGTCGCCCAGGTCGGTGGCGACCACGCGCACGCGGTAGGCGTCCGCCGACAGGCGACGTCCCAGCCGGGCGTACCCCGCCGGCGTCTCGCCGCGACCGGTGAGCACGACGAGGGTGGCGCGTGCGGCGACGCCGGCGGGCTCGTCGTACGTCGTGGGGGAGAGGAGGCTGCGGGGGGAGGCGGTGAGCGTCATGCACAGCAGCCTCCGGCCGGGAGCGGGGCGCTGTCCAACAGCGGTCGCTGATCGTTTCCGATCCGGAACGTCGTGGCGTGCCACCGTGAGACGGGTGTCCGCATCGCAAGATCTACTAAAGCGGTCTACTAAGTCACCTATCGTCGCCGGCATGAGCTCCACCCTCGACCTCGAGCACCTCCGCACCCTCGTCGCCATCGCCGAGTGCGGTGGCTTCAGCCGCGCCGCCGCCGCCCGGCACATCAGCCAGCCGGCGCTGAGCCAGCACGTACGGCTCCTCGAGCGGGCCCTCAAGCGCAAGCTGTTCGCGAAGGAGGGGCGCGGGATGCGGCTCACCGCCGACGGTGAGGCGGTGCTCGCCGAGGCCCGCCGCATCCTCGCGGTCCACGACGAGGCCCTGGCCCGGCTCCGGGTGCCCCAGGAGCAGGTCGTGGTGGTCGGCTCGACGGAGCACTCCGCCGAGCACGTGCTGCCCGAGATGATCCGCGCGCTCGCCGATGCCTTCCCGGGCGTCACCACCCGGTTCGAGATCGGTCGCTCGACCCAGCTCGAGGACGCCGTCGGTCGCGGCGCCATCGACCTCGCCTTCGTGCTCGCCTCGCGGGGCAACGAGGGTGGTCGCGAGATCGGTCGGCTGCCGCTGTCCTGGTACGCCGCGCCCTCCTGGCAGCCGCCGCGTCCCGACGACGACACGATCGAGCTCGTGGCCTTCGAGGAGCCGTGCGCCCTGCGCGAACGCGCGATGGCGGCGCTCGGTGCCGAGGGCTGGCGGGTCACCGTCGCCGCGCAGTCGAGCACCCTCGAGGGCGTGCTCGCCGGGGTGCGGGCCGGCATCGGCGTGGCACTGCTCCCCAGCGTCGCGGGCCGCGTCCCGTCGGGCGTCGTCGCGCGCGACGACCTGCCCGCGGTCGGCTCCGCCGGGCTCAACGTGCTCGCTCGCCGCGGTCTCGACGCGGACGTCGAGGCCACGGCGCTCGACGCCGGCGAGGCCTTCTTCGCGACCTCCCAGGCCCCGCGCCTGCTGGTCGCGGGGTGAGCGGCGTCGGACCTCGGATCTCGGACCTCGGATCTCGGACCTCGGATCTCGGACTTCGGAGAGGATGCAGGCATGACCTCTGACGTGTTGGTCTCCGCGACGGACCTCGCCGCCCAGATCGCCCGCGGCGACGACCTCGTCGTGCTCGACGTGCGCTGGCGGCTCGGCGGTCCGCCCGGCCACGACGAGTACCTCACCGGGCACGTCCCCGGTGCCGTCTACGTCGACCTCGACGCCGAGCTCGCCGCCCACGGTGAACCGACCGACGGGCGCCACCCGCTCCCCGACGTCGCCGCGCTGCAGGAGGCTGCGCGCCGCTGGGGCGTGCGACGCGGGTCGCGCGTCGTGGCCTACGACGGCGCCGGCAACCTGGCCGCCGCCCGGGCCTGGTGGCTGCTGCGCTGGGCGGGCGTCACCGACGTCCGTCTCCTCGACGGCGCCCTGCCCGCGTGGACCGCCGCCGGTGGGGCGCTCGAGACCGACGACGTCGTCCCCGCGCCCGGCGACGTCGAGCTGGCCCCCGGCGCGCTGCCGACCCTGGAGCTGGAGGCGGTCGGTGGCTTCCCGCGCGACGGCGTGCTGCTCGACGCCCGCGCGGCGGAGCGGTTCCGCGGCGAGGTCGAACCCGTCGACCCGAAGGCCGGTCACGTGCCGGGCGCGACGAGCGCCCCGACCGGGGACAACCTCGACGCGGACGGCCGGTTCCTCCCCGCCGACGCCCTGCGGACGCGGTTCGCCCGACTGGGCGCCGACGGCTCCCGCCCCGTCGCCGTCTACTGCGGGTCCGGCGTGACCGCCGCCCACCAGGTCGCCGCACTCGCGGTCGCCGGCGTCGACGCGGCGCTGTACCCGGGGTCCTGGTCGCAGTGGAGCAACCACGACCTGCCGGTGGCGACGGGGGAGTGAGCTGACGGGCCTCGCGGTGCCCTCTGGCCTCGCTCCGCTCGGCTGTGCCCGTGGCGCTGCGGGCTCCTGCCCTTCGGTCGATCCCGACCACGCCTCCTCCGCTGCGCTCCTCCGACGCGGCCGCTCCTCCCTCAGGACACGAGCGCGCCGCGGGCGTCGGGATGGGGCGAAATGTGCGGTTGGGGTGGGTCTGGCTCGGGCGGGCGTGTCCCAGCCGCACATTTCGCGACCCCGGACCGCCCACCTCGTGGACGTCATGCGAACCGCGACCCCGGGGCGCCGGAGCGCATGACGTGCGGGGGCACGGCCTGCGCCCGCGCACGCCCGGCTTGCGGTCGGGATCAGCCGGCGAGCGTCCGTACGTCGGCGACGCTGTGCACGCCTGGCCCCTCGCCCCGCGCGGCGGAGCGCCCCAGCACGGTCTGGAGGGCGTGGTTCAGCGGGGTCGGTACGCCGTGCAGCCGGCCCAGGAGCACGACCTCGCCGTTGAGGAAGTCGACCTCGCTGCCGGCGCCGCGCGCGAAGGCCTGCCACGGCGACTGCTGACCGGGACCGTGGGCCCCCGACGCGACCGCGGCCAGGGAGCGGTCGTGCGCCAGCTCGCGGGCCGCGTCGGCGGGGTCCTGGCCGGCGGCGGCGAGCACGGCGCGGGCCTCAGCGGCCAGCTCGGTGCGCAGCCGAGCGCGCTCGTCGTCGTCCCCGGACAGCACGCCGACCGCGAAGGTCACGCTCGCCACCAGCTTCCAGGCGAGCCACCGCTCGATGTCCGTCACGTGCTGGGCGAGCCAGCCGGCGCGGTCGAGGTCCGCGGCCACCTGCTCCGCGACCGCCCGAGCGACCGCCTGAGCCGCCGCCTGAGCCGCCGCCTGAGCCGCCGCCCCAGCGGGCGACGCGGCGGTGGCCGAGGGGTAGGCGCCCAGGACGACCTCGCCCAGCCGCGGGGCGTTGGCGACGTCGACCTCGCCGGTCACGACGTGGCGCGCCGCGATGAGGGCGACGCCGCCGACGACGGTGGGGAAGTACCGCAGCGCGATCCGCTCGGCCTCGAGCCCGTTCTGGAGCAGCACGACGGGCAGGTCGGCCCCGACGCCGCCGTCGGCACGCGCTGACCAGGCCCACAGCGGCAGCGTCGCGGCTGCGTCCTGCGACTTGGTGGCCAGCACGAGGACGTCCCCGGCGCGGAGGCCCACCTCGTCGGGACCGCCGGCGACGGGGACGTCGAGCACCCGGGTGCGGCCCGCGTGGGTGAACCGCAGTCCGCGCTCCCGCACCACGCCCAGCGTCGCGCCCCGCGAGACGAGCACGACGTCGAGACCCGCGTCGGTGAGTCCCGCGGCCAGCGCGGCTCCGACGCCGCCGGCGCCGATCACGACGTAGCGGCGAGGGGAGGGGGTGCTCATGCGGCGGGGCTCCATCCGAGGGCGGGGGCGACGGTGGTCGACAGGTCGCGCAGCAGCCGCACGTTCGCGGCCAGGTCGAAGGCCGGCGGCAGGAACAGCACCAGCTCGTCGGCGGAGGCGACACCGGGGTCGGCGAGCACCGCGGCGGCGACGGCGTCCGGGTCGCCGTGGTGCACCGGGCTGATCGCCGTCCCGGCGGGCAGTGTCGCCGTCTGCACGGGGGTGAGGGCGCCCGCGGGGCGCGATGCCGCCATGCCCTCGGTACGACGCTGGCGGTCGTACGCGGCGTACCGCTCGCGCAGCGCCGCGCTCGTGCCGGGCAGCACGGAGGCGGCGACGGCGACGGACGGGACCGGGGCGTCGTGCAGCTCCGCCCAGGTGCGGCGGTACGTCGCGATGATGCGCGCCTGGTGCTCGCCGAAGGAGACGCCGGCGGGCACGTCCGTCAGCACGGTGCCGGTGATGAGCCCCAGGCCCAGCCGCGCGGCGTGCTCGGCCGAGCCCAGGCTCGTGACGCCCTGGCGCAGGCGTCCGCGGAGGCCGGGGCTGTGCGGGGTCACGCGGACCGGGGTCCCGACGGGCGCGCCCTGGCCCTCGCCGTCGACGACGTGCAGCACCTCGCCCGCCACGGCGTCGAGGAAGCGGCGCAGCCGCCGCCGCGCCTCGGTCCGCGCGTCGACCTCGACCGCGCCGAACACCCCGTCCCAGCTCGCGGTCGCGCCGGCGGACAGGGCCAGCTCGAGGCGCCCGCCGACGAGCAGGTCGGTCGTTCCGGCGGCCTCGGCCAGCAGCACCGGGTCCTGGTAGCGCATCGGCAGCACCGCCGAGCCCAGCGTGATCCGCTCGGTGCGCTGCCCCACGGCCGCGAAGAACGGCAGCGGCGACGACAGGTAGTGGTCGAAGTGCCGCTGGTAGGCCCAGCCCGCCTGGTAGCCGAGCTCCTCCGCGGCGGCGAACAGGCGCACCCCGTCCTCGAGCCCCGCCGCCGGACCGGCCTCGTCGGAGAACGACACCCGCGTGTTGAAGCCCAGACGTCGCGTGGCCCGCGCCGCGGGCACCCGCACGGTGTCGGGAGCAGCCGCCGTCACCGCTCCGCGCCCCGCGGCACGGAGGCGAGCAGCGTGCGGGTGTAGTCGTGCTGCGGCGCGGCGAACACGTCGGCGACCGGCCCGGACTCGACCACCTTCCCGTGCCGCATCACCGACACGGTGTGGGCGAGCTGCCGCACCAGCGCGAGGTCGTGGGAGACGAACAGGTAGGTCAGTCCCCGCTCCGCCTGCAGGCGTAGCAGCAGCTGCACGATGTCGGCCTGCACGCTCACGTCGAGGGCCGACGTGGGCTCGTCGAGCACCAGCACGTCGGGGTGCAGCACGAGCGCGCGGGCGATCGCGACGCGCTGCCGCTGCCCGCCGGAGAGCGCGGCGGGGCGTCGGGTCAGCAGCTCCTCCGACAGGCCCACGGACGCGACGGCCTCGCGCACCCGGTCCCTCCGCTCGGCGCGGGTGCCGACGCCGTACCGGTCGAGCGGCTCGCGCACGAGCCGCTCCACCTTCCACAGCGGGTCGAGCGAGGTGAACGGGTTCTGGTAGACGAGCTGCAGGTGGCGCCGTGCCTCGCGCAGCTCCGCCCGGCTGTGCTGGTGCACCGGGGCGCCGGCGACCTCCACGGAGCCGCCGTCGGGGGTCTCGAGCCCGACCAGGAGCCGGATCGTCGTGGTCTTGCCCGATCCCGACTCGCCCACGAGCGCGTGGGTCGTGCCGGCCGGCACCGAGAACGACACGTCGTCGACGGCGACCAGCGCGTCGTCCCCGCGGCCGAAGGTCTTGGTCAGGCCCGCGACCTCGATCCGCGCGGGGGTCGCGTCCGCGTCGCGATGCCGGCGCTCGCCGACGGCGCGCAGGTCGGCGTACCGCTCGGGGTTCAGCGACGGGACGTCCGCGTGCAGCCGCCGCGCGTACGCCGAGGAGGGCGCCGCGAAGACCGCGGTCGTGGCCCCGGACTCGTGCACCGTGCCGTCCTTGAGCACGACGAGGGCGTCGGCCCGCTCGGCCGCGATGGCGAGGTCGTGGGTGATGAGCAGGAGGCTGTTGCCGAGGTCGGCCTGCAGGTCGGAGAGCAGGTCGAGGATCCGCTTCTGGATGGTGACGTCCAGGGCCGAGGTCGGCTCGTCGGCGACGAGGAGCGCGGGGCGGGGGAGCACGGCGAGCCCGATCAGCACCCGCTGCAGCATGCCGCCCGACAGCTCGTGGGGGTACGACGCGGCGACCCGCCGAGGGTCGTCGAGCCCGACCTGGGCGAGGGTCTCGAGCACGGCCTCGCGGCGCTCCGCCTTCGAGCCGAGGTCGAGCAGCGCAGCGGCCTCGAGCCCCTGCGCGCCGATCGTGCGCACCGGGTTGAGCGAGGCGCCCGGGTCCTGGGGCACGAAGCCGATCGAGCGCCCGCGGAGCGGTCGGAAGCGGCGCTCGGGCAGGGCCAGCACGTCGACGCCCTCGAAGACGGCGCGCCCGTCGGCGCGGCCGCCCTCGGGCAGCAGGCGCAGCAGCGCACGGGCGATCGTCGACTTGCCGGACCCCGACTCGCCGATGAGCGCGAGGCTCTGGCCGCGGCCGATCGCCAGGTCGACGCCGTGGACGACCTGCGTGCCGCCGTACGAGATCGTCAGCCCCTCCACCGCGAGCACCGGGGGGACGTCCGGGAGCGCCGTCGCGGCGGGCTCGTCGAGCAGGGTCGTCAGTCGGTCGTGCGGAGCCATCGGCTGATCCTGTTCACGGAGAGGACGGTGGCGACGGTGACGATCGCCGGGGCGTAGACGAGCCAGGGGGCGAGCGGGTAGTCCTTGCCGACCGAGATGAGGAGGCCCCAGTCGGAGGCGGGCGGCGGATCGCCGTAGCCCAGGAACGCGAGGCCGGCGATGACGAGGATCGACAGGCCGAACTGGAGCACCGCGAGCTGGAGCACCGAGCGGGAGGCGTTGGGCAGGACGTGGCGGGTGAGCACCTGCCACCGGTTCGCGCCGAGCACGGCGGCCGCCTCCACGAAGACGGAGCTGCGCGTGCGCAGCACCTCCGCGCGCATCACCCGGGCGAAGACGGCCACCGCGGAGACGCCGGTCGCGATCGCGGCGTTGATCGTCTCGAAGCCGAGGGCGCTGACCACGACGACCGCGAGGAGGAAGCTCGGGATCGCGAGCAGCACGTCGACGAAACGAGCGAGCACCACGTCGACGAGGCCGCCCACGAAGCCCGCCACCAGCCCGACGAACCCGCCGACGAGCAGCCCGATCGCGACGGCGACCAGCGCGCTCGTCACCGACGACGCCGTGCCGTGCACCACCCGGGCGTAGACGTCGCGGCCGAGGTGGTCCGTGCCGAACCAGTGGGCCGCGCTCGGCGGCTGGAAGAAGTCGGCGGTCACCCCGACGGCGGGGTCGTAGGACGTGAAGAGGGTCGGCGCGACCGACCAGGCGAGCACCACGGCGACGACCGCGAACGAGAGCAGCACGCTCGGCCGCAGCCGCGCGAGGATCCCGCGGGCCCGGGACGGTCCGAGCCGGGTGCCGCGCCGCTGCGGTCCGCCGCCGGCGGCGGTGGCAGGCGCCGGCGGCGGCGCCGCCTCCCCGCCCGTGGAGATCGAGGTGAGGGTCATGCGGAGACCTCCTTCGTCCGTGCCGGTGAGGCGTCGAGCCGCACGCGCGGGTCGAGCAGGGGGTAGACCAGGTCGGCCACGAGGTTCACGACGACGAACACGACGGCCGCGAGCGCGACCACGGCCTGCAGTACCGGCAGGTCCTGCGTGGCGACGGAGCGTTGGACGAGGTTGCCGACACCGTTGCGCCCGAAGATCGTCTCGGTGATGAGGGAGCCGCCGAGGAGCTCGCCCACCGTGAGGGCCACGACGGTCACCACGGGCAGCGACGAGGGCTTCAGCAGGTGGGCCGTGAACAAGCGGGCCCGACCGAGGCCGCGGGAGCGCGCCACCGCGGCGTACTCCTGGCGGGCCTCGTGGTCGAGGTTCGCGATGAGGACCTCGGCGATCTGCGCCGAGACCGGGATGCCGAGCGCGACGGCCGCGAAGAACGTGGCCAGGAGGCTCTCGGCGTCGATCACCAGGAAGAGGCCGAGCTGGAACGAGAACCACTGGATGAGCACGAGCCCGATGAGGAAGTTCGGGACCGAGAGGAACAGCGACGGGAAGGCGCGCAGCGGGCGGGCCAGCGGTGCCGGCAGGTTGCGCACGCCGAAGGCGATGGCGAAGGCGAGCACGAGGGCGACCGCGAGGGCCGCGCCGGCGAGGCGCAGCGTGGACGGCAGCACGTCGGCCAGCAAACCGGAGACCGGGAGGTTGGAGCGGAGGGAGACCCCGAGGTCCCCCACCACGAACCGGGAGAGCGCCTCGACCAGCTGGACCCAGATCGGCTGGTCCAGGCCGTAGTAGGCGACGATCCGTGCGATCTCCTGCTCCGAGAAGTTGTTCTGCGGGTCGCGCAGGACGTTGCTGACGGGGTCGCCCGGCAGCACGCTGATCACGAGGAACGTGAACACGTAGGCCAGGAGGACGACGGCGACGGCCTGGGCGAGGCGCCGGACGGCGTAGCGCCCGTAGGCCCGGCGGGCGGCGGAGCGGTTCGTGGTGGAGGACATCAGGGCCGCGTCACTCCGCCAGCCAGGCGGTGTAGTAGTTCGCGTAGGCCACGCCGTTGTAGGTGACGCCCTGCACGTCGGGCGACTGCAGGTAGAGGCGCTGGGCGATCTGGGTGAGCGGCACGAAGTAGGCCCGGTCGAGCACGTAGCCCTGCAGCTCGTCGAGCACCGGGTCGCGCTCCTCGGTCGTCGTCGCCGTCGCCACGTCCTGGGCCAGCTCGGTCAGCGTCGGGTCGCTCTGGCCGACGTTGAACCAGTTCTCGCCGTTCTCCGCGTCGGTGAGCACGCCGGCGACGGTGCCCGCGTCGATGAAGCTGCGCGTGACCTCGTAGGTCGGGATGCTCGGGTTCGCGAAGGAGACCCGCTCGCCGAAGGTGATGACGTCGTACGCCTGGATGTCGACGTCGAAGCCGAGCTCGGCGAGCTGCTGGGCGACGAGCTCGTCGACGGCCTGGGAGGTGGCCAGGTAGGGGTTGGGGTGGAGCGTGAAGGAGAGCCGCTGGCCGTCCTTGGTGCGCACGCCGTCGGAGCCCTCGACCCAGCCGGCCTCGTCGAGCAGCGCGGCGGCCGCCTCCGGGTCGTGCACGAGGGCATCGCTGTGGTCGGTCGCGCCGGGCACGTTGGACTGGATGAACGACGCGGCCGGCAGCCAGTCGTCGGTGTAGACCGTGGACAGGATCTCGTCCCGGTCGATGCCGACCTGCAGCGCCTGACGCACGCGTACGTCGTCGAACGGCGCCACCTGGGTGTTGATCGCGTAGCCGTTGACGAAGCCCAGGTAGCGCGGGGCGGCGACGGTGAAGCCCTGCTCGCCGTAGAACTCCAGCTCCTGCGGCGAGGGGTTGTAGGCCACCTGCGCCTGGCCCGACTGCACGGCCGCCGTGCGCACCGAGGGCTCGGCGACGACCTTGTAGGTGAGGGTGTCGAGGTAGGCCGGACCGTCGTGGTCCAGTGCCTCCGGCGCCCAGTCGTAGTCGTCGCGCTTCTTGAGCACGACCTCGTCGCCCTCGGTCCAGGACTCCACCACGAACGGGCCGCTGCCGATGTCGTTGGCGAGGTCAGCCTGCTCCTCGGCCGGGGCCGCCAGCGTCTCGGGCGAGATCAGGATGGAGCCGTGGTAGCCGAGCGTGGGGATGAAGCCCAGCGTCGGGGCAACGAAGTCGACCTGCACCGTGAGGTCGTCGAGGGCCTCGGCGCTCACGTAGGTCTTCGGGAAGAGGCCGATCGGGTTGATGCCGCGCTCCACGTCGCCGCGGGCCCAGATGTCGAGGTTCGCGACGACGGCCGCGGCGTCGACGGGGCTGCCGTCGGAGAAGGTCACGCCGTCCTTCAGCTTCAGGGTGAACTGCGTGGCGTCCTCGTTCTGGTCCCAGCTCTCGGCGACCCAGGGGCTGACGGTGCCGTTCTCGTCGACGTACACGAGCTTGTCCGTCAGGTGGCCCCAGATGTGGCCCTGGAAGCTGGAGATGGACGAGTTGTTGGGGACCCACGTCGGGCCGAGCGAGTCGATGAGGAACACGAGGTCGCCGCCCTCCTGCGGCTCGCCTCCCGCCTGGCTCTGCGTGCCGCCGGCCGAGCAGCCGGCGGCCACCATGAGGGTGGCGAGGAGTCCGGCGGTCGCGGTGGCGGCACGACCGGCGCGGAGCCGGCGTGGCGAGCGGGGGATGGTCATGGTGGTCCTTCGGGTCGGGACGGGATCGCGTAGAGCGGTTTTGTCGATCGGGTTACTAGGCTTTGACCCTAGGGCCGCGGTCCGCTCGACCTCCAACAGCAACCAGGGATGAGATCCGATCGCAGACGGTGATGGTCCGGTGTAGGGGCGTGCACGGGAGCCGCACCTAGGGTCGGACCGTGGACACCGGACGCACCGTCGAGACCAGCGCGCACTGGGGCACCTACCTCGTGGACGTCGCGGCGGACGGCGCGTCGGTGGCGGCGCGGCCCCACGCGGACGACCCCGACGCAGCCCCCGCGATCGACAACGCCGCGGCCGCCCACCGGCACCCCAGCCGGGTCGCGCGGCCGAGCGTGCGCCGCGGCTGGCTCGAGGACGGGCCCGGTCCCGACGCCCGCCGCGGTGACCCCGACGAGCCCTACGTCGAGGTCGACTGGGACACGGCGCTCGACCTGCTGGCCGCCGAGTACCGCCGGGTCCGCTCGACCCACGGCGACGCCGCGGTCTTCGGCGGCTCCTACGGCTGGGGCAGTGCCGGTCGGCTCCACCACGCCCAGAGCCAGCTGCACCGCTTCCTCAACCGGACGGGCGGCTACACGCGCTCGGTCGGCGACTACAGCCGCGGGGCCAGTCTCGTGCTGCTGCCGCACCTCGTGGGCGCGGACGGCACCCTCGCCCTGCGGCGCCGGCCGGTCTCCTGGCAGCACGTCGCCGACCACACCGACCTCGTCGTCACCTTCGGCGGGCTGCGGCGCTCGAACACCTGGGTCGTGCCGGGCGGCCACGCCCGGCATCGCGGCTCCGACCTCGCCCGCGCTGCTGCCGCGACCACGCGGTTCGTCGCGCTCTCGGCGCAGCGCGACGACGCCTGGGACGAGCTCGGCGCGGAGTGGATCGGCGTCATGCCCGGCACCGACGTCACGGTGGTGCTCGCGCTGCTCCACGTGCTCGTGACGGAGGGCCTCGCCGACGAGGAGTTCCTCGCCACCCACTGCGTCGGGGCCGACGAGGTCGCGGCGTACGTGCGCGGCGAGAGCGACGGCGTGCCGAAGACGCCCGAGTGGGCGGAGGCGATCTCGCGGGCGCCCGCCGGAGCGGTCCGCGACCTGGCCCGCCGCATGGCGGCCGGCCGCACGCTCGTCAACGTGGTCTACGCCGTGCAGCGCGGCGAGGCGGGCGAGCAGGCGGTGTGGGCCGCCCTCACCCTGGCGGCGTTCCTCGGCCAGGTGGGACTGCCGGGCGGCGGCTTCGCGCACGGGTTCGGCTCGATGGGCGACTACGGCGTCGGGCTCGACGACGGACGCCTGCCCGTGCTCGACCAGGGCCGCAACCCGGTGCCCGACCTCATCCCGTGCGCGCGGATCGTCGACCTGCTGACGTCGCCGGGCGGCGAGCTGCCGTTCGACGGCGGTGTGCTCCGGCTGCCCGACGCGCGGCTCGTGCACTGGGCGGGCGGCAACCCGTTCCACCACCACCAGGACCTGCGCCGGCTGCGGGCCGCGTTCCGCGGCGTCGACACGCTCGTCGTCGACGAGACCCACTGGACGGCGACGGCCCGGCACGCCGACGTGGTGCTGCCCGTCGCCAGCACGCTGGAGCGGGACGACATCGCCGCGGGGGCGGGCGACACGCGGCTCCGGGTCTCGCGGGCGGCGACCGCGCCGTACGGCGACGCGCGGGAGGAGCTCTGGATCCTCGGCCGGCTGGCGGAGCGCCTCGACGCCGACCACGACGAGGGGCTCGACGCCCCCGGCTGGCTCGAGCGGATCTACGAGGAGTGGCGGGCGGCGCCCGGATCGCCGTCGGCGCCGGAGTTCGCGCGGTTCTGGGCCGACGGCGGCCTCGACCTGCCGACGTCGCCCTACCCGCCGGAGGACGCGGCGTTCGCGGCGTTCCGGGCCGATTCGTCGGGGGCGCCCCTGGGTACGCCCAGCGGGCGGATCGAGCTGGTCTCGGCGACCATCGGCGGCTTCGGGTTGCCCGACGTGGACCGGCACGCGCGGTGGCGACCGCCGACCGCCTGGTGGGGCGCGCCGGACGCCGCGACGTACCCCCTGCACCTGCTCTGCAACCAGCCCACGCACCGCCTGCACAGCCAGCACGACATGGGCGCGGCGAGCGCCTCGACGAAGGTCGCCGGCCGGGAGCCCGTGCGGCTGCATCCCGCCGACGCGGCGGCGCGGGGAATCGCGGCGGGCGACGTCGTGCGAGTGCGGAGCGCGCAGGGGTCGGTGCTGGCGGGGGCGGTGCTCAGCGACGCGCTGATGGTCGGGGTCGCGCAGATGCACACGGGCGCGTGGTTCGACCCGAGCGCGCCGGAGGTGGCGGACTGCGTGCACGGCAACGTCAACGTGCTGACCCGCGACGTGCCGACCTCGACGCTGACGCAGGCGACGAGCGGGGCGCACGTGCTGGTGGAGGTCGAGCGGTACGACGGCCCCGTGCCCCCCGTCCGCGCCTTCGAGCCCCCGGTGTTCGTGGGGCTTTGAGCGCCGAGTTGTCACGTACGCCGCATCG
>NZ_JAAGXA010000020.1 GCF_010686755.1 Nocardioides zeae | reverse complement strand
CCGCCCGCACGGTGCCGGACAACATCGGGTTGCTCTACCACAAGCACCTGGCGATGTTCGGGCCGCGCGAGATGCTGCTGAGCTCGGAGGAGCCGGTGGTGCGCCAGTTCCTCAACGCCCAGCGCGTCGGTCCCATCGGGATGTCGGAGGAGAAGGACGCCGGCGAGCTCGCCGCCGAGGCCGGCCAGGAGCTCCCCCCGCTGCCCCCGATCCCGTTGCAGCTCGAGCCCTCCAACGGCATCCCGCGTCGCAGCCAGCGCCCGCCGGGCGCGTGGTGCCGCGAGCACGGCATCACCCCACCCCCCGGGTCGTTCCGCGACGGCTCGCTCGTGGGTGCGCGATGACCGCCACGACGAGCGAGCGCGCCACGGCGGCGGCCGAGCTGCGGATCCTCGCGATCTGCGGCTGGTGCGGCCCCGCGACCGTGGCCGTGGCGTTCGCCGGCTGGCTCGTCGCGGGCGTGCTGCCCTTCCCCCTGCGGGCCAGCAGCACGACGGCCGAGGTCGTGCGGTTCTACGCGGGCGGCGTGCACGTGCCGCTCGGCATCGCCCTCGCCTCCGTCGGCGTCAGCCTCGTCATCCCGCTCGTCGCGGCGATGAGCCACCTCGTCCGCCGCGTCGACGACCGTCCCCTCCTGGCCCAGGTGCAGCTCGTGGCCGGCGCCACGACGGCTGCTCTCCTCGTCGTGCCGATGCTGGTCATGGCCACGGCGGGCTTCCGCCCCGACCGGCCGGCGGACCTCACGGTCCTGCTCAACGACCTCGCGTGGCTCCTCTTCCTGACCCCCGTGGCCCCGTTCGTCATCCAGAACCTGGTGCTCGCCACGGCGGTGCTGACGCACCCGTCGTCGGTGTTCCCGCGGTGGGTGGGCTACCTCAACCTGTGGGTCGGCTTCACCTTCACCTTCGACGTGCTCGCCTACGCGTTCCACACCGGGCCGTTCGCCTGGCACGGGCTGCTCATCTTCTGGCTCGCACTGACGAGCTACGCCGTCTGGCTGGTCGTCATGGGCTGGCACGTCCGCCGGGCCGCAGTGACGCTGCTGCACGAGTCCGAGGAGGACCGATGACCACCCTGCTGCCCCCCGGACGACCCACCGCGAGGGAGCCGCGCCGTACCGCCGACAGCGTCGAGGGCGGCATGTGGGCGTTTCTGCTGCTCGACATGACGGTCTTCGCACTGTTCTTCGGCGCGTACGCCTGGGACCTGCGATCCCACCGACCCGCCTTCACGGCCGAGGCCGCGTCGCTGTCGTCCGTGGTGGGCGGTGTCAACACGCTGGTGCTGCTCGGCTCGTCGTACCTGGTCGTGCGCGCCGTCCACGCCCACCGGAGCGGGGACGTGGCGGGCACTCGCCGTGCCCTGACGGGCGTGCTCGCCTGCGCAGCGGTGTTCGTCGGGCTCAAGTGCGTGGAGTACGTGCACGCGATCGAGTCCGGGCACGGCCTCACGAGCTCACCGTTCTTCTCCTACTACTTCGTGCTCACCGGCCTCCACCTCTTCCACGTGGGCATCGGGTCGGTGCTGCTCCTCACGTGGCGCCGGTCCCTCGCACACGGGCGTCGCCCGGCGAGCGAACGCTGGGCCGAGAGCGCAGGCGCCTACTGGCACATGGTCGACCTGCTGTGGCTCGTCATCTTCACGCTCCTCTACGTCGGGAGCCACCGATGAGCACCGTCGTCGCGCCGCGCACCGACGAGCCCCGGCGCGCCCTGCGTGCACTCGGCGCGCTCGTCGCCCTCACCGTGGCGGGGCTCGCGCTCACCACCGACGCCGCCGTCGCCGCTGCCTCGGCCCGCGGCGTCGCCGTCGTCGGCATCGGTCTCGCGCTCGTCAAGGTGCGCATCGTGCTGACGGAGTTCGTCGGCCTGCGCGACCTGCCACGGGTGAGGCGTTGGTTCGACGCCTGGCTCGTGGTCGTGGGGGTCGCGCTCGTGGTGATGGTGGTGGCCTGAGGGCGGCCGGCTCGCCAGGCGAGGACGCCGTCACGCAGTCCCGAGCTCCAGGTCCGCCTCGCCGACGACGTGCCCGGCCGCACACCGCAGCTCGACCTCGACGGGCTCGCCGCACCCGACGTGCGTACGCCGCGGGGCGGTCCCCTCGGTGTGCGCCGCCCCCCACTGGACCAGCGCCACCACCACCGGCAGGAGGTCGCGACCGGCGTCGGTGAGCACGTAGGCCTGACGGGTGCGCTGACCCGGGTCCCGGTAGGGCTCCTTGGTCAGCACCCCGACCTCGACGAGCTCGCGCAGACGCTGCGCAGCGACGGCCTCGGAGACGCCGACCCGCTTCGCGAGGGCGTCGAACCGGGAGGTTCCGTAGAACACCTCACGCACCAGCAGCAGCGCGGTGCGGTTGCCGATCGCCCGGAGGGTCCGGTCCATCGGGCACCCGGTGCCGAGCGGGACGTCACCGCGTTCCGCCAACCTGCCTGCCAGGGAGATCGCCATGCCCCCAGCCTAGCTTGGCAGATCCATAGCCAGCCCGCTACGGTTCCTGGCTATGGTCACCCATAGTCAGCGACGCGCGCCGGTCGTGCTCGTCGGCGCGGCCTTCCTGGCCGGCGTCGACCTCTTCATCGTGAACGTCGCCTTCGACCAGATCGCCGCCGACTTCGCGTCGACCGACCTCCAGCAGCTGAGCTGGGTCCTCAACGCCTACGCGGTCGTCTTCGCCGCGCTCCTCGTCCCCATGGGACGGCTCGCCGACCGCTACGGGCAGAAGGCCTGGCTGGTCGGCGGCCTGACCACCTTCGTGGTCGCCAGCGTGGCCTGCGGGCTGGCGCCGGGCGTGTGGTGGCTCGTCGCCTTCCGCGCCCTGCAGGCGGTCGGAGCCGCCGCCATGACGCCGGCCAGCCTCGGCCTCCTGCTGGCCTCGGTCGAACCGGACCGCCGCGCAGCCGCGGCGCGGGGCTGGGCGCTGACCGGCGCGGTGGCCGCCGCGGTCGGCCCCGCCATCGGCGGCGGGCTCGTCCAGATCTCCTGGCAGTGGGCCTTCTGGATCAACCTGCCGGCCGGCGTCCTCCTGGTGGCCGGCACCATCCGCTACGTCCCCGACGTGCGCCACGGCCGCGGCACCCCGGTCCCCGACCTCCTCGGAGCCGTCCTCCTCGCCGCCGGGATCGGCGCGCTGGTGCTCGGTCTCGTGCAGGGCCCCGACTGGTCGTGGGGGTCCGGACGCACGATCGCCGCGTTCGCCGCGTCGGTGCTGGCGCTGGCGTTGTTCGCCCGGCGCAACCTGCGCCACCCCTCGCCGGTCATCGCCCCGGACCTGGTGTCCGTGTCCGGCTTCCGCTGGGCGAACGCCGCGATGCTCGTGTTCAACGGTGGGTTCGCCGCCTCGCTGCTCGCCAGCATCCTGTGGATGCAGCAGGTCTGGGGCTACGACGCCCTCCGCACGGGGCTCGCCGTCGCGATCGGCCCGCTCTTCGTCCCCCTGACGTCCACCCTCGCGCACCGCCTGGCGCCCCGGGCGCGGCCCGGACGGATGATCGCGCTGGGCAGCATCCTCTTCGGCGCCGCCGCGCTCTGGCAGGCGGCCGCGCTCGGCCCGGACCCTGCCTTCGCCACCGCGTTCCTGCCCGCGTGGGTGCTGGGCGGCATTGGCGTCGGCCTCGCCGTACCCAACCTGCTGGCCGCCGGCACCTCCTCCCTCCCGCCCGCGCAGGCGGCCACGGGCGGCGGCGTCGTGAGCATGGCGCGCCAGGTCGGCTTCGTGCTGGGGATCGCCGTGCTCGTCACCGTGCTCTCCGACACCGGCTCCCCCGCGGGCTTCACCGACGCGTGGCGCCTCGTCGCGGCCGCGATGGTGCTGGCCGCCGCAGCCGCCCTGCGCATGGACCACGTGACCGCCCGCCCGGCTGTCGCCCCCGCCACTGCCACCGCCTGACCCCCCCGAGGAGCACCGTGTCCACACCCCAGCCCACGTCCCAGCCCGCCCAGCCCGTCGCCGTCGTCACCGGAGCCAGCACCGGGATCGGTCGCGCCGCCGCCGCGGCCCTCGCCGACGCCGGTCACACCGTCATCGGCACCAGCCGCCGGAGCTCACAGGCCCGTCCCCTCGCCGGGGCCACGTTCCTCGACCTGGAGGTCGCCAGCGACGAGTCGGTCCGCGCGCTCGTCGACGCGGTGCTCGACCGCTTCGGGCGCATCGACGTGCTCGTCAACAACGCCGGCGTCGGCGCCATCGGCGCGGCCGAGGAGGCCTCGCCCGACGAGGTGCGGGACGTCTTCGACGTCAACGTGTTCGGCGTGATGCGGATGTCGAACGCCGTGCTCCCCTCGATGCGGTCCCGGGGCGCGGGTCGCATCGTCAACGTCTCCTCGGTGCTCGGCCTCGTCCCGGCACCGTTCATGGCGACGTACGCCGCGAGCAAGCACGCGGTGGAGGGATACACGGAGTCCCTCGACCACGAGGTCCGCGAGCACGGTGTGCGGGCGCTGCTGGTCGAGCCCGCCTACACCAGGACGCAGTTCGAGCAGAGCTCCTCGGCACCCGCTGCTCCGCTCGCGGCGTACGACGCGCGCCGCGCCACCGCAGCCGACGTCGTCTCCGCGGCGATGCGACGCGCCGACGAGCCGACCGTGGTCGCGCAGGCGATCGTGCGTGCCGCGACCGACACCGCGCCGCGGCTGCGCTACCCGGCCGGCCCGTCCGCCTCGCGCACCGCTCTCCTGCGCCGGTTCGTGCCGGCGGCCGGGTTCGACCGGTCGATCAGGAAGCTCAACCGGCTTCCCGTCTGATCCGTCTCGTCGCTCCGCCCGGCGCCGCTCAGCCCGCTCGCGGGCCTTCCGGGTCGGTGTCGGCCAGGTCGGTCTCGACGACCACCCGCTCCTTGCGCACGGGCACGGTGCGGGTCTCGTACTCCGTCGTGACGAAGCGCCGCAGGCGCGACCGGCCCACCTGCTCGGTCGGTCCGACCTGGACGGGTCCCCCCGAGGCGTACGGTCCGGGCGCCGCGTCACCTCCGAGCACGGGACGCTCGGCGGTGTCTCCCTGCCGTGGCTCGTCGCGGTGGCCACCGTGGCGCCTGCCGCGGTCAGCGCCGGGGTGCTCGCCGTCATGCGCGCCGTCGCGCTCGTCGTCACGGTGGTAGTGCTGCCACAGCCGCGCCTCCTCCACCTCGTGGAGGTGCCCCTCGTCGAGGTCGATCAAGGGAGCGCCCTCGACCTGGTCCTTCGTGAACGGGACGGTGAGCCGACCGTCCTCCAGGGTGGCGTCGGCGGTGAGGGCGACGACTGGCTGGTCCGTCGGAGCGGCAGCTCGCCGGATCGTGGACACCGCGCCCCAGGACCGGTGTTCGCCGAGCAGCCGACGGGGGGGGGTGGGAGCCTGTGCTGATGGATCCGCTCCCCTCCCAGTCTGAGTCCGAGTCCGCTCGCCTGGCCGCCACCGAGCGCTGGTTCGCGACGCACGGCCTCCCGTACTTCGTCGCGTCGGGACGGGCCCGGGCGCGCGGCGCGCTGCGGCCCACCCGCGTCGTACCCCGCCTGGCGCTCGTCGTCGTCGCCGCCGCGCTGGCGGGCGGCGCGCTGGCGTGGCTCGGCTCCGACAACGCCCTCGCGCCGGCGACCGTGCTCACCGCCGCGGGGGCGGCTGTGGCGACGTACGCCGTGGTCGCCCTCGGGGCGCGACCTGTGGTGACCTGGGCCGTGGGACGGACGTTCGGGAGCCTGCGCCAGCTGCTGCCGACCGTGACCCGCGCCCTGCCGCTGCTGCTCGTGTTCGTCACGTTCCTCTTCATCAACGCCGAGGTGTGGCAGATGGCGGCGAGCCTGCCCACCGGCTTCCTGTGGCTGACGGTGCTGCTCTTCGGGGCCATGGCAGTCGCCTTCCTGCTCGTCCGCCTGCCCGAGGAGGTCGACCGCGTCGACGACCACGTCGACGAAGCGCTGCTCGTCCAGGCGTGCCGAGGCACGCCGCTCGAGGCCGACGCACAGCGGCTCGTGGACGACGACGGGCCGCCGCCCACGTGTCACGCGGAGCTGACGAGGTTCGAGCGCTGGAACCTGCTGCTCGTGCTCCTGGTCGTCCAGGGCGTGCAGGTGCTCGTCGTCGCCGCGACCGTCTTCGCCTTCTTCGTGCTGTTCGGCGTGCTGACCATGCGCCCGGAGGTCGCCGAGGCCTGGACGGCCGACTCCGTGACCACCGTGCCCGGACTGCCCGGACTGAGCGCGGAGCTGCTCGCCGTGTCGGTGTTCCTCGCCGCGTTCTCCGGGCTCTACTTCACCGTCGTCGCCGTCACCGACGACACCTTCCGCGGCCAGTTCTTCTCCGGGGTGCTCGGCGAGCTCGAGCGGGCCATCGGCGTGCGGGCGGTCTACGTCGAGCTGGTCGATCGGCGCGAGGCGGAGCGGGCCGGCGCGCTGGACCCGGCGCTGGACCCGACGCAGCCGGGGACCTCAACCGCGGGCCGCGCGATCGACCCGGACGAGCGGGGGTAGGCCACCAGGGACTCGAACCCTGAACCAGCGGACTGGTTTCCGGGCGCTCATCGCGGACCGCGCTCGGGTCATCAGACGTCATCCCAGTGCATGTAATCGCAGGTCAGCGACTCTTACTCTCCTCACTGCGGCTCATCACGCATCACCTTCGGTCATCCTCAAAACGTCGTGAAAACGTTGGATCGCAGCCCAAAACGTTGGATAAACGTTGGCCAGATCCACTGCTGCGGGTCGTGATCGCGGGTCCTGGTGAACAAGCGCGGCGAGTTCGACGAGGTGGGCCACTGCGAACCGCCTACGCACCGAACCACAGAGACATACATCCCTTCGGATTGCGACGACTCCGCCGTAGCCGCCCGTTCCGGGGGACCGCCAGCAGGAACAGCAACCAACCGACCCGGCTCACCGCGAAACTGGTGGCGGCGACGACCGGGCTCCCGCTCGTCGCCCACTTCGCCCCCGGTGTCGCCGTCGCCGTCGCTGTCGAGCGCGGTACGCCCGCTGACCGACACGCTCAGGCCGCCGAGGTGCGGGACGCGAGGCGGACTCAGGCGAGCACTGGGCGGCGACGTGCCTGGAGCACGTCCTCATCATCACTGGCCCGAACCGCACGCGCATGAGCAAGTGGGGGCAGCACCCCGCACCTCTGGTGCCCGGTGTGCCTGGTCCAGTACGCCGAGAGCGGGCCGGACGGCGGAGGTGGCCAGCGGCTGACGCCTCAACTGTCAGTCCGCCGTGCTACCAAGGTCCTCCACATTTCTGAAGGGGGACCTTGGTGCCGTCGTTTTCCGAGCGGATTGGTCTTGTGCAGCCCCGGGTGTGCGGGTGTGCGGGCGTGCGGGCGTGCGGGTGTGCGGGCGTGCGGGTCGGTCAGTAGGGCTGGTAGACGCCGACGCGGTCGAGGACCGCGCCCCACCGCGCCTCGAGGGCGGCAGGCACGTCCTCCTGCCTCGCGGTCACGGCGAACTCGTCGAGGAGCTCGTCGGTCACCAGGGCCGTCATGTCGTCCCAGCGACCCTCGCGCGACATCTGCCGCAGGCGGTCGGCGCGCTCGCCCTCGCCGTACAGGTCGAGGACCCAGCGGTACGCCGGGGTCGAGGCGTAGAAGGCGATCTGCTTGCGCACGGCGTGGCGCGCGACGTCGACCTCCTCGTCCGTCGTGCCCGTCGCGACGAGGACCGGGCACGTGAGCTCGAACCCGCCGGAGCGCCGGCGGTCGCCGACGGCGGGGGCCACGCGCTCCTCGTAGGTCCGGGGCGAGGTGAGCGGGTGCAGCACGAGGCCGTCGGCGACCTCCGTGGCCATGGCGACCATCGCCGGCCCGACCGCCGCGAGGTGCACGGGCGGTGCGCCGACGCCCGACGGACCGGGGTCGAACATCGGGGTCATCAGGGTGTGCCGGTAGTGGCTGCCGACGTGCTCGAGCGGGACCCCCTCGTTCCAGCACGCCCAGATCGCGCGCAGGGCGGCGACGTAGTCGGCCATCCGTTGCACGGGCTCCGACCACGTCTCGCTGAACCGCCGCTCGACGTGGGCGCGCACCTGGGTGCCGAGCCCCAGCACGAAGCCCCCGCCCGTGACCCGGGCGAGCTCGTGGGCCAGTCCCGCGGTCACCATCGGGTTGCGGGCGAAGGCGACCGCCACGGAGGTGCGGAGCTGCAGGCCCGGAGCGGCCAGGGCCGCCACGGCGAGCGGGGAGAACGGCTCGCGCGGCGCCTCGAGCGCCCACAGCCCGTCATAGCCCTGCTCCACGGCGGTCCGCGCCACCGAGGCAGCGGTGCCCAGCTCCAGGCCGAAGCCCGGGTAGAGGTCGATCTTCACCGGGGGTCTCCTCCGTCGTCAGGTGTCGTCGGGCGGGGCGGGAGCACGACGCGCGCGGTGCCGCGGACGACGTCGCGACCGTCCTCGGCGCACAACCACACCGCGCAGGTGGCGATGCGGTCGCCGTCCGCCGGATCCGCCACGTCCTCGATGACGCCGCCCGCCACGAGCACCTCGCCGGCGAAGGCGTTGCTGGTGAACCGGACGTCGAGGCTGCGCACGAGCCCGGCGTCACCGGTCCAGCGCGCCAGCATCTCCCACAGGTAGCCCACGTTGAGCGGACCCTGGTTGATGACGCGGTCGCCGAGGCCGAGGCCCCGGACCACCGCGGGGTCGAGGTGGATCGGGTTCGGGTCGCGCAGCAGGAGCGCCGTCGGCTTCATCGCCTCGGCCCGGACGGTCACGGCCAGGTCGGGGAGGTCGTCGCCCACCGCCTCGGCGGTGACGGCAGGGGCGGCGGGGGGCCTCACGCCGCCGCCTCCGGCCGCGGGACGATCATCGAGGCGTGGCACCGCACCGCGACGACCTCGGTCGCCGTCCCGTCGGGGCCCGCGGACTGCTCGACGATCTCGGTGACGTACTCGACCACGTCGAACACCGGCACCCGTCGCCCCGTGCGCCGGGTGGCGCCGAGCACCTCGCACCGCACCACGTACTCCCGCTCGTGCTCCAGCGGCCGGACCTGCTCGATGCGGCACTCGCCGAACATGACGCCGTCGTCGGTGCCGGCGCCCAGCATCCGGAAGAGGCCGTCGAGGCCCTCCCCCATGCCCCGGAACGACCCGACGACGGTCCACGCACCGTGCGGTCGCTCGCCCGACGTGGGTGCGCCGAGCGCGTCGCGCAGCAGCCAGTCCTCGAACGCCTGGATCCGCAACGCCCCGTCCCGCATCCGGGCCGGGCCGACGGACCCCGCGGTGCTCACGCGTCTCCCGTGGTCGCGACCGCGGACGCGGGGAGGCGCGCGGCCCCGGGGAACTGCCCGGGCTCCCGGCCCGCTCCCGGCGGGCCGGCGAACGCCTGCGCCACCGTCATCCACTCCGCGGCGACGTCGCCCTCGGTCTCGAGCGCGGTGTCGGCCACGTGGCGCCGCTGGGTCACGACCAGGCAGAAGTCCTCGGCCGGGCCCCGCACCACCTGGACCGCCGTCGGGTCGCCCCACGACCACCGGGCGCCGTCGGGTGCCTCGAGGTCGACGCGCACCGGCACGTCCGGGACGGCCAGCCCCCGCGTGCGGTAGCTGTTGGGGAAGGCCAGCACCCCGATCCGGGCGACGTGCCGCAGCCGGTCGGTGGGCTCGCGACGGGCCCCCAGGGCGTCGACCACGTCCTGACCGTGCGCCCAGGTCTCCATGATGCGGGCGGTCAGCTTGGACGCCAGGCTCATGGACGGGCCGAACCACGGGACCCGGGTGCTCGGGTCCGCGGCCGCCGCGGCGACGAGCAGCCCCTCGGACTCGCGCTCCCACCAGTCGAGCACCTCGGTGCCCGACAGGTGGGCGTGCTGCGGGCCCACCCCGTCGACGTACCTCTGCAGGTCACCCATCTCCTCGTCGCGGAAGCGGACGAACGCCGGGGGATCGGCGATGCACGTGCGGGTCACGCCGTCGAAGAACGCGAGGTGGGCCATCTCGTCGTGCACCGACCACCCCGCCGCGGGCGTCGGCAGGGACCACACGTGCGCGGGCTGCTCGCGCAGCAGGGCGAGCAGCGCGTCGCGCTCGGCGCGGAGGTCCTCGACCAGGCCGGCGACGACCGCCGCCGGCGTGCTCATCGCCCCTGCCAGCGGGGACGGCGCTTCTCCGCGAAGGCGCGCGGCCCCTCCTGCGCGTCCTCGCTCAGGTAGACGGGAGCCCAGATCTCCTCGGCCACCTCGAACGCGGGCGTGCGCCCGTGCTCCGCGACCGCGTAGACCATGCGCTTGGCCGCCCGCACCGACAGCGGTGCGTTCGCGACGATCGTGGCCACGAGGGCGCTGGTGGCCGCGCGCAGCTCGGCCGCGGGGACCACGCGGTTGACGAGGCCGATCTCGTGGGCGCGCCGGGCGTCCACCCGGTCGCCGGTGAGGAGGATCTCCATCGCGGCGCGCGGCGGCACCAGCCAGGGCAGCGGGGCCGCCCACGGCGATCCCCGCCCCACCTTGGCCTCCGAGACCGCGAACGTCGCGGTGTCCGCCGCGACGACGAGGTCGGCCGACTGGGCGAGGAGGAAGCCGCCGCCGAACGCGCCCCCGTTCACGGCGGCGATGACCGGCTTGGTGACCTCCACGGTGCGACCCGGCTGCGGCACGAAGTCCGGCGGCGGGATCGTGAGACGCGTGCTCGCCATCTCCTTGAGGTCCCCGCCCGCGCAGAACGCCTTGTCGCCGGCTCCGGTGAGCACGACCACCTGCACGGCGTCGTCGGCCTCCGCCCGCAGCAGCAGCTCCTTGAGGCCCGTCCGCACCGCCAGGTTGAGCGCGTTGCGCGCCTCGGGCCGGTTGATCGTGATCCAGGCGGCGCCGTCGACGACCTCGTAGAGGACCGCCTCGGTGTCGGTGTCGGCTTCCGTGCCGGTGGCGCTCATGCCTCGTCCTCCTCGGTCTCCTCCAGCACGATGAGGACGGTGCCCGTGTCGACGGCGCCCCCCGTGCTGACCGGCACGCTCGCGACGACCGCGTCGGCGGCCGCCTTGATCGCGTGCTCCATCTTCATGGCCTCGAGCACCAGCACGGTCTGTCCCGCGACGACCCGGTCGCCGGGGGCGACGTTGACCCGCACGACGGTGCCCGGCATGGGTGCCAGGAGCGAACCGGCCTCGAGGGCACCCGCCTTGTCGACGAACCGCGGGACCACCGTGAGGTCGAGCGTGCCGTCCGCCCAGGACACGTACGCCGCTCCCTGCGCCCGCACGACGTCGAACCGGCGTCGTACTCCGTCGACCACCAGGTCGACACCGTCGGGGTCCACCCGGTGCAGCACCACGTCGAGCGCCGTCCCGTCGACCTCGAAGCGGGGACGCCGCCCGAGGTCGTAGCCGACGTCGAACCGGCGGTCGCCGACGGCGTACGCGCGGTGCTGGAGCTGCGAGCGGACGTTGCGGAAGCCGGACGCGACGTGCCGTACGACGCGGCTGCCGTCCCGCTCGAGGGCCTGGTCCGCGAGGGCGACGGCGAGGACCGCCGCGCCCTCCACCGCCGGCGTCGGGGTGGGCGCCAGGTCGCGCGGGTCGAGCCGGTCGAGGAAGTGCGTGTCGATGCGGCCGGCCACGAACTCCTCGTGCTCGAGGATCCCGACGAGCAGCGTGCGGTTGGTCGTGACGCCCAGGACCCGGGCCCCCCGGAGGGCACGGACGAGCCGGGCGGACGCCTCCTCGCGGGTGCGCCCGTAGCCGATCACCTTCGCGAGCATCGGGTCGTAGTTGGTGCTCACCACGTCGCCCGACTCGACGCCGCCGTCCACCCGCAGCCCCGGCACCTCGGGGATCTCGAAGCGGTGGAGCGTGCCCGCGGCCGGCAGGAACCCGTTGAGCGCGTCCTCCGCGTAGAGGCGCGCCTCGATGGCGTGCCCCGTGATCGTGGGGGCGAAGGCCTCCGGGGGCAGCGGGAGACCGGCGGCCACGTCGATCTGCAGCCGCACGAGGTCGAGACCCGTGACGAGCTCGGTCACCGGGTGCTCGACCTGCAGGCGCGTGTTGACCTCCAGGAAGTAGAAGTCCCCGCCCGGTGCCAGCAGGAACTCGACGGTCCCCGCTCCGACGTACCCCAGCGCGCGACCGGCCTCGACGGCCGCCGCGCCCATGCGCTCGCGCAGCTCCGGAGTCACGACCGGCGAGGGCGACTCCTCGATGATCTTCTGGTGGCGCCGCTGGATCGAGCACTCCCGCTCGTTGAGGTGCACGATCGCTCCGTGCGTGTCGCCGAAGATCTGGATCTCGACGTGGCGCGGCTCGTCGACATAGTGCTCGAGGAACACGGTGTCGTTGCCGAACGCGGACCCCGCCTCGCGCCGGGCCGAGGCGATGGCCTCCAGGAGCTCGGACTCGGCGCGCACGACCCGCATGCCGCGGCCGCCGCCACCGAACGACGCCTTGACCAGGACCGGCCAGCCGATCGCCTCGGCGACCGCGAGCACCTCGTCGTCCGGCACGCCGGTCAGGTCGCGGCCCGGCAGCACGGGCACGCCCGCCGCCTCCATCATGTCGCGGGCGGTCAGCTTCGAGCCCATCGCCTCGATGGCCTCGACGCCCGGACCGATGAACGTGATGCCCGCCTTCTCGCAGCGGCGCGCGAAGTCGGCGTTCTCCGAGAGGAAGCCGTAGCCGGGGTGCACGGCGTCGGCGCCCACCCGCTCCGCCGCCTCGAGGACGGCGTCGGCGCGGAGGTAGGACTCGGCGGGGGTGGCGCCCCCCAGGGGCACCGCCTCGTCGGCCTCCAGCACGAACGGCGCCTGCGCGTCCGCGTCCGAGTAGACGGCGACCGTCGCGATGCCCATCTCGCGGCAGGTGCGGAAGACGCGTCGTGCGATCTCCCCGCGGTTGGCGACCAGGACCTTGGTGATCATCTCTTCCTCACATCCGGAAGACCGCGAACCCACGGGTCCCGGTCACCTCGTTGTTGTGGCACATCGACAGGGCCATCCCGAGCACGTCACGGGTGTCCCGGGGGTCGATGACGCCGTCGTCGTAGCACTGGCCGCTCATGTAGAGGGCGAGCGACTCGGCCTCGATGCGCTCCTCGAGCGCCGCGCGACGCTCCGCGTCGGCCTCCTCGTCGAAGGGCCGGCCGGCGTTCTCCGCGGCCTGGCGGGCGACGATCGACATGACGCCGGCGAGCTGCTCGGGCCCCATGATCGCCGTCTTCGAGCTCGGCCAGGTGAAGAGCAGACGGGGGTCGTAGGAGCGGCCCGACATGCCGTAGTTGCCGGCGCCGTACGAGGCCGCCAGGTTGATCGTGATGTGCGGGACCTTCGAGTTCGTGACGGCGTTGATCATCTTCGAGCCGTCCTTGATCATGCCGTTCTGCTCGTACTGCGTGCCGACCATGAAGCCCGTCGTGTTCTGCAGGAAGATCAACGGGGTGTCCGTCTGGTTGCAGAGCAGGATGAACTCCGCGCCCTTCTTGGCCTCCTCGTTGAACAGCACGCCGCGCGCGTTGGCGAGGATGCCCACCGGGTAGCCGTGGACCGTCGCCCAGCCGGTGACGAGGGCCGTGCCGTAGAGCGGCTTGTACTCCTCGAAGCGCGAGCCGTCGACGACCCGGGCGATCACCTCGCGCGGGTCGAAGGGCACCTTCAGGTCGACCGAGGCGATGGCGAGCAGGTCCTCGGGGTCGTGCACGGGTGCGTCGACCTCCGCGGCGGCGGGCGTGCCGTGCTTGCGCCAGTTGAGGTGCTCGACGATGTCGCGGCCGATCGCGATGCACTCCTCCTCGTCGGCGGCCAGGTAGTCCGCCAGGCCGGAGGTGCGTGCGTGCATGTCGCCGCCGCCGAGGCTCTCGTCGTCGGCGTCCTCGCCGGTCGCCATCTTGACCAGCGGCGGACCGCCGAGGAATACCTTCGCCTGGTTCTGCACCATCACGGCGTAGTCGCACATGCCCGGCACGTAGGCGCCGCCCGCCGTCGAGTTGCCGAACACGAGCGCGATGGTCGGGACACCGGCCGCCGAGAGCGCGGTCAGCTCGTGGAAGAGCCTGCCCGCGGGCACGAACAGCTCGGCCTGCCGCTGCAGGTCGCCGCCGCCGGACTCGACGAGGCTGATGGTGGGGAGCCGGTTCTCGCGGGCGACCTGCATGGCCCGGAGCACCTTCTTCCACGTGTAGGGGTTCGAGGCGCCGCCCCGCACGGTCGGGTCGTGGGCGACGATCATGCACTCGACGCCGCTCACGACGCCGATGCCCGTCACGCAGCTCGCCCCGACGGGGAACTCGGTCCCCCAGGCGGCGACGTTGCCGAGCTCGAGGAACGGTGCGTCACGGTCGATGAGCAGCTCGATGCGCTCGCGGGCGAGCAGCCGACCACGCTCGCGGTGGCGGGCGACGTACCGCTCCCCGCCTCCCGCGATGGCGAGGTCGAGCTGCCGGTCGAGCTCCGCGATCCGCTCCAGGTTGCCCTCGCGGTTCGCGACGGCGACGTCCGAGCCGAGGTCGAAGGTGGAGGTGAGGACCTTCATCGTTCTCTTCCTTTCCGGGCGGGCTCAGCCCGCCATCGGGTCCGATGCCCGGTGGGCGCTCTCGGCGCGGGCGAGCAGGTCGACGGTGGCGACGATGTCGTCGGTGGAGCAGCCGCGGGAGAGGTCGACCCACGGGCGGTCCAGCCCGAGCACGAACGACCCGAGGGCGGTGGCGCCCCCGACCCGTTCGGCCACCTTGTAGGCGATGTTGGCGGCCTCGAGCGACGGGAAGACCAGCACGTTCGCGGCCCCGGCGACCTGGGACCCGGGCGCCTTGCGGGCGGCCACCCGCGGGTCCACGGCGACGTCGAACTGCACCTCGCCCTCGACGAGCAGGTCGGGTCGCTCCTCCCGCACCCGGCGCGTGGCCTCCTGCACGAGCAGCACCCGCGGGTGGGCCGCACTGCCGGCCGTCGAGAACGAGAGCATGGCGACGCGGGCGCGCTCCGCGAACGTGCGTTCGTGGTGCTCGGCCGCCGTCACCGCGATCTCGGCCAGCTGCGCGGCGTCGGGGTCGGGGACGACGACGCAGTCGGCGTACGTCGTCCAACGGCCCTCGGGGCCCCCGATCGCGAAGCAGGCCGAGACGAGGCGACCGCGCCGCAACCGGCGGATGCCGGCGCGGACCATCTCGGCGCTGGAGGTGAGGCTGCCGCCCACACCGGCGGCCACGATGCCCTCGGCCACCAGCCGGGCGAGGTGGTCGACCGGGCTCGTGCCCGCCGGCGCGGTGACCCGCTCGGCACCGGGCGGTGCGTCGTCGCCGGCGGTCCCGACGAGGACCGGCACGACCCGACCGGCGGCCACGAGGCGGGCCGCTGCCTCCTGGACGCGGGCGTCCTGCGCGTCGGCGAGCCCGATCCGGACGGTCATCCCAGCAGCTCGGTGGGCACCTCGACGGTCATCTGCAGCAGGCCGAGCGACAGCGTCTTCCCCTGCGCGTCGGTGCGCAGCGACGCCGCGCCCCCGCCGTCGAGGGCGTCGTGGAGCAGGAAGTTCAGCGCCTTCAGGTTGGGCAGCTCGTGGCGCTCGACCCCGCCGCGGCAGAGCGCGCGGAAGTGCGCCTCCACCCGCGCGGGGGTCACCTGCTCCCGCAGCACCTCGAAGACGCGCTCGTCGTCGGTCCAGAGCCCGATGTTGGCGTCGGCGCCCTTGTCTCCCGAGCGGGCCGAGGCCACCCGGCCCAGCGGAACGGTCGTCGTGCTCATGCCACGACCTCCTTCACCTGCACGCGGGCCTCGACGGCCGACTTCTCGATCAGGGCCGGCCAGAAGCCGACGATCTCGCTCGCCTTGGGGCGTCCTCCGGCGAAGCCCGTGAGACCCGGGGGGCCGGAGGTGAGCAGCGAGGCCAGCTCGGCGCCGAGCCTGTTGACGGCCGCCTTGTCGGTCGAGCGCACGGAGACGCGCAGCACGACCTCGGAGGGGGCGGTCGCCGGCTCGGGGAGCATGTCCGCGTAGAGCACGTTGGTGCCGACGACCTCGACGAGGCAGTCCTCGGCCGGGAAGACGACGCCCTCCTCGGCGAGGCGGGCGAGCAGGATCTCGGCGGTGAGGCGGGCCTTGGCCGCGGCATCCGGTCCGCCGACCGTCAGCTGGGCGGTCGTGCGCCACCCGTCGAGGGTGCTGATCGACACCTTGTAGGTGTCGGTGGGCGCGCTGCCGCGCACCCCGTGCACCCGCACCCGGTCGGGGCCGTCCTGCTCGAGGCGGATGGAGGTGAAGTCGGCGACGACGTCGGGGGTCAGGTAGCGCTCGGGCTCCCCCAGCTCGTAGAGCAGCTGGGCGGTGACCGTGCCGACGTCGACGAGTCCGCCGGTGCCGGCCTTCTTCGTCACGACGAACGTCCCGTCCGCGGCGACCTCCACGAGGGGGTAGCCGATGCCGGCCAGGTCGGGCACCGACTCCCAGCGGTCGTAGTTGCCGCCCGTGCACTGCGTGCCGCACTCGAGGATGTGTCCGGCGACCGTGCCCGCCGCGAGGAGGTCGTGGTCGTCCTCGGTCCAGCCGAACTCGTGGATGAGCGGCGCCAGCGTGAGCGACGGGTCCGTGACCCGCCCGGTGATGACGACGTCGGCACCGGCGGCGAGCGCCTCGGCGATCGGGAACGCCCCGAGGTAGACGTTCGCGCTCTGCACCCGGTCGAGCTCGTCCGCGAGCGGGGCCCCGGTCGTCATGTTGGTCAGTCCGTGACCGCTCTCGAGGAGGCGCGGCAGGTCCGCCATGACGTCGTCCCCGCCGACGGTGGCGACGACGACGTCGAGCCCCAACCGGCGCACCACGTCGTCGACGGCCGCCGCGCACGCCTCCGGGTTGACCCCGCCGGCGTTGGCGATGACCTTGATCCCGTGCTCCTTGCAGTGGGGCAGGATCCGCTCGAGCTGGGCGACGAAGTCGGTCGCGTAGCCCGCCTGCGGGTTCCGCGAGCGGAGCTTCTGCATGATGCTCATCGTCACCTCGGCGAGGAAGTCCATCGTCAGGTAGTCGATGCCCCCGCCCTGCACCAGCTGCAGCGGACCGCGGGCGGAGTCGCCCCAGAAACCTTGGCCGTTGCCGACCCTCACCACGTTGCGTGTCATCGTCGTTCCTTCTTTAGTGAAAGTGAATTCACTATTACTTGGCGGACGGATCCTGTCAAGGTCCCGTCGTGGCTTTCGTACGGCGCGTGGCTCAGCCCTCGGCGAGCGCGGACTCCCCCAGGAAGGCGCGCAGCACCGACGCGTCGGCGCGCACCTCGGCGCTGGTGCCGCGGAAGGCGACCTGCCCGCGGTTCACCACCGTCACGTCGGAGGCGATGCCGAGACCGGCCTCCGCGTTCTGCTCGACCATCAGCACGCCGATCCCGCTCTCGGCCATGAGCCCGACCTTCTCGACGACGACGTCGACCATGGCGGGGGCGAGACCCATCGACGGCTCGTCGAGCAGCACGAACGCCGGGTCGGACACCAGCGCACGCCCGAAGGCCAGCATCTGCTGCTCCCCGCCGCTCAGCAGCCCGGCTGCCCCCCGGCGCCGCTCGTGGAGCACGGGGAAAATCTCCCAGATCCGCTCCAGCACCTCGCGCGCCCGGCCCGGCGCCGTCGTGTGGCCCCCCAGGCGGAGGTTCTCCTCGACCGTCATCGGCGCGAAGACGCGACGGCCCTCGGGGACGAGCGCGACCCCGGCTCCCACGACCCGGTGGGCCGGGAGGCCCGTGGTGTCGAGGTCGCCGACCCGGACCGATCCCCGGGCCGGTCGCACGACCCCGGCGACGGCGTTGAGCGTGGTGCTCTTGCCCGCGCCGTTGGGCCCGAGGACGAGCGAGACCTGGCCGGGCCGGACCTCGAGGTCGATCCCGGCGACGGCCTCCACGTGCCCGTAGCTCACGTGCAGGTCACTGATCTGCAGCATCGGCCTTCCACCCCTTCCCGAGGTATGCCTCCTGGACCCGTGGGTCGGCGACCACGTCGGCCGGCCGCCCCTCGGTCAGCAGGCGACCCTGCGCCATCGCGAACAGGTGGTCGCAGGTGTCGAGCATCATCTGGACGTCGTGCTCGATGAGCAGCTGCGAGAGCCCCTCCGAGCGCAGCTGCCGCATCAGCGCGGAGATCTCGACCCGCTCGGCGGCGTTCATGCCCGCCGTCGGCTCGTCGAGGAGGAGCAGCCGCGGGTCCATCACGATCGCGCGCGCGATCTCGACCCGGCGCTGCGTGCCGTAGGACAGCTCGGACGGGCGGGCCCGGGCGACGTCGGTCAGGCCGGTGCGCTCGAGCGCCTCGGCCACCGGGCCGGGGAGGCCCCGCAGCGGCGCGCGACGCTCGGCGCGCGACCGGGCGTCGTACCCCAGCTGGACGTTGGCGGCGACCGAGAGGTCGCCCAGGAGCCGCACCGTCTGGAACGTGCGCGCGATCCCCAGTCCCGGGACCCGGCCCGGGCGGACCCGCTCGTAGCGGGTGCCGCCGACCGTGAGCTCGCCGCGGGTGAGGCGGGTCAACCGCGTCAGCGCCGCCACCAGCGTGCTCTTGCCGGACCCGTTCGGGCCGATGATGCCGGAGATCCCGCCCTCGGCGAGCGTCATCGTGATGCCGTCGACGGCCTTCACGCCGCCGTAGTGGACGGCCAGGTCCCGGATCTCGAGGACCGCGGTCCCGGTGCCCGGGACGTCGACAGGGTCCGCCGGTCCGGCAGGGACCGTGCCGTGCCGGGTGCTCGGGCTGCTCATCGGGCTGCCACCTCGTGCTCGGGGGCCACCGTGGCGGCCGGTACGTCGGGCTCGTCCGGCCGCCGCGGGCGCACGGGCGGCCGGAACCGCTCCACGACCCGCCGGCGGGCCGAGCACCACAGGCCGTAGAGGCCGGTGGGGAGGAAGATGGCCGCGAGCACGACGATGAGCCCGTAGACGAACTCCTGCCACTCGCCGACGACCTCGAGGACGCTCGGCAGCCACGTGAAGAGCACCGCGCCGATCACGGCGCCACGCCACGACAGGGCACCGCCCACGATGATCGTGGTGAGCGCGACGACGACGAGGTGGAAGCTGACGTCCTGCAGGCCGACGGCCGAGCGGGTCAGGGTGTTGAGGCAGCCGGCGAGCCCGCCGAGGAAGCCGCTGACGACGAACGCGGTCAGGCGGTAGGCCCGGACGTTCACCCCCATGGAGGCGGCCAGCTCCGGATCCTCCCGGACGGTCGTGATGCGGCGCGCCAGCCGGCCCACCTCGGTGAGGTGCACCAGCACGAGCACGAGCACCACCGTGCCGAACAGCAGGCCCATGGTGAGGTCGGCGAAGACCCCGAAGAGGCCGACGGGTCCGCCCGTCCACTCCCCGCCGTTCAGCGCCACCACGCCGACCGTCAGGTCGAAGGCGATGGTGGCCATCGCCAGGTAGAGCCCGGCGAGCCGGTAGATGACGACGCCGAGCACCAGGCCGACCGCCGCAGCCACCAGGCCGGACACGAGCATCGTGGGGACCGCGCCCATCTCCTCGCGCAGCACGAGGTTGGCGGAGACGTAGGCACCGATGCCGTAGGACCCGACACCGGCGAGCGAGAACACGCCGAGGCGGAGCGGCACCTGGATGCTGAGCGCGAGCAGGATCGCGACGAGGGTGGCCTGGACGAGCACCAGGTTGGAGGCGTAGAAGGCGCTCATACCCGTCGCACCTCCTGGCGGCCGAAGATGCCCTGGGGGCGCAGCAGGAGGACGGCGAAGATGATCCCGAAGGACACCGCCTCGACCCACATGCCGCTGGTCTGCGTCAGCACCCACACCTCGGAGGCGGCGAGCGTGAAGCAGCCGACGACGACGCCGAGCGTGCTGCCGACTCCGCCGAGCACGACGCAGGCGAAGGCCTTGATGAGGAGCGCGTCGCCGCTCTCGGCGGAGATCGCGCCCAGGTTGAGCGTGAGCAGCACCCCCGCCAGGCCGGCCAGGCCCCCGGCGACCGCCATGGTCGCCCACGCGTAGCGGCGTCGGTCGATGCCCATCAGCGCGGCCACCTGGTCGTCGACACCGAGCGACCGGAGCGCGAGCCCGGCGCGGGTACGGCGCAGGTACCACGCCAGCGCGGCGGCCGCCCCGACGGCGCAGACCACCGTGGCGACCTGGACCGAGCTGACGCGGACGCCGCCGATGGTCCAGACGCTGGCCTCGAAGCCCGAGGCCGAGAGACCGAACGCCAGGTTCTTGGTCTGGTGCGAGGCCAGGGCGATGGGCAGCATCGCCACGCCGATCCCCCCGATCAGGATGCGCGTCTCGGCGGCGCGCTCGCTCGAGGCGCGACGTCGCACCTGGTCGAAGACGAGCACCTGCATGAGGAGCGACATGGCGGCGCCGATGAGCACCGCCACGACGGCGAGCACGAGCACGGGCAGCTGCCGCACCTCGAGCAGCTCGTAGCAGCCGTAGGCCGCCGAGACGAAGATCGCCCCGTGGGCGAAGTTCAGGATGCCGATGGTGCCCCACGCGGTGCTCAGGCCGAGCGCGAAGAGCAGGTAGACGGAGCCGAGGCTCGCGATGGCGACGAGTTCCTGCACAGCAGGCGTCCCCTCTCTGGTGACGGTGGTCCGGTCCGTCGGGACCGTGGGCGAGGGCGGGGTCGGGGACCGGACGCGCCGGTCCCCGACCCCGCGGCGCTCCGCGGCCGCGGGGCCGCGGACGCGCTCAGCGCTCGGCGCTGTAGAGGACGTTCTCCTGCGAGCCGTCCCACTCGACGGCCACGCCACCGACGACGAGGCTGTTGTCCTCGAAGGTGTGGTCCGTGCCGAGCGCACCGGTCCAGGGCTCGGCGGCGATGGTGGCCATCGCGTCCTTGAGCTCCTCGCGGCCGGCGCTGTCGGCCTCCTTGAGCGCACGGGCGACGAACCACACGGCGTCGTAGGCCTCGGCGGCGTAGGGGTACGGGTCCTCCCCGTCGTTGGCCTCGCGGTAGAGCTCGACGAACTCCTGCACCGCCGGGTCGTCCGCGCCGGGGGCGAAGTCGACCGGCCAGACCATGCCGGCACCGGCCGCTCCCGCCGGGGCGAGCGTGCCCGCGCCCGCCGACGAGTTGCCGAGGACGGGACCGTCGTAGCCGGCCTGCCGCAGCTGCTGCATCGCGGTGGCGTTCGCCGGGCCGATCTGGAGGATCGAGACCACGTCGGGGTCGCTCGCGAGTACCTGCTCGATCGGCGCGCTGAAGTCCTGCGTCGTCTGCTGCGTCGCGACGGACGCCGTGACCTCCATGCCGAGCTCCTCGGCCATGGCCGGCAGGGCGACCTCGCCGACGTCCTTCAGCGTGGGGATCCACGGGGCGTAGACGACGCCCACCGAGTCCCAGCCCTCCTCCTCGACGTAGGTCGAGAGGACGTCGTAGTACTCGCTCATCGGCGTCGGGAACCGGTAGGTGTAGTCGCCGAGGACGACACCGGGCGAGCCGGCCTGGATGTAGACCGTCGGCATCTTCTGGTTCTCGGCGATCGGCGACTGCGCCACGGCCTCACCGCTGCTCAGCGAACCGAGGACCGCCGACACCTCGGGGTCCGAGACCGCCGCCGTGAAGTCGCTCGCGGCCTTCTGCACGGAGGCCTGGGTGTCCTTGACGTCGATCTCCAGGGTCACGCCCTCGCCGAGGAAGCCGGACTCGTTGATCTCCTCGACGGCCAGCTCGTAGCCCTTCTCGGCCTCCGTGCCCGCGAACGCCGCCGGCCCGGTGAGCGGGGCGCTCACCATCAGCCGCACCGTGTCGGGCAGACCGTCGCCGCCCTGCGGACCCGAGGCCGCCGGGCCCGCCGATCCGCAACCGGCGAGGGCGACGACCGACATCGCCGCCACACCCCCGACCCAGCACCGACGCGTCCTGACGACGCGTCCACCAACCCACCGTTCCATGCCGCTCCTCCATCTGTGTGACGTGGCGCACAGCGTGGCACGAGTGAACCTGGATTCACAAGGATTTCGTGATTTGTCATTCACTAGAGGTGGGTGGACTAGCGCAGTTGCCTCATGCAAGGACGCCAGGGCGGGCGCGCCGTGACCGACCGAGCCGCCCGACGAGGCAGGGAGGTTAACGACCGTTCACTAATGCGGTCGAGCGCGACGCCGCGCGGGACACCCGGTCCCGGGCGGTCAGGCGAGTGTCAGGATCGCGTGCGCCGACTTCGTCAGCATCGCGGTCAGCTCGTCGTCCGGCAGGACGACCTGGTGGAAGAGCACCGCCTGGATGGCTCCGATGGCGACGTTCACCCGCGTGCGGGTGACCGGCTCGCTCGTCTGCTCGAGCTCGGCCAGCACGTGCACCCACTCCTCGAGGTACAGGCGCTGCTTGCGGCGCAGGCGCACCTGGTCCTCGCGCGGGAGGTTGGAGATCTCGTTGTGGTAGATCTGCGCGAGGTGCCGCTTGTGCACGACGAAGCCGACCTGGCCGCGCACCAGCTCGTCGAGGGCCGCCGCCAGGTCGGTGGTGCCCTCCACCGCTGCCCGCCCCTGCTCGAGCAGGTCGTCGATGACGCGCTCGAAGAGCTCGACGAGGATCGCGGCCTTGGAGCCGAAGTGGCGGTAGATGCCCGAGCCGACGATGCCGGCGCGCTCGCCGATCTCGGCCATGGACACGGCGTGGTAGCCGTTGTCGGCGAGGAGGCCGGCAGCTGCCTCGAGGATCTTCTCCCGACGGTCCGGGTCGCGGGTGCGTTGCGCCACCAGACCCACCCCCTCGCTCCGCGGTGCCGACCACTTCCGGACCCGGACCCTAGCAACGCCGTACGGCGCTGCCGGTGCGGACCCGCGACGTCAGGTCCCGTGGTGGCGCACCACGGTGGCCGCGCTGCAGAGCCGGCCGTCGCCGTCCCGCGCCTCGACGCCGACGACGGCGAGGGTGCGGCCGGCGTGCAGCACGCGCGGGACGAGCTCGAGGTCGACCCCGGTCGGTACGCCGCGGACGAGCTGCACCCGCACCGAGGCCGTCGACGGCAGCGTCGGGGCGGCCAGTGCCGCCGCGCGCTCGTGGAAGCAGACGTGCATGCCCCCGTGGAGGTTGCCCAGGGGGTTGGCGAAGCGCGACGACGTCCGCACCGTGAGGCCGCGGGCCCGCTGGGCGACCCCGCCGCCCAGCACGGTGTCGAGGTCGGTGCGGTCGACCGGACCGAGGTCGACGGTGCGCCCCGCGGCGAGCACCGCGGGATCGGGCTCGTGGTCACGGAACCGGCCCCGCAGCACCGCCCGCGCCACGACGTCCCCGCCCACGGTCACCACGCCCTCGGTGACGGCTCCCGTCGCGTCCGCGTGCACGACCCGCGCCCGGCACTCCGCCCACCCGTCGGCGGGCAGCGGGGTGAGCAGGTCCATCGACACCTCGGTGCTCACCGACCAGCCCGCGGCGAGGGTGTTGACCGCGTAGCCGAGCACGTCGTCGACGAGCACCCCGAGCGCGGCGGCCTGGGGGCGGCCGCCCACGCGCGTGCCCGGGCCGAGCGGCATGGTCGCGACGAGCTCGGCTCCCTCCTGCGCGACGGGCGAGACGCCGAAGAGCTGCTCCGGGCCGCTCGTCACGACCGTCAGCGGCCGGGGCGCGACGCCCACGTCAGTAGGACCGGGGCAGACCGAGGGTGTGGGTCGCGACGAAGTTCAGCACCATCTCGCGACTGACGGGGGCGACCTTGAGGAGGCGCGCCGTCCCCCACAGGTGGGCGAGGCCGTACTCCGTGGCGAGGCCGTTGCCGCCGTGGGCCTGGATCGCGGCGTCGAGCGCCTTGAGGGCCGCGTCCGCCGCGGCGTACTTCGCCATGTTCGACGACTCCCCCGCCGGCAGGCCGTTGTCGTGCAGCCACGCGGCCCGCGACGTCATGAGGCGCGCCAGCTCGACGTCGATCGCGGCGGCGGCCAGCGGGTGGGCCACCCCCTGGTGGGCACCGATGGGCGTGCCGCCCCACACCGTGCGCTCGCGCGCGTACGCCGCGGCCTTGCCCAGCGCGTACCGCGCGATGCCCGTCTCGATGGCCGCGCCCGTGATGCGCTCGGGGTTGAGCCCCCGGAAGACGACGTCCATGCCGCGCCCCACCTCGCCGACCCGTCGGTCGTCGCCGACCCGGACGCCGTCGAAGGTGAGCGTGTACTGCTTCTCGGGCGCCCGCACCTCGACGGGGATGAGGGCCCGGTGGAGCCGCTCGTCGTCGGTCGGGACGACGAACAGCGTCATCTCGCCCCGACCCGACGGGCTCGTCCCGGTGCGCGCCACGACGAGGAGGTTGGAGGCCTCGTCGACGCCGGAGATGTAGTACTTGGTGCCCGAGAGCACCCAGTCGTCGCCGTCCCGCACGGCCTTGGTGCTGATCTGGTGGCTGTTGGAGCCCGCGTCGGGCTCCGTGATCGCGAAGACCATCTTGTCGGAGCCGTCGGCCATCGCGGGCAGCCACCGCGCCTTCTGCTCGTCCGTGCCGACGTCCTTCAGCACCTCGCCGGAGATGGCGGCCGAGACGAGGAGCAGGAGCAGCGGGTTGCCCGAGGCCGCTGCCTCCTCCACGACGATGGCGAGCTCCGCGATGCCGGCGCCGCCCCCGCCGTACTCCTCCGGGAGGTTGACGCCGAGGAGCCCCGCCTCGCCGAGGGCGGACCACAGCTCGTGCGTGCGGCCGTCCTCGGCGATGACGCGCCGGAGGTAGTCGTCACCGAAGCCCGCGCACACCTGGGCGACGGTCTTGCGGAGGCTGGCGTGCTCGTAGCTCTCTTCGAAGTTCATGGGTTGTCCTCGGGTCGGGCGGTGGCGACCTGCGCCACGGGGAGATGGGAGAGGGAGAGCGCGCTCAGGCCTGTAGGGCCTGGCGCAGCTTGTACTTCATGACCTTGCCGCCCACGGTCTCCGGCAGGGCGCTCTGGAAGACGATGCGCTTGGGCGTCTCGAACCCGGCCAGGCGCTCCCGGGCGAACGCGATGATCTCCGCCTCCAGGGTCGGCGAGGTCCCGGAGTCGTCCACCGGGACGACCACCGCGGTGACGGCCTCGCCCCACCGCTCGTCGTGGAGACCGACGACGGCCACCTTGGCGACGGCCGGGTGGAGGGCGACCACGGCCTCGACGCGGATCGTCGAGACGTTCTCGCCGCCCGACTTCACCAGGTCCTTGTAGCGGTCGACCATGACGCGCAGGCCCTGGTTGTCGTAGAGACAGCTGTCGCCGGAGTGGAACCAGCCGTCCCGGAACGCCTCGCGGGTGGCGGCCTCGTCCTTGTAGTAGCCCGCCGCGATGACCGGCGACCGGTAGACCGCCTCACCGGCCACCCCCGGGAGCCCGTCGAGCGGCTGGCCCTCGATGTCGACGACGCGCGAGGCGAGCAGCGGGCTGGGCAGCCCGACGTAGTTCTGCTGGGGGGCGGTGGCCTCGTAGACGTCGGGGTGCATGTCCGGCCAGAACCGGTGGCACGCGATCGACTCGGTCTGCCCGAAGATCTCCACCACCTGGAGGTCGGGGGCGTGGTGCCGGAGGCCCTTGAGCACGGTCGGCGGGAGGGCCGCCCAGCCGTAGACCGCGACGGTCAGGCTCGAGAGGTCGCGGGGACGCTCGTCGACCTCCGCGAGCAGGGCCTTGAGCATCGCGGGCGCCCCACCCCACAGGGCGGTGGCCCGCTCGGCCTCGACAGCGGCGGCGATGCTCGCCGGGTCCGGCCTGCGCCCGAGCACGACGGACCCGCCGGCGACCATCGCGGCGAGGGCGAAGACGTAGTGGCCGACGTGGTACATCATCGGCAGGAAGGTCGCGACCTTGACGTCGGACTCGAACCGCAGGCCGCGCGTCAGGCTCAGCGCGAAGCCGTGCGCCGCGAGCGTCACCGTCGTGTGCGACTCCATGACGCCCTTGGGCATCGCCGTCGTCCCCGACGTGAAGAGGATCTCCCAGATGTCGTCACCGTGGACACGGGCGACGGGCTCGTCGGTCGGCTGGTCGGCGACGAGCTCGCTGAACGTCCGGCTGTCGCCGACGCGGCCGCCGCCGACCTCGATCGTCACGTCCGGCGCGTGACCGTCGGGGAAGGCCGGGGCCACCTTGGGCCACAGCTCGGCGTCCGCCACGAGGAGACGCGGCTCGAGGCGCTCGACGAGGTGGGCCACGACGTCAGGGGCCAGGTTGGGGTTGAGCGGTGCCACCACGACACCGACCTTGGCGGCGCCCAGCTTGAAGGCGTAGCCCTCGACGCTGTTCTCGCAGATCATCAGCACGCGGTCGCCGCGCTCGAGCCCGGCGGCCCGCAGGGCGTGACCGACGCGGTTCATGAGCGTGTCGAGCGCCCGGAAGGTCAACCGGGCGAAGGCCGGGTCGCCGTAGGCGCCCTCGGCGCCCACCAGCGCCTCCTTCTCCGGGACGCTCCAGGTCAGGCGCTCCACGATGTCGGCGACGCTCACGCGGTTCCAGCGCTGGTCGGCACGGCGGTCGAACAGGGAGACGACGTCGAACTCGGGGGCGAGCTGGTCCATGGGTCCTCCTCGGGGTGACGGGCGCCACACTAAGCGAATCTCAATTCACTCCGCTAGGCCCTCGGGCATTTTGCTTGCCCGGCAGGCCGTCGTGAGCCACCCTAGTGAATCATGAATCACATCCGAACGGTGGTCGAGGACGGGATCGGCATCCTCGAGCTGGCGCGCCCCGAGGTCGGCAACGCCCTCGACCTGCCCACGGCCCGCGACCTGTCGGCGGCCAGCCGGTCGCTCCTGGCCGACCCCCGCGTGCGCGTCCTGCTCGTGCAGGCTGCGGGCGACCACTTCTGCGTGGGTGGGGACGTCGGCGCCATGGCGGCCCACCCGCCCGCCTGGTGCACGGACGTCGCGAGCGCCGTGCACGAGACCGTCCTGGCCCTCCACGACGCCGATCGCGTGGTGGTCGCGGCGGTGCAGGGGGCCGCGGCCGGCGCCGGGCTCTCGCTCGCGCTCCTCGCCGACCTCGTCGTGGCCACCCCGACCACCAGGTTCGTGCCGGCGTGGGGTCGCATCGGCCTCACCCCCGACGGCGGGGCCAGCTGGCTGCTGCCGCGCGCGGTCGGTGCCCGACGCGCGGCGGCGATGCTCGTCGGGGGCACCGTGCTCGACGGGCCGGACGCCCTCGCCTGGGGCGTGGCCACGGAGCTGGTCGACGGCGACCCGCGGCCGCGGGCCCGCGCGCTCGCGGCCTCCGTCGCGGAGGGCGGCTGGCGGGCCGCCGGCACGACCCGCCGGTTGGCACGCACGGCGTGGGACGTCGGCCTCGCGGACCGCCTCGTCGAGGAGGCTGCCGCGGTCGGGGCCGCCCGCGCCCGGAACGGGCCCCTGCTCGACGCGTGGTCGTCCCGCCGCCGGCAGCGCAGCCGCGACGAGAGCGTGGCGGGGCCGGGCACACCGCTCCGCGCGCCGTTCGCCGGCACCGTGACCGTGCACGTCGCCGTCGGCGACGACGTGGCCGCGGGCGCCACGCTCGCGACGGTCGAGGCGATGAAGCTCGACGCTCCGCTGACATCACCCCACGACGGCACGGTCGCGGCCGTCCTCGTCGGCGACGGCCAGCGGGCGGACGGGGGCTCGGTCGTGCTGGTCGTGCGGTGAGCGGCAGGACCAGGTCGGCGCGCGCCGGACGCACCGCGGCCCGGGCCCGGGGACCATCCCCGACCCGGGCCGCGGCCCGATCGCTCAGGCGGGCTTGACCGCCAGCACCGGGCACGTCGCGTCGAGGAGGATCCGCTGGGCGGTGCTCCCGAGGATGGCCTTGCCCACCGGGCTGCGGTGCCGCAGGCCGACGACGACGAGACGCGCGTCGTACCGCTGCGCGACCTGCACCACGGCGTCGCTCGGGTCGGCGACGCTGCCCTCGTCGACGACGACCTCGCCGCCCGCGTCCCGGAGGGCCTGCACGAGGTCGGGCTCGAGCGCGGCGAGGTCCGCGACCGTGGGCCGCGCACCTCCCCGGGTGGCGTCGACGACGACGAGCCGCTCCGCGTGGTCGGCGGCCTCCCGCAGCGCCGCGGCGAGCGCGGCGCGTCCGGGGTCGGAGTCGGCGTGGGCGAGGACGACGGTCATGGGTGCCTCCTGGGTCGGGTCGGGCGGGGGTACGGCGCGGTGGCTGCGGGGCCGGGCGTCACTGGAGGAGCCCCGTCGGGAGGTCGACGGGCAGGAGCGACGGCAGGGCCAGCAGCACGACGCCGAGGATGATCGGGTAGAGGATGCTGGTGCGCACGCTGGCCCGGGCGACGTACAGGAGGAAGCCCGGCACGAAGAGCAGCACGGCCGCGAGGTAGCCCACCACGACGACGAGGCCGAGGAAGACGCCCATCAGCACGAACGTGCGCACCGCGGTGGTGACGTCGGGTGTCCACCGTGGACCCCGTCGGCCCCCGGAGCGAGCCCGGAGCTCCTGCACGAGGAGCACGAGCCCCAGCACGAGCCCGCCCGTCGCGACGAGCCGCGGCATGAGGCGCGCCTCCTCGGAGAACGATCCGCTGACGAGCCAGGCGCCGGCGAAGAGCCCGACCACGACCGCCGCCACGGACAGCGACCACACCGAGTTCGCCAGGGAGCCCTCGAGCTCGTCGCCGCCCTCGAGGACCTCCTCCGAGCGGTGCCCCTCGTCGAGGGTCGCCCGGCGCTTGCGCCACGCCTTGAAGAGCGCCCACAGGACGGGCACGACGAGGACGGCGAGGAACACGACCACGCCGGGGCGCAGCATCCAGCCGGCGCCGTCGTAGAGGTTCGCGGTCAGGTAGTAGTAGCGCTCCATCGGGATCGCCAGCACGAATCCGATGAGGAACGGCGCGCGCGGGAAGTCCGTGGCCTTGAGCAGCCAGCCCGCGACACCCAGCGCGACCATGATCCACAGGTCGCCGAGCTGGCCGCTGTCCTGGAAGGCGCCGAGCAGCATGACGACGAGCAGGCCGGGGCCGAGGACCGCGAAGGGCACCTTCGTGAGCTTCGCGAGCGAGGGCGTCGCGAGGAAGCAGAGGAACGCGCCGACGATGCTCGCGATCGCGAAGGACCAGATGATGAGGTACATCAGGTCGAGGTGCTCGCTGACGATCGCGGGGCCGGGCTGGATGCCGTAGGTGAGCAGCATCCCGAGCAGCATCGCGGAGGGCACGCCCCCGGGGATGCCGAAGAGCAGGGTGGGGATGAGGTCGCCGGCCTCCACCGAGTTGTTCGCGCTCTCGGGGCCGACGATGCCGCGCGGGTCGCCCTTGCCGAACTTGCGCTTGTCCTTCGCGGTGGCCACCGCCTGGCCGTAGGCCAGCCAGGTGCCCGCCGTGGCGCCGACGCCGGGCAGCACGCCCGCCCAGATGCCGATGAGCGAGCCGCGGATGACCTGCGACCAGTGCGTCAGCCACTCCCTGATGCCGGAGAACCAGCCACCGGTGAGCTGGACGGAGTCCTCGGTCACGCGCCGCTGGGAGACCCGGCCCGCGATCTCGGCCAGGCCGAAGATGCCGAGGGCGACGGCGACGAGCGACAGGCCGTCGCCGAGGAAGAGGCTGCCGAAGGTGAAGCGCTCCTCCGCCGTCGTCGGCGAGGTGCCGACGAGGCCGAGCAGCAGCCCCAGGAAGCCGGCGACGAGGCCCTTGACGACGTTGCCCCGCGAGAGCACGGCTGCCAGGGACACGCCCAGGATGGTCAGCATGAAGAGCTCGGGGCTGGCGAAGGACAGCACCAGGGGCCGCGCCAGCGGGATCGCGAGCGTGAGGCCGAGGGCGCCGATGATGCCGCCCGCCATCGAGGAGAGGAAGGCGAGCGACAGGGCCCGCTTGGCCTCGCCGTTGCGAGCCATCGAGTAGCCGTCGAGCATCGTCACGCTCGCCGACGCCGAGCCGGGGGCACCGAGCAGCACCGCGGCGACGGTGTCCGAGGTGTGCACGACGGCGAGGGCGCCGATGAGCATGGCGAGCGCGGGGGCGGGGTCCATGCCGAACGTGAGCGGGAGCAGGATCGCCACGGCGCCGGTGCCGCCGAGTCCCGGGATGAGCCCGATGACGAGGCCGGCGAGGACGCCGACGGCGAGCATGACGAGGAGCGAGGGGTCGGTCAGCGACCCGAGGGCGGTGAGAGCGGAGTCGAGCATGGCCGGCCTCAGTCGATCGTGATGTCGTAGGTGGACGAGAGGAGCTCGCGCACGTAGTCGCGCACCTCGTCGTCGACGGCGTAGGCCTCGTCGATGCGCTGCTCGAGGTCGTCCCCGGCATCGATCGGGTAGCCGCCGAGGACCTCGGCGGCGGCCTCCCGGAACTCCGGGTCGGCACCCATCGCGGCGGACGTCTCCCGCAGCAGGTCGACGGCCTCCTCGGGCGTGCCGGGCGGGACCCACAGGGCCTTCTGGTAGGTGTACGTGAGGCCGAGCAGCGCCTCGTAGGCCGCCAGCTTCTCGGGGTCGGGCTGCTCGCCGTACACCTCCTCGTAGACCTCGACGACCGTCGGGACGTCCTCGAAGTTCGGGTCGCGCACGACCCGGCCGTCCGCGTCGAGCTGACCGAGGGAGAACAGCGCGACGGCGCTGCCGTCCTCGATGAGCGGCGCGACCGCGGAGCCGTACGACGAGGTCGTCTGGTAGTCGACGTCGATCTCGCCGCGCTGGAGGGCGAGGTTGACCGGGCCGCGGCCCTCGAAGCCGAACACCGCGTCGAGGTCGAGGTCGAGGAGGTCGAAGGCGACGAGCGTCGTGAGGTCGAGACCGGTCGCGGCGATGCCGCCGAAGGTGAGCTCGTCACCCGCTGCGATGACGTCCTCGATGGACGCGACGCCCGCGGCGGTGCGGGCGTAGACGACCGCACCGGTGCCGTTGGCGAGGATCGGCACGAGCTCGGTGAAGTCGTACTTCACCGCGGGCAGCTCGAGGAGGTACGGCACGACGCTCGTCGCGGTGCTCACCAGGATCTCGGTGCCGTCGGGACGCGCGGAGGACACGAAGTGGTTGGTGCCCGCGATGCCCTCGCCGCCCTCGTCGTTGACGGGCGCGAAGCCCGGCTCGCCGGGGAGCGTGTGGCTCAGCTCGGTGCCGACGTAGCGGGCCCAGGTGTCGGTGCCGCCTCCCTCGGCGAGCGGGATGAGGAGCTCGAGGGTCTCCCCGTCGTAGTCCCCGTCCGCCGTGGACGCGGGCGGGTTGAGGAGGTCGCCGCCGACCACGGAGCCCACCACCGCGAGCACGGCGAAGGCCGCCATCACCTTCGCGGCGGTGCTGCGCCGCGGCGGGGGCGGGTCGTCGGGGGGCGGCGACGCAGCCGCGCTGCTGACGTCGGGATCGGGTCCGGGCATGGTGCTGTCCTCCAGGTGCTGGTGTGAGGGGTATCACGTCGGGGCCCGCCACGGGGCCGTGGCTCCTCGCCGGATCGGCGGAGCGGGGCCCGTGGGGGCCGGGGTGCTACGCAGCCGTGTCGGGGCTGGAGAGCTGGGGCAGGTGCACCACACCGGTGGAGAGCCGTCGGTAGGTGCGGACGACGCCGACGACGGGGGCGCCGCCGTGCACGTCGTAGAAGGTGGTCACGACGCCGGCGGGCGTCTCGATCCGGAGCGAGGAGAGGTCCTCCCCCGGGCGGCCGAGCACCTGCTGCACGACCGTGCCGGCTGCGCGGGCCGCGAACGTGAGGGCCACGCTCCCGGTGATCGGCGCCGCCGGGTGGACCTGGCCCATCGAGAGCATCCGGAGCCGCACGTCCGCATCGGGGGCGTCGGTCGCGCTCACGAGCGCCAGCTTGGGCACGGCGCGGGCGGCGTCGGCCGGGGTCGCGGCGAGCCCCATCCGCACGGCCCCCGCCCGACGCACGGCGTCGAGACGGGCCAGCAGGGTCGGATCGGCGTCGATGGCGGCCGGGGGCTCGTCGCCGCGGAGCCCGACGGACGTCGCGAGCACCGCCACCACGGGCGCCCCCGCGTCCACCAGGGTGACGGTGGCGGTCAGGCCGTCCACCTCGACGGTCTCGGCCGCCCGACCGCTGGGCAGCAGCGCGCCGGTGGTCCGCCCCACGGGGTCGACGAAGCCCATCCGCACCGGGGCGCCGAGGAACGGGACGCCCGGGATCGCCGTGCTCCCCTCCTCGTCCAGGACGCCGTCGGGCGTGGCCAGGAACTGCAGGATCAGCTGTCCGGTGTTGGTGTTGTGGACCCGGACGACCGTCTCGTCGCCGGTGGGTCGCACCCAGCCCTCACGGACGGCGTACGCCGCGACGACGGCCGAGCAGTTGCCGCAGTTGCTGCCCCAGTCGACCTTCGCCTCGTCGATCCCGACCTGGGCGAACGTGTAGTCCACGTCGGCGTCCTCGCGCTCGGAGGGCGCCAGGATGACGGCCTTGCTCGTCGTCGACGTGCCGCCGCCGACCCCGTCCACCTGGCGGTGGTCGGGGCTTCCGAACGCGCGGAGCAGCACCTCGTCGACGGAGAGGTCGGGCAGCCGCAGGTCCGCGTCGCGGAAGACCCAGCACTTGCTGGTGCCCCCGCGCATCCACACCGCGTCGATCTCGTGCATCCGTTCCCTCACCGTCCGTCGTCGTGCCTGACGGGGCTCAGGTTGTGACGGCGGACATATGAAGCACAATCACGAGTTCGTACATCTGCCTGAAGCATTGCTACAGGCTGAACGGCGCTTCAGCGAGCCTCCGGGTCGCGTCGAATGCCTGAAGTGCTGGTTCAGACTGCTTTACACCCATGAAGCAGTGCTGTATGCAGGTCGGGTGTACGACGTGAAAAGACTGCAGGTGCTGGCCGCCGTCGTGGAGAACGGCTCGGTGACCCGGGCAGCGGCCGCCCTGAGCTACACGCCCTCGGCGGTGTCGCAGCAGATCCTGCGGCTCGAGCGCGAGGTCGGCCAGCCGCTGCTGGAGCGCCACCCCCGGGGCGTGCAGCCCACCGAGGCCGGTCACGTGCTCGTCGGGCACGCGCGCAAGGTGCTCCGCCAGCTGGCGGCGGCCGAGTCCGACCTCGCCGAGATCGCCGGCCTGCGTCGCGGCCGCCTGGACCTCGGCACGTTCCCGACCATGGGAGCGTCGTTCCTCCCCCTGGCCGTGCGCCAGTTCCGGAGCGACTACCCGGCGATCGAGCTCACCATCCACAGCGACCGCGAGGACGGGCTCGTGCAGAAGCTCGAGGAGGGCCGGATCGGCCTCTCGCTGCTCTGGGACTACGAGTGGGAGCGCATGGACGCCGAGCGGCTCTCCCTGACGGCGCTCTTCTCCGACCCCACCGTGCTGCTGGTGGCGACGGACCACCCCCTCGCCCAGCGGCGCCGGGTCGCCATGACGGACCTCGCCGAGGAGCAGTGGGTCATCCGCGCCGGAGGGCACCCGGTCGTCGAGGTGCTCGAGCGGAGCGCGCTCGCCGCCGGGTTCACCCCCCGGATCTCGTTCCAGGCGAACGACTACCAAGAGGCGCAGGCCATGGTGAGCGTGGGCCTCGGCATCGCCCTCGCCCCCCGCACCGCCGTGCTCAACAAGCACCCGGGCGTGGAGGTCGTCTCCCTCGGCAGCAGCGCCCCGCCGCGACGCATCCTCGTCGCGCACCGGCCCGACCGGGTGCGCACCGCGGCCGAGATCGCCTTCGCCGAGGTCCTCGTGGAGACGGCGCGCGACTACGAGGCGGAGGTCTCCGGAGGGCGGTCGTGATCCCTGGGGATTCTGCGGCGCCGACGGCGGCTCCTCTGGCAGGCTGGGAGGGCACCTCGCTGGTCCGGGGTGCGGGTCACGACGTCTCATCCGATGCTGCTCCGGCACTGCTCCACGTCGGAGCCCAGGACAGGTACCAGGGGAACGCGATGCCGGTCGCGCAGCTGCGCAGGTCGAGCCGGATGGGGTCGTGGGCGACGGCCGACTCCGACGACCCCCGCGTCCTCCACTGCGTCTTCATCGCGCTCCTCCTCGTCGAGCTGGGCGTCAGGGCGAGCTCGGGCAGCAGTCCCTCGGGAGCAGCCACCGGGGTCGCGCTCGCGGCCGCCGTCGCCCTCACCACGGTCGTGCTCATCCCGTGGGCCCGGCTCGGCGCTTCCAGCCGCACGGCTCTCCTTGCCGTCACCGCCGTCGTCGACATCGCCCTGATCGGCGCTTCGTCCGCGACGACGAGGGAGAGTCTCGCGGTCGTCCTCGTCGGCATGCCGGCGCTGTGGCTCGGTCGAGCAGGACGGCGTGGCGTCGTCGCGTGCGCGGCGGCCAGCCTGACCTTCCTGTCGGCGCCGGCACTGGCGACCTACGGACCGACGCCCGCGGCGATCGTCGGCGGGGCCCTGCCCTCCCTGCTGGCTGCACTCGTGGCGGCCTCCAAGCTCACCGCCCTGCGCTCGGCGCAGTACGAGCGGATCGTCGTCGACGCACTGCTGTCCAACACGGAGGCCGGCGTCCAGCTGGTCGACGGCAGTGGCAGGACCCTCAGGGTCGCGGGTCGCGTGCCCGACGTCACCACCCGGGCCGCCGCCGGAACGTCCCCCCACGCTGCCCACGCTCGCAGCGTCATCGCCCGTGCGGAGGCAGGCGAGCGGATGGTCGACGAGCTCGTGAGGTGGGGGGACGAGGCAGCGCCGTCGGCCTACCTGCTGTCCTCGTGCCCGGTCCATGCGCCCGGCATGTCCGGCGCCACGGTGCTGACCTGGTCGGACGTGACGAAGCTGTCGGCGGCGATCGACGCACAGTCGGACGTCGTCGCCAAGGTGACCCACGACGTACGGTCTCCGCTTGCCACCATCATCGGCTACCTCGACCTCCTCAGCGAGGCGGACCTGGAGGAGGGCCAGCAGGAGATGGTCGCGTCGATGCGACGCAGCTCGGATCGAGCCCTCCGGCTGGTCCGCGACCTCCTCACCAGCACCCAGGCCGGCACCCACCGGTTGGCGATCTCGCCCGCCCCGACCGACCTGGTCGAGATCGTGACGAACGCGGTCCGTTCGGCCTCCCTCCACGCCGAGTCCTCGGGAATCCGCACGACGTGCTCGATGCCGGACTCGCTCGTCGTCCCCGTCGATCCCGTGCGCATGGGACAGGTGATCGAGAACCTGCTCTCGAACGCCATCAAGTACTCGGGGCGGGGCGGGTCGATCCACGTCGGTCTCGACGAGCAGCCGACGTCGGTCCACCTCACCGTCAGCGACACCGGGCGCGGGATCGCCGAGACCGACATCTCCCGGCTGTTCGACCCGTACTTCCGAGCGGAGCAGGTCGTCGACTCCGGCATCCCGGGCACCGGCCTGGGGTTGAGCATCGTCGAGGACATCGTCGAGGCGCACGGCGGGAGCCTCCGCGTGGAAAGCGTCCTGGGCGAGGGCTCGTCGTTCACCGTCGACCTGCCCCGCGCCCTCGCTCCGACGGACGCTCCGGTCACGGGACGAGCGGGCGACGCGAGCTCGTCGACGACGCCGTGATGCGCCGGAACGAGGGCGCCGCAGGTCAGACGTCGTTCCAGTAGGCCACCAGGGACTCGAACCCTGAACCAGCGGATTAAAAGTCCGATGCTCTGCCCATTGAGCTAGTGGCCCTCGGTGGGCCCCACGCCGTGGCGCCCACCGCCTCCCAGTCTCTCAAGACCCGGCCGCCGCCGCGACCCGCGGGTCCACCGCGTCGAGCACCCGTCGGGTCGCCACGACGAGGGCGGATGCGGCGAAGGTGTCGGCTCCGGCGTGCTGGCGCTCGCGCACCGCGTCGGCGAAGCGTGCGACGGCGGCGTCGGCCGCGCCGTACGCCGGCTCGCGGTCGTCCCCCGTCGCCCGCAGCACCGCGGCGACGGCGACGAACGCGTCGGCGGCCGCGGGGCGCAGCAGCGGCCCGAGCGCGACCTCGTCGCGGTCGGCGTGCTCGTCGCGGGCCAGGGTCCGGAGGATCTCCTCCACCTCGTAGGACAGCCAACCCAGGGCCCGGCCCTGCGTCACCGTCGACCGCGCGGAGTCCTGCCGCCGGCGGGCGCGCCAGTTGGCCCGCTGCGCCTCGGCGGCTCGCGCCACCAGGCTCTCGAGGGTGCGGGCGGGGGTGACGAGGTCCCGGGCTCGTCCCTCCCACTCGGCGGACCGGGGCAGCGACTCCTGGCGCAACCCGTCGGCGAGGTCGTCGAGCTGGTCCGCGAGCAGGGCGCGCAGCTCGGCCTGGGCGGCGTCGGCCGTCGCGAGCGGCAGGGAGGGCAGGACCACGTTGACCAGCACCCCGACGGCAGCGCCGACGGCGGTGAGGCCGAGGTACCCCAGCACGTATCCCCCGGGGTCCCCACCCCCGATGAGCAGCACGAACAGCGCCGACACCGGCACCCACGACGCCATCGCCCCGAGCCGCCCCCACCACGACAGCAGGCTGCCGGACGCCACCACCGCGGCGATCCCGGCGAGCGTCGGCACGGAGGTCATCGTCACCGCTACGGCGAGCGCCGCACCCAGCCCGATCGCGACCGCCGACTGCACGGCAGTACGGACCGAGTGCACCGTCGTCGTCGACACGGTGACGACCGCGCCGAGCGGCGCGTAGTAGGCGTAGTGCGACGCCACCCCGCCCCACGGTACGACGGCGAGGTAGGCGAGCACGGCGGCGACCGCGGCCTTCGCCGCGACGGCGGGCGCGGGGTGCAGCGCGAGGTCGGCGAGCGGGCGGGGCAGTGGCACGGCGCGCCGGTACCCACCCGCGGACCACCACCCCGGAACGACGAGGACCCGCGCCGACGGGGGAGGCGACGCGGGTCCGGATCCGGGGGGTGGTGGCCGAGTCTCGGGTCTCGGCCACCACCTGAGGTCCAGTGTGGCACCGCGGCGGTGAGACGTCCCGCGAATCGCGGCAACTCGGCCCGACCGGTCTGCACCACCCCGTCGGCGCGTCGCTCGGGGATTCCTTCGCGCGGCAACCCGCTCACCACGTAGTTTCTGCCCATGAGCAATCCACAGGACGGCGGGGACCGGCCCACCGACCTCCGGAGCCGCTGGCTGGAGATGCGGGAGCGCCGGCTCGCGCGCAGCGGTGCCCCCGAGCAGCCGGCCGCCTCCGCTCCCGTGGAGCGTTCCGAGGCGCCCGCCCCCACCCCGGCGTACGCCGCGGGCGACGCCCCCGCCGACCACGAGCCCGTTCCGGTCGAGCCCGAGAGCGTCGAGCCCGAGAGCGTCGAGCCGGAGCCGGAGCCGGAGCCCGAGCCCGAGCCGGAGGTGGCACCGCAGCACGCGGCGGCTGCCTCGGTGCTCGCGGCGTTCCGCGACAGCGACGAGGCGCGCGGCGCCACGACGCACGGCCCGGGACCGGACGTGTTCACCGCGAGCGGTCCCCTGCCGTCCCTCTCCCCCGCGGCGACCGCCGACGACGAGGCCCGCGCCCGCGACGCCGACGAGCCGCTCCACACCGGGGATCCCGTCGACCCGCTGACCGGACCGATCGAGCTCGTCGGTCTCGACGACGACAGCCCGCTGGGTCGCGACGAGCCCGGGCCCGAGCCTGCCCGCGACCCCGAGACCGCTCCCCCCGCGCGGCCCGACGCCGCACCCCCGGCTGCGGTCACCCACAACGCGGCCGCCGCGTCGGTGCTCGCTGCGCTGCGGCCCTCGGAGCCCGCGCCCGTCCCCGACCGGGATGACCACCCGGAGGACGGACCGGCTGAGGTCGACCTCTACCCCGGTCGGGACGCGGACCCCGCCAACCCCCCGCTCCCGCCCGAGGACACGGCGGGCCGCCACGTCAGCACGGCTCCCCCGCCGAGCACCTCCCACGACATCGCCCAGTCGGTCGTCGCGGCGTTCCGGCGCCCGGAGCCCGAGGGCGCGCCGGAGACCGACCCGAAGACCGCCACGAAGACCGAGCCCGACACCGACCCGGAGGGCGACGCTCCCAGCGCGACGGCCGCGGCCTCTCCCCTCGTGGCGGCGGCGCGACGCGTCGAGGAGGAGCGGGCCGCAGCGGCGGCCCGTGAGGAGGCCGCGCGCGCGGAGACCGCCGCGGAGGCACCCGAGCCGGTGGGCCGACGTACCCGGGACGAGGCCTCCCGACCGACGGAGGAGCGCACGCCCCTCCGCGTCGAGTTCGCGTCGCCGCGCACGGGGCAGGTCACGGCGACCCTGCTCATCGTGGCGGGACTGCTCGTGACGGCCGGGATGGCGTGGGTCGCCTACGACACCCGCGACGTGGCCGACGCCGCGCTCGCGGGGGTCGCTGCCGTGCTGACGCTCGTCGTGTGGGCCGTGCGCGCCGGCTCAGCGCCCACCACGGTGGTCATCGACCGCGGCGTCCTCCACATCACCCGGGCCACCAGCACGTCGTCCTTCGACCTCACCAACGTCCAGCTCGACGTCGAGGAGCACGGCACCCCCGGTCAGCGGGGCTGGCGCCTGGAGATCCACCGCCGCAGCCTCGGGCCGGTCACCATCGACCGCACGATGGTGGACCCGGTGGCGTTCATGCAGGCGGTACGTCGCTACCGCCGCGACCTCTGAGCGCACGCTTCCCGGCGGCGGGCGGGGCGCCCGGAGGGGCCACCGTCGCCGCGGCGATCGCCGTCGTGATGGGGACGCTCGCCACGAGACCGATGGCCGAGGCCAGGGTGCGCACGACCTCCTCGCTCAGCATGTCGGAGGAGAGCACGTCGGCGATCGGCCGGTCGTAGAGGGAGAGCAGCAGCAGCACGCCGAGCGCCGTGCCCGCGTAGGCGAACACGATCGTGTAGATGGTCGAGGCGATGTGGTCGCGGCCGATGCGCATGCCGCGGGAGAAGATCTCGCGCCGGGTCATGTCGGGGGCGGCGGACCTCAGCTCCCAGACGGCGGAGGCCTGGGTGATCGTGACGTCGTTGAGGACGCCGAGCCCGGCGATGATGATGCCGGCCGACAGCAGCGCCTTGAAGTTGAGCTGGTCGGCGTAGAGCTGGAGGAACTCGCCGTTCTCGTCGCTCATGCCGGACAGCCGGGCCGCGCCCACGGCCCAGACACCGAGGAGCGCGGTCACGGTGATGCCGAGGAGCGTGCCCGCGAGGGCCGCGCTCGTGCGGAGCGAGGGTCCGTGGGCGAGGTAGAGGACGACGTACATGATGACGATCGAGCCGACCACCGCCACGCCGATGCCGCTCTCCCCCGCCAGCAGGCCGGGGATCATGAACCCCCAGAGCACGACGGCGGCGAAGCCGAGGCCGAGGAGCGCGAGGATGCCGCGCAGGCGGGCGATCACCGCGACGACCACCACGAAGACGATGGTCATGGCGAGCAGCGGCGCGTCGCGGTGGGGGTGGGAGAACCCGTAGACCGTCTCCGGCTGGCCCTCCACCGGCGGCACCCGCATGAGCACGACCTCGTCGCCGGCCCGCAGGCCCGAGCGCACGACGGAGGCCTCCGTCTGCACGCGGGTCTCGTCGCCCTCCTCCGGTCCCTCGCTCAGCCGGGCGACGAGGGTGTTGCAGTTCTCGGGGAAGGCCTGGTCGGCACCGCCCTCCGGCTCGGGCAGACCCGGGCCGACGGCGATGACCGGGCACGCGTCCTCGACCCGCAGGACCTCCGCGTCGACGAAGGTGACCCCCTCCGCGGCGTACTGGACGTCCTCGACGGCGTCCTCGGCCGACGGCCAGAGCGCGACGAGCCCGGCGAGCGTCCCCACCAGCACGACGGCGAGGAAGCCCAGCAGCAGCACCACGGCCCGTCGGTCGGTGCGCACCGCGCCGACCGACGGGCCGTGTCCGTGCCCGTGTCCGTGGCTCACCCGACGGCGACGCCGCGCTCGCCCGCGTCGGTCAGACGGGACTCCTCCGCGGCCTGGTTCTCCAGCTCCGCGCGACGCGCCTCGAGGGCCTCCTCGGCCTTCGTGTCGTCACGGCTCACCAGGTCGCGGGCGCCGCCCTCGAGCCGCGCGAGCGCTCGGCGGGCGAACACCTGCTGCTCCGTCATGGTGCGCTCCGAGCGGTCGCGACCGACGAAGGAGACGAACCAGCGCAGCAGCGCGGTGACGCGGTTCTTGAACCCGGTCAGGTACATCAGGTGCACCGCGAGCCACGACAGCCAGGCGATGATGCCGCTGATGCGGATCTTGTTGCCCACCATCATGACCGCACGGAAGCGGCCGATGACGGCCATCGAGCCCTTGTCGAAGTACTTGAACGGCTTCTGCGGGGCCTTGCCCTGCAGCCGGCCCTGGATCTCCGTCGCCGCGTACTTCGCCCCCTGGATGGCCACCTGGGCGACACCGGGGAGGTTGTTGAGGCTGATCATGTCGCCCACGACGAAGACCTCCGGGTAGCCCGGGAGGGTGAGGTCGGGGTTCACGCCGATGCGGCCGGCACGGTCGAGCGGGGCGCCGCTCTGCTCGGCCAGCGTCTTGCCGAGCGCGTTCGCCTGCACGCCGGCGGCCCAGATCATCGCCGTCGAGTTGATGCGCTCGGTCGAGCCGTCCTTGTACTTCACGTCGAGCCCGTCCTGGTCGACGGACGTGACCATCGCGCCGAGCTTGACCTCGACGCCCAGCTTCTCCAGCGACCCCTTCGCCGAGGCCCCCAGCTTCTCGCCGAACGGGGGGAGCACCTGCGGGGCGGCGTCCACGAGCACGACGCGGGCCTTCTCGGTGTTGATGTGGCGGAAGTCGGTGCGCAGCGTGCGGTGGGCGAGCTCGGCGATCTGGCCCGCCATCTCGACACCCGTCGGGCCGGCACCCACCACGACGAAGGTGAGGAGGTCCTGCACCTTCTCGCCGCGGGCGGCGGCGATCTCGGCGAGCTCGAACGCCCCGAAGATGCGGCCGCGCAGCTCGAGCGCGTCGTCGATGCTCTTCATGCCCGGCGCGAACTCGGCGAAGTGGTCGTTGCCGAAGTAGCTCTGGCCCGCTCCCGCCGCCACGATGAGCGAGTCGTAGGGCGTCAGGGTCTCCAGGCCCAGCACGTGGGACGTCACGATCCGCTTGTCGAGGTCGATGTCCGTGACCTCGCCCAGCAGGACCGTGGCGTTCTTCTGCTTCGCCAGCACCTCACGGGTCGGCGGGGCGATCTCGCCCTGCGACAGGATGCCGGTCGCCACCTGGTAGAGCAGCGGCTGGAAGAGGTGGTGGGTCGTCTTGGCCACCATCGTCACGTCGACCGGCGCCTTGCGCAGGGCCTTCGTGCCGAAGAGCCCTCCGAAGCCGGAACCGATCACCACGACCTTGTGCCGACCCGAGCTGCTCTGCTGGTTCATGAACCCACCCTTCCTCGCCGATGTGTGGGGCCGGTGACCATTCTTCTCCTACCTACGACACAAAGCACATCGAGCGCGGTGGTTTCGACCACATCCCGCCGGGGAAGCAGGCGCCAGATGACCGAACCCCCCGCGTCCTGCTCGGACTGACGCGCGCTTGTGACGACGAAGGTTGGCGTGATGCCGCAGAGCCGAGAGGCCGTCCGACTCGAGCCCGGCCCGACCTGCGTGCAGCAGGCCCGGCGCTGGGCCGCAGCGGTCTGCCGCGACATGGGCCGCGAGGACCTCCTCGACGCGGCCGAGCTCGGCGTGTCCGAGCTCGTCACCAACGCCCTGCTCCACGCCAGCGAGCCCATCACCGTGCGTGTCCGGGGCACGCAGGCTCACCCGCGCTTCGAGGTGTCCGACGGCTCCCGCGTGCCGCCCAGCCTGTCGGTCGCCGAGCCGGAGCCGGACCTCGGGGACGACGACGAGTTCGGCTTCCTGCTGACCGTCGGGCGCGGGCTGGGCCTCGTGGCGATGAACTCCGCCGCCTGGGGCGCCGACATCGTCCCCGAGGGCAAGGTCGTGTGGTTCGAGCCGGTGCCGGAGCCGCGGCTCGACGCCGACCTCGAGGGCGAGGTCTTCGACATCACGCTCACCACCGGCGACATCGAGCGGGTGCCGACCGTGTTCGTGCGGCTGCGCGGCATGCCGCTGCTGCCCTACCGCGACTTCCGCCGGCACTACGGCGACCTGCGGCGCGAGGTGCGCCTGCTCTCGCTGGCCCACCAGGACGACTACCCGCTCGCCCACGAGCTGTCCCGGGTGTTCGACCTCTTCGAGAACCACATCGACCACGCGGGGATCGCGGGCAGCGTCGACGCGGGTCTCGCGGCCGGGCGCTCCACCGGCGACTTCCTGCTGACGGTGGGCCAGCCCGCTGCCGACCTGTCCCACCAGATGCGGGACCTCCTCGACCTCGCGGACGCCTTCTGCCGCACCCAGCGGCTCCTGTCGCTGGCCCGCTCCGAGCAGCAGCGGGACTTCCAGCGCTGGCTGCTCGGCGAGATCTCCGCACAGGCCGCCGGCGAGGCGCCGACGCCGTGGGTCGAGCCGCGCGGCGAGTCCTGGCACGCCAGCTGACCGGCGGGGTTCACCCCCAGCCGAGGTCGTGCAGCGCCGCGTCGTCGATGCCGAAGTGGTGCGCGATCTCGTGCACGACCGTGATCCGCACCTCGTCCTCGAGCTCCGCGAGGTCCTCGCACATCGCCAGGAGCGGCTTGCGGAAGACGAAGATCCGGTCGGGCAGCACCCCGCCGTAGTCGAACCCGCGCTCGGTCAGGGCCACCCCGTCGTACAACCCCAGCAGGTCGGCGGGCTCGCCCTCCGGGGGTTCCTCCTCGACCAGCACCACGAGGTTGTCGACGAGCGCGGCGAGCTCGTCGGGGATGCCGTCGAGCGCGCGGTCGACGAGCAGCTCGAAAGCGGGACGGTCGAGGTCGACGGGCATGCGCCCATCTTCGCGGGTGGGCGGCAACGGGCCCGAAATGACCACCGCTCCGGACCTCGATGAGATCCGGAGCGGTGGTGTCGGCGACCCCGACGGGACTCGAACCCGCGGCCTCCGCCGTGACAGGGCGGCGCGCTAACCAACTGCGCTACGGGGCCTTGCTCAACCCCTGCGGTGCAGGAGCCGGTGAACCATAACGCACACTCGCTCCCGATTCACAATCGAGCTCCAGCGGCCTGGTTCGTCGCACCCCCAACCGGATTCGAACCGGCGCTACCGCCGTGAAAGGGCGGGGTCCTAGGCCGCTAGACGATGGGGGCCGGACGCGCGCCCCAGCATAGGGCGGGGCCCGGGACGCCGCCAACGAACCCCTGGACCACCCGTCGGTCGTCCGCCTGCCGAGAGATCCGATTCGTGGGGCGCCGCGCGCTGCGGTATGGTCTACCCCGCTCGGGCAGGTAGCTCAGTTGGTACGAGCGATCGCCTGAAAAGTGATAGGTCGGCGGTTCGACCCCGCCCCTGCCCACGAGCACGAAGGCCCCGCGAGATCCTCGCGGGGCCTTCGCCGTTCTCGGGGTCGGCTCCCCCGCCGTACGCCGCGGGTCAGCCCTCCGAAGTCGGCGGCAGTTCCGCGAGGAACTCTGCCACGGCGCCCACGGCCCGGAGCTCGAGTAACGCCTCATCCCCAGGAGCGCTCGCGAGGAAGCGCGCGTAGCTCCTTGCCCCCACCGAATCACGGTCTGCGAACGCTCGGCGCAGCAGTTCGATCTGCGGGGCGACCTCGGTGGCCCCGAAGGCAGGCCTCGCCGCAAAGGCAGCAGCCGCAGCAGCGGGCCCACCTGGCCAGCTCTCGATGAGCCACACGATGTCGTACGCGTCCTTCGGCTTGTCTCGCTCGTGCAGTGCTTGCACTTTCGCTACCAAGAACGCGACGGGGCCGGTGACCCTGAAGGAGAAGCGGACCCTGCCCTTGCCTCCCGGGAGCTCGATGTCGCGCTCGACGACTTCGACGTCCGACGTCAGCAGCGCACCTGCCTCCAGGGAGAGAGCCGAGAGCCTTCCTCCCATGTTCTGCTTGCCGATCGGATTCTCGGCCGCCTTCGGCCGCCAGGCGCGGCCGGCCGGTCGCCCAGGCCCAGCCGGACAGAAGAACTCGACCGTCATCGGGAAGCCGTGGCGGCGAACCCAGCGGAACGTGTCGTCCCCCTGGGCGAACTGCAGTTCTTTCAGCACGGCCTCGATCCGCTGATAGGTCCCGGTGTCACCCTCGACCAGCGCGACACTCAGACAGAGATCCACGTCTGCGGTGCCGACATGGGGTTCCACGCCCGCGTCGAGAACGGGCACCAGCAGGCTCGGCACCAACCCCCCGATCACGACGATGTGATGAGAGGCGAACCCGTTGGCGCGAAGCACGTCGGCGGCGTGGGATAGAACGAGATCCGCAACCTCCGCGTCGTACTGCCCACGATGCTGTCCGGCTGGTTCAGTCAATGGCTTGCTCCTTGAAGAGTGCCGCCGCATCGGCGTCGCGACCACCGAGACGCAGCATGTCGATCCAGATGCGCGTACGGGGCGCAACACAGACTCCGCCCGCCGTCACACGCGCCCCCTCCGCTGTCGGCGCACCGAGCCCCCCCTTGTCAGTCCACAGCTCGACGTTCATGCCACGACCAGCTTCTTCGCGCCGCAGGTCGAGGAGCGTCAGCGCCTCAACGGCATCGACGTTCGACACGCGGGCTTGGAGCACCTTGTTGGTGGTGAGCAGCGTGAACCCGAGGGCCGCAGCACCCGCGGCCCCCGTGACCCCGTAGTCGACACCAGCGCCCTCGGCGCGCTTCGCAAAACGCGTAATGAGGTCGTCCAGCGACCGCGCATAGAGGTGCCCGCCAGCGCGTTCGGGTCGGCGTCGAGCTTGATCCAGGCTCGCAAGCCACTGGAGAGCCCGGTCTCGATCGCGGAGGTAGCGACGTTGCATCGGACCACCTCCCTTCCACTCGAGCAGACGCTCACCGTCGAGGAGCTTCAGGACCTTGTGCGCCTGCCCCGTGGAGAGCGACGCGGCGTCTGCCAGCGACGCCACGGTCCACGGAGCGCCTGGCCGCTCCACCACAGTTTGGATGCCCCTGATGGCCACCACCCCCAACCCCTCAGAGGGCGCTCCCACCCTGGCGCGAGCTGCCCTTCCAGCACGCTCGACGTGGAAGTAGACACCGGGCGAAGTCACGTGGGCGGCCCCCTGCGCGTCACACCAGGACAGACCGGCCCTCTCGATTCTCGCTCGCTGGTCAGCAGTGATCCGAGAGCCGACAACGACCCACAGCGAGTCGTCGGCGTGCGCTACGCCCGGTGGCGGCCCCACCCCCGGGCCGACATCGGCGAGAGCGAGAACAACTAGCCGACGGCGTATCCCGCCGATCTCCAGCGATTGGCGCTTCCCGCGACGCACGTCGAACTCGGGTATCGATGCGAACGCGGCGACCTGCGAGGGAGTCACCTCTGGTCCCAGCCGGACGATGGCCTTCAACTCAGCACACCTTTCAGAGAAAAGTGAATAATGCGCTGGAGTGAATGGTAGCCGTTTGGTCCGCGCCATGACAGATCTGTCACGAACGGCGGTCACGCACCTCCCGGGCGGCCCGCTCGATCCCGGCCAGGCCGAGGCGCAAGGCCGCCAGCTCGGCGTCGGACAACCGCACGAGCAGCTCGCGGCGGTGCTGCACCTGGAGGCGCGCGACCTGGTCGAGCGCCCCCTCGCCGGCCTCGGTGGCCCGCAGGTGGCGCACCCGGCGGTCGTCGGGCGCGGGCTCCTGGCGCAGCAGGCCGTGGTCGACGAGACGTCCGACGAGACCGGAGACCGTCGCAGCGCTCACCCCGAGCGTCCCGGCGACGTCATGGGCCGACAGCGGCGCCCGGTAGACCGCGAGCATGAGCACCTTCAGCTGCTGCAGCGTCAGCTCGCTGGCCACGAGGGCGTCCACCCGCACGTCGGTGAAGAGGTCCTGGATCCGCACGAGGGTCGCCTCGACGGCGTCGGCATCTCGCTCGCGCTCGTCCACCCGACCAGCCTATGGTTAGCGCAAGGCTAACTGTCTCGTCGCGCCCCCTCCGCGGCTCCCGTTCCGACACCCCAGGAGCAGACCCCCGTGGGCCGACTCGCGTCCTTCTCCCTGCGCAACCGCGCACTCGTCGCCCTGACGGCCCTCTTCGTGGCGGTCTTCGGCGTCATCTCGATGGGCTCGCTCAAGCAGGAGCTCATCCCCAACCTCCAGTTCCCGGCCGTTGGGGTGGTGCTGCCGTACGCCGGCGCCTCGCCCGAGGCGGTCGAGCAGGAGGTCACCGTCCCCGTCGAGGCGGCCCTCTCCGGCGTCGACGGCCTCGAGGAGCTCGACTCGACCTCGTCGAGCGGCTCGTCGCTGGTGCTCGTGCTCCTCGAGTACGGCACCGACCTCGACCGTGCCCAGCAGCAGGTGGAGAGCGCCGTCTCCAGCCTCGACACGCTCCCCGACACGGTCGACCCGATCGTGTTCGCCGGCGACTTCGACCAGTTCCCGGTGGTGCAGCTGGCCGTCACCTCCGACGCCGACCCGGCCGTGCTCGCCGAGCGACTCGAGCGCATCGCGCAGCCCGAGCTCGAGGACGTCGAGGGCGTGCGCCAGGTGCAGGTCACCGGCGCCCCGACCGACCGCGTCGAGATCGCCCTCACGCCCGAGGCGAGCGCCGAGGGGCTCACCGGCGCCGAGGTCGCCTCCGCGCTGCAGACCAACGCCTCGCTCGTGCCCGCCGGCTCGGTCGACGAGGGCGACACCAGCCTGTCCGTCCAGGTGGGACGCACCCCGACCACCCTCGAGGAGCTGCAGGCCGTCCCGGTCACGCTCCCCGCGGGCGGCACCGCTCCGCTCGGGACGCTCGCCGAGGTGACGGTCGCGCAGACGGAGGCCACGGCGTACGCCCGCACGAACGGCGAGCCCAGCCTCGCCCTCGCGATCACCAAGACCCCCGACGGGAACACCGTCGACATCTCCCACGCCGTGGCCGACCTGCTCCCGGAGCTCGAGGAGGAGCTGGGGGACGACGCGGAGTTCACCGTCTCGTTCGACCAGGCGCCCTTCATCGAGAAGTCGGTGGAGGACCTGGCGACAGAGGGCGGCCTCGGCCTGCTCTTCGCCGTCGTCGTGATCCTCGTCTTCCTGTTCTCGGTGCGCTCGACGCTGGTCACGGCGATCTCGATCCCGCTGTCGCTGCTCGTCACGCTCATCGGGCTGCGGCTGGGCGACTACACCCTCAACATCCTCACGCTCGGCGCGCTCACGGTCGCGATCGGTCGCGTGGTCGACGACTCGATCGTCGTGATCGAGAACATCAAGCGGCACCTGTCGTACGGCGAGGAGAAGGTCACCGCGATCGTCACCGCCGTGCGGGAGGTGGGCGGCGCCATCACCTCCTCGACCATCGCGACGGCCGCCGTGTTCCTGCCGATCGGCGTGGTCGGCGGCCAGGTCGGTGAGCTGTTCCGGCCCTTCGCCGTGACCGTGGCGCTCGCCCTGCTGGCCTCGCTGGTGGTCGCGCTGACGATCATCCCGGTGCTGGCGTACTGGTTCCTGCGTGCGCCCGCCGGCAGCGTCGACGCCGCCGCGGTGCAGGCGGCCGCCGAGGAGAAGGAGGAGCGCGCCTGGCTGCGCCGCGCCTACGACCCCGCCGTCCGCTGGGTCGTGCGGCGGCCGTGGACGACGGTGCTCGCGGCCGTGGTCGTGCTCGTCGCGACCCTCGGGCTCTCGCCGTTCATCAAGACGAACTTCCTCGGCAGCAGCGGCCAGAACACCCTGACCATCACCCAGGACCTCGAGCCGGGCGCCTCGCTAGAACGCCGCGACGAGGCCGCCCGCCAGGCGGAGGACGTGCTCGTCGGGGCCGACGCCGTGGAGACGGTGCAGACCTCGGTCGGCTCGACCGACCCGGCCGCCGCCGCGTTCGGCGGCGCCGGCGGCGGCAACACCTTCGCCGTCACCCTCGACGAGGACGCCGACGCCGATGCCGTCGCCGACCGGCTCACCCGCGACCTCGAGGGCGTCGACGGCGACGTCACCGTCACGGCCGGGGACGCCGGCTTCGGGTCCGCGCTCGAGGTCGTCGTCACCGCGACGGACCAGTCCCGGCTCGAGGAGGCGGCCGAGCTCGTCACCACCGAGCTGCAGGACGTCGACGGGATCGGCCAGGTGACCTCCGACGCCGCCCCGGCCCAGCCGGTGCTGTCGGTGCAGCCGCGGCCCGAGGCGGAAGCCGCCGGCCTCACCGCCGCCGCTCTCGGCCAGGTGCTCGCCCAGGCCCTCGTGCAGCCGCCGATCGGTCAGGTGAGCATCGACGGCCAGCAGCTCGACGTCGCCCTCGTGGCGGGCGTGAAGCCGACCTCGATCGCGCAGCTCGAGCAGCTGCCGGTCGCGCCCGGCACGACGCTGGGCCAGGTCGCGGAGATCACCGAGGAGCAGGTGGCGACCGCCATCACCCGCGCCGACGGCGAGCGCACCATCACCATCACGGGCGAGCCGGACGCGGACGACCTCGGCTCCGTCACCGCCGCCGTCCAGCAGGTGATCGACGACCTCGACCTGCCCGAGGGCACCGAGGTCTCGCTCGGCGGTGTCTCCGAGGACCAGGCGGAGGCGTTCGCGCAGCTGGGCCTCGCCCTGCTCATCGCGATCGCGATCGTCTACGTCGTCATGGTCGGCACGTTCCGCTCGCTCGTGCAGCCGCTCATCCTGCTGGTCTCCGTGCCGTTCGCGGCCACCGGCGCGATGCTGCTCCTGGCCGTGACGGGGATCCCCCTCGGCGTACCGTCGCTGATCGGCGCGCTCATGCTCATCGGTGTGGTCGTCACCAACGCGATCGTGCTCATCGACCTCGTCAACCAGCGCCGCGAGGCGGGGGCGAGCATCACCGAGGCGCTGGCGGAGGGCGGCGGGAAGCGCGTGCGGCCGATCGTGATGACGGCCCTCGCGACGATCCTCGCGCTGACGCCCATGGCGTTCGGGGTGACCGGCGGCAGCGCGTTCATCTCGCAGCCCCTGGCCATCGTCGTGATCGGTGGCCTCCTGTCGTCGACCTTCCTGACGCTGCTGCTCGTGCCGGCGCTCTACCTGCTGGTCGAGCGGCGCAAGGAGCGGCGGGCCGCGAAGCGCGCCCACAATCGCGACGCACGGGCGCACGCGGCGCCGACCGCCTGACGCCCCCCGCCCGGGTCGTGTCGCGGCGGCCGCTTTGGTCGCCGCGACACGATGGGCGGCGGGGTCCGGCCAGGGCCCTCCCCCCGATCGGCGCAGGAGGCCCGAGATGACACCCGCCCAGCTGCTCGAGAACGCCTACGACCGCGTGCTCGAGAACGCCCTCGCCGCCGTGGACGGCCTCACCGAGGAGCAGCTCGCCACGCGCCCCGGCCCGGACGCGAACTCGATCGCCTGGCTCGTCTGGCACCTCACCCGCGTGCAGGACGACCACGTCGCCGACGTCGCGGGCACGCCGCAGGTGTGGACGACGCAGGGGTACGCCGCGCGCCTCGCCCTCCCGCTCGAGGAGTCCGACACGGGCTACGGCCACACGTCCGACCAGGTCGCGGCGGTCCGCGCGAGCGCCGACGACCTGGCGGACTACCTGCGGGCGACCCACGCGGCGAGCGTGGCCCACCTGCGCACCGTCACCGCCGACGACCTCGACCGCGTCGTCGACGAGCGCTGGGACCCGCCCGTCACCCTCGGGGTGCGGCTCGTCAGCGTCGCGGACGACGGCGCGCAGCACGCCGGGCAGGCGGGCTACGTCCGCGGGCTCCTGGACCTCTGAGCCGTGCCGGAGCTGCCCGAGGTCGAGTCCGCGCGCGCCGTCATCGAGCGCGCCGCGCTCGGACGCACCATCGCCGACGTCGACGACACCGACACGTGGGAGTGCCGACCCCACGCCCCCGGCGAGATCCGCGACGCCCTGCTCGGACGCTCGCTCGTCGCTGCCCACCGCCGCGGGAAGTCGATGTGGCTCACCACGTCGGGGCGGGACGGGGAGCGGGACGAGGGTCCCCACCTCGGCCTGCACCTGGGCATGAGCGGGCGGATCCTCGTGACGGCGCCCGCCGACGACGGCGAGGAGTCCGTGGGCGGCGACTACGCCGGCCGCAACGCCGACCGGCGCAAGGAGGAGTGGTTCCGCTTCACGCTGCGCTTCGAGGACGGCGGGGCGATGCGGCTGCTCGACCCGCGGAGGCTGGGGCGGGTGCGGCTCGATCCCGACCTGTCGGGGGTCGGCCCCGACGCGGGCGAGATCGGCCGCGAGGAGTTCCGCGCCCGCATCGGCCGCGGCACGGCGCCGCTCAAGGCCCGGCTGCTCGACCAGTCCGCGATCGCGGGCGTCGGCAACCTGCTGGCCGACGAGACGCTGTGGCAGGCGGGGCTCAGCCCGCAGCACCGGGTGGACGACCTCGACGAGGAGCAGCTCGACGAGCTCCGCCGCGTCCTGCGGCGCTGCATCCGCGCCGCGATCCGCCAGGGCGGCGTGCACACCGGCGAGGTCATCCCCCACCGGCGCGCCGACGGCCACTGCCCCCGCTGCGGCGCCGCGATGGTGCGCGGCGAGGTGGGTGGCCGCACCACCTGGTGGTGCCCGGTCGACCAGGTCTGAGCCCCTCGAGGTCGTGGGGCCCCCCCCCCCGGGTGCGGGGGGGGGGGGGGCCGACACCGGTCAGGTGGGGGGGGGGGGGGGGGCCGGGGGGGGGGGGGGGGGGGGGGGGGGGGGGGCCGGGCCCCCCCCGCCCCCCCCCCCCGCGGCGCTCCGCGGCCGCGGGGCCGCGGACGCGCTCAGCGCTCGGCGCTGTAGAGGACGTTCTCCTGCGAGCCGTCCCACTCGACGGCCACGCCACCA
>NZ_JAAGXA010000002.1 GCF_010686755.1 Nocardioides zeae | reverse complement strand
TTCAGGAACACCGACTTGCCCGTGCCCGAGGGGCCCAGCATCACGCAGATCTCCCCGGCCGGCACCGTGAGCGACACGTCCCGCCAGATCACCTGCTTGCCGAACGACTTGGTCAGCCCGTCGACCTCGATCTCGACACCCATGCGCGTGCTCCTCTCCGGCCACCGGCCGGTGCGGTAGGTCCGCGCGAGGCCAGCGACGACGTGACGCCGACCACAGCATAGAATTTCAACTCCGGATTAGAAAGAAGGGTGTGCTCGATGCGGGACGAGGTGGCGGGGCTCTTCGCCTGGGAGGTCGAGCGGCACAGCGACCGGGTCGTCGCCCGCGCGCTGGTGGACGAGCAGTGGTGGGCGCCCGACGGCCGCTTGCTCCCGCTGGCCCTGCCACTGGGGCTGGACCTGGCGCTCGGCTCGTGCGCAGGGTGGGGCCTCGGGTCGCGCTGGGTCGTCACCTCCGACCTGGCGGTCCAGGTGCTGCGTCCTCCCGTGCCGGGGGAGATCCGGGTCGAGGCGACCCTGGAGGGTGCGGGGCGCCGTACGGCGGTGGTGGCCGCGCTCGTCACCGACGGCGGCCCCGGGGTCGTGGCGAGCGCCACAGGCGGGTTCGCGCTCGCACCGGCGTCCCTCGACCGCGGGCCCTTCCCCGAGACCCCGGTGGGCGCCGTGCGCCGCCACTCTCGTCCGCGGTGGTCCCACCTGTCGCCGGCCGACGTCGTGGCCGTCTCCCGTGCCGGCGACGGGAGGGTGCAGCTCGGCCTCTCCGAGCGCACGACCAACCCGTTCGGGATCATGCACGGTGCCGTCTCCGTGCACCTCGCGCTGGAGACCGCGGCCGTGGTGGTCGACGACGTCACCGCCGTGCACGCCCGCTTCCTGCGACCGGTGACCCTCGGTCCCGCCGTGGGGGTCGTCGCGGGGGTGCACCGCGGACTCGGGGGCGACGTCGCGGCACGGGTCGAGGTGCGGGACCCCGTCGGCCGCCGCTGCGTGCTCGTGGACGTGCGGGGTCAGGCCGGCGCCACGGGGTGACGCCGGGGCGTCGTGGTGCGCAGGTGCCGGCGCCGCGGGAGGTCGGCCAGCGTCTCCACCAGCCAGGCGCGGGTCTCGCTCGGCCACTGCACCACGTCGACCCCGAAGCCCTCCCCGGCCCGCACGGCGCCCAGTCGGTCCTGCAGCTCGGCGACGAGGCGAGACCGTGCCGCGGCGGGGTCGTCGCTGGCGGCGACCTCCCTCCGGTAGACCATCTCGACCGCCGTCTCCACTCCCATGACCGCCGTCTCGGCCCACGGCCACGCCACGACGAGGTCCGGGTGGAAGGTGCGCCCGCCCGACATGACGACGTACCCGCCGCCGTACCCCTTGCGTGCCACGACCGTCACCGTCGGGACGGTGAGGTCGCCCAGCTGGTTCACGAGCCGTCCGGCCGCCCGCGCGAGCCCGCCCCGTTCCGCGGCGGAGCCGACGGCGAGACCCGGGAGGTCGATGACCACCACGACGGGGATCCCGAACGCGTCGCAGAGCGACGCGAGGTGGGCGGCCTTGTGGGCGCCGTCGGCGTCGAGCGCGCCGGCCGCCACGGCGGGCTGGTTCGCGATGAACCCGACCGGTCGCCCACCGACCTTCGCGAGCGTCGTGAGCATGCTCGGCGCGAACGCCGACTTGAGCTCGACCTCCGAACCCTCGTCGACGATCCCCAGCAGCACGTCCCACATGTCGTAGGACTGCCGCAGGTCGGCCGGCACGACGGCGTCGAGCCCGTGGGCGGCCTCCGGGTCCGGCGGCCGGGGCGGCTCCACCGGCAGGCTCGCCTCCGCGTTCGAGGGCAGCGCGTCGAGGTAGTAGCGGAGGGCGTCGATCGCCTCGTCCTCGTCGTCGACGGCAAGGTCGATCGTGCCGTAGGAGGCCTGGGCGTCGGGGGTGTCGATGCCGAGGTCGTCGACGTCCTCACCCGTCGCCGCCCGCACGAGGGCGGGCGGCGCCATCCCGATCGAGGCGATCCCCCGCACGGCGACCACGTAGTCGCAGAGGGATGCCGCGAGCGTCGGCTGGCCGTAGCCCGGCCCCAGGATCGCCGCCACCATCGGCACCCATCCCGACAACCGCGCCTGTGTCTCCTGGATGTCGAAGCCGCCGGCGAACGTCGCGGCGTCGAGCCCCTCCTGGATGCGGTGGCCACCGCCGTCGAGCAGCATCACGACAGGGATGCCGCGCATCGCGGCGATCTCCCAGGCCCGGCGCTGCTTCTCGTTGCCGACCAGGCCGTTGCTCCCGCCGGCCGCGGTGTAGTCGGAGGCGAGCACCACGACGGGCCGGCCGGTGATGGTCGCAGTGCCGGCCACGATGCCGTCCCCGGGGATCTCCGGGGGGCCGGCCCGCCCGGGGTCGGGCCGGGCGAGCCGACCGACCTCCCGGAACGAGCCCTGGTCGACGAGCGCGTCGAGGCGCTCCCGGGCCGTCCGTTTGCCGCGCGCGTGCTGCCGCGCGACCGCCTCGGGGCGTGCGTCGTCGGCGACGGCCGCCGCGGCGAGCTCGTGGGCGGCGCGCGGTGCGGGAGCGGTCACGTCGTGCCCTCCGGGCTGTGACCCGGCTCGAGGCGGTCCAGGTGGTCGAGGTGGGCGGCCACCTCCAGCACTGCCGTCATGCGGTGGACGGTCTCGAGCTCCTCGAGACGGCGCTCGCGGCGGGTCCACCGCATGCGTGCCGCGATCGCTGCCGGGGTCGCGTGACCCGCGTCCCGCAGGGCGGCGATCTCGGAGAGGCGTGCGCGGTGGTGCTCCAGCAGCTCGAGCGCACGCTGCCCGGCCGACGTCGTCGCCTCGCCGTGCGCCGGCAGCAGCTCGCGGTCGCCCAGGCCGGCGACCAGGCGGAGCGAGGCCAGGTAGGTCGTGAGCGACCGCGGGTCCGGCGCCCGCTCGTAGGCGATCGACGGGGTGGTGCGGGGGAGCACGTGGTCGCCGGTGAGCAGCGCCCCCGTCGCGCTGTCCTCGAAGACGACGTGGCCCCGGGTGTGTCCCGGTGTGGCGATCACCCGGAGGGAGGTCCCGCCGCAGTCCACCACCTGGCCGTCGTCGAGCCATGCGGACGGCATGGTGAAGTCCATCGCCCGCTCGTGCACGTCCTCCCGGATCGCCGCGACCTCGGCGGCGAGGGTGTCGGCTCCGGCGTCGCGGAGCATCCCGACCTGCAGCGGGAACGCCCCGGGCAGGTCCTCCCAGGCCCGGATGCTCGGCGCCTCCCCGCGGCCGAGGTGCACGGGGATGCCGTGACTGCGCCGCAGGGACACCGCCTGCGTGTAGTGGTCCCAGTGGTGGTGGGTGACCACCACCTGGCGGACGTCGTCGAGGGTCCGTCCGAGGTGGGCGAGCCCGCCGGTCAGTGCCGCCAGCGTGTCCGCGGAGCTCCACCCGGGATCGACGAGCGTGACGTCGTCCTCGCCGAGCACGGCGTAGCAGTTGACGCTCGGCAGGCCGTCGAGCGGCAGTGGCAGCTCGATCCGGGCGAGGTGGTCGGACAAGCGCCGCGATGGTGCGAGCATGGTGTCTCCCGTCATAATCTACTCAAGATTAAACACAGGAGGACGAATGTTCCAGCAGGGGTCAGGGCAGACCGGGATCCGACCGCTCGCCGGGGTGCGCGTGCTCGAGGTCGGCGGCATGGGGCCGACGCCCTTCGCGGAGGGCCGCGCCACCTGGCCCGCGACCCGGGCGCGGATCGCCGCGGTGTTCCGCACCCGCACCCGCGACGAGTGGACGGAGGTGTTCGCCGACACCGATGCCTGCGTCTCGCCCGTGCTGGGCCTCCTCGAGGCGGGCGAGCACCCCCACGTACGGGCCCGCGGCAGCCTGCTGGACGACGACGGGTTCCTGCAGCCGGCACCGGCACCCCGGTTCGACGGGGTGCGCACCGAGCCCGGCGGGCGCCCGCCCGAGGAGGGTGCGGACACCCTCGCCGTGCTCGCCGAGGTCGGGGTCGACGGGACTGCCCTCGTCGCCTCGGGTGCGGCCTTCACGGCGTGAGCCCGCTGCCGCCGCCGCCTCAGTCGAGGCCCCGGCGGGCGACGAGCTGGGAGGCGATGACGTTCTTCTGGATCTCGTTGGTGCCCTCGCCGACGATCATGAGGGGAGCGTCGCGGAAGTATCGCTCCACGTCGTACTCCGTCGAGTAGCCGTAGCCGCCGTGGATGCGCACCGCGTTGAGGGCGATCTCCATCGCGACCTCGGAGGCGTAGAGCTTGGCCATGCCGGCCTCCATGTCGCAGCGCTCGCCGGCATCGAGCTTCTCGGCGGCGTGCAGCACGAGCTGCCGGGCCGCGGTCAGCTTCGTGGCCATGTCGGCGAGGTAGTTGCCGATCGACTGGTGCTTCCAGATGGGCTGGCCGAAGGACTCCCGCTGCTGTGCGTAGGCGAGGGCGTCGTCGAAGGCCGCCTGGGCGACCCCGAGCGCTCGGGAGGCGACCTGGATCCGTCCCGTCTCGAGCCCCTTCATCATCTGCGCGAAGCCCCTGCCCTCGACGCCGCCCAGCACCGCGGTCACGGGGGCGCGGTGGTCCGCGAACGAGATCTCACAGCTCTCCACGCCCTTGTAGCCGAGCTTGGGGAGGTCGCGCGAGACCTCCAGCCCGGGGCCGTGCTCGACGAGGAGGATCGAGATGCCCCGGTGGCGGGGCTCCGCCCGGGGGTCGGTCTTGCAGAGCAGGGCGATGAGCTGCGAGCGGCGGGCGTTGCTGATCCAGGTCTTGGCGCCGTTGACGACGTACTCGTCGCCGTCCCGCCGGGCGACCGTGGTCATCGCCTGGAGGTCGGACCCGCCTCCCGGCTCGGTGAGCGCCATCGTCGCCCGGATCTCGCCGGTCGCCATGCGGGGGAGGTACCGCTCCTTCTGCTCGTCCGTGCCGAAGGCGACGAGCAGCTTCGAGACGACGGTGTGACCGCCCATCGCGCCGGCGAGGCTCATCCAGCCCCGCGCCAGCTCCGTGGTGACCCCGACGTAGCAGGCGGCGGACACGGGGGCCTCGCCCCACGGCTCGGGGATGGCGAGCCCGAAGATGCCGAGCTCCTTCATCTGGTCGATGAGCCTCTCGGGGTACTCGTTCGCGTGCTCCAGGTCGCGGGCGACCGGGCGCACCTCCTTCTCGACCCAGTCGCGGACCATGGCCACGACCTCGCGCTCCTCGTCCGACAGCTTCGTCACCGTTTCCTCCTCAACCCGTTGATCGACCGTTCTAGTTTAACGTAGATTAGATTCATGGTCCCTGTCTCGTCCCCGGTCCTCACCCCGCCCCGCCGGGTGGCGCTCTGCGTGCCGGCCGTCCGGCCGCGCGTCGTGGAGAAGGCCCTCGCGGCCGGTGCGGACGAGGTCGTGGTCGACCTCGAGGACGCCGTGGCCGTCGACGACAAGGTGGCCGCGCGGGCCGCGCTGGGGGACATCGACCTGGCAGGCGGGCCGGCGGTGCGGATCGCCGTCCGGGTCAACGGCATCGACACACCCTGGTTCGTGCGTGACCTCGAGGCTGCGGTGGCCCTGGCGGACCGCTGTCACCGCACCCGGCCCGGCGCCGCACCGCTCACGGTCGTGCTGCCCAAGACCGAGTCCCGCGCGGACCTCGCGGCGGTGGAGCGGGTGCTCGACGCGCTCGAGGCCGAGCGCGGTGGCGGAGCCCCTCCGCTCGGTGTCCAGGCGCTGGTCGAGACCGCCGCCGGCCTCCACCGCGTGGACGAGATCGTGGCGGACGTACGGCGCGTGGTCGCCGTCGTCATCGGCTACGCCGACCTGGCCGGCTCGCTCGGTCGCGGCGAGGGCTGGTCCGCGGGCGGGTGGACGGTGGCGGCGGAGCGGGTGCTGTGGGCCGCGCGGGCCGCGGGCCTCGACGCCGTCGACGGCCCGTGGCTCTCGGTGGCGGACGACGCCGCGTTCGGCGAGGCGGCGCGGGGCGCGGCGGCCCGCGGGTTCGACGCGAAGTGGGTGATCCACCCCCGTCAGGTGGGGACGGCACGGACGGCCCTCGCGCCGTCCGCCGCAGCCGTGCAGCACGCCCGGCGGGTGCTCGACACCCTCGCGGCCGCAGCCGACGAGGGGAGCGGAGCCGTGCAGCTCGACGGCCGGCTCCTCGACGCAGCGATGGCGGTCGATGCGCGGCGCGTGCTCCGGCGGGCCGGCGAGGACGTCCGATGACGGCGCGCCACGTCGTCGAGGGGCCCTGGTTCGACGAGCTCGAGGTGGGCCAGGAGTTCACGTCGGCTCCCGGTTGCACGCTGACCGCGGGACGCGCGGCGACCCACCAGGCGCTGGTGGGCGACCGGTTGGTGCTCCCGCTCGACGACGACCTCGCCACCCGGGTGGCCGGCGCACCGGTGGCACACCCGGCGCTCGTGTGGAACGTGGCGATCGGCCAGTCCACGGTCGCCACGCACCACGTGCGGGCCAACCTCTTCTACCGGCGGCTCGCGCTGCTGCGCCAGCCGGCCATCGGCGACACGCTGCGCACGGTGACGCGCGTCGTCGCCCTGCGCGAGAACACCCGGCGCGCGGGCCGTCCGCCCACGGGGCTCGCCGCGCTGCGGATGACGACCCGCGACCAGGAGGGCCGCGCTGTCCTCGACTTCTACCGCTGCGCGATGCTCCCGCTGCGAGGCACAGCGGCCACGGGCCGCGCCGACGACCTCGACGCGGTCGGGGCGGAGCCCCTCGGGGAGGACGACCTGGAGGCGTCGGTCGCCGGGTGGGACCTGGGAGCCTGGGCCCGCACGCGTCCCCCGCGGGGCGACGGTGCCGTGGTGCGGGCCGGGGACGTCGTCGTACCCCTCGGTGGGGACGTCGTGACCGGGGCCCCCGAGCTCGCCCGGCTCACCCTCAACGTCGCCCGCGTGCACCACGACGAGCGGGCCGCGGGCGGGCGGCGACTCGTCTACGGCGGACACACCATCGCCCTGGCGTCGGCTCAAGCGGCACGCGCCCTCCCCGGCCTCGTGACGGTGCTCGGGTGGGCGGGTTGCGACCACGTAGGGCCGGTCCACGAGGAGGACGTCCTCGACAGCGAGGTCCTGGTCGAGCGGATCCGCCCCTCGCGCACGGGAGGCGCGGTGCTCGACCTCCGGGTCCGGGTGCGTGCCCACGCCGAGCCGGAGCCGCGGCCGGTCCTCGACTGGCGCTTCAGCGCCCTCCACGTCTCGCCGCCGACCAGCGGCGGCGAGCTGCGGCTCGACCGCGGGTGACCCGGGGGCGAGCCCCGGGCCCTGCGCCGACCGCGCGATCCCCAGTAGCGAAGGAAGTGGCATGCCAGGAGTGGACGGACGGGTCGTGGTCGTCAGCGGAGCGGGAGGTGGGCTGGGGCGTTCCTACGCGCTGGCCCTGGCCGGCGCCGGCGCACGCGTGGTGGTGAACGACCTGGGCGGGGCCCGCGACGGCTCGGGCTCGGGGTCCGCCATGGCCGACGAGGTCGTGGCGGAGGTCGTGGCAGCGGGCGGCGAGGCCGTCGCGAGCTACGACTCGGTGGCGACCCCGGAGGGTGCGGCGGCGATCGTGGCGACCGCGGTCGAGGCCTTCGGCGCGGTGCACGGCGTCGTCAACAACGCCGGGATCCTGCGGGACGCGTCGTTCGCCAAGATGGGCGTGGACGAGTGGACCGCGGTGCAGCAGGTGCACCTGGGTGGCGCTTTCAACCTCACCCGTGCGGCGTGGCCGCACTTCGTCGAGGCCGGCTTCGGTCGCGTCGTGATGGCGGCATCGACGAGCGGCCTCTTCGGCAACTTCGGGCAGGCCAACTACGGCGCCGCCAAGGCCGGGATGATCGGCCTCGCCGCGACGCTCGGGATCGAGGGTGCGCGCAAGGGCATCCGGGTCAACTCGATCGCCCCGATGGCGCGCACCCGGATGACCGAGGACGTGGCGCCCCCGGAGCTCCTCGAGCGACTGTCGCCCGCCTACGTCGCGCCCGTGGTCGTCCACCTGCTCTCCGAGGAGTGCCAGGAGACCGGGGCGACCTTCGTGGTCGGTGGTGGCGCTACCTACCGGGTCGCGCTCTTCCAGAACGAGGGCGTCACGTTCGCCGCTCCTCCCTCGGTCGACGAGGTGGCCGACCGGTGGGCGGAGATCGCCGGCCTCGGCGAGGTCGTGGAGGCCAGCAACCCGGTGGGGTGAGCGCGGGGGGAGGGGCGGTCACCGGCTGCCCCTCCCGGCCGCCGCCTCAGGCGTCGTCGGCCGACGCCTCCGTGCCGAAGATGCTCGCCGCCCAGATGTGGGTCATCGTCGTGTGCACCCGCACGGCGTCCTCCTCGTCCCCGCCCCGGCGGAGGTGGTGCTCGAGGGCGGAGGCGCCGAGGTCCACCAGTGACTCGGCCAGGTCGTCCGCCGTCGGCAGCGCGGGCCCGTCGAGGGCTTCGCCGGCCCCACGCACCGACCGGATGTAGTCGGCGAGGTAGGCCGAGCACCCGTTCAGCCAGTGCTCCCACGCGGCGGCGATCGTCGGTGTGCAGCGGTTGTCGAGCACGGCGAGGAACAGGGCGCGGTGCTCGCGCCACATGTGGAACGCCGTCGCGAGCGCCGCCGACATGGCGCCGCGAGGGTCGCCGTTGCGACTGAGCACCTCGTCGGCGCCGGCGACCTGCTGCTCGTAGCGAGCGGTCAGCAGGAGGCCGACGACCTCCTCGACCGAGGAGAAGGCGCGGGTGAAGTCCGCCTCCGCGAGACCGACGTGCCGGGCGACCTGGCCGGGGCTGAGCCGCTCCACGACCGTCGTCTCCAGGAGGTCCTCGACACCGGCCATCAGGAGGGAGCGGCGGGTCGAGGGCGAGATGGGCCGTCCTGGCGGGAGCGGCGTGGCCGCGTGGTTCCCGGCGACCTGGAGCCGGGGTCGGGGGGCGGTGCGGGTCACGGGGCCTCCTCGAGGGGATCGTGGCTGTCGGTCGGCGCCGCGGGCCCTCGACCCGGGCCCAGCGCTCGTGACGGCCGTCACAGGCTAGGGACCCGGGTGAGAGGCGTCAACGACGTCCGCGCCGGACGCCGCGGGCTCAGCGGCTCGCGATGTCGCGGCCGATGATCTCCTTCATGATCTCCGTCGTGCCGCCGTAGATCGTCTGGATGCGGGTGTCGACGTAGGCCTTGCCGACGGCGTACTCCCGCATGAACCCGTAGCCGCCGTGCAGCTGCAGGCACCGGTCGACGACCCGCTTCTGCAGCTCGCTGACGTACCACTTGCCCTTCGCCGCCTCGACGGGAGTCAGCTCGCCCGCGTTGTAGGCCAGCACCGACTGGTCGACGTAGGCCGTCGCGATGTCGACCTCCGTCTCGAGCTCGGCGAGCTCGAAGCGGGTCGCCTGGAAGTCGACGAGGCGTCGGTCGAAGGCCGTCCGGTCCTGGCAGTAGTCGATCGTCAGGTCGAGGATGGCCCGGGAGGTCGCGATGGCCTTGGCGGCGACCCCGAGCCGCTCGCGGGGCAGGTGGCTCATCAGGTACTGCAGTCCCTTGCCCTCCTCTCCCAGGAGGTTGGCGACCGGCACGCGCGCGTCGCTGAAGAACAGCTCGGCGGTGTCCTGCGACGGGAGGCCGATCTTGTCCAGCTTGCGACCGCGCTCGAATCCCGGGGTGCCGGCCTCGACCATGAGCAGGCTGAAGCCCCGCGACCCGGCGTCGGGGTCGGTGCGCACCGCCAGCACCACCAGGTCGGCCATGATGCCGCTGGAGATGAACGTCTTCTGCCCGTTCACGACGTAGTGGTCGCCGTCGCGCACCGCGCTCGTGCGGATGCCCTGCAGGTCGCTGCCCGTGCCGGGTTCCGTCATGGCCAACGCGCCGATGAACTCGCCGGACGCGACGCCCGGGAGCCACCGCTTCTTCTGCTCGTCGTCGGTGCGCGCCAGGGCGTAGGCGAGGAACAGGTCGTCCTGGAGGGCGACGGTGAGCCCGAACGAGAGGGCGTTGACGCGGGCGACCTCCTCGCAGACGACCATGCGGTAGCGGTAGTCCGTCACACCCGCCCCGCCGTGCTCCTCGGGGATCTGGATGCCGTAGAGACCGGCCTGGGCGGCCTTCGCGTAGACCTCCCGGGGGATCCAGCCCTCGTCGTCCCACCGGTCCTTGTGCGGCACGACCTCGCGGGCGAGGAACTCCCGCACGGTGCTGCGGTAGGCCTCGTGGTCGGCGTCATAGAGGTGGCGTTCCATCGGCTCAGATCCGCTCGATGATCGTGACGTTGGCCTGGCCGCCGCCCTCGCACATGGTCTGCAGGCCGTAGCGCCCTCCGGTGCGCTCGAGCTCGTGCAGCAGCGAGGTCATCAGGCGCGCCCCCGTGCAGCCGATGGGGTGCCCGAGGGCGATGGCGCCGCCGTTGGGGTTCACGCGCGCGGGGTCGGCGTTGAGCTCCTGGTTCCACGCGAGCACGACCGGGGCGAAGGCCTCGTTGATCTCGACGACGTCGATGTCGTCGATGGTGAGCCCGGCCTTGCGCAGCGCGTGCTGGGTCGCGGCGATCGGCGCCGACAGCATCATCACGGGGTCGTCGCCGCGCACCGACATGTGGTGGATGCGGGCGCGCGGGGTGAGGCCGTGCTCGGCCACGGCGCGCTCGGAGGCGACGAGCAGGGCGGCGGCGCCGTCCGAGATCTGGCTGGCCACCGCGGCGGTGAGCACCCCGTCGGGCACGAGGGTCTGCAGCGTCGCCATCTTCTCGAGGCTGGTGTCCCGGCGCGGGCCCTCGTCGACGGCCACGCCGGCGTACGGCGCGATCTCGCGCTCGAAGTGCCCCGCATCGATCGCGGCGATCGCCCGCTGGTGGCTCTGGTACGCCCAGGCCTCGCAGTCCTCGCGGGTCAGCTTCCAGTGGGCGGCCATCATCTCGGCGCCGCGGAACTGGGAGATCTCCTGCGTGCCGTAGCGGGCCTCCCAACCCCCGGAGCCGGTCCACGGGTCCGTCGACCCGTAGGGCTCGCCGGCGCCGAAGGCCGACAGGATGGGGAACTGGCTCATCTTCTGCACGCCGCCGGCCAGCACGAGGTCCTGCGTGCCGCTCATGACACCCATGGCGGCGAAGTGGACGGCCTGCTGCGCGGAGCCGCACTGGCGGTCGATGGTCACGCCGGGCACCGACTCGGGCAGACCGGCCGCCAGCGCGGCGGTGCGGGCGATGTCGCCCGCCTGGGAGCCGATGTTGTCGAGGCAGCCCAGGACGACGTCGTCGACGAGAGCAGCGTCCACACCGCTCCGCTCGGACAGCGTGCGCAGCACGTGGGCGGCCATGTCGGCCGGGTGGACGTCCTTCAGGCCGCCGCCACGACGCCCCACGGGCGTCCTGACGGCATCGACGATGTAGGCCTCGGTCATGTCTTCTCCTCGAGCTCGGGTTGGGGATGGTGATGGCGGTGGGGGTAGGTCACGGGTGGCCGCTGGGGTGCGGTGGCTGGAAGAGCCCTGCGCGCACGAGCTGCTGCGCGGTGGCGACGACGCTGTCGACGGAGATGCGCGGGGTGTACCACTCGGCGGCCCAGTTGAGCGCGCCGACGACGAGCATCCGGGCGACGCGCGCGTCGAGCCCCAGGCGGAGGTGGCCCTCGCTGGCCGCCCGCTGCAGCACCTCGCGCCACACGTCGTGGAAGGCTGCACTGTCCGCCCCGAGCTGGACGGCGATGGCCGGGGGCACGTGGCGGGCGTTGCGGGTCACGGCGGTCGCGTACGCCGACGAGTCGAGCTCGACGCGCAGGTGGGCCTCGACCATGGCGTCGACGGCGCGGCGGACGTCGGGCCCGGCGGCCGCCGCGGCCGCGGCGACCCGCTGCCGCACCAGCTGCTGGCCGGCGCTGAGAGCCGCCGCGACGAGGTCGTCCTTCGACGCGAAGTAGTGGTAGACGGCCGGTGGCCGGAGACCGGCGATGCGTGCCACCTCGGTGAGGCTCGTGCAGGCGAAGCCGCGGGTGCTCAGCACGTGTGCGGTGGTGTCGAGCAAGCGGTCGCGGGTTCCGGGGCCGTCGGCGGGAGCGGTCCGGGGACGACGGCGGTCGGTGCGCGGCACGGGCTCGCCTCCTCGTCGGCGGATCGGTTGACCTGGATCACAAATGACTCTAACTTAGATTCAAAAATTACGCACCAACCGCGAGAGGGAGCAGACGGTGAAGATCTATCGAGGGCTCGGCGAGTTCGCCGGCGCCGAGGGCGACGACCTGGGGACGTCCGACTGGGTCGTCGTCGACCAGGCGCGCATCGACACCTTCGCGGACGCGACGGGCGACCACCAGTGGATCCACGTCGACCCCGCGCGCGCCGCCACCGGTCCGTTCGGCGGCACCATCGCCCACGGCCTGCTCACGCTCGCGCTGCTCCCGACGCTCATCAACGGCCTCTACCGCGTCGACGACGTGACCATGGCCGTCAACTACGGCCTCGACAAGGTCCGGTTCCTCACGCCGGTCCCGGCCGGTAGCCGGATCCGTGCCACCAGCCGGGTGGCCCGCGTCGAGCGCCTCGAGGGCGCCGTCCAGGCCCTCTTCGAGACGACCATCGAGCTCGAGGGCGCCGCCAAGCCGGCGGCGGTCGTGCAGTCCATCGTGCGGTACGTCGCGTGACCCCCCTCCTCGCCGGCCGGCACGCGGTGGTCACGGGCGCCGCGCAGGGCATCGGCCTCGAGATCGCGACCCTGCTGGCGCGTCACGGCGCAGCCGTGGCGCTGGCCGACCTCGACGGCGACCGGGCCGCGGCTGCTGCCGCCACGCTCGCCGGCGAGGTCGACCGTCCTGTCCGGGGCGTCGCCTGCGACGTGACCGACGAGGCGTCGGTGGACGCCCTGGCGGCGACGGCACAGCAGGAGCTCGGCGGGCTCGACATCTGGGTCAACAACGCCGGGATCACGCGCGATGCATCGCTGCGGAAGATGGCGGTCGCCGACTTCGACGCCGTGGTGGCCGTGCACCTCAAGGGTGCCTGGCTGGGGGTGCGGGCCGCCAGCGCGCGCATGCGGGAGAGCGGGGGCGGCAGCATCGTCAACATCTCCTCGATGTCGGGGAAGATCGGCAACCCCGGCCAGACGAACTACAGCGCGGCGAAGGCCGGCGTCGTCGGGCTCACCAAGGCGGCGGCGAAGGAGCTGGCGCACCGCGGGGTGCGGGTCAACGCCGTCCAGCCCGGGCTGATCCGCACGCCGATGACGGCCGCCATGGCGGCCGAGGCGTTCGCGGCGACGGAGGCGACCATCCCCATGCGCCGGGCCGGTGAACCCGAGGAGGTGGCCGGGGCCGTGCTGTTCCTGGCCTCCGACCTGGCGAGCTACATGACGGGCACCGTGCTCGAGGTGGCCGGGGGGCGAGGGATGTGACCGGCGTCGAGCAGGCGGCGGACGAGCCGCAGGTCCTCGTCACGGTGGCCGACGGGATCGGCCGGGTCACCCTCAACCGGCCGGACGCGATGAACGCCGTGACGGTCGAGCTCGGACGTCAGCTCCACGAGGCACTGCTGGAGGTCGGCAACCGGTCCGACGTGCGGGTCGTCGTGGTGCGGGGAGCGGGTGGGAACTTCTCGGCCGGCGGCGACTTCGGCGAGGTCCAGCGCCTCCGGCCCGGCGGCACCGCCGCGCTCGAACCGCTCTTCCGCAACTTCGGCGCGGCCTGTCGGGTCATCGCCGGCCTCCCCGTGCCGGTCGTGGCCGTCGTCGAGGGCGTCGCCATGGCGGGGGGCTTCGAGCTGCTGCAGGCAGCCGACATCGCGCTCGTCCGCGACGACGCACGCCTGTGCGACAACCACGTCAACTTCGGACAGGTGCCGGGCGGTGGTGGCTCCCAGCGGCTCCCGCGCCTCGTCGGGCGCCGGCGGGCCCTGGGCCACCTGCTCACGGGCGCCCGCATCGACGGTCCCACGGCCGTCGCGTGGGGCCTCGCGTTCCGGTCGTTCGCGCCGGAGGAGTTCGAGGCCGGGGTGGAGGACGTGCTGGCACGGCTGGCGGCCCGGCGCCCCGACGCGGTCCGCAAGATCAAGGCGCTCGTGCACGAGGGGGCCGCCCTCGGGCTCGACGACGCCCTCGAGCTCGAGCTCGCGGTGGTCCTCGAGCACATCGCCGGGGACGCCGGCGGGGCGGGCGTGGAGGCGTTCACCGACGCCCGCACCGACGCCCGCACCGACATCCGCACCGACATCCGCACCGACATCCGCACCGACACCCGCAGCGGCACCGACAGCCGGACCGAGGAGGCCCGATGAGCACGCGCACGCTGGTGGGGGAGGGGCCGGTGCTCCTCGAGGTCGAGGACGGGATCGCCACGATCTGGCTCAACCGGCCCGAGGCGTCCAACAGCGTCGACGTCGAGCTGCTCCAGGCGCTGCACGCCGCCGCGTTGCGCTGCCACGCCGAGCCCGGCGTGCGCGTGGTCGTGCTCGCCGGCGCCGGCCGCAACTTCTGTGCGGGCGGGGACGTCAAGACCTTCGCCGCCAAGGGTGTCGCGCTGCCGGAGTACCTGCGGAGCGCGACGGCGTGGCTGCAGATCGCGACGTCGGCGCTCATCCAGCTGAAGGCGCCGGTCGTCGCCGCCGTGCAGGGCTTCGCCGCCGGCGGGGCGGGCTTCGGCCTGGTCTGCGCGGCCGACCTGGTCGTGGCCGCCGACGACGCCCGCTTCTTCTCGGGTGCCGTCCGGGTCGGCATGGCCCCCGATGCCGGCACGACGGTGACGCTCGGCCGCATCGTGGGCGTCCGCAAGGCACTCGAGATCCTGCTGACGAACCCGACGCTCTCCGCGGAGGACGCCCGCGGCCTGGGCATCGTCAACCGCGTCGTACCGGCTCGTGAGCTCCACGACGCGACCCGCGCCCTGGCGCGGGAGCTCGCCGCCCAGCCGCCCCTGGCACTGTCGGCCACGAAGCGGCTGGTCTGGGGCGGTCTCGGCTCCGGTGTCGAGGAACGACTGTCCGAAGAGGCACGGGTCGTGTCCGAGCTGTCGGGCACGGCGGACGCCCGGGAGGGGCTGGCCGCCGTCATCGAGCGCCGCGCCCCGAGGTTCACGGGCGCATGAGCGCGACGACCTCCGCCGCGCCGGTCCTCGTCTCCGACGTGGGCGAGAGCGGCGACGTGCGACTGCTGCTGCTCCACCGCCCGGCCACCCGGAACGCCATCGACCTGCCGCTCCGGGTGGCCCTGGCGGAGCAGCTCGAGCTCGCCGACGCGACCGCGTCGGTGCGCGTCGTCGTCATCGCCGGCGCCGACGGCGTGTTCTGCTCGGGCGGCGACATCTCGACGATGCAGCGCGCCTCCCGCGACGCCACGGTGCCGAGGGCCCAGGCTGCGCAACGGGTGGTGCGGGCGATCTGGTCCACGCCCAAGCCGGTGCTCGCCGCGGTCGAGGGGCCGGCGTACGGCGCGGGAACCGCCCTCGCCGCCGCGTGCGACCGCGTCGTCGCAGCGCGGGACGCGCGGTTCGCGACGACGTTCACGAGCGTCGGGCTCGCCGGCGACATGGGGATCTTCGCCTCGTTGCCGGCACGCGTCGGTGTCGCCCGCGCCCGCCAGATGCTGCTGCTGCCGACGCCGCTCGACGGCGCCGAGGCCCACGCGGCGGGGCTCGTCGACCGGGTCGTCGACCCCGGTGAGGCCGTGGCGTCCGCGATCGCCGACGCCGACCGCCTCGCGCAGGGTCCCCCGGAGGCCCTCGGTGTCATCAAGGCCATGTTCGCCCGCCCCCGCGACCCGGCCAGGGTGCTCGACCTCGAGGTCGAGCACCAGGCGCGCCTGTGGGACACCGACGACTTCGCCGAGGGCGTCGCCGCCTTCCGCGAGAAGCGTCGCCCTCGCTTCGGCGCCGCCCGACGCTGACGGTGGCCCCCCCGTCGCCGTCCCCGTCCCCGTCCCCGCTCCCCGTCCCGGCTTCCCGTCCCGTCCGCTCCCACCCCCCGTATCCCGGAGGTCCCGATGGTCCCCACCGCCGCCGAGGCCGTCACCTCGCCGCCCACCGTCGCCGACGGCGTCTCCTACCTGCCCGCCGACCGCAGCGTGGACCTCGTCGACCTGACGGTCGGCGGGCTCCTCGCCCTCCGGGCGGCGGAGCTGCCCGACCGCCCCGCGCTCGTCGGCGCCCGCCACGGCGACGGCCGCGAGGTGCGTCTGACCTACGCGGAGCTGCACGCGGAGGCCCGTCGGGTCGCCACCGCGCTGCTCCGGCTCGCCCGGCCGGGCGACCACGTCGCACTGTGGGCGCCGAGCGTCGTGGAGTGGCCCGTGGTCCAGTACGGCGCAGCGATCGCCGGCGTGCGTCTCGTGGCGCTCAACCCGGTGCTGCGCGACCGCGAGCTCGAGTACGCGCTGCGGCACTCGGGCAGCGCGGTGCTCCTCCACGCCGACAGGAGCCGTGACTACGACATGGCGGCCGTCGCCGGTCGGATGGCGGAGCTCTTCCCCGGGCTCACCGTCGTGAGTCTCCGCGAGCGGGACCGCTGGCGGGCGGACGAGGCGGACGAGGCGCTGCTCGCCGCGAGCCCCACCGACCCCGACCTGCCCGTGATGCTGCAGTACACCTCCGGCACCACGGGGAACCCCAAGGGCGTGCTGCTGCGGCACCGGTCCCTCGTCAACGTCGCCCGGCTCACGATGGAGCACGTCGGTGCGCCGGCGCAGGCGAAGGTCGTGAGCCCGCTGCCCATGTTCCACACCGCGGGGTGCGTCGTCAGCGTTCTCGGTCCCCTGTGGTCCGGGGGTGTCGTGCGCATCATCGAGCAGTTCGTGCCCTCGGTCGTCCTCGTCCACCTCCGCGCGGACGAGCCGGACGTGCTGCTGTTCGTCCCCGCCATCCTCGGTGCGCTCCTGGAGGCACAGCGCGCCGCCACCGAGCCCGCTCCTCGCCTGCCCCTCGTGATGGGCGGAGCCTCCAACCTCCCGGCGAGCATGATCGAGGCGGCGGAGCGGGTCTTCGGGGCCTCGGTCCTCAACATCTTCGGCCAGACCGAGCTGGCGCCGGTGCTGAGCGCCACGCGGCCCGACGACGACCGGCAGGACCAGCTGACGACGGTGGGCCACCCGCTGCCCCAGGTGGAGGTCAAGGTCGTGGACCCCGTGACCGGCGCGGTGGTGCCGGCCGGCGAGCGGGGGGAGATCTGTGCGCGCGGCTACCAGCAGCTCGTGGAGTACCTGCACGACCCGGCCGCGACGGCGGCGGCGGTCGACGGGGAGGGCTTCGTCCACACCGGGGACCTGGGCTCGATGGACGCGCGGGGCTACCTCACCGTGACCGGGAGGCTCAAGGACCTCATCATCCGAGGCGGGGAGAACATCGCCCCGGCCGAGATCGAGTCCGTCCTGGTCACCCATCCCGACGTCCTGGAGGCGGCGGTGCTCGGCCTGCCCGACGAGCGGCTGGGGGAGCAGGTGGGCGCGGTGGTGCGGCTGCGGGACGAGCGGGAGGGTCTGCTGGAGAGCCTGCGGACCCATGCGCGGGACCACCTCTCGCCCCACAAGGTGCCGGCGCGCTGGTTCGTCGCCGAGGCGCTCCCGGTGACCCCGACCGGGAAGGTGCAGAAGTTCCGGCTCGCGGACCAGCTGCGCGCGGGGGGCATCGACGGTCTCCGCGAGCTGGTCGGTTGAGCGCGGCCACCTTGCCGACCTCGACCTGGTGTTTTAATCTAATATGGATTAAGGAGTCCGCATGACATCGATCGTCGAGCGTCGAGCACGCCTCGCGGAGCGCTTCCCCGTGTGGGAGCCGCTCACCCTGGATGCCTGGTTCGACCGCTGCGCCGCGGCGTACCCCGACCGGCCGCTCGTGGTCACCGACCGTCGCACGGCGACGTACGCGGAGGTGGTCGCCGAGTCCCGGGAGCTGGCCCGCGGCCTGCGTGAGCTGGGGGTGCGCCGGGGCAGCCGGGTGGGCATGGTCCTGGCCAACGTCGCGGAGTTCGTGCCGCTGAAGATCGCCATCGCGCGGCTGGGCGCCGTCGCCATCCCGTTCAACTACCTCTACCGCCGCGACGAGCTCGCCTACGTGCTGGACCAGTCGGGCTGCGAGGTGCTGGTCACGATGGACGCGTTCTCGGGTCTCGACTACCTGCAGATGCTCGACGAGATCGTGCCGGCGTGGCGGGACCCCGCCTTCGCCGAGCGGCCCGCCGGGGCCGCGGGCCCCGAGGCCCTGCGACGGGTGGTGGTGCTCGCCCCCGACGGTTCCGTCGCCGACGGCCTCCTCTCGCTCGACGGTCTCCGTGAGCTCGGCCGAGCCGTCCCCGGCGAGCTGGAGCCGGCCGGCCACGGGCCCCACGACGTGGCCGACATGCTCTACACGTCGGGCTCGACCGGGTCGCCGAAGGGCGTGCTCGTCACCCACGACGCGGTGCTGCGCACCGCCTACGCGTCCGCGCTGACCCGCGCGTTCGGCGACGGCCGCCGGATCCTGTTCTCGCTGCCCTGCTACCACATGTTCGGGTACGTCGAGGGCATCCTGTCCTGCACCTTCGTCGGTGGTGCCGCGATCATGCAGACGTCCTTCTCCGCCACGGGCTACCTCGAGGGCATCGAGCGCCACCGGGCCGACGACATCCTCTGCGTGCCCACGATGGCGGTGGCGATGGTGGAGGCCCCCGATCGCGGTCGCTACGACCTGTCGTCGCTCGGGGCGGTCCTCTGCGGGTCCGCGCCGGCTCCGGTCTGGCTCTGGGAGACGGTCCGGGACGAGTTCGCGGTGAGCGAGATCGTCACCGGCTACGGCATGACCGAGTGCGGCGGGGCGATGACGCTCACGCTCCCCGAGGACGAGCTCGTCCTGACGTCGACGACGGTGGGGCGTCCGAAGCTCGCCGGGGCGGCCGGCGTGCCCGGGGCAGGCACGCTGTGCACCTACGTCACGGTCGATCCGCTCACGGGGGAGCCGCTCCCGTCGGGAGCGACCGGCGAGCTCGTGTCCGCCGGGCCGACGATGATGATCGGCTACCACGGCAAGCCCGAGGAGACCGCCGCCGCCATGCTCCCCGACGGCCGCGTGCGGTCCGGCGACCTCGGGCGGGTCGACGAGCGCGGCTACCTCGTGCTGACCGGCCGCAGCAAGGAGCTCTACAAGAGCGGCGGCGAGCTCGTCATGCCGAAGGAGGTCGAGGACGTCCTGGCGGCTCATCCGGCCGTGAGCCAGGTCTACGCCATCGGCCTCGTCGACGAGCGCTGGGGCGAGATCGGCTGCGCCGTGGTCGTGCGGGTGCCGGGTGCCACGGCGACCGAGGCCGACCTCCTGGCCCACGCCAAGGAGCGCCTGGCGCGGTTCAAGGTCCCCAAGCGCGTCGTCTTCCTCGACGCCGCCGACCTCCCGACCACGCCCACCGGCAAGGTCCAGAAGTTCCGGCTCGTCCAGAGCCTCGCGCACCACGAAGGAGTGCCGTCATGACCGCTGTGCCGACCACGTCGAGCGGGACCAGCACCCGCTACGACCGCCTGATCCTCCCCGACAGGGTCCACGGGTCGCTCTACACCGACCCCGCGATCTTCGCGGAGGAGCTGGCCAAGATCTGGCACACCACGTGGGTGTTCGTCGGGCACGAGAGCGAGGTCCCCCAGCCGAACGACTACGTCCGCAAGAAGCTCGCGATGCAGGACGTCGTCATGACGCGCGACAAGGACGGCGAGGTGCACCTGCTCCTCAACCGGTGCGCGCACCGGGGCAACCAGGTGTGCGACGACCAGAAGGGCAACTCCAGCTCCTTCCGCTGCCCCTACCACGGGTGGACCTTCCGCAACACCGGCGAGCTGCTGGGTTACCCCTACAACAAGGGGTACGGCGGGAAGAACAAGCTCGAGCTCGGCATGGGCCGCGTGCCGCGCGTCGCGTCGTACCAGGGGTTCGTGTTCGGCAGCTTCGCCGCCGACGGGCCGAGCCTCGAGGAGCACCTCGGTGCGGCGGCCGGTGAGATCGACCGCCTCGTCGGGCTCTCGCCCGAGGGCTCCGTGTCCTTGACGGCCGGGTGGCTCCAGCACAAGACCCGCGCCAACTGGAAGCTGCTCGCGGAGAACGAGACCGACGGCTACCACCCCCAGTTCGTGCACGGCTCGATCTTCGGGGTCACCGGCAGCCCCATCGGCGCCCTCTACAGCGATGCCTCGACCGCGGTCACCCGCAACCTCGGGGGCGGGCACTCGGAGAACGACCTGCGCCCGGAGTTCCGGGGCTTCGACGAGCCGATGCGCTGGTTCGGCACGACCCCGGACCGCGTCCCCGACTACGTCGCGCGCATGGAGGCGGCGTACGGCGACGACGCCCGCCGGCGCCTGGTGGAGGGGGCGCCCCACGTCATGGTGTTCCCCAACCTCTTCATCGCCGAGATCCAGGTGTTCAACATCCAGCCGGTGGCGACGGGCGAGTGCGTGCAGTACTCGACGGCCGTCCAGCTCGACGGCGCCCCGGAGCTGAACCGGCGGATGGTGTCGCAGTCGATCGGCTCCGTCGGACCCGCGGGGATGCTGCTCGCGGACGACACGGAGATGTACGAGCGCAACCAGCGCGGCGTCGAGGCCCTCCAGCCCGAGTGGCTGGAGGTGAGCCGCGGCCTCGTGCGCGAGCGGGTCGACGAGGACGGGTTCACGATCGGCGCCGCCACCGACGAGACGGGCATGCGCGGCTTCTGGAAGCACTACAAGTCCTTGATGGAGGCCTGATGACCGAGACCGCAGCCCCCCTGGCCGCCAGCGCGGCGACGACGGCCCGTCCGTCCACGGAGGGTGCCGGGCCCCTCGGGCCGGTCCCGGACGGGTGGACCCGCGCCGAGGTGGAGGACTTCCTCTACCGCGAGGCGCGTCTGGCGGACGAGAACGAGTACGACGCGTGGGAGGCGCTCTGGACCGACGACGCCCTCTACTGGGTGCCGGCGGGCGGTCCCGGCACCGACCCCCTCAGCGAGGTGTCGATCATCTTCGACAACCGCAACCGCATCGCGACCCGGATGAAGCAGGTGCGCACGGGCAAGCGCTATGCCCAGGCCCCGCCGTCCCACCTGCGTCGTGTCGTGGGCAACGTCGAGCTGCTGGGCGGTCGGCCCAACCACGCGGGTGGGGTGGACCTCGAGGTGGGCGCCAACTTCCTCGCCGTCGAGTCGAAGCCGCGCGGCAACGAGCTGTGGGCGGGCCGCACGACCTACCGGCTCCGTCGGCAGCCCGGCCCCGACGGCGCGGCCGAGATCCGCCTCGCGTTCAAGAAGGTCGTGCTGGTCGACAACGACAAGCCCGTCCCGACGCTCGCGTTCCTCGTGTGAGCCCGCGCCCCCCGACCCCCCGAGGAGAAGTGACATGACCGATCCCGCGATCCCCGACCCGTCCGCCGGCCCCCAGCACGACATCGTGGCCGGAGGCTCGATGCGCACCGGCCGCTTCGTCGTGCCCGGTGTCGGGCCGGTGGTGGAAAGCGAGTTCGCCAGCGTGTCCGTGGACCTCGACCACGAGGGGAACTCGGTGCGCCTCCGCATCGAGGACCTGCGCACGGGGCGCGTCCGCCACCTCGACGCGTTGGAGCTCGAGGCGGTGGTGTGGCTGCCCGAGGGGCACCTGACGCAGCTGCTCGACCCGTCGTCCGACCGGTGGCGGGGGTGAACGCGACCCCCGTCGCGTCCTCGGCCTCCGACCTCGACCTCGCGGCGCTCCTGCGCCCGGGTGACACCGTCGTGTGGGGCCAGGCCTGCGCCGAGCCCCGCAGCCTCGTGCGGCGCCTGATCGAGCAGGCACCGCAGGTGGGTGGTCTGCGCTGCTTCGTGGGCATCCCGGCGGCGTCCGAGCTCACCGCGACGACGCTGCCGCCGGACGGCTCGCTCGCGGTGCACTCCTACTGCGGCGCCGGCTCCAACGCTCGGCTCCACGCGGAGGGACGTCTGGAGATCTGGCCGGTCCACTACTCGGCGCTGCCGCAGCTGCTGACGACGGGGGGACTGGCCGCCGACGTGGTGCTCGTCCAGGTGTCGGAGGCCGGGCCCGACGGCCGGCACAGCCTGGGGCTGGCCGACGACTACTTCTCCGCGGCGCTCGGGAACGCGCGGGTGGTCATCGCCGAGATCAACCCCCACGTGCCGGCCACCCCCGGTGCCCGCACCGTGGCCCCCGGCGACTGGACGGCGGCCGTCCGCTCCGCGGAGCCACCGGGGGAGATGGCACCGGCGACGCCGACCGCCCAGGTCGACGCGGTCGCCCGCCGGGTCGCGGAGCTCGTCCCCGACGGCGCCACCCTGCAGTTCGGGATCGGCGGGCTGCCCGAGGCCGTGCTCCGGCACCTGCACGGCCACCGCGACCTCGGCATCCACTCCGGCATCGTCAACGACGCGGCCCTCGACCTGGTGCTCGCCGGCGTCGCGACCGGTCGCCGCAAGTCGCTCGACCGCGGCGCGGTGGTCGGCGGCCTCCTCGGCGGCACCCGGCGCCTCTTCGCCTGGGCGGACCGCAACCCCGGGATGGCGCTGCGCCCCACGACGTACACCCACGACCCCCGGGTGCTGGCCGCCAGCCACCGGCTGGTGGCGGTCAACGCCGCGATCGAGGTGGACCTGACCGGGGCGGTCAACGCGGAGTCCGCGGGCGGACGGTACGTCGGCGCGGTCGGCGGGGCGGTCGACTTCCTGCGGGGAGCCCACGCCTCGCCCGGGGGCGTGCCGGTCGTCGCGCTCCCGTCCACCGCCGGGGAGCGCAGCCGGATCGTGCACCGCCTCGGCGGCCCCACCTCGACCCCCCGCTGCGAGCCGCTGGTGGTCGTCACCGAGCACGGCGTCGCGGACCTCCGCGGGCTTCCCCTGGGCCAGCGGGTCGAGCGGATGCTGGCGATCGCCGACCCCGCCCACCGGGCCCGTCTCGAGGCCGAGGCGGCCGGCCTGCTGGCCCACGCCTGAACCGTCCCCTGCCGCCCTGGCAGCCCACCGTCACACCCACGAGGAGCAGTGATGCGACGCGTCGCGATCGTCCAGCCCCTCCGCACGCCCGTCGGGGCGTTCGGGGGAACCCTCCGCCCGGTCCGCGCGGAGGACCTCGCCGCCCACGTCGTGCGCGCCGTGGTCGACCGTTCCGGCGTCGACCCCGAGCGCATCGACGAGGTCGTGCTCGCGCAGTCCTACGCGAGCTCCGAGGCGCCGTGCATCGGTCGGTGGGTCGCCCTCCACGCGGGTCTTCCCGTGACGGTGCCCGGCTACCAGGTCGACCGCCGCTGCGGCGGCGGACTGCAGGCGGTGATCGACGCGGCGATGGCCGTGCAGACCGGCGCCGCGGACGTCGTCGTGGCCGGCGGCGTCGAGTCGATGAGCACGATCGAGCACTACACGACGACCGCCCGCTGGGGCTCGCGCTCGGGCAACCAGGTGCTCTACGACCGGCTCGACCGAGGCCGGGAGCGCTCGCAGCCGGAGTGGAGGTTCGGCCCGATCAGCGGCATGGTCGAGACGGCCGAGAACCTCGCCGAGCAGCACGCGATCGCGCGGGAGGCAGCTGACGCGTTCGCGGCCCGCAGCCACGCCCGCGCGGCCACCGCGTGGAACGAGGGCCGGTTCGACGCCGAGGTGGTGCCCGTCGAGGTGCCCCAGCGCCGGGGCGATGCCGTCGTGCTCGACCGCGACGAGGGCGTGCGTCCCGACACGACGCCCGAGACGTTGGCCCGCCTCCGGCCGTTGCTGCCCGACGGCACCGTGACGGCCGGCAACTCCAGCCAGCAGAACGACGCGGCGGCTGCCTGCCTCGTGGTCGCCGAGGACGTGCTCGACGAGCTCGGCCTGGAGCCGATGGGGTGGTTCCTCGGGTGGGCGGCCGCCGGCTGCGAGCCGGCGACGATGGGCATCGGTCCGGTGCCCGCGACGCGCAGGCTGTTCGCCCGCACCGGCCACTCCTTCGACGACCTGGCCCTCATCGAGCTCAACGAGGCGTTCGCCGTGCAGGCGCTCGCGGTGCTCCAGGGCTGGGAGGTGCCGCTCGACGAGGTGGAGGACCGGCTCAACGTCAACGGCTCCGGGATCTCGCTCGGTCACCCCATCGGGGCCACCGGGGTCCGGATGCTGACGACCATGCTGCACGAGCTGGGGCGGCGCGGCGGCGGGCTCGGGCTCGAGACGATGTGCATCGGTGGCGGCCAGGGTCTCGCTGCGCTGTTCGAGGGGGTGGGCCGATGAGCGCCACGTCGCTGGGGCGGGTGCTGGCGCACGGCTCCCACGTCCCGGTCCAGCGCCTGGGCGCCGACGCCGGGATCCGCGGGCGGCGGGTGGTCGCCTCCTTCGACGAGGACGCCACGACGATGGCCGTGGCCGCTGCCCGCGCGGCGCTGGCCCTCGCGGGTCCGGAGGCATCGGCGGCGGTGCCCGCGGCGTACCTCGTGACCGCGACGCCGCCCTACCTCGACAAGACCAACGCCTCGGCGCTCCACGCAGCGCTGCGGTTGCCTGCCTCCGCGTTCGCCGGGGACGTCGTGGGCTCGCCCCGCTCCGTCTTCGCCGCGCTCCGGGCCGCGCTGGCGACCGGCGGGCTCGTCGCCGCTGGCGACGTGCGGGTCGGTCGCCCCGGGTCGGGGGACGAGCGCACGGGAGCCGACTACGGAGCGGCGCTGCTGCTCGCCCCGCCAGGAGCGACCGTGACCGCCGACGAGGTCGTCGCCGACGTCCTCGCTCTCGGGGCGACCACCGAGGAGCTGCTCGACCGGTGGCGGCTGCCGTCGGCGCCGACGGCCGAGGTCTGGGAGGAGCGCTTCGGCTTCGAGCGGTACGCCGCGCTCGTCCGTGCCACAGCGGCCGAGGCGCTGCGGCAGGCCGGCATCGCCGCAGCCGACCACGTCGTCGTCACCAGCCCCAACGCCGCGGTCACCAAGCGGGCAAGGGCCCTGCTCGAGGGCGCTCGGCCGACGCCGCTGGGTCACGCAGGAGCCACCGACCCGCTCCTCGCCGTCGCCGCGGCCCTCGACGTGGCCACGCCCGGCGAGACGGTGCTCGTGGTGTCGGCCGCCGACGGTTGCGACGCGGTGGTGCTGCGGGCCGGTCCGGCGCTGGCCCGGCGGCGACCGTCCGCGGTGGCCGCGCAGGCCGAGGGCGGGACCGAGGTGCGCCACACGACGTACCTCGCCTGGCGGGGGCTGCTGGAGCGTGAGCTGCCGCGCCGACCCGAGCCCGACCGCCCCGCGGCCCCGGCGTCGGCGCGGGCAGTGGCGTGGAAGTTCGGCTTCGTGGGCGCGGCCTGCACCGTCTGCGGGTTCGTCCACCTCCCGCCGGTGCGGGTGTGCCGCTCCTGCGGCGCCACCGATGCGATGGCGCCGGTCGACGCGGCCGACCTGCGCGGCACCGTCGCGACCTCCACGGTAGATCGCCTCGCCTACTCGCCCTCGCCCCCGGTCGTCGACGTCGTGGTCGACCTGGACGGCGGTGGTCGCTGCACCCTCGAGGTGGCGGACGCGGACCCGGCCACGGTCGGGGTCGGCAGCCGGGTCGATCTCGTCTTCCGCCGCCTGTCCACGGCCGGTGGCGTGCACAACTACTTCTGGAAAGCGCGGGTCCTGCCCGCCGCACCGACCGAGGAGGACGCGTGAGCCGAGGGATCGCCGACAAGGTCGCTGTCGTCGGCATGGGGTGCACCCGGTTCGGAGAGCTGTGGGACCGCTCCACCGACGACCTGCTCGTCGAAGCGGTGGGGGAGGCACTCGGCTCCGCCGGGATCTTCCGCGACGACGTCGACGCGTGGTGGCTGGGCACGCTGGGGTCCGGTCAGTCGGGTCTCACGCTCAGCCGGCCGCTCGGCATCGAGTACAAGCCCGTGACCCGTGTCGAGAACTACTGCGCCACCGGGTCCGAGTCGTTCCGCAACGCCTGCTACGCGGTGGCCTCGGGTGCCTACGACCGGGTGGTGGCGGTCGGCGTCGAGAAGCTGAAGGACTCGGGCTTCTCCGGGCTCCTGCGAGCCGACCCGCCCGCCGACGGGACCGCGTCGGAGCTGTCGGTGACGGCTCCGGCCGCCTTCTCGCTGCTCGACCCGGCCTACTGCGCCCGCCACGGCGTCGACCCCGGCGACATGCGCGCGGCGATGACCCACGTCGCGTGGAAGAACCACGTCAACGGCGCGCGCAACCCCAAGGCGCAGTTCCGGGCGGAGGTCTCCCGCGAGAAGATCGAGTCCGCCCCGAAGGTCGCGGGACGCCTCGGCGTGCTCGACTGCTCGGGGGTGTCCGACGGTGCGGCCGCCGCCCTCGTCGTGCGGGCGGAGGACGCCTACGACTACACGGACCGTCCGGTCTTCGTGAAGGCCCTCGCACTGGCGGCCGGCCCGATGCGTGGGGGCATGGACCCCGACTACGACTTCACGTCCTTCCCCGAGGTGCGCCACGCCGCGCGGGACGCCTACGCCCAGGCGGGGATCACGGATCCCCGTCGGCAGCTGTCTCTCGCCGAGGTGCACGACTGCTTCACGCCGACCGAGGTCGTGCTGATGGAGGACCTGGGGTTCAGCGACGGCGGCCGCGCGTGGCGCGACGTGCTCGAGGGGCACTTCGACGCCGACGGCCGACTCCCGGTCAACGTCGACGGAGGGCTCAAGTCGTTCGGTCACCCGGTCGGGGCGAGCGGGTTGCGGATGCTCTACGAGGCCTGGCTCCAGCTGCGCGGCGACGCGGGCCCGCGCCAGCTGGACGACCCGCGCACCGCCCTCACCCACAACCTGGGCGGGCGTCCCGGCGGGTGCGTCTCCTTCGTGTCCGTCGTCGGGCGGGAGCCGGGACCCTGCTGATCCCGTCCGGATCCCTTGACCTGCCGGTGGCATTTAATCTATCTTCAAAAAAGGAGGTGTCATGGACGAGCACGAGGTAGCGGCCCTGGTGGCGCGGTTTTACGGCGCTCTAGCGGCCGGGGACCGGGACGCCCTGGACGTCGTCCTGGCCGAGGACTTCTCCGGCCGGTTCGCGACCGGGATGCCGCTCGGCATCGGCGGGCGCGAGCACGACCGCACGTCCATGCGCGAGCACGGGTGGTGGACCATCGGGCGCCACTTCGCGGTGACGCCCGAACCCGCCGACATCGTCGTCGGGTCCGGTGGCCGCGTCGCGGTGACGGGGACCTACCGCGGCTCCGCGCGTCGCGGCGGGCCGGTCGAGGCGGCGTACGTCCACGTCCTCCAGGTCGAGGGCGGCCGGATCCGGCGCCTCGAGCAGGTGACCGACACGGCGGCGTGGCGGGACGCGCTGGGCTCGCCGCTCGCGACCATCGACCTCGAGGTCGCGGACGGCGTGGCCGTCGTGCGGCTCGACCGCCCCGAGGTCCGCAACGCCATCGACCTGCGGCTGGCCCAGGAGTGGCTGGTCGTCGTGGAACGGATCGTCGCCGACCCCGCCGTGCGGGCCGTGCTGGTCTGTGGCGCGGGCAGCGACCTGACGGTCGGCGGCGACATCGCCTACTTCGGCGGGGTGGCGGCCGAGGACCTGCCCGACCTCCTCGCCCGCATGGTCACCCCCTTCCACGAGGGCTTCAGCCGGCTCGCCCGGCACGGCGTGCCGGTCGTGACGGCGGCCCAGGGATCGACGGCCGGCGGCGGCCTGGGGTTCGTCTACGCCGCGGACGTCGTCCTCGCCGCCCCCGATGCCCGCTTCGTGACCGCCTTCGGTGCCCTCGGCCTCAGTGGCGACGGCGGCAGCTCGTGGCACCTGCCGCGCCGCATCGGCGCCCTCCGCGCGGCGCAGGTGCTGCTGGAGAACCGCCCCATCTCCGCGGAGGAGGGCCTGGCGTGGGGACTCGTGTCCGAGATCGTGCCGGCCGACCGGCTGCAGGACGTCGCCCTCGAGCGCGCGCGCCGGCTCGCCGCGGGGCCGACGCGCGCCCACGCCTCCATGCGGGCCCTGCTCCGCGACGCGTGGACCCGCAGCCAGTCCGACCACCTCCGCGAGGAGATCGACCAGCTGCGGCTCACCGCGGCCACCCGTGACGCCCAGGGGGCGATCGCGGCCTTCCGCCTCAAGCAGCGACCCACCTTCGAAGGAGCCTGACGATGCCTGGCCTGGTCAACGACATCGAGGAGCACCGCGCGATCCGTGACAGCGTGGCGAAGATCGCCGCCCGCTACGGCGCCGACTACTTCCTGCGGCGCGGCCGCGAGGGCGGCCACATCGACGAGCTGTGGGACGAGCTGGGCAGCGCCGGTCTGCTCGGCGTGCACCTGCCCGTCGAGCACGGCGGGGGCGGGGGCGGCATGGCCGAGGCCGTCGTGGTCGTCGAGGAGCTCGCCGCGCACGGCATGCCGATGCTCATCTGGGTCATCTCGCCGGCGATCGTCGGCTCGGTCCTGGCCGCGCACGCGAGCGAGGAGATGAAGCGGGAGTGGTTGCCGGGGATCGCCGACGGCTCGCGCAAGGTCGCCTTCGGCATCACCGAGCCCGACGCGGGCTCCAACAGCCACGAGGTCAGCACGACGGCCCGGGCCGACGGCGACGGCTGGGTGATCTCCGGGCAGAAGTACTACATCTCGGCCATCGACCAGGCCGAGGCGCTGCTGCTCGTCTGCCGCGACGCCGACCACTCGACGCCCGAGAAGAAGCGGCTCTCGATCTTCCTCGTGCCGACCGATGCCCCCGGTCTGTCGATCCAGGAGATCCCGACGTCGATCGTCTCCCCCGACAAGCAGTTCACCGTCTTCCTCGACGAGGTGCGGGTCGGGCCCGAGGCGTTGGTCGGCACCGCCGGCAACGGCCTCCGGCAGGTCTTCACGGGCCTCAACCCCGAGCGGATCCTCGTCGGCGCGATCTGCGGGGGCGTGGGTCGCTACGCGATCTCCAAGGCCGTGGACTACGCCAACGGCCGTCAGGTGTGGGGCGTGCCGATCGGGCAGCACCAGGGCGTGGCCCACCGCCTCGCGGACTGCCACATGAAGGTCGAGGTCGGCCGGCTCGCCACCATGCACAGCGCCCGCGAGTTCGACGAGGGCCGTTCCGCCAGCGGCGAGGCGGCCAACATCGCGAAGTACGTCGCCTCGGAGGCCGCGCTCGAGGCCCTCGACCAGGCGATCCAGACCCACGGCGGCAACGGTCTCGCCCACGAGTACGGCCTCTCCGAGATGTGGTTCGTCACGCGCCTCATGCGCACGGCGCCCGTGAGCCGCGAGATGGTGCTCAACTTCGTGGCCCAGACCTCGCTCGGGCTGCCCCGCTCCTACTGACCCACGCGCGCTGCGACGCAGCGCTACCCGGAAGGCACGGCACATGACTGCATCCACGGACTACGACGCGATCGTGGTCGGCGCGGGCGCCGGTGGTCTCTTCACCGCCGCCCGCCTCACGAAGCTCGGCTACCGCACGCTGGTCGTCGAGCGTCTCGACAAGGTGGGCGGTCGCGCGTCGACCACCGACGTCGACGGCTTCAAGGTGAACGACGGCGCGATCGTCATCGAGGTCGGCACCCACACCCAGCGCACCTTCGAGGAGCTCGGGCTCGAGTGGCGCATCCGCGAGACGGACCCGCCGATCCTGTACCGGATCAAGGGCAAGGACGTCGACGTCACCGGCGGCGGCTGGGGCTTCATGCTCAGCAAGCTGACGCGGCAGGGCGCCAAGATCGTCAGCGGACTCGGTGCCGCGCGCAACGACTCGGGTCTTCCCGAGGACGAGATCTCCACGGACGAGTGGGTGCGGAAGTTCACCAAGAACGAGGGCGTGCGCGGCATCTTCCGCAACATGTGCGCCTCGATCTTCGCGGTGTCCTCCGCCGAGCTGCCTGCGCGCGTCTTCCTCACCTACTTCACGCGCAAGAGCGCGTTCAAGCGCTTCGGCTTCCACCCGGAGGGGACGATCGGCGTCTGGCGCCAGCTCGCCGACTACGTCACGTCCAACGGCGGGGAGGTCTGGCTCTCCACACCGGTCACCGCGATCACCACCAGCGACGGAGCCGTCACGGGCATCCGCCTCGAGCGGGACGGCCGGGAGCTGGAGCTCCGCGCCCCGGTGGTCGTCAGCAACGTGGGCCCGGCGGGCACGGTCCGGCTGGTGGGGGAGGAGAACCTGCCGGAGGACTACACGCAGATGGTGAAGCAGAAGGACCGTCCGTGCTCGATGGTCGCGATCAACTTCGCGAGCCGCGAGGAGCTCGTCGCGGCCCCCGGCATGCTCGGGTTCGCGACCACGCGCCGCATGGCCTACGTCGCGAACTTCACCCGCTCCTGCCCGGAGATGGCGCCCGAGGGCTGGAACCTGTACGTCGCGACCTCGGTCCCCGAGCCCGCCATCGGCGACTTCGACGAAGCGGCCGAGATCGAGCTGCTGCGGGAGGACCTCCGCGACGCGTTCCCGGGCTACGACGATAAGGCCCGCGAGGTCAGCATCAACATCACCCGCGACGACTGGCCGCCGCAGCGGGCGGTCGCCGGCTTCGACGCTCCCCACGACACGCCCCTCGGTGGGCTGTGGAACGTCGGCGACGGCGTCAAGGAGTACGCCAACGGCGGCACGACGGCCTGCGCAGAGACCGCGGAGATCATCGTCGGCAAGATCGCCGCCGCCCACCCCGTCCAGCCGGCCCAGCCGGTCCACTGACCCGATCGGGCCGTCCCACCGGCGGCCCCTGGAGGAAGGAACCATCATGAGAGTGGTCGTCGACTACACGAAGTGCACGGGACTGGGCATCTGCGAGTCCCTCGCTCCGGCGTTCTTCGAGGTCAACGACGAGGGTGACCTCGTCCTGCTCAAGGAGGAGGTGGGCGACGCCGAGCGCCAGGAGCTCGAGGAGGCGGTCGCCGGCTGCCCCACCGAGGCGCTCCGCCTCGTCGACTGAGCCCCGCCATGACCGACATCTCCCGGCTCGTCGTCGTCGGAGCCTCCCTGGCCGGGCTCCGGGCCGTCGAGGCCGCCCGCAAGGCCGGCTTCGACGGCTCCGTCACCCTGATCGGCGCGGAGCCCCACCTGCCCTACGACCGGCCCCCCCTGTCGAAGGCGTTCCTCGACGCGGAGGGCGACGGCACCGCGCCCACCTTCCGCGAGCGCGCGCAGCTCGAGGAGCTGGGCGTCGAGCTCCGTCTCGGTGCCCCGGCGACGGGCCTCGACACCGACGGTTGCGTCGTCACGGTCGACGGCACCGACGAGGTGCCGTACGACGCCGTGGTCATCGCCACCGGTGCCCACGCCCGCACCCTCCCGGGCGCGGCGGCGCTGGACGGCGTGCACGCGCTGCGCACCGTCGACGACGCACGCGAGGTGCGGTCGGCCCTCGACGCCGGGGCGCGCACGGTCGTCATCGGAGCGGGCTTCATCGGCTCCGAGGTCGCGTCCAGCGCGCAGAAGCGCGGCGTCGACGTCACCGTGCTCGAGGCGCTCCCGACCCCGCTCGTGCGGGCGGCCGGGCCGGCGATGGGCGCCGCGATCGCCGCCCTCCACGAGCGGAACGGCACGACGCTGCGCTGCGGCACGGGCGTGCGGTCCCTCGAGGGGAGCGGCTCCGTCGAGCGGGTCGTGCTGGAGGACGGGAGCAGCATCCCGGCCGACCTGGTCGTCGTCGGCATCGGTGTCGTTCCCACCGTCGACTGGCTCCAGGGTTCGGGGCTTCGGCTGGAGGACGGCATCGTCTGCGACGAGCGGCTCTGGACGGGGGTGCCGGGGGTGTACGCCGCGGGCGACGTCGCCCGCTGGCACAACCCGACGCTCCAGGAGGTGCAGCGGATGGAGAACTGGACGGCCGCTGCCGAGCAGGGTGCGGCCGCGGCGCGCAACGCGATCGCGCCCGCAGAAGCGCGACCGTACGGCACCGTGCCGTACTTCTGGTCGGACTGGTACGACGTGCGCATCCAGTTCGTGGGGTCGCCGAACGCCGACGAGGTCGTCGTCGTCGACGGCGACCCCGGTACGTCGGGGCGGTGGATCGCGCTCTACCGCCGGGGGGACCGGCTGGTCGGGGCCTTGACGGTGAACGGCCAGAGCGACGTCATGAAGTACCGCGTGCAGATCATGCGAGGCGGCTCGTGGGACGAGGCGCTCGACTTCGCCGCGCGCCGCCGGGAGCGGTCGCGCGGGGTGAGCAGCCCGGGCAGTCCCGTCGGATCCGCCGTCTGACCGACCCCCCGGGAGGGGAGGGGTGGTGCGCGCGGCCGCGGTGGGCTCAGCCCGCCTCGGCCGCGCCCGTCTCCGTCGATCCCGCCGCGGCATCGTGGCCCCGGAGCCCGGCGCGCACGAAGTCCTGGGCGTTGGCCACGATGAGGTCCACGGAGCCGCGGCGCGGGGACCACCACTCCACCGCCCAGCTCAGCGCCCCGATGACGAGCATGTGCGCGACGTAGAGGTCGAGCTCGGGGTTGAGGTCACCCTCGCGCACCGCGTCGGTGAGGAGGCGGCGCCACACCTCGCCGTACTTCACCTCCTCGGCGAGCTGCCGCTTGCGCAGCGCGTCGGGGAGCTGCCCGGCGTTGCGGATGGAGGCCGTGGCGTAGTCGGAGATCTCGAGCGCGTGGCGCAGGTGCGACTCGACGGCGACCATGATCTTCTCCATCGGCGGCGTGCCGTCGTCGAGCTCGCCGAGCCGCTCCTCGAGCTGGGCCCGCATCTCGGCGATCCCGACCCACATGACCTCCTCGATGAGGTCCTCGCGGGACGGGAAGTAGTAGTAGATCGCCGGGGCCTGCAGCTCGGCCTGCTCCGCGACCTCGCTGAGGCGCGTGCCCGCGAAGCCCCGTCGGGAGAGCACGTTCGCCGCCGCGTCGAGGATGCGGGCACGCGTGCGGGCCGACTTCGACTCCTTCGTGGCGGTCGGCGCATCGTCGGTGCGGGCCCCCGCCGAGCGGGCCGCGCGGGCGGTCGTCGTGCGACCGGTGGCGGCGGGTTTCTTCGGCATGCCGCGGATTCTACGACGTGTTAGACGCGCTGCGGTCCGTCACGGCATGGTGTAGCCGCCGCTGACGCTCACGAGCTGGCCCGTCACCTGGCCCGCGGCGACGGGGGAGGCGAACCAGAGCACGGCGCCCGCGACGTCGTCCGCGGTGGTGAGCCGCTGCGTCGGCGTGTCCTTCAGCAGGTAGGCGCGCTGCTTGTCGTCGAACACCGCGTCCTCGCCGACCGCCCACAGGCTGCTCGCCCCGACGGCCTCGGGTCCGGCCGGCACCACCAGTCCGGGGCAGACGACGTTGGACCGGATCCCGTGCCGGCCGTGCTCGCGCGCGGTCGTGCGGGCGAACGCGACCACGGCTGCCTTCGTCGCGCCGTAGATGCCCTGGCGGATCTGGCCGAACGCGGCCTCGCTCGCCATGAAGACGATCGAGCCCCCTCCGTTGCCCCGCATGGGTTCCAGGACTGCCTGGGTCATCGCGACCGCCGTGAAGAAGTTGACCTCGACCGTCCGCTGCCAACGGGCCCGGTCGCGGTCCTTCGCGACGAAGCCGGGCACGCTCCAGCCGGCGTTGTTGACCAGGACGTCGACACCGCCCCAGGCGTCGACGCTCCGGGCGACCGCCGTCTCCGCCGAACCCTCCTGCGTCAGGTCCCCGACAGCGGTCGCGACGTCGCCGGCACCCAGCGCGGTGGCCTCGGCAGCGACGCGGGTCGCCTGGGCGGCGTCCACGTCGGCGATCACGATGCGGGCGCCCTCCCGGGCGAAGGCGTGCACGACACCGCGGCCGATGTTGGAGGCGCCGCCCGTGACGATCACCCGTGCGTCGCCGAGTCCGAGGTCCATGTCGCTCCTTGATGTGAATCTGCATTAGATAATCGAGCAGCAGCGTACGCCGCGCGAGCGGCTCCGGACCAGGGGCGCGGTGTGTGCACCGGATGCCGCCGAACTTTCCCGTGGAGAAGGGTGGCGCCGATCACATGAGATGAGTTATGTTTTTGACGCGAGATTCGATAACCGTCGATGACCGTGCTTCGTCACGGCTCGGGCGCCCCGGTCTCCCGTGTTCCGTAGCCACCTGAAGAGGAGTCGAGATGTCCTTCAACGACGCGGCAGAGGTCCGCCAGTACCTCGGGGGAGTCTTCGAGGCGGCGTTCGCCGACCCCGAGATCGCGCCGCAGCTCCAGGGCACGGGCATCGTGCTCAAGACCGTCTACACGGACCCCGCGGCCGTCGTCGTGATCGACACCGCTGCCGGGACGGTCGAGCTCGGCGACGCCTCGACGCCGTCGACCGCCACGATGACGATGACCGCCGACACCGGCAACGCCTACTGGCAGGGCAAGGTCAACCTGCCCCTCGCCATGGCGAAGAGCCGGATCAAGGTCGAGGGCAACGTCGCCAGCCTGCTGAAGCTCGCCCCGCTCGGGAAGAAGCTCTACCCCCGCTACATCGCCACGTTGCAGGCCGACGGCCGCGACGACCTGCTCGTCTGAGCCTCCGTCCGACCCGATCCCGCGTCGCCCGACCCCCCCCCAGGAAGAGCCATGTTCCCAGGCACCATCGCCCGCACCGCGCCCGAGCGCACGGCCGTCGTCATGGCCGGCAGCGGCCGCAGCCTCACCTACGGCGAGCTGGACCAGCGGTCCGCGAACCTCGCCGCCGCGCTCCACGAGCTCGGCCTCCGCAAGGGCGACGTCGTCGCCCTCTTCTCGGACAACACCGTCGAGTGCTTCGAGGTCTACTGGGCCGCGCTGCGCTCGGGCCTCTACATCACGCCGGTGAACCGCTACCTGACGGCGGACGAGGTGGCCTACATCGTGGCCGACTCGGGGGCACGGGTGCTCGTCGCCTCGGCGGCCCTCGCGGAGGTCGCCGCCGCGGTCCGCGTGAAGGTGCCGGCGGTCGAGCGGGCATTCGCCTTCGGCGGCGCGGTCGCCGGCTTCGACTCCTACGAGGAGCTGCTCAGCGTCGAGCGCACGCCGCTCACCGACCAGCCTCGCGGCGCCGACATGATGTACTCCAGCGGCACGACGGGACGCCCGAAGGGCGTGCGGTCGGCGATGCTCCCAGTGCAGGTGGACGAGCCCGCCGACCCGGTCACCGGGCTCCTGGGGCAGAAGCTCGGGGTCGGCCCGGCCGACGTCTACCTCCAGCCGGCGCCGATCTACCACGCCGCGCCCCTGAAGTGGGCCGGTGCCGTCCAGTCGCTCGGTGGCACCGTCGTCATGATGGAGAAGTTCGACGCCCGGGCCGCGCTCGAGGCGATCGAACGGCACGGCGTGACGATCGCCCAGTTCGTGCCGACCATGTTCGTGCGGATGCTCCAGCTGGACGCGGACGTCCGGGCGGGCTTCGACACCGGGTCCCTGAGGCTCGTGGTCCACGCCGCCGCACCCTGCCCGCCCGAGGTGAAGCAGGCGATGATCGACTGGTGGGGCCCGATCCTGCTGGAGTACTACGGTGCCACGGAGCAGCACGGCATGGCCCTGATCTCGTCCCCCGAGTGGGTCGCACGGCCCGGATCCGTGGGCCGTGCCGCGGTCGGCGCGCTGCACATCTGCGACGACGAGGGCACGGAGCTGGCGCCCGGTGAGGTCGGCTCGATCTACTTCGAGCGGGACCAGCGTCCCTTCGAGTACCACAACGACCCGCAGAAGACGCGGGAGGCGGAGCACCCCCTCCACCCGAGCTGGACGAGCGTCGGCGACCTCGGGTACGTCGACGAGGAGGGCTACCTCTTCCTCACGGACCGCAAGTCGTTCGTCATCATCTCGGGCGGCGTCAACATCTACCCGCAGGAGGTCGAGAACGTCCTGACGCTCCACCCTGCGGTGTTCGACGTCGCCGTGATCGGAGTCCCGGACGCCGAGATGGGACAGGCGGTGAAGGCCGTGGTGTCCGTGCGGGAGGGCGTCGAGCCCTCCGACGCGCTCGCCGAGGAGCTGATCACGTACGTGCGGGAGCGCGTCGCGCACTTCAAGGCGCCCCGCAGCGTCGACTTCGTGTCCGAGGTGCCCCGCACCCCCACCGGCAAGCTCCTCAAGCGTGTGCTCGAGGCGCGCTACCGGGAGGTGGCGACGGCGTGAGCATCCTGGTGAGCCCCCCGCGGGCCTACGACCCGCTCTCCGTCTCCCACCTGGACTTCTGGGCGGCGACCGCGGAGGAGCGCGAGAAGACCTTCCGACAGCTGCGCGAGCAGCGCCCGGTGAGCTGGCACCCGCCGCTCGAGGGAGCGCTCATGCCGCCCGAGAACGAGGGCGTGTGGGTCGTGACGTCGCACGCGCTGATCGGCGAGGTGAGCAAGCACCCCGAGATCTACTGCTCGGGGCGCGGCTTCCAGTTCGAGGAGGTGCCGGACGACTTCCTCCAAGCGGCAGGCTCCTTCCTCGGCATGGACGCCCCACGTCACCCGGCGCTCCGCAAGCTCGTGAGCTCCGCGTTCACGCCCAAGCGCGTCGCGCTCATCCACGAGCAGATCAAGGCCCAGGCGGCCACGATCGTGGACGGACTGCTCGCGGCCGGCGAGGGCGACTTCGTCGAGGTCGTGTCCAAGCGGCTGCCCATGTGGACCATCTACGAGATGATGGGCCTCGACGAGAGCCGCCGCGACGAGGCAGCCCACCATGCCGACGGCATGGTGTCGTGGGCCGACGAGGACGTGGCGGCCGGGCGGGAGCCCGGCGAGGTGCTGAGCGACGCCCTCGTCACCCTGCTCACGATGGGCATGGAGCTGGCGGAGGAGCGCCGAGCCCACCCGTGCGCCGACCTCATGACCGCGCTGGTCCAGGCGGAGGTCGACGGCGAGCGCCTCACCGACGAGGAGATCGGCTCCTTCTTCGTGCTGCTCAGCGTCGCCGGCAACGACACGACCCGCAACACCATCAGCCTCACGGCGAAGGCGTTCCAGGACCACCCCGACCAACGGGACCTGCTGATGGCCGACTTCGACGGCCGGATCGCGACCGCCATCGAGGAGTTCGTGCGCTACGTGTCGCCCGTGATGACCTTCCGCCGCACAGCGACGCGCGACACGGTGCTGGGTGGGCAGGAGATCAGGGAGGGGGAGTGGGTCGCGATGATCTACTCCTCGGGCAACCGGGACGCGTCGGTCTTCACCGACCCGGACCGCTTCGACATCACCCGGTCGCCGAACCCCCACGTCGGCTTCGGCGGCGGGGGCCCGCACTTCTGCATGGGCAACTTCGTCGCGAAGATGCAGCTCCGCGAGATCTTCGACCAGCTGCTCCACCGGGCGCCCGGCCTCCGGCTCGGCGAGCCCGCGTACCTCACCGGCAACTTCGTGCGCGCCGTCAAGTCCCTGCCGTTCACCGTGCGCTGACCGGCCCCGCGCCCACGCACATCCACCCGCCGACCGCCGGACGTCCCCGGCCGATCGAAGGAGCACCATGCCCGATCCCGACCACTTCCGCGGCCGTCGCGTCGTCGTCACCGGTGCCGCCTCCGGCATCGGCCACGCCGTGACCGCCCGGCTGCTCGACCTGGGTGCCGTGGTCCACACCCTGGACCGCAACGAGCCCACCCTCCCCGTGGACCGCCACGTCCCCGTCGACCTCGCCGACCGCGCCAGCATCGACGCGGCGCTGGCTGCGCTCGACGACCGGTACGACGTGCTGCTCAACGTCGCCGGCGTGCCCGGCACGGCCCCGAGCGACGTCGTCATGCGGGTCAACACGTTCGCGGTGCGCCACCTGAGCGAGGCGTTCCTCGACCGGCTCGACGAAGGGGGCAGCGTCGTCGTGGTCTCGTCGACGGCGGGGTTCGGCTGGCCGGAGCGGCTCGACACCATCAAGGAGCTCCTCGCCACGGACACCTACGAGGACGCCGCCGCGTGGTGGAGCCGCAACCCCCAGGAGGGGAACGCCTACAACTTCTCGAAGGAGGCGTCGACCGTCTACGTGATGACGATGGGCCTCGCGTTCCGCGAGCTGGGCCTGCGCATCAACGCGGTGCTGCCCGGTCCCGTGGAGACGCCGATCCTGGCGGACTTCGAGGAGTCGATGGGCAAGGACATCCTCGACGGGGTGCGGGAGCTGCTCGGCGGCCACGCGACGGCTGAGGACATCGCCGACGCGGTGCTGTTCCTCGCCTCCGACGACGCGCGCTGGGTGAACGGCCACGCGCTGATCGTCGACGGCGGGGTCTCCGGCTCGGTGCTGACCGGCCTCGTCCCCGCGCCGGAGATCTGAGCCGTGGTGCAGGAGCAGGTGGACGCCGCGGGCACGTCCGGGGACGCGCCGGAGACGGTGCTGGCCGGCCTGCGTGCGGTGCACGCCTCGGGCCGCACGCGGACGCTCGAGTGGCGCCGACGCCAGCTGCGCGGCCTCGAGCGTCTCCTCGTCGAGCGGGAGACGGAGATCGCGGCCGCGCTCGAGGCCGATCTCGGGCGCCCGGCCTTCGACGCCTGGTTCGGGGACATCGTGTCGACGCAGGGCGAGATCGCCCACGCGCTGCGTCACCTGCGCTCGTGGATGCGCCCGCGCCGACGGGGACTCCCGCTCGTGCAGCTCCCGGGCAGTGCGCGGATCCAGTACGAGCCGCTCGGCGTGGTGCTCGTCATCGGCCCGTGGAACTACCCGGTCTACCTCAGCCTGGGCCCCCTCGTCGCCGCACTGGCCGCGGGCAACTGTGCCGTCGTAAAGCCGTCCGAGCTCGCGCCGGCCACCTCGGCGCTCCTCGCCCGCCTCCTGCCGCGGTACGTCGATCCCGAGGCCGTCGTGGTCGTCGAGGGCGACGGTGCCGTGACGCAGGAGCTGCTCGCCCAGGGGTTCGACCACGCGCTCTTCACGGGCGGGACGGAGATCGGCCGCAAGATCATGGCCGGCGCGGCGGCGACGCTCACCCCGGTCACCCTGGAGCTCGGCGGCAAGAGCCCCGTCGTGGTCGCCCCGGACGCCGACCTGGGTGTCGTCGCCCGGCGCGTCGCCTGGGTGAAGCTCATGAACTCGGGCCAGACCTGCATCGCGCCCGACTACGTGCTCGTCGACCGCAGCGTGCGTGACGACCTGGTGCGCGAGCTGCGCACGGCCTTCGAGGAGCTCGGGGCGGAGCGGCGCGACGGCCTCCCCATCGTCAACGAGCGGCAGCTGGACCGGCTCGTCGCCGGACTGGTCGCGACGAGCGGAGAGGTCGTCATGGGTGGCGGTGCCGACCGTGCGCGCACGACCCTCGAGCCCACGATCGTCCTCGAACCCGGTGCCGACGAGTCCCTCATGCGGGAGGAGATCTTCGGCCCGGTGCTGCCCGTCGTCTCCTACGGGTCGGTCGAGGAGGCGGTGGCCCGGGTGAACGCCGGGGACAAGCCCCTCGCGCTCTACGTGTTCTCGGCCTCGCGCCGCTGGGCCGAGGACGTCGTCGCGGCGGTCCCGGCGGGCGGTGCCGTCATCAACCACGTGGCGATGCACTGCCTCGTGCCGAGCCTGCCCTTCGGCGGCGTCGGGGCGAGCGGCATGGGTGCCTACCACGGCGAGTGGGGCTTCCAGGCCCTCAGCCACCGCAAGTCGGTGCTCGTCAAGCCGATGCGTCCCGACCTGCGGATCCTCTACCCGCCCTACGACGCGAAGGCGCGCGCCCTTCTCCGTCGCCTCCTCTGAGGCCCCGCGCGGACGGCGCCCCCGGTCACGACCTCCCTCAGTCGCGGGGGCGCCGTCGTCTTGAATCAATATTGGATTAGAAAAATCCGTGACCCCGGTCCCGCTCGCGCGTTGTGACCTGGGACACCCCGTGTCGCCGTACCGATAACCCACCGTCGAGGAGGTGCCCATGGCCGCGATCGTCGTCGCCCCGGCCCGCGAGCTCGGGCGCATGCTGGCCATGGCGCTCGACGCGCTCGTCATCCTCGGCACGCGGCGGTTCTCGTGGCGGGAGGCCGTGCTCCAGGCGTGGTTCATCGCGCGGGTCTCGCTCGTGCCGACGCTGCTCGTCATGCTCGGCTTCACGCTGCTCGTGATGTTCCAGGTCAACCTCCTGCTGGCCGACCTCGGGGCGCTCGACCTGTCGGGCGGCATCGCCGGCATCGCGGCCGTGCAGCAGATCGGCCCCTTCGTCACGGTCGTGGTCGTGGCGGGCGCCGGGGGAACGGCGATCACGGCCGACCTGGGCGCGCGCACCATCCGCGAGGAGATCGCCGCCATGCAGGTGCTGGGCATCGACCCGGTGCAGCGCCTCGTCGTGCCGCGCATCGTGGCCTGCGTCGCCGTGTCCCTCGTGCTCAACGTGCTCATCAGCTCGGGTGGCCTCGTCGGCGGCTACTTCTTCTCGGTCTACCTGCAGGGGGTCACGCCGGGGGCCTACCTCGACAGCATCCCCCTCTTCACCGGCGTGCCCGAGCTCGCCTTCAGCATCGTGAAGGCCTTCGTCTTCGGCCTCATCGCCGCCGTCATCGCCTGCTACCGGGGACTCAACGTCGCCGGCGGCTCGAAGGGTGTCGGTGACGCGGTCAACCAGGCCGTGGTCATCACGGTCGCCGTGCTGGTGCCGGTCAGCCTCACCATCAGCCTCGTCCAGTTCGCCGTCCTGTGATCTCGGAGGACACACCGTGAGCGACCGTCATCCCCTCCGCGACCTCGCCCGACGTCCCCTGGCGGCGGTCGACGCCGTCGGCCACCAGGGCCTGTTCTACATCCGCGTCGTGGCCGGCATCCCGCGGGTGCTGCGCCGCTACCCCCGCGAGGTGCTGCGCCTCGTCGCCGAGCTCGGCACCGGGACGGGCGCGCTCGCCCTCATCGGCGGGTCCGTCGTCATCGTCGCCTCCATCACCTTCTTCGCGGGGGCGGTCGCCGCCGCCCAGGGGTTCGAGTCGTCCTCGAGCATCGGCGTGGGCTCGCTGAGCCCGCTCCTCGCGGCGTTCTTCACCGCGCGCCTCTCGACGCCGCTCCTCGCGGGCGTCGCGCTCGCGGTGACGCTCGGCGCCGCCACCACCTCGCAGCTGGGCGCGATGCGGATCAGCGAGGAGATCGACGCCATCGAGGTGATGGCGATCCCGTCGCTGCCCTACCTGGCGACGACCCGGGTGACGGCGGGCATGGTCGTCATCACCCCCCTCTACATCGTGGCGACGCTGACGGCGTTCGTGGCGGACTACGTCTTCCTCGTCCTCTTCTACGACGTCGGTGCCGGCAACTTCCGGCACTACTTCTTCTCCTACCTGCACCCGCTCGACATCGTCTTCTCCTACGTGCAGGTGCTCGGGATGGTCGTCGTGGTGATGCTCGTGCACACCTACTACGGCTACACGGCGCGCGGCGGTCCCGCCGGGGTCGGTGAGGCCGTCGGCCGCTCCGTGCGCGCCTCCCTGTCCGGCGTCATGGTCGTCAACCTGCTCATCGGCATGGCGATCTACAGCAACTTCAACACCTTCCACCTCGCCGGTTGATGCGGCCGCGGAGAGCCAGGAGCAGGTCTGACATGTCCGAGACGGTCAAGGTGCGCGCCGCCGCTGCCGCCCTCGTGGTCGCGGTCGTCGCAGCGTTCGGGCTGACCGCGGGGTTCTACACCCACGCGTTCAGCGACGACGCGCGGATCACGGTGGACACCGCCCGCGCCGGGCTCGTCATGAGCCCCGGCAACAAGGTCAAGATGCGGGGCGTCGAGGTCGGCCGCGTCGACGAGGTCCGGGGCACGGCCGACGGTGCGGAGCTGGTGCTGGCGGTCGATCCGGCGGCACTGTCGCGGATCCCCGCCAACGTCGACGTACGCATCTCGGCCTCGACGGTGTTCGGTGCCAAGTTCGTCGACCTCGCGGCACCGTCCAGCCCGTCCACGACCACGCTCGCGGCGGGCGCCGTGCTCGATGCGACCGCCGTCACCACCGAGGTCAACACGGTCTTCGAGAGCCTCGGCACGCTGCTGGACGGCATCGACGTGCCGGACCTCAACAGCACCCTCACCGTGCTGGCGTCCACGCTCGACGGCCGCGGGGACGACATCGCCGCCATCGCGGCGCAGGCCGAGGCGTACCTCACCCGCCTCGAGCCGCTCCTGCCCCAGCTGCGTCGCGACCTCGACGCCCTGGTCGAGGTGGCCGACCTCGGCACCCGCATCACTCCGTCCCTCATGCAGGTCCTCGACAACGCCGCGTCCAGCAGCGAGACCATCACCTCCGAGCAGGCCGCGCTCGACCGCCTGCTCGTGAGCCTCACGCTGCTCGGCCAGCAGGGAGCGGAGGTGCTCGGGGTCAACGGTGAGGCGCTGACCCGGCTGCTGGCGAGCCTGCGGCCCACGACCGCCACGCTCCGCACCTACTCCGGTGAGCTGCCCTGCCTGCTCGTCGGACTCGACCGCACCCGGGAGGTGATGGCCGACGCGATCGGTGGCACCGACGCCGGTCTGCGGGCCCTCCTCACTATCCGGTCCGAGCTGCCCGCCTACGCGGCGCCCGGGGACCTGCCCGGTGCACTCGTCACCGAGAACGGCGGGTGCGCGGGGCTCCCCGTGCTCGGCGAGGCACAGCTCCCGACCCCCCAGCGCGGAGGTGCGCGATGAGCGTGCGCGGTGCCGCACTCAAGCTGGTGGTCTTCGGTGCCGTCGGCGCCCTCATGCTCGCCCTGCTCTACCTGACGCTGGGGCGCATCACCCTGGGCCCGCGCGCGTCGTACAACGCCGTGATGGCCGACGTGTCGGGACTCGAGGCTGGCGACCTGGTCCGCATCGCCGGCGTGCGGGTGGGTCAGGTCGAGGAGGTCGGCTTCACGGACGTCGACGGCCGCCAGCTCATTGAGGTGCGTTTCAGCGTCGACGAGGGCCAGACCGTCACGGACGCCACCCACGTGCTCGTGCGCTACGAGAACCTGCTGGGCGACCGTTACCTCGAGCTGGCCCAGCCGGCGGGGCAGGGCGCCCCTCTCGAGGGTGGCAGCACGATCCCGCTGGACCGCACCACGGCCGCGCTCGACCTCGACACCCTGCTCAACGGCTTCGCCCCGCTCTTCGAGGGCCTGGACCCCGCGCAGGTGAACCAGCTCGCCAGCGGTCTCGTCTCGACCTTGCAGGGGCGCGGGGGCACCCTCCAGTCACTCCTCGCGGGCACCGCCTCCCTGACCTCGACCCTGGCCGACCAGGACGTCGCGATCGGCTCCCTGGTCGACAACCTCGGCGCGGTGCTCGCGACGGTCGACGAGCGTGACGGCCAGCTCAGCGACGCGATCGTCCAGCTGCGGTCGCTGCTCGACGGCCTCGCCGCCGACCGCGAGCCGCTGGGGGTCGCCGTCTCGTCCGTGGGCGAGCTGGCCGGCACCCTGACCGGTCTGCTGCAGGAGGTGCGCCCACCCCTGGCGGCCACCGTCGACGGCACCGCCGCCACCGCGGGGGTCGTGAACGCCAACGGCGACACCCTCGAGGAGGTCCTGAACTCGCTGCCCGGTGCCTACGCGACCCTCGGACGGGTGGCCTCCCATGGCAACTTCTTCAACTTCTTCCTCTGCTCGGTGCAGGTGGTCGTCGGCACGTCCGACCTCGACGTCCGCACGCCGGTGGTCCGTTCCAATGCCGCGAGGTGCAACTGATGAAGATGTTCCGCGAACGCAACCCGATCCCGTTGGGTGCAGGCCTGGCCGTCTGGCTCGTGCTCACGGTGCTGGTCGTGCTCAACATCAGCACGCTGACGGGCCTCGTGGGGCGCGCGTTCTCGGTCCAGCTCTCCGAGGCCGCGGGCCTGCGACAGGGCGACCCGGTGCGGGTGGGGGGCCTGGGGGTCGGCCGCGTCACCGACGTCCGGCTCGAGGGGCCCGCGGTGCTCGTCGAGTTCTCCCTGACGGACGGCGACGTGCGGCTGGGGTCGGAGACCCGCGCGAGCGTCGGGGTCGACACCGTGCTGGGCGACAAGTCCCTGGAGCTCGAGCCACGGGGTCCGGGTGAGCTCGAGGCGGGCGCCACGATCCCCCTCGAGCGGACCCGCGCGCCGTACGACGTCAGCCAGGCGCTGGCCGACCTCACCGTGGAGACCGGCCAGATCGACGTCGAGGTCGTCGCGGACGCCCTCGGTACCACGGCCGACGCCCTCGACGCGGCCTCACCCGAGCTGGCCGCCGCCGTCGAGGGCGTGGCCCGCCTCTCGACGACCATCAGCTCGCGCGACGCCGAGCTCCAGAGCCTGCTGGGGCACGCGGAGTCGTTCTCGGCCGTGCTCTCCGCCCGCACCGACGACGTCACGGAGCTCATCGCGAGCGGCAACCTGCTCTTCACCGAGCTGCTCGAACGACGAGAGGACCTGGGCACCCTCCTGGGGGCGGTCGAGGCGACCGCGGCCCAGCTCAACGGTCTCGTGGCCGACAACCGGGACTCCCTCGGGCCGGCGCTCGACCAGCTCAACGGGGTCACGGCGATCCTGCGGGCCAACGAGGAGGAGATCTCGTCGACCCTGCGCGGTCTGGCGGTCTACGCGACCTCCTTGGGCGAGGTGGTCTCGAGCGGACCGTTCTTCACGGCGTACCTGCAGAACCTCGTCCCCGGCAACCTCGTGCCACCGGTCCTCGACCTGTCCGGCCTGTCCGTGGGGGAGGCGCCGTGAACGCCGAGGCGGGAGTGCGGGGTCGCCTCCGGTCGCGGACGGCGCGCCGGCTCGGTGTGGTCCTCGCCCTGGCGCTGGTCGCCGCACTCGCGTGGACCTGGTGGCCCGGCGGCCGCGACACGGAGGTCGTCGTCTACTTCGCGAGCTCCGACGGACTCTACGAGGGCGACGAGGTGCGGGTGCTCGGCGTCCCCGTCGGCACCGTCGAGGACATCACCCCGGTGGCCGAGCAGGTGCGGGTGACGGTGCAGGTCGACGGGGACGTCACGCTCCCCGCCGAGCCGAGCGCGGCGATCGTCGCTCCGTCGCTGGTGAGCAGCCGCTACGTGCAGCTCGCCCCTCGGTACGACGGCGGTCCGACCTTCGAGAGTGGCGGGGTGGTGCCGATCGAGCGCACGGCCACGCCGGTCGAGTGGGACGAGGTCAAGGAGCAGATCAACGACCTCGCCGTGGCCCTCGGTCCGAACGGGGCCAACGCCGACGGCGCGCTCGGCGAGCTGGTCGGCAGCGCCGCGGGTGCGCTCGACGGCCAGGGCGCCGACATCGGCGCCACCATCGAGGCCCTGAGCGCCGCGGTGACGACCCTCGACGACAGCGCGCCGGACGCCGTCGCCACGGTGCAGAACCTGCAGCTCTTCGTGTCGGCGCTCGCGCTCAGCAACGAGCAGATCGCGACCTTCACGAACCAGCTCGACAGCGTGTCCGCGGTGCTGACCGCCGACGACGACGCGCTCCGGGACGCGCTCGCCACCCTGCGCACCTCGGCGGAGCAGGTGGGCACGTTCGTCGAGGAGAACCGCGGGCGCCTGTCGACGACGCTCTCCGACGTGACCGCCCTGTCGGAGGTCGTCGCCGCCCACGAGGCCGACATCGCCCAGGCGCTGCACGTGGCCCCGAACGCGCTGACGAACCTCATCGCCTCCTACCAGGAGCGCCAGAACGCGGTGGCCGTCGACCTGCACGCCGCCAACATCAACTCGCCCGGCCAGCTCGTGTGCGCCGGCATCGGCGGCGCGGCCGGTCTCGACTCCACGGGCGACGTCGAGGAGCTGTGCGGCGCGCTCGTGGGCGACCTCCTCGACGAGGTCGCGGGCAGTCCCGGAACCCAGGAGCTGCTCGACCTCCTCCGCCTGCTGATGGGAGCCGTGTGATGGGAGGACGCAGGACCACGGGGGCGGCCCTCGTGGGGACCGGACTGCTGCTGCTCGCCGGCTGCCGCTTCGACGGGATCCAGGCGCAGTCGCTCCCGGGCACGATCGGCACCGGCGACGACGCGATCGTCGTGACCGTCGAGCTGCCCGACGTGGGGACGCTGACGACCAACGCACAGGTGCGGGTGGGTGACGTCGCGGTCGGCACGGTCACCGACCTCCAGGTCGAGGACTGGCACGCGGTGGCCACGCTGAGCCTCGAGCCGGACGTGCGGGTGCGGGCCGATACGACGGCAGCGGTGGGCATCAACTCGCTGCTGGGCTCGAGCTACGTCGAGCTGGTCGCCGCCCCGGCCCCGGGAACGGGGGGTGCAGCGGGCGGTGGTTCGGGCGACGTCCCGCTTCTCGCCGACGGCGACCGGGTCCCGCTCGAGCGGGGCTCGGCGTACCCCTCGACCGAGAGCGTGCTGTCGTCGGCCTCGACGGTGCTCAACGGCGGCGGCCTCGCCCAGGTCGCCACGATCACCTCCGAGCTGAACAAGGCGGTCAACGGCAACGACCTGGCGGTGGCGGACCTGTTGCCACGGGTCGACTCGTTCGTCGCGGAGCTCGACGCCCAGCGGGGGACCATCGTCGAGGCGATCACGGCCCTCGACACGTTGTCGCAGCGGTTCGCGGAGAACCGCCCGACGATCGCCCGGGCGCTCGAGGAGATCGGACCGCTGCTCGCCACGTTGAGCGAGGAGCGGCCGCAGGTCGTCGAGGCACTGACCGCGCTCGGCGAGCTGCAGGACGTCGCGACCCCGCTCGTGGCCGCGACCCAGGAGGACCTGGTCGGGAACCTGTCCGACCTCGCTCCCACGCTCGCCAGCCTGGCGCAGGCGGGGGACTCGCTCGTCGGGGCGCTGGGGTTCGCCGTGACCTTCCCGTTCGCGCCGGAGACCGTCACGAACGCCTGCCGGGGCGACTACTGCAACCTCGACCTGACGGTGGACCTCACGACCGACGCGCTCGCGGACGGCCTCGTCACCCCCGGCGGCGAGCTCGCCCTGCCCGGCATCCCCGGGAGCTCGCTGCTCCCGGCGCTGCCGCAGCTGGGCACGCTGCTCGACGGGGTGCTCGGCGGCTCGCCTCCGGGCGGGGCCGCGTCGGGTCTTCCGGGCCTCCCGGGCTCGAACGGCCTGGGCGCCAGCCCGGCCCTGCCGCCGGTGGGCGCCGACCTCGGCGGGATCACCGACCTGGTGGGGCTCGTCGACCTGCTCACCAACGGCCTCGGCACCCCGGCGGCCCCCACCCCCGGTGCCGCTCCCGCGCCGGCTCCGTCCGGGGCACCCGTGACCGACGCCCCGGTGGGCGGTCTGCTCGACACCCTCCTCGGACCGTTGCTCGGAGGCACCCGATGATCACCCCGCTCATCCGCAGGCAGCTCGCCGCGATCCTCGTGACGACGATCGTGGCGGCGCTCGCCCTCGGCGGCTTCTTCCTGCGTCTTCCCGAGACCCTCAAGCTGGGGCGGTACGACGTCGCCGTCGACCTCCCCGTCGGCGGGGGCATCTACGACGGTGCCGAGGTGACCTACCTCGGCGACCCGGTGGGTCGGGTCCGCGACGTCGTGCTCACCGACTCCGGGGTGCGCGTCACGCTCCGCCTCGTGGACGACGTCGTCATCCCGGCCGGTGTGCGTGCCGAGGTGCGCAGCCGCTCGGCCGTGGGGGAGCAGTACGTCGCGCTCTCGCCGGCGACCTCCACCGCCAGCACCACCGCCAGCACCGCAGCCACCGGAGCCAGCGCCGGTGACAGCGCCCCCGACGGCGAGCGGCTCGCGGAGGGCGACGTCATCCCCGTCGAGCGCACCACGATCCCCGTCGCAATCGGGCCGGTCCTCGACAACGTGGACGCGCTCGCCCGCAGCGTCGACGCCGAGGACCTCGACACGGTGCTCGACGAGGCCGCCGCGGCCCTCCAGGGCCGGGAGGGCGCCCTCCAGGACATCCTCGACGACGGCTCGTCGCTCCTCGCCCAGGCCGACGCCGCCTTCGAGCCCACCGAGCTGCTGCTGACGGACGCCGAGCCGGTGCTGACCACGGTCGCCGGCGAGTCGGAGAACATCGCGGCGCTCACCGCGCAGCTCGCGGACCTGACCGGCCAGCTGCGCGCCGGCGACGCGGACCTCCGCGTGCTGCTCCAGCAGGGGCCGGGCTCCCTCGACCAGATGACCGGGCTCGTCGACGACCTCGGGGCGCTGCTGCCGGGGTTGCTGCCGCCCCTGACCCGGGTGACGGGGGTGCTGGAGGTCTGGGACCAGCACCTGGCGTCGCTGCTCGCCGAGTACCCCGCCGCGCTGCGTGCCGTGCAGTCCGTCACGCTCCCGGCCCTCGGCACCCACGACGTGCGCCTGACCCTGGCCAACGTCAACCGCCCGGCCGAGTGCGTCGAGGGCTTCCTGCCCCCGTCGGAGTGGGCCTCGCCGTACGACCTGTCCGTGCGCGAGCTGGCCTACCTCTACTGCCAGGCACCGTCCGACGACCCCCGTGGCGTGCGAGGCGCCCGCAACCTGCCGTGCCCCGACGACCCCGCCCGACGGGAGGGCGTGGCCGCCGCGTGCCTCGGCGCCGAGCAGTGACCCGCCCGACCGTCGCGCCCCGCGGGGCGGCACCGAGAGGAGACCAGGCATGACCCTGCAGGACCAGGGAGCCACCACCACCCTGCGCACCCGCGCATCGGTGCGGGTCGCCCTGCTCGCCGCGGCCGTCGTCGCGTCCCTCGCCGTCCTGGTCTGGCAGGGCGTCGTCTGGCGAGACGCAACGACGGAGGCGGAGGCGCGTACCGCCGTCGCCGCCGTCGCTCGCGACCAAGTCGACGACTTCGTCAACTTCACCCCGGCCGACGTCGACGCCCGGATGGAGGCCATCCGGGACCGCTCCGACGACCGGTTCGCCGACCAGGTCGAGGACTTCGCCGGCACCTTCGCCGCGAACGTCCGCGATGGCGGGGTGACCACCACCGGCGAGGTGGTCGGCGTCGGCGTGCGCGACCTGCAGGCCGACAGCGCCTCGGTGCTGGTGGCGGCCACCGCAGCGATCGCGATGCCCGACGCCGAGGCGATCGAGAGCGTGCACCGCGTGCAGGTGGACCTGCGGCGCGACGGCGACGACTGGAAGGTGACCAACATGGAGTTCGTCCAGTGACCACGGGGAGCGGCACCAGCGGTCCCGCTCGCTGGCGGGTCCGGCTCGTGCACCTCCGCGAGGGCCTGCCCCGGCGCGGCGGGGCGGTCCTCGTCGGCGGGCTCGTGCTCGCTCTCGTCGCGGCAGCGGCCGCGCTCTACCGGCACAACGCCGCGGAGGCCGGGGCGGAGCGGGAGCGGGAGGCGGCGGTCGAGCTGCTCGCCGACCGCGCCGCGGCGGTGCTCTCCTACACCGCGGCGACCGCCGAGTCCGACCTCGCCGCCGAGGAGCCGTGGCTGACCGACGAGCTGGCGGAGGAGATCGACGGCGTCACCCGCAGCGTCATCCTGCCGCTCGTCGCGGAGGGCGACGTCACCCAGACCGCCCGGGTCGACGGGGCCGCGCTCGAGAACGCCGGGGAGGACGAGGTGGCGGTGCTGGTGCTGCTCACCCTCACGACGGAGAGCACGACGCTGGAGGCTCCCCGCGTCTCGAGCTCCGCGATGCGGGTCAACGCCCGGCGCGACGGCGACGACTGGGTCATCGCCGAGATGACCCCCCTGTGAACGGGCTCCCCACGGGCTCAACCACGGCGGCGCGAGGGCGCCGCCGACGACGACGAGGAGGACCGACGTGCGCGTCGGCATGATCATGGACTACAGCGGCGGCTTCCGCGAGAGCGTCGAGCTGCTGCAGGACTACGAGGCCGCAGGGCTCGAGATGGTCGCCGTCGGCGAGGCCTACTCGTTCGACGCCGTCAGCCAGCTCGGCTTCATCGCGGCGCGGACCGACCGGGTGCAGCTCGCCTCGGGCATCCTGCCCCTCTACTCCCGCACTCCCGCCCTCGTCGCCATGACGGCGGCGGGGCTGGACCACGTCTCGGAGGGGCGGTTCAACCTCGGCCTCGGCGCGTCGGGACCCCAGGTCATCGAGGGGTTCCACGGGATCCGGTACGACGCGCCCCTGGGCCGCACCCGCGAGACCGTCGAGATCTGTCGCACGGTCTGGCGGCGTGAGCCCCTGGTGCACGACGGCCGGCACTACCACCTGCCGCTCACCCCGGAGCAGGGTGGATCGGGCCTCGGCAAGCCCCTCAAGCTCATCAACCGACCTCTCCGGGACCGGATCCCCGTGTCCCTGGCAGCGCTCGGACCGGCCAACGTGGCGCTGGCCGCCGAGATCGCGGAGGGGTGGCAACCCCTGTTCTTCCACCCCGAGCACGCCGACCGCGCCTTCGGGACGTCGCTGGCGGAGGGCCGTGCCCGACGTGACCCCTCCCTCCCACCCCTCGACGTCCAGCTGCAGGTCACGTTCAGCATGGAGGGCGACGACGAGCGGCACCTGGCTGCGGTGCGCGACCAGCTGGCGCTCTACATCGGAGGCATGGGGGCGCGGGACAAGAACTTCTACCACCAGCTCGCCGGTCGCTACGGCTACGAGCGTGAGGCCGACGAGATCCAGGAGCTCTTCCTCGCCGGTCGCAAGGACGATGCCGCGGCCGCGGTGCCCGACGAGCTGGCGCGGGGGGTCTCCCTCATCGGCGACGAGACGGAGGTGGCCGCCAAGGTGGAGCGCTTCGCTGCGGCGGGTGTCACCACCCTGCTGCTCAACGCGGTCTCCTCGACGGCCGAGCAGAGGGTGGGGGAGGTTGCTCGGCTGGCTGCGCTCGTGGCGCACGGCCGGTCCACGTAGCACTCGCCCTCACCCGCCCGGGCGGTCCGTTACCGGGGCCCCTCCTAGGCTCCGTGCATGAGTGGCGAACGCACCGGGGCGAGGGTCGACGAGGCAGCTGCGGCGTTCGGTGTGGAGGAGCCGACGCCGTGGCAGCGGGAGGCCGTCACCGCGGTCGTGGAGGGGCGCGACACCGTCGTGCTGGCGCCGACCGGCTCCGGCAAGTCGCTCGTCTACCTCGCCGCCGCGCGCCTCACCCCGGGCTGGACGCTCGTGGTCTCCCCGCTGATCGCCCTCCAGCGCGACCAGGTCGCGCACCTCGACGGCACGGACACCCGGGTCGAGGCCCTCGACTCGACCCTCGGCAAGCGCCGTCGCGCCGCGCTCCTCGACGCGGTCGGCCGCTGCGAGGTCGACCTCCTCTTCCTGGCCCCCGAGCAGCTCGCCAACCCCGCGGTGGCCGAGGCGCTCGCCGCCTGCCCGCCGGGCCTCGTCGCCGTCGACGAGGCGCACTGCGTCTCCGAGTGGGGTCACGACTTCCGTCCCGACTACCTGCGGCTCGGGACCCTCCTCGACCGGCTCGACGACTCCGAGGCGCGGGCGGTGCGGGTGGCCACGACGGCGACCGCCGCGGCTCCCGTCCTCGAGTCGCTCACCACGCGGCTCCGGCTCACCGACCCGACGGTCGTCACCGCCGACCTCGCCCGGCCCAACCTCGCCCTCGTCGTGGAGCAGGCGGCCGACGGCGACCGTCTCGACGCCCGTGTGCTCGAGCTCGCCCGCGAGGACCGGGGCGGCGTGACCCTCGTCTACGTCCGCACCCGCACCCACGCCGAGGAGCTCGCGACCGCGCTCGGGTCCACGGGGCGTCGCTCCGCGGCGTACCACGCCGGGATGAGGCGCGACGCCCGCGAGGAGGTGCACCGCCGCTTCGACGCCGACGAGCTGGACGTGCTCGTCGCGACCTCGGCGTTCGGGATGGGGATCGACAAGCCCGACGTACGGCGCGTGGTCCACGCCGGCGCGCCGGCGTCGGTCGACGACTACTTCCAGGAGATCGGTCGGGCCGGCCGCGACGGCGAGCCCGCGGAGGTGGTGCTCGTGCACCGCCCCGAGGACCGCGCGCTCGGCCGGTTCTTCGCCGCCGGGGTGCCCCGCCGCTCGACGGTGCGCGCGGTGCTCGCCGCCGCGCGCCGCGTGGGCGCCGCGGAGCCGCGCGAGGTGGCCCGGGCGGCCGACGTCGGCACGGCCGCGGCCACCCGGGTGCTCAACCTCCTCGAGCTCGCCGGCGCGGACGCCGACGCCGAGGCGGTGCGCGAGGTCGCCCGCGAGCGGAAGCGGCTCGAGCAGTCGCGGGTCGAGATGATGCTGGAGTACGCCGGCACCGGACGCTGCCGCTCGGCGTGGCTGCTCGGCTACTACGGCCAGGCGGCCGAGGACTGCGCGCAGTGCGACAACTGCGCCTCCGGACGCGCCGGCGACGCGCCGGTGGTGGACGACGAGCGTCGGGGCGAGCGGGTCGTCCACGGCACCTTCGGGACGGGCGTCGTCGTCGACGCCGACGAGCGCCAGCTGACGGTGCTGTTCGAGGAGACCGGCTACAAGACCCTGGCCACCGGGGTCGTGGACGACCAGGGGTTGCTCGAGCCGGCGTGAGCGCCGCTCAGGCCGACGGCAACCGCCGGGTGCGGACGACCTCGGCGGCGAGGTCGCGCAGCTTGGTGTTGGTGGTCTGCGACGAGCGCGCCAGCGCGGCGAACGCGGCGTCGGGCGGCAGGTCGTAGGTCGCCATCAGCAACCCGGTCGCCTGCCCGATGAGCGTGCGGGAGTCGAGGGCGTCGCCCAGCTGCTCGACCTGCGTCGCCGACGCGATGGCGACGCTCACGTGGGCGGCGAACGTCACGACCAGCTCGATGTCGTCGCTGGTGAAGGCGGCGGTGCGCGCGCCGTACACCTTCAGCACCCCGAGCACCCGGCCACCGGAGCGCAGGGGGTGGCTCACGACGCTGTGCATCCCGAGCTCGCGCACGGCGGTCGCCGCCCACCGGTCCCACCGCGCCTCGGCCGCCATGTCGGGACTGTGGACGGTCGCCAGGGCGGTCATGGCCTCGTGGCACGGGCCCTGCCGGATCTCGTACTGCAGGTCGTCGACGACCTGCACCGCGCTGCGGGCGGTCTGGCCGTCGCCGGGCTCGGGGTGACCGGGAGCGCCCGCCGACTCCGGGGAGCAGACCACGTTGTCGAGGCCGTCGCGGGTCAGCACCGAGATGGCGGCGATGTCGCACCCGGAGACGAGGTGGCGCACCGCGTCGGCGGCGACCTGCACGGTCTCGGCGCGGCCGCGACCGGCCTGCATGTCCTGGGCGGCGTCGGCGACGGCACGACGCAGCGCGTCTGGAGGCATCACGCCTCCATCATCCGACATCCTCCACGCGCTCGCGGTCGTGCGGGTCGAACTCGACCTCGATGCGTTGGAAACCCTTGAGGGCCTGGGCCTTGGCCATCTCCTCGTAGGTCTGCTCGTCGGCCTCGGTGAGCTCCACGTCGTCGGTGAACGGCGTGAGGAGGGAGCGCGGGTAGAGCCGCTCCGCGAGCACGACGTTGAGCTCGACGGCGACGACGACGAGCACCGCCGCGAGGTAGAGGAAGGCGAGGAGGCCCAGGACCACGGCGAAGACGCCGTTCGTGACGGACCCCGACGCGACGTACCGGCCGACGTAGGCGACGCCGACGTACTGCAGCCCGAGCCACGCCAGCGCGGCGAGCACGGACCCGGGGAGCACGGTGCGCCAGTCGAGGGAGCGCGCCGCGGAGAGCCGGAACACGGCGGCGAACGTCGCGACGTGCACGGCGAGGGTGGCGGCCAGCACGAGCACGCTGCCGAGCGGGCCGAGGAACGCAGCCGATCCGATGAGGCCGGCCACGACGGTGGTGCCCACGACGTTGAGCCCGATGAGGGCGGCGAGACCCGCGCTGCGGAACCGCGACGTGACCGGGTTCGGCCGCAGGTGGCGCGGCACGTTCCAGGCGGTGTTGGACGCGTTCTGCACGGCCTGGCCGACACCGGACGCGCCGTACAGGGCCCCCAGGACGCCGATGACGACGCCGGCCACACCGCCGCCGAGACCCTCCGGGCGGGCGAGGTCCTGCTGCAGCCCCGGCACCTGCGCCATCGCGGACTCGATGATGCGGGCCTGGAGCTCGGGGTTCCCGTCGAGCACGATGCCCAGGATCGTCGAGCCGAGCAGGAGCAGCGGGAAGAGCGAGATGAACCCGTAGTAGGTGATGAGCGCCGCGAGGTGCGGGCCGGTGTCGTCGACGAACTTGTAGACGACACCGAGCGGCAGCCCGACGGCCGGGCGGCGGCGCTGGAAGGCGTCGATGCGGGAGACCAGCCGGCTCATGGTGCGGTCCTCTCGTCGGGGCACGGGGAGAGCGGAGCGGGCCGGGCGGCCCCGAGGCCGCCCGACCCGCTCGTCGTGGGAGTGCCGAGATCAGCCCTTGAAGACGTCCTTGACGTTCTCGCCGGCCTGCTTGGCGGACGACTTGGTCTGGTCGGCCTTGCCCTCCGCCTTCAGCTCGTCGTTGCCGGTGACGTCACCGACGACCTCCTTGGCCTTGCCCTTGAGGTCCTCGGCGGCGTTCTTGGCCTTGTCAGCGATACCCATGGTGGTTCTCCTCTCAGGTGGTGCGTGGTGGTTGGTCGCCGCGCGGGAGCGCGGACGAGGGTGGGGGTGCGGTCCGCCGTCAGCGGACCCGGACCCGGTCGTCGCCCCCGCGGATCCGGCGGCGTCGGGGGGACTCGAGGACGACGCGGAGCCGCACGTCGTCGTCGGGGAAGGCCGCGGCCACCTCGCGGGTGCAGGTCGCGGTGGCCTCGGCGAGGGCGTCCGCGTCGGCGGCCGGGTCGACGTGCCCGTGCAGCACGAGGAGCACGTGCCGGCCGCGCTGCTCCGTCGTCCCGCGGACGTGGGCGACCGGAGCCAGCTCGGCGAACCGGTCGGCGACGGCCGACGCGGTGGAGCGGAGGTCGACCTCGAGACGCCCGGTGGGGTCGCTGGCGTCGAGGCGCTCGCTGCCAGGCCCCGGGCGGCGCAGGTGCGCCAGCAGCCAGGCGAGGCCGAGCAGGGCGAGCACGAGGGCGCCGGCGGCGAAGGCCCACGGCCACCAGCTGCTGTCGACGACGTCGACGGCGGCAGCGGTGCGGAGCGTGTCGGGGTAGGACCCCACCACGCCGTAGCGCCAGTCGTAGGCCAGCAGGGCGGGCGCGACGAGGGCGAGGCCCAGCAGGAGGCAGGCGGTGCGGTCGAGGAGGCGGAGACGGGAGGTCATCGCGGCAGCTCCTTCGTGACGACGTCGATGCGGGCGTTCGAGAGCGAGCCGACGGCCTGGCGGGCGGCGGTCGTCGCCGCCTCGCGGACGGGCCCGGCGTCGCGCTGGGTCGTGACGGCGATCCGGATGCGGCGACGCGACACGCGCACCGTCTCGGCGGCCACCACGCCCGGGGCGCGGTCGGCGGCGTTGCGGGCCACCGCGGCCACGGCCGCGGGGGAGACCCACAGGTCGAGGGCGGCGCCGTCGACACGGGCCGCGCTGCGCACGTGGGACGTGCGGGCAGGGACGAAGGACAGCACGACCAGCACCAGGCCGAGCAGGCCGAGCACGCCGGCACCCACGAGCACGGCGACGCTGGCCGTCAGCCCGTCCAGGGACTCGACGGCCGGGGTCAGCCAGCTGTCCTGGCCGGTGGTCCATCCCTGGCGCGCGGCGAGGTCGTGGCCGGCGACGACGGCCAGGGCCACGAGCGCCAGCGCGAGGAGGACGGCCACGATGCCCGACGCGGGCAGCGAGCGCGGCGCCGCCTTCACGGGGGTCGGCAGGGATCCGGTCGTGCTCATTCCACCCTCCTTCGCGGTTGGTCGGTGTCGCCGGGGGCGACGACGTGCACGGTCACGTCGACCGAGCTGATGTGGACACCGGAGTAGCGCGCGGCCAGCTCCCGGATGCGGTCACGCACCTCGACGGCGACCTGCGTGACGGCGCAGGGCCAGACGCAGGCGACGTCGGTGGTGACGCGGGCGCTCCGGCCGTGCATCTCGACGGTGGTGCGCCCCTGACCGGTGAGCCGGGCCAAGCCGGCGCGGTGGGCGACGGTGCCCGGGGTCTCCAGGGCCGCCTGCTCCACGAGCGTGCGGATGGCCTTGGTGCGGACCTCGAGGGTGCCCCGGTCTGCGGCGTCGACGGCGGCGGCGTCAGTCACGACGTCCTCGCAGGAGGGCGCCGAGGTCGAACTGCCCGTCGACGTGGCCGCCGAGCAGGTAGCCGCCGCCGCCGAGGACGACGGCGAGGAGCAGGCCGAGGAAGCCGCCGGTGGTGACAGCGAGGGTCAGCAGCAGGCCGGCGACGAGGCCGAGGCTCGAGGTGGTCATGGTGGGTTCTCCTGTGGATCGGGGGGGGTCGGGGTTCAGAGCCGCCCGTAGCGGCGGGAGCCGGGGACGGACCGCGGCAGTCGTTGCCGCACGAGGGCGACGACGCTGCGGCCGCGTCGTCGCAGGGAGCCGGTGGACCGGGTCCACGCCGTCTCCACGACGGTGACCGGGGGCGGGCGGACCGAGGCGCGGTCCGCCCGCCCGGCCTCCGCCCGACCGGGGCCGTCCAGCCCCGCGGCGGGGGAGCGCCGCGGGTCGAGCTCGGCCATCAGGCGGGCGAACACCTCCGGGTCGCCACCCCGGTCGGGGTGGTGGCGGAGGGCCACCGCGCGCCGCAGCGAGCGCAGCTGGTCGGGGTCCGGTCGGTCGGGGGGCGGAGGCGTGGTCATCGTGGGCCCGTTCAGGGGGCTCCCGGCCCGACGACGTCACCCACGGTCACGTCGACCGGGCCGGGGACCACCGCGCGGACGGCAGCCCGCACCGCGTCGGTGGTGGCCGCGAGGGGCGCCGGCCACTGCAGCACCACGTGCACCTCGCACCGCTCGTCCGCGACCCGCACCCCGGCGACACGTCGCCCGGGGAGGTAGGTCGCGATCTCGCCGAACGCGCCGGGGTGGAGGGCGTGGACGCCCGGCACCCCCAGCACGGCGGCGGCGACCCGGTCAGCGACGTCGACCTCGGGTTCTCCCGTGGTCTCCAGCGGCTCGTGGCTCACGCCGCGCTCACTCGACGCGCGGGGCGGCGGGCTCGGCGTCGTCCTCCGAGCCCTCGATGTAGACGTCGTGCACCGTGATGTTGACCTCGGTGACCTCGAGCCCGGTCATGCGCTCGACCGACGCGATCACGTTGCGGCGCACCGCGGCGGCGAGGTCGGCGATCGCGACGCCGTACTCGGCGACGATGTCGATGTCGACGGCGGCCTGGCGCTCGCCCACCTCGACCGCGACGCCCTGCGACAGGTTGGTGCGCGAGCCGGGGATGCGCTCGCGGAGGGCGCCGACGACGCGGGCGGCGCCGCCGCCGAGGTCGTGGACCCCGCTGATCTCGCGGGTCGCGATGCCGGCGATCTTCGAGACCACGGTGTCGGCGATCGACGTGCGGCCGTCCTCGGAAGCGAGGGTGCCGGTGCCGCGCTGCTCGAGGGCGGTGGTGCTGGGAGCCTTGGGGGCCTGCTTCTCGGTCATGGTGAGTTCCTCTCGTTCAAGGTCGGACAAGGGTTGGTCGCGTCGTACCGGTGGTTCGTCACGCCGGATTGGTGTGACCTGAGTCACCCCTATTGACAAAGGTTGCGCGGCGTGGAACCGGGTACCGGCAGTCCGCTTTGGGTGGTCCCGTCACGCTGCCTGGGTGAGCACACATGGCCCGCGAAGAGGCGGGGCTTCGGACGACGCGCTGCTCCGTGCTGCGCGCCTGGGGGACGAGGAGGCGTTCGGCGTGCTCGTCGACCGGCACGGCCCCGGGATGTACCGCTACGCCCTGCGTCTGGTGGGCGGCAGCGACGCCGATGCCAAGGAGGTCACGCAGGAGGCGTTGATCTCCGCGTGGAAGGGCCTCGACACCTTCGCCGGGCGGTCGAGCCTGCGCACGTGGCTGTTCCGACTGGTGCACCGCCGGGCCGCCGACCTGCACCGGCACCGCCGTCCGACGCCCATCGACGACGACCTGCTGTCGGCCATGGTGCGGCCCTCCGAGGACAACCCGCTGCGCCACGTCGAGCGCGTCGAGCTGCTCCGGGCGTTGCAGGCTGCGCTGGACGAACTACCGTGGCACCAGCGCGCCGCGTGGTTGCTCCGGGAGATCGAGGGCATGTCGTACGACGAGATCGCGGCGGCGCTGGACACCACGGTCGGGGCGGTGCGCGGTCATCTGCACCGCGGCCGTCGCACGCTGGCGGAGAGGATGGAGCGGTGGCGCTAGAGCACCTGGACGATGATCCGCTCGGCCTCGCTGTCGATGCCGTGCGCCAGGAGGCGGCCGAGGGCGCGCCCGAGGGGTGGAGCGAGGTGGCCGCGTCGGTGCGCGGCCGGCTGCGTTCCGTGCTCGACCCCGCGGTGCCCATCCTCGTGCACGACGCCCGGGGACGGCTCGACCACGACGCGGAGGGGTCGCGCACCTGGGTGACCGACCGGGTCGTCAAGGCGGCCCTGCGGCGGGCGCTGCAGCCGAGCGCCACCCACGCCCCGTCGGCGTTGCGCCTCGTGGTGGACGAGGACCGGCTCCGCGGGGTCGAGCTGGACCTGGTGGCGGCGTACGGGGTGGAGCTGCGGCCGCTGGCCGACGCCGTCCGGGCCGTCGTGCTGGAGGAGCTGCGGGACCTCCTCGGGCCCGACCCCGCCTTCGGCCCGGCCGACGTGGCGATCACGTTCGTCGACGTGGTACCGGGGGACCCGCGGCTGGTATGACCCGGTCCGGGACCCGCCGGTCCGGGACGCACGACGGGGCGGACGCTGGTGCGTCCGCCCCGTCGGCGTGTCAGGACCCGGCGGCGGTGCGCCGGGACCGTCCCCGGTCAGAGAAGGAAGATCAGCAGCAGGATCACGGCGATCACGAGCGCGGCGATGGCGATGGTGCGAGTGTTCATGGTGTTCCTCCTGGGGTGGGGGGTCGTGCCTGAGGGGATGGTGCTGGTCCTGCTGGTGGTGCGGCGACCGATCAGATGTCGGTGCGGGTCTCGCGGACCTGCTGGACGCCGTTCGGGTCGGTGACGGTGGTGCGCGAGCGCGCCCGTCCGCCCCGGTTGAGGGTGATCGCCGTCAGCAGCAGCACGACGACACCGACCGCGGTCATGATCCAGCCGACCATGACGAGGTCGACCTCGTTGATGCTGTCGCGCACTGCGAGGGCGAGCACCAGGCCGACGACGACCAGGAACCCTCCGAATCCGTATCCCATGACGCACCTTCTCTCGGGTGATGAAACAGGGACTTGACAGCCTGCCCGGTCCTTAGGCTCTTCTCAAGGACGGTGGTACCCAGCCTGCGCGCGGGCAGCCCCGACCGGGCACCTACCGTGGTGCTGGTGAGCTCGGAACGCACCGTCGGTCGATGGCCCTGGGCGTTCCTCGTGGCGCTCGTCCTGCTGGCGCTCAACCTGCGAGCGCCGTTCGTCGGCGTCTCGGCCGTGACGGACGACCTGCGGTCGGGGCTCGACATCGGCAACGGCGCGGTCGGGCTCCTCACGAGCCTGCCGGTGCTGTGCTTCGCCCTGGCCGCGCCGGTCGCGCTCGCCGTCGTCCGTCGGTACGGCGCGGAGACCGCCGTGCTCGCCTGTCTCGGCCTCGTGCTGGCGGGGTGCGTGGTGCGGTCGAGCGGTTCCTTCGCTCTCGCGGTCCTCGGCACGGTCGTCATCGGGCTCGGCATCACCATCGGCAACGTGGTGGTGCCGGTGCTGATCCGGAGCCGCGTCGCGCCGGAGCGGGTCGGCACCGTCACGGGCGTCTACACGGCCGTGATGAACGTGGGCGCCATGCTCGTGCTCGTCGGGAGCGGTCCGCTGACGTCCGCGGCCGGGTGGCGCACGGCCCTCGTGGCGCCGGCGGCGCTCTGCGCGGTCGCCGCGGTGGTCTGGTGGCGGGTCATCGGCCCGTCGCGGCGCGTGGTGGGCAGCACGTCGACGGGGCCCGAGCCGGCCGCGGCGCCGGCGGTCCCGGCCGGCCCCGTGTGGCGCGACCCGGTGGCGGTGCTGCTGGTCATGGCCTTCGCGGGGCAGGCGACGTCCTACTACTCGATGACCGCCTGGCTGCCCTCGATCCTCGCCGACGACGCGGGAGCGGGCAGCGCCGCCGGGGGACTGGCCGCCGTCTTCCAGATCGCCGCCGTCGTGGGTGCGCTCGGCACCCCGCTGCTGGCCCTCCGGGTGCCGGAGCCGGTCGCCGTGGGCATCGTCGGCCTGCTCTGGATCGCGATGCCGGTGCAGCTGCTGGTCGAGCCCTCGGCGTACCTCCTCGGCAGCGTCCTCGGCGGCATCGCCCAGGGCGGCGGCTTCGCGACGATCTTCACGATCGTCGCTCGCCGCGCCCGCTCCGACCGCGAGAGTGCCGGGATGTCGACGCTCGTGCAGAGCGTCGGCTACGCGTTCGCGGCCGTCGGGCCGACGCTCCTGGGGGCGGTCCACGACGCGACGGGTTCGTGGACCGCGCCCCTGCTCGTCGTGCTGGGCACCACGGTCACCTTCCTCGTGACCGCGGTGACCGCCTCGATCAGTGCGCGGCGTCCGCGAGGTCGAGGTCGCGCGGCGTGAGCCGGTGCACGACGTACGCCGCGAGCAGCAGCAGCACCCCGCCCGCCAGGCCCGTCCAGGCGAGCGCGTCGGTGAACGCCGCCGAGGCGTCCGCGGCGAGCAGGGCGGCCCCGGGGCCGTCCGCGACCTCGAGCGCGCCGGCCAGCGACTCGCGGGCGGCGTCGCTGCTCGCGGGGTCGAGGCCGTACGACGCGCCGTCCCCGAGCCCGTACCGGTAGACGGCGCTGGCCATCGAGCCGAGGACGGCGATGCCGAGCACGGCCCCGATCTCGTAGCTGCTCTCCTCGATCGCCGCGGCGCTGCCCGCCTTGTCGGTCGGGGCGCCCGCCATGATGACCGCCGAGGCGACGGCGAGCGAGGCCATGCCGACGCCGACGAGCAGGAGCGCGACGGCCAGCGTCGGGTAGTGCAGCTCGCCGGGGGCGAGCCCCAGCACGAGGAAGCCGACGCCCGCGACCGCCAGGCCGCCGGCCAGCACCGTGCGCGCCCCGATGCGCGCCGCGACGGCCGGGGCGAACGGGGAGCCGATGAGGCCGCCGATCGCGAGGGGGAGCAGCGCGAGCCCGGCGTCCAGCGGCGAGAAGCCCTCGACGAGCTGGAGCCACTGTGCGCCGAGCAGCAGGAGCGCGGACATCGCGATGCTCGTGGTGAGGGCGGTCAGCACGCCGGCGCTGAAGGCCCGCCCCCGGAACAGCCGCACCTCGAGCATGGGCTCGGGCGACCGCAGGCAGCGGCGCACGAAGAGGACGAGGGCGGCGGTGGCCACGACCGCCGCGACGCCGCCCTGCAGGTCGAGGCCGTGCTTGGCGAGGTGCTTGATGGCGAAGACCAGCCCGGCCATGCCCGCGATGGAGAGCACCACGCCCGCGAGGTCGATGCGCGGGGGCCGCGCGGAGCGGCTCTCGGGCAGGAGGACCAGGGCGGCGACGATCGCGACGGCCATCACCGGGACGTTGACGAGGAAGGCCGCGTGCCACGAGAAGTGCTCGAGGAGCGCGCCGCCGACGACGGGGCCGAGGGCACCGCCGAGTGCCGCCATGGCCCCCCACACGCCGAGGGCGGTCGCCCGCTCGCGCGGGTCGGAGAAGAGCGCCCGGATCATCGACAGCGTCGACGGCATGATGAGGGCGCCGCCGACGCCGAGGAGCACCCGCACGCCGATGACGTGCGCGGGCGTCGAGGCGACGAGCGCGCCGAGGGAGGCCAGGGCGAACAGCGTGAAGCCCGTGACGAGGGCGCGCCGGCGGCCGAAGCGGTCCGCGAGGGCGCTCGCGGGCACGAGGAGCCCGGCGAGCACCAGCGCGTAGGCGTCGACGATCCACAGCAGCTCCACCGAGGTGGGACGGAGGTCGGCCGCCAGCGAGGGCAGGGCGACGTTGAGGATCGTCATGTCCATGACGACCACGAGCAGGCTGGCGGACAGCACCGCCAGCCCGGCCCAGCGGCGGGGGTCGCGGGTGGTCGGGGGACGGGGGGTCGAGAGCGGGGTGGTCATGCGGAGACTCCGTGCAGGAAGGTGGAGAGGACGAGGTCGGGGACGTCGCGACGTGCGACGTCGCCGTGGCGCAGCGCCTCGCGGCAGGCGACGAGCACGCCGTACGACGCGTGCGCGACCCACCGTGGCGTGAGGCCGGGTCGCACGACGCCGGCCTGGAGGGCGGCCGCCCAGAAGGCGACCTCGAGCTCGAAGAGCTCCTCGGTGCGGGCCCCGATCTCGGGCAGCGCGTACAGGTACTCGTCGACCAGGGCGAAGGCGTAGTCGTCCGCGCTGACGACCAGCTGCCGCAGCATCTCCTCGGCGCACGTGCGGATCCGGGCGGCGTCGCCCGACGCGGTCGCGGCGAGCATGCCGGTCGACTCCTGCACCCCGGCCCAGTGCTCGAGCGAGCGGAGCCCGATCTCGCGGAGCAGGTCGTCGCGGCTCGCGAAGTGGCGGTGGAGGGTGGCGCGGCTGATGCCCGCGGCCTCGGCGATGTCGGCGGTGGACGCGGTCGGACGCACGTTGAGGTGGCGCAGGGCCGCCGTGACGATGTCGTCGCGGGAGTTCATGGGAATCCTTCGAACGGGTGAGGTCGACTGAGACAATAGTGTCTCATCTGAGACGATTTTGCCAGCGGGTGTGCGAGCGTTGCGCCACCGTCACCGGCACGTTGCAGAGACTTCACCGGTTTCCTGCGATTGGTGCTGTGGACGGATGCCGCTCTCCGGGGATGAGTTGGTACGCTCTCGCTTGCAACAGGTGCAGGTTCCAGCAGGTACAGCCGGCGGAGTTCGTGATCCAACGGCGCTTTTTTCTCGTGGGAAGACCACTCACGTGAGTCGGAGCGACGTGTCACCGCATCTGGTGTGGGCCGTCGAAGTGACGGCTCTCGCCCCGACACAAGGAGTAGTGAGTCACCATGACTCTGGGCACCGTGAAGTGGTTCAACGCTGAGAAGGGCTTCGGCTTCATCGCGCAGGAGGACGGCGGCGACGACGTCTTCGTGCACTACTCGGCGATCCAGACGCAGGGTTACAAGTCCCTCGACGAGAACCAGAAGGTCGAGTTCGACGTCACGCAGGGCCCCAAGGGCCCGCAGGCGGAGAACGTCCGCCCCGTCTGATCGCGGCGGAGTGACCTTCGGGTCATCTCCTCAGGAAGGCCCCTCCCGCTCCGGCGGGAGGGGCTTTTCCGCGTTCTCGGGGGGATCTGGTGGCCGACACTTTCCCCGGTCGACCGGGGAAGGTGTCACTTAGACCATCAAATTTGATGGTCAAAGCGGCGTGTTCCCCGGTCGACCGGGGAAAGTGTCGCCGTCCCCCGCCGCTAGGCTCGGGGCTCGTGACCGCCACGTCGACGCTGCCCCACCGCCTCCGCGACGCCTTGCTGGCGGCGGGGTTCACCTACGACGCGGTCGCGGACCTCCTCGGGGGTACGGCGCATGCCGCCCTCGCCCGCAACCAGACGGCTCCCGGCTTGGCCCGCACGACTGACGGCTCGCCCCTGGCGACGCTGACGCGCCTCTTCCTCCTGCAGACGGCCGTCACCCGTGCGGAGGCCGAGGCCGCGCTGCCCGACCTCGTGGACCGGCTCGCGGTGGAGGGCTTCCTGGAGTCGTCGGTCGGGGAGGTGCGGGCGCGTCTCGACTGCCGTCCCTATGCGGCGCCCGACGCCGCGGGCGACCACGACCTCTGGGTGGCCAGCGACCTCACGCCGGGGCTCGACGGACTGCCCAACCGCGTGAGCGCCGACCACGTGCTGGGGATCAGCTCGGCCTCGACGTCGCTCGCGCAGCTCACCCGGCGCGACGACGTGGTGAGTGCGCTCGACCTCGGCACGGGCTGTGGTGTGCAGGCCCTGCACCTCGCCACGCACGCCGCCCGCGTGGTGGCGACCGACGTCAACGCCCGGGCCCTGCGCCTGGCCCGGTTCAACGCCGCGCTCAACGACCTGACGGGCATCGAGGTGCGCGACGGCTCCTACTTCGAGCCGGTGCGGGACGAGCAGTTCGACCTCATCGCGACCAACCCGCCGTTCGTCATCTCACCCGGCACGGGCGAGCGTCTCGTCTACCGCGACTCGGGCCTGCCCGGCGACCGCGTGGTGGAAGACATCGTGCGCACCGCGCCGCGTCACCTGACGCCCGGCGGGTGGTGCCAGGTGCTCGCGAACTGGGTGATCACGAAGGGCACCCCCTGGGACGAGCGGCTGGCCGGCTGGCTCGGCCCGACCGACGAGGGCATCGTCAGCGACGCCTTCGTCGTGCAGCGTGAGGTGCTCGACCCCGCGGCGTACGTGGAGCTGTGGCTCGCCGACGAGGGGGCGACGGGCACGCCCGAGTACCTCCGGCGGTACGACACCTGGCTCTCGTGGTTCGCCGACCAGGGCATCGAGGGCGTCGGCTTCGGCTGGATCAACCTGCGCCGCCGTCCCGACGGCGCCGCGGGCGACGCCACGGTGCGCCTGGAGGAGTGGCCCTACGAGGTCGAGCAGCCCATCGCCGGTGCGATCGGTGCCTGGGGGGACGCGGTCGACGACCTGGCCGCCCTCGACGACGAGGCCCTCCTCGACTCCCGGCTGCGGGTGCGCTCCGACGTGCGCCAGGAGTCGTTCGGTCAACCGGGCGCCGCCGACCCCGAGGCCATCGTGCTGCGCCAGCAGCGGGGCTTCCGCCGGGGCCACGCCGCCGACACCGTGACGGCGGGGCTCGTCGGGGCCAGCGACGGCGACCTCACGGTGGGGCAGATCCTCGACGCGCTCGGCCAGCTCCTCGACCAGGATGCCGCCGAGCTGCGCCGCACCTACGTGCCCGTCGTGCGCGGCCTCGTGGCCGACGGGTTCCTCGAGGTCTGACCGAGGCCGCCCGGGAGCTCAGGCAGCGTCCGCCGACGCGTCCGGGGTCGCCTGCTCGCGTCGGAGCCGCTCCAGCTCGGCCAGCGCCCGGTCGCGGCTGCGCACCAGCTGGCGACGCACGCGCCGGGTGAGCACCTCGGGCCGCCCGGTGGTGAGCAGCCGGCCGCCGGTCCACGATGGTGGCGGGGAGACCTCCGGCCATGCGACGCCCAGGGCGCGGCGGACGGCTTGGCCGCTCGTCGTCAGCGGCGACGCGAGCCCGAGGAGGTCGCGGACCGTGGTCTGCGTGACCCCGCCGGTGAACAGCGCGTTGGCGCGGCCGACCAACCAGCAGACGCCGCCGGCGACCTGCAGCGCGGAGAAGGCCCCGGTCAACAGGTCGGGCTCCTCCCGGGCGAGCCGGTCGACGACGAGCAGGAGCGTGGCCGCGACGTCGTCGTCGAAGGCCTCCTCGGCCACCGCGGCGACCAGGTCGCGCACGACCGCTCGCCGCTCGACGACGGCGGGGACCAGGCCGGACGGCGGCTCGGCATCGCCCGCGGACGGTTCCGCGTCGAGGGCGAGCAGGGCCTCGCGCCCGCCCACGACGGCGTCGAGCCACGCGAGGACCTGCTCGTGCGGCGGCGCCGGCACGGGGCCGGGGGCCGGCACGCGCGGGACGGGCGGTCGCCGCTCGCGGTCGAAGGTGCGCGCGAGGTGTTCCCACGGCGTACCGACCACGCCGGTCGACCACACGTCGACGAGGCGACCGTCGACGAGGACGAGGTGGGTCACGCGGTCGCCGGGAAGGGGGCCGCCGTGGCTGAGGAGCAGGCCGTCGCCGTCGCCCGGCGGCCGCGTCCCGACCTCCCAGGGCGGTGGCGCGTGGTCGTGGTCGTGGCGGGGCTCGTGGAAGGGGTCCTCAGGCCAGAGGTGGGACAACGGTGGCTCCCGTGGTGTCGTCGCCCGGGGCTCTCCCGGGTGTCCCACGCTGCCCCCGGGGCGCGGCGTTGTCGAACGTCTGTCCACAGGTCCGGCGGCTCCACCCGATCCGGCCGTCGGTGGATCGCGCTACTGTGACCCGCCGTGGGGGCACGGGAGCCGGTCCCGTCCGTCACCGATCGAGCTGGGAGTTGGGAAGAGTGGCACACAAGCTGGTGATCGTGGAGTCGCCTGCCAAGGCGAGGACGATCGCGGGTTACCTGGGTCCGGACTACGTGGTGGAGTCGTCCATCGGCCACATCCGCGACCTCCCCAACAACGCCGCCGACACCCCGGCGAAGATCAAGGACAAGCCGTGGGGTCGCCTCGCGGTGGACGTCGACAACGGGTTCCAGCCCTACTACGTGGTGCCGCGGGACAAGAAGTCCCACATCAGCAAGCTGAAGAGCCTGTTGAAGGACGCCGACGAGCTCTTCCTCGCCACCGATGGTGACCGCGAGGGCGAGGCCATCGCGTGGCACCTGCTCGACGAGCTGAAGCCGAAGAACATCCCCGTCAAGCGCATGGTCTTCCACGAGATCACCAAGCAGGCGATCGTCGAGGCGGCGCAGAACCCGCGCGAGCTCGCGATGGACCTCGTCGAGGCCCAGGAGACGCGGCGCATCCTCGACCGCCTCTACGGCTACGAGGTCTCGCCGGTCCTGTGGCGCAAGGTGATGAGCGGCCTGTCGGCCGGCCGCGTGCAGTCGGTGGCGACCCGCCTGGTGGTCGACCGCGAGGCCGAGCGGATGCGCTTCCGCGTGGCGTCGTACTGGGACCTCGAGGGCACCTTCGACGCCGGCTCGAAGCACGAGCAGCGCATGTTCCCGGCGAAGGTCCACTCCGTCGACGGTGCGCGGGTGGCGCGCGGTTCCGACTTCGGCGCCGACGGGCAGCTCAAGCAGGCGGCGGCGGGCAAGGTCGTGCACCTCGACCGGCCCCGCGCCGAGGCGCTGGTCAGCGCCCTGGGCGAGACGACCTTCGGCGTCCGCTCGGTGGAGTCGAAGCCCTACAAGCGCTCGCCCTACGCACCGTTCCGCACGACGACCCTCCAGCAGGAGGCGTCCCGCAAGCTCGGCATGAGCGCGAGCGTCACGATGTCCGTGGCGCAGCGGCTCTACGAGAACGGCTTCATCACCTACATGCGCACCGACTCGACCACGCTGTCGGCCGGCGCGGTGCAGGCGGCGCGGGCCCAGGTGCGGGAGCTGTACGGCGCGGAGTACGTGCCCGACGCGCCCCGCGTCTACGCGAGCAAGGTCAAGAACGCCCAGGAGGCGCACGAGGCGATCCGCCCGGCGGGCGAGTCGTTCCGCACCCCGGCGCAGACCGGGCTGACCGGTGAGCAGTTCCGCCTCTACGAGCTGATCTGGATGCGCACGGTCGCCTCCCAGATGCGCGACGCGGTGGGGCAGACGGTGTCGATCCGTGTGGGCGGCACCGCGGCCACGGGCGAGGACGTCGTCTTCTCCGCCTCCGGCCGGGTCATCACGTTCCACGGCTTCCTCAAGGCGTACGTCGAGGGCACCGACCACGGCGCCGCGACGGACGACGCGGAGACGCGCCTGCCGCAGCTGGCGGAGGGCGACGCCGTCGCGGCGGCCAGCCTCGCGGCGTCCGGCCACGAGACGAAGCCGCCGGCCCGCTACACCGAGGCCACCCTCATCAAGGAGCTCGAGGAGCGCGAGATCGGCCGCCCGTCGACGTACGCGTCGATCATCGGCACGATCCTGAACCGCGGGTACGTCTACAAGAAGGGCACGGCCCTGGTGCCGGCCTGGCTGGCCTTCTCGGTGGTGCGCCTGCTGACGGAGCACTTCCCGCGCCAGATCGACTACGAGTTCACGGCACAGATGGAGGACGTGCTCGACGAGATCGCCGCCGGGCGCTCCGACCGCAACACCGAGCTGGCGGAGTTCTACTTCGGCGCCGGCGACGTGGACGGTCTCAAGACGCTCGTCAACGAGCTCGGGGACATCGACGCGAAGGAGCTCGCGACCTTCCCCGTGCCGTTCGGCGGCACGGAGGACGGCGAGCCCTCCGGCATCCAGCTGCGGGTCGGGAAGTACGGGCCCTACCTCGAGGGGCCGGGCGACGACGGCACACCGCTCGCGAAGCGCGCCAACGTGCCCGACGACCTGCCGCCCGACGAGCTGACCCTGGAGAAGGCCCAGGAGCTGCTGGCCAACCCGTCGGGCGAGGAGCGCGAGCTCGGCCGCCACCCCGAGACGGGCCTGGTGGTCGTCGCGAAGAACGGTCGCTACGGGCCGTTCGTGACCGAGCTGCTGCCCGAGGACGCGCCGAAGAGCGCGAAGCCGCGCACGGGCTCCCTGCTCAGCTCGATGGCCCTCGACACCATCGGCATCGACGACGCGGTCAAGCTCCTCAGCCTGCCGCGGGTGGTGGGCACCGACGCCGAGGGCGTCGAGATCACGGCGCAGAACGGTCGCTACGGGCCCTACCTCAAGAAGGGCACCGACTCGCGGTCCCTCACGAGCGAGGACCAGATCTTCGACATCACGCTCGACGAGGCCCTGGCGATCTACGCGCAGCCGAAGCAGCGGGGTCGCGCCGCGGCCGCACCGCCGCTCAAGGAGCTGGGCGACGACCCCGTCTCCGGGCAGCCGATCGTGGTCAAGGCGGGTCGCTTCGGGGAGTACGTGACGGACGGCGAGTACAACGCCACGCTCCGCAAGGACGACTCCGTCGACGCCCTCACGCTGGAGCGGGCCGCCGAGCTGCTCGCCGAGCGCCGCGCCAAGGGCCCGGCGAAGAAGGCGGCCAAGAAGGGCGCGAAGAAGGCGCCGGCCAAGAAGGCCACGGCGAAGAAGGCGACGGCGAAGAAGGCGACCGCCACGAAGACCGCGGCCAAGAAGACGACGAAGAAGGCCGCCGCGAAGAAGTCCTGACCCCCGCGTCGCCGACGGCCCCTGTCTCGCATCCGAGACGGGGGCCGTCGGCGTCCTCTGGCGGCGCGGTCGCCGCCGCCGTTCGATGGAGCCATGAGCTTCCCGCAGGTCGTCGTCGGCACCGCACCCCTCAGCCCCGAGGAGGTCGTCGCCGTCGCGCGCCACGGGGCCGGGGTGCGCCTCGGCGACGACGCCCTCGCCGCGATCGACCGGGCCCGCGCGGTGGTCGAGGGGCTGGCGGCGGCGCCCACCCCGTCGTACGGCGTCTCCACCGGCTTCGGAGCCCTCGCCACGCGCCACATCCCCGCGAGCCAGCGCCGCGACCTGCAGCGCTCGCTGGTGCGGTCCCACGCCGCCGGCAGCGGCCCGGAGGTCGAGCGCGAGGTGACGCGGGCGCTCATGCTGCTGCGGCTCTCGACGCTGGCGACGGGGCACACCGGCGTACGCCGCGGGACCGCCGCCCTCCTGGCGGCGATGCTCGATGCGGGGATCACGCCGGTGGTCCACGAGTTCGGGTCGCTCGGCTGCTCCGGCGACCTGGCGCCGCTGTCGCACTGCGCGCTCGCCCTGATGGGGGAGGGCGACGTGCGGGACGCGGACGGCGTGCTGCGCCCGGCCTCCGACGCGCTCGCCGCCGCCGGTCTGGCTCCGGTGGAGCTGGCGGAGAAGGAGGGTCTCGCGCTCATCAACGGCACGGACGGGATGCTCGGCATGCTCGTGCTGGCGATCGCCGACCTGCGGATGCTCCTGGCGACGGCCGACGTCGCCGCCGCCATGAGCGTCGAGGCGCAGCTCGGCACCGACCGGGTGTTCGCGGCCGACCTGCAGGCGCTGCGGCCCCACCCGGGCCAGGGGGCATCGGCGGCCAACCTCGGCCGACTGCTGGCGGACTCGCCGGTGGTCGCCTCCCACCGCGGCCCCGACTGCAACCGCGTCCAGGACGCCTACTCCCTGCGCTGCTCGCCCCAGGTGCACGGCGCCGCGCGCGACACCGTCGACCACGCGGCGCTCGTGGCGGGCCGTGAGCTCGCGTCGGCCATCGACAACCCGGTCGTCCTGGCCGGGCCGGACGGGGAGGGGCGGGTCGAGTCCAACGGCAACTTCCACGGGGCGCCCGTGGCCTACGTCCTCGACTTCCTCGCGATCGCGGCGGCGGACGTCGCGGGGATCAGCGAGCGCCGTACGGACCGGTTCCTCGACCGCGCCCGGAACCACGGCCTGCCCCCGTTCCTGGCCCACGACCCGGGTGTGGACTCGGGCCTGATGATCGCGCAGTACACGCAGGCGGCGCTCGTCTCGGAGCTCAAGCGGCTCGCCGTGCCGGCCTCGGTCGACTCCATCCCGTCCTCCGCGATGCAGGAGGACCACGTGTCGATGGGGTGGTCGGCCGCCCGCAAGCTGCGCCGCGCGGTCGACGCCCTGGCGCGCGTCGTGGCGATCGAGGCGATGACCGGCGCCCGCGCGCTCGACCTGCGGGCCGCCGAGCTGGGCGTCGGCCCCGCTCGCGGCACGGGTGCGGCCGTCGCCGCCCTGCGGGCTGCCGGCGTGCCCGGGCCGGGCCCCGACCGCCACCTCGCGCCCGAGATCGAGGCGGCGGTCGGCGCCGTCGCCTCGGGCGCGCTCCTCACCGCCGTCCAGCACGAGATCGGAGACCTGGCATGAGCACGACCACCCCCCGAACCGAGGGCGGGCCCCGCCCCGTCCGTGCACCGCGCGGCTCCCGGCTCACCGCCCGCTCGTGGCAGACCGAGGCGCCGCTGCGGATGCTGATGAACAACCTCGACCCGGAGAACGCCGAGCGCCCCGACGACCTCGTCGTCTACGGGGGCACGGGGCGCGCGGCGCGGTCGTGGGAGGCGTACGACGCGATCGTCGCCTGCCTCACCGACCTCGCCGACGACGAGACGCTGCTCGTGCAGTCCGGCAAGCCGGTGGGCGTGATGCGGACCCACCCGTGGGCGCCGCGGGTGCTCATCGCGAACTCCAACCTCGTGGGCGACTGGGCCAGCTGGGAGGAGTTCCGGCGCCTGGAGGACCTCGGGCTCACCATGTACGGCCAGATGACGGCCGGCTCGTGGATCTACATCGGCACGCAGGGGATCCTGCAGGGCACCCACCTGACCTTCGCCGCGGTCGCCGACAAGCGGTTCGGCGGCACGCTTGCCGGCACCCTGACCGTGACGGCGGGCCTCGGCGGCATGGGCGGGGCGCAGCCCCTCGCGGTCACGATGAACGACGGCGTGGTGATCTGCGTCGAGGTCGACGACGCGCGCATCGCCCGCCGCATCGAGCACCGCTACCTCGACGTCCGCGCCGACGACCTCGACCACGCGCTGGCCCTCGCCACGACGGCGCGGGACGAGCGCCGACCGCTGTCGATCGGGCTCCACGGCAACGCGGCGGAGGTGCTCCCGGAGCTCGTGCGCCGCGGCGTGCCCGTCGACGTGGTGACCGACCAGACCTCCGCGCACGACCCGCTGGCCTACCTGCCCGCGGGCGTGCCGTTCGCCGCGTGGGAGGAGCGCCGCACGGCCGACCCCGCGGGCTTCGTCGCGCAGGCGCGGTCCTCGATGGCGGAGCACGTGCGCGCCATGGTCGCGCTCCAGGACGCGGGCGCCGAGGTCTTCGACTACGGCAACTCGATCCGCGACGAGGCCCGCAAGGGCGGCTTCGAGGAGGCGTTCGCGTTCCCGGGGTTCGTGCCGGCCTACATCCGGCCCCTGTTCTGCGAGGGCATGGGGCCGTTCCGCTGGGCGGCGCTGTCGGGCGACCCCGCGGACATCGCGGCGACGGACCGGGCGATCCTCGAGCTGTTCCCGCCTGACGAGAAGCCGGAGTACGAGCGCCTCCACCGCTGGATCGAGATGGCCGGCGAGCGCGTCCACTTCCAGGGGCTGCCGGCCCGGATCTGCTGGCTGGGGTACGGCGAGCGCGCCCGCGCCGGACGCCGCTTCAACGAGATGGTGGCGTCCGGCGAGCTGTCCGCCCCCGTCGTGATCGGCCGCGACCACCTCGACTGCGGCTCCGTGGCCTCGCCCTACCGCGAGACCGAGGCCATGCTCGACGGCTCCGACGCGATTGCCGACTGGGCGCTGCTCAACGCGCTCGTCAACACGGCCTCGGGCGCGACCTGGGTCTCGATCCACCACGGCGGCGGCGTGGGCATCGGCCGTTCGATCCACGCCGGCCAGGTGGTCGTCGCCGACGGCACCGAGCTGGCCGCCGAGAAGATCGAGCGCGTGCTGACGAACGACCCCGGCATGGGCGTCGTGCGCCACGTCGACGCGGGCTACTCCCGCGCCGCCGACGTGGCGGCCGAGCGCGGGGTGCGGGTGCCGATGGAGCCGGTACGGCGCGACTGACGGCTGGGATGCCCGGCCGGCCGGCCGGCTCGACCCGGCTCGACCCGGCCCGGTTCGGTCCGGTTCGGTTCGGGAAACAAAACGCGGACCGGTGGGGGAACGGGGCAAAGAGAACGCGGACCGGATCCCGGTCGGCATCGGCGTGTCGCGGGCGCGGGTCCGCGTTTTCTTTCCCCGGCCAGAACCCGGTCCGCGTTTTCTCTCCCCGGCCAGGACCCGGTCCGCGTTTTCCCACGACCGGGCCAGCTCGTCCGCGTTTCTTCCAGGCCCCCCGGGCCCCCGGGCCCCCCGGGCGGCCCCGGGCGGCCCCGGGCGGCCCCGGGCGCGCCCGTCAGGCCCGCGGCGAGTCGAGCACGAGCGTGATGGGTCCGTCGTTGACCGACGCGACCTGCATGTCGGCCCCGAACACGCCGCGCTCCACCCGGGCGCCCAGGCGTTCGAGCTCGGCGCAGACCGCGTCGTACAACGGCTCGCTGACCGGGCCCGGCGCCGCCGCCGACCACGAGGGGCGTCGTCCCTTGCGGACGTCGCCGTACAGCGTGAACTGGCTGACCACGAGCACCGGGGCACCGGCGTCGGAGGCGGAGCGCTCGTCGCGCAGCAGCCGCAGCTCCCAGACCTTGCGCGCGATCCAGGCGACGTCGGCGGGGCCGTCGTCGTGGGTGACGCCGAGGTAGACGAGCAGCCCGGGCTCGTCGGTCCTGCCGACGACCTCGTCGGCGACGCGGACGGAGGCGGAGAGGGTTCGCTGGACGACGGCACGCACCCGGCCATCATGGCGCGTCGGCGACGATGGGGCCGTGGACACCCCGACCCCCGTCGCGGACCTCGTCGCACGGCTGCCGCGAGGGAGCGCGACGGTGCGCTACGACGGCGGCCGCTGGGCGGTGACCGTCAGCGAGCACGCGGGCGGGCGCAGCCTGAAGGTGTGGGCCGAGGAACTGGGCGGTACGGCGTTCGTGAGCGCCAACGTCTACCTGACCGCGTCGGGCGAGGCCTTCCGTCCGTGCGAGATGCCGTCCGAGCGGGTGCTGGCCTTCCTCCGTGGGTGGCAACCGCTCTGACGCGCTCCACCACGGCGGGCCCAGGGCAGGTCCCGGGCAGGTCCCGGGCAGGTCCCGGGCGGGTCAGACGTCGGGCCGGGGCGGCGGCGTACCGGCGGGGGCGGCCTGTTGCGCCTCGGCGAGCGCCGCCGACCACGCGCTGCGCACGGTCCCGGCGCCCGCCACCGCGCCGAGGCTCGAGCTGTAGGAGGCCCACGTCGGCTGCTTCCCGAGCCGGCACCCGGCCGGTGAGCCGCCGCGGGAGATGCACTGCTCGCCCTCCCGGGAGACCGCCTCGCCGCGGGTCACGGCCTGCTCGGCCGCGGCGGCGAGCGCGACGACCGACGCGTGGGCCGACTGCAGCGATCCCGGCGCGGTGATGCCCCGCACCCGTTGCTCCAGCGATGCGTAGGGGCCTCGCAACCGGAAGAGCGCCGACCCCACCGACGAGCTCGGGGTGTCGCCGGCGGCGAGCCGCGGGGTCTGGGCGGCGAGCGCGTCGTAGGTGCTGAAGACGCCGCTCATCGCCGAGGCGTACGCCGCCACCTCCGCCGCGTCCTCCGACGAGCCCTCCTGCTGGGCGACCTCCGCCTCCCAGGCGGCGATGGTCGAACGGGCGGCGGCCACGAGGGCGTCGAGGTGGGCGTAGGCGGCGCGGGTGGCTGCGCCGAGCTGGTCGTCGCCGTCGGTGGCGTCGGCCAGGTCGGCGCTGACGTCGCTCCAGAGGTCGAGGTTCTCGCCGTCGAGCTCCGTCAGCCGCCCCACGGGGCCGAGCAGCGCCAGCAGCCGGTCGAGCGCCACCGCGGTCTCGGAGTCGTCGTCGAACCCGGCTCGCGCCGCCTGCGCGTAGGCCGCCAGCGCGGCCGCGTCCGCCGCCGCCTCCCGCACCTCCGCGGTGCGCGTCGACCCCTCCAGCCGACCGGCGATCTCGGTGAGGTCCTCGGTGGTCGCGCGGATCGCCGCGGTCCCCACGAGTCCGACGAGGTGCTGCGCGGTGGACGTCGGCGGAGCCGGTACGGCGCGGGGCCGCGCCGCCGCGAGCACCAGGTCGTCCGGTACGGCGTCGAGCTGCGCGCCCGCCGCAGCCGCGTCACCGTCGCGTTCGGCCAGCTCGAGCCCCGCCTCGGCCTGGGCGAGCAGGTCGGCGGCGCCCCGCAGCACGGTGGCGAGCTCCCCGAAGGAGGCGAGCGTCGCCGTGTCGAGCGCCGCGAACGCGGCCACGGCGGCGACCAGGTCACGCTGTCGGGTGACGACGTCGAGCTGGGGCTGCGTGGGGGCGGGATCGAGGGTGCCGGCCTGGGCGACGAGGGCCTCGGCCTCGGCCCGGGCGTCCTCGGCGACCGCGACGGCCGCGGGGAGGCCCGCCAGGTCGGCCGTCGCGGTGACGGCGTCGGAGACCTCGTCGTACAACGCCTGGCTGCTCGCCAGCAGCGCCTCGACGTCGCTGGCGGTCGGGGTCGCGCTGGGCTCCTCGGTGGACGTCGACCGCGGTGGCGCCTCGTCGTCGCCGCCGAGCGTCAGCACGCCACCGATCGCGACGACGACGCTGATGACGGCGACGCCGATGAGGGGCAGCAGCCACGGGCGACGCGTCGCGTCGTCGTCCGCGGTGCGGGGCGCCGGGGTGGCCAGCACCGAGCCATCGGCGGGATCGTCGGCGGGCGGGCCCAGGAGCGCGGCCAGCGGGGCGGTCTCGGCTTCCGGCTCGGGTGCCGGGTACAGGTCGGCCGACGCGGTGGCGACCGTCGTCCCCGAGGTCCTCCCCGCAGTCGGCTCCTCCGGTTCCGGCCCTGGTTCCGGTTCCGGTTCCGGGTCGACCAGGGGGCCCACCGGGCGCAGCGTCGCCTGCCGTGCGGCGAGGCGTTCGGCCAGGGTCCGGGGCGGGCCGGCCTCCGGGGCCTCCGGGAAAGGGTCACGGACGACGACCGGATCGCCGTCCGGGGTGTCGTCCGTGACCCTTTCCGTCTCGGGCCGCGTCTCGGGCTCTACCTCGGCATCGCGGAACAGGTCGAAGAGGGCACGCTGGAGGTCGTGGCCGGGCTGCGACGAGGTGTCGTCGGGCGGGTCGGTCGGCATGCCTCTGTCTCCGGGCCGGCTGGTCAGGAGGAGGCGCCGGCCTCACAGGGCAGAACGTGTGGGGAGCCGCGGCGTTACGTCGGGCCCGGCACGACGACGGCCCGGCGCGACCGCGGGGGTCGTGCCGGGCCGTGGCGTGGGTGGGTCAGGCGTCGGTCTCGAGGCCGGTGATGGCCTCGTGGATCGAGAGCGTGCGCTGTGCGGACTCGACGTGGAGGTTCTCCACCATCTTGCCGTTGTAGGTGACGACGCCCGAGCCCTTGCCCTCCTCCCAGGCGGCGAGGATGCCGCGGGCGTCCTCGACGGCCTGGGCGCTGGGCGCGAAGGTCTCGTTGGCCCCGGCGACCTGGCCGGGGTGGATGAGGGTCTTGCCGTCGAAGCCCATCTGCGCGCCCTGCGTGCACTCGGCGAGGAAGCCCTCGGTGTTCTTCACGTCGTTGTAGACGCCGTCGAGGATGGCGATGCCGGCGGCGCGGGCGGCGAGCACCGACCACGACAGCGACGTCAGCAGGGGAGCGCGACCGGGCACGTGCTCGGCGTACAGCTCCTTGACGAGGTCGTTCGTGCCCATGACGAGCACGGCGAGGCGCTCGTCGGCGGCGGCGAGCTCCCGCACGCCGAAGATGGCCTCGGGGGTCTCGACCATCGCCCAGAGCCGGGTGTGGTCGGGCGCGCCGGCCTTCTCGATGGCGGCGACGAGCTGCTTGACCTCCTCGGCGCTGTTGACCTTGGGCACGACGATGCCAGCGGGGCCGGCCTGCGCGGCGGCGACGATGTCGTCGTCGTGCCACGCGGTGCCCAGCCCGTTGACGCGGATGGTGAGGGTGCGGCGGCCGTACTCGCCGGAGCCCACGGCCGCCGCGGCCGCCTCGCGCGCGGCGGGCTTGGCGTCCGGGGCGACGGCGTCCTCGAGGTCGAGGATCACGCCGTCGATCGGCAGCGTCTTCGCCTTCTCCAACGCCTTCGCGTTGGACGAGGGCATGTAGAGGACGGAGCGGAGGGGGGTGAAGGCGGGCTCGGTCATGTCAGGCTCCCTGCGGCTCGGCGTCGATCGCGTCGTACTGCTTCTTCAGCTCGGGGTCGATCGCCGCCAGCTGCTCGGCGAGGTCGACCATCACGAGGCACTGCTTGAGGGAGGCGTCGTCCTCCATCTTGCCGTCGAGCATGACGGCACCGGTGCCGTCGCCCATCGCCGCGACGACGCGGCGCGCGTGCCGGATGTCCTCGACGCTGGGGGAGAAGACGCGGTTGGCGATCGCGATCTGCTTCGGGTGCAGCGACCAGGTGCCGACGCAGCCGAGCAGGAAGGCGTTGCGGAACTGGTCCTCGCAGGCGACGACGTCGGTGATGTCGCCGAAGGGCCCGTAGTAGGGGTAGATCCCGTGGGCCGCGCAGGCGTCGACCATGCGGGCGACGGTGTAGTGCCACAGGTCCTGCTGGTACGTCGCGCGCTGCGCCTCGATCTGCGCCGTGCCGTCCTCGCCCTTCGGGGGGTCCTGGCGCACCAGGTAGCCGGGGTGGCCGCCCCCCACGCGGGTGGTCTTCATGCGGCGGTCGGCAGCGAGGTCGGCCGGTCCGAGGGAGAGGCCCTGCATGCGCGGGGAGGCGCCGCAGATCTCCTCGACGTTCGCGACACCGCGGGCGGTCTCGAGGATGGCGTGGACGAGGATCGGCCGCTCGAGGCCGGCCTTGGCCTCCAGCTGGGCGAGCAGACGGTCCACGTAGTGGATGTCCTCGGCGCCCTGCACCTTCGGGACCATGACGACGTCGAGCTTGTGGCCGATGGCGGGCACGAGCGTGGTCAGGTCGTCCAGCGCCCACGGGCTGTCGAGCGAGTTGATGCGGGTCCAGAGCTGGGTGGGCCCGAAGTCGACCTCCTGCCCGATCCGCACGAGGCCCTCGCGCGCCTCGATCTTCTTGTCGGCCTTGACGGCGTCCTCGAGGTTGCCCAGCAGCACGTCCACGGTGCCGACCATGGCGGGCACCTTGGCCGCCATCTTGGGGTTGCTCGGGTCGAAGAAGTGGATGGCCCGGCTCGGTCGGGCGGGCACCTCGCGGACCGGGGCCGGGGCCCCGACGGCGAGCGGGGCGAAGAAGTCCTTGGCGCTGCGCATGAAAACTGAACGTAGCAGCGACGGACCGCCCGATCGCCGCCCGGACGGGCAGAGATCCGGCCCGACCAGGTGTGATCAGCGCTGCCGGCGGTCCACGTAGGCCACCATCCGGGCGAAGAGCGCCTCGGCCGCCGCCCACTCGGCGTCGACCCGGGGGCCGGGGCGCACGGCGCGGAGCAGCGCCCCCTCGCTGGCGACGGTCGCGGACTCGCCGGCGGCGGTGGCGCACACGAGGGCGGCGGTCGCGACGTCGGCCGGCCGGAGCGACCACACGGCCTCGAACTCCCGGCGGTCGTCGGGCACGCCGGCCTGACCGGGGATCTCCCAGGCGGACAGGGCGATGCAGAGGTCGTCGGAGTCGCACACGACGGCCCACTCGTTCCGCAGCGGCGAGTCGTCGGGGAGGCCCACGCGCCGCACGCTGCCGGCCTGCGCGGGCGGGTCGGACTCGGCGAAGTCGGCGAAGACGATCGTGGTCGCCGCGCGCTGGGCCAGGTCGGTCCAGCGCGGCTCGGCGCGCTCCCAGAACGGGGCGCGCTGGAACGCGCCGTACAGGTGGGGGCGCTGGGCCCGGGCCATGAACTCGTCCTCGATCGCCCACGAGACGGCGATGAGCGTGCCCTTGCTGAGGCGGTGGACGGGGAGGCCGACGTTGACGCCGCGCAGCTCGGCGAAGACCGAGGCGGTGGGCGGGCTGGCGGCCAGCTGCACGCGGGAGATCGACTGGTCGAGCCGCAGGCCGGCCCGCCGGTGGGCGAGCACCTGGCGCACGAGCTCGATGTCGGCCGCCTCGTAGCGCCGGTGACCGCTCGGCAACCGGCGGGCGATGGGGAAGCCGTGGCGCTGCTCCCACATGCGCAGGGTCGGGACGCTGACGCCGGTGGCCTCGGAGAGCTCACCGATGGCGAGGTCGCCGACGGACGTCGAACCGGCGTCGGTCGATCGGGGGTGAGCCATGGCTGGATCCTATACCTCAACAGTCCGTTTAGATTTCTTGTTGAGATTTTCGGGCCGGTGGTGGACGCTGTTCACATGGGTGATCACCGGTGCGTCGGCCACGTGGGCGGCCTCTTCCTCGAGATGGCGGGCCGTGACGGCGCCGTCCCGGCGGTGCTGGTGCGCGACCGCGACGGGCTGGTGCTCCGGATCGACGACCCCGCGGCCTTCGGACGCGTGCGCGCGAGCCGCGAGGTGCGCGAGGCGGCCACCCGGATGGCGGAGCGGGGCGTGGTCGTGCGGGTCGAGTGCCGGGGGCGTGCCCTCGTGACCCTGGGCGTCGCCGCCGTGCCGTGGTGGCAGCGCGCGCTCACCGGGGCGACGCACCTGCGGCTGCACGCGTGGCCCGGCGCCGTACGACGCGGCGCGGCCCGCGACCGGCGCCGTCAGGAGCGCGCCACGCCGGGCGCGATCGAGGTCCCGTCCGTGGTCCCGCAGGCGGCCTGACCTGCGCCGATGTCGGTCGGTGGGCGGTCGCCCGGTGGCAGGTGGAGCCTCTTGCGGAGACGTTGTGAGGGATTCGCAGGAAAACTGAGACGTCGGCGGCCCTGGCGCGGCATACTTCTTCTCGAACCGCGGTGGTGACCCGAGACGCCACCGCGGTTCTCCCATTTCCGCTGTGCCCCCGCTGCACGTAGGTCGGGCCGGCGTCCTCGGTGAGCACGGCTCACGAGGTGAGATGTTCCGCTCCCGCGACCAGGTCGAGCTCATGCAGGTGGCGTTCCCCGGCGTCCAGGTGGACGCCCTCGCGGCGGCGGTCCGCACGACCGGTGGTGTCGGCCGGGTCGGGCTCGACGAGCGGGGCCGGGCGGCCTTCTTCACCGTCGGTGACACGCACGGCCGCTACAGCGCCGAGGATGCGCGCGCCCGCTGGCGGTTCGTGCGGGTGGGGCGTGAGGGCTACGGGTTCGACCTCGCGGTCGCCGAGCTGGCCGACCACCTCGGGGTCCCGGCCGGGAGCGTCGTCTTTCGACGCTTCGAGGACGAGGTCGACACCCGGCTGGCCGACGGGTGGCACGCCGTCCTGGTGCTCCCGGCGGGCGATCGCGAGTACCGCCCGGTCGGCAAGGACGCCGCCGGCTCGCGCACCGAGGTGCGCGAGGTGCGCGGGTGGCACCTCGTGACCTGGGTGCCCGCCCCCGGGGTGGTCCCCGCCGAGGAGGACGTGATCGCCCACCTGGTCTCCACCACTGCGACCGGGCGCTCCGCCACGGGCGTCCTGGTCCTGCTCGACGCCGGGCACACGACGGTGCTCGACGTCGCGAAGGGCGAGGTGGTCGGCGGTCGGCACTGGCCGGCGGACCTCTGGCCCACCGTGCACGCCGACGCGCTCGAGGACGTCGAACCCGCTCGCGCCCTCGTGGCCGACGTGCTCGCGGACCTCGTTCCCCAGCACGCCGACGAGGACTTCACGTCGTGGGGCGACGACCCCGTACGACGCCGGTCCGCCTTCCGCGGCCACCCGGTCGACCTGCCCGAGGTGGTCGCCGCCCTCGGACTGCCGCCCGAGACGCTGGACGTGCTCGAGGGGACCTCCGACCTGCCGGTGACGACCCACGAGGCGACGACGGTCGGGCGCGCGGCGACGGAGGCGATGCTGGACGCGACCGACGCCTCCCGCTTCCCCGTCGTCGAGACGGTCTCGAACGTGGCCGGCGTCGTCATCGCTGCCGTGGTGCTGCTGCTCGGTCGCGACGCCGTCCCGACCTGGGCGTGGTGGGGCGCGGTCGTCATCGGCGTGCTCAGCGTGCTGGCCCTCGCGACGCAGCTGCTGGCGTTGCGGCGCCGCCGCCGGCGCGCGCGTCCCTGACCGCGCCACCCGCCCGAGCGTCCGTTCGGGCAGCGGTTAGCCTGCCGGGGTGAGCACCGCCGACGCCATCTCGCCCGACTCGGACCGCCCCTGGGCCACGCCCGGGGCGTGGCCGGTGGCCCCGGGCGTGCACCGCATCCCCCTCCCGCTGCCGAACGACGGGCTGCGGGCCGTCAACGTCTACGCGGTCGAGACCGCCGACGACCGCGGCCGGTCGCTCACGCTCGTCGACGGCGGCTGGGCGATCGACGAGTCGCGGGAGGCGCTCGAGAAGGCCCTCGCCACCATCGACGCGGGCGTCGGCGACATCCGCCGCTTCCTGGTGACCCACGTGCACCGCGACCACTACTCGCAGGCCGTCGCGCTGCGCCGGGCCACCGGTGCCGAGGTCGCGCTCGGTCGCGGTGAGGAGACCTCGCTGCGGCTGGCGGCCGAGGGCGACGCCGTACGCCGCGTCATGGCCGCCCACCTCGCCGACGCCGGTTCGGTGCGCACCGCCGAGGCGTGGTTGGCCGCTCCGGCGGACGACGAGGCGGAGACCTGGGGACTGCCCGACACCTGGATCGAGGGCGACGTCCCCATCGCGGTCGGCGACCGACGCCTCGACGCGGTCCACACCCCGGGACACACCGCGGGGCACTACGTCTTCGCCGACGCCGCCGCCGGCCTGCTCTTCGCGGGCGACCACGTGCTCCCCACCATCACGCCCTCCATCGGCTTCGAGCCCGACACGCGCCTCGGTGCGCTCGCCGACTTCATGGGCTCCCTGGCCAAGGTGCGGGCGCTGCCCGACCTGCGGCTGCTGCCCGCCCACGGGCCGGTCACCGGCTCCGCCCACGCACGGGTCGACGAGCTCCTCGCCCACCACGAGGCCCGGCTCGAGCAGAGCCTGGCGCCGCTCGAGGTCGGGGGCGCGGGCGCCACGGCCGAGGACGTCGCCAGCCACCTCACCTGGACCCGCCACGAGCGGGCCTGGTCGTCCCTCGACCGGTTCAACGCGGCCCTCGCCGTCATGGAGACGCGGGCCCACCTCGAGGTCCTCGTCGCGCGCGGCCAGGCGGTCGTCGAGCGCGACCAAGGCTTCGCGGACGCCATCGGTGCCGCCGCGGGCTCGCTCCCGGGCAGCGACCCGGTGAGCGGCGTGCCGGCGCGGTACCGCCGGGCCTGAGCCGGGTTCGCGCTGAGCCGGGCCCGGGCTGAGCCGGGCCCGGGCTGAGCCGGGTCCGGCCCGCCCGTGGGCGATGGGTCGGGCGCGGCACTGTGCCGCTGGTGCGGCCCGGAGCGAGCCGGCGGTGTCCCAGCCGCACATTTCTCGGCCTCGGCCTCGGCCTCGGCCGGATGGCCGGCGGCGTGCGCGGCGCCAGACCCGCGTCGTACCGCCGGACGTCATGCGCAGCGGTGCCCGGTGCCTGCGGTTCGCATGACGTCCCGGGGTGTGGGGTGGTCGGGTGATCGGTCGGGTGATCGGTCGGGCTCGGAACTGTGCCGCTGGTGCAGCCCAGGGCGAGCCGGAGGTGTCCCAGCCGCACATTTCTCGGCCCTGCCCGGCCCGGCCCGGCCCAGCCCGGCCCAGCCCAGCCCAGCCCAGCCCGGGCCAGCACCGGCTCCGGGCGGCGCCTGTCTCAGCCTCCCGCCGGCCGCGTCATGGGCAGGTGGGGGATGCCGTCCTCGTCGTACCCGTCGCCGCTGACGACGTACCCGTGCGCGCCGTACCAGCCCGCCAACGGCGCCTGGGCGCTCAGCACGGAGACCCGGTCGCCCACGACGTCGAGCGCCGCGCGCATCAGCGGCGTTCCGAGGCCACGCCCCCGGGCGGCCGGCGCCAGCACGACCCGGCCGACGCGCGCCACCGGCTCGCCGGTCTCCGGGTCGTCCCCGTCGGACAGCACGCGCAGGTAGCCGAGCAGCTCGTCGCCGTCGAGCAGCAGCACGTGGCGCGTGCCGGGCTCGTCGTCGCGGCCGTCGAGGTCGGGGTAGGGGCACTCCTGCTCCACCACGAACACCTCCTGCCGGAGCTGCCAGACCCGGTAGGCCAGCCGCGGGGGGAGCTCGTCGAAGGCGAGGGTGCGCACGTCCATGGGCCGACCGTCTCACGGCCCCGGAGCGGGCGGAGCGTAGAGTCGGCCCCCAACGACAGGGGAGCGCCGAGAGCCGAGATGGCCAGGGCGCTGAGAGTGCGGATCCGCCGCAGACCCTCGAACCTGCTCCGGTTAGCACCGGCGAAGGGAGTCACGCCATGCGTCGCATCCTGCCCACCCTCGTGACGGGGGCCCTGGTCCTGCCGGCCCTCGCGGCCTGCTCGACGTTCGGGGAGGGGGAGAGCGCGAGCGGCGGCACCGAGAAGCTGGTGCTCGTCGCCCACGAGTCCTTCAGCCTCCCCGACGAGCTGATCGAGGAGTTCGAGGCCGAGCACGACGTCGACCTCGAGATCCGCCAGCCCGGCGACGCCGGGGCGGTCGTCACGGAGATCGCCCTCAACCCCGACGACTCCGGCGCCGACGCGGTCTTCGGCGTCGACACCACGTTCGCCAGCCGGCTCCTCGACGCCGACGCCCTCGAGTCCTTCGAGGGCGACCTGCCGTCGGGCGCGGACGCCTTCGCGCTCGCCGACGAGGACCGCCTCGTCCCCGTCGACTCGGGCAACGTCTGCGTCAACGTCGACACCGCGTGGTTCGCCGAGCGGGGCCTCGCCGAGCCGGAGTCGCTCGACGACCTCGTGGACCCCACCTACGCCGACCTCTTCGTGACGCCCGGCCCCGTCGACTCCAGCCCGGGTCTCGCGTTCCTGCTGACGACGGTCGCGGCGTACGGCGAGGACGGCTGGCGCGACTACTGGCGCGGCCTCGTCGACAACGGCACCGAGCTGGTCGCGGGCTGGAGCGACGCCTACTACACGTCCTTCACGGGCGGCGGCGAGGACGGCCAGCGGCCGATCGTGCTGTCCTACGACTCCTCGCCCGCGTTCACGACGACCGAGGACGGGTCCGCGACGACGACCCGCGCCCTGCTCGACACGTGCTTCACGCAGGTGGAGTACGCCGGCGTGCTGCGTGGTGCGGACAACCCCGAGGGCGCCCAGGAGCTCGTGTCCTGGCTCCTGTCGGAGGAGGTCCAGGCGGCCCTGCCGGACAACATGTACGTCTACCCGGTGCGCGACGACGTCGAGCTCCCCGCGGCGTGGGCGGAGTTCGCCCCGCGGCCGGCCGCGCCGTACACGATGGAGCCTGCCGAGATCGCCGCGAACCGGGAGACGTGGATCGGCGAGTGGCGCGAGGAGACGCAGCGCTGACCCGCACCCTCCGCCTCCTGGCCCTCGCGGCGCTGCCGCTGGGGGTCGTGGCGGTGTTCTTCGTGCTCCCCGTGGGCGCGATGCTCGTGCGGGGGCTCGCGCCCGACGGGCACCTCGACCCGGGCGGCCTCGTCGAGGTGCTGGGGCGGGACCGCACCGGTCGCGTCCTGTGGTTCACGCTCTGGTCGGCGGCGCTCGGCACGCTGCTGTCGCTGGTGCTCGGCCTGCCGGTCGCCTACGCCCTCTTCCGGGTCGCGGTGCCCGGTGCCCGGGTGCTGCGGGCGCTGACGCTCGTGCCGTTCGTGCTGCCGACCGTCGTGGTCGGCGCGGCGTTCCGGGCGCTGCTCGGCGAGGGCGGGCTGCTGGGCTTCCTCGGCTGGGACGGCACGCCCGCTGCGATCGTCGCCGCCCTGGTCTTCTTCAACATCTCCGTGGTCGTGCGGGTGGTGGGTGGCGCCTGGGCCGGCCTCGACCCCCGGGCCGAGGAGGCCGCCGCCGCGCTCGGGGCGAGCCCGGCGAGGGTGCTGCTGACGGTGACGCTGCCCGCGCTGCGCCCGGCGCTCGCCTCGGCGGCGGCCGTGGTCTTCCTCTTCTGCTCCACGGCGTTCGGGGTCGTGCTGACGCTCGGAGGCCTGCGCTACGCGACCGTGGAGACGGAGATCTACCTGCTCACCCGGGCCTTCGACCTGCCCGCCGCGGCCTGCCTCTCGCTCGTGCAGGTCGTCACGGTCGTGGCGCTGCTCGCCGTCCTGGGCCGGCTGCGGGGCCGGGCCGGCGACGCCGTGCCCGTCGACCGCGTCCCGCCGCGACCCCGGCGGGCGCGGCGCGGCGACGTCCCCGCCCTCGTCGTCACCGGGCTCGTCGTGCTCGCGACCGCCCTCCCGATCGTCGGCCTCGCCGTGGCGTCCCTGCAGGTACGGGGCGAGTGGACGCTGGCCAACTACCGCGCGCTCGACGAACCGGGGATCACGACGGCGCTCGACGTGCCGGTGCTCACCGCCCTGCGCAACTCGCTCCAGGTCGCCGTCGACGCGACCTGGATGGCGCTGCTGCTCGGCCTGCTCGTCGCGCTCGTGGTGACGCGGCGGGCCCGCTCCCGGCCCGAGCGGGTCGCGCGCGGCCTGCTCGACGGGTTCTTCATGCTGCCGCTCGGGGTGTCGGCCGTGGTCCTCGGCTTCGGGCTGCTGGTCACGGTCGCGCGCCCGCCGCTGGCCCTGCGCGACGAGCCGCTGCTCGTGCCCCTGGTGCAGGCGCTGGTCGCGCTGCCGCTGGTCGTCCGCACCCTCGTGCCGGTGCTCGCCGGCATCGACGACCGGCAGCGGCAGGCGGCGGCGTCCCTCGGGGCGTCCCCGGCCCGCACGCTGCTCGTCGTCGACCTGCCCGTGGTGTGGCGGCCGCTGCTGGCGGCCGCGGGGTTCGCCTTCGCGACGTCGTTGGGGGAGTTCGGCGCCACGTCGTTCCTGTCCCGTCCCGACCACCCGACGCTGCCGGTGGTCATCGGCCGGCTCCTCGGGTCGCCGGGCACGACGGGCGCGCAGTCCAACCCGGGGATGGCGATGGCGGCGGCGGTCGTGCTGGCGGCGACGGTGACGGCGGTGGTGCTGGTGGTGGAGCGCCTGCGGGTGCCGAGCGTGGGAGCGGTGTGATGGTGGAGGAGAAGGACCCGGAGGGCGGCCTGCGGCTGCGCGGGGTGACGGTGGCGTACGACGGCGTGCCCGCCCTCGCCGACGCGAGCCTCCACCTGCCGGCGGGCGAGGTGCTGGCCGTGCTCGGCCCCTCCGGCAGCGGCAAGTCGACGCTGCTGCGGGCGGTCGCCGGGCTGGAGCCGCTCACCGCGGGCTCCGTCGCGTTCGACGGTGCCGACCTGGCCGGCGTCCCGCCGCACCGCCGCGGCTTCGCCCTGATGTTCCAGGACGGCCAGCTCTTCGGCCACCTCAGCGTCGGCCGCAACGTGGCCTACCCGCTGCGGTTGCGGCGCACCCCGCGGGCGGCGACCCGGGCGAGGGTCGGCGAGCTGCTGGCGCTGGTGGGCCTCGACGGCTACGCCGACCGCGCGCCCGGCACCCTCTCGGGCGGCGAGCGGCAGCGGGTCGCCCTCGCCCGGGCCCTCGCCTGCGCGCCCCGGCTGCTGCTGCTCGACGAGCCGCTCTCCGCACTCGACCGTGCGCTGCGCGAGCGCCTGGCCGGTGACCTGTCCGGCATCCTGCGCACCGCCGGCACCACGGCGCTGCTCGTCACCCACGACGTCGACGAGGCCTACGCCGTGGCCGACCGCGTGGCGCTCGTCCGGGACGGGCGCGTCGTGCAGGAGGGCGCCGTCGCCGACGTCGACGCCGCCCCGCGCGACGCGGCCGTGGCCCGCCTCCTCGGCTACCCCCACGTCGTCGGGGACCGGGCGGTGCGCCGTACGGCGTTCACGCTCGCCGCCGGCGCCGGGGGAGCGTGCACAGGAACGGTGCTCCACGCCCGCGCGACGAGCGCCGGGCGACGGCTCCTGGTCGACCTCGACGGGGTCGGTCCGGTCGACGTCGTGCCGCTGCCGGGGACCCCCGAGCCCGAGCCCGGCGAGCGGGTGGAGGTGCACGTCGACCCGACGGGCACGGCGCCGCTCGGCGGGCCGGGGAGGTAGCGGCGGGGAGGGGAGGCGGCGGACGCACGTCTACACTGACCGGCGTGTATCGCCGCGCCTACGTCCTCCTCATCGGGGTTGCAGCGACGATGGCGATCCTCACGGTCGTCACCGCGCTGTCGCTCGGACGCAGCGTCGTGGACCCCGAGGGCTTCCTCGGCCCGGGCTGGCTGCGCTTCCCGCTCCTCGTCGGCCTGGCGCTCCTCGCCGACCTGGTGCCGCGGGCGCTGTGGCACTCGCGGATGCGCCTGTCGCAGGTCCCCGACCTGGTGAAGGCGCGCTGGCGGGAGCACTGGACGCGCGAGCGGTTCACCCTCGTGGCGCTGGGCATCGGCTGCTTCTACGTGACCTACGCCTGCTACCGGAACCTCAAGTCGTTCCTGCCGTTCGTGCTGGGCGAGAAGAAGTACGACACCGAGCTCCACGCGCTCGACAAGATCCTGTTCCTCGGCAACGACCCGTCGGCCGTGCTCCACACGATCTTCGGGTTCGCCTGGTTCGAGCAGTTCATCTCGACGATCTACCTCTGGTACCTGCCGCTCGTGCCGGTGCTCGTCGCTGTGTGGACCATCTGGTCCCGCAACATCTCGTTCGGCTACTGGTTCGTGACGTCGCAGGTCATCGCCTGGACGCTGGGCACGGCGACGTACTACATGCTGCCGGCGCTCGGCCCGAAGTTCGCCTTCCCGTGGCTCTACGCGGACCTCGACACGGGGGCCAGCCAGCTCGCCGACTCGTTGTTCTACAGCCGCACCAACGTGCTGTGGGGCGACGGCGACGGGCTCCAGTCGACCGCCGCCTTCGCCAGCCTGCACACCGCGATCACGCTGCTGTGGGCCCTGATGGTGCAGTACACGATCCGCAGCCGGATCGTGCACTGGGTCTTCTGGGCCAACTTCGGCCTCACGATCATCGCGACGCTCTACTTCGGCTGGCACTACGTGGCCGACGACATCGCCGGAGCCATGATCGCGGTGGTCGCGTTCTACGTGGGAGGCGTGGCGAGCGGGCAGAAGTTCGAGAGACGCGGGTTCTCCAGCCATCCCACGACGACCACGTCGCGGGTGCCGCTCGGCCCCGACGGCCGCGACGTCGACGTGCGCGTCGAGACCGACGAGGAGCGGGCGCCCAGCGCGTCGCGGCTCGACCCGTCGCGGTTCCTCCGGCGCCTCCGCCGCAGGGACGCGTCGCCCGCGGCCCGCGACCCCGACTGAGCGCCTCCCGCGGTTGGTGACCCGCCGGTAGTTTGGCGGCATGGCCACCGACCTGGGCGTCGCCCGCGACGCCGCCCCCGAGCACACCGTCGCCCCCGACCCGGCCGCGCTGCAGCGGATCCTGGACGGGAAGTACGCCGAGGTCCGCGACCTCGTGCGCCGCAACCTCGTCGAGCACGCCGACCTCCTCGGCGAGGTCGACGACCTCGACCGCGAGACCTACCGCGACCGGGTCCTCGCGATCGTCCAGCAGGTCGCCGCGACCGGCCAGACCGGCTTCGGGTTCCCCGAGGAGCACGGTGGCGGAGGCGACATCGGGGCGTCCATCGCGGCCTTCGAGACGCTGGCGTTCGGCGACCTGTCGGTTCTCGTCAAGGTCGGCGTGCAGTTCGGGCTCTTCGGCGGCGCGGTGCTGCAGCTCGGCACCCAGCGGCACCACGCGGCGTACCTCCCCGGGATCATCGACGGGACGATCCTCGGGTCGTTCGCGATGACCGAGTCGGGCCACGGCTCCAACGTGCAGGCGCTGGCGACCACGGCGACGTACGACGTGGCCACCGACGAGTTCGTCGTCGAGACGCCGCACGACGCCGCACGCAAGGACTACATCGGCAACGCCGCCCGCCACGGCGAGCTCGCCGTCGTGTTCGCGCAGCTCCACATCGGTGGCGAGAGCCAGGGCGTGCACGCGTTCATCGTGCCGATCCGCGTGCGCGACGACGCGGGGGAGCTCGTGCCGGCGCCCGGCGTGCGCATCGAGGACTGCGGCCACAAGATGGGGCTGCAGGGCGTGGACAACGGACGGCTGTGGTTCGACGGCGTGCGGATCCCGCGCGAGAACCTGCTCGATCGGTTCGCGACGGTGTCGCCCGCGGGCGTCTACTCCTCCGAGATCGAGAGCCCGGGGCGCCGCTTCTTCACGACGATCGGCACGCTCGTGCAGGGCCGCGTCAGCGTCGGCGGCGCCGGCATCAACGCGGCGAAGGTCGCGATGGTGCTGGCGGTGCGGTACGCCGAGCGGCGACGCCAGTTCGAGGCGACGGGCGAGCAGGAGGAGCTGCTGCTCGACTACGGGCAGCACCAGCGGCGGCTGCTGCCGCTGCTCGCGCAGACCTACGCGCTCCACGTCGCCCAGGAGGACCTGGCGGCCGAGCTGCACGCCGTGTTCTCCGGCGAGAAGACCGACGGTCGGTCCCGTCGTGCGCTGGAGTCCCACGCCGCGGGCCTCAAGGCGGTCGGCACGTGGCACGCGACGCGCACCATCCAGGAGTGCCGAGAGGCGTGCGGCGGGGCGGGCTACCTCTCCGCCAGCCGGTTCGCCGCGCTCAAGGCCGACACCGACGTCTTCACGACGTTCGAGGGCGACAACCACGTGCTGCTGCAGCTCGTCGCGAAGGGCCTGCTCACCGACTACGCCGGAGACTTCCAGGACGCCGACCAGTTCGAGATGGTCAAGCTCGTCGCCGGCATCGCGCTCGACGAGATCGTCAAGCGCACCCGTGCCCACCAGCTCCTCGACCGGGTGCGGGACCTCCTGCCGACCGGCGCGGAGGGCGAGGACGAGGCCGGTCTGCTCGACACGGACTACCAGCTCGCGATGCTGCGCTACCGCGAGGAGCAGGTGATCTCCTCGGCGGCCCGGCGCCTCAAGCGGGGCGTCGACAGCGGCATGAACCCCGGCGCGGTGTTCTCCCAGGTGCAGCCCCACGTCATCGCCGCCGCGCGGGCCCACATGGACCGCGTCGTGCAAGAGGCCTTCGTGGCGCGCGTCGCCGGTCTCGAGGACGGCCCCGAGAAGCGGGCCCTCGGCCTGCTCGTCGACCTCAACGCACTGCGGATGATCGAGGCCGACCGGGCGTGGTTCATGGAGTCCGGCCGGATGTCCGCGGCCCGCTCGAAGGCGGTCCGTCGCGAGGTCGACGCGCTGTGCCGGCGCGTGCGCCCGATCGCCCGGCAGCTCGTCGACGCCTTCGGCGTGCCGGAGGAGGTGCTCCGCGCCCCCGACCTGCTCGGCCCCGTCGTGACGGCCGGCGACCCGCCCGCCGTGGGTCACGAGCCGGGCCACCACACGCAGGGCGAGACCGCGGAGCGGGTCGCGGAGTCGGCGTGAGCGGCGGCGCGAGCGGCGGCGTGGGCGGCGGCGTGGGCGGCGGCGTGCTGGGGCGGCTGCGGGGCCTGGCCGGCGGCTGGGCCGACGACCCCGCGTGGGCGCACGTCTACAGCTGGTCGGTCGACCACCCCCGCCTCGGCTCGACCGGCTGGCGCCTGGCCGTGGGGTCGGACCTGCGCCTGCTCCTCGACGCCGCCGACGAGACCGGGACCCTGCCCGCGGGGTCGCGCGTGCTCGACGTGCCGTGCGGCTCGGGCGTCGCCCTGCGGGGCGTGCGGCCGGGACAGGGGATCGAGTACGTCGCCGCCGACCTCGCCCCCGCCATGCTCGCCCGGACCCGGCGCACCGCCGAGCGCCTCGGGGTGGCGGACCAGGTGACGCTGCTCGAGGCGGACGTGACCGCCCTGCCGCTGCCCGACGGCGACGTCGACCGGGTCCTCAGCCTGACGGGGCTGCACTGCTTCCCCGACCCGCACGCGGCGTTCGTCGAGATGGTGCGCGTGCTCCGTCCCGGCGGGACCCTGCTCGGCTCCGCGGTGCTGACCGACACCGGCCGTCGCTGGGAGGGCGTACGCCGCGTGGGCCGCGCCAGCGGCCTCATCGGCCCGATGTGCTCGTCGGCCGACCTCCGGCGGTGGGCCGACGCGGCGGGCCTCGAGGGCTTCACGATGCGTCCGTCCGGTGCGCTGGCGTACTTCCGCGGCACACGCGCGAGGGTCGCTGCCTGACGGTCCCCGGCCCGCGGCTGGGGTGCAGGACGCCACCACCACCGGTTGTAACGCGGTGTCCGGGTGTCCATGGAAGTGTCGTGCAGCGCGCTCGGACGCACCTACACCGCGTTACAGCGGGGGATGGCGTACGCCGCCGGCCCGGTCGCCATCGCGACCGACGGTCCGGCCGGCGGGGCCCCGAGCGGCCGGCTGGATCAACTGGTGCGGTGTTGGTGCTACGTGTGCGGTGGTCGACCACTTCCACGGAAGCCCGGACACCGCGTTACACGCCGAGGGCTCGAACAGCACGAGGGCGGGACCCCGTATGGGGTGTCCCGCCCTCGCCGTACCGGCCGGAGCCGGCGCTGCTGAGCAGAGGAGCTCAGTACTTGCTGCCGTTGTCCTTGAACCGCTGGAACGACGCGGCCACCTCGGCCTGCGCCGCCTCGGCGCCGACCCAGTCGGCGCCCTCGACGGACTTGTTGGGCTCGAGCGCCTTGTAGACCTCGAAGAAGTGCTTGATCTCGAGGAGGTCGAAGTTCGACACGTCGCCGAGGTCGTTGTAGTGGCTGTAGCGCGGGTCGCCCGCGGGCACGCACAGCACCTTGTCGTCGCCGCCGGCCTCGTCGGTCATGCGGAACATGCCGATCGCACGGGCCTTGATGAGGCAGCCGGGGAAGGTCGGCTGCAGCAGGATGACCATCGCGTCGAGCGGGTCGCCGTCCTGACCGAGGGTGTCCTCGATGTAGCCGTAGTCGGTCGGGTACTGCGTCGCGGTGAACAGCGTGCGGTCGAGACGGAGGCGACCACTGTGGTGGTCCACCTCGTACTTGTTCCGCTCGCCCTTGGGGATCTCCACGAGTACGTCGAACTCGAGCACGCTGCTGCCTTCCGCGTCGCGACCGCGCCAGCGCGGTCGATCGTGTGGGTGCCGCGACCGGAGGCCACGGTCAAGTTTGTCGGTGCCCTCGCGCAGAATGACGCCGAACCGATCGAAACTGAGGTGATCCTAGGTGGCGAAGGGCACGCGCCGCAGGCGGGGCGTCAAGGTCCCCCTCCTCGTCGTGCTGGTGCTGGTCCTCCTGGGAGGTGCCGGCGCCGGGGCGTGGAGGCTCGGACTGGCCGACCGGTGGCTCGGCGACCCCGACGATCGGACGGGTGACCCCGCGGCGGTCGCCGCGCCGGAGGGCCTCGACCTCCCTCCGGTGGCGGAGCCCGACCCGCTCCTGACGGAGGTCGACGCCACCGCCGGTGCGCTCGACCCGGCCGCCCTCGAGGCTGCGCTGGCCCCGCAGCTCGCCGACGACGACCTGGGGCCACGCGTCGGTGTGGCGGTGGCGCCCCTGAGCGGAGCCGACGCCTGGACGGCCGGCGTGCCGCAGGTGATCCCGGCGTCGACCACCAAGGTCCTCACCTCCGTGGCCGCCCTGGAGACCCTCGGCCCCGACCACACGTTCACCACCGAGGTCGTCGACGCCGGCCCCGCCGCGCCGACGGACGGCGCGGCGGGCGGCTCGACGGGCGGACCCACCGACGGGCCCACCGACGGGGAGGCTGCGGCGCTGCACCGCATCGTGCTCGTGGGCGGCGGCGACCCGCTGCTCACCCGCGAGCCGGTGCCGACGGAGCGGCCGTCGCGCTACGGCTTCGGTCCGTCGCTCCGCGAGCTCGCCACCGCCACGGCGACGGCGCTCACCGAGGCGGGCCGCACGCAGGTCCAGCTGTCCTACGACGCAAGCCTGTTCACCGGTCCCGGGATCAACCCCGTGTGGCCGGTGTCGTACGTGCCGGACGACGTCGTCGCGCCGATCGTGGCGTTGACGTCGGACCGGGGGTACGACGACGAGGGCGACCCGCTCGCCGATCCTGCCGCCGCGACCGCCACCTGGTTCGCGGGGGCCCTGGCGGAGGCGGGCATCACCGTCGTCGGGGAGCCCTCGACGGGCCTGGCGGGCAACAGCCCGCGCCTCGCGGCCGTGGACAGCGCGCCCCTCGGCGAGATCGTGGAGCACCTGCTGGCCGTGAGCGACAACGAGACCACCGAGGTGCTCGCCCACCACGTGGGCCTCGAGGTGGAGGGGTCGGGGTCGTTCGAGGGCGGTGCGGCGGGGGTACGCCGCGTGCTCGGCGACCTCGGCGTCGACCTGGGGTCCGACGTGCTCACCGACGGCAGCGGGCTCTCGCGGGAGAACCTGCTCGCGCCGAGCACGCTCGTCGACGTCCTGGCCGTCGCGTCGTCGGCCGACCACCCGGAGCTGCGCCACGTGCTGACGGGTCTGCCGGTCGCGGGCTTCTCCGGGTCGCTCACCAACCGGTTCACGACGGCCGACCCGGCCGGGCTCGGCGCCGTCCGCGCGAAGACCGGCACCCTGACGGGCGTCCAGGGCCTGGCCGGGATCGTCCAGGACGCGACGGGCCAGCCCCTGCTCTTCGTCGTCATCGCCGACGGCGTGGCTCCCGAGGGCGCGCTCGACGGCCGCGAGGCGATCGACCGGGCGGCTGCCGCGCTCGCGGCCTGCGTGTGCACGACGACCACCACCGCGCCGCCGGACGAGACGCCGACCGCGCCGTCCACCGAGCCCCCGGCCGGTGGCCCGGGCAGCACGCCGGGGGAGGGCGACGACGCCGCGGCGGCCACCGCCCGCGACGTACTGTCGCCGGCATGACCTCCTCCCCGGGCGCGGCCATCGACTGGGACCTCGCTGCCCGCCTCGGTTCCCGCCTCGCCCCTCCGGCCCCCGACGTCCCCGCGGCCCAGGTCGCGGAGACCGTCACGGCGCTGCGGTCCGACGCGGCGCGCTCGACGGGCCTGGTCGCCGACTTCACCGGGCTGGTCGCGCCCGCCCACGCGGCGCCCGTGCTGGTGGTCGACCGGCCGCGCTGGATCGAGGCCAACACGCAGAGCTTCGCCGTGATGATGGAGCCCTTCCTGGCCCGGCTGGCCGAGCGCAGCGCGGAGGGCGGGATCCAGCCGCCCGCCGTGGTGCGCCGTGCGACCACCGCCGTGGGGTCGCGGGTCACCGGCGCCGAGCTGGGGGTGCTCCTGGGCTTCCTCTCCGGCAAGGTCCTGGGCCAGTTCGACCCGTTCGCGCCGGCCGAGGTGGCGCCCGACGGTCGCCTGCTGCTCGTCGCCCCGAACGTCTGGCAGGTGGCGGAGGACATCGGTGCCCGCCACGCCGACTTCCGCCTGTGGGTCTGCCTCCACGAGGAGACCCACCGGGTGCAGTTCACCGCGGTGCCGTGGCTGCGCGAGCACCTGCGGGGGCAGGTCGACGCGCTGGCCGGCACGCTCGACCCGACCTCGGTGCTGGAGGACGGTCTCTCCCGGGTCGTCGACGCGGTCCGCAACGGCGCGCGCGGGTCGCTCGTCGACATGCTCGGCTCGCCGGAGCAGCGCGAGATCGTCGACCGCGTCACCGGTGTCATGTCGCTGCTCGAGGGCCACGCGGACGTCGTGATGGACGGCGTCGGCCCGAGCGTCATCCCCACCGTCCGGCGGATCCGCAAGGCGTTCGAGCAGCGCCGCGACGGCCTCGGGTTCCTCGACCGGCTCGTGCGCCGGATGATCGGGCTCGACGCGAAGATGGCGCAGTACCGCGACGGCGCCGCCTTCGTGCGTCACGTCGTCGACCGCGTCGGCATGGAGGAGTTCAACGCCGTCTGGGCGTCGCCGGACCACCTGCCGTCCAAGGCCGAGATCGCCGACCCCGCCGCCTGGGTCGCGCGCGTGCACGGGTGACGCTCCCGCCGGCGGTGGCGGCGGTGCGCTCCGCGGTGCGCCGCGTGCTCGAGGCCGAGCGGCCGCCGACGGTCGTCGTCGCGTGCAGCGGGGGCGCCGACTCCCTGGCGCTGCTCGCGGCCACGGTCTTCGTCGCGCACACCTCCCGCGACGCGACCGGCACCCACGTCGTCGGCACGGTCGTCGACCACGGCCTGCAGGAGGGCTCGGCGGCGCACACCGCGCGCGTCGTCGAGCAGATGGCCGCGCTCGGTGCCGACGAGACCTTCTCCGCGACGGTCAGCGTCGGTTCCGCCGGTCTCGGCGTGGAGGCGGCGGCCCGGGACGCCCGGTACGCCGTGCTCGGCCAGGTGGCGACGACCGTCGAGGCGCCGGTGGTGCTGCTCGGGCACACGCTGGACGACCAGGCGGAGACGGTGCTGCTCGGCCTGGCCCGCGGCTCGGGCGGACGCTCCATCGCCGGGATGCGCCGCGGGTTCGACGTGTTCCGCCGGCCCCTGCTCGACGTGACCCGGGCCGAGACCGAGGCGGCCTGTGTCGCCGAGGGCATCACCTGGTGGACCGACCCCCACAACAGCGACCCGCGCTTCCTGCGGGCCCGGGTCCGTGCCGAGGTGCTGCCGGTGCTCGAGGACGTGCTCAACCCGCGGGTCCGCCACAACCTCGCGCGCACCGCTGACCTCCTCTCCGACGACCTGGCGGCGCTCGACGAGGTCGCCGCCGCGGCGTACGAGGACGTCGTCGGCGGGCGCGACCTCGCCACGGAGGTGGACCTCGCCGGGCTGGCGGGCCTGCCGCGGGCGATCGCCAGCCGGGTGCTGCGGCGGGCGGCGCTCGCCGCGGGCGCGCGCGACGCCGAGCTGTTCGCCGTGCACGTCGACGCCCTGGCCCGGCTCGCCGACGCGCCCGGCGGCGCGGCGGTGCAGCTCCCCGGCCACGTGACGGCGGTGCGCGGCGCCGGCACGGTGGGGTTCCGCCGGACCGCCTGATCCGGGCGCGGGCCGCCGCCCGGCCGACGGGCGACCTGTGGCAGGCTGACCTCCCGTGGACGCCTCCTCCGTCGAGAACGACCTGGTCAACATCCTCTTCACCGAGGAGGAGATCCTCGAGAAGCTCGGGGAGATGGCCCGCCGCATCGAGGCCGACTACGCGGGCAAGGAGCTGCTCGTCGTCGGTGTGCTCCGCGGCGCGATCATGGTGATGGCCGACCTCTCCCGCGCCCTCGAGCGCCACGTGGAGACCGACTGGATGGCCGTGTCGTCCTACGGGTCGGGCACGAAGTCGAGCGGTGTCGTGCGGATCCTCAAGGACCTGGACACGGACATCTCGGGCAAGCACGTGCTGGTGGTCGACGAGATCATCGACACCGGCCTCACGCTGAGCTGGCTCATCTCCAACCTGTCGAGCCGGGGGCCGGCGAGCGTCGAGATCGCGACCCTCCTCCGCAAGCCGGAGGCGCTGGCGATGCCCGTGACGCCGAAGTACGTCGGCTGGGACATCCCCAACGAGTTCGTCGTGGGCTACGGGCTCGACTACCAGGAGCGCTACCGCAACCTCCGCTGCATCGGCACCCTCGCCCCCCACGTCTACTCCTGACCGCACGCTCAGCCGGTCCTTGGGAACTGCTGCCAGAATCGGGCGGCAGGGCGGACAGACCGTGCGGGCGCGGTAGTTTCGTCCCCTGAGTCCTGGGCCGGTCGTGACGGCCGCCCGTCATCACGTCGTGGAAGAAGCCTGTGAAGCGTTTGTTCAAGGGGCCTTGGCTCTGGATCGTCCTCGCCGTGGTGGCGGTGCTCCTCTCGCTGCAGTTCCTGGTGTCCGGTGACGGCGCCGACGAGATCGACACCTCCCGCCTCGAGAAGTACATCGCCGAGGGCCAGGTCAAGGACATCACCTTCGTCGACGGCGAGCAGCGCATCGAGGCGACCCTCGACGACGACGTGAAGCGCGAGGGCGGCAAGGACGTCGTCGCCTACTACGTGCAGGGCCAGCAGGAGACGATCCTCGCGGCCGTCGACAAGCAGGTGCAGGACGGCACGATCGAGAAGTCGAACTCGGAGAACCCGCAGCCGAGCCTGCTCGGCTCGCTGCTCGTCAGCATCCTCCCGTTCATCATCATCCTGGCGCTCTTCATCTTCCTGATGAACCAGGTGCAGGGCGGCGGTGGCCGCGGGGTCATGCAGTTCGGCAAGTCCAAGGCCAAGCTCATCACCAAGGACATGCCGAAGACCACGTTCGCGGACGTCGCCGGGTGCGACGAGGCGATCGAGGAGCTCGGCGAGATCAAGGAGTTCCTCTCCGAGCCCGCGAAGTTCCAGGCCGTCGGGGCGAAGATCCCCAAGGGCGTCCTGCTCTACGGCCCGCCCGGCACCGGCAAGACGCTGCTGGCCCGCGCGGTGGCCGGCGAGGCCGGGGTGCCGTTCTACTCGATCTCCGGCTCCGACTTCGTCGAGATGTTCGTCGGCGTCGGTGCGAGCCGCGTGCGGGACCTGTTCGAGCAGGCCAAGGAGAACGCTCCGGCCATCGTCTTCATCGACGAGATCGACGCCGTCGGTCGCCACCGCGGCGCGGGCATGGGCGGCGGCCACGACGAGCGCGAGCAGACGCTCAACCAGCTCCTCGTCGAGATGGACGGCTTCGACGTGCGGGGCGGCGTCATCCTCATCGCCGCGACCAACCGGCCCGACGTGCTCGACCCGGCGCTGCTGCGCCCCGGCCGCTTCGACCGCCAGATCCAGGTGGACGCCCCCGACCTGGCCGGCCGCCACAAGATCCTGCAGGTCCACTCGCGCGGCAAGCCGCTGGCCGAGGGCATCGACCTCATGTCGGTGGCGCGCCGCACGCCCGGGTTCAGCGGTGCCGACCTGGCCAACGTGCTCAACGAGGCGGCGCTGCTCACGGCGCGCTCCAACGAGAAGCTCATCACCCCGCACGCCCTCGACGAGGCCATCGACCGCGTCATCGCGGGTCCGCAGCGGCGCACCCGCCTGATGAACGAGCACGAGAAGCTGGTGACGGCCTACCACGAGGGCGGCCACGCGCTCGTGGCGGCGGCGCTCCCCGGCACCGACCCCGTGCACAAGGTGACGATCCTGCCGCGCGGCCGGGCGCTGGGCTACACGATGGTGCTGCCCGACGAGGACAAGTACTCCCAGACCCGGTCCGAGATGCTCGACAAGCTGGCGTACATGCTCGGTGGCCGCGCGGCGGAGGAGCTGATCTTCCACGACCCGACGACGGGCGCGGGCAACGACATCGAGAAGGCCACGAGCCTGGCGCGGGCGATGGTGACGCAGTACGGCATGACGGAGCGGCTGGGCGCGATCAAGCTCGGCGACTCCGGCGGCGAGCCGTTCCTGGGCCGCGACATGGGCCACCAGCGCAACTACTCGGAGGACGTCGCCGCGATCGTCGACGAGGAGACGAAGAAGTTCCTCGCCGCGGCGCACCAGGAGGCGTTCGACATCCTCGAGGAGAACCGCGACGTCCTCGACGCGCTGGTGCTCGCCCTGCTCGAGCGCGAGACGCTCGACAAGGCGGAGATCGCGGCCGTGTTCGAGCCGCTCCGCCGACGTCCCGTGCGTCCGGCGTGGACGGGCTCCCCGACCCGCAACCCCTCGGCGATCCCGCCCGTCGAGATCCCCGCCGCCGTGCGGCAGCGTGCGGCCGAGGGCGCGGTGGCGCTGGAGAAGGGCGAGGGCGGCACGATCATCACGCCCCCCGGCCCCGGCGGCGACCTCCACGGCGGTCCGGACGCGCCGGGCACCCCGCCCGGTCCGCCCGCACCGGGTGCGCCGTGATCAGCCCGGTCTCCCACCCCGAGCCGGCCGAGCGTCCCGACTACGACCACGGCCGTGCGGAGGCGGCGATCCGTGAGCTGCTGCTCGCGATCGGCGAGGACCCCGACCGGGAGGGGCTGAAGGAGACGCCGGCCCGGGTCGCACGGGCCTACGCCGAGCTCACGGCCGGGTTGCGCCAGCAGCCGGAGGACGTGCTCACCACGACGTTCGACATCGGGCACGACGAGATGGTGCTCGTGCGCGACATCGAGCTGTGGAGCATGTGCGAGCACCACCTCGTGCCCTTCACGGGGGTGGCCCACGTCGGCTACATCCCGTCGGCGAGCGGCAAGATCACAGGCCTCTCCAAGCTGGCCCGCCTCGTCGACGTCTACGCCAAGCGCCCCCAGGTGCAGGAGCGGCTCACGACGCAGGTGGCCGACGCCCTCATGCGCATCCTCGAGCCGCGCGGCTGCATCGTGGTCATCGAGGCCGAGCACCTGTGCATGACGATGCGCGGGGTCCGCAAGGCGGGCGCACGCACGCTGACCTCGGCGGTCCGGGGCCAGATGCACGACCCGGCCACGCGGTCGGAGGCCATGGCCTTGATCCACAGCCCGCGCCGCTGAGGAGCCGGTCCGTGCGTCCGCTCCTCATGGGCGTCGTCAACGTCACGCCCGACTCCTTCTCCGACGGCGGCCGCTGGGCCGACCCCGAGCACGCCGTGGCGCACGGGCTCGCGCTGGTGGACGACGGCGCCGACCTCCTCGACATCGGGGGCGAGTCGACCCGGCCGGGCGCGACGCGGCCGCTGCTGGCGGACGAGCTCGACCGCGTCGTCCCCGTCATCCGCGACCTCGCCGCCGCCGGGGTGACCGTCTCGGTGGACACCATGCGTGCGGAGGTCGCCGAGGCGGCCCTCGCCGCCGGCGCCACGGTGGTCAACGACGTCTCGGGCGGCCTGGCCGACCCCCGCGTGCTGCGGGTCGCCGCGGAGGCGGGTGCGACGTACGTGGCCATGCACTGGCGCGCGCACTCCGACCGGATGACGGACTTCGCGGACTACCCGCGAGGCGTGGTGACGGAGGTGGCCGAGGAGCTGGCGGTACGCCGCGACGCCGCCCTCGCCGCCGGCATCGCGCCCGAGCGGTTGGTGCTCGACCCCGGCCTGGGCTTCGCGAAGGGGGCGCACCACAACTGGGAGCTGCTCGCGGGCCTCGACCGGATCTCCGGTCTCGGGCACCCGTTGCTCGTCGGCGCCAGCCGGAAGACGTTCCTGGGGCGGCTCCTCGCCGGGGCCGAGGGTCCGCGTCCGGTGGACGGACGGGAGCACGCGACCGCGGCGCTGACCCTCATGCTGGCGGAGGCGGGCACGTGGTGCGTGCGCGTCCACGACGTGCGCGCGAGCCGGGACGTGCTGGCCGTGCGCGAGGCGTGGCAGGCGGCCGGGTCCGGGGCAGCAGGCCCCGGGACGCGCACGACGGGGGAGGAGCAGGCGTGACCGACGAGCTGGCGGTGCGGGGCATCGAGTGCTGGGCCCACCACGGCGTCTTCCCCGACGAGCGACGGCAGGGCCAGCGCTTCGTCGTGGACCTCGTGCTGGGGCTCGACACCCGCCCGGCGGCGGCGTCCGACGACTTGCACGACACCGTCGACTACGGAAGTCTCACCATGGCGGTGAAGGCCGCCGTGGAGTCCGATCCCGTCGACCTGGTCGAGACGGTGGTCCAGCGCATCGCTGACGTGGTGCTGTTGGAACGTCGTGTTGAATGGGTCCGGGTGACCCTCCACAAGCCTGACGCACCCATCCCCACGACGTTCACCGACGTGGCGCTGACGATCGAACGGAAACGAGGCCCAAGGTGACCGAGACTCCGAACCCCCACATCATCGACGCGGACACCCTGACCGGGGAGATGCGACCCATCCGCCGCACGGTGGTCTCGTTGGGGTCCAACCTCGGCGACCGGTTCGCGAACCTGCAGGGCGCGGTCGACGCGCTCGCGGACACCCCCGAGGTGTGGATCACCAACGTCTCCGCTGTCTACGAGTCGGAGCCGATCGGAGCCCCCGAGGGTTCCGACAGCTTCCTGAACGCCGTCGTGCTGTTCGACACGACCCTCTCGGCGGCCCGCCTCGTCGACCGCGTGCAGGCCATCGAGGACGCCTTCGGGCGCGAGCGCGACGGTGTCGTCAACGCTCCGCGCACGCTGGACGTCGACCTCATCGTGGTGGGCGATCGCCGCAGCAACGAGTCGTGGCTGCAGCTGCCCCACCCGCGGGCCGCGGAGCGCGCGTTCGTGCTGCAGCCGTGGTACGACCTCGAGCCCGACGCCGAGATCCCCGACCACGGTCGCGTCGCCGACCTGCTCGGGAAGACCGGCGACCAGGGGCTCCAGCGGCGTGACGACCTCGTCCTCGCCAACCCCGCCTGACGGACGCGACGGCCCCGGGGACGCCGGGGTCGGCGGGGAGCCCGACGGCGCGCGCCTGGGGCCCGTCTCGCCGGCCGCGCTGACGGCCTTCGTCGTCGTCGGTCTCGTCGGCGGCTGGCTGCTCCGCAGGCTGGGGCGGTCCCTCGGGTTCGCGGTGCCGCCCGTGAGCTGGACCCAGGTGCTCCTCCTGGTGCTGGTCGCCGCCATCCTGGCCGGCACCGCGTGGTTCACCCGCCGCACCGTGGAGCGCGCCCGCGCCGACCTGCTCGCCCACCAGGCCGTCAACCGGCTGGTGCTGGCGCGCGCGTGCGCGCTCGTGGGCGCGCTGCTGGTGGGCGGATACGTGGGCCACGCGGTCAGCTGGCTCGGCTCCGCGTCGTACGTCGCGGACGAGCGTCTCACCCGCAGCCTGGTGGCTGCGGCGGCTGCCGGGGCCGTGCTGGCCGCGTCGTTGCTGCTGGAACGGGCGTGTCGCGTCCCTGCGGAGCCGCCTGCTCCCTAGGGTGGCGAGCATGGCTTCCCCCAACGCTCGTCGCCGGCAGCGCAGCACGCGTCTCGTCGTGGCCGTCGCCCTCATCGTTGCCTCCGGCGTGCTGCTGGCCGCTGTGGTGCCCACCGGTTCCTTCGTCGCCGTCGCCGTCTCGGGTGCCGTCGCCGTCCTGCTGGGGGCGGCCGCGCTGCGGATCGCCCACTCCGAGCTGATGGCGTCGCGGCGCGACGCTGCCTCCGACCGCGCGTCGCAGGCGAAGGAGTACGCCGAGCTCGCGGCCCGGCGCTCCGAGGAGAACGCCGAGTTCATCGCCTCCGTCGAGGGTCGCATCGCCGACCGGGACCACGCGATCACCGCGCGGGAGAAGGCGATCACCGACCTGGAGGAGGCCGTCGAGCTCGCCCAGGCCAAGGTCGTCGAGCTGACGCGGCGGGCCGACGCGGAGGCGAAGCGCGCGGATGCCGCGGTCGCGGAGCGCGACGAGCTGCGGCGCCGGCTGCAGGCAGCCGAGGACCGTGCCGCCGAGGCCATCGTGCGGCTCGCGGAGCTCGAGCAGGAGCTCGACGTCGTGCGCGCCGACCTGCTGGCGTGGGAGAGCTCCCACGTCGACCTGCGCAAGCACGCCTGAGCCGCCGCTGAACGACCGGCCGCCGGGCGACCGGTGGCGTGCGGCACAATCTCACGGGTGATCCCGGACGACAGTCGATTCGAGTCGGACCCCGACGAGCTCCTGCCCGGTGACCCACCCCTGCCCGACGGTTGGGCGATCGACACAGTCGACCCCGCCGTGGACGCCGACGTCGTCCGGCTCGTGGAGCTGCTCCGCGGCCACGAGACCGCGGGGCGCGGCTGGGCCGGCGCGGACCGCGAGGGCGTGCTCGTCGAGATCTCCGACCTGGGCACCCGCACCCGCGAGAACGTGGTGGTGCGTGACACCGACGGCGTGATCCAGGCGTGGGGGAGCGTCCACGACCGCGCGGCGGGGCGCATGCTCTACGTCCACGTCGTCGCCCGCGACATCGACCACCGGATCGCCGGGGCCTGCTCCCGCGTGCTCTTCGCCTGGGCCGAGGGCCAGGCCCGCGAGGTCGGCGCCGCCCGTGGGCTGGCCGTGCAGCAGATCGACACCGGCGCGTTCGCCGACGACCCGCGGCAGCACGCGTGGCTGGCGGGGGCGGGCTTCGACCGGGTGCGGTCGTGGTGGCAGATGAGCCGTCCGGTGACGCCGGCGGAGTCCGGGCTGGTGCCCGACCCGGAGCGCTGGGAGAAGAACGGCGTGCTGTTCCGTGCCGTCGGCAGCGCCGACGACGGCATGCCGGACGAGGCCGACCTCCGCTCGGTGCACGAGGTGCTCGAGGGGGCCTTCACCGACCACTTCAACTCGCGGGAGGAGACCTTCGCGGAGTTCGTCCACCGGCTGCGGCAGGACCCGGGCCACCGGTGGGACCACTGGTGGCTGGCCGAGATCGTCGACGCCGGCGCCCCCGTCGCGGCCGGCGCGCTGGTCGCGACCGAGAGCATCTCCGACGACGGCCCGAACGGGTCCTACGTCGACTACCTGGGGGTGCTCTCCAACGCCCGCGGCCGGGGCGTCGCCAAGGGCCTCCTCCACACGGTGATCGCCGACGCCGCCGCGCGGGACCGCAACCGGGTGGGGCTCGAGGTCGACGCCGACTCGCCCACCGGCGCCGACGGGCTCTACACGTCGATGGGGTGGACCACGTCCTACATGACGCAGTCCTGGCACAAGGACGTCCCGGTGGAGGCGCCGGGCGCCGACGCCTGACGGCCGTGCCTCCCCGACCCGCCATGACCCTCACCAGCCTCGGCATGCCGGCCCTGCCGCCCCCCAGCGAGCCGACGTGGAAGCAGGCGTGGGACGCGGCGCTCTACGGCTCGGCGCGGGGATACCTGCGCTCCCACCCGCCGACACTGCTCCAGGCGCGGGAGGACGTGCTCGACCTGCTCGCCACCGAGGACCCGGCAGAGCTCGTGCTCCTCGGCTCCGTCGGTGCCCTGACGCCCGCGATCGCGCGGGCACTGCCGCGGGCGGAGATCCGCTTCGACCTGCGGGCGGGCTACACCGGCACGGTGCTCGCGGGCGACTGGCTCGCCCACGTGCCGACCCACGTCGTGCAGGTCGACGCCGACGGCTACCCCCGCATGGTGCACGTCGACCCGCTCAGCGGCCGGGAACGGCTCGGCGCCCGGCTCGCCGAGACCGGGGTGCCGCAGCAGGTGGGCCGGTGGCTCCAGGAGTGGTGGCCCGTCGCCGACCGGGGCACCGGGGCGCGCGCCGAGGTCGGTACGGCGCGCGACGCGGCTTGGCGCGACGTCGTCCGCAACCTGGGACCGGGGGGCCGGGCGATCGCGCTCGAGCCCGGGCACGTCCGCTCGACCCGGCCCGACCGGGGCAGCCTGCGGTCGCTGGGCCCGGTGGGCACCGAGGCGGCCGTGATCGTGCCGGACGGCTCGCGGGACATCGTGGCCGACGTCGCGCTCGACGCCGTCGCGGACGCCGCCGGCTCGGTCCTCGTCGACGACGACGGCCCGACCCGCGTGGTCCACCTGGCCTGACGTCTGGCGTCGCGCTGGGATGTCCGGCGCGGCGCGGCGCGGCGGAGGCTCGCGAGATGTGCGGCGGGGACAGGCCTGGCGCGATCCGAGCTGCACGAAGCGCACATCTCCCGTGGCGGTCCGGTGGCGGTCGGGCCCTGCTCGCCGGACGTCATGCGTGGCGGTGGCCCGGGGCACCGGACCGCATGACGTCCTGGGTACGGCGGGGGCTCGCCGGCGGCGTACCCGGTCCTCGTCGGCCCGCCGGATCCCGCGCTGGTCCGCCCTCTCCAGCAGCGCGGAATGTGCAACTGGGGCTGGTCCGCCCTGGCCAGCAGCGCGGAATGTGCAGCTGGGGCAGGTCCGCCGCGATCTGCGCTGCACCAGGCGCACAGTTCCGGCGCCGGTCGGGCCCGGGTCGCACCCCCGCCCGCCGGACGTCATGCGTGGCGGTGGCCCGGGGCACCGGACCGCATGACGTCCTGGGTACGGCGGGGGCTCGCCGGCGGCGTACCCGGTCCTCGTCGGCCCGCCGGATCCCGCGCTGGTCCGCCCTGGCCAGCAGCGCGGAATGTGCAGCTGGGGCTGGTCCGTCCTCACCAGTAGCGCGGAATGTGCAGCTGGGGCTGGTCCGCCGCGATCTGCGCTGCACCAGGCGCACAGTTCCGGCGCCGGTCGGGCCCGGGTCGCACCCCCGCCCGCCGGACGTCATGCGTGGCGGTGGCCCGAGGCGCTGGACCGCATGACGTCCCGGGTGGGTCAGCGCCGTACGACCCAGCCCGCCGCGCCCAGGTGAGGCAGGTCACGCCGGCGTTCGATTCTCACGCCTGGAATCACGGGCGTAACGTTCCCGTTGCACCACCGTGACCGCTCCCCGCGGCCACGGGAGTTCGAGACAACGTCCGGTACCCACACCGGCCCCGCGAGGGGTGGTCGGCGGGACGGGAACGAAAGGTTCGGACCATGTCGTCTGGCATGCCCTGCCCACGTCGCGTGGGCGTCATCGGCGCCGGCCGTGTCGGCGCCGTCGTCGCGGCGGCGCTGGCCGCCGCGGGCCACGAGGTCGTCGCCGCCTCCGGCGAGTCCGACGCGTCCCGGGACCGCGCTGCCGCCCTCCTCCCCGGCGTACCGCTCGACAAGCCCTCGGCCGTCGCCCGCGCCGCGGACCTCCTGCTCCTCACCGTTCCCGACGACATGCTCGGCAACGTGGTCGACGTGCTGACGGCCAGTGGCGCCATCCGCCCCGGCCAGGTCGTCGTCCACACCTCGGGCCGGCACGGCCTCGCCGCTCTCGAGCCGGCCCGCCTGGCCGGCGCCCGCGTGGTCGCGCTCCACCCGGCGATGACGTTCACCGGCACCGCGACGGACCTGCCCCGTGTCGCGGCGTGCGCGTACGGCGCGACCGCGGCCCCCGCCGACCGCCCGGTCGTCGAAGGTCTCGTGGCCGACCTCGGGGGCCGCGTCGTGTGGGTGCCGGAGGAGCGTCGGGCGCTGTACCACGCGGCACTCGCCCACGGCGCGAACCACCTCGTCACGCTCGTCGCCGAGGCGCGCGAGATCCTCGCCGCCAGCGCGGACGGCGTGACCGACCCCGCCGACGTGCTCCGTCCGTTGCTCGAGGCGGCCCTCGACAACGCGCTCCGCGCCGGCGACGCCGCCCTGACGGGTCCGGTCGTGCGGGGCGACGTCGGCACGGTCGCGACCCACCTCGACGAGATCGGCCGCGAGGCGCCCCAGGCCCTGGCGTCCTACCGCACGCTGGCGCGGGCCACCGTCGGTCGCGCCGCCACCGACGGCCGTCTGCTGCCCATCCGCGCCGCCCGCCTGCTGCAGGAGATCGACGCGCCCGAGCACGACGCCGCCCCGAGCGGCCGCGACACCACCCACCCGGGGCCGGAGGCCGTGCGATGACCACCGTCACCACCCCGGCGCTCGCGCCGACGCGGGCGGCCCTGCGCGCGGAGATCGCCGCCGTGCGTGCCCAGCGTGGCGGCGCGGGTCGCGTCGCGCTCGTCCCCACGATGGGTGCGTTGCACGTGGGTCACGCGGCGCTCATGCGGGAGGCCCGTGACCGGGTCGGCCCCGACGGCGTCGTCGTCGCGTCGGTCTTCGTCAACCCGCTCCAGTTCGGGCAGGGGGAGGACCTCGACCGCTACCCGCGCACCCTCGAGGCCGACCTCGCGGTCTGCGCCGAGCAGGGCGTCGACGTCGTGCTCGCCCCCGCGGTGGAGGAGGTCTACCCCGGCGGCGACCCGCAGGTCACCGTCGAGCCCGGCCCCCTCGCCACCCTCCTCGAGGGCGCGAGCCGCCCCGGTCACTTCCGCGGCGTGCTGACGGTCGTCGCCAAGCTGTTCGGGCTGGTCCAGCCCGACGTCGCCGTCTTCGGCCAGAAGGACTTCCAGCAGCTGACGCTGGTGCGCCGCATGGTCGCCGACCTCTGCCTGCCGGTCGAGGTCGTGGGCGCCGAGACCGTCCGCGAGCCCGACGGCCTCGCGCTCAGCTCCCGCAACCGCTACCTCGATCCCGAGCAGCGCCGCACGGCCGTCGTGCTCTCCCGCGCCCTCCACGCGGCGCGCGAGCACGCGACGTACGGCGCGGGAGCCGCCCGCGAGGCCGCTCTCGCCGTCGTCGCGGACACGCCCGGGGTGGAGCTCGACTACCTCGTCGTCACGGAGGCGGACCTCGCCGACGTCGACGGCACCCGGGAGGACGTCCGCGAGGGACGCGTCCTCGTGGCGGCCCGGCTGGGCGCCACCCGGCTCCTCGACAACCTGCCGATCACGATCCACCCGACGCCCCCGAGCGAGGAGAGCCGCTGATGCTCCGCACCATGATGAAGAGCAAGATCCACCGCGCGACCGTGACGCAGGCGGACCTGCACTACGTGGGCTCCGTGACGGTGGACGAGGACCTGCTCGACGCCGCCGACCTGCTGCCCGGCGAGCTCGTGCACATCGTCGACATCACGAACGGCGCGCGCCTGGAGACGTACACGATCGCGGGCGAGCGGGGCTCCGGCGTCATCGGCATCAACGGTGCCGCCGCCCGTCTCGTGCAGCCGGGCGACCTGGTCATCCTCATCGCCTACGCGCAGGTGACGACGCAGGAGGCGAAGGAGCTGAAGCCCCACGTCGTGTTCGTCGACGCCGACAACAAGGTGCTCGCCACGGGCTTCGACCCGGCGGAGGCGATCGCCGGTTCCGGTCTCGTCCGCGGCGACACCCTCGCGGCTCGCTGAGCGCGCACCGCACACTGTCCCGGTGACCGCGTCCCGCCCGCTCGACCCCGGCACCCCGCAGCCCGGCCCGCAGCCCGGCCCGCAGCCCGGCCCGCAGCCCCGGCTGCCGCGCCGTCTCAGCGCGGCCGCCCCGGGGTGGACGGCGCGCGCGGACGTCGTCGTGGTCGGCTCCGGCATCGCCGGCCTCACCGCGGCGTTGCGCGCCCACGCCGCGGGCGTCGGCTCGGTGCTCGTCGTGACCAAGGACGTGCTGAGCGCCGGCTCGACGCAGTGGGCGCAGGGCGGCATCGCCGCGGCCCTCGGCCCGGGCGACACCCCGCACGAGCACGAGGTCGACACGCTCGTGGCGGGTGCGGGTGCCTGCGACCCCGCGGCGGTCCGGGCGCTCGTCACGGAGGGACCGGCCGCGGTGCGCGAGCTGATCGCCCTGGGGGCGGTCTTCGACCAGGGCACCGACGGCGAGCTGTCCCTGACCCGAGAGGGCGGGCACCACCGTGACCGCATCGCCCACGCGGGCGGCGACGCCACCGGGGCCGAGATCCAGCGTGCGCTCGTCGCCGCGATCGAGGCGGCGCCGGAGATCGAGGTCGTCCACCACGCGCACGCGGTCGACCTGCTGCTGGGCGAGCCCGACGCCGAGGGCCGCCGTCCGGTCGCGGGCCTGACCCTCCACGTGATGGGCGAGGGGCAGCGCGACGGGATCGGGGCGGTCCACGCGCGGGCCGTCGTGCTCGCCTCGGGCGGGCTCGGCCAGGTCTTCAGCCAGACGACGAACCCGGCGGTCTCGACGGGCGACGGGCTGGCGCTGGCGCTGCGGGCGGGCGCCGTGGTGCGGGACGTGGAGTTCGTGCAGTTCCACCCGACGGTCATGTACCTCGGCCCCGACTCGCGCGGCCAGCAGCCGCTCATCTCCGAGGCCGTGCGTGGCGAGGGGGCGTTCCTCGTGGACGACGCGGGGGAGCGGTTCATGCTCGGCGAGCACGAGCTGGCCGACCTCGCGCCCCGCGACGTGGTCGCGAAGGCGATCACCCGCCGCATGCACGCCACGGGCCGCCCCCACGTCTGGCTCGACGCCCGGCACCTCGGTCGTGCGTTCTGGGAGCGTCGCTTCCCGACGATCCTCGCCACCTGCGAGCGGCACGGGGTGGATCCCGCCGTCGACCTCGTCCCGGTGGCCCCCGCGTGCCACTACGCCTCGGGCGGCATCGCGACCGACCTGTGGGGCCGCAGCAGCGTGCCCGGCCTCTACGCGACGGGCGAGGTCGCCTGCTCCGGCGTGCACGGGGCCAACCGGCTCGCGTCCAACTCGCTGCTCGAGGGGCTCGTCTTCGCACGGCGCATCGCCGAGGTGCTGCCGGGCGACCTGGAGCGGCTCCCCACGGTCGCGCCGGACGGAGCCCGCGACGTACCGTCCGGCCTCGCCGACCCCGACCGCCGCCGTGACCTCCAGGAGACGATGACCGCGCAGGTCGGCGTGCTGCGCACGGCGGACGGCCTCGTCGCGGCGGGTGCGCGCATCGCCGAGCTCGCGGCGGACGGTCCCGATGACGTGCCGGCCGAGCTGGCCGCCTGGGAGACCACGAACCTCCTCACCGTCGCGGCGGCGCTGACGGCGGCGGCGACGCTGCGGGAGGAGACCCGCGGCTCGCACTGGCGCGACGACCACCCCGCCCGCGACGACCGGCGCTGGGCGGGCCACGTCGACGTCACCCTCGACGACGAGGGCGCCGTCGCCGTCCTCTTCCGACCGGCCCCGCCGAGCGACGCGCCGGCGTCGCTGGCTCCCGCCGCCGAGACCAGCCCCACCCAGCCGACCCCGGAGATCGTGTGAGCACCCCGCTGACCACCACCCCGTACGACGCGCTCCCGCCCCCGCTGGTCGCCGAGCTCGAGGCGGCGGGCCTCGACCCGCGGGCCACGTACGCCGCCGTCGTCGCCGCCCTCGTCGAGGACGTGCCCGACGGGGACGTGACGAGCCTGGCCACGATCCCGGTCGACGCACGGGGCACGGCCGACTTCGGGGCGCGGGAAGCCGGCACCGTGGCAGGTCTCGTGCTGGCGGAGCTGGCCTTCCGGGCGGTGCTGGGCGACGACGTCGAGGTGACGGGCCGCGTGCCGGACGGCACGGCGGTGACCGCCGGTGACGCCGTGATGAGCGTCGCGGGTCCGACCCGGGGCCTGTTGACGGCGGAGCGCGTGGCGCTCAACTACGCGTGCCACCTCTCGGGCGTCGCCACGGCGACGGCCGCGTGGGTGGCGGCGCTCGAGGGCACCGACGCCCGGGTGCTCGACACCCGCAAGACGCTGCCGGGCCTGCGGGCGCTGCAGAAGTACGCCGTGCGCTGCGGTGGGGGCGTCAACCACCGGTTCAGCCTCTCCGACGTCGCGATGGTGAAGGACAACCACGTCGTCGCGGCGGGCGGCGTGGTGCCGGCGTTCGAGGCGGTGCGCGCGACGTACCCCGACCTCCACGTCGTCGTCGAGGTGACCGATCTGCAGCAGCTGCGCGACCTGCTCGTCGCCGGCTGCACGTGGGTGCTGCTCGACAACATGGACGCCGCGACGATGACCGCGGCCGTCGCCCTCAACGAGGAGCTGACCCAGGGGCGCGCGACGCTGGAGGCGTCGGGCGGCCTGACGATCGAGCGGGCGCGCGAGGTCGCCGCGACGGGGGTCGACTACATCTCGGTCGGCGCGTTGACGCACTCGGTGAAGGTCTTCGACCTCGGCCTCGACCTCCGGGGCTGAGCGGTGGGCACCGCGTCGCCGGCGCCCCCGCGGAGCCGCCTGCTCTGCGTCGACATCGGCAACACCCGCACGGTGCTGGGGCTCTTCGACGGCGCCACGCCGGTGACGGACTGGCGCGTCGCGACGGACGAGCGGCGCACGGCCGACGAGTGGGCGGCGCTGCTGGGGTCCCTCGTCGGGACCCGCACCGCGGGTGGGCTCGCCGCGCTGGAGGGCGTCGCGATCGCCTCGACGGTGCCGGGAGTGCTGCACGAGTGGCGGGAGATGCTCGAGCGGCACCTCCCGGACGTGCCCCACGTGGTCGTCGGGCCGGGGATCCGCACCGGCATCCCGGTGCTCGTCGACAACCCGCGCGAGGTCGGCGCCGACCGCATCGTCAACGCGCTCGCCGCGGCCACCCACCACGCGGAGCCCGGGCGGCCCGTCGTCGTCGTCGACCTCGGCACCGCCACCACGGTGGACGTGGTCAACGAGAAGGGCCAGTACGTCGGCGGCCTCATCGCTCCCGGCATCGAGGTGTCGGCCGAGGCCCTGGACCGGCGCACGGCCCAGCTGCGTCGCGTCGAGCTGGTGCGGCCCCGCTCCGTCATCGCGCGCAACACCGTCGAGGCCATCCAGTCGGGGCTCTACTTCGGTGTGCTCGCCCAGGTGGAGGGCCTCGTCGCACGGGTGGCGGCCGAGATCGGCCGCGGTGTGGACGAGACCACCGTCGTGGCGACGGGATATCTCGCCCCGATGATCAGTGCCGAGTGCACGGGAATCGATCGCCACGATCCCTGGCTCACGCTCCGCGGTCTCGAGCTCGTATTCCGCCGCAACGTCGGCTGATATTCGGCGGGTCGCCTTTCTCGAGATTCTCTTTCCGGAAAGGGAATCGGTGGGGCGCCGTGCTTTCCTCCGTCCTGGTCTGCAATAGTCTGCGGGACGATATCCCCCGATATCCGGCGATCGCAGTGATCTGCGGAAAGTGAAGGCGTCATGGCACAGAAGGTCCACATCGTCCTCGTCGACGACATCGACGGTTCCGAGGCCACCGAGACGGTCACGTTCGGTCTCGACGGCGTCACCTACGAGATCGACCTCAACGACGAGCACGCCGCTGCGCTGCGGGACGCGGTCGCGCCGTACGTCGGCCACGCGCGCCGCGCCGGCGGCCAGCGGCGCCAGCGCTCCACCTCGCGCTCCGCGGCGGCGGCGACCGACGGGCCGAGCACCAAGGAGGTCCGCGAGTGGGCGCGCGAGAACGGGTGGGACGTGCCCGACCGCGGTCGCGTCTCCTCCGAGATCCGTGAGGCGTACGACGCCGCGCACTGAGCGCCGCACCTGACGGTGTCCACGGGGGTCTGTTCGCTCTGAGCAGACCCCCGTGGAGTCGTCGGGGGGAACACGTAGGCTGGGCGAAGAGTTGATCTGCGGTGTACGGGCGACTGCCGAGAGCGGTCGACCGGCCCACCTTGCGGCGCCCCGGCGCCGCGAAATGAGAAGGATCGAGGCGCACATGTTCGAGCGGTTCACTGACCGAGCCCGTCGGGTTGTCGTGCTGGCCCAAGAAGAGGCCCGCATGCTCTCCCACAACTACATCGGCACCGAGCACATCCTGCTCGGCCTGATCCACGAGGGCGAGGGTGTCGCGGCGAAGGCCCTGGAGAGCCTCGACATCTCGCTGGAGGCGGTCCGCGCCCAGGTCGAGGAGATCATCGGCCAGGGTCAGCAGGCGCCCAGCGGGCACATCCCGTTCACCCCCCGAGCCAAGAAGGTGCTCGAGCTGTCGCTGCGCGAGGCGCTGCAGCTCGGTCACTCGTACATCGGCACGGAGCACATCCTGCTCGGCCTGATCCGCGAGGGCGAGGGTGTCGCCGCGCAGGTCCTGCAGAAGCTCGGTGCCGACCTCAACCGCGTGCGGCAGCAGGTCATCCAGCTGCTCAGCGGTTTCCAGGGCAAGGAGAGCGCCGGTGCGGCGGCCGCGACGGGCGGCAGCGGCAGCGAGGCCCCCTCCTCCTCCCTCGTGCTCGACCAGTTCGGGCGCAACCTCACCCAGGCGGCCCGCGAGGGCAAGCTCGACCCGGTGATCGGCCGCGGCAGCGAGATCGAGCGGGTCATGCAGATCCTCTCGCGGCGCACGAAGAACAACCCGGTCCTCATCGGCGAGCCCGGCGTCGGCAAGACGACGGTCGTCGAGGGCCTCGCCCAGGACATCGTCAAGGGCAACGTGCCGGAGACGCTGAAGGACAAGCACATCTACACGCTCGACCTCGGCGCCCTGGTCGCCGGCTCGCGCTACCGCGGTGACTTCGAGGAGCGCCTCAAGAAGGTGCTGAAGGAGATCCGCACCCGCGGCGACATCGTGCTGTTCATCGACGAGATCCACACCCTCGTCGGCGCCGGTGCGGCCGAGGGCGCGATCGACGCCGCCAGCATCCTCAAGCCGATGCTGGCCCGGGGCGAGCTCCAGACGATCGGTGCGACGACGCTGGACGAGTACCGGAAGTACGTCGAGAAGGACGCCGCGCTCGAGCGCCGGTTCCAGCCGATCCAGGTGGCCGAGCCCTCCATCGCCCACACGATCGAGATGCTCAAGGGCCTGCGCGACCGCTACGAGGCGCACCACCGGGTCACCATCACCGACGAGGCGCTGGTCTCGGCGGCGACGCTGGCCGACCGCTACATCTCCGACCGGTTCCTGCCGGACAAGGCGATCGACCTCATCGACGAGGCCGGCTCGCGCCTGCGCATCAAGCGCATGACGGCGCCCGCCGACCTGAAGGAGTACGACGAGAAGATCGCCGACGTCCGCGTCCGCAAGGAGGCCGCGATCGACGGCCAGGACTTCGAGGCCGCCGCCGCGCTCCGCGACGAGGAGAAGCAGCTCATCCTGAAGAAGGCCGACCGCGAGAAGCAGTGGCGTGCCGGCGACATGGACGAGGTCGCCGAGGTCGACGAGGAGCTGATCGCCGAGGTGCTGGCGGTCGCGACGGGCATCCCGATCGTCAAGCTCAGCGAGGAGGAGTCCAGCCGCCTCCTCAAGATGGAGGACGAGCTCCACAAGCGCGTCATCGGCCAGGAGGAGGCCGTCAGGGCCCTCTCCCGGGCCATCCGTCGCACGCGTGCCGGCCTCAAGGACCCGAAGCGTCCCGGTGGTTCGTTCATCTTCGCCGGTCCGTCCGGTGTCGGTAAGACGTGGCTGTCGAAGACGCTGGCCGAGTTCCTCTTCGGTGACGAGGACGCGCTGATCCAGCTCGACATGAGCGAGTTCGGCGAGAAGCACACGGTGTCGCGGCTCTTCGGTTCCCCGCCCGGATACGTGGGTTACGAAGAGGGCGGGCAGCTCACCGAGAAGGTGCGGCGCAAGCCGTTCTCGGTCGTGCTCTTCGACGAGGTCGAGAAGGCGCACCCGGATATCTTCAACTCGCTCCTGCAGATCCTCGAGGAGGGTCGACTCACCGATTCCCAGGGTCGGGTCGTCGACTTCAAGAACACGGTCATCATCATGACGACCAACCTCGGCACGCGGGACATCGCGAAGGGCGTCAACCTCGGTTTCTCGCAGACCGGTGACGCAGCGGGTTCCTACGACCGCATGAAGTCGAAGGTGTCGGAGGAGCTCAAGCAGCACTTCCGTCCCGAGTTCCTCAACCGTGTCGACGAGATCATCGTGTTCCCGCCCCTGAACCAGGAGCAGATCATCGCGATGGTCGACAACATGATCGCCAACGTCGACAAGCGCCTGAAGGACCGCGACATGTCGGTCGAGCTCACGCAGACCGCGAAGGACCTGCTCGCCAAGCGGGGCTTCGACCCGGTGCTGGGTGCGCGTCCGCTGCGTCGCACGATCCAGCGCGAGATCGAGGACGCCCTGGCCGAGAAGATGCTCTTCGGCGAGGTCGGCCCCGGCCAGATCGTGCTGATCGACGTCGAGGGCGAGGGTCCGACCGCGACCTTCACCTTCGAGGGCCAGAAGGTCGGTGCGCTCCCCGACGTGCCCCCGTTCGAGACGGCGGACATGGCGAAGGGCGACCCGACGGCGGAGACCGAGGGACCGATCGACATCGAGAAGCGCCCCGAGGAGTGACCCGCTCCTGAACGACCGGACGGCCCGCACGCGACCAGCGTGCGGGCCGTTCGTCGTTGGTGGCTACCGCCGCCGCCGCGGGACGTCATGCGAGCCGGTGGTCGGGGGCGTCGCTCCGCATGACGTCCGCGAGGTGGGGCGGTTGCCGCCGCCGCGGGACGTCATGCGAGCCGGTGGTCGGGGGTGCCGCTCCGCATGACGTCCGCGAGGTGGGGCCGCCGCCGCTGCGGGACGTCATGCGAGCCGGTGGTCGGGGGCGCCGCTCCGCATGACGTCCGCGAGGTGGTCAGGGGAGGGCGTACGACGCGGGTCCGACCCGCGCCAGCAACCCGTCCTCGACGAGGCTCGCCAGGCACCGGTCGCGCTGGTCCGCGATGGCCCACGCGGCCTCCAATGTCGACAAGGCGACCGGGCCCTCCGCGTCGCGCACCACCGCCAGGAGGCGGCCGCGGCACTGCCGGTCGGTGCCGGCGTAGGTCTGGGCGACACGGGCGGGGCCGTCGTAGGCCGGCCGTCCCGCGGCGGCCCAGGCGCACCGGTCGAGCACGGGGCACCGCTCGCAGGCCGGCGACGCCACCGAGCAGACGAGGGCGCCCAGCTCCATGAGGCCCACGTTCCAGGTGGCGGCGTCGGCCGGGGCGTCCGGCAGCAGCGACGCGGCCAGTGCGCGCTCGGCCGCCGTGACCGAGCGTGGTGGGAGCTCCTGGCCGGCGGCGACGCGGGCGATCACGCGCCGTACGTTCGTGTCGAGCACGACGTGGCGCTGGCCGTGGGCGAACGACGCGATGGCGGCCGCGGTGTAGTCGCCGATGCCGGGGAGGGCGATGAGGTCCTCGTAGGAGCGCGGCACCTCGCCGCCGTGCTCGGCCACGATGGCCGTCGCCGCGGCGTGGAGCCGCAGGGCCCGGCGGGGATAGCCCAGCCGGCCCCAGGCGCGCACGGCGTCGCCGGTGCTGGCGGCGGCCAGCGCGGCGGGCGTCGGCCAGGTCTCGAGCCACGTTGCGTGCACGGGGAGCACCCGGGCGACCGGCGTCTGCTGGAGCATGAACTCGGAGACCATGACCGACCAGGGGCTCGCGTCGACGCCGCGCCAGGGCAGGTCGCGGGCGTGCTCGTCGAACCAGGAGAGCACCGCTCCGTGCAGCCCGGGAAGGTCGTCGACGGCGGGGATCTCGGGTGTGGCGCGCACGTCGGTGGAGACTACGGTGCGCCTGCGACAGGGTGCCCGGCGCGGTGGCTAGCGTGGGGTCCGTGTCTGCCGTGACCCGCCCCCGAGGGCCTCTGTCGCCCCGTGTCTACTGGCGGCGTCGGATCCTGCTGGCGGCGGTGGCCGCCCTCCTCGTGGTGCTCGTCGGGCGTCTCCTGGGCGCCGGCTCGGACGGCGACGACGACGAGGCCCGGCCGGCATCGAGCGACGCGAGCACCACGACGGAGCAGCCCACCTCGACCGCACCGGCGCCCACGACGACGACGGAGGCGCCGCCCCCGCCGGCCACCCCCGAGGGCCGCTGCGCCGCGGACGACGTCGCCGTGCGCGCCAAGGTCGAGCGGGCGGTCGCGGGCCAGCCCGTCGCGGTCACGCTGCTGTTCTCCAGCAAGGAGACGCCGGCCTGCTACTGGACGGCCTCGTCGACGACCACGGTCGTCAAGATCACCAGCGGCAGCGACGACATCTGGTCGACCCAGCACTGCCCGGACGCCCTGCCCGAGCGGGAGCTCGTGCTGCGGACGGACGCGGAGGCCGCGGCGGAGCTGGAGTGGCCGGCCTGGCGCTCGGGACCGGGCTGCGAGCTGGAGCAGTGGTCGCTGCCGGGCGCCTACCACGTCGAGTCGGCCGCGCTCGCCGGCGAGCCGACCGACGTGCAGTTCGAGCTGGAGACGCCGCAGCCCGAGGTCATCGAGCGCACCATCACGCCGACGGTGGACCCGAGCGCCCCGAGCGACCCGGCCTCCCCGTCCGGTACGACGGGGACGACGCCCCCGGCCGCCACGACGGGCCCGACGGGCTGACGCTCAGACGTACCGCTCGAGGATGCTCGACTCCGCCAGTCGCGAGAGGCCCTCGCGCACGTTGCGCGCCCGGAGCTCGCCGACGCCCTCGACGGCCTGCAGGTCGTCGATGCCGGCCGACAGCAGCTTCTGCAGCGTGCCGAAGTGCTCGATGAGGCGGTCGACGACGGCGCCGGGCAACCGCGGGACCTTGGCGAGCAGCCGGTAGCCCCGGGGCGCGACGGCGCCGTCGAGGTGCTCGCTCGTGCCGAGCCCCAGCGCCTTGGCGACGGAGGCCGGGTCCACCAGCTCGGTCGCCGAGAGCGTCTCGAGCCGTTCGAGCAGCTTCTCCGGGGTGGGGGAGCGGCGGCCCGACGGCAGGTAGTCGCGCACGACGAGCTCGCGCTCGGCGTCGACGCCGGAGACCAGCTCCTCGAGCTGCAGCGACAGCAGGCGGCCGTCGGTGCCGAGCTCGAGCACGTAGTCCTCGATCTCCCGCGCGATCCGCGTGACCATCTCCATGCGCTGCGCGACGACGGCGACGTCGCGGACCGTCACGAGGTCCTCGATCTCGAGGGCGGACAGGGTCGTCGCGACCTCGTCGAGCCGCAGCTTGTAGCGCTCCAGCGTCGCGATCGCCTGGTTGGCGCGGGACAGGATCTGGCCCGAGTCCTCGAGCACGTGGCGGCTCTCGCCGACGTACGCCGCGATGATCTGCATCGACTGGGACACCGAGATGACCGGGAAGCCGGTCTGGCGGGCCACCCGGTCGGCCGTGCGGTGGCGGGTGCCGGTCTCGAACGACGGGATCGTGTGGTCCGGCATGAGGTGCACGGCGGCACGGTGGATCTTCGTCAGTCCGCTGTCGACGATGATGCCGCCGTCCATCTTCGCCAGCTCGCGCAGACCGGTGGCGCTGAACGGGACGTCGAGCTCGAAGCCGCCGGTGGAGATGGACTCCACCAGCGCGTCGCGACCCAGCACGATGAGGGCGCCGGTGCGCCCGCGGAGGATGCGTTCGAGACCGTCGCGCAGCGCGGTGCCCGGCGCCGTCAGCGCGAGCACCTCCCGCATGCGCAGCATGTCGTCGCCGCGTTCGATCCCTGCCACGTCGCTCCCGTCCTCGGTCACCAGCGCGCCAGAGTCTAGGAGATGGGACCGCAACCACCCCCCCTCCTTTGGTAGGGCGCCGTCCGACCAGCGACCACTTCGGTCCTGAGAATTCGCCGAACCAGGTGACTTCCGGCCGCGGACGTGGCTCACTGGGAGCCTGAGGACGGAGCAGAGGGGGCGCAGCATGTGGGTCGTCGTGGTCGCAACGGTCGTGGGGGCGACCGTCGGTGTCTGCTCGGGACTGGTGGTGCTCGTGGCGCTCCTGCGCCGTCAGGAGGCGCGGGAGAGCGGTGCGGCGCACCGCTCCGCGCCCGTCCTCCCGCCGCGGGCCGGCTCGTACGGCGCGGGTGACGCCCCGGCCGTGCGCGCCGCAGCCGACGAGGTGACGACGCCGGTGCGGGTGCGACCGGCCGCACCGGAGCCCGGCCCCGCGGTGAGCCCCGCGGTGACGCCCGCCGACGTGGAGCCCGGTCCGCGGCGTACCCGGCCGCTGCCGACCTCGGTGCGGCCGCTGCCGATGCGTCCGGTGTCGGCTCCCGTCGCGACCCCGGCCGCCTCCCCGGCGGCCCTGCGCGCCGCACGTCCGGCACCCCGCCCGGGCCCGCCTCCCGTCCCGGGGCCGCGACGGGACCCGCGCGCCGCGCCGGTCGCGACGCCGGCCACGGCGGGAGCCGCACGATCGGTGCTCCTCGGCGACGAGATCGCGCTGGTGTCGACCTCGGGCCTGCTGTTCCGCGTCCCGTCAGGGGCCGTCGTCGGACGCTCGCGGGGGTGCCGCGTGCGGCTCGCGGACGCCCGGGTCTCGCGCCAGCACGCGGTGCTCTACAAGGCGCGCGGCGGCTGGTGGATCGGCGACCTGGGCAGCACCAACGGCACCTTCGTGGATGGTGTCCAGGTGCAGGGCGCGGCTCCGGTGCGGGAGGGCTCGACCGTGCTGGTCGGCGGCACCGGCGGCGTGGTCCTCATGGCGCTGCGCGCCGTCGAGGAGAGCCACGTCGGCTCACCCACGGCCGCGGCCTGAGCCGCCGCGCCCCCGGCCCGCGGACTCCCGGCCCGCCGGACCGCGGGGGCCTCAGCCTGCGGCGTACGGCAGCCGCACGCGCACCGTGGTGCCGGTGCCCGGGGTGCTGCGCACCTCGACGGTGCCGCCGTGGCCCTGGGTGATGCTGCGCACCAGGGACAGGCCGATGCCGACGCCGGGGGCGCAGGCGTCGACGGCCGCGCGGGTGCGGTAGAGCCGCTCGAACACCATGGGGAGCTCGTCGGGCTCGATGCCGACGCCGGTGTCCTCGACGGTCACGGTCGTGCGGCCGTCGAGGTCGCTGCAGGTGACGCGCACGGTGCCGCCCTCGGGCGTGAACTTCAGCGCGTTGGACACGAGGTTGTCGACGACCTGGCGCAGGCGGTGCGCCCGCCCGCGCACGGCGCGGGCGCCGGGATCGGCGACGACCTGGAGCTCGATGCCGCGGTCCTGCGCCAGCGCGCGCGCCTGGGCGGCCGCCGCGGCGACGACGTCGCCCATGTCCACGACGGTCGCGGAGGGGCCCTCGGTGCCCGCGGAGGCGACGGTGAGCAGGTCGTTGACGAGGCCCAGCTCGCGATAGGCGTTCTGGTGCACCACCTCGAGCATGCTGCGCGCGTTCGGGGGCAGCGGCTCGGCGCTGTCGAGCACGAGCTCGAGGTAGCCGATGATCGAGGTCAGCGGCGTCCGCATCTCGTGCGACACGGTCGCGACGAGGTCCTCGCGGACCTGGTCGATCTGCGTCTGCACGCGGTCGCGCTCGGTGAGGTCGCGGATCGAGGCCGAGAGCAGCACCTCGTCCTCGGTGACGAGGGGGGCCAGCGAGATGGCGACGGGGATCTCCGAGCCGTCCCGGTGCCGGGCGTAGAGCTCCCGGCCCGCTCCCATCGGCCGGAACCGGGGGTCGGCCGCGAAGCGCTGGCGCATCGCGCGGTGGGTCGCGTGGTACCGGGTGGGCACGAGCACCTCGATGGGCTCCCCGACGAGCTCGTCGCCGGTGTAGCCGAACACCGCCTGCGCCTGCTCGCTCGCCAGCACGATCGTGCCGTCGGCGTCCGTGATGATCAGCGGGTCGGGGGCGGCGTCGACGAGCTGGCGGAAGCGCTCCTCGGAACGCTTGCGCTCGGTGATGTCACGGATCGTCGCGCACACCCACGTGCTCGACCCCTCGACGATGGTGGCGAGGGAGATCTCCGCGGGGAACTCGGTGCGGTCCTTGCGGTAGCCGCGCAGCTCGAGGAGGTTCATCCGGAGGCCGGCGTAGCCGCGGCGCAGCCGCGGGTGCCGGGCACGGTAGCGGGGCGGCATGAGGATCTCGATGGGACGCCCGATGAGCTCGCCGTCGCGCCAGCCGAAGACCTCGGCGGCGCGCGGGTTGGTGAGCACGATGCGACCCTCGGGGTCCGTCACGACGACGGCGTCCGGCATGGCCTCGACGATCCCGGCGTGCAGGCTCGGCGCGACGAGGCCGTCCACCCCGCTGCGCGGCATCGCCACCATGTGTGTGCTCCCGCTCTGGTCGGGGCGTCCGAGCGGCCCCGCGTGCGACCAGTCTGCGCAGGTCACGACCCCCGGACCCAGCACTTGAGCCAGTCTTGTGGAGGTCTGGTCGCTCGCTGCTGGGTCGCCGCGGGTCGGATCAGAACACGTCGACGTGCACGTGGTCGCGGTGCTCGAGGATCGCCGCCGTCTCCGCGTCCACGCCGTCGGTGTCGATGTCGTAGTCGCGCCAGCCCTCGTCGGAGCGCCGGGCCGTCCAGATCTTCCCGTCGTAGATGACCGTGGCGACGTCGAGACGCTCGGCGTGGGCCACCAGGTACTGCGCCATCGACCATCCGGAGCGCTGCGACTCCTCCGTCACCGGACGGGTGAACACGTCGACGGCGCGGCCGTCGTAGTGGGCCGAGCCCTCGGAGTGGCCGGATTCGACGCCGCCGGGCGCGAAGCCGCCGACCGGCAGGTCGCCGTACGCCGCCTCCAGCTCCGCGAGGACCGTCGAGGCCCGCGGGGTCAGGCCCGCCTCGTCCAGCTCGTCGGACGCGTCGCTGCGCACGTCGGTGTCCCACGTGCAGGTGAACGCGGCCTCGGACCAGCCGGTCAGGGCCGAGGCCAGCACGCGGGCGTCGGCCTCGTGGTCGGCGTACGCCTCGGGGAAGGCCGAGCGCTGCACGGCCTGCGCGGCCTCGGTGACGGGCAGGTCGGCGTACCCCGGCACCTCGACGAGACCGTCGTAGAACCGCTCGGTCGCGTAGTACGGGTCGAGGATCTGCTCCCGGGTGCCCCACCCCTGCGAGGGGCGCTGCTGGAAGAGGCCGACGGAGTCACGGTCGCCGTAGGCGATGTTCTCGATCTTGGACTCCTGGTACGCCGTGGCGAGCGCGATCGTCGCGGCCCGCGCGGGCAGGCCGCGCCGCACGGAGACCGCCACGATCAGCGACGCGTTCTCCGCCTGCTCCCGGTTGAGCTCGACCCGGGCGCCGTCGACCTCGGCGACGCACCCCTCGGGCGGGGGCAGGAAGCCCTCGACGCTGCGGTAGACCCAGCGTCCGGCCAGCGCCACGACGCCACCGACGAGCACCACGACCACGAGCCCGACGACCAGGCGGGCCCTCATCGCTCGGCCCCCCTCGCGCACACGCCAGCGATCAGTCGTTGGCGTGGAGCGCGGCGTTGAGCGAGACGCCCTCGCTCTTCCACGGCACGGCCTCGAGCGCGCCCGACACGGAGTTGCGCCGGAACAGCACGTTGGAGGCGCCGGAGAGCTCGGCCGCCTTGACGGTGCGGGGCTCCGCCCCCGGCTCGGTGACGAGCACCTTCGAGCCGGCCGTGACGTAGGTGCCGGCCTCGACGACGCAGTCGTCGCCGAGCGAGATGCCGATGCCGGCGTTGGCGCCGAGCAGGCAGCGGCGACCGATGGAGATGACCTGCTTGCCGCCGCCGGACAGCGTGCCCATGATCGAGGCGCTGCCGCCGATGTCGGACCCGTCGCCGACGACGACGCCGGCCGAGATGCGGCCCTCGACCATCGAGGCGCCGAGCGTGCCGGCGTTGAAGTTGACGAATCCCTCGTGCATGACCGTCGTGCCGGGCGCGAGGTGGGCGCCGAGGCGCACGCGGTCGGCGTCGGCGATCCGCACGCCGGTGGGCAGCACGTAGTCCGTCATCCGCGGGAACTTGTCCACGCCGTAGACGCTGACGTGCTGGCCCGCGGCCCGCAGCCGCGCCCGGGTGAGCTCGAAGCCCTCGACCGCGCACGGGCCGGCCGAGGTCCACACGACGTTGGCGAGGAGGCCGAACTGGCCGTCGAGGGAGATGCTGTGGGGCGTCACGAGGCGCGCGGACAGCAGGTGCAGCCGGAGCCACACCTCCTCGGTGGACGTCGGTGCCGCCTGCAGGTCGTCGATCTCGACCCGGCGGACCTCGCGCGTCACCCCGCGCAGCTCGTCGACCCCGGCCAGGGCGTCGAGCTCGACGCCCGCCAGCTCGTCGGCGGCGTCGGCGTGGGGAGCGGCCCCCAGCGCCGGCGCGGGGAACCAGACGTCGAGCACGGTGCCGTCGGCGGCGACCGTGGCGAGCCCGACGCCCCAGGCGGCGGTCGGGGTGGCGGTGGGAGCCGGGCGTGCGGCGTCGTCGGGCAGGGCGGCGGCGTCGGTGGTGGTCACGTCGCACCATGCTACGGACCACCGCCGACAGCTCCGAGGTGAGTCCGGCTACCGTCTGGGTCCATGGATCCCGATTCGCGAGCCCGGCGCGAGGCGCTGCGACTGGTACGCCGCGGCGCCGCCGCCTCCGTCCTCGGCGGCCTCGCCTGGGCCGGGTGGGAGGTCGCTCGCCGCGCCGTCCCCGCCGACGCCGTCCGTGACCGGCTCGGCGGCCTGGCCGCACGGGCGCGCGGCGACGCGTCCAGCAGCGAGCTCCACCTCGACCTCGGCGAGCCCACGTGGGAGACCCGCGCCCTCGACGAGGACGTGCAGGCCCTGACCGACGCGATCCTGTCGCAGACGGAGGACTACGGCGCCCTCGCGCTCCGCGCCCAGCTCGCGCGCTCCGTCACCGCCGACGCCCCCCACGACCCGCGCCAGCCCATCGACTTCGCGACCTTCGAGGTGCCCGACGACGTGCCCCTCGCCGTACCCGCCGACGCGGAGTTCCCCGTGCGGGCGCGCTTCGTGGGGCCGGACGGGGAGGCGTACGTCGTGGCGCTGCGCGTCGACGAGGGCCGCCTGGCCTACGTGCGGCTCGCCGGCATCGACGGCGGCGCGGTCGACGGCGTGACGCCGGTGCGGGCGTGGCCGGCGCCGGACCAGGTGACGTTCTGGATCGACACCATCAAGGGCCCCGAGCCCGTCCTGCGCTGAGCCGTCGTTGCCGCGACTTTCCCCGGTCGACCGGGGAACACGCCGCTTTGACCATCAATATTGATGGTCAAGGTGACACTTTCCCCGGTCGACCGGGGAAAGTGACGCGCAGCTCTCACCCCGCCCGCGCGACGCGGTACCGCACGAACGCGGGTACGGCGAGGGCGGCGACCACGACGCCGACGACGGTCAGCAGGCCACCGCCCGCCGCGGCGGCCGAGGCCCCGACGACGGCGGCGGCACCGCCGTGCGCGACGTCGGCGAGACGGGGGCCGCCGGCGACGACGACGACGAACACGCCCTGGAGGCGTCCCCGCACCTGGTCGGACGCGGCGGCGAGCAGCATCGTCTGCCGGAAGGCGGCCGAGGCCATGTCGGCGGCGCCACCGATGGCGAGCATCAGCACGGCGACGGCCAGCCACGGTCCGGCGGACCCGTCGGCCGCACCTGCCGCGAGACCGAACCCGGTGATGGCGAGGCCCCACACGACGATGCTGAGCACGACGGCGAGGCCCTGGCGCTCGATCCGCGTCACCCACCCCGAGAGGACGCCGCCGATGACGGCACCCGCGGGGATGGCGGCGAAGAGGAGCGCGAACGCGAGACCGCCCTCGTCCGGGCCGCCGAAGGAGACGTGCGCGATCTCGGGGAACAGTGCGCGCGGCATCCCGAACAGCATCGCGATGATGTCGACGACGAAGCTCATGAGGAGCACGGGCTGCCCGGCGAGGTAGGTGAGGCCCTCCACGACGGACCGGAGCCCGGGCGCACCGCTCATCCCCTCCACCGGCAGGGGCGGCAGGCTGATCACGGCCGCCAGCGTCGCGAACAGGCAGACCGTGTCGGCCAGGTAGAGCCACGCGAAGCCCGTGAACGGGATGAGCACCCCCGCGACGAGCGGCCCGGCGATCGCACCGGCCTGCATGACGGTCATGTTGAGCGAGGCCGCCGCGGGCAGGAGCGAGGTGTCGACGAGCTTCGGGAGGACGGCCGTCCGCGTCGGTTGGTTGATCGCGAAGAAGGCCTGCTGCACCGAGAACAGCCCGAGCAGGACCCACACGTCGTTCCAGCCGGCCGCCGCCTGCACCCAGAACAGCGCACTGGTCCCGATGAGGCCGGACGTGGTGATGAGCAGGAGGAGCCGTCGGTCGATGTGGTCGGCGAGCGCGCCGCCCCAGAGGCCGAAGGCGACGAGCGGGACGAGCCCGAACACGCCCGTGAGGCCGACGTACGCCGACGACCCCGTCATCGCGTAGATCTGCGCGGGCACGGCCACGACCGTCAGCTGCGCCCCGATGACCGTGACGATGTTGGCGATCCACAGCCGCCGGAACGCGGGCACGGCGAGGGGTCGGGTGTCGGCGAGGAGGCCGCGGATCTGCACGGCGCAGCACGCTACGCCCGTCGTGGGCCGCCACCTATTCTGCCTGCTGTGACCTCGGCGACGACCCCCGCGACGACCCCCGCGACGACCCCCGCGACGACTCCTCCGGCACCGGTTCCCGCGCGGCGCACCCGGGTCGCCCTCGCCCTCGGCAGCGGGGGCGCGCGGGGGTACGCGCACCTCGGCGCGATCCGGGAGCTGCGGGCCCGCGGGCACGAGGTGGTGACGATCGCCGGTACGTCGATGGGCGCGGTGGTCGGCGCCCTCGCCGCCGCCGGGCGGGACGACGACTTCGCCGCCTGGGCCATGGGGCTGCGTCAGCGCGACGTGCTGCGCCTGATGGACTTCAAGCTCTCCGCGCCGGGCGCGGTCGCGGCGGATCGGCTGCTCAACGAGATCGGGGAGCTCTTCGGCGGCGCCGACATCGAGGACCTGCCGGTGCCGTTCACGGCGGTGGCCACCGACCTGGGCTCGCAGCGGGAGGTCTGGTTCCAGCGCGGCCCCCTGCTGCCGGCGGTGCGCGCCTCCATCGCGATCCCGGGCTTCTTCACCCCCGTGATGATCAACGGCCGGCTGCTCGTCGACGGTGGGCTGCTCAACCCCGTGCCCATCGACCCCACCACGGCCGTCCCGGCGGACCTGACCGTCGCGGTGTCGCTGCTCGGTCGGCGGGAGCGCCCGGGCCGGCAGGCGCCGTCGCAGGAGTCCGCAGCCCCGCAGCGGCGCGAGGAGTGGCGCGACCGGTTGCGCCGCACCATCTCCAGCATCACCGGCCGCGACGAGCACGCCGCCGACCTGGGCGAGCACGAGGAGCAGCCGGGGGAGCCCGCCGAGCCGGCCGCGGTCGAGGCCGTGGCCGCCGCGGAGCCCCCGGTCGGCGGGATCGACCCGCTGCCCAAGGACCTGCGGCTCACCGACGTCACCGCCCAGGCGTTCGAGGCGATGCAGGGGCTCGTGCACCGCTACCGGCAGGCGGCGTTCCCGGCCGACGTGACGGTCGACGTCCCGGTGGACGCCTGCCGGACGCTCGACTTCCACCGGGCCACCGAGATGGTCGAGCTGGGCCAGCGCCTCACCGCCGAGGCGCTCGACCGCGCGGGGATCAGCTAGGGCTCCCGCGGCCCCCGCGGGCCGTCGTCCTTCTCGTCGTCCTTGTCGTCGTCCTTGTCGTCGTGACCGCCCGGTCCGCCACCCGGCCCCCCGCCCGGTCCCCGGCGGTCGTCCTCGTCCTCGTCGTCCTCGTCGTCGGGCTCCTCCGAGGTCGGTGACGAGGTGGGCGGAGCGGGTCCGGTCGTCGACGGGGTGGTCGGCTCGCTGGTCGGTCCCGTGGTCGGCTCGGTGGTCGGCTCGTCGTCCGCCCCGGCGAGCACCGCCTCGCGCAGGGCCTCGGCGGCGGCCAGCACCTGCTCCGCCTCGGCGTCGCTGATGGCGCCGGCGTCGCGGGCGTCCTGGGTGCGCTCGACCAGCTCGTCGATGCGTTGCAGCACGAGGTCGTCGTCGGAGCCGGTGACGCTCTCGTCGATCGCCTCGAGGGCGTCGACCAGCGCGGCGCGGCTGTCGTCCGCGCCGCCGCAGGCGGTCAGGAGCACGAGGGCCGCGGCGGCGAGCGTGCGGCCGAGCCACGACGGGCGGGTCCTCATCGGGTCGCCTCCTCGACGGCGTCGTGCAGGGCGCCGAGCGGGTCCTGGAGGTCGGCGGGCGCGTCCGCCGGCACCGCGGGCACGTCGGGCGCCGAGCCCCCGTCGTCACCGGTGCCGAGGGCGAGCGCGGTACCGCCGACGAGTCCGAGCACGACCACGACGCCCACGGCGGCGAGGAGCGGACCGCGGCGTCGTCGTACGTCGCGGTCCCGGTCGCGACCCGGGAGCACCGCGGTGCTCGACGGCGCAGGGCCGCCGGGGTGCGGCGGCAGCGGGGGCGCCAGGGAGGCCGGGGACGGCAGGTCCGCCACCGGGAGCACCGCCGTGGCGGTGGCGCCCGCAGGGTCGTCCGTCGCCAGGGCCAGCAGCCGCGCCTCGGCGGCGGCCGCGGCAGGACGCTGCGCCGGCTCCCGGGCGGTGAGGTCGCGCAGCAGCGCGGCCCAGCCGGGCGGCAGGGTCGGCGGCAGCGTCGGTCCGTTCGCGAGCCGCGCCATGGCCACCTCGACCTGGGTGCCGGTGAAGGGCGGCTCACCGGTGAGGGCCTCGAGCAGGAGGAGGCCCAGCGAGTAGAGGTCCGTCGCCGTCGTCACGGTCTCCCCGGCGACCTGCTCGGGGGCGAGGTACACGGGCGAGCCGATCACCGTCCCCGTGCGGGTGTGCCGGGTGGTCGCCTCCGCGAGGCGGGCGATGCCGAAGTCGGCGAGGCGCACGTGACCGCTGTCCTCCACGAGCACGTTGCCCGGCTTCACGTCGCGGTGGACGATCCCGGCGGCGTGGGCGTGGGCGAGCGCCTCCGCGACCTCGGCACCGAGGCGGGCCACGCGGTCCGGCGGCAGGGGGCCCTCGCGCAGGACGGCCGCCAGGTCGGAACCGGGCACGAGCTCCATGACGATGTGGGGCCGGCCGTCGACGGTGCCGGCGTCGAGCACCGTGACGAGGCGGGGGTGGTGGAGGCGGGCCAGGAGCCGCGCTTCGGCGACGAACCGCTCGTGCGCCCGCTCGTCGTCGTCGACGTCGCTCAGCACCTTGACGGCGACGGACCGCTCCAGCAGCAGGTCGCGCGCTTCGAGCACCACGGCCATGCCGCCGCGGCCGAGGACGCGGACCAGCTCGTAGCGCCCGTCGATCACGTCACCCGGCTCGGGAAGCCTCGGAGCCACGGCGCCCACCTCCTCGTCCTCGCAGCGGACCGCACCCACGGATCGGGCCCACTCTAGGAGGGCACCGGTACGCCGCGGCGCGGTCAGGCGACGACGACCGCCACCATCACGAGGATCGCGAGGGCGAGGCCCCCGCCGCCGAGGGCGACGGCCAGCCCGATCGCGGCGAAGAGCCGACCGTTCTGCACCGGGGTGTCGATCATGGCGCGGCTGGGCGACCGCGGGTCGTAGGCCACGGGCACGGGCCGCCCGGGCGCCATGATCCCGCCCCGCATGCCCGAGCGGCGCCGGTGCCAGGTGCCGGCCTCGTCCTGCCACATGAACGTCGGGTACTGCGACGGGAAGCCGCTCACCGCGCCGTCCCGCGTGGTCACCACCCCCGTCGTGCGCACCCAGTCGCGCGTCATCCCGAGCCGCACGCGTCCCACGACGACGAGCACGAGGCCGACCGCGACGGGGATGAGGGGCACGAGCCAGACGGCGGGAGGCACGCAGGCACCCTAGGACAGCACCGTCCCACCGGCGGAGGAGCGCGACGGAACGGATTCGCGGGGGGCGAGCGGGCGGCGTACCATCCCGCGCAGAGGCGCTGGAGCCGTCATCAGCGGCGAGCCTCCGGAAGAACGGGGAGCCTGCTCCCTCAGTAGAACCGGACGGGTGGGCCCGTCACAGCCCACGAACGAAGCGGTCGTCGCGTCCCGGCAACGGGGGCGGCGGCAAGCGAGGTGGTACCGCGGCGCCCCGGCGTCGTCCTCGTGGCACGAGCAGCAGCCACGCACGACGACCGACCGAACCGACCACCAGGAGCTCCCGCGATGGCCTACCCCCAGGTCTCCACCAGCGGCGCCGACCGCGTCCCGACGTCCCCCCGCTTCCCGGAGATCGAGAAGCAGGTGCTCGCCTACTGGGAGTCGGACGACACGTTCGCGGCGAGCGTCGCGCAGCGCAGCGCCGGTGAGCAGGGCGAGAACGAGTTCGTCTTCTACGACGGCCCGCCGTTCGCCAACGGTCTGCCCCACTACGGCCACCTGCTGACGGGCTACGTCAAGGACATCGTGCCGCGCTACCAGACGATGCGCGGCAAGCGCGTCGAGCGCCGCTTCGGCTGGGACACCCACGGCCTGCCGGCCGAGCTCGAGGCGATGCGCCTGAACGGCATCAAGACCACCGACGAGATCCTCGAGCTGGGCATCGAGAAGTTCAACGACGCCTGCCGGGCCTCGGTGCTGAAGTACACGGGCGAGTGGCAGGACTACGTCACCCGCCAGGCGCGCTGGGTCGACTTCGAGAACGACTACCGCACGCTCAACCCCGACTACATGGAGTCGGTCATCTGGGCGTTCAAGACCCTGCACGAGAAGGGCCTCGTCTACGAGGGCTTCCGCGTGCTGCCGTACTGCTGGAACGACGAGACCCCGCTCTCCAACCACGAGCTGCGGATGGACGACGACGTCTACCAGATGCGGCAGGACCCGGCGGTCACCGTCGGCGTGCGCCTGCACGGCCACGGCCCCGACGGCGGCGACGACCCGCTGGCGGGCGCGCTCGCGCTCGTCTGGACGACGACCCCGTGGACGCTGCCCTCCAACCTCGCGGTCATGGTGGGCGAGGACATCGACTACGTGGTGGTCGAGTCCTCCTTCACCGGTACGCCGGAGCGTTACGTCCTCGCCGAGGCGCGGCTCGCGTCGTACGCGCGGGAGCTGGAGGACGACGCCAGCGAGGGCATCGAGGACCAGGTGGTCGCGCGCTACACGGGCGCCGAGCTGGTCGGGCGCGTCTACACGCCGCCGTTCTCCTACTACGCGGGCCATGAGAACGCGTTCCGGGTCGTCGCGGCCGAGTTCGTCACCACGACCGACGGCACGGGCCTCGTCCACACCGCCGGGGCGTTCGGCGAGGACGACAAGGTCGTCACCGACCGCGAGGGCATCGAGGCCGTCATGCCCGTCGGCAAGGACGGCCGGTTCACCGCGCCGGTGACCGAGTACGCCGGGGTGCAGGTCTTCGACGCGAACCAGCCGATCATCGAGCACCTCAAGAACGCGACGTACGCCCTCGACCACGTCGCCGGCCGCGACGCCACCGACACGGGGTCGGTCTCCTTCGGCACGGTGCTGCTGCGGCGCGAGACCTACGACCACTCCTACCCGCACTGCTGGCGCTGCCGGCAGCCGCTCATCTACAAGGGCGTCTCGTCCTGGTTCGTGGAGGTCACGCGGATCAAGGAGCGGATGCTCGAGCTGAACCAGCAGATCCGCTGGGTGCCCGACCACATCCAGGACGGCCAGTTCGGCAAGTGGCTGGAGAACGCCCGCGACTGGTCGATCACCCGCAACCGCTTCTGGGGCTCCCCGGTGCCGGTGTGGAAGAGCGACGACCCCGCCTACCCCCGGATCGACGTCTACGGCTCCTTCGAGGAGATCGAGCGCGACTTCGGGCGGCTGCCGCGCAACGCGGCGGGAGAGCCCGACCTGCACCGCCCGTTCGTCGACGACCTGGTGCGGCCCAACCCCGACGACCCGCGCCCGGAGGGCGAGCGGAGCACGATGCGGCGCGTCACCGACGTGCTCGACGTGTGGTTCGACTCGGGGTCGATGAGCTTCGCGCAGGTGCACTACCCGTTCGAGAACAAGGAGTGGTTCGACGGCGCGGCGTCGCTGCAGGGCCACTTCCCGGCGGACTTCATCGTCGAGTACATCGGTCAGACCCGCGGCTGGTTCTACACGCTGCACATCCTGGCCACGGCGCTGTTCGACAAGCCGGCGTTCTCGACCTGCATCAGCCACGGCATCGTGCTGGGCAGCGACGGCAACAAGATGAGCAAGTCGCTGCGCAACTACCCCGACGTCTCCGAGGTCTTCGACCGCGACGGCGCGGACGCGATGCGCTGGTTCCTCATGGCCTCGCCGATCCTGCGGGGCGGCAACCTGGTGGTCACGGAGCAGGGCATCCGCGACTGCGTGCGCCAGGTGATGATCCCGCTCTGGAACAGCTGGTACTTCTTCAGCCTCTACGCGAACGCCGAGTCCTACGAGGCGCAGCGGAGCACGGCGTCGACCGATCCGCTGGACCGCTACGTGCTGGCGAAGCTGCGCCAGTACGTCGCCACGATGACCACCCAGCTCGACGAGCTGGCCATCGCGGACGCGTGCGAGACGACCCGTGGGTTCCTCGACGTGCTGACGAACTGGTACATCCGGCGGTCGCGCGAGCGCTTCTGGTCCACCGGCGACGACGTCGACCGGGCCGCGTTCGACACGCTCTTCACGGTGCTCGAGACGGTCTGCCGGGTGACGGCGCCGCTGCTGCCGCTCACCACGGAGGAGGTGTGGCGCGGGCTGACCGGGGGCCGTTCGGTGCACCTCACCGACTGGCCGACGCTCGACGAGCTGCCCGCCGACGACGCGCTCGTCGCCGCGATGGACCTCGTGCGCGAGGTCTGCTCGGCCGGCTCGGCCCTCCGCAAGGGCGCCAAGCTGCGCAACCGCCTCCCGCTCGCCGGGCTGACGGTCGTGGTCGACGACCCGGCGGCGCTCGCCGACGTGCTGCCCGGCTTCGGCGAGCTCGTGGCCGACGAGCTCAACCTCAAGGGCGTGCGGCTCGTCGCCGCCGACGCGGACGAGGCCGCGGCGTACGGCGTCTCCGAGCGTCTCGTGGTCAACGCCCGGGCCGCCGGGCCCCGGCTCGGCAAGGACGTGCAGCGCGCGATCAAGGGCTCCAAGTCGGGCGACTGGTCGGTGGCCGACGACGGGACCGTCACGGCTGGCGGCCTCGCGCTGGTCGAGGGCGAGTACACGCTCGAGACGGTGGCGTCCGGCGGTGACGGCGAGGCGATCGGTGTGCTGCCGGGCGGCGGCTTCGTCGTGCTCGACACGACGGTGACGCCGGAGCTCGCGGCCGAGGGCGTCGCGCGCGACGTCGTCCGGGCCGTGCAGCAGGCGCGCAAGGACGCCGGGCTCGACGTCTCCGACCGCATCGTGCTGGTGCTCGGGGGTGACGAGGACGTGCTCGCCGCGCTCCGCACCCACGAGGCGCTGGTGGCGGGGGAGACGCTCGCGTCGTCGTACACCGTCGGGACCGGCGTGCTGCCCACCGGGGCCCACGTCGCCGACGTGACGGTCGGCGACGGCCAGTCGGTCAGCGTGGCGCTGGCGAAGGCCTGAGCCCTCTTCCTCCAACCCCACCCGGTCGTGGTGTGAGCCCTGCGGAATCCGTGGGCCTCGCACCACGACCGCGGGGGCCGGCGAGTTAGGCTTGCCTAAGTCCACCCACGAGGAGTCCGCATGCCCACCCGCCTGACCGTGACCGGTCGCGCCGCCCTGACCGACCACCTGGTGCGCGTCACGTTCGCCGGCGACCTCGCGTCGTTCGCCGACAGCGTCCACACGGACCGCTACGTCAAGCTGATCTTCGCGCCGGAGGGCACGGAGGTGAGCGAGACCACCGACCTGCGTCGGCTGCAGGCGACCCTGCCGCCGGAGCAGGCGCCCGTGGTGCGCACCTACACGGTGCGGCAGCTCGACGTCGCCCGCGGCACGCTGGCGATCGACTTCGTCGTGCACGGCGACGAGGGCGTCGCCGGGCCCTGGGCGGCCACGGTCGAGCCCGGGGCGGTGCTGTTCGTCAACGGGCCGGGCGGTGCGTACGCCCCCGACCCGGGCGCCGACGCCCACCTCCTCGTCGGCGACGAGTCGGCGCTGCCCGCGGTCGCGGCCGCCGTCGAGGCGCTGCCGGACGACGCGCGCGGCCACGTGCTGCTCGAGGTCGCGGGCCCAGGCGACGAGATGCCGCTCGCGGTGCCGGCCGGAGTCGAGCTGCGCTGGCTGCACCGGGGAGCGTCGTCCTTCGCGACCGACCTCGTCGGCGAGCGCGCTCCGATGGTCGAGGCCGTGCGCGCCCTCGTCGCCGACGGCTGGCCCGCCGGTCGCGTGCAGGTGTTCGTGCACGGCGAGGGCGACGCGGTGATGCACCACGTCCGTCCGCTGCTGAAGGCCCAGGGCGTGGCGCGCGCCGACCTGTCGGTCTCGGCGTACTGGCGCCGCGGCCGCACCGAGGAGGGCTTCCGCGTCTGGAAGCAGGACCTCGCGAAGGCTGCGTCGGGGGCCACCTCCCCCCCCCCGTTTGTCACCGACCGCCGGGGCCACCGCGGCGTACGTGACAACTCGGCGCCGACCGCCCCCGCCCGCCTGCTTGGATGGAGCCATGCCGGACGAGACCCTGGACCTGCACGCGGACGTCGTCACGCTCACCGCGCAGCTCGTCGACATCGCGTCGGTGAGCCTCGAGGAGAAGGCCATCGCCGACGCGGTCGAGGCGGCGCTGAGCCCCTTGCCCCACCTGACCGTCACCCGACGGGGGCACACCGTCGTCGCCCGGACCGATCTCGGCCGTGCCGAGCGCGTCGTCATCGCCGGCCACCTCGACACGGTGCCGCTCAACGACAACCTGCCCCACCGCCGCGAGCAGACCCCCGACGGCGAGCTGCTCCACGGCCTCGGCACCTGCGACATGAAGGGCGGCGACGCCGTCATCCTCAAGCTCGCCGCCGAGCTGGCCGAGCCCAACCGCGACGTCACCTACATCCTCTACGAGGCCGAGGAGATCGAGGCCGAGCACAACGGCCTGCGCAAGCTCAGCCTCTCCGACCCCGACCTGCTCGCCGCCGACTTCGCGATCCTCATGGAGCCCTCCAACGCCGCGGTCGAGGCCGGCTGCCAGGGCACCCTGCGCCTCGAGGTCCGCACCCGCGGCGAGCGGGCCCACTCGGCCCGCAGCTGGCGCGGCTCCAACGCCATCCACGCGGCCGGCGAGGTGCTGGCCCGGCTCGCGGCGTACGAGGCCCGACGCCCCGTCATCGACGGCCTCGAGTACCACGAGGGCCTCAACGCCGTCTTCGTCTCCGGCGGCGTCGCCGGCAACGTCGTCCCCGACGAGTGCGTCGTCACCGTCAACCACCGCTTCGCCCCCGACCGCACCGAGGCGGAGGCCGCGGCCTTCGTGCGGGAGTTCTTCGCGGGGTACGACGTCGTGGTCACCGACTCCGCCCCCGGCGCACTGCCCGGGCTCGGCGTCCCGGCCGCGGCCGCGTTCGTCGAGGCGGTCGGCGGGCAGGTCGCGCCGAAGTTCGGCTGGACCGACGTGGCCCGCTTCAGCGCCCTCGGCATCCCGGCGGTCAACTTCGGGCCGGGCGACCCCATGTACGCCCACAAGCAGGACGAGTTCGTCCCCGCCGCCGACATCGTGCGCTGCGAGCAGCAGCTGCGGTCGTGGCTGGGCGCACCCGCCACCCCGTACGACGAGGAGCGGCCATGACCGACCACGAGACCGGCCTGGGGGAGGGCTCCGACCCGGCCGCGGTGGAGAGCGAGCGGGCGCCGATGCCCACGGGCCCGGAGCGGGTGCCGCAGGCGTCCGTGCCGCTCCGCGAGCGCATCAAGCGGCGCGGTCCCATGCTGCTGCGCCGCGGCCAGGTCGACCTGACGACCACCGACCAGCGGCTGCTCGACTCGGCCGGCGAGGCCGACTGGGTGCACACCGACCCGTGGCGCGTCATGCGGATCCAGGCCGAGTTCGTCGAGGGCTTCGGCGCGCTGGCCGAGCTGGGCCCCGCGATCGGCGTCTTCGGCTCGGCGCGGACCGCGGTGGACCACCCGCAGTACGCCCAGGCGGAGGAGGTCGGCCGCCTGCTCGCCGAGGCGGGCTTCGCCGTCATCACCGGTGGCGGTCCGGGCGCGATGGAGGCCGCCAACAAGGGCGCGTCCGAGGCGGGCGGCGTGAGCGTCGGCCTCGGCATCGAGCTGCCCTTCGAGACGGGCCTCAACGCGTGGGTCGACAAGGGCATCAACTTCCGCTACTTCTTCGCGCGCAAGACGATGTTCGTGAAGTACTCGAGCGGGTTCGTCGTGCTCCCCGGCGGCGTCGGCACGCTCGACGAGCTGTTCGAGGCCCTCACGCTGGTGCAGACGCAGAAGGTCACCCGGTTCCCGGTGGTGCTGCTCGGCACGGCGTACTGGCAGGGGCTCATCGACTGGATGCGCGACGTGCTGCTGGCCGACGGGAAGATCCGCGAGTCCGACCTCGACCACCTGCACCTCACCGACGACCCCGCGGACGCGGTGCGCCACGTCCTCGACCGGCTCGAGGCGGACGGCGTCGCCCGTCCGTCGGGCTCCTACCCCGAGTGACGGGGGACGGCTGATGGTCTGGATCTTCGCGGTGCTCGCCGTCGCGGCGATGGCGGGCGTGGCGGCGGTGGCCGCCGGGCACGGCGCACCGATGGCGCCGGAGCACGGGGACCGGCCGGACGCGGGGGTGCCCCCGACGGGTCGGCTCACCGCCGACGACCTGCGCGCCGTGCGCTTCCCGGTGGTGCTCCGCGGCTACCGGCAGGCCGACGTCGACGCGCTCCTCGAGCGGCTCGCCGCCCAGCAGGAGGGCATCGACCTCTACCGCCCGCCCGCCGTCGCCCCCGAGGTCCCGGATGGCGATGCGGCCGACCGTGAGGCACACTGACCCGCCGTGATCCCCGTCCCGAGCTCACTCGCCGTCTACGCGCTGACCGCGTTCTGCGCGGTGGTCGTCGTGGTGACCCGTTGGATCCTCGGCAGCGGCCGCTCCACGGGCCACGGCGTCTCGCCGCTGGTGCTCGGCGCCCACACCGGCGCGGGCCTGCTGGCGACCGTCGTGTGGACGGTCTTCGTCCTCGTCCCCGCCGACGGCGAGGCCTGGCACTCGGCCCTGGGTGCCGTGGGGCTGGGCGCCTGGTGGGTCACGGGCTGGTTCGGGGTGCTCCTGCTCGGGCGCTGGCTCCCGAGCCGCGGCCGTCACTCGGACGCCCGCGACCGGCGCTGGTTCCTCGGCCTGCTCCTCGCCGTCGTCGGCCACGTGGGCGTGCTGGTCTCCGGCGTCGTCTTCACGCTGGGCTACCTCTTCGGCGCCGTCTGAGGAATCGGCCCGCAGGGACTGTGTCCTGTGCCACGATGCGGTATGAAGCCGCTGCGCTCGTCTCGGGTCCCGTTCTTCTCCCTCCTCGTCGGCCTCCTCGCCGTCGCGCTGCTCGTCGGGTCGCCGGTGGCCCAGGCCGAGCCGCGCGTGGTGGCGGTGCCACCGGCGCCCGCCGCCGCGGTCGCGCCCGCGCAGCGAAGCCCTACACGCAGTCCGCGACGTGGGTCTACGGCCGCACCGCCCAGGGCCGCGACCTCGTGGCCTACCGGGTGGGCAACTACGACGCGAAGTTCACCGCGATGGTCGTCGTGGGCATGCACGGCAACGAGCGGGGCGTCAACGGCATCGCGACCGGTCTGCGCGAGCTCGCGGCCCAGGGCCGGTTCACGGCGGTCGACCTCTGGATCGTGCCCGCCTACAACCCCGACGGGCTGGTGGTGAACCGCCGCCAGAACTCCCGCGGTGTCGACCTCAACCGCAACTTCCCGCAGAACTGGCGACCCCTGACCGGCAACTACTACGCGGGCAACCAGGCGGCCTCGGAGGTCGAGACGCACAGCTTCATGAAGGTGCTCGACCGGGCGCGGCCCGACCTGCTGCTCAGCTTCCACCAGCCGCTCAACGGCGTGGACATCGACACGAAGTACCCGAGCTGGTCGCGCTACGTCGCCGAGGGCCTCAACCTGCCGCTCAAGAACTTCAACTGCGGCGGCGTCTGCTCGGGCACGATGACGGGCTGGTACAACGCGCGCTACCCCGGCATCGCCATGACGGTGGAGTACGGCGCGAAGCCCGACGCCACCTACATGCGCACCTACGCGCCGCGTCGCGTGGCCGCCCTCTTCCAGCGTGCGGGCGGCGCGTCCTGAGGTCTCGCGTCGACGACGGGGATCAATAGGGGATAATGGCGTGCAGCACGTCGCGGGGGAGTGCGCTGGCATCACCCCGTTCGAACTTGACGAGAGAAGAGGTGCACGGATGGCGGCGATGAAGCCGAGGACCGGTGACGGTCCGCTCGAGGTCACCAAGGAGGGTCGCGGCATCGTCATGCGCGTTCCCCTCGAGGGCGGTGGCCGCCTCGTCGTGGAGCTCAACGCCGAGGAGGCCGGCAACCTCGGTGACGCCCTCAAGGCCGTCGTCTCCTGACACGTGTCGCCTGACGCCCCGACCGACGCCGTCCACGACGTGCTCGGCCTCCCGCTGAGCGGGCTGCCCCCGCAGCCCGCCCCGCCGGAGGTCGAGCGCCGCGACTCCCTCACCGCGACCTGGGACGACCCCGTCCGTGGTGCGGTGCTCGCCGTCGCGGTGCTGCCCCCGCCCTCCGCCGACGACGACGCCGACGGGGCCGACGGGTCCGACGGGGCCGAGGGGGACGCCGACGGCCCACACCTCGAGATCGGTCCCGGTGGGGCCGAGGTCGCCGAGCGGTGGGGCGTCGACCTCCACGCCGAGCTGGCCGCCCACCGGGCGACCGGCCGGGCAGGCGAGGTCACGCGCGTCCCGCTGCTCGGGCCGGGGGACGACGAGGTGCGGCTCCTGCTGCTCGTCGGCGTCGGCGCCGGCCGCGTCGAGGACCTGCGCCGGGCCGGGGCGGCGACCGCCCGCGCCGGGGCGGGCCGTGCCGCCGTGACGAGCACCGTCGCGGCCGTCGCCGAGAGCGACGACGCGCTCGCGGCGTACGTCGTGGGGGCCACCCTGGGTGCGTTCGCCTTCCGCTGGTCCGAGCGCGAGGCCGAGCGGCCCCCGCTCGGCGTGCTCGTGCTCGTGGGCCTCCCCGACGACGACGCCGTGGCCAGCGTCGTCGACCGTGCCGTCGCGGTCGCCCGCGCCGGCTGGACGTCGCGCCTCCTCGCGACGGTCCCCTCCAACGTGAAGTCCCCGCGCTGGCTCGCCGACCAGGCGGAGGCCCTCGCCGCGCAGCACGGCCTCGAGGTCGAGGTGACCGAGGCTGCGGAGCTGGAGCGGCGGGGCTTCGGCGGCATCGTCGCCGTCGGTCGCGCGTCGGCGACGCCGCCCGCGCTGATCCGTCTCGACTACACGCCGCCGGGGCTGTCCCGCGCCGCCGCGCGCCGCGCGCCGCGGGTCGTGCTGGTCGGCAAGGGCATCACCTTCGACACCGGGGGCCTCTCGATCAAGCCCGCCGAGGGCATGCGCACGATGAAGCGCGACATGACCGGCGGCGCCGTCGTCGTCGCCACGCTGGCCGCGCTGGCGTCCGTCGGCTGCCCCGTGCGGGTGACGGGCCTCGTCGCCGCCGCGGAGAACGCGGTCGGCGGCGACGCGCTGCGTCCGGGCGACGTGCTGCGGCAGTACGGCGGGCGCACCACGGAGGTCACCAACACCGACGCCGAGGGGCGGCTCGTGCTGGCCGACGCGCTCGCCTACGCGGTGGACCGCCTCGACCCCGCCGTGCTCGTCGACGTCGCCACGCTGACCGGAGCGGGCAAGGTCGCGCTCGGCCTCCGCACCGGTGGCCTGTTCGCCACCTCCGACCCGCTCGCCGAGGCGCTGCTCGCCTCCGGGAGCCGGGCGGGCGAGCCGCTGTGGCGCCTGCCGCTGGCCGACGTCTACGAGGAGAAGCTCGCCTCGACGATCGCGGACGCCGACAACGCACCGGGAGGCCCGGGCGCCATCACGGCCGCCCTCTTCCTGCGCCACTTCGTCGGCGACGTGCCGTGGGCCCACCTCGACATCGCGTCGGTCGGGGACGCCGCGAAGGACGCCGACGAGTGGACCTCGGGCCCGACGGGCTTCGGCCCCCGGCTGCTGCTCGACTGGCTCGCCGGACGGGACGGCCGCGTCAGCGGGTTCTGACGCCTGACCGCCGCCGGTGCCCCGCCGGCGGTCGTCCGGCCGTCAGCCGATCTTCTTCGCGGCGAGCAGGCCGTCGCCGACGGGCAGCAGCACCGGCACGAGCTCCTCGGAGGCCGCGACCTCGCGGCCCAGGTCACGGATCGCGACGGTGGTCTCGTCGCGCTTGGCCGGGTCGGCGACCCGGTCGTGCCACAGGGCGTTGTCGAACACGACGACGCCGCCCGGGCGCAGCAGGCGCAGGGCCGCCGTGAGGTACGCCGCGTACTCCAGCTTGTCGCCGTCGCAGAGCACCAGGTCGTAGTGGCCGTCGGTCAGCCGCGGCAGCACGTCGAGGGCCGCGCCGGGGATCGCCCGCACCCGCTGCGACGGGATGCCGGCCTCCGCGAACGTCTCCTTCGCGAGCCGCTGGTGCTCGGCCTCGACGTCGACGCTGGTCAGCACGCCGTCGGCCCGCATGCCCCGCAGCAGCCACAGGCCGGAGACGCCGGTGCCCGTCCCGATCTCGACGACCGCGCGGGCGTCGAGCACGGCGGCGAGGAAGCGCAGCGCGGCACCCGCACCGGGGCTCACGGGGACGACGCCGACCTCCTCCGCCCGGGCACGCGCGCCGAGCAGCACCTCGTCCTCGGCGACGAGCTCCTCGGAGTAGGTCCAGCTCGCGGCGGTGATGGGGGTGGTGATGACGGCCTCCTGGGTGCGCTGCGGGCGGGGAACGCCCTGACCTCGAACTCTATGCTCTTAGGCCCCTGCTCCGCGCGGCCCCGCTCCGCGGCGTACGGCGTCGGCGCCCGTTCGAAGGAACCGGTGCGCGCCTGCGGGAACTATCGGGCCGAATCACAGGTTGTTCTCAGTACGCGTCACTAGATTGCTGCGCATCGCGCACCGGCCTGCGAGTCGCTGGTGTGGGATGGGTGCCGACGGGGTAGAGCCCCGCCGGACGCAGCTCCGGGACCGCCGGTCCCGGTGACGTGGTGCGACGAGAGACGGAGTGGTTCGGTGAGCGACGGTGGCCCTGTGAGTGGCCGAGGCGAGAGTCCCGCGGGCAGCGGGGGAGCGGCGAGCACGTCCTGGGAGGACGTGGTCACGCGCCACTCCGACCGGGTGTTCCGGCTCGCCTACCGACTGACCGGCAACCGCCCCGACGCCGAGGACCTGACGCAGGAGGTCTTCGTCCGGGTCTTCCGCAGCCTCGACGGCTTCACCGAGACCGAGACCGGCTCCTTCGAGGGCTGGCTGCACCGCATCACCACGAACCTGTTCCTCGACCAGGCGCGCCGCAAGCAGCGCCTGCGCTTCGACGCGCTCTCCACCGAGCGCGCGGAGGCCATGGCGGCGAGCGCCCCGGGCCCGGCGGCCTCCGTCGGCGACCGCACGTTCGACGACGACGTCGAGGCCGCGCTCGCCCAGCTCTCGCCGGAGTTCCGCGTCGCGGTGGTGCTGTGCGACGTCGAGGGCATGACCTACGACGAGATCGCCGACATCCTCGGCGTCAAGATCGGCACGGTGCGCTCGCGCATCCACCGTGGTCGCGCCCAGCTCCGCCAGGCACTGGCCCACCGCGCGCCGTCCGGCGGCCGCACGCGCTACGCCGGCCCGCGCACCGGTCCGCTCCCCGCCGTGCGCACCGCCGCCCACGGGGCGGCCGAGGCGGCGCGCCGCGTCACGACCGGCACCGCCGAGGGCCTGGTGGGCCGTCGCATGGCTCCCGCGGGTCCGAGGTGAGCCGATGACGATCCTGGGTCACCTCGGCGGCACCACGATCAGCGACCTGCTCGACGACCGTCTCGCCGAGCACGACGCCGAGCTGGCGTGGGCCCACGTCGACGACTGCGACGTCTGCCAGCAGCACCTCGAGACCGAGGCCTGGGTCAAGAACGCCCTCTCGGCGCTCCCCGAGCCGCGGTGCGGTCTCTCCGAGGCGTTCCGGGGCCGGTTGTGCGACGACGAGCTCATCGCGTCCTACGCCCAGGCCGGGTCGTGGGTCCTGCCCCCCACGGCGGCCGACCAGCGCCGCCACCGCTGGACCCTCGCGGCGGTCGGCGGCGGCGCCGTCGGCGCCGCCATGCTCGGCGTGGTCGCCCTGGGGGCGACCTCCCCGGCCCCGGCGCCGACCAACCGGCCCGCGGCGTCGAGCTACACCGCGATCTCCGAGGTGTTCCGGTCCACCGTCCCGACGTCCCGCTCCGACTCCCGGCCCGCCGAGGCCGAGGGCGACGGAGCCCGCCGGTGACGGGACGCGACGCCGAGGGGGAGCCGCGCGAGCACCACGACGAGCACCCGTCGGAGTCGACGCGCCCGCTCGCGTCGTACCCGGCCCCGGGCGCCGACCCGGCGGCGCGCCACGAGGCGCCCCGCGACGACGACACCCAGGACTTCCCCCTGCTCGGCCGGGCCCACGGCGACGTCCCGAAGCACGCCGCGGGCAGCGGCTCCGGGCTGCTGCCGGTGGCGCCGGCCGGTGCGACGCGGGCGCGGCGCACCGCTGTGCCCGGCTGGTTGATCCCCACCGTCGTCCTCCTGGCGCTGGTCGTCGGAGCGGGTGGCGGCGCGCTGGGAGGGATGGCCTACCAGACGTCCCGGGACGACGACGGCGGCTCCGGCCGGGGGTCGCAGGTCGGTGGCACCGAGGGGCTGGACGTGGACACCAGCCCGCCCCTCGACGAGGACAACACGTCGGTGGCGGCGGTCGCCTCGGAGCTGCTCCCCAGCACGCTGCAGGTGTTCGCCCTGTCGGAGGACGGCGACGACGCGACCGGCTCGGGCTTCGTGTTCGACACCGAGGGCCACATCATCACCAACAACCACGTCATCGAGTCCGCGGTCGACGGCGGCACCGTCGAGGTGCAGGCCACCGACGGCCGCAAGTTCGAGGTCGAGGTCGTGGGCCGCAGCCCGGTCTACGACATCGCCGTGCTGCGCGCGGACGAGGCCCGGGAGATGGCCCCGGTGTCCTTCGGCTCCGCCGACGACCTCGTCGTGGGCGAGGGTGTCGTCGCGATCGGCTCGCCGCTCGGCCTCGCCGCGACCGTGACGGCCGGCATCGTGAGCGCCAAGAACCGGCCCGTGACCACGGGCAACGCCGACGACGGCGCGTCCTACATCAACGCCGTGCAGACCGACGCCGCCATCAACCCCGGCAACTCGGGCGGACCGCTCGTCGACCTCGCCGGGCAGGTGGTGGGCGTGAACTCGGCGATCGCCACCACCGGCGGCATCAGCGGCTCCGGCGGCAGCATCGGGGTCGGCTTCGCGATCCCCTCCGAGCAGGTGCTCCGCACGGCCGGTCAGATCATCGCGGACGGCGAGGCGACGTACCCGGTCATCGGCGCCCAGGTGCAGGTCGGCGGCGAGGGTGCCGGGGAGGGCGCGCTCGTCGACGAGGTCAACGAGGGCAGTCCGGCGGAGGACGCCGGGCTGGTCGAGGGCGACGTCGTGACCGCCGTCAACGGCCAGGTCGTGACGGGTGGCGCGGAGCTCATCGTGGCGCTGCGCAGCTACGCGCCCGGTGACGAGGTCGAGCTGACGGTGCTGCGCGACGGCGACGAGCGGACGGTCGAGATCGTGCTCGGCGAGCAGACCGGCTGACCCTCCTCCACAGGTCGGCGGTGGGTGGGGGCGGGGACGCCCCGACGGTGGCAGAGTAGGGCCATGGCCTCGCCCCGCTTCCTCACGCTCGCCGACGTCGCCGAGGTGCTCAACACCTCGAGCGCGCAGGTGTACGCACTGGTCCGCCGTGGTGACCTCCCGGCGATCAAGATCGGCGGCCGGGGCCAGTGGCGGGTCGAGGACGAGCAGCTGGAGGCCTACATCCAGCGGATGTACGCGGAGACGCGCCAGTTCGTCGACGCGCACCCCTACGTGGAGGAGACGACCGACGCGGACTCACGGGCCTGATCGCGCGCGATGAGCGCCCGGGATCGCATCAGGTCGGGCCGCGCCCTGCCGATCGGTCACGACGTGCCCCTCCCGCGCATCTCCCTCCCCTCCCGACCCTCCGTGCGCCGCGTGAGCGCGCTCGTCGGCCTGCTGGTGACGACGCTGCTGGCCGCCGGTGTCGACGCGTCCGGGGCGGCCCCGGCCGTCGCCGGGTCCGGCGCCTCGGCCGTCGTGACCACGCCGTCGTTCGTCGTCACGTCCCCGACGTCCGGCGCACGCCGTCTCACGACGGTGGCGACGACCACGAAGGCCGCCACCGTCACCTTCACCGTCGACCCCACGCGTCCGCAGCAGACGTGGTGGGGGACGGGCGCGGCGCTGACGGACGCCTCCGTCGGTCTGCTGGCCGGCAGCCCCGAGGCGCTGCGCCTCCTCTTCGACCCGACCCGTGCCGACGGCGCCCGGCTGGACGCCCTGCGCCTGCCCCTGAGCGCGACCGACTTCTCACCCACGTCGTGGACCTGGTCGTGGGACGGCACCGCCGCGAGCCCGGCGCCCGAGGCGCTGCGGGCGATCTCGACGATCACCCAGGGCATCCTCCCGCTGCGGCCCGACCTGCGCGTCGTGGCGGCCGGCTGGAGCGCCCCGGCGGCGATGAAGACCACCGGTTCCGTGCGGGGCGGGGGCCTGCGCAGCGAGAGCACGGCGTCGTACGGCGCGTTCCTGGTCTCCCAGGCCCAGGAGCTGCAGCGGCGAGGGGTGCCTCTGCGCGCCGTGACGCTGGGCAACGAGCCCGGCCACTCGTCGGACTACGCGACGATGACGATGGACGTCGCGCAGATGGCCGAGCTCGGGCGGCAGGTGCGCCCGCGGCTGCCGAGCGACGTGGCCCTGTGGGCCGGCGACCACAACTGGGAGCACCGCTGGGCCTACGACCAGATCGTGGCTGCGGCCCCCGGATCGTTCGACGGGTCGGCGTACCACTGCTACGGCGGCACGCCGTCCCAGATGAACGGCCCGACGCCGTTCCGCATCATCACGGAGTGCACGGGCACCACCGACGGCTGGGCCAGCAGCTTCGCCTGGCAGCTGCGCAACCTGGTCGCCGAGCCGGTGGCCAACGGCTCCTCGGGGCTGCTGATGTGGAACCTCGCCCTCGACCCGTCCAACGGTCCGATCGACGCCGCGTCGCGCTACGGCTGCCGCAGCTGCCGGGGCCTCGTCACGGTCGACGGCACGCGGGTCAGCCCGGGACCGGAGTTCTACCTGCTCGCCCACCTGACGCGGGCCGCGCAGCCGGGCGCCCGGGTGCTGCCCGTCGCCTCGTCGGCCGCCGGCACCGCCGTCGCCGCCTTCCGCAACCCCGACGGCACGACGGGCGTCGTCGGCGTCAACCACACGACGAGCGCCCAGGTCGTGGCGGTGAAGGTCGGGTCGACCACGCGGCGGTACGCCGTGGGCGCGGGCGAGCTGTTCACCTACCGCACGCCGTAGATCGCGCCGGCCGGTGCCGACGGAACGCCGACACGACCGAGCGCTCGCTCTGTGACATGTATCTCAAACGCCGCCTGTGAACGGTCAAATGGGGGCGATCGGGCGTTCCCGTCCCGGATTTCGTGGACGGCGACCTGCGCATCGCCGTTGGTAGCCCTAGCCTTCCCCGAGGTCGCGCCATCGCGCGTCCGATGCGAGGTACAGGCAGGTCTCGTCACCGCTGGACGGAGAAGGACACGCATGAGTCAGTCACGATTGGGGATCGTCGCCGAGTCGGCGCCCGGTGAGGCACGGGTCGCGGGCACGCCCGCGACGGTGAAGCAGCTCGTCGGCCTCGGCTACGAGGTCGTCGTCGAGTCGGGGGCCGGCGAGGCCGCCTCCTTCACGGACGAGGCGTACGCCGCGGCCGGCGCGCAGGTCGTCAGCGGCGACGCGGCATGGAGCAGCGCCGTCGTGCTGAAGATCAACGCCCCCACCGACGCGGAGCTCGCACGGCTGGCCGAGGGCGCCACGCTGATCTCGCTGCTGAGCCCCGCCCTGCGCCCCGAGCTGGTCGAGAAGCTCGGCCGCGACGCGCTGGGCAAGGACATCACCGCGCTCGCCATGGACGCGGTGCCGCGCATCTCGCGCGCCCAGTCGATGGACGTGCTGTCGTCGATGGCCAACATCGCCGGCTACCGCGCCGTCATCGAGGCCGCGCACGAGTTCGGCCGCTTCTTCACCGGCCAGGTCACGGCGGCGGGCAAGGTGCCGCCGGCGAAGGTGCTCGTCGCGGGTGCCGGTGTCGCCGGCCTCGCCGCGATCGGTGCGGCCTCCTCGCTCGGCGCCATCGTGCGCGCGACCGACCCGCGGCCCGAGGTCGCCGACCAGGTGAAGTCCATCGGCGGCGAGTACCTCGAGGTCGTCGTGCCCGAGGAGGCCAAGGAGGTCTCCTCCGACGGCTACGCCAAGGCCACGAGCGACGCCTACAACGCCCGCGCCGCGGAGATCTACTCCGAGCAGGCGGCGGACGTCGACATCGTCATCACGACGGCCCTCATCCCGGGGCGCGCGGCCCCGCGCCTGCTCACGGCGGCCGACGTCGCGTCGATGAAGCCCGGGTCGGTCATCGTCGACATGGCGGCCGCCCAGGGCGGCAACGTCGAGGGCTCGGTGGCCGGCGAGCGCGTGGTCACCGCCAACGGCGTGGTCATCCTCGGCTACACCGATCTCGCGGGTCGCCTGCCCACCCAGGCCTCGCAGCTCTTCGGCACCAACCTCGTCAACCTGCTCAAGCTCATGACCCCGGAGAAGGACGGCACCCTGGTGCTCGACTTCGACGACGTCGTGCAGCGCGGCGTGGCCGTCGTGCGCGCCGGCGAGACGACGTGGCCCCCGCCGCCCGTCCAGGTGTCGGCGGCGCCCGCCGCGGCCGCCCCGGCCGCTCCCGCCGCCCCCGCCGTCGAGAAGGCTCCGCCGTCGCCGGCGCGGAAGTACGGCCTCATCGGGCTCGGCATCGCCTTGCTGTTCCTCGTCAACGCGACCGCGCCCCAGCCCATCCCGCAGCACTTCACCGTGCTCGTGCTGTCGATCGTCATCGGCTACTACGTGATCGGCAAGGTCGCCCACGCGCTCCACACGCCGCTCATGTCGGTGACGAACGCGATCTCCGGGATCATCGTCGTCGGTGCCCTCGTGCAGATCACGTCCGACGACACGGCCGTCCAGGTGCTCTCGGCCGTCGCGATCCTGCTGGCCAGCATCAACATCTTCGGCGGCTTCGCCGTGACCCGTCGCATGCTTGCGATGTTCTCGAAGGACTGAGGGACCGTGACCGACAACCTGCTGGACATCTCCGTCGCGGCGTACATCGTCGCGGCCCTGCTCTTCATCCTCAGCCTCGCCGGGCTCAGCAAGCACGAGACGGCCCGCGCGGGCGTGGGCTACGGCATCGCCGGCATGGCGATCGCGCTCGTCGCGACCATCGCGCTCGCCGTCGACGGCGCCGAGGCGCTCGGGGTCGTGCTGCTCGTCGGGGCGGTGGTCGTGGGCGCCGGCATCGGCCTGTGGCGGGCCCGCATCGTCGAGATGACGGGCATGCCCGAGCTCATCGCGCTGCTGCACTCGTTCGTCGGCCTCGCCGCGGTGCTCGTCGGCTGGAACGGCCACCTGGAGCACCCGCCGTACGTCGGTGCGCTCGAGGACATCCACCGCGCCGAGGTCTTCATCGGCGTGTTCATCGGCGCCGTCACCTTCACGGGCTCGATCGTGGCGTACCTGAAGCTCAGCGCGAAGATCAAGTCCGCCCCCCTCGTGCTGCCGGGCAAGAACGCCATCAACCTCGGTGCGCTCGCGGCCTTCGCGGGGCTGACCGTCTGGTACGTGCTGGACAACCAGCTGTGGCTGCTCATCGTGGTCACGCTCGTCGCGCTGGCGCTCGGCTGGCATCTCGTCGCCTCCATCGGCGGCGGCGACATGCCGGTGGTCGTCTCGATGCTCAACAGCTACTCGGGCTGGGCGGCGGCCGCGGCGGGCTTCCTGCTCTCCAACGACCTGCTCATCGTGACGGGCGCGCTGGTGGGCTCCTCGGGTGCCTACCTGAGCTACATCATGTGCAAGGCGATGAACCGCTCGTTCATCTCGGTGATCGCGGGCGGCTTCGGCATCGAGGCGTCGTCGTCGGGCGACACCGACTACGGCGAGCACCGCGAGATCGACGCCGCGGGCGTCGCCGAGCTGCTCAAGACCGCGACCAGCGTGATCATCACGCCGGGCTACGGCATGGCGGTCGCGCAGGCGCAGTACCCGGTCGCCGACCTCACCAAGAGGCTCCGCGAGCGCGGCGTCGAGGTGCGCTTCGGCATCCACCCCGTCGCCGGCCGGCTGCCCGGGCACATGAACGTGCTGCTCGCCGAGGCCAAGGTGCCCTACGACATCGTGCTCGAGATGGACGAGATCAACGACGACTTCGCCTCGACGTCCGTCGTGCTCGTCATCGGCGCGAACGACACCGTCAACCCGGCCGCCAACGACGACCCGTCGAGCCCGATCGCGGGCATGCCGGTGCTGACGGTCTGGGAGGCGGAGGACGTCATCGTCTTCAAGCGCTCCATGGCGGTCGGCTACGCCGGCGTGCAGAACCCGCTGTTCTTCCGCGACAACACCCAGATGCTCTTCGGTGACGCGAAGGACCGCGTGGAGGACATCATCCGGGCTCTCTGACCCTCCCCGGGCCCGCCTGCGTCGTGGGGCCCCCCCCCCCCGGGGGGGGGGGGGGGGGGGCCCCGCGCGGGGGGGGGGGGGGGGGGCGCCCCCCCCCCCCCCCCCGCCCCCCCGCCCCCCCCCCCCCCACGACCGCGTCCGGGGTGGGTTGGGACCGCCGCCCAGGGGGCACCAGAGCCGTCGTGTCCGCACCGACGAGGCCCCCCGACGTACGCGTCCCCGTCGGCCAGCGAGGGGCGCGGGATGATCTGCGGAACCGGTGCGCTCGGAACCGGTGCGCTCGGGGCCGGGCTGAGGGTGCGTCGGTTCCGCAGGACACGGAGACGGTACGCCGCGGGCCGGGCTGCCTGGGCCGGTCCGGGAACTGTGCGGCTGGGGCAGCTCGGATCGCGTGGGGGCTGCCCCAGCTGCACATTCCGCGCCCCGCAACGGGGCGCGAGGAGGCCCGGCGACCACACCGGGATGGCCACCTGAAAGCACGCAGAACAGCGCCGTACGACGGGAATTGTCGGGCGACCTCGCTCGTTGGTCAGGGTGCGTCGGTCCGAGATCATGCCCCCGGGCCTCACCATTTGCCGCTACGAGCGGCCGTTCGCCGAGAGGCGGCTGACGGGCCGGCGAGCAGAACCACGCGGCCTCCCGCCGGGTAAGCCCCAGGCGGGAGGCCGCGTGCTGCATCCGGACACATCGCCCCGCAACGCGCAACCACCCGCCCGGTGGACCCGGACGGGTGGCTGCGGGGTGGTGCGGTGGATCAGGGAGCGGGGTAGCCCGTGGGGTTCTCGCCGAGGTCGACGATGGCCGCGACGGGGCCGCCGCCGTCGGGGCCCTGGTGGGCCGCCGACACGGAGACGAACACGGCCGGGTCGCCGGTGACCGAGGCGGTCACGCCGCCGACGGCGCTCTTGATCTGGCGGTGCCAGTGCACGTCGGAGTCGTCGAGCATCGCGTTGCGGCGTCCACGGACCTCGCCGTCCTGCGACACCTCGCACTTGAGGAACACGTTGACGAGGCGACCGCCCAGGTCGGACGTGTGGGGGCGCTCGGGCAGGTCGAGACCGGCGTCCTTGATCGCGGCCCAGATGCCGTCGGTGTCGAGGGCGTCGTTCATGACCGCGTGGCCGATGCGGTAGCGGCCGCCGACACCGCGGGCGTTGCCCACGACGACGATCTGCGCCTGGTCGAGCTCCACGCCCGAGGAGCAGGACGCGACGGACGAGTACAGGTCGCGGTTGTGCATGACGTCGGCGTCGGTCGGCTGCTCGATCTCGCCGAGCGCGACGGCGATGCCGAGCGCGGTGCAGCCGTTGGACAGGTCCATCGACTCGTGGGTGTGCTCGGTCCAGACCGTCTTGCCGCGGCTCTTGGCGTCGCGGATGGTGTGGATGGTGAGCAGCGGCGTCTTGGTCTGCACGTAGTGCACGTCGGCCGGGTCGGTGATGCCCGCGCGCTCCATGGCGACGCGCACGCCGGCGGCGACCTTGTCGACCATCGCGATGCGGCCGATGTCCTCGGGCAGCAGCTCCTCGCTCATGGCGAAGCCGACCGTGAGGCGCAGGTCGTCGGTCTTCTCGACCGAGTCGGCGGGGACGGTGGCGAAGATGGTGGCGTGGGGCGAGATGACGCCGTCCGTGCCGCCGGACCACACGATCGGGACCTGCTTGACCTCGGACTCGGGACGCGAGCCCTTCTCGAGGAGCACCTCGCGGAAGGCGCGGTCGGCGATGATGCGGGTGTAGTCGTTCACGCCGCCGTTGCCCTCGGTCTTGCCGATGACGGCGATGACGCGGTCGGCCTCGATGGTGCCGGCGTCGATCAGCTCGGCGAGTCCGGATGCGTCCGAGACGTTCTTGATGGGGACCTTGCGGACCTCGATGGCGTCGGGCACGACGGTTACCTCTCTCTTCGGTGGCCCCGGCCGCGGTGCGGCCGGGGATCGGTGCGGGTCAGACGGTGGCAGGAGCCGGTTCCGGCACGATGACGGTGCCGACCAGGTCGGCGCCGTCCCCGGCGCCCCCGGCTCCCTGGACGTGCTCCGCGACGGCGGCGACGGCGTCGCGGATGCGGTCGAGCGACGTGATGATCGAGCAGCCGCCCTGCTCGGCGAACCGCAGCGCGGCCTCGACCTTGGGGCCCATGCTGCCGGACGCGAAGTGACCCTCGGCGGCGATGGCCCGCATCTCGCCCACGGTCACGCGACCGAGGGGGCGGGCGTCGGGGGTGCCCCAGCCGATGACGGCGTTGTCGACGTCGGTGGCGATGACGAGCACGTCGGCGTGCACGAGCCGGCCCAGCAGGGCCGCGCCGAGGTCCTTGTCGATGACGGCCTCGACGCCGGTGAGGGCGCCGTCGTCGCCGCGCAGGACCGGGATGCCCCCGCCGCCGGCGGCGACCACGACGAACCCGGACTCGACGAGCGCGAGCACCGCGGGGGCGTCGACGATCTCGCGGGGCTGCGGCGACGGCACGACGCGGCGCCAGCCCTTCTCGCCGCGGTCCTGCCAGTTCTGGCCCTCGGCCACGAAGCGCTGCGCCTCGGCCTCGGGCAGGAAGCGGCCGACCGGCTTGCTGGGCTGGAGGAAGTCGGGGTCGTCGGCGTCGACGACCGTGCGGGTCACCAGGGCCGCGGCGCGACGGTCGATGCCCTGCGCGGTGAGCGCGGCGTCGAGGCAGATCGTCAGCGTGTAGCCGAGCGTGCCCTGGGTCTGGGCGCCGCACCAGTCGAGCGGCACCATCGGGACCACGTGGGCGGTGAGCTCGTTCTTCACCAGGAGGTTGCCGACCTGGGGGCCGTTGCCGTGGGTGACCACGACGTCCGTGCCCGTGGCGACGAGCTCGGCGATCCGTGCCGCAGCGGTGGCGATGGCCTCCCGCTGGGCCTCGACCGTGGCCGTGCCGTCGGGTGCTGTCATGGCGTTGCCGCCGAGTGCGATGAGCGCGCGCACGTGGTTCTCCATCCGTGTGATCTGGCTCTCGCCGTCTGCATCGAATCTAGGCGCGACGAGAGTGCGGGGGTACGGCGAGGGATGCCCGAGGTGGGCCGTCGTCGTTGGCAGACGTTGCTGTCCGGGTGGCGGGCGGGCGGAGCGCGGTCGGGCCCGAGCGGGTCGGGCCCGACCGCCTCAGGCCAGGCCGAGGTCGCGGCGGAGCGCGTCGCGGACGGTGGTGGGGGTGCGTCCCAGGAGGACGCCGAGCGCGAGCGGGCTGCCGACGAGGCCGTGCGCGTCGTAGTGGTCGAACATCGCGACGAGGTCGTCGACGTCCGGGCGGGTGCCGTCGGGGTCGACGGCGGCGCGCCAGTCGGCGACCGGCTGGTGCTCGGCCCGCACGGGCCGACCGGACAGCTCGGCGACCACCGCGGCCAGGTCGGCGCTCGAGAGCACCTCGGGGCCGGAGAGCTCGAAGGTGCCGAACACCGTGGCCGAGTCCTCGAGCACCGCCACGACGGCCTTCGCCACGTCGGCCAGGTCGACGGGCGTGAAGGGCCGGGCCACGTCGTACGGGACCCGGTAGGTGCCGCCGGCGACCGCGGCGTCCCAGAAGGGGAGCACGTTCTGGGCATAGCTGGCGGGCTGCAGCACGGTCCAGTCCAACGAGCTGGAGCGGACGGTGAGCTCGGAGGCGGCCTTGCGCAGGTGGTGCGGCATGGCCGGCACGTGGGGCTGCAGGACCGAGTGGAAGACGAAGCGGCGTACGCCGGCCCGCTCGGCTGCCGCCACCACGTCGGCGGTGAGGGCATCCTCGGTCGGGTGCATGTTGGGCGGCACGTGGTGCACCGCGTCGACGTCGGCGAGGGCGGCCGCGATCGCGTCCGGGCCGGCCTCCAGGTCGACGACGCGGGCCGCGGCGCCCTGCTCGCGCAGGGACGCCGCGGCCTCGGGCCGACGGACCAGGGCCACCGGCTCGTGGCCGGCCTCGAGGAGGCCGGCCACGACGGTGGCGCCGGTCTTGCCGGACGCACCGGTGACCGCCACGCGCAGGGTGGTGCGGGGGTCGGTCATCGGCTCAGACGTAGTCGTACGGCGAGCTCGTGGCCCCGCCGGACAACCGGGCGTAGCCGGGACCGCGGTCGAAGAACGGCGCGTCGGCGTCGCGCTCCGAGCGCAGCTTCTCCCGCAGCGCGGTGGTCGCGTCGACGTCGACCTCGGGGGCCGCCACGCCGTCGGGGTCCACCTCGCCGGCGAAGACGACGCCGTAGTCGGCCTCGGCGGCCGCGACGGACACCTTGCGCCACCACACGTCGCGCGCCACGTGGGCCGGGTCGCGGTCGAGCGGGTCGCCCCAGCCGCCGCCGCCCGTGGTGCGGATGCGGATGACCTCGCCGGCCTTGACCTCGACGGCGTCGACGAGGGCGTCGACCTCGCGCTCGTTCGGGCCGTCCGGGTCGATCGTCACGCGGAACGGCTGGCCGGCCTTGCCGCCCTTGACGCCCCAGCACGACAGGATCGAGCGGTCCGCGATGGACATGAAGTGCGCGTCCGCGAGCATGCGGATCTGCTTCTCGTAGCCCAGGCCGCCGCGGAACTGGCCCGCGCCGCCCGAGTCGAGCGCGAGACCGAGGGACTCGACGCGGAACGGGAAGCGCGACTCCGTGAACTCCGTCGGGAGGTTCCGCGAGTCGGGCACGACGTGGATCGTGTCCTCGCCGTCGGCGTAGTAGCGACCGCCGGAGCCGCCGCCCAGCACCTCGCGCATGAGGTAGGGGTTGCCCTCGAGGTCGTTGCCGTAGACACCCGTGTAGCGGATGGTCTCCTGGTCGGCGGGCATCTTGCCGTCGACGGCCTTCGCGACCACGCCGGCGAGCACGCCGAGCAGGCGCAGGATGACGAACGTGCGGGCGTTCGTCGGCGCCGGGAACTCCGGCGTCAGCAGCGTGCCCTTCGGCGGGAAGCGCATCTCGATGAGGGGCGTGATGCCCTCGTTGACGTCGAGCTCCGCCATCCGCTCCGGGGTGTCCGCGAGGTTGCGGAGGATGGGCGCGATCCACTTCTTGAGGAACGAGCCGTCGGCGTAGTCGCCGCAGTGGTTGATCGGACCCTTGGCCTGCGGCGCCGTGCCGGTGAAGTCGATGATGAGGCGGGGACCGTTGTCGGGACCGCCCGTCTCCTCCTTCGTCAGCGTGATGCGCTGCGTGTGCAGGCGCGGGTCGTCGACGCCGTCCTGCTCCGCGTAGTCCTCCCACACGAACGTGCCCGTCGGGATCTTGGAGAGGATCTCGCGGCGGAACGTCTGCGTGGTCTTGTCGAGGATCGCGTCGAACGCGGCGAACACCTGGTCGCGACCGTAGCGCTCGAACAGGTCCGTCAGGCGACGGGCGCCGAGCAGGCACGCCGAGCACTCGGCGTCGAGGTCCGCGGCCAGCGAGTCGGGCATGCGGGAGTTGCGCGTCATGATCTTCAGCGCCGCCTCGTTGGGCACGCCGCCGTCCCAGAGCTTGATCGGGGGGACCATGAGGCCCTCCTCGAACACGCTCGTCGCGGTGCTCGGCATCGAGCCGGGCACCGAGCCGCCGATGTCGTCGTGGTGGCCGAAGGCCTGCACGAACGCGACGACCTCGGGACCGTCGCCCGAGTCGTGGAAGACGGGCGCCGTGATGCACAGGTCGGGCAGGTGGCCGATGCCGCCCTCCGACATGTAGACGTCGTTGTGGAAGAAGACGTCGCCCGGCTTCATCGTCTCGACCGGGTAGTCGCGGATGACCGGCTGCACGAGCGCCGAGTAGGACCGGCCCGTCAGCTTGCGGGCGTGCTTGTCGTGGATGCCCGCGCGGTAGTCGTGGGCGTCGCGGATCATCGGCGACCGGCTGGTGCGGCCGATGGAGGTCTCGACCTCCTGCTCGACGGAGGCCAGGTAACCCTCGACGATCTCGACGACGACGGGGTCGACGTCGACGCCGTCGGTGAGCCGGTACGGCGCGTCGCCGCCCGGGGCGCGCACGCCCACCACGGTCGCGGTGTCGGTCTCGGGGGTGCTGAGGACGTCGCTGGTCACGAGAGGTTCTCCTTGCGGGTGATGAGGAGGTTGCCGAAGCGGTCGACCTCGGCGACGAAGCCGGGGTGCAGCGGGACGGTGGAGCTGAACTCCTCCACGATCGCCGGGCCGGTCACGACGTCGCCGGCACCGAGCTGGGCGCGGGCGACGACGGGCGCGTCGTACCACTGGTCGAAGTAGACGCGGCGGGTGCCGGTGACGGCGCCCTCCGAGCCGGTGCCGTCCGCGATCTCGCGCAGCTCGGGCTTGCGGATCGGGCCGATGCCCGAGACGCGCAGGTTGACCCACTCGACGGGCTGCGTGGAGTCGCCGCGGAAGTCGTAGCCGTAGAGCTTGTGGTGCTCGGCGTGGAACGCGTCGGCGACGGCCTCGACGAGGCTGTCGTCCATCGGACCGTCCGGCACGGGCACCCGCACCTCGAAGGCCTGGCCGACGTAGCGGAGGTCGGCCGTGCGCTGGAACTGCCGCTCGGCGGGCTCGAAGCCCTCGCGGGCCAGGGCCTCGTCGGCGTCGCGGGCGAGGTCCTCGAGCAGGCCCGCGACCTTCGCGCGGTCGAGGTCGTCGTGCTTCGTGATCGCCGTGCGCACGTAGTCGTTGCGCACGTCCACGGTGAGCAGGCCGTAGGCGGAGGTGTTGCCCGGGTTGAGCGGCACGATGACGCCCTGGAGGCCGAGGATGTCGACGAGACGGCAGGCGAGGAGCGAGCCGGAGCCGCCGAACGTGACCATGCGGAAGTCGCGGGCGTCGAGGCCCCGCTTGACCGTCACCTGGCGCAGCGCGTTGGCCTGGTTCCAGGCCGAGATCTCGAGGATGCCGTCGGCGGCCTCCTCGATGCCCAGGCCCAGCTTGCCCGCGATGTCCTCGATGCCGGCGCGCGCGGCGTCGACGTCGAGGGGGATCTCGCCGCCGAGGAGGTGGGGAGGGATCCGGCCGAGCAGCACGTGGGCGTCGGTGATCGTGGGCTCCTGGCCGCCCTTGCGGTAGCAGAGCGGGCCCGGGTCGGCGCCGGCCGACTGGGGGCCGACCTTGAGCATGCCCTCGGGGCTGATCCACGCGATGGAGCCGCCGCCGGCACCCACGGTGACGACGTCGATCATGGGGATCTTGCTGGGGTACGGACCGACGGTGCCCTCGGTGGTCAGCGCCGGGTGGCCGTCGATGACGACGGTGACGTCCGTCGACGTACCGCCGCCGTCGCAGGTGAGGACGCTGTCGAAGCCCGCGCGCTGCGCGATGACCGCGGCACCCAGGGCGCCGGCGGCGGGGCCGGACAGGACCGTGGTGATCGGCTGGCGCACGACCTCCTCGGCGGACAGCACGCCGCCGTTGGACTTCATCACGTAGAACGGCACCTCGCGGTGCTCGGTCTCCGCGCCGTCCTGGGAGCCCTCGGCGCCCGCGATGAACGAGTTGAGGCGCTCGGTGATGTTGTTGACGTAGGCCCGGATGTTGGGCTTGACGGCCGCGTCGACGAGCGTGGTGACGCTGCGCTCGTACTCGCGGTACTCCCGCAGCACCTGCGAGGACAGCGAGTAGTCCGCCTCGGGGTACTCGCGCTGGAGGATCGCCAGCGCGGCCTCCTCGTGCTCGGGGTTCGCGTAGGAGTTGAGGAACGACAGACCGATGGTCGTGACGCCCCGCGCGCGGAAGTAGCGGGCCGCGGCGACGACGTCGGCCTCGACCAGCGGGCGCACCTCGGAGCCGTCGACCGCGAGGCGGCCACCGACCGTGCGGACCAGGTCGACCGGCACGATGCGGTCGGGCTTGACCCAGAAGTACGAGTTGCCGTAGCCGTCCGGGACGGACTGGCGGGCGATCTCGAGGAGGTGGCCGTAGCCCTCGGTCGTGATGAACCCGAGGTTCTCGACCTTCTCCTCGAGCAGCTTGTTGGTCGCCACGGTGGTGCCGTGGCTGACGGCCGTCACGGCGTCGCCCTCGAGGCCGAGCAGGCCGAGGACCTTGTCGATGCCGTTGAGGAAACCGTCGGCGGGGTTCGCCGGGGTCGAGGGCGTCTTGGTCGTGACGAGCTCGCCGGTCTCCTCGTCGACGGCGACGACGTCGGTGAAGGTCCCACCGGTGTCGATGCCGATGCGGATGCGACGCGTGGCGCTCATGCAGCCTCCAGGTTCGTTGGTGCGTTCATGGCATTGAACCTCGCGGCCCGTGACCGGGGCTTCGTCAAAGTTGGCCGTAAAAACGATGATTCTTCGTCAGGTGCCCACTCCGTTCGTTACATCTGCCAACCTGCCTCCCCGGGTCGTGGTGCCAGGCCTGCGGAAAGTGGTGGGCTCGCACCACGACCCGGGGGAGGAGGGGAGGGGTTGGCACAACCCGCCAAGCCGCGGGGGCGTGCTTCGGCACCCCTCCGCCCTGCCGTACGGCGCGGAGCGTGCCTACGCTGGTCCACCTGGCCGACCCGGAGGTCGACCGCGAGGTCCACAGGAGGAGGCGGCACGTGCAGGGACCCGAGTCCGTGGCGGCACTCGTCGACGACCTCGCGCGGGTGGGCTACCTCGCCGACGAGGGCACGGCGACGGCCGCGTGGCTCGCCTGGCGCACCTCCCGCCCGCTCCTGCTCGAGGGCGAGCCCGGCGTCGGCAAGACGTCGCTGGCCACCGCGCTCGCCCAGGTGCTCGGCCGCGACCTCGTGCGCCTGCAGTGCTACGAGGGCATCGACGCGTCCGCGGCGCTCTACGACTGGGACCACCCGCGCCAGCTGCTCCACGTGCGGGCGCTCGAGGCCGCTGGTGGTGTCGACGCCGACGCGCTCGAGCACGACCTGTGGAGCCGACGGTTCCTCCTGCCGCGTCCGCTGCTGCGCTCGCTGGAGGCGCCGAGCGTGCTGCTCGTCGACGAGCTCGACCGGGCCGACGACGAGTTCGAGGCCTTCCTGCTGGAGCTGCTCAGCGACTTCGCGGTGACGATCCCGGAGTACGGCACCGTCACCGCCGAGGTGCCGCCCCTCGTCGTCGTCACCAGCAACCGCACCCGCGAGGTGCACGACGCGCTCAAGCGCCGCTGCTACTACCACTGGGTCGAGCATCCCGACCTCGACCGCGAGACCGAGATCGTCCGCCGCTCGGTGCCCGAGGCCGACGCGGCCCTGGCCGCGGGTGTCGCCCGGGTCGTCGCCCGGCTCCGCGACGAGGACCTGCTCAAGGCCCCCGGCGTGGCCGAGTCGATCGACTGGGCCCGCACGCTCCACGCCCTCGGCGCCACCACGGTCGAGCCCGCCGCCGCGGCCCGCACCCTCGGTGCCGTGCTCAAGTACCGCGAGGACCAGCAGCGCGTCGCCGCCCACCTCGCCGAGCTCCTCGCGGAGCCGGCGTGAGCCTGGCGCCCGCCACCGCTCCTGCCGCCGGGCCCGACCTCACCGCCGAGCTGACCGGTCTGGGGGACGCGCTCCGCCGCGCGGGCGTCGACGTGCCGGCGGGCGCCGCCCGGGCGGCCGTCGTCGCGCTGGCCGCGCTCGCGGGGACGCCGGGTCCGGGGGCCGGCGAGCCGAGCCGGGGCGCGACGTACTGGGCCGCGCGGCTCACCCTCTGCTCCCGCCCCGACGACCTCGCCGTGTTCGACGAGGTCTTCGCGCTGTGGTTCGACCGGGCCGCGTGGGCGGCCGACGTACGCCGCGGGGTCACCCTCCCGACGTACCGCGACGTCCCCGTGCCCGGCGACCAGGCCGACGCCGGCGACGTGGAGGTCGCCAGCGCACCCCCGACGGCCAGCCGTCTGGAGGTGCTGCGCCACCGCGACGTGGCCGCGCTCGACGCAGAGGATCGCGCCCTGGTCGCCCACCTGCTGGAGCGGATGGCCCACCGGCCGGCGTACCGCCGCTCGCGCCGCACGCGCCCCGGTCACCACGGCCGCGTCGACCTGCGCCGCGTGGTGCGCGAGGCGGTCCGCACCGGGGGCGACCCCGTGCACTGGCCGCGGCGGCAGCGGCGACCGCGGCCGCGCCGTACGGTCGTGCTGCTCGACGTGTCGGGGTCGATGCGGCGGTACGCCGAGACCTACCTGCTCTTCGCCCACGCGCTCGTGCGCAGCCAGCCGAACGCCGAGGTCTTCTCGCTCGGCACCCGGCTGACGTGCCTGACCCGCGCCTTCCGCTCGTCCGACCCGCAGCGCAGCACCGACGAGGTGGCCCGCCGCGTCGTCGACTGGAGCGGCGGCACCCGGCTCGGGGAGGGCCTGGCGGTGTTCCTCGACCGGTGGGGACGACGGGGCACGGCGCGGGGCGCGGTCGTGGTCGTCGTCTCCGACGGCTGGGAGCGCGGGGACGCCTCCCTGCTCGGCGAGCAGATGGAGCAGCTGCACCGCCTCGCCCACCGGGTCGTGTGGGCCAACCCGAACCGCGCCCGTCCCGGCTTCGCGCCGCGGACCGCCGGGCTGGTGGCCGCGCTGCCGCACGTCGACGCGTTCGTCGACGGGCACAGCGTCGCCGCGCTCGAGGCGCTGACCGACGAGATCGCCGGGTCCACGAGGCTCGGGACGGCTGGAGGACGACGTGCGTGAGGTGCTGGAGGCGGCCCGGGCCTGGTGGGCCGCGGGGGAGCGGTTCGCGCTCGGGACGGTCGCGGCGACGTGGCGCAGCGCGCCCCGCCCGGCCGGCGCGACCATGGCGGTCGGACCGGACGGCACGGTCGTCGGCTCGGTGTCGGGCGGGTGCGTGGAGGGCGCGGTCTACGAGCTGGGCCGCGACGTCATCGACTCCGGCGAGCCCGTCTTCCAGCGCTTCGGGGTCTCCGACGACGACGCGGCCGCGGTGGGCCTGACCTGCGGCGGGATCCTCGACGTGCTCGTCGCGCCGGTGGACGCCGGCACCTTCGGGGTCTTCGAGGCGGTCGCGGACAGCATCTCCGCGGAGCGACCGGTCGCGCTGGCGACGATCGTCGACGGGCCCGCCCCGCTCGGCGCGCGGCTCGCGGTGTGGGAGGGGGAGACCTCCGGCTCGCTGGGTGACGCCTCGCTCGACGCCGTCGTGGCCGCCGAGGCGCGGGCGCTGCTGAGCGTCGGCGAGACGCGCACGTTGCGCACCGGTCCCCGCGGCGAGCTGCTCGAGGACGACGTCACCGTGCTCGTCGAGGTCTTCGCCCCGACCCCGCGGATGATCGTCTTCGGCGCCATCGACTTCGCGCGGGCGACCGTGCGGATCGGGAAGGTGCTCGGCTACCACGTGACGGTCTGCGACGCGCGGCCGCTCTTCGCGACGCCGGCCCGGTTCCCCGAGGCCGACGAGGTCGTCGTCGACTGGCCGCACCGCTACCTGTCCGGCACCGCCACCGACGAGCGCACCGTGCTCTGCGTGCTGACGCACGACCCCAAGTTCGACGTGCCGTTGCTGGAGGTCGCGCTGCGCGGCCCCGCGGCGTACGTCGGAGCGATGGGCTCGCGGCGCACCCACCGCGACCGGCTCGACCGGCTCCGGGAGGTGGGCGTCACGGACGCCGAGCTCGCCCGGCTGCGGTCGCCCATCGGCCTCGACCTGGGCGCGCGGACGCCCGAGGAGACCGCGGTGTCGATCGCGGCCGAGATCGTCGGGTTGCACCGGGGCGGGACCGGTCGACCGTTGACGGAGCTCGAGGGACCGATCCACGCGGGGCTGCTGCGGGCCGACCCGCCCGGGGTCGGGTGAGGCTGCGGGCCGGCGCCGCGGCGCTGGGCCTCGTGGTGACGGTCGCCGCTCTCGCGGGCGTTCCAAATGTGCGGCTGGGACAGGTCTGAGACTATCCGGGCTGTCCCAGCTGCACATTTCCGGGACGGCCGGGGCCAGGTCGGGGCGAGCTCGGCCCGGACCGGACAAAGAAAACGCGGACGGCGGGCAGCCAAAGGGCCGTCTGGACCGATCCAACCGAGGGCCGGGTCCGCGTTTTCCTCCACCGGCCCGAGCCCGTCCGCGTTTTCTTCCCCCGGCAGCCCGCAGCTGGATCGGCCCGAGCCGCCGCGCGAACTGTGCACCTGGGACACGTCCGCGTCGATCCGGGGTGTCGCAGCCGCACATTGCGGGCGCCCGAGCTACAGCAGCCGGCCCGGCCTACCCCGCGACGTGCCGCGACGGCCCCAGCAGCACGCCGACCACGACCTGCGCGCCGGCGACGACCGCGAGGAGCAGGAACGGCACGGTCCACGACCCGAGCGCGTCGTGCAGCGCCCCGATCCCGGTCGGGCCGCCGGCGGCGACGACGTAGGACACGAGGAACGCCATCCCCGCGAGCCGCGCGGAGTCGTGCGCCGTGGCGGCGTGCTCCACGAGCTGCGTCAGCCCCAGCGTGAAGGCGGCGCCGTTGCCGAACCCGAGCAGCAGCACGATCGCCCAGGGGACGGACTCGGGGGCCACGACCAGCGCGGTGAGGGCGACGGCGTTGACGGCGCCGGCCGCGGCGTACAGGGCCCGGCGGTCGCGCACGCGGTCGACGACGAGCGGTACGACGAGGGCGGAGGCCAGCTGCGCCGCGCTGAAGCCCGCGAGGAGCAGGCCGGCGGCGGCCTCGTCCCAGCCGCGGTCGGTGTAGGACGGTGCGATCCAGGCGAGCAACGCGTAGAACATGATCGAGCTGGTGGTGAGGTAGCCCGTCACCAGCCAGGCGGCCGGGCTGCGCCACGGCAGCCGGGCCGTGGCCGCGGGACCGGCCGCGGAGCGCATGGGGACCGGTCGACGGCCCGCGCGCACGACCCACCAGACGGCGGCAGCGGCGGCCGGGACCGCCCAGATCCCCAGCGAGACGCGCCACCCGGCGGCGTCGGCGAGGGGTACGGCGAGGGCGGCGGCCACCGCGGCCGTCGTCATCATCGCGGCCATGTAGGCGCCGGTCATCGCGCCCGGTCGTCGCGGGAAGTGGCGCTTGACGGCGCCGGGCAGCAGCGCGCCGACGATCGCGATGCCCGTGCCGGCGACGAGGGTGCCGCCGACGAGCACCGCGGCGGGACCCCACGGCCGCACCGCGACGCCGACGGCGATCGCCACGGCGCCCACGGCGAGCGCCCGCTCGAGGCCCAGACGGGCAGCGAGCAGCGTCGCCGCCGGTGCCAGCACCCCCATGCAGAGCACGGGGAGCGCGGTCAGCAGTCCGACGGCGACGCTGCTCAGGCCGAGCGCGTCCTCGAGCTCGCCCACGAGGGGCGGCACCGAGGTCAGGGGCGACCGGGTGCTCGCGGCCACCGCCACCAGGGCAGCGACGACCGCGAACCGCCCGGCGCGGCTCACCCGAGCGTCGGCGCGGCAGCCGCCAGGGCCTGGATGGCGCCCTCGAAGCACTCCATCGGCGGGGTCACGAGGCCCGCGCCGACCTGGCCGACGCCCGCGACGCGACCGGCCATGCCGGTATTGATCTGCGGGAGCACACCGGAGCCCAGCACCTTGGTGACGTCGATGCCCGTGGGGGTGCCGCGGAAGTCGAGGATCGGCACGCCGAGGCGCTGGTTCTCGGTGGTGGTGATCTGGTACATCAGGCGCGTCGCGGTCAACGCGTCGCCGACCTCGCCGCCGATGAACCGCACGATGGCCGGGGCCGCCGCCATCGCGAAGCCACCGATGCCGGCGGTCTCCGTGATGGCCGAGTCGCCGATGTCGGGGTTGGCGTCGTCGGGGCCGAAGTCACCGAGGAACATGCCGCTCGGCGTCTGCGCCGGGCCGGTGAACCACTGCTGGCCGGTGCCCGACACCTGGATGCCGAAGTCCGTGCCGTTGCGGGCCATGACGGTGACGACGGTCGAGCCCGGGATGTCGGCCGCGGCGCTCGTGATGAGCTTGCAGGTCGGCATGACCAGGTTGAGGGCGAAGTGGTCGTTGCCGCCGATGAACCGCACGACCTCCGCCAGGCGCAGCGGGTCGACGCCGGCCTCGAGGATGTCGGGGAGCAGGTCGCGCATGAACATGAGCGTGCCGGCGCGGTTGCGGTTGTGGCCCTCGTCGCCCATCTGCACCATCTGCGCGACGATCGCCAGCATGTCGAGCTCGGCACCGCGGTCGCGGGCCCGGCGCACGCCGCTCTGCAGGGCGGGTCCGAGCACCTCGCTCATCCAGCGCAGGCGGGTGACGACCTCCTCGCTGTACGCGCCGTACCGCAGCACCTTGCCGAGGCCCTCGTTGAGCGAGCACCACGACGTGCGGCCGCTGGACGGGTCCGTGAGCTCGAAGACCCACATCGACGGGCTGACGACGCCGGCCATCGGGCCGACCGCGCCGCGGTGGTGGCAGGGCTCCCACGTGAAGGTGCCGGCGGCGAGCTTGCGCTCGGCCTCCTCGGGCCCGCTCGCGAGGCCCTCGAAGAGGACCGCGCCGATGAGCGCGCCGCGGAGCGGACCGGAGGCGCGCTCCCACGTGATGGGGGGACCGGCGTGCAGGAAGTGCCCGGGCTGCAGGTCGAGCGCCTCGCTCGCCAGGCGCACGTCGACGAGCTCGGCGCCGGCGGCCAGCATGCGCTCGGCGGCGAGCTTGTTGGCCTCGACGCGACGGGCGTCGGCGAGCACGCGGGCCAGGGCCGCGGAGGTGCCGGCGGGCGGCGGGGTCCAGTCCACGTCGGTGACGTCGACGCCCTGGGCGCGCAGGGCGTCCGAGAAGAGGGCGACGCCGGTGCCGACGACGGACGGCGTGCCGTCGAGAAGGTCGAGGGTGTTCATCGCTGGCCTCCGGAGACGAGGGCGACCGCGTAGCGGGTCGCCGCGGCGTTGGACGAGAAGACGGAGGCGCCGGCCGCCGCGAGCGCGGCGGCCTGGGCCTCGAGCCCCTGCGGGTCGGCGTCGGTGCCGCACAGGGAGATGACGACGGCGAGCTCGCGGCCCGCGTCGGCGGCGGTACGGCGCGCAGCAGCGACCGCCGGGGCGAGGTCGCCCGCCGGGTCGGCGTGCGCCCCGTGGCCGAGCACGACGTCGAGGAGCACGACGCCGGTGGCCGGGTCGGCCGCCTCCTTCTCGAGCCGCGCGAGGCGCAGGCCCGGGTCGATCATCGGGTGGGGACGGCCCTGGGTGAGGGTGTCGTCACCGAAGTCGATCATCAGGTGGCCGTCGTGCTCGAGACCGGCCGGCAGGGCCAGGTCGGGCCGCAGCGGGATGTTGGAGCGGATGTCGCCCAGGGTCTCGGCGGCGATGAGCATCGACTCGTCGCAGAGCGTGCCGCCCGCGAAGAGCCCGCGGAGCGCGCCGTCGACGCGGGGCGCCTCGGCGGGCACGCCCCAGGTCGGCCAGTCGGGACGGTCGACGCCGAGCTCGACGAGCACCTTCTCCACTCCGGCGGTGATCGTCGGCTGGCCCGCGCCGAGGAGCACGAGGTGGACGGGGGTGGCGAGCGTGGCGGCGTACTCCTGCAGGTCGGCCGCGACGGCCGGGTGCGGGGGCTTGGAGACGACGACGATGACCTCGGTGGCGGGGTCGGCGTCGAGGGCGGCGAGGGCCGCGCGGGCGGAGAGCCCGCCGACGGCCTCGGAGAGGTCGCGCCCGCCCAGGCCGAGGCAGTGGGAGACGCCGACGCCGGCGGTGTGCAGCAGGCTCGTGAACTGCTGGGCGCCGGTGCCGGACGCGGCGGCGACGCCCACGGGGCCCTGGCGCACGACGTTGGCGAACCCGAGGCCCACGCCGCCGACGATGGCCGTGCCGCAGTCGGGGCCCATGACGAGCAGGCCGCGGTCGGCGGCGGTGCGCTTGAGGAGCACCTCGTGCTCGACCGGCACGTTGTCGCTGAAGACGAGCACGGAGCTGCCGGCGTCGAGGGCGCCCATGGCCTCGGCGAACGCGTGCTCGCCCGGCACGGAGACGACCGCGAGCGGAGCGCCGCTGCGCTCGACCGCCCACCGTGTGGTGCGCGGGGTGGGCTCGCCGCCGAACGTGTCGCCGGAGCCGCCCCCGCGGCCGATGGACGCGACGGCGTCCTCCATGACGGCGAGCGCGGCCGCGACGGCCTCGTCGCTCTCGGCGGAGACGGCGACGACCATGTCGTTCGGCCCGGCGTCGGCCGGGATGTCGAACCCCATGCCGCTCAGCACGTCCAGGTTGAGCTCGGTCGCCATCGCGACCTGGGCCTTGTGGACGCCGGGCGTCCCCGCGACGGTCGCGGAGACCTGCATCAGGGAGACGGAGTCGACGTACCGGCCCCGTCGGACCTCGACGTGGTGGACGTCGGTACCAGTGGCGCTCATGCGCAGTTCCTCTCGGTGGACGGCACGGGGGAGAGCAGGGAGCGGGAGGCGGCGACGGCGAGCAGGCCGTCGCGGATCCCGTCGGCCAGGTCGGCGCCCGACGTGTGGCCGAGGGCCAGCAGGGCGGCGACGTGGCGGTCGAGGACCCCGAGGGCGCCAGTGACCTCGGGGTCCCCGGGACCGGGGGCGAGCAGGGTGGTGAGCACGCGCCGTACGGCGGGGGTCGCGCGCCCCTCGGCCGCGGCGGCGAGGAGCAGGCGGGAGGCCGTCGTGGTGCGGGTGCGGGCCAGGTCGAGCACGGCGGCGGCCGCCGCGTCGGTGCCGGGCGTGCCGAGCACCCGGTGCACGAGCAGCACGCCGGAGCAGAGGTCGTCGCCGGTCGGGGTGAGGCCGGGGCCGCGGCCGATCAGCGTCGGCGCGTCGGCGACCAGGGCGGCCGGGGTGGCGTGGCCCCCGGTCCAGGCGTGGGTCACGGCGGGCCAGGGGGAGTCGGTGGCCGCGGTCCGTGCGGCGACGCGCTCGCGGGCCGCGGCCAGGCGCCGGGCCGCGCTCGCCGGGTCGGCGGCGTCGGGGTCGGTGACCCGCAGGCGGCTGTCGGTGTGGGCGCGGACGGGCACGACCACGTCCCCGCAGCGGAGGACGGCGTCGCCGAGCAGGACCGGGTGGGTGGTGCGGGCCGCGAGCACGTGCTCCCAGGCGAGGCCGAGCGGGAGCCGCACCGCGTCGGGCACGACCACGGCGTCGTGCTCGACGACCGCGCAGGCGGGCTGGCCCGTGCCGGCGTCGACGAGGTACGCCGCGGCGCGGGCCGCGAGGGCGACCCGCAGCTCCCGCGGCGGTCCGGCCACCCGGCCGCCCAGCGCGAGGTCGGCGTCGGCTGCGGAGGTCACCGCACGGACGCTAGCCGGAGCGGGTACGGTCCCCCCATGTACGAAAGTGCCAAGGATCACGGTGACTCTGGACAACTGTCGCCCATGATCTTCGACCGTCCGGTGCAGGAGTCCTGGGGCTACGGCATCTCCGTCGCCCAGATGCTCGAGCTGCCGGAGCTGGCGGGCACGACCTGCGTCGCCGGCGCCGCCGGGCTGCGCCGCCGGATCGAGCGCCTCAACGTGATGGAGGTGCCCGACATCGGGCCGTGGATGCGGGAGCAGGAGCTGCTCCTCACCACCGGCTACCCGCTGCGGGAGGACCCCGAGCAGCTCGTCGACCTCGTCGTCGAGCTCGACGAGCGCGGGGCCGCGGGCCTCGGCATCAAGCTCGGCCGCTACATCGACGCGCTGCCGGAGCGGGTGCTGGCGGAGGCGGAGCGCCGCTCGTTCCCCGTGCTGACCCTGCCCGACATCGGCTTCGACGACGTGCTGTCCGTCGTGCTGTCCGAGGTGCTCAACCGCCAGAGCGTGCTGCTGGCCCGCTCCGAGCACCTCCACCACGAGCTGCTCCAGCGGATCACCGCGGGGGAGGGGCTCGCCGAGGTCGCCGACCACGTGTCGCGGCTCGTCGGCGCGCGGGTGCTCGTCACCACGGCCGACGGGCGCGTGCTGGTCGAGACCGACCGCACCGAGCCCGGCCGCGCCGCCCACGGACCCGAGGGGATCGGGGAGGACGACGGCCTCGAGCGCGACCCCACCGGGCGGGTGCGGGTGGAGACGCTGGCCTACGGGTTCAGCGACGGCCCGCCGCAGCGGATCGTCGTGCCCGTCGTGGCCGGGCGCCAGGACCACGGCCGCCTCGTCGCGACGGCCACCCGGCGCGTCCTCGAGCCGGCCGACGAGCACGCGCTGCGTCGCGCCGCCACGGTCATGGCGCTGAGCATCACCAAGCAGCGCGAGCTGGCGGCCGTCGAGAGCAAGTACGAGGGCGACTTCCTGCGCGACGTGCTGGCCGGTCGGGCCGGTGACCCCGACGAGGTCGTCGCGCACGCCGCGATGCTGGGCTGGCGCTTCGAGCGGCCCGCGGTGGTGCTCGTCGCCCAGCACGACGACCCGCCGCCGCCCTTCCGGCCGGCGGCCGGCGCCGCGCCCCCGCAGGACCGGTTCTTCGCCGCGTGGCGCTCCGTCGTCCGCTCGGCCGACCCCGGTGCCGCCGTCGTCGGCCTCGGCGGCGAGGTCGTCGTGGTGCTCGGGGTCGACCCGGCCCGGGCCGGCAGCGTGCAGGACGTCGTGCGGCCCTTCGTCACGCGCGTCGCCGGCGACGGCGGCGGCGGCCGGCGCACCTTCTGCACCGGCCTCTCGCGCGTCTTCACCGACGTGGGGGACCTGCCCGCGGCGTACGAGCAGGCGCGGAGCGCCGTCCGGGTCGGACGGTGGCTGCAGGGCCCGGGCGCCGTCGTCGAGTTCGACTCCCTCGGCATCCACCGGCTGCTCAGCCTCGTGTCCGACCCCGCCGAGCTCGCCGGGTTCGTCGCGGACACGCTCGGCGACCTCGCCTCCGACGACCCCGAGAGCGACGACCTGCGCACGACGCTGCAGGCGCTGCTCGACCACAACCTCAACGTCGCGGAGACCGCGCGGCACCTGCTCTTCCACTACAACACCCTGCGCTACCGGATCACCAAGCTCGAGCGGATGATCGGCCCGTTCACCACCGACGCGCACCTGCGGCTCAACATCGCCGTAGCGCTGCAGGCGCTCTCGCTGCGTTCGGTGAGCGAGGCGTTGCCGCAACGTGTCTCGGTAGCCAGAAGTGCACAACGCGGCAGCGGTGACGCTGGCAGAAGTCGATGATGTAGCGGAGGTGGCGCCTCCGTAGGCTCAGCGGACCGCGTGTGGTCGAGGCCACACGTCGGTCCGATGCTCGGGCAGCACGGCACCAGGGCACGCGGGACGTGCCGCCCTTGAGAGGAGACTGCGATGGCTTTGAAGTGGACGCTCTACGGGGACGGTGGCACGCCGCCCCCCGGCGGGGTCGTGGCCCCGGACGAGCGGCTGTCGTGGCCCCGGACCATCGGCCTCGGTGCGCAGCACGTGGTCGCCATGTTCGGCGCGACGTTCGTCTTCCCGATCATCATGGGCCTCAACCCGCAGCTCGCCGTGCTCATGTCCGGCATCGCGACGATCCTGTTCCTGCTGATCGTCAACGACAAGATCCCGTCCTACCTGGGCACCAGCGCCGCGTTCGTCGCGGCGGCGGGCGCGATCCGCGCGCAGGGCGGCGAGAGCTCCGACGTCACCGGTGCGATCCTCGTGGCCGGCGTGATCCTGTTCGGCATCGGCGTGCTCGTGCACTTCGTCGGCGGCCGCATGATCGACAAGGTCCTGCCGCCCGCCGTCACCGGCGCGGTCGTCATGCTCATCGGCTTCAACCTGGCGCCGGTCGTGGCGAACATCTACTGGCCCGCCGACCAGTGGACGGCACTCGCCACGATGGTGTTCGTCATCATCGTCTCCGTCGTCGTGCGCGGCTTCATCTCCCGCGTCGCGGTGCTCATGGGCCTCATCTTCGGCACCCTCTTCTCGTGGTTCCTCGACGCGGTCTCCGGCCCGCTGACCGCAGCCGACGGCTCCGAGAGCGACCGGATGGCCAACTTCGCCAATGTCGGGAACGCCGCCTGGTTCGGCTTCCCGGAGAGCATCACGCAGGCCGACGGCACCGTGCTCTCGGGTGCCCACCTGCCGACCTTCAGCGCGACCTTCATCCTCCTGATCGTGCCGGGCGTCATCGCGCTCGTCGCCGAGAACGCCGGCCACGTGAAGGCCGTCGAGGAGATGACCAAGCGCGACCTCAACCCCTACATGGGCCGTGCGTTCATGGGCGACGGCGCGGGCACCGCGCTGGCCGGCTTCGTCGGCGGCTCGCCCACGACGACGTACGCCGAGAACATCGGCGTCATGGCCGCCACCCGCGTCTACTCGACGGCGGCCTACTACGTCGCCGCCGTGGTCGCGATCCTCTTCGGCTTCTCGCCCAAGTTCGGCGCCGTCGTCTCGGCCGTCCCCAGCGGCGTGCTCGGCGGTATCACCGTCGTGCTCTACGGCATGATCGGCCTGCTGGGTGCGAAGATCTGGGTGGACAACAAGGTCTCGTTCGGCAGCCCGCTCAACCTGGTGCCGCTCGCCGCCGGCCTCGTCATCGGCATCGGCGACGTCAAGCTCCAGTTCACCGACTCGTTCTCGATCACCGGCATCGCGCTCGGCACGATCGTGACCATCATCGCCTACCACGCCGTCAAGCCGTTCGCCCCCAAGGACTGGCTCGGCGACCACCAGGGCGACGACCGCGCCGGCACCCCCGGCCCGACCGGCGGCCCGGCGGAGGGACCCGTCGCCCGCTGAGCGTCGCCACCGGCCCTCAGCCGGACACCGCACGGACACGGGGAGGCCTGCAGGAGGGTGCAGGCCTCCCTCACCGGACAGGGAGACCATGAAGACCCCGAAGTTCACCTACCACGCACCCCGCACCGTGGCCGAGGCTCTCGACGTGCTCGCGGAGCACAGCACGGACGCGAAGGTGCTGGCAGGAGGCCAGAGCCTGGTGCCGGTCATGGCCATGCGCCTGGCCTCGCCGGCCCACCTCGTCGACATCAACCGCTTGACGGACGAGTTGTCGGCGCTGGAGGTCGACGACGCCGGGGTCCGCATCGGCGCCCTCGTGCGCCACGCTCGCCTGGAGCGCGACGAGGCGGCCGCCGCCCGCGTGCCGCTTGTCGGCCAGGCGCTGCGCCACGTCGCCCACCCGACGATCCGCAACCGCGGCACCACCGTGGGCAGCCTCGCCCACGCCGACCCCTCCGCCGAGATGCCGACCGTGCTCGCCCTCCTCGGCGGCCACGTCGTCGCCCGCTCCGTGCGCGGCGAGCGCACCATCGACGCCGCCGACTTCTTCGTCGGACCCATGGAGTCGTGCCTCGGCTACGACGAGCTGGCGGTCTCGGCGTGGTTCCCGGCCCCGGAGGGGCGCTTCGGCACCGCCTTCGACGAGATCTGCCGCCGCCACGGCGACTACGCCATGTGCGGCGCCGGCGTCGTCGCGGTGCTGGACGAGGCCGAGCAGTACGTCTCGCTGAAGCTCTCGCTGGTCTCCGTCAACGACGTCCCCGAGGTGCTCGACCTGACCGAGGTGGTGCGCGGCACCGCGTACGACGAGGTGGACCACGCCGCTCTCGGCGACTGGGTGCGCGACCGGATCGACCCGCCGGGCGACCTCCACGCGAGCGCCGACTTCCGCCGCCACCTCGCGTCGGTGCTGACGAAGCGCCTGACCCGCGAGGCCGCGGCGCGCGCGATCACGACGACCGAAGGAGCACGGGCATGACGAGCACGGACCACACGGACGTCGGCGAGCAGCACCTCGAGGTGCGGCTCCGCGTCAACGGGATGCCCCGCCGCGTCGAGCTGCCGGTGCGCCGCACCCTCTGCGACGCCCTGCGCCAGGACCTCGGCCTGACCGGCACCCACGTCGGCTGCGAGCACGGCGTCTGCGGCGCCTGCACCGTGCTGCTCGACGGCGAGCCCGTGCGCAGCTGCCTCATGCTCGCGGTGAGCGCCGAGGACCACGACGTCACCACCGTCGAGGGCCTCACGGAGCCGGACGGTCGGCTGAGCCCCACGCAGCAGGCGTTCGTCGACTGCCACGGCCTGCAGTGCGGCTTCTGCACCCCCGGCTTCCTCACGACCGTCTCCGCGTTCATCGAGGAGAACCCCGACCCGACGCCCGAGGAGGCCCGCGAGGCCGTCGGCGGCAACCTCTGCCGCTGCACCGGGTACCAGAACATCGTCGCCTCCGTCCTCCGCGCCGCGGAGATCCAGAAGGAGCGCGCCACCGAGTCCACCGAGGGGAGCGACGCGTGAGCACCCGCAGCTTCGGCGAGCCTGTCAAGCGCGTCGAGGACCCGCGCCTGGTGACGGGCAAGGGCCGCTACGTCGACGACATCGGCGACGACCGCACCCTCCACGCCGCGTTCGTGCGCACGCCCCACGCCCGCGCACGGATCCGCGACATCGACCCCTACGACGCGTACGAGCTCGAGGGCGTCGTCGCCGTCTACACGTGGGACGACCTCTCCGGCCCGACCGCGGAGCCCCTGCCCCTGCTCATCCCGCACCCCGACCTCACCCACCCGCGCACCGGCTACGCCCTGGCGAAGGACGCGGTGAACCACGTCGGCGAGGCGGTCGCGATGGTCATCGCCCGCGACCGGTACGTCGCGGAGGACGCCGCGGCGCTGGTGAAGGTCGACTACGAGGTGCTCAAGCCCGTGGTCGGTCTCCGCAAGGCGGCCGCGGCCGAGGAGCTCGTCTACGACGACATCCCCGGCAACGCCGCCGCCGTCTCCACCCAGGCGTACGGCGACGCCGCCAGCGCGGTGGCCGAGGCCCCGCACCGCCTGACCTTCGAGTGGGACATCGAGCGCAGCGCCTGCATGCCCATGGAGGGCAAGGGCGTCCACGCCCGCTGGGACGCGCACGAGGAGAAGCTGACGCTCTGGACGGCGACGCAGACGTCGACCGGCGTGCGCGGCGCGGTGTCGGCGAAGCTCGGCCTCGAGCTGACCCAGGTCGACGTCGTGACCCCCGACGTCGGCGGCGGCTTCGGCGTGAAGATCGTGCACCCGTGGCCCGAGGAGATCATGGTCCCGTGGGCCGCGATCCGGCTCGGCCGCGACGTGAAGTGGACCGAGGACCGGCGCGAGCACTTCGTCTCCAGCGCCCACGAGCGCGCGCAGCTGCTCACCGTGCAGGTCGGCTTCGACGACGACGGTCGCGTGCTCGGCCTCGAGGTCGACATCCTCCACGACCACGGCGCCTACATCCCCTACGGCCTCATCGTGCCGATCAACGCCTCCACCCAGCTGCTCGGCCCCTACCGGCCGGGCGCCTACCGGGTGACCTTCACGAGCCTCTACACCAACACGGTGCTCGTGACGCCGTACCGCGGCGCCGGTCGCCCGCAGGGCGTCTACGCCATGGAGCGCACGATGGACCGCATCGCGCAGTACCTGGGCAAGGACCGCCTCGACGTGCGGGCGGCGAACTTCATCCAGCCCGAGGACTTCCCGGTCGACTTCGGCCTGATGTTCCAGGACGGACGGCCGCTGCGCTACGACTCGGGCAACTACCCGGCGCTCGCCGAGAAGCTGCGCACGCTGGTCGGCTGGGACGAGTTCGAGAAGATCCGGGCCGACGCCCGCGCCGAGGGCCGGCAGGTCGGCATCGGTCTCGGGTTCTACGTCGAGGGCACCGGTCCGGGTCCCTACGAGGGCGGCCACGTGCAGGTGCTGACCTCGGGCAAGGTGAAGGTCGCCACCGGCATCACCTCCCAGGGCCAGGGCCACCAGACCGCGTTCGCGCAGATCGTCGCCACCGAGCTGGGCGTGCCGTTCTCCGACGTCATCGTCACGACGGGCGACACCCGCCGGTTCGGCTACTCCGTCGGCACCTTCGCCTCGCGCGGCGCCGTCATGAGCGGCAGCGCCATCGCGCTCGCGGCCCGCAAGGTCAAGGAGCGCACGCTGCGGCTCGCCGCCGACGCGCTCGAGGCCGACCCGGGCGACCTCGAGATCGTCGAGGGCATGGTGCAGGTCAAGGGCGACCCCTCGACCGCCGTGGGCATCGGCACCGTCGCGGTGCTGTCCAACCCGCTGCGCTACGCCTTCGACGAGGCCAGCAAGGCCGCCACCCAGTTCGGCGGCGGACCGGTCGACTACGCGAAGCCGCCGGTCGCGCCGGGGGAGAAGCCCGGCCTCGACGAGACGGACTACTACTCCCCGCCGTACTCGACCTTCGCGGCCGGCGCCCACGCCGTCATCGTGGAGACCGACCCGGAGACGGCGGAGATCTCGATCCTCAAGTACGCCGTCGTGCACGACTGCGGGAAGATGATCAACCCCCGCATCGTCGAGGGCCAGATCCACGGCGGCGTCGCCCAGGGCGTCGGTGGGGCGCTCTACGAGATCATGGCGTACGACGAGGCCGGCCAGCTGGCCAACGCGTCCTTCATGGACTTCCTCATGCCGTACGCCTCCGAGGTGCCCACCAGCATCGACATCGACCACCTCGAGACGCCCTCCCCGCTCAACCCCCTGGGGATCAAGGGCGCGGGCGAGGCCGGCGTCATCCCGACGTCGGCGGCCATCGCGGCGGCCATCGAGGACGCCGAGGGCATCCCGATCGTGCGGATGCCCATCTCGCCGTCCGAGCTCTTCGACCTGCGCCGCGCCGCGGCGTACCCCGAGCCGCTCGTCAACACCATGCCGGGCACGGAGAGCGTGCGCTGGGTCGACCCGGCGTCCGTCCTCCCCGAGCACTCCTCTGCGGCAACCCCCGCAGCATCCACCGAAAGTGAGGCCCGCGCGTGAAGGTCACCGGCGAAGCAACGCTGACCAGCAGCATCGACGCCCTCTGGGCGGCGTTCAACGACCCGGCCGTCCTCGTCGCCACGATCCCCGGCTGCCAGCAGCTCGAGACGGTCACCGAGGACTCCTACCGGATGACGATCAGCGCCGGCGTGGCCGCGATCCGCGGCACCTACGAGGGCGAGGTGCACCTCAAGGACAAGCGCGAGCCGCACTACCTCAAGATGGTCGCCTCCGGCGCCGGCGGTCCCGGCACCATCCAGGTCGAGGTCGACGTCGACATGGAGGCGCAGGGCGAGGGCACGCTCATCCGCTTCGTCGCGGACGCCGTCGTCGGCGGCATGATCGGCGGCGTCAGCCAGCGGATGCTCGCGAGCGTCGGCAAGCGCCTCGCGGCCGAGTTCTTCAAGGCGATCGACGACCACCTCCAGAACGGCCCGGCGCCCGTCGGCCCGACGGCCTCCGCGATCAGCCCCACCGACCAGACCGCGGCCGAGACGCGCGAGGGCGGGGCGGGCAATGCCGCGGCCTCGGGCTCGACCGGGGCCGAGGGGCAGCGCAGCTTCTCCCGGCCGGGTGCGGCTGCCGTTCCGGCCGCGGGCGGCTCGCCGGACGCCTTCCTCAAGGGCACCCTCACCGGGGCCGGTCTCATGCTCGTCGGCGTGCTCGTCGGCGCCCTGCTCGGACGGCGGGCCCGCTGATGCGCGACGTCACCGTGGCCGCGGTCCAGGTCGCCCCGAGCTCGGCGCCCCTGACGCCGGAGACGATCGCGGGCAACACCGAGCGTGCCCTGACCTGGGTCGAGCGCTCGGTCGAGGCGACGGGCGCCGAGCTCGTCGTGCTGCCCGAGACCGTCACGACCGGGTTCGGTCCCGCGATGGGTGCCGAGGAGCTGTGGGACCTGCTCCAGGCGTCGCCGGGGGCCGGCACCGCGCCGTACACCGACCTCGCCCGTCGGCTCGGCATCCACCTCGTGTGGGGCGCCTACGAGCCGGGCGAGGAGCGGGGCGTCGTCTACAACTCCGCGCACCTCGCGGGGCCGGACGGGTCGGTTCTTGGCACCTACCACAAGACGCACCCCTTCGGGACCGAGGACATCGAGCGCGGCGGCTGGGTCACGAAGGGCGACACCGTCACCGTCGTCGAGACCGAGATCGGCACGATCGGGCTGATCATCTGCTTCGACGGGGACTACCCGGAGCTGTCCCGCATCAACGCCGTCAAGGGCGCCGAGATCATCGCGCGACCCTCCGCGCTGCTGCGCAGCGCCGACCTGTGGGAGCTGACGACGCGGGCGCGGGCGTACGACAACCACGTCTACGTCATCGGCGCCAACGCGACGGGCGTGGACCCGGCGGGCGCGCCGTACTTCGGCAACTCCCTCATCGTCACGCCGATCGCCGAGGTCGTCGCCCGGGGCGCCAGCCACGAGGGCTGGGTGAGCGCCGCGCTGAAGCCGCAGCAGGCGATGGCGACGCTGACGCCCGGCTCGAGCGTGCCGCAGAAGTGGGACCACCTCGACGAGCGGAACCTCGCGCTGCTCGCGAACTACGCCGAGGAGCTGGCCGGTCCGGCGAACACCCCGTTCCCGCTCGGCGGTGGCCGAGTGGGATCGTAGGGGCGTGACGACGACCGACCTGGCCCCCCTCGACGCTCCTGGTCCGGCGGACGGTCGGCCGCCCGTGCTCGAGCTCGCCGGCGTGACGCTGCGCCGCGCGGGCAAGGAGATCCTCCACGGCATCGACCTCCGGGTCGAGGCCGGCGAGCACTGGGCGGTGCTCGGCCCGAACGGTGCCGGGAAGTCCACGGTGCTCAGCCTCTGCGGCGCCAACCAGCACCCGACGACCGGCACCGTCCACGTGCTCGGCCACCGGCTGGGCCGGATCGAGCTGCAGGCGCTGCGCAAGATGATCGGCCACGTCGACCCGCGTCACCGGGTGGCCTCGCCGCTCACGGTGGAGCAGGTCGTGCTGACCGGCCTCACCGGCAGCGCGGACCTGCCGCGCCGCTGGGAGCCCACGCCCGACCAGTCCGAGCACGCGCGCGAGCTCATCGCGAGCGTCGGCATGGGCGACCGGGCCGGCCTGCGTTGGCCCACCCTGTCGCAGGGCGAGCGGGGCCGGGCGCTCATCGCCCGCGCCCTCGTCGGCCGCCCGCAGCTGCTGCTGCTCGACGAGCCCACGACCGGGCTCGACCTCGCCGCCCGCGAGCGCTTCCTGACCGCGCTCGACGGCGTCGTGGCCGAGGAGCCCACCACCTCCACGCTGCTGGTGACCCACCACCTCGAGGAGCTGCCGAGCACCACGAGCCACGCGGCCCTGCTGCGCGACGGCGCCATCGTCGCCGCCGGCCCCGTCGACGAGGTGCTGACGAGCGCGGGCGTCTCCGAGGCCTTCGCGCACCCCATCCGCGTCGAGCGCACCCACGGCCGCTGGCACGCGTCGGGGGCCTGAGGCGCGAGGCGCGGCTGCGCTGGCTGTCGGGGCCGTCCCCCGGGGGGCTGAAATGTGCGGCTGGGGCCGGTCCCGCGCGGTCCGGGCTGCACCAAGCGCACAGTTGCGGCGCCCCTCGCGGCCCCTCGCGCCCCTGCCCGTCGGACGTCATGCGCAGTGGTCGGGCCGGGCGCCGGACCGCATGACGCCGGGGGTACGGCGGGGATTCGCCAGCGGCGTACCCGGCCCTTGTCGGGCCCGGCCGGGCTGGAGCTGGTCCATCCCGCGCGGGGGTCTGAAATGTGCGGCTGGGGTCGGTCCCGCGCGGTCCGGGCTGCACCAAGCGCACAGTTGCGGCGCCCCTCGCGGCCCCTCGCGCCCCTGCCCGTCGGACGTCATGCGCAGTGGTCGGGCCGGGCGCCGGACCGCATGACGTCGGGGGTACGGCGGGGGTTCGCCCGCGGCGTACCCGCCCCGGCTGAGGAAAACGCGGACCGGAGGCCCCGGGGAGTCCGCGTTTTCCTGTCCCGGGCCGGGTCCCGTCCGCGTTTTCTTTCTCCGGCCCCCACGGGCCCCCGGGGCTCGGGTCGGCCAGTGCCCCGCCGGGCCCGGGCGTCACGCGATCGTTACGCAAGCCCGCGACCCGCGAAACACCCACTGAGTTTCATCTGAGCAGACAACGTTTCCTCGCATGATCGGAGCGGCTCAGATGACCACCACCCCCGACGCACCCGCCACGGCCCCCTTCCTCGTCACGTCCGACGCGTGGAAGGGCCTCCCGCGGATGGAGGAGTACCCCGCGTGCGAGGGGTACATCGGCGACGTCTACGAGAACCCCGAGGGCAGCAGCATGTGCTCCGGGTTCTTCGAGCTCAAGCACACGGACGAGCCGCTGGTGTACCTCTACGAGTACGACGAGATGAAGGTCGTGCTCGAGGGCGAGTTCCTCCTCGAGAACGTCGACACCGGCCAGAAGACGGTGGCCCGCGCCAAGGACGCCATCTTCTTCCCGAAGGGGTCGCGGATCGCGTTCTCGACGCCGTCCTACGCGCTGGCGTTCTACGCCGGCGACCGCAACGCCGACCTGCTCTGACCGGGCTCCGATGACGACGGTGGAGATCGCGGCGACCGGGATCGCGGCGACCGGGATCGCGGCGACCGAGGTCCCGCTCGGCCTGCCGCACTGGCCGGCCGTCCCGGAGCCGGTCGACCCCACGGCCGCCACGGTGCTGGTGCTCGCGCTCGGCGGGCACCCGCGCACCGCGGAGGTCGCGGGGGCCTGGGTGCGGGAGGCCGAGGGCCGGGTCCCGACCCGGCTCGTGGTGGCGGACGACCTCGCGACCGGTCACGACGACGTCGTCGCCGCCCTCGACGCGGTGCGGATCGGCGTGCGGATCATGGTCGTCGGCCCCCAGCACGACGTGCTCCTCACGCTCGCCCGGTGCCGCGCCCACGGGGCGAGCGGGGCGGAGCTGCGGGCGTTCGTCGTCGACGCGGAGGGCCCCACCGACCTCCCGGTCTACTGCGCCCACTGCCGCGCCACCCACCGCCTCCACGGCGAACCGGGCGGCACGGCGGTCTGCACCGGCTGCGCCCGCCTCCTCGAGATCCACCCCCACCACTCGGCCGCGCGCGGCAGCTTCCTCGCCTCGGACACCGGCACCGAGCCCGACGATCAGGTTGCCGCATGAGCGCCACGCTCCAGCCCGAGGCGCCCGTCCGGTACGCGGCCCACCAGCACGCGGCGTACCGGACCGGCCCCCGGCTCCTGCGCGTCGCGGAGGTGCGGGCGCTGACCACCGAGGTCCGTCACGTCGTGCTCGTCGACCCCGACGGCGGCCACCTGGCGCCGTACGAGCCGGGTGCGCACGTCGTGCTCACGACCGACCCGGGCGGGCCGGGGGAGAAGCGGAACGCCTACTCGCTGACGGACGACGGGTTCAACCCGCGGCGCTACGCCATCTCGGTGCTCCGGCGGGAGCAGGGGTCGGCCTGGGTGCACGGGCTCGCGGCCGGCGACCTCGTCGAGGTCGAGGGTCCGCGCTCCGCCTTCGCCCCGCGCCACGACCAGCGCCACGCGCTGCTCGTCGCCGGCGGCATCGGCGTCACGCCGGTGCTCTCCCACGCCCGCGCGATCGTGCGGTGGGGCGGGAGCGCCGAGGTGCTCTACTCCTACCGGCCTGGCCACGCCGCCCACCTCGACGACCTGCGGGCGCTGGCGGAGCGCGAGGACGTGACCCTCCACGAGGCGACCACCGTCGCGGCGACCGCCGCCCTCCTCGCCGACCGGCTCGCCGACCAGCCGCTCGGCACCCACGCCTACGCGTGCGGACCGGTGCCCCTGCTCGAGACCTACGTCGACGCGGCCCGCGCCGCCGGCTGGCCCGAGCACCGGGTGCACCTCGAGCGGTTCACGGCGCCCGAGCTCGACCCGGGCGTCCCCTTCACCGCCACGCTGGCGTCGACGGGCGAGCGTCTCGCCGTGCCGCCCGGCACCAGCCTCCTCGAGGCCCTGCTCGCGACGGGTCGCGCCGTGCCCAACCTCTGCCGCCAGGGCGTCTGCGGTGAGTGCGAGGTGCCGGTACGCCGCGGCGCGGTCGAGCACCGCGACCTCGTGCTCTCCGACGCCGCCAAGGAGTGCGGCGACCGCATGCTGGCCTGCGTCTCCCGCGCGGCCCGCGCCGACGACGACATCGAGGTGGACCTGTGACCCTCGCCCCCGCTGCCCCGACCGCGGCGACCGACGCCCCCGCCTTCCCCGTGCGCGGCCACACCGCGCGCCTGCCCTGGCCGTTCCCGGACGACCTCGACGCGTTCCGCTACTCCGTCAACGTCGAGCCCGCACGGCTCGTGCGCCGTACCGCCGCCGGCGAGTGGGGAGCGACGATCGTCGACCTCGGGGGCGAGGAGTACGGCGCGATCATGGCCGAGCGGCGCCGGATCCTCGACGCCGATCCCCACCGGGTGCGGATCATGCCCGGGATGCTGCCGGCCTGCTGGGACCTCCTGCTCTACTACCTGCGGGACCTGGCCGCGTCGTACCCGGCGATCATGCGGCTCGACGAGGACCCCCGCGACCCCGACCGGTTCCGGTGGCGCAACGCCGCCCTCGGCACCGACCAGACGTTCGTGCTGGGCGACGCGACGAGCCTGCCGTGGGACCCGATGACCTTCCTGGGCCGCGAGGTCCCCGACGACCTGCTCCTCGTCAAGGAGCGTGACGGCGAGCTGTGCTTCGACGCCGGGCTCGTGACCTTCGCGGCCGCGTGGTCGGTCTCCTTCGACGTCGGCATGACGATGGCGGAGATCCACAACCCCGTGCCGCGGCTGACCCGGGAGGGCATCACGTCGCGGGCCGAGCAGTTCCTGCGCCGCCTGCCGGTCGACCAGGTGTACCGCCGCGTCAACTGGACGCTGTCGGCCTCCGGCTCCCGGCTGCTCGACGTCAGCCTCGAGGAGCTGCCGGCCTGGGCGGGCGACATCCCGGCGCTCGTCGCCGCGGAGGACTGGGGCCGCCTCCAGCTGCGCATCGAGGTCGAGCACTTCATCCGCCTGCCGATGACCGGGGCGGTCACGTTCAACATCCGCACCCACATGACCTCGCTGGAGGAGATCCGGCAGGTGCCGGCGTGGCGCGACCAGCTCGCCCGCGTCGTCCTCGAGCTGCCCGAGGACCTGGCCGCCTACAAGGGATTCCTCGACTACCGCGAGCCCGCCATGGCGTGGCTGACCCGCCGGTGAGCGCCGTGACGACGGTCGTGAGGCGGATCACCGCGCCCGTGCGTCCGGCGGAACGCCGCGGACACCGGGGAGAAACACCGTCACGTTCGACTACCCGCCCCGGCGCCGACCGGGGCGGCCGAGGTGGAGAGGAGGGATCGTCGTGGTCAGCATGAGCCAGACCAGCGTGCCGCGCTGGGCGTGGGACGCCTCCGCGCCCGCTGCCGAGCCCGACCTGCGGGGCCGCGTGTTCACGCTGGTCGTGCTCCCCGGGGCCGGGGACGTCGCCGACCGCTGGTCGACGGCGTTGGCGGGGCGCGACGTACGGCGTCACGAGTGCGGCGACGTCGACGCCGCGGTCGCCGCGCTGCGCGCCGACCTCGCGGTGGCGCGGGTGGGCCACCGGGTGCTCGTGGCCGGTACGGCGCGGGAGTGCCTCGCCGTGCGTGCGGCCGGCGTCCGGGCCGGGCTGGGCGACGACGAGATGGCGTTCGGAGTCGTCGACACCGCGGAGCGGGCCGTGTGGTGCGTGCACTGCGACGCCACGACGCACGCCGCCGTCGAGCTCGAGGCCGTCGTGCCCTGCACGGGCTGCGGCCGTCGGCTGCTCGTCTACCCCCACGTCTCGCGCCTGACCGGCGCGCACCTCGGGTTCATGGTGGACGCCGAGACGCCGGCCGACGGCTCCGCCGCCCGCCCCGCCGACGGCTCCGCCGCCCGCTCGGAGGGGGAGGCCGCGTGAACGCCCGGATCGAGCTCGTCGTCGCGACCGTCGACGACGCGGTGCCGGGGATCCGCTCGCTCGCGCTCGCCCACCCCGACGGCGACCGCCTGCCCTCGTTCACGCCCGGCAGCCACCTCGTGCTCGACGTGCCGGCGGGGGAGGGACGGCCGCGGCGCGCGGCCAACGCCTACTCGCTGACGGGGGAGAGCAGCGACCCGCGGCACTACACGATCTCGGTGCTGCGCTGCGCGCCCGCCGCCGAGGGCGGCTCCGCCTGCGGCGGCTCCGCCTGGGTGCACGGCCTGACGGTCGGCGACCGGGTCACCGCGACCCCGCCCCGCAGCGCGTTCGCGCCGATCCACCTGGCCACCCGGCACCTGCTCGTCGGCGCCGGCATCGGCATCACCCCCCTGCTCTCCCACCTCCGCTCGCACGTGCGCTGGGGCCGGGACGCGGAGCTGGTCTACCTGTTCCGCGACGGGCACGGCGCCCACGTCGACGAGCTCAAGGAGCTCGGCGGCGACCGGGTCACCTTCCTCGCCGACCGCGCCGGGCTCGCCGAGGACCTCGCCGTGCGGCTCGCCGACCAGCCGCTGGGCACCCACCTCTACACCTGCGGTCCCGCCGGGTTCATGGACGCGGTGGTCGACCTGGCGACGGAGCTCGGCTGGCCGTCCAGCCGGGTGCACCTCGAGCCGTTCGGCGTCGCGGCGCTCGACCCGGGCGACCCGTTCACGGTCGGCGTCGCGGGGCAGGTTCTGGAGGTGCCGTCGGGCACCAGCCTCCTCGAGGCGCTCGAGGACGCCGGCCACGTCGTGCCCAACCTGTGCCGCCAGGGCGTCTGCGGCGAGTGCCGCGTCGACGTCGCTCCCGGGAGCAGCCCCGTGCTGCACCGCGACCTGTTCCTCGACGAGGAGACGAGGGGCGCGGGCGACTGCCTGATGGCCTGCGTCTCCCGCGCCGTCCCCGCGGCCGACGGCCGCGCCCACCTGGAGGTGACCCTGTGACCCCGCCCCCGATCCTGTCCCCGGCGGCCCCGACGACCGCGCCCGACCTCGTCGCCGGCTTCCCGTTCCCGTTCCCGAACCCCACCTACCGCTACACCACCAACGTCGAGCCCGCCCGCGGCGTCGTCACGACCCCGGCCGGCCAGTGGGGCGCGGCGGTCGTCGACGTCGACTCCGCGTACGCCGAGGAGCTGGCCGAGAGGGCCGCGATCCTCGAGCGGGACCCGTCCCGCCACGCGGTGCTGCCCCACATGGACGTGGCGTGCTGGGACGCGATGCTCTGCCTCATGCGGGAGCTGGCGCTGGCGCGGCCCGACGCGTTCGCGCTCGAGCCCCTCGAGGGTCCGCGCGCGGCGTACCGGTGGCGCAACGACCTGCTCGGCATCGACCACGCGTTCGTGCTCGGCGACGCGAGCACCCTGCCGGAGCCGCCGCTGCGCTGGATCACCGCGCAGGTGCAGGAGGACGTGGTGCTGCTCGACGAGCGCGACGGCGTGCTCTACGGCGACGCCGGCGTGGTCACCTTCGCGGCCGACTGGTCCTTCGGGTTCGACGTCGGGATGAGCTTCCTCGAGATCCACGGCCCCGTGCCGCGGATCCACTCCGAGGGGGTCATCACGCGGGCGCACGAGTTCATCAAGCGCCTCCAGCCCAACGAGACCTACCGGCGCACGAACTGGACGCTCACCGTCCACCGCCGGCTCGACGTCTCCACCGAGACCTACCCCGACTGGGGCCCGGACCGCCCGATGGTCCTGGGCGTCGACGACGAGACGTTCGGACGTCTCGTGCACCTCCGCACCGAGGTGCAGCACCTGGTCCGACTCCCCGAGTCGGGCGCCGTCATGTTCCTCATCCGCAGCTACCTGCTGCCCTTCGACGAGCTCGCGCGCGTCGAGGAGTGGCGGGAGCGGGCCGCGGCGGTCATCGCCGAGCTGCCCGAGGACATGGCCGACTACAAGGGCATCGCGACCTACCGCGACCGTGCAGCGGCGTGGCTGCGCGCGCAGGCCCCGACCCCCTGAAGCCCCCGCTCCACCCCCGAGAAGGAGAACCGCATGCCCGCAGCAGACGTCGCGTGGATGCTCGCCGCACTGGCGCTCGTCATCATCATGTTCCCGGGCATCGCCCTGTTCTACGGGGGCATGGTGGGCAGCAAGAACGCGCTCAGCATGATCATGATGACGATGAGCACGCTGGGCACCACCACCGTGCTCTACGTGCTCTTCGGCCACGGCCTCGTGGTCGGTGACTCCGTCGGCGGGCTCGGGCTCATCGGCAACCCCGACGGCTACCTCGGCTTCCTCGGGATCTACGACGACCCGGGCGAGGCCCAGCTCGTCGACCCCTACTGGTTCGCGTTCTACATCCTCTTCGCCGCCATCACCGTCGCGATCGTCGCCTCCGGCGCGGTCGGCCGCATGAAGTTCGGCGGCTGGCTGGTCTTCTCCGCCATCTGGGTCACGCTGGTCTACTTCCCGCTCGGCCACTGGGTCTTCGCCTACGACGGCGAGGGCACGGTCGGTGGCTGGATGCGCAACGACCTGGGTCTCCACGACTACGCCGGCGGCACGGCCGTCCACATGTCCGCGGGTCTCGGCGCGCTGGCGCTCGCGATGGTGCTCGGTCCCCGCAAGAACATGGGCAACCGGCCCCACAACCTCCCGCTGGTGCTCCTCGGCGCGGGCCTGCTGTGGATGGGGTGGTTCGGCTTCAACGGCGGCACGGCGGGTGGCGCCAACTTCCTGGCGCAGTACGCCGTGCTCACCACCCTCATCGCCGGCTCCACCGGCATGATCGGCTTCTGCCTCGTCGAGAAGATCCGCGACGGCGCGCCCACCACCCTCGGCATGGCGTCCGGCATCATCGCGGGTCTCGTCGGCATCACCCCGTCGGCCGACGCGGTCGACTCCCTCGGCGCGATCGTGGTCGGCATCGCCTCGGGCGCGTTCGTCGCCTGGGCCTGCACCTGGAAGACCAAGCTGGGCGTCGACGAGACCCTCGACGCGTTCGCCGTGCACGGCATGGGCGGCATCGTCGGCTCGCTCTGCGTCGTGCTCATCGGCTTCTCGGGCTCGCCCGCCGGCATCGAGGGCGTCCTGTTCGGCGGCAGCTGGGACATCGCCTGGCGCGAGGTCGTCGCGATCGGCGCCACCTGTGCCTACGCCTTCGTCGTGACCTGGGTGATCGCGAAGGTGCTCGACAAGACGATGGGCCTGCGGGTCAGCGAGGAGGACGAGCTCGCCGGGCTCGACCTGTCGCAGCACTCGGAGAGCGCCTACGACCTCGAGCGCTCCAGCGGTCTCGGCCAGACGTGGTCGGAGCGTCCGAGCGGCGCGCCCACCACGGACCGCATCGCGGCCCTGGCCAAGGAGTCCGCCGCCGCGGAGGAGTCGGCCCGGGCCTGACCGCTCTCTCGGCACCCACCCGCAGGGGTACGGCGCGGCACAAGCCGCGGCGTACCCCTGCGGCTGTGGAGGAGGCAGGCAAGAGCGTCGGGCGCGGGTGGCATGCTCGACGGATGAGCTCCTCCGCCGCGTTCACCCCGCCGCCCACCGACCTGACGCGTCCCACGCTCACGGGGTCGTTCGGGATGGCGGCCGGCACCCACTGGCTCGCCGCGGCGAGCGCGCAGTCGGTGCTGGAGCGCGGCGGCAACGCGTTCGACGCGGCCGTGGCCGGGGCGTTCGTGCTCCACGCCGTCGAGCCGCACCTCAACGGCCCGGGCGGCGACCTCGTGGGGATCGTCGCGCCCGCCGGCGCCGACCCCGTGGTCGTCAACGGTCAGGGGCCCGCGCCGGCCGGGGCGAGCATCGCCCACCTGCGCGCCGAGGGTCTCGCCGACGTGCCCGGCAGCGGGGCGCTCGCCGCGGCCGTGCCCGCGGCCGTCGAGGCGCTCCTCGGGCTGCTCGAGGAGCACGGCTCGTGGGAGCTCGGGGACGTGCTCGCGCCGGCGATCCACTACCTGGAGGACGGGCACCCGGCCGGGGTCCAGCTGTGCCGCACCATCGCGACGATGCGGGAGCACTTCACCGACCACTGGCCCGACTCGGCCGCGCTCTGGCTCGCCGACGGCCGCGTCCCCGAGCCCGGTGACGTCGTGCGCAACCCGACCTACGCCGCGACCCTGCGCGCGTTGGTCGCGGCCGGCACCGACGAGGACTCGCGGGGTGCGCGCATCCGCGCGGCCCGCACGGAGTGGCGGTCGGGCCGCGTGGGCCGCGCGATGGTGGCCGGCGCCGCTCGGCCGCACCGGCACTCGTCGGGCACCGACCACGCGGGCGTGCTCGCCCTCGCCGACCTCGACGCGGACCACGTGCGGCTCGAGGAGCCGGTGACGCTGGAGTTCCGCGGCACGACGGTGCACAAGGCGGGCTTCGGCAGCCAGGGCCCCGTGCTGCTCCAGTGCCTCGCGATCCTCGACCAGCTGCCCGACGAGCGGCTCGACCCGTCGACGGCCCTCGGGGCGCACACGGTGCTCGAGGTGCTCAAGCTGGCGCTGGCCGACCGCGACGCCTACTACGGGTCCGGGGCCGACCCGGCGGTGCTGGCGCACCTGCTCACGCCGGCGTACGCCGCGGACCGGGCCGCGCTGGTCGGCGCGACCGCCTCGCTCGAGCACCGGCCGGGTCTGGTCCCGGGGGCGACGCCCTTCGCGCCGCCGCTGCGCACGCCCGCGGACGTGGTCGTCACCGGCCCACCGGGACCGGGCCAGCCGACGCGTCCGGCGGCCGGGGTGGGGGAGCCCACGGTGGGACGCCACGGCGAGACGCGGGGCGACACCTGCCACCTCGACGTGGTCGACGCCGCGGGCAACCTGGTGGCGTTGACCCCGTCGGGCGGGTGGCTGCAGTCGTCGCCGACCATCCCCGAGCTGGGCTTCTGCCTGGGCACGCGCCTGCAGATGACGTGGCTCGACGAGGCCAGCCCCTCGGCGCTGCGTCCCGGTGCGCGACCGCGCACGACGCTGAGCCCGACGGTGCTGAGCCGCGACGGCCGGCCCTTCGCCGCGCTCGGCACGCCCGGCGGCGACCAGCAGGACCAGTGGCAGCTGCTCTACCTCCTGCGGCTCCTCGTCGGCGGCTGGAGCCCGCAGGCCGCGATCGACGCGCCCGCGTTCCACACGACCGCGGCGGTGAGCTCGTTCTGGCCGCGCACCTGGGAGCCCGGTGGCGTCGTCGCGGAGGCCCGTCTCGGAGCGGCGGTGCTCGCGGAGCTGCGGGAGCGCGGGCACGTGCTGACCGTGGCGGGCGACTGGACGCTCGGTCGCATCTCGACCGTCGGCCGCGACCCGCGGTCGGGCTGGCTGTTCGCGGCGGCCAACCCCCGCGGTGCGCAGGGGTACGCCGCCGGTCGATGATGGACGCGTGACCGCGCCCGCTGCTGCCGCCCCCCGCACCGACTCGCTCCTCGACCACCCGCGGAGCCTCGCGCTGCTGCTGGTGCTCACCTTCTCGACCGGCGTGGCCGACGCCGTCGGCTACCTGGGCCTCGACAAGGTCTTCACCGGCAACATGACCGGCAACGTCGTCATCCTGGGCATGGGCGCGGCGGGCGCGGACGGCCTCCCCGTGGTGGGCCCGGTGTGCGCACTGGCGGCGTTCATGGCCGGGGCGGCCGTGGGCGGCCGCTGCGTGCGGGGCCACGACGCCGGCTGGGGCCGGCGGGTCTCGCTGCTGATGATCGGGGTGGCCGTGCTGCTGGCGGTCACGGCGGCCTCCACGGCGCTCGAGGACGGCGTCGGCGAGGGCGGCGCGGCGACGGTCGTCGTCGCGGCGGTCGTCGCCGTCGCGATGGGCCTGCAGGCGGCGCTCGCCCGGCACGTGGCGGTCAAGGACGTCACGACGGTCGTCGTCACCTCGACGATCACCGGTCTCGCGGCCGACTCGTGGCTGGGCGCCCGCACGGGCCAGCCGTGGGTCCGTCGCCTGCTCGCCATCCTGCTCATCGCGGCGGGTGCCGCCGTCGGGGCGCTGCTGCTGCGGGTGGACCTCGCCGCCGGGCTGGCGCTGTCGGCGGTCCTCACCCTCGTGGTGGCCGGGCTCGCGGCGTACTGGTCTCGCCCGAACGGATGAGTGGGTCCGTTCCTCGCCGGCCCGCTGTGGCCCGGCCGGTAGGTTGCTGAGGTGACGCTCTGGGACGGGGCAGGCCCCGACCTGCATGCGCAGTACGAGGCCATCGACTGGGCGTCGACCCCCCTCGGTCCGCCCGACGCGTGGAGCGGCACCCTCCGCGGCGCGTTGCGCACCATCGTGAACTCCCGGTTCCCCGCCGTGCTGCTGTGGGGCGAGGAGTTCGTGCTGCTCTACAACGAGGCGTACGTCGAGCTCATCGCCGACAAGCACCCGGCGGCCCTCGGCCGCACCGCGCAGGCCGTGTTCCCCGAGGCGTGGGCCGAGATCGGTCCGCTCATGCAGGGGGTGCTCGACGGTGGCGGGTCGTTCCGCGTCGACCGCACCCTCATGCCGCTGCACCGTCGCGGGTTCCTCGAGGACTGCTGGTTCACCTACTCCTACTCGCCCGTGCAGGGCTCCGACGACCGCATCGAGGGCGTGCTCGACATCGCCGTCGAGATCACGTCCATGGTGCTCGCGCAGCGCCGGGCGATCACGCTCACGGGGCTGGCCGACGTGCTCGCCGGGGCGACGTCGCCGCAGGACCTGCGGTCACGGTCGCTGGCGCTGCTGCGGGGCATCACCGACGAGTTCGCGGCGATCGACCTGCGGCTGCCGGGGGAGCCGGTGGACGCGTCGTACGGCGCGGGGGCGGGCCTGCCGCTGGAGCCCTCCGCGGCGCTGGTCCCGACCGCGGCGTACGTCGAGGAGACCGCCGCCGGTCGCGTCGTCTGGCTGCAGCTCGGGCAGCCGGCCCCGGGCGAGGAGGTCCCGGTGCTGGTGGCCCGGCAGAGCGACCGCCTGCCGTTCGACTACCACTACCGGCACTTCCTGCGCGGCGTCGCGAACGCCCTCACGCAAGCCCTGACCCGCATCGAGCTGCTCGCCTCCGAGCGGCGGCAGGCGGAGGCGGAGCGCAACGTCTCCGTCGCGCTGCAGCGGGCGCTGCTGACGCCGCCGCCGGAGCACGAGCGGCTGGCGGTGGCGGTGCGCTACGTCCCCGCGGCGCACGTCGCGCAGATCGGTGGGGACTGGTACGACGCGTTCCTCCAGCACGACGGCTCCCTCGTGCTCGCCATCGGGGACGTCGCCGGCCACGACCTCGCCGCCGCGGGCACCATGGCCCAGGCGCGCAACCTGACCCGCGGCATCGCGGTGGCGACCGTCGACGGGCCCGCGAAGGTGCTCGAGGGCCTGGACCGGGCGCTGGAGCTGCTGGAGGTGCGCTCGATCGCGACCGCCATCGTGGCGCGGGTCGAGCCGCTCGAGCGCCTGGAGCAGCTCGATCCCGAGGCGCCGGGCGACCGGTGGCGCTTCGTGTGGTCCCGCGCCGGCCACCCGCCCGCCGTCCTGCTCCACCCCGACGGCAGGACCGAGGTGCTCGCCGCGGGCGGCGAGACGATCCTGGGCGTCGAGCCGGACACGGTGCGCTCCGACCTCGCCGTCCACCTCCCGGTGGGGTCGACGGTGGTGCTCTACACCGACGGCCTCGTCGAGCGCCGCGGCATCCCGCTCGACGTGAGCATCGAGGAGCTGTGCGCGGCGTTGGCCGCGGGCGCCCACCTGGACGCCGAGGCGCTCAGCGACCACCTGCTCTCGACCCTCGTCGTGCCCTCCGAGGAGGAGGACGACGTCGCGCTCGTCGTGTTGCGCGTCCTGTCCTGAGGCAGGGGTCAGAGCGGGCGCCGCACCGCCAGCACGGTCGTGTCGTCGTCCTCGGTGCCGTCGCGGATCGTCAGGACGCGGTCGACCCACTGGTCGAGCGGGACGGCGGGGTCGTACGTCGCGAGCGACCGCACCACGGCCGTGCGCTCGTCCATGTCGACGCCCCGCCGCTCCACGAGCCCGTCGCTGTAGAGCATGAGCGTCTCGCCGGGCGCGAGCGTGAAGCGCGTGACCGGCGCCTCCGACGCCCCGAAGCCGAGCAGCGGTCGGGCCGTCATCGTGAGGTCCGCGGTGCCGTCCGGCGCGGCCAGCAGCGGGGGGAGGTGGCCGGCGGCGGCGAGGTCGACCCGTCCGGTCGCCAGGTCCACCTCGGCGGCGACGGCCGTCGCGACGTGCTCGCGCAGCAGGCTGAGCATGAGGTGGTCGAGCTGGTCGAGGGTCTGGGCGACGGTCGAGCCGGCATACATGTAGGCGCGCAGCGCCGTGCGCAGCTGGATCATCGTGGAGGCCGCCTCGACGCCGTGGCCGGCGACGTCCCCGAGCACGATGACGACCCGGCCGGGCGCGATCTCGAAGGCGTCCCACCAGTCGCCGCCCATCTGCACGGTGGACGCCGGCAGGTAGCGGGCCGCGACCTCCAACCCGTCGAACTGCGGCACCTCGCCGAGCACCACGCTCTGCTGCACCGCCTCGGCGACCTGGACGTGCTCGCGGGCCCGGGAGAGCAGCAGGCCCGTGACGTGCACGCCGAGCGCGTCGGCCGCCTCGACCTGCCACGGCTCCCACGGCAGCGACCGGCCGCGCACCACCTGGCGCCACTTCTCGAACGAGCGGCGGGGGCTGAGCCGCACCTCCGGCCCCTCGGCGGCGGCCACCTGCTTGTTGCGGGGGTCGCCGCCCCAGTCGACCGTCTGCTCCTGCTCGGGCCGCAGCCAGAGGATCCACCGGTCGGCCTCGGCGCCGATGCGCAGCGCGCCCGCGGCGTACCGCGCCACGTCGGGGAGGTCGCCGAGCCGCGGCTCGAGCGCCGACACGTCGTCGGTGTACGTCGCGTAGCTCTCCTTGTCGGCCAGCACGTGCGCGATGGCGCGGAGCTCGTCCTCGCCGGGCACGGTGCCCGCCGTGACGAGGAGGTCGTCGTGGGCGAGCGCGGCCCCGGTCGCCCCCATGAGGGTCAGCAGCTCGGGGTCGGCGATGAGCGTCGCGAGCGGGTTCTCGGGGCTGGTGGTGATGCGGGTGACCATGCCGGCGAGCATCGTGCGGGCGCGCAGGGCGGCCTCGCGGCCCTCGGCGCGCTCCCGCTCGCCGATCAGCTGGGAGGCGACCTGGGCGAGGAACTCGGCGGCGCCGCGGGCGTCCTGCGCCGGACGGTGCGGACCGGAGTAGTGGTGGCAGGCGATGAGGCCCCACAGCTCGTCGTCGACGACGAGCGAGATCGACTTGGAGGCGGTGACGCCCATGTTGCCGAGGTATTCCAGGTGGATCGGCGACACGCTCCGCAGCCGGGAGAACGTCAGGTCGAGTGGTGCGCCGGTGGCCGGGTCGACGATGGGCTCGAGCGGCGCCGGTGTGTAGGAGACGTCGGCGATGAGGCGCGTCCCGTTGATCGTGTAGAGCCGCCGCGCCTGGGCGGGGATGTCGGTCGCCGGGTAGTGCAGCCCCAGGAACGCGTTGAGGTCGGGGCGCCGCTGCTCCGCGATCACCTCGCCGTTCCACTGCGGGTCGAAGCGGTAGACCATCACCCGGTCGAAACCGAGCAGCTCGCGCACCTCGAGGGCCAGGTGGTCGGCGAGGTCGGCGATCGACCCGGTCCCGGTGAGCCGGGCCATCGCGCCGCGGGCCGAGCCGTAGGACAGCAACAGGTTGCCCGTGCCGACGACCGGCTCGAGCTCGACGACGATGCGGTCACCGCTGCGCACGACGTGCACGTCGAGCTCCCTGCCCCGCAGCCGGCCCGGGCCGTCCGGCAGCACCAGCACGAGCGGCTCCGTGGGCAGGCCCGCGTCGACCCGCGCGGCGATCGCCGCCGCGGCGGCGGGACCGAGGAGGTCGGCGGGCGCGGCGCCGATCACCGCCCCCTCCGGCACGCCGAGCAGCCCGGCCGCGTTCGCCGACGCGATCACCACCGTGTCGAGCCCGGCGTCGAGCGCCAGCAGGATGCCGTGCGGCTGGATGGCGCCGGGCACGTGGATCGGCTCGCGGTCGCAGTTGGTGAGGTCGGCCTCGGGGTAGGCCGGCGTGTGGGCCACGCCGTGGGGTCGCACCACCGGCTGGGGCACGGGCTCCACGGTCGACCCCCTCCCGAGCGCAGGCGGCGACCCGGGCGGTCCGGGAAGCCGGTCGATCCGCCCGACCCTAGGGCGCGGGCGACCGGCGGCGCCACGAGAGCGGCCCACACTCACCCTCCGGGGTGATCTTCCCGCCGTCGGGGGCTCAGCCCAGGCGGCCGTGGGCGGCCAGCACCCGCAGCGCGCGGAGCGTCACGAGCCCGCGCCACTCAGCGCTCTGCCCGGGGGACCAGGCGAGCCAGTCGAAGGTCCAGCCGCCGTCGTCCTGCTGCCCCGCCTCGAGGCGGTCGAGGTCGGCGGCCACCTGGTCCGCGGTGAAGAGCCCGCGGCTGCGGCCCCGCGGGCGGGGCGCCACGTCGAGCAGGTGCAGGCGCTCGCCGTCCGTGCCGCCCGGGACCGGGATCGTCCCCTCGGCGCCGACGAGGTCGCGCAGTCGCTCGACCGCGGCGTCGGCACGGGCGGCGTCCGGGTGGTCGTCCGACACGGCGTCGAGCAGGTCGAGGGCGAACTTCACGCTGTAGGCGTCGAGCGGCTCCGCTCCCTCCAGGCGCGCCCAGCACCAGGCCGTGCCCACGCCCACCCACGGCAGGTCCCGCCCGTGCAGCGCCCCGGCGAGCCCGAACGTCAGGTGGGAGCCGCCGGGCGTCGGCTGCATCCAGGGACCGCGCGGGTGCTCCGCCGTCGCCGCCACGACGAACGGCACCCCGCCGCCCGCCTCCGCGACGCCCGCGACCCACGCCGCGACGCCGCGCACGAGGTCGGCGGTGGCGGGGTCGTCGAGCGTCCCGACCTCGGCCAGCACCTCGAGCGCGGCCAGGGCGGCCGTCGGCTCGCTGTGCGGTCCCCGCACGTCGGGCTCCAGCGCGCTGCCGAAGCCCCCGTCGGCGTTGGCGTAGGGCCGCAGCGCCGCCACCACCCGGTGCCTCGTGCCCGTGCCCAGCAGCAGCTCCGCCCGGCGGCGGTCGAGCAGGCGGGCGTTGGCCTCGACGAAGGCGACGGCGGCGGGGAGGTCGATGCTCACGCCTCGCACGCTAGGGGAGCGGTACGCCGCTGGCGACCCCCGCGCCGTACCGGGACGTCATGCGGTGCGGTGGCGCGGGGCCGCGGTTCGCATGACGTCCGGTGGGTGGTGGCGGGGTGCGGGCGGGGTGCGGCCGGGGTGCGGCCGGGGTGCGGCCGGGGTGCGGCCGGGGTGCGGCCGGAAGTGTGCGGTTGGTGCGGCTGGGGTCGGGTGGGGCGGGTCCCAGCTGCACAGTGCGTGGCCTCGGATCCGTGCGGGGGCGTGGGTACGTCGTCGGTGAGCCCGCGCCGTACCGGGACGTCATGCGGCGCGGCGCCCGGGACCCGCGGTCCGCATGACGTCCGGCGGGGGACGGCGAGGGGAGGGGGCAGGAGTGTGCGGTTGGTGCCGCCCGGATCGCGCCGGTCCTGTCCCAGCCGCACATTTCGCGCCCCCGACGAGCGCCCGCGCGCCGCGACCCCGCCGCGACCCGGCGAGCGCCCGCGCACGCCAGGCGCGCCCCCTGCGCGGGTCCGGGTACGTCGCCGGCGACCCCGCGCCGTACCCAGGACGTCATGCGGTGCGGTGCCCGGGGCCCGCGGTTCGCATGACGTCCGGAGGTCGGCCAGGGGGGAGCCTCAGCCCGCCTTCGGGTCGGCGGCGGTCGTCAGGTGCACCTCGACGGTCGTCGCTCCGGCGTGGGTCGTGACCTCCCACCGGTCGGAGAGCCCGTCGACGATGAGCAGCCCGCGGCCGCGGGGCGCGTCGAGCTCGGGCTGCTGGACCTGTAGCCGCGCGCCGTCGGCGGTCACCGGGGGGAGCCCGGCCGCCGGGGCCCGGTGGGGGTGGCAGCGCTCGCACCGGGGGTGGGGACCGTGGTCGGTGACCCGCAGCACGACGGCCTCGGGCGACGTCTCCCAGGCGAGGTGCAGGGTCTCGTTGGGGCAGGGGAAGCCGTGGTCGAGGCTGTTGGCGACCAGCTCGTGGAGCACGAGCAGCGCGTTCTCCCCCACGACCTGGGTGGTGCCGGCGGTCGCGAGGTGGTGCCGGAGGAGGCGCCGGGCGAGGTCGGCCCCGCGGCTCGTGAACGGCACCTCGGTCTCGAAGGCCACCACCTCAGCCATCGCTCTCCACCACCTCGACGCCCGTGATCATGAGGACGCGGTGGGCGACGGTGCCCGGTGCGGCGACGACGGTGAGGTCGGCGCCGTGCAGCCGCATGCGGCGGCGCAGCGACAGCAGCGTGCCGATCCCGAGGCTGGGCAGGAACTCGGCGCGGGTGAGGTCGAGGGTGATCGACTGCGTGAGGCCCGTGGAGGCCGTCGTGATCGCGCGGTCGAGCTCCTCGACGTCGCGGAACCCCCAGACGCCGCCGGTCACGGTCACCGTGCGCGTGGCGGGGTCCACCACGGACGCGAAGGGGGGCTCCTCCATGGGGGAGAACCTATCGGTCGCGGGGCTCGAGGCGCACGACGACGGACTTCGACGTCGGTGTGCGGGACGTGTCGGCGTAGGAACCGAGCGGCACGAGCACGTTGGTCTCGGGGTAGTACGCCGCGGCGCACCCGCGCGGTGTGCTGTAGGCCACGCAGCGGAAGGCCTGGGCGCGGCGCTCGCCGTCGCTCCACTCCGACACCAGGTCCACCACGTCCCCGTCGGCCAGACCCTGCTCGGCGAGGTCGTCGGCGTGCACGAGCACGACCCGGCGACCGCCGTGGATGCCCCGGTAGCGGTCGTCCTTGCCGTAGATCGTGGTGTTGTACTGGTCGTGCGACCGCAGCGTCTGCAGCAGCAGGCGGCCCGCGGGCACGTGCGGGTACTCCAGCTCGTTCACCGTGAACTCCGCCTTGCCGGACGGCGTCGTGAAGCCCCGCTCGTCCCGCGGTCGGTGCGGCAGCACGAACCCGCCGGGCACGTCGATCTTCGCCTCGAAGTCCTCGAACCCCGGTACGACGCGGGAGATCGACGCCCGGATCGTCGCGTAGTCGTCGCGGAACGCGCGCCAGTCGGCCCGGGGAGCGTTGTCCCGGCCCTCCAGGAGCCGCTCGGCGAGCTCGGAGATGATCGCCACCTCGCTCCGCAGCTCGTCGCTGGCGGGGGCCAGCCGTCCCTGGGAGGCGTGGACGGCGCTCATGGAGTCCTCGACGGTGACGCGCTGCGGGCCGCTGGCCCGCACGTCGGCCTCGGTGCGCCCGAGCGTCGGCAGGACGAGCGCGCGCCGCCCGTGCACGACGTGGGAGCGGTTGAGCTTCGTCGACACCTGCACCGTGAGGTCGAGGGAGCGGAGCGCCGCCTCGGTGACGGCGCTGTCGGGGGTGGCGCGGGCGAAGTTGCCGCCCATGCCGAGGAAGACCTTGGCCCGGCCGGCCGCCATGGCCTCGATGGCCGCGACGGTGTCCCAGCCGTGCTCGCGGGGCGAGGCGAACCCGAACTCCGCGTCGAGGTGGTCGTGGAACCACTCCGGCATCTGCTCGAAGATCCCCATGGTGCGGTCGCCCTGCACGTTGGAGTGGCCGCGGACGGGGCACACGCCGGCGCCGGGGCGGCCGATGTTGCCCTGCAGGAGCAGGAGGTTGACGACGTCGCGGAGCGTGGCGACGGAGTGCTTGTGCTGGGTGAGGCCCATCGCCCAGCAGACGATGGTGGAGCGCGAGCCCAGCAGCAGCCGGGCGACCTCCTCGATCTGCTCCCGCTCCAGGCCGGTGGCGGTCGCGACGTCGTCCCAGTCGAGCGCGGCGAGGTGCGCGGCGTACTCCGCGAAGCCCCGGGTGCGCTCCTCGACGAACGCGTGGTCGAGGACGGTGCCGGGGGCGGCCTCCTCGGCCGCGAGGAGGAGCGCGCCGAGCGCCTGGAACAGCGCCTGGTCACCGCCGAGCCGCACCTGGAGGAACACGTCGGCGATCGGCGTGCCGCGGCCCACGACGCCACGGGCTTTCTGGGGGTTGTCGAAGCGCAGCAGGCCCGCCTCCTGCAGCGGGTTGACCGCGACGACCGTGCCACCGTTGCGCTTCGTCTTCTCCAGCGCCGACAGCATGCGGGGGTGGTTCGTGCCGGGGTTCTGGCCCGCGACGATGACGAGCTCGGCGGTCTCGACGTCGTGCAGCGAGACCGATCCCTTGCCGATGCCGATGGTCTCCGTCAGCGCGGAGCCCGACGACTCGTGGCACATGTTGGAGCAGTCGGGGAGGTTGTTGGTGCCGAGGCCCCGGGCCAGGAGCTGCCACAAGAAGGCGGCCTCGTTGGACGTGCGGCCCGACGTGTAGAAGACCAGCTCGTCGGGGGAGTCGAGCGCGGCGACCTCGTCGGCCACCACGGCGTACGCCTCCTCCCACGTCACGGGCCGGTAGTGCGTGGCCCCCTCGTCGAGCAGCATCGGGTGGGTGAGCCGGCCCTGCTGGCCGAGGGCGAAGTCGTCCCAGGTCGCCAGCTCGGCCACGGAGTGGGCGGCGAAGAACTCCGGCGGCACCCGGCGTCGCGTCGCCTCCTCGGCGACGGCCTTCGCCCCGTTCTCGCAGAACTCCGCCGCGCTCCGGTGGTCGCCCTCCGGCCACGCGCAGCCCGGGCAGTCGAACCCGTGCTTCTGGTTGACCAGCCGCAGGGTCTCGCCGGTGCGCACGGGACCCATCTGCTCCACCGCGATCTGCATCGCGTGCGTCACAGCCGGCACCCCGACGGCACGCTGCTTCGGCTTGCCGACCGTCAGCGCGGTCTCGTCGATGTTGGCGACGGCGGGGGTCGCGTCATCTCGTCCCATGTCCGCCATCATCCCCCTCCGGTGGCGGGCGCGCGGTCAGCCCTCGTAGTTGCGGGTCGGGTAGAAGGTCGTCGGGTTCGCGTTCTGCCGGGCGCGGAGCCACTGCGTCCAGAGCACGACACCGATGGTGTCGGTGCGCTGGCCGCGCTCCCACGTGCCGCCGATGGGCTGGTAGTACGGCGCCAGCGCCTGCGTGCCCATCACGATGCCCGTCGGCGCCTGCTCGCAGGTGGCGGTCACGCAGTGCCGCAGCGCGAACGTGCGGTTCGCGACCCGCCACATGCCGATCTCGTCCTTGCCGTCGCCGTCCCAGTCGCCCGTGGTGACCTGGTACGCCGCGGAGACCGCCCCGAACTGGAAGCTCGTCGCCGTCGTGGCGCTCGTGCGGATCGCGAACACCTTGGTCTTGGTGTCGAGCAGGCCGACCTCGTCCTTGCCGTCGCCGTTCCAGTCGCCGGCGATCGGCTCGTAGCTGCGGCTGCGGGAGCCGAACGAGAACGACCCGATGCGACCCTCCTGCGTGCGCAGGTGGAACGTCGCCGTGGCGGGGTCGAAGACGCCGAGCTCGTCGGTGCCGTCCCCGTCCCAGTCGCCCGCGACGAAGCGCCAGCCGACCTTGCCGAACGTGATGATGCGCTCGGACTCGCCGGAGCCGGGGGCCACGTACTCCACGGAGCCCGCGTCGGACGCCTCGTTGGTCAGGTGCACCCGGTTGCCCAGCACCCCGGCGGGCGTGTCGACGCCGTCGCCGTCCCAGTCGCCCGTGAGCGCCTGGTCGAACTGGCTGAACCGGCCGTAGGACCGGGCCGGCACGTCGCGCGGCAGGAACTGCGACTGGTCGAGGGACGAGAGCGAGCGCTGGTTGTAGACCGCGCTGGTCGACACCGGCAGCCGCGGGTCGCGCTTCACGTGGCCGCCCTGGTCGGTCCACTGGCCGGAGTAGCGGCAGTACGTGCCGCGGATCGGGTCGGTGTGACGCCGCGTGGGCGGGCCGTACCAGAGGTCCGTGCGCGTCACGTTGCCGCGCCCGTCGAGGCAGTACGGCTGCACCGACGCCGGACCGTCCGGCCAGTCGCGGGTCGCGCCGAGCATGATGTTGTCCTCGATCAGCGACCCGGCGGTCTCGAAGGCCAGGCGGACGTTCGTCCAAGCGCCGAGGAAGGTGTTGCGCCGGATCGTGATGCCCGACGTGCCCGCGTTCGCCGTCGTCTGCGACGAGGCGCCCAGCTTGATGTTGGAGCCGTTGGAGGAGCCGGCCAGCACGTTGCGCTCGATGTAGCCCGGCCCGGAGCCCGTGTTCGGGTGCACGTAGATCAGGTGGTCGGTATCCGCCGCCGCGCCGCGACCGGGGTTGGACCAGATCGTGTTGTGGCTGATGGTCCAGTCCTTCGGCTGGCCCCACACCTGGACCATCCCGTAGGTGCCGAAGCAGCAGATCTTCGAGTTGCGCAGGATCCAGCCCGTGCCGCCCACGAACTGCACCAGGTAGCCCGGGGGCTCCGTCGTGTCGCGGTAGCGCGCGCCGTTGCCGGAGATGTTGAAGCCGTCGAACGTCCAGTACTGCGCGTTGTCGATGGCCAGCGGCTCGTCGAGGAACACCTGGTCGTTGGCGGCCTGCACGGTGATCCGCTTGTCGGGCGTGCCCGCCGCGAGACCGTTGGGCCGGATCACGTAGCTGTTCGGCGACGCGTAGCGCCCGCCCTTCACGAACAGGGTGTCGCCCGCCCGCAGCTTCTGCATCGACTGGCGGAGGTCCTTCCACGGCGCCGCCGACGTGCCGGGGTTCGCGTCGTTGCCGTTGGTCGCGACCCAGAAGACACGGCCGGTCGGAGCAGCGGCGGCAGCGGTGGCAGCGGCGGCTGCGGCGGAGCTGTCGATGGCAGCGGCGTCGGCGGACTGGGCCGCGACGGGGGAGCCCTGGGCGCCGAGCAGCACCGTCAGGGCGAGCACGAGCAGGACGGCGGCGCCACCACGCCGTGCACGCCGGTGGAACGGGAGGGAGGGCATGGTCGGAGGGTAGGCCTCCCCGTGCCCCGTGGCGACGGTTTCCGCCAGGTCACCCCCGCGCGGGCGAGGGGCTCGGGCCGGGGGCTCGGGCCGGGGGCTCGGGCCGGGGGCTCGTGGGAGAAGAAAACGCGGACGGACCCGACCGGGCCGAGGAAAGTGCGCGGCGGGGTCCTCGCTCGAAAAGAAAACGCGGACCGGAAGGCCCCTGGCCTCGGCGTGTCGGACCTCGCCGTCCGCGTTCTCTTTCGCCCGTCGAGGGCCGGGCACCGACCGGTCCGCGTTTTCTTTCCTGGTCCGCGTTTTCTTTCCCCGGGCGCGACCCCGGCCCGGGCGCGGCCCCCGGTCAGGAGGTGGGCACGTCGGCGGGGAGGTGCGCGTCGAGCCACCGGTCGAGGGCCGCGTACGCCGCGGCGCGGGGCTCGGCGAGCGAGAGGAACACGTCGTGCCGGGCGCCGGCGACGGGCACGACGTGGGTCTCGCCGCCGAGGCATCCGGCCCACCGGGCGATCTGGCGCACGTCGAGGATGTTGTCGGAGCGGTCGGTCACGTCCGTGACGCGGCGCGAGAAGCTGGTGCGGTCGGACCGCAGCACGAGCGACGGCACCCCCACGTCGAGGCCGCGGTGCAGGGTGGCGTGACCGCGGCGTACGGCGTTGAGCCAGCCCACCGTGATCGGGAAGCCCGCGAGGGGACGCAGGGCCAGGTCGTAGTCCCACTCGCCGCGCCCGCTGACGTGGAGGGCGTCGCCGTAGACGGTCGTCACGGGCAGGTCGAGGCGGCGCAGGGGCTGCACGCGGGAGACCGCCCGGAGCGCCTGGGTGACGGGTCCCCGCATGACGGGCTTGCCCTGCAGGTCGAACCAGGGGCTGTTGAGCACCTGGCCCACCACGGGCGCGACGCGGTCCTCGCGACGGCGGCGGTCGAGCCACAGCGGCAGCACGAGCCCGCCGGTCGAGTGGCCCATCACGACGACCGGCGCGCCGGGGTGGTCGGCGGCGATCGTGGCGAGGGCGGTCTCGAGCTCGGTGTCGTAGAGCGCCAGGTCGCTCGCGTAGTGCGCCGTCTGGTGGGGCTCCCGGGCGCGCCCGCACTTGCGGAGGTCGAGCGCGTGGAAGGCCAGTCCGCGGGCGGCGCAGTGGTGGGCGAGGTCGGTCTGGAAGAAGTAGTCGGAGAAGCCGTGCACGAACAGCACGGCGCCGACGACGGTCTCCTCGGGGCGTACGACGCGGCGCACGAGCACCGCGTGCACGTCGCCGCCCTCGCCGTCGGGGTCCTGCCCGAGGTCGATCCGGGCCTGCTCGAAGCCCTCGCCCAGGATGTCGGGTCGCCAGTCGCCCACGGTCGCCTCCCCGGGGGCGCTCATGCGTCGACCAGCCCGGGCTCGGCGGTGTCGGTCGCAGCGGTCGCAGCGGTGTCGGGCGCAGCGGGCACGGCCGTCGGTCGCGGCCGCAGCCCGGTCAGGGTGCGACCGAGGTCGCTGCGCAGGGTGGTCGCCGCGTCGAGCACGTAGTTCTGCCGCACGCGCCACGGCGCCTTGTCGCCCTGGCGCGGGAAGGCGTCGATGGAGCGCTGGACGTAGCCCGCGGCCAGGTCGAGCAGCGGTCGCGAGCCGAGGTCGCCGTCCGGGGTGGGCACGGCCGCGGCGTACCCGTGCTCCGCGGTCCACGCCAGCACCTTGCACACGAGGCGGTGGGTGAGGTCGGCGCGCAGCGTCCAGGACGCGTTCGTGTAGCCGATGCAGACCGCGAAGGAGGGGATGCCGGTGACCATGGCGCCGTTCCAGGTGTGCTGCTCGGGGAGCGTCACCTCGACCCCGTCGACGCTCGGGGAGATGCCGCCGAAGGCCCGGAGGCGCAGGCCGGTGGCGGTGACGACGACGTCGGCCTCGAGCACGCGGCCGGACTCGAGCCGGATGCCCTCGGGCAGGAAGGAGGCGATCCGGTCGGTGACGACCTCGGCCGCGCCGCTCTTGATCACCTTGAACAGGTCGCCGCCGGGGACGGCGCAGAGGCGCTGGTCCCACGGGTCGTAGGTGGGGGTGAAGTGGTCGGCGACGAGCTGCGGGTCGCCGAGGAACTTGGTCGTCAGCCCGGTGAGCAGCTTCCGCGCCTGCTGCGGCCGGCGGCGGCAGAACTGGTAGAAGGCCGTGGAGAACGCGATGTTCTTGGCCCGGATCGCGTGGTGCGCGGCAGCCGGCGGGAGGACGCGCTTGAGCCGCTCGGCGTTGCGGTCGACACGGGGCACGGCGCTGATCCAGGTGGGGGTGCGCTGCAGCATCGTCACGTGGCCGGCGGGTGCGCTCCCGCCGTTCCCGCTCTGGTCGGCGAGCATCGCCGGCACGAGGGTGACCGCGGTGGCGCCGGAGCCGATGACGACGACGCGCTGGTCGGCGTAGGAGAGGTCCTCGGGCCAGAACTGCGGGTGCACGACCTGGCCGGCGAAGTCCTCGATGCCGGGCAGGTCGGGGTGGTGGGGCTCGTCGTAGTCGTAGTAGCCGGCGCACGAGTAGAGGAAGCCGCAGGTCAGCGAGCGGCGCTCACCGGTGCGGGGGTCCTCGACCTCGACGGTCCAGCGGCAGGTGGCGGTGTCGAAGTCGGCGGCGACGACGCGGGAGGAGTACCGGACGTGCTCGTCGATGCCGAACTCGGCGGCCGTCTCCTCGATGTAGCGGAGGATCGACGGGCCGTCGGCGAGCGAGCGACCGTCACGCCAGGGCTTGAAGGAGTAGCCGAGCGTGTACATGTCGGAGTCGGACCGCACGCCCGGGTAGCGGAAGAGGTCCCACGTGCCGCCCATGGCCTCGCGGGCCTCGAGCACGACGTAGCTCGTGCCGGGTCGCTCCGTCTGCAGGCGGTACGCCGCGCCGATGCCCGAGAGGCCGGCGCCCACTACGACGACGTCGACGTGCTCGGTGCCGGGACCCGCGGAGCGACCGGTGGAGCGGCCGGTAGAGCGGTCGGTGGAAGTGCTCATGGTGTCGATGGTGCTCCCCGAAGCGGCCCGAAACTTGCCCCAGTGCGACATGATCTTGTCCTGACGCGACAGTCGGTGGCGCTCGAGGAGGGGAGGGCTCATGGGCTACATCCGGTCGGCCGCCCTGCGCGGGTTCGCCGACGAGGTGAGCGTCCTCGGGGGCGACCCGGCGGCGTACGCCCGCGCCGTCGGCCTGCGCCCCGACGCCCTGCTGGCCGACGACGTGCTCGTGCGCGACGAGGCGGCCGCCCAGCTGCTCGAGCTCGCGGCGCACGACCTGCGGCGGGCGGACCTCGGTCTCCGCATCGCCCGGCGCCAGGACATCACGACCCTCGGCTCGCTGGCCGTGGCCATCCAGCACTCGCCGACGCTCGGCGACGCGCTCGACTGCACGTCGCGCTACCTGTTCGTCCACAACGGCTCCCTCAGCGTCCGGCTCGGCGACGACCCGCGGGGCGAGCGCGGGGTGGCGGGGCTGCACTACGGGCCGGCCGGCGAGGGCCTCGTGCAGGCGACCGACATGGGCCTCGCCTTCGCCCACGGCGTCATCACCTACCTGCACGGCGGGCCGTACGGCCTGCTGGGCGTGGAGCTGCCCTACCGGCCGGCGGCCGAGCCCGCGGCGTACGAGGCGGCCTACGGCGCTCCCGTCACCTTCGAGGCGGCCGGGACCGCGGCCGTGCTGCGGCTCCCGCATGCCCTCGCGGAGCACCGGCTGGCCGGCGTGAACGCCGCGCTGCGCCGTCTCGCGCTCGCGCACCTCGCGACGCAGGCGCCGCTGCCGGGGAGCGGCGGGGGCACGAGCGCCCGGGTGCGCGCCGCCGTGCGCGAGTCGCTCGGCACCGGCAGCGTCGAGATCGCCGCCGTCGCGCGCCTCCTCGCCGTCCACCACCGCACGCTGCAGCGGCGGCTCGAGGCGGAGGGCACGACGTTCGGGGCGCTGGTGGACGAGGTACGGCGCGGCGAGGCCCAGCGCCTCCTCACCGGCACCGACCTGCCTCTGGCCCAGGTGGCGGCCATGGTCGGCTTCGCGGAGCAGTCCGCGCTGTCCCGGGCCGCCCGTCGGTGGTGGGACGCCGCGCCGCGGGCCGTGCGTTCCGGGGCGTCATCGGGGAGGCTGGGCGGGTGAGCACCTCTGCCCCCGTCCCCGCGCCCGACTCCCGGCCCGACCCCACCGTCCTGCCCAGCATCGGCGTCACCGGGGCGACCGGCGTCGTCGGCGGCCTCGTCGCCCACGACCTGGCGGGCCGCGGCGTGCCGCAGCGGCTGCTGGCGCGGACCCCCACCCGCGTGCCCAACCTGCCCGGCGCCGTACCGCTGGCCTGCGACTACGCCGACCCGGACGGCGCGCGCGAGGCGCTCGAGGGCGTCGAGACCCTGTTCATGGTGTCGGCCGCGGAGACGGCCGACCGGGTGGCCGTGCACCGGGCGTTCGTCGACGCGGCGGCCGCCGCCGGGGTGCAGCACGTCGTCTACACCTCCTTCGCCGCGGCCGCGCCCGACTGCACGTTCACGCTCGGCCGCGACCACCACGCCACCGAGGAGCACCTGCGGGCCAGCGGGATGGCCTGGACCTTCCTGCGCGACAACTTCTACCTCGACGTGCTGCCGCTCTTCGCCGGCGACGAGGGCGTGCTCCGGGGCCCCGCGGGCGACGGGCGGGTCGCTGCCGTCGCACGGGCCGACGTCGCGCGCGCCGCGACCGAGGTGCTCCTCGACCCCGTGGCGCACGCGGGCCGCACCTACGAGCTCACCGGGCCCGTCGCCATCACCCTGGCCGAGGCCGCGGCCGTGATCACCGAGGTGACCGGACGCCCGACGTCCTTCCACGACGAGACGATCGAGGAGGCCTACGCCTCGCGCCGGCGGTGGGAGGCGCCGGACTGGCAGTACGACGCGTGGGTCTCCACCTACACCGCCATCCGGTCCGGCGAGCTCGCCACGGTGAGCGACGACGTCCGCCTGCTCACCGACCGCGAGCCGCTCGACCTCGCGGCGGTGCTGCGGGGGGCGTAGGTCGGTCGCGCCGAGCTGGGGTCCTTGCCGCGTCGTGGGCGCCGAGCCGGGACCGGGACCGGGACCGAGGCCGGTCAGTCCAGGCCGCCGGCGTACTGCACGTGCACCACCAGCAGCCCACCGCTCGACTGCGAGTGGATGCTCACCGCGGCCGGGTCGAGGAACCGCCAGCCCTGCCGGTCGCGGCTGAGCGACCCGTAGCGGTCGTCCGGCGTCAGCCCCATGGCGGCGGCCAGCTCGGACGGCGTGTCGTCGCCGGCCGGGTCGATCGCCACCTCGCGCCAGCACCCGCCGGAGGCGCACGCTGTTTCCTCGCGGACGATGGTGGCGCCGTCCGGGAGGTCGGGCGTGCGCCACCCCGGTGGCACCAAGCCCTCGCTCGCGAAAGCCCAGAGGTAGGCGCCCACCGCGAGGTGCAGGCCGGCGACCAGCGAGGTCAGCACGGCCCCGCCCAGCAACCACGGCTTCCACCACGGCTCGCTCGACGGTCGAGCCCCCGCTCTCGTCATGGCGGGAGCGTACGCCGCTGTCAGCCCAGCGCGACCAGCTCGTCGACCAGGTTCTGGAAGCTGCCGGGGGAGTCCGGGTTGGTCGCGGTGCTGCCGGCGACGCCGGCGGCATGCGAGGTCCACGGGTGCACCTCGTCGTCCGGCACCCGCACGCTGGCCGTTGCGCCGTCCGCGGTCTGGAGGAGGAAGCCTTGGGGGAGCGGATTGACGAGGACCGGGCCCTCCGCACCGTCGTCGGCGGGAGCGGACGCGACGATCAGGACGCAGGTGCCGACGGGTGCGGCGCGGTCGAGCTCCTCGAGGGTCTCCGCCCCCCACGGCGAGGTCGTGGTCGGCGGGGTGACGGGGATGCGCCGGTGGAGCCGCACCTGGACCTCCGTGCGTTGGGCCTCGTCGACGACCTCGGTGGCGTGCAGGACCTCGACCACCAGGATCGCCGAGCGTGTCGAGCGGCCGTCGGTCTCGGATGTCGGGCCCGAACGCCAAGCCGTCACACGGCCGGCCACCGCTACGTCGGCGACCGTCGCGACGGCCTCGGTCAAGCTGGACAGCGGCTGGTAGTCCAGTGCCACTGCCCCACGGATCGTCTCCGCGTTCACCGCGCGCCCCGTCGGGGCGCACTCCGTGTCGTTGGTGGTGGGGTCGCCGGTGGCAGCGGTCGAGGATGCGGCTGAGTCGTCCGACGTCGAGTTGCAGCCCCCCAGCAGGGCGGCGAGGCCCAGGATCGTGACCAGGAGTCTCCGGTTCATGCCCGGGAGACGGGTCGGGCGCATCCGGGGGTTCCGGGTCCGCACCGCGCTTCGTGAAACTCGGCGCGTACGCCGCGCCGTACGTCCCGGCTCGGCGCGTTTCGCCCCGCCCACCGCGCCCGTGTGAGGCTGAGGGCGTGACCGAGCTCGACACCGCCACCCCGCCCGACCGCCCCGCCCTCGACCACTCCGCCCTCGACCTCCCCGCCATGCCCGACGGGCTGCGGCTCGCGGTCGTCGACATGGACGGCACGCTCCTCGACGGCGACGGCGAGGTGCCGGACACGCTGTGGCCGCTCCTCGACCGGCTGGCCGCGGCGGGGGTGGCGTTCGCGCCGGCGAGCGGTCGGCAGTACGCCACCCTGCGCCGCATGTTCGACCGCGCCGCTGACGGCATGGTCTTCATCGCCGAGAACGGGGCCTACGTCGTGCGGGACGACGCGGAGGTGTCGTCGACGGCGATCGAGCCCGCCGTGGTCGCCGACCTCGTCCGCACGCTCCGCGAGGTGGTCGCCGACCGCGACGCCGGGGTGGTGCTGTGCGGCAAGCGGGCGGCGTACGTCGAGCGTGACGACCCGGCCTTCCTCGCGGAGGTGGACCGGTACTACGCGGCGCGCGAGCTCGTCGACGACCTCGGCGCGGTCGACGACGAGATCGTCAAGGTCGCCATCAACGACGCGCACGACCCGCAGGTCGTCGCCGACGCGCTCGCCGGGTTCGTCGGCGACCACCAGGTCGTCGTCTCGGGCACCAAGTGGGCGGACGTCATGGTCGCCGGTGTGCACAAGGGTGCTGCGGTGCAGCGCCTGCAGGAGGCGCTCGGCGTCACGCGGGCGCAGACCGCGGCGTTCGGCGACTACCTCAACGACCTCGAGATGCTCGACGAGGCGGCCGCCTCCTTCGCGATGGCGGGGGCCCACCCGACGGTCAAGGAGCGCGCGGCCCACCTCGCGCCGGCGCACACCGAGGCCGGTGTCGTCACGGTGCTGGCGGCGTTGCTCGACCGTCTGGGCTGACCCCCGGGCCGGCTCGACCCGCCCCGCCGGCTGGCCCCCGGGTGCATGCTGGCCCCCATGAGCGAGCAGCCGGACGTGCACGAGGTGGACCTCATCGTGGTCGGGACGGGTCCGGGCGGCGAGGCGCTCGCCGGCGGAGCGGCGCGCGCCGGGCTCGACGTCGTGGCCGTCGAGAAGCACCTGGTGGGCGGCGAGTGCCCCTACTACGGCTGCATCCCCTCGAAGATGATGCTCCGCGCGGCCGATGCCCTCGCCGAGGCCCACCGCGCGTCCGAGCTGGCCGGTGACGTCGTCGTGACGCCCTCGTGGGCGCCGGTCGCGCGCCGCATCTCGGAGGAGGCCACCGCCGGTTGGGACGACACGGCGGCCGTGCAGCGCCTCGAGGACGCCGGCGGCCGGCTGGCCCGCGGCGCCGGGCGGCTCGACGGCCTGCGCCGCGTGGTCGTCACCGCCGACGACGGCTCCACCACGACGTACGTCGCTCGGCGCGGCGTCGTGCTCAACCCCGGCACCCGTCCGGCCCTGCCCCCGGTCGAGGGCCTCGCGGACGTGCCCGTCTGGACCAACCGCGACGCCGTGCGGGCCACCGAGGTGCCGGGGCGGCTGATCGTGCTCGGCGGCGGTCCGATCGGCGTCGAGCTGGCCCAGGTCTTCGCGCGCTTCGGCGCGCAGGTCACCGTCGTGCAGCACGGGGACCGGATCCTCGCGGGCGACGAGCCGGAGGCGGCGGCGATCCTCACCGACGCGCTGGTGGCGGACGGGATCCGCGTGCTCACGGGCGTCGAGGCCGAGCACGCGTCGTACGCCGACGGCCAGGTCACCCTCCGCCTCGACACGGGGGAGGAGGTGCGCGGCGACCGCCTGCTCGTGGCGGCGGGCCGCACGCCCAACCTCGACGACCTCGGGCTGGAGACCGTCGGCCTCGATCCGTCGGCGCGGGTGCTCGACGTCGACGACCGGCTGCGGGCGCTCGACGCCGACGGCGAGGAGGTCGACGGGCTGTGGGTCATCGGCGACGTGACGGGCCAGGGGGCGTTCACGCACGTGTCGATGTACCAGTCCGCGATCGCGCTGGCCGACGTGCTGGCTGACGGGACGGGGGAGGAGGGGCGGAGGGCCCGGTACGACGCCCTCCCGCACACCACGTTCACCGACCCGGAGGTCGCCGCGGCGGGGCTCACGGAGGCCGGGGCGCGCGACGCCGGCCTGCGGGTACGGGTCGGGTCGACGCCGCTGGAGCAGTCGTCCCGCGGGTTCACCCACGGCCCGGGCGCGACGGGCATCGTCAAGGTCGTCGAGGACGCCGACCGGGGCGTGCTCGTCGGCGCGACCGTCGTCGGCCCCGCCGGCGGCGAGATCCAGGGCTTCCTCACCCTCGCCGTGCACGCCGCCGTCCCGGTGGCGGAGCTGCGCGGGATGATCTACGCCTACCCCACGTTCAACCGCGCCATCGAGAGCGCGCTGGCCGACCTGCACGAGTGACCCGCCCCACGCGTCCCGCACCCATCCGGGTGGGGTACCCGTGTCGAACCCGCCCGGGTGTCGGTGCCGCCTGCAAGACTCCACGTCGCGCGCCTCGAGAAGGAGAGCCGGTTGATCGAGTTCCGTTCGGTCCGCAAGGAGTACGCCGACGGCACGGTCGCCGTCGGTGACCTGAGCCTCGTCGTACCCGAGCGCAGCACCACGGTGCTGCTCGGGTCGTCCGGCTGCGGCAAGACGACCCTGCTGCGGATGGTCAACCGCATGGTCGACCCGACGTCCGGCACCGTCCTCGTCGACGGCCGCGACGTGAAGGAGCAGGACCGCGTGCGGCTGCGGCGCTCGATCGGTTACGTGCTGCAGGCCGGCGGTCTCATGCCCCACCGCAGCGTGCTCGACAACGTCGCCACGGTGCCGCGGCTCGAGGGCGCGACCCGCCGCGCCGCCCACGCCCGGGCCGCGGAGCTGCTCGAGGTCGTCGGGCTCGACCCGGCGCTCGGGCGGAGATATCCCGGTCAGCTCTCCGGCGGCCAGCAGCAGCGGGTCGGCGTGGCCCGTGCCCTCGGTGCGGACCCCGACGTGCTGCTCATGGACGAGCCGTTCGGGGCCGTGGACCCCATCGTGCGTGCCGACCTGCAGGCCGAGCTGCGCCGGCTGCAGGCCGAGCTCGGCAAGACCGTGCTCTTCGTGACCCACGACGTCGACGAGGCGCTGCGGCTCGGCGACGAGGTCGTGGTGCTCCGCTCCGGCGGGGTGGTCGCGCAGCAGGGCACGCCCGCCGAGCTCGTGGCCGCGCCCGCGGACGACTTCGTGGCGGACTTCCTCGGCCTGCGCAGCCGCCAGCGGCAGCTGAGCGTGCGGGAGCAGGACGGGCGACGCCTCGTGGTCGACGCCGACGGCCGGCCGGTCGGCGTGCTCGAGGGGTCGCTCGAGGGGTCGCTCGAGGGGTCGCTCGAGGGGTCGCTCGAGGGGTCGCTCGAGGGGTCGCTCGAGGGGTCGCTCGAGGGGGAGGTCCCCGGCGCGTGAAGTGGCTGTCGCAGAACTACCCGCAGGTCGTCGACCTCTTCCTCACCCACCTGGCGCTCAGCGTGCCGGCCATCGTCGCGAGCCTCCTCATCGCCGTGCCGCTGGGCTGGTCGGCGCAGCACGGCCGCGGGCTGCGCGGGCCGGTGCTGGTGGGGGTCGGCCTGCTCTACGCGATCCCCTCGCTGCCCCTCTTCATCATCGTGCCGGTGCTCATCGGCACGCCGTTGCGCTCGTCGTCGACGATGATCGTGGTGCTGACGGTGTACGGCGTCGCCGTGCTCGTGCGCTCCGCCGCTGACGCGTTCGCGTCGGTCCCGGCGGCGACCCTCGACGCCGCTGCCGCGGTCGGGCACACGCGGTGGTCGTCGTTCTGGCGCGTCGAGCTGCCGCTCGCCGGACCGGTCCTGCTCGCCGGCGTGCGGGTCATCACCGTGAGCACCGTCAGCCTGGTGAGCGTCGGTGCCGTGATCGGCATCCAGAGCCTCGGCACGCTGTTCACGGACGGGTTCCAGCGTGGCATCCGGTTCGAGGTGCTCACGGGGATCGTGCTCATCGTCGCGCTCGCGGTGCTGCTCGACGGGCTCGTCGTCCTGGCCGGGCGGTTGCTCATGCCGTGGACGCGCCGGTCCGCCGGGATCCGCGGTTCCCGTCGGCGCGGTGGGCCCGGTCGGCGCGGGGATAGCGGTCGGGTGCTCGCGGAGCCGCAGCTCGCCGGCGCGGCCCAGCCCGAGGGAGCCTCCCGGTGAACCTCTTCCTCGACGCGTGGCGCTGGCTCGCGACCGGCAGCAACTGGACCGGTGATGGCGGCGCCGCGACCCGCCTCGTCGAGCACCTGCTCGTCTCCGGGCTCGTGGTCGGGATCGCCGCGATCATCGCCGTACCGCTCGGGGTGCTCGTCGGCCACACCGGCCGCGGGCGCACCGCCGTCGTGCTCGCTGCGAGCGCGGCGCGCGCGGTCCCCACCCTCGGGCTCCTCACCCTGGTCGCCCTCGCCACCGGCATCGGCCTCACCGGGCCCGTCGTCGCGCTCGTCGTGCTCGCCGTCCCGTCGTTGCTGGCCGGCGCCTACGCGGGTGTCGAGTCCGTCGACCGCGTCACGATCGACGCCGCCCGCGCCGTGGGCATGACGGAGGCGCAGGTCGTGCGCCGCGTCGAGCTGCCGCTCGCGGCTCCGCTGCTGGTCGGCGGCCTGCGCAGCGCGACGCTGCAGGTCGTCGCCACGTCGACGCTGGCGGCGTACACCGCCGACGTCGGCCTCGGCCGGCTCCTCTTCGCGGGCTTGAAGGCGCGGGAGTACGACGTGATGCTCGCCTCCGCGCTCCTCGTCGTCGCCCTCGCGCTCGTGCTGGAGGGCCTCCTCGCCCTCCTGCAGCGCCTCGTCACCCCGCGCACCGCCGCCCCTGCGGAGCACGCGCGACCCGCGCGGAATGCCCACCCGAGCTCCACCGTTGCCGAGAAGAGCCCCACCGAGAGGACGTCATGACCCCCACCCTGCGCCGCCGCCTGAGCGCGGCCCTCGCCCTCGTCCCCGCCCTCGCGCTCGCCTCGGCGTGCGGCGGCGGGGACGGCGACTCCGACCCGCTGTCCGCCGGAGGCGGTGACGGCGACACGATCGTCGTCGGGTCCCAGGACTACTACTCCAACGAGATCATCGCCGAGATCTACGCGCAGGCGCTGGAGGACGGCGGCTACGACGTCGCCCGCGACTTCCGCAACGGGCAGCGCGAGACCTACCTCCCCGAGATCGAGGAGGGCAACATCGACCTGTTCCCCGAGTACACCGGCCCCGTGCTGCAGTACTGGGAGCCCGACACCGAGGCCCGCCTCGCCGACGACGTCTACGCCGCGCTCGAGGAGGCCGTGCCCGACGGTCTCCGCGTGCTCGACCAGTCCGACGCGACCGACCAGGACGCCTACGTGGTGACCCGGGAGTTCTCGGAGGAGTACGGCGTGACCTCCGCCGCCGACCTCGCCGACGTCCCCGTGCCGCTCACCCTCGGCGCGAACTCCGAGGCCGAGAGCCGTCCCAACGGCCCGCAGGGGCTGTCGGGCACCTACGGCGTCGACGTGGACTTCGCCCCCATCGAGGACGGCGGCGGCCCCCTCACCGTGCAGGCGCTCAAGGACGACGACATCCAGATCGCGATCATCTACACCGCGACGCCGTCGATCGCGCAGGAGGACCTCGTCGTGCTCGACGACCCCGAGGGCCTCTTCCTCGCGTCGAACGTCGTGCCGCTCGCCAGTGACAACGTCGACGACGAGGCCGCCGCGATCATCAACGAGGTCAACGCGAAGCTGACGGCCGACGGCCTGCGCGAGCTCAACGTGCAGAGCGTCGAGGACCAGTCGCCCGCCTCCACGATCGCCAAGGAGTGGCTCGAGGAGCAGGGCCTGGTCTGACGTGCCGTCCCGGACTCGTCTCGGGTCCGGGCCTCGTCCATCGACGGGGTGGGGCCGCCCGCATGCCGGGTGGCTCCACCTCGTTCGTCGTTCCGGGGTCGCTCACGTCCGCCTCGTGAAGCGGAGCTTGCCGGTGCCGAGCCTCTCGACGAGGTAGAGCGGGTCGTGGATCTGGTGGTGGTGCTGGTCGCAGAGGAGGCAGCCGTCGTTCACGGTGGTGTGGCCGCCTTGTGACCATGCGGTGAGGTGGTGGGCGTGGGCCTGGTGGGGTGGCCGGTTGCAGCCTTCGGCGACGCAGCCGCCGTCCCGGGTGGCCATGGCGAGGCGCATGGCTCTGGTGTGGAAGCGGGTGGTGCGGCCGAGGTCGAGGACCTCACTCTGGGTGCCGAGCACCGCGGGGATGATCCCTGCTTCGCAGGCGAGGCGTCGGGCTTCGGATGCGCTGATCGTGGTGCCGGTGTCGAGGGACGCTGAGGCGAGGCCGCCTTGCAGGGACTCCAGCGTCATCGTGACGACGACGGTCGCGCCCATGCCGCCGGTGGCGGGGAGGTCCTTGTGGTCGAGCATCTCCAGGAGCTGTTGGAAGGCCCGTCCGTAGCGCTCCGGTGTGGGCCGTCCGGTGACGAACCGCTGGTCGGGGTCCTCGTTGGTGTTGAGGTGCTTTGGTGCGGCGTAGGCGTCGAGGGCTTTGCGGAGCATCGCGCCGTGCAGCTCGGGCAGGACGAAGCGGCCCCACACGCGACCTAGGCCGTCGGAGACCATGCTGAGCCGTGAAGCGGCGCGGGCCTCGCGCTCCTCACGCTCGAGGAGGGCTGCGTCGTGTGCTTCGCCGATCTCGGGGGCGATGACGGTGAGGATCTTCTTCCCCAGCGCTCGCAGGGCCTTCGCGTCGTGGTCGGTGGCGTACCCGACCAGCACCTCTTCTGCCCGCAGTGCTACCTCGGCCGGCAGGTCTTCGGGTAGGGCGTCGAGGGCCTTGACGATGACGTCGGCCTGCTCGAGGTCCACGACGCCGGTCAGGCAGCCGGGGCCGAGGTGGGTCCGGTACCGCCCCGTCTCCTCGACGACGGCGGCCCCGACGCGCGCGAACCGGTAGGCATCGCGACGCGTCGCAGCGGTCGCGTTCGCCAACCACACCGCCGCGGTCGAGGCACCGTTCTCCCGGTACAGCTCGACGTCCTCGGCGTGCTGCACCAACACCGCCACCAGCGCCGACGCCCGTGCGACCAGCCGGTGCGCATCGACGAGCGCGATACCGGTCTGCGGGGCACCCAACCACCCCAGCCCGGTACGCCCGTCGGTGTCCAGCACCGCCGTCGCTGTCCGGATCGCCTCCAACATCGGATGCCCCACATCCACCGCACCCGCACCCGCAGCAGTGCCGACGCCCGGCACCGCCCACCCAGGCTCGGGCTCCGCGACGGGCTCAGCCGCGTCGTACCGACCCTCCCGGTCCACGATCCGGCACCCCAGCGTCGCCTCCTCAGGCCACTCGCCCGTGGTGAAGGCGTGCTCCAACCAGTCCGGGACCGGTTCGTCGACCAGGAAATCGGCAGGGGGCTCCGGCACCGGTGGCTCGAAGCCATCGGCGTCACCAGAAGAGCTGACCCCCGTCATGGCCACCACTCAACCCGCACCCACCGACAGTCCTGCGAGACGTAGGACGAGTCGCCGTACCGGGCTGTGGACGACGTCGCGCTGGGGCCGCGTCTCGGCGGTCGTCGACGGCTTCCCCAGCTCGGTCCGGGTCGCCGCCAGCGCTGGTGCGGAGCGTGGGGGCCAAGACTGTGCGGCTGGTGCGGGCTGGGCCGGGTCGGGGATGCCCCAGTCGCACATTTCGTGTGGCGGTGCGGCCTGGGTCGGCCTGGCTTCGCTCAGAGGTTACGCCGCACCGTTCGACCAATCTCGACGTCCCTACCGCGCCGTGCAAGCCAACTCGACGCGCACGCCGCGCCGTTCGACCAAGCTCGACGCCCGAGCCGCGCCCTCAGTGCGGGACGGGGCAACCCCCGGCGGGGCGGGCGGGGAAGGTGCCGAGGTCGGCGAGGTCGAAGCCGCCGGGATAGCTGCGGATCCGCGGCATGTCCCGCGCGAGCTTCGGCCGTCGCCGCGGGGGCAGGGCCCGCAGCGCGCGCGCCCGGGCACGCAGCGCCGTGCGGGCACCGTGGCGCACGAGGCGTCCGGGGTCGTCGTAGCCCAGCGCCTCCCGCAGGGGCTCGTCGAGCATCCCGAGCACGAACAGCCGCACGCCGCCGGCGAAGGGGCGTGGGTAGAACGTCGTCGCCAGCTCGACGAGCGCGTCCGCCACGCGCCGGGAGCCGGGGGAGGGGGCGAAGTGCTCCGCCTCGTAGGAGTCCATGAGGTCGGCGAACTCGTCGTACGTCGCGGGCACGTCGCGGATCGCCATGTGGCGCCCGAGGGCGCGGTAGTAGTTGACGCTCGCCCGCAGCTCGACGTCGGAGAGCGGGCGGCGGCCGAAGTCGTCGATCCAGCGCTTGGGCACGACGACGAACGTCGACAGCACGTAGCGCATGTCGTCGTTGCTGATGTCGTAGGCGCGGTGCATCTGGTTGATCCGCCGCACCGCCGTGCGGCCCTCCGGGCTCTCGAAGCCGTGGACCAGGGGCGCGTCCAGCAGGAGCACGGTGTCGTCGTACCGCTGCTGGCGGCGGTCGGTGAACTCGCCCGTGGCGTCGAGCAGCTCGCCGATGCTGGGCACGGCGTAGGTGCGGAAGAGCGCGAAGCTCAGCGACTGCACCATGTCCCACCAGAACTCGTGCTGGCTCAGGTCGCGGTAGATCTCGACGTACGCCGTCTCGGGATCCATCGTGTCGTGCCGGCGCTGCCAGTAGTCCGTCGCCATGACGCCTCGCTCCTCTCCACCCCCGTGTCCATAAGTCAGGTTATGGCACGGGGGCGGAGAGGGGAAGGGCTCAGATGCGGCGGAAGAGGGCGGCGAGGGCCTGGCCGCCGCCGATGCACATGGTGACGATGCCGAGCTCCTTGTCGGAGCGGTGGAGCTCCTTGGCCACGCGCAGCGACAGGATCGCGCCGGTGGCGCCGACGGGGTGCCCGAGCGCGATGGCGCCGCCGTAGGGGTTGACCTTCTCGGGGTCGAGGCCGGCGTCGCGGATGACGGCGACGGCCTGGGCGGCGAAGGCCTCGTTGCACTCGACGACGTCGATGTCGCCGGGGGTGGTGCCGGTCTTGGCGAACAGGGCCTTGAGTGCGAGCACGGGGGCGTAGCCCATGAGCTCGGGCTCCATCGCGCCGGTGGTGACGGCCTCGAGGGTCACCAGTCCGGTCAGGCCCCGCTCGGCCACGGCCCGCTCGGAGGCCAGCACGACGGCGGCGGCGCCGTCGTTGATCCCGGAGGCGTTGCCGGCGGTGACGGTGCCGTCCTTGGCGAACGCCGGGCGCAGCCCGGCGAGGGTCTCCAGGGTGGTGGCGGGCTTGGGGTGCTCGTCGGTCTCGACGGTGAACGGCTTGCGGCCGCCGACCTCGACGGCCGTGATCTCCTCGGCGAACGCGGCCTTCGCGGCGTCGGTCGCGGCGCGGCGCTGGGACTCGCACGCGAACTCGTCCTGCTCGGCGCGGGAGACGCCGTACTTGGCGGCCACGTTCTCCGCGGTCACACCCATGTGGATGCCGCCGAACGGGTCGGTCAGCATCATCACGGTGCCGTCGACCAGCTCGCGGCTGCCGAGCTTGTAGCCGTTGCGGGCACCGAAGTCGTAGAACGGCATCCGGGTCATCGACTCGTCACCACCGGCGAGGGTGAGGTCGAGGTCGTTCCAGCGCATCTCCATCGCGGCCGACCAGATGGCCTGCAGGCCCGAGCCGCAGAGCCGGTTGACGGTGTAGGCCGGGACGTTCTTCGGCAGGCCCGCGGTGACCGCGACCCGACGCGCGTTGTAGGCGTCCGGGCCGACCTGGCCGATGCAGCCCATCACCACTTCCTGCACGTCGGCGCCGTCCACGCCGGCCCGAGCCAGCGCGGCGGTCGTCGCCTGTGCCCCGAGCTCGTGGGCGGGGACGTCCTTGAACACACCGCCGAAGCTGCCGACCGGGGTGCGCGCACCGTCGACGAGGACGATCTTCTGGGAATCAATGCTCATGGATCAGAGGATAGGGTCACTGCCCGTTCTGGCTGGCGTCGCGGTCGTCGAGCGCGATCTCGAGGCTCACCGGGTCGGCGGCCCCGCTGCGCGCGGTGACGGCGAGGTCGACCGGGCCGGCCTCGGTGGTCTGCGTGCAGTAGACGCGGATCCCCAGCTCGAGGTCGAGGTCGTCGAGGCAGGTCACCTCCCCGGTGCTGCCCTCGTCGGTCAGCTCCTGCGCCACCAGGGGTGTCAGCTGGGTCGTCGTCAGGTAGGTGCGGACCGGGTCGACGCGGAACTCCACCTCGGTGCCGTCGACGGCCGAGACGACGACGTCGGCGTCCTGGGTGCGGTCCTCGAGCACGTAGGTGCACGTCGTGCGGGCGTCCACCTCCGGCTCGAGGCCACCGCACGAGATCGGCGAGGGCGGGGTGGTCGTCGACCGGCCGACCTGCTCCGCCACGGCGTCCGCGACCTGGGTCGGGGTGAAGTCGGGGACCTCGTCGCTGCACCCCGCGAGCAGGGCGAGCCCCGCCAGTGCCGTGACCGTCCCCGCGACCCGTCGACGCATCAGCTCCCTCTCCAGCGACCCTCCCCGGGCGCCTTCCGGGGCCGACCCTCTCACGCGCGGGCGTGCTCCGTGACGACGACACCGGAGCCGTACGGCGTGGCTCGCGTCAGTCGGAGGTGGCGCGGCGCGTACGGCCCGGCGAACAGGCTGGGCCCCTCGCCGAGGACGAGCGGGTTGACCTTGAGCACGAGGTGGTCGATCTCGTCGGCGAGGGCGGCGGCGAGCACCCCGCCCCCGCAGAGCCAGATCCCGCTGCCGTCCTCCTCCTTGAGCCGCCGTACGACGCGGACCGGGTCCTCGTCGGTGACCGTGACGCCCGGCGCGGCGTCGGCCTGCGTGCGCGAGCGCGAGAAGACGACCTGGCGCAGGTGCGGGTACGGGTCGCGGGTGTGGGCGAAGCCCGCGGCGTACGTGTTCCACCCCATGAGCACCGTGTCAAAGCGCGCGCGGTCGGCCGCGAGGCCGAGGGCTGCGAGCGCGGCGCCGGGCAGGGTGTCGCGGTAGTCGCGGAGGATCATCGCGATGTGGTCGCCCTCGACGGGGAACGCGGAGTAGTCGTCGTCGGGGCCGGCGATCCGGCCGTCGAGCGAGACGGCGACGTAGTAGGTGAGCGCGCGCACGGGGACCTCCGAGATGTACGACGGATGTAGTGGTCCGAGGCAAACTACTACATCTGTCGTGGTTGGGCTAGGCTGCGGCCGTGGCACGGAACGAGGAGCGACGCGCCCGGCTCGCCGACGCGGCGATCGGGGTGCTGGCCGAGGAGGGGTCGCGCGGCCTCACCCACCGCGCGGTCGACCGCCGGGCCGACGAACCGGCGGGCACGACGTCCAACTACTTCCGCTCGCGGGCCGACCTGCTCGCCGGCGTCGTCGCGCGGATCGGGGAGCGGATCGCGCCCGACCCCGCCGTGGTGGCCCGGCTGCGCGCGGAGCCGCCCGACCACGCGTCCTACGCCGCGCACCTGCGCTACGTGGTCGCACGCATGACGGCCTCGCGGGAGGTCGCCCTGGCGTGGTTCGAGATGCGTCTGGAGGCCGCGCGTCGGCCCGAGGTGGCGGCGCTCATGGGCGCCACCCTGGCCGCCGGGTTCGCGGCCGACGTGGCCTACAACGCGGCGGCCGGACTGCCCGGCGGGGCCGCCGAGATCGCGCTGCTCCACTACGCCGTGGACGGGCTGCTGCTCGACCGGCTCACGGTGTCGGTCGACTCCGCGACCTCCACCGACGCCGTGGTCGACGCGCTGGTGGCGGGGCTGCTGCCGGGGGCGTGACGCGGATGTTCACGCACTCGTCGCCACCCGGTCGAGCATCGGTGGGGGAGCGGGTGCGACCGTCGGCCTAGCCTGCGCCGGTGCTGTCCCCCGCCATGATCGCGCGCGGCGTGCTCGGCTCGTCGCTCGTGCTCGTGGGGGGCTTCGTCGTCTCGACCATCCCGCGCTCCGCGCCGGTCCTGCAGCTGGAGCTGCTCGCCGACGCCCGCGCCACGACCGCGGGCCGCATGCTCGGTCTCGCCCTCGTGATGCTCGGCCTCGGCCTCCTGGGGGCGGCGTGGCTCTCGCTGTGCCGGGCGGTGGCCCGGGACGGCACGGACCCCGCCGACGCGGTCGACCGCGTCCGCTACTGCACGCTCCTCTGGTGCGCGCCCCTGCTGCTCGCGCCCCCGCTGTTCAGCCGCGACGGCTGGTCCTACGCGGCGCAGGGCACGATGACGAACGTCGACGCGTCGCCGTACCTCTACGGGCCGAACGTGCTCGGCGGCCCCGTCGTCGAGGCGGTCGACCCGCGGTGGATGGGCACGGTGACGCCGTACGGCCCGCTGCCCCTCGCGATCGGCGACCTCGCCGCGACCGTGACGGGCAACCCCTGGGTGCTCGTCGTCATCCACCGCCTCGCGGCGCTGGCCGGCCTGGCCCTGCTGGCGTGGGCCGTGCCCCGGATGGCCGGCTGGTCAGGGGTGAACCCGGCGCTCGCGACCGCCATCGTCTGCGCCTCCCCGCTCATGCTCGCGAACGGTGCCGGCGGGCTGCACAACGACCTCACCATGGTGGGGCTGATGGCCGCGGCCCTCGTCGTGGCCGCCGAGCGGTCGTGGGTGCTCGGGGCGGTGCTGGGCGGCCTCGCCGCGGCCGTCAAGGCCCCCGGCGGCCTCGTCTGCATCGCCGTCGCGCTCGTGAGCCTGCCCCTCGCCGCGACGCTGGTGCAGCGGCTGCGGCGTCTCGCCGCGGTCGCGACGGTCTCGGTCGCCTGCCTCGTCGCGCTCGGCCTCGCCTGGGGGGTCGGCCTGGGCTGGATCGAGGCGTTGACGGTGCCCGGCACCGTCAACACGCCCCTGTCGCTGCCCACGGTCGTGGGTGGCGCGCTCGACGACGTCGCCACGCTCACCGGGCTCGGCACCCCGCCGGCGACGTTCCTCGAGATCACCCGCCTCGTCGGCAACGTCGCGGCGATCGCCGTCGCGGCCTGGGTGGCGCTGCGCTGGCCGACAGGCCGGAAGGAACGGGCCGTCGCCGCGGTCGCCGCCGTCATGGGCGCGATGGTGCTCCTCAGTCCCGTGGTGCACCTCTGGTACTTCCTCTGGGTCGTCCCCTTCCTCGCCCCGCTCCGCCTCCACCGCCTCGGCGCGCTCGGCGTGCTCTTCGTGTCGGTCGTCGCGGGTGTCGTGGCGCCCCTCGACTCCTCGCTGCACGGGGCCTACCTCGCGATCGTCATGGGGTCGATGATCGCGACGGGCACCGTGGCGCTCCTCTTCGCCACGTCCCGCTCCCGCGCCCGCGTCGAGCGCATCGTCGCGCCGCCGTCCTGGCTCGCGCCCGCGGAGCGCTCGCCCGCGTCCTGACCTGTCCGCCCGATCCCCTGCGCCGACCCACGATCTCCACCAAGATCCTGCTCAGGTCCCGCTCGGCCGCGCCGATGACGGGGGAGCTGCGACGACGCTCGGGCCGGAGGGGGACATGGACGCTGGCGCTGGGGTGCTCCTCGTCGTCGAGGACCCGGACGACCCTCGCGGGGCCCGGGTCGCGGTGTCCCGCGGCGCGGTCCCGGCCGGTCTGCGCGAGCGGCTCCTCGACGCTGCCGTCGTACGGCGCGTGCCCGCCGACCTCCCCGACGGGGGCTCGGTGGTGGAGGTGCCGGGGCTCGCGGCGTACGCGCTCCTCTGGGCGGAGGACAGCGCGGGTGCGGACGACCGCGGCGCCGCCGAGCAGGTGCGGCAGGCGACCGCGGCCCGGGCGGCCGTCCGTGCGGCGGTCGCGGCGGAGGACCCGGGTGCCGTGCTCGCCGCCTCCGAGAGTGAGCTCCTCCGGGCGCTGGGGGCGAGCGCGGTCAAGACCCGGATCTACGAGGGGGTCCCCGGGACGGACGCGCTCCACGCGATCCCCTCCCGCCTGCCCCCGGTGCCCGACGCCCTGCAGCCGACCTTCCGGCGGATCATGGAGGCCTGCTGGCGCACGCAGGAGACCTGGTCGCTCGCGGCCGACGACCTCGACCGCGTCGAGGAGCTCGCCGACGACCGCTACGCCCACCTGCTGCTCGGCGGCTGGATCGTCGACCTGGCGCGGATCGGGCTCTCCCGGGCGCTGCTGGCGCCCGTCGGGGCCGGCGAGACCTGCCTGGGGGTGTTCGGGGTGTTCCGCGGTGCGGAGGACCCGCCGTGGTCGGACGCGGAGCGCGCGACGGCGCTCGACCTCGGCCACGACCTCGGCCAGGTCGTGCTCGCGGCCCGCGCCCGGCACCTCGAGCGCCGGGCGGCCGACGAGCTGCGCCGGCTGGAGCAGTACCGCGGGCGCATGATCACGACGCTCGCCCACGAGCTGCGGACACCGCTCACCACCATCTCGGCGGCGCTCGACCTCATGCCGGAGCCCGCCGAGGGCGACCTCGACGCGGCCGCCTACATCCGCCGGGGTGTCGACCTCATGGGCAGCACCATCGACAACCTGCTCGTCGTCACCCAGGCGCAGTCACCGCGGGCGGCGGTGTCCACGCCGTGCGACGTGGCGACCGCCGCCCGGTGGGCCGTCGAGGCGGTGGCGGTCACCGCCGCCGCGAAGTCCATCGCCCTCGGGCTCGACGTCCCAGACGACGCACCGCTCGCGCTCGCCGACCCGACGGACCTCGGCCACGTGCTCTCCAACCTCGTCGGCAACGCCGTGAAGTACACGCCGCACGGCGGCACGGTGCGCGTCGCGGTCGTCGCCGACGCCGATCACGTGCGGATCGAGGTGCACGACACCGGCATCGGCATCAGCGACACCGACCAGCGCCACCTGTTCACCGAGTTCTTCCGCTCCACCAACCCCGCCGCGCTCGAGCAGTCCGGGTCGGGACTCGGGCTGACGATCGTGCGGAGGCTGGTGGAGCGGCTCGGTGGCCGGGTCGAGGTCGCCTCCGAGCTCGGCCGCGGCTCGTGCTTCAGCGTCGAGCTGCCCCGCGCGTGACGCGGGCCCGACCCACGGCGTACGCGAGGGCGGCGGCCGCGAGGATGCCGACCACCGGCGGGATGCCGATGCCCAGGTGGTCGGAGCCCCAGGCCAGCGCGCTGGCCACGACGTAGCAGCCGAGCACCGGGAGGTCGACCCGCGGCAGCGCGGCACCCTCCGGCATGCCCGCCCGCCAGCGGCCGAGGTAGTCGCCGATGATGACCCCGCCGAGCGGCGGCACGAAGATCCCGAGCAGCACCAGGTAGTCGACCAGGTGCTCGTGCACGCCCAGCAGCGCCAGCGCGGTGCCGATCACCGAGCCGCCGACGACGAACGGGATCTTGCTCGGCTTGTCGAACATGGCGGCGCCAGCGACGCCGAAGGCGTAGGCCGTGTCCGCGTTCGACTTCCACAGGTTGCCGAAGAGCAGGAAGAGCCCCCAACCGACGAGCCCGAGCTGGTACAGCACGAGCACGAAGTCGCCCTCGCCGAACGTCATCGCCCCGACCGCGCCGAAGAAGATCATGAGGCCGTTGCCGATGAGGAAGCCGATGCAGCAGGCGAGCACGGCGTGCCGGCCGCGACGCGCGAAGCGGGTCCAGTTCGGGGTCTGCGTGCCCGCGGACACGAAGGTGCCGACCACGGTCGTCACGGCGACGGCGAGCGTCATCGTGCCGCCCGGCTCGACGTCGGCCAGGCCGCCCCAGCCGCCGACCTCGTCGAGCGAGCGCTGCAGCACCCACAGCGCCAGCACGAGGATGAGCGGCGTGGAGACCAGCGAGACCCAGTACATGCCGCGGTAGCCGTAGCAGGCCGTCAGGCACATGAGCGCGCTGGCGAGGACCATGACGGTCGCCTCGGCGGCGTAGGACTCCCACCCGAACGCCTGGGCGGTGAGCGCGCCGACGGTGCCGATGATGACGCCGTACCAGCCCACCTGCGTGCCGCCGAGCAGCAAGGAGGCGAAGCGCGAGCCCGAGGTGCCCAGCACGTAGCGCGCCATCACGACGGTGGTGAGGCCGGTGCGGGCGCCGATCCAGCCGAGCACGGCGACGTACGCGCCCAGGATCACGGACCCCAGGAGGATGACGCCGAGGAGGCCGTCGAGCCGGAACGCGTTGCCGAGCGCGGCGCCGGCGAGCATCGTCGGCGTGAAGACGGTGAACCCGAGCAGCACGACCGCCAGCGAGAAGAACGACTTGCGGGCGTGGAGCGGGACCGGCGTGACGGGGTAGTCGGGGTCGACGACCGGTGCGGCGGCGTCCGTGCCCTCCTCGAGCCCGGCGCTCACGCCTCCTCGCCGATGTCCTCGGCCCACACCTCGGGGCGCTCGCGCATCATGCGCTCCATCAGCTCGCGGCACTCGTCGTCGTCGACGACGTCGACGGTGATGCCGTGGGAGCGCAGCCAGTCCTCGGAGGCCTGGAAGCTCCGGTTCTCGCCGACGACGATCCGCGGGATGCCGTAGAGCACCGCCGTGCCGGCGCACATGTAGCAGGGGGAGAGGGTCGTGTAGAGCACGCTCTCGCGGTAGACGCGAGCAGGCTGGCGACCCGCGTTCTCGAGGCAGTCGGTCTCGCCGTGGCGGATCGCGCTGCCCAGCTGCACCCGGCGGTTGCGTCCGGTGGCGAGCAGCTCGCCGCGGTGCACGAGCGCCGCGCCGATGGGCACACCGCCCTCCTCCCAGCCGGTGCGGGCTTCCGCGATCGCGTGCTTCAGGAACTGCCGGTCGTCGTCCACGGTCCACCTCGTCCTCTGCGTGCCGGGCCGTCCCGCCCGGTCGGGGCTTGTGATGCAGCACACATGCTGGTGGGATGGGGCGCCGTACCCCAAGGGACGGAGCGTCACCCCTGCAGGGTGGCATGGTGGACGGTCTGTCCGGTCGATCCAGCGGAAGGGGGTACGACGGGTGGTCCCGTTGCAGGAGGTGCTGCGGCTGCCGTCGTTCCTGGCCGCCGCTCCCGAGGTGCGGTGCGGCGACGTCGCGGCGGCGCAGGTGCGCTGGGTGCACTCCTCGGAGGTGTACGAGATGGGTGGCCTCCTCGAGGGCGGCGAGCTGCTGCTCACCACCGGGCTGGGACTCCACGGCCGCAGCGACGCGCAGCTCGCGGCGTACGTCGACGAGCTCGTCGCCGCCGGGTGCGTCGCCCTCGGCCTCGAGCTCGGCCGCTCCCTCCTCGACGTGCCGGCGCCGCTCGAGCGCCGGGCCGCGGAGCGCGGGCTCGTGCTGCTCGTGCTCGGCGCCGGCAGCGTCGTGCCCTTCGAGCGGCACGTGGAGGACTTCCACGAGCTCGTCGTGCGGCGCCGCACGACGCCGGGTGGCGGGGAGTCGGTGGCGCGGCGGTTCGTGGACCTCGTCGTGCGGGCAGCGGGCCTGCCGGCGCTCCTCGACGAGGTGGCCCGGGCCGCCGGCTGCCAGGTCGAGCTCCACGACCTCGCGGGGCGGCTGGTGGAGCGCAGCCGCATCCGCACGGTCTCCGCCCCCGACGCGACGACGACGGTGCCGGTGGCCGGGCCCCGGAGCGTGCGGGCCGTGCTCGTGCTGCGGGCGGAGGAGGACGAGCACCGCCGCCGGACGGCGGAGGAGGCAGCGGTCGCCGTCGCCCTCGAGCTGGGCCGGCACGCCGACGTCGGGGGCCACGCGTCGGTCGAGCAGGCCCTCGTCAGCGACCTCCACGCCGGTGCGCTGGTCTCCACGGCCGAGGTGCTGGGCCGGCTCGGCCACGCCGGGCTGCGCGTCGCGCCCGGCGACCCGCTCGCGGCGCTCGCGCTCGACGCGGGACCCGCGGTGGCGCCCACCGACCTGCTCGCCGCCCTCCGGTCCTGCGCCGGGGCGGTCGCGGTGGTGCCGGGCGTGCTCGGCACCCACGTCGTCGGCGTCGTGCGGCTCGCCCCGGGCGGCGACACCAGCGTCCTCCGGCGCCGGCTCGCCGACCTGGTGGAGCGGCTGGCCGACCACCTCGATCCCGGGGCGGACGTGCTCGTCGCGCTCACGACGCCCGACCCCGACCCCAGCAGCCTCGCCGTCCGCCTCGAGGACGCGCGGGACCTGGTGCGCCTGGCCCGTCGGCACGGCGGTCCCGGCGGGGTCGTGCTCGCCCGCGACCTCGGCGTGCAGCGGCTCCTCACCGGCGCGACCGAGGCGCAGGCCCTCTCCGACTTCGTCGTCGAGCAGATCGGCCCGCTCGTCGACGCCGACCGCGCCCACGGGTCCGCGCTCCTCCGCACCCTCGACGCCTACCTCGGCCACGGGCTCAGCAAGGCCACGACCGCGCAGGCGCTCGGCATCCGGCGGCAGTCGCTCTACGGCCGGCTCGAGCGGATCGAGCGCCTGCTCGGGGTGCGGCTCGACGACCCGGGGCACCGTGCCGGGCTCGCCCTGGCGCTGACCGCGTGGCGCCTGCGGACGGGCCTCGACCCGCAGGCGGCGTTCTGACGGTCCTCAGTCGGCGAGCGCAGCGCAGGCCGCGGCCCGCTCGTCGAGGCGCTGCGCCGGTACGTCGACGCGACGGCACCAGCGCCGCGTGCGCTCGAGGGTGGCGGCGTCGAACGCGGCCCAGGCGTCGGCGGCGTCCCCGGTGAGGAGCCGGGCAGCCAGGTCGGGCTCGCCGTCGAGGCAGGCCCGCACGGCAGCGAGCACGGCGACGGGGTCCCGGTCGCCGCGCACGGTCTCCGTGGCGACCTCACGGTCGAGCGCGGCGTCGACCAGGGCCGTCCAGACCTCCGGCCGGGTGGCGTCGAGGCCCACGACCAGGTCGGCGTTCCCGATCTCGTCGAGGGCGGCCTCCGCGCCGTACCCGCCCACGCCGGTGGGGAGCACCACGGTCACGGGCACGTCGTCGGGGAGCGTGCCGTCGTCGCGCAGGGGGTCGAGCGCGGCGAGCACGCGCCGCACGTTGCCCGCCGGGTCGGCGGCGTCGCGCAGCGTCGTGCGCACCCCCGCGAGGACGAGGCCGGCGCGGGCCGCCAGGCCGAGCGGACCGGCGACCTGGGCGGCGCCCCCGGTGCCGACCACCGTGACGGGCAGCCCGGGCGCGTGGTCCCGGACCGTCGGCAGCAGCAGGTCGTCGACGGCGACGGCGCCGACGACGTCGGGCAGGTCCCCGGGGAGGTCCGCCGGGCCGGCGTCGGGGGTGACGACGAGCGTGACGAGTCGGGTGAGGGCAGGCGCGGTCATGGTCCCGAGGCTAGCGAGGGCGACGGTGCGGGGGCGGAGCCTGGTAGGGCGGCGTCGGCACCTCGAGGCCCTCGTAGGCCGCCAGCCGCTCGGCCGTCACCTGACGCATCGTGCGCACGAAGACGGGGTGGCGGCGCAGCTCGCGCTCGTCGGCCTCCCCGCGGCGTACGGCGGCGGCGAGCGCGTGCAGCTCCCTGTCGTCGGTGCGCCGCAGCACCTCCGCGACGGGGTCGAGCTGGCGCCGGGGCGCCCCGGGGAGACCCGAGGCGAACGGCGGCAGCCGGTCGGCCTCGGCCCGGAAGGCGGAGAGGGCCCGGGGGAGGTGGGACTCGATGTGGTCGTTCACCGCCCCGACCGTGGTGCGGGGTGGGGCCGGCACCGACGTGGCCCGGGCGGGGAGCCGGTCGGCCCGCGGGCTGCGCCACCCGTCGTCGGGGCGCGTCACGGGCCGTCCACGTCGGAGGGGGTGAACGTCGTCGCCTCACCGTGGGGGACGGCCAGCCCGGGGTAGGTGTTGATCTGGCCCAGGGTGAGCGGGAAGACCGCCACGAGGGCGAACAGCAGGTCGATGATGAGGAAGATGAGGTCGATCGCCTTCGCCACGGCGGTGACCCACTTGAGGATCTGGCTCGAGCCGCGCCGGATGGCCTGGAGGATGTCCGCCGGGTCGAAGCCGATCCACTCGATGAACACCCCGAACAGCCAGTCGATGAGGCTGCAGAGGGCGTCGGTGAGCATCCGCATGCCCATCGCGAAGCCGTTGAAGCCCTGGCTCGTGCGCCCCAGGTCGCTCTGGTGGGAGGCGAGCACCTCGCAGAACCCGGCGAAGGAGGCGAACGCCGCGTCGGCGGCGTTGCCCGACCAGCTCGGCTGGACGGCGAGCACGGAGGCGGCGACCTCGGCCTCGGCGCGCTCGAAGAAGTCCTTGAGCTCCGCCAGCGACAGCGCCGCGGTGCCGATCGTCGTCCAGTCGCCGTCGAAGGTGTCGCGGAGGCTCTGGGTGGGGTCGGGCATGTGCGCGAACAGCGGGATCTGGAGGAGCGCGTCGATGGCCCAGGTGAGGCTGACGACGTAGCTGGTGTTGTCGAGGATGTCGTGCCAGACGTCGAGGCCCTCGAAGAAGTCGCCCGGCTCGGCCAGCTCGGCGGTCAGCTCCGCGGTCGTGATGCCCGCGGTCTCGCCGTCGGGGTCGAAGGCCTCCGCCGGGTCGACCGGGGTGGCGATCTGGCCCAGCAGCGCGTCGTAGGTCGCCCGCTGGGCGACGTCGGTCGCGTCGTAGTCGTCGGCGTTCGCGGCGAGCGCGTCGCCCGCGCCCTGGAGGTAGGACTGTACGGGGCCGTCGGGGGCGTACGCCGCGCGCAGGTCCTCCCGCGCCCGGTCCAGCTCCGCGACGATGTTGTCGAAGGTGACGCCTCCCGTGGGCGCCCGCACGTGGGTCTCGGCGTAGGTGAGGGCGGACGGGATCGCCGCCGCCATGGCGTGCAGGTCGTCGGCCACGCTGCGCAGGGCAGTCGTGTCCACGTCGAAGCTCATGGCGCCGGTCGTGCCCCGCGGGAGGGACGGTGAAACTCCGCTCGGTCGGTGACCGAGCGAACCGTGGCACTCAGGCCACTAAGCTAGTCGGGTCGACGAGCAGCGCCGGGCTAGTGCCGGGAACGAGAGACGCTGGCGGAAGCGCGAACAGGGGAGGAATCTCACGACTCCTCCCCTGTCCCGCTGAGCTGGGGGCGCGGCGCTGGGCGCCCCCAGTGGTCAGTCGCGAACGACGCTGAGGAGCCGCAGATCGCGAGTGAAGGTGGTGCTACCGCCGCCCCGCGTCCCGATCGCAACGCGCTGGTGGGCGCTGTTCTTGTACCAAACCGCAGTGGACTGGCCGCCGGCCACAACCCCGCAGCCGCGGGGTTTGATTGAAAGCGCTCAGCACGTGACTCGGCGACCGGATACTAGAGCGGCACGTTCGAGCCTTGTTCAGACGCAGGCCGGATGGCGAGGACGATGGGGGTCTCGGCGAAAGTGCTCTGCGCTGTTGCGAGGTCCCCGTCGACCCAAAGGATCACCCCGGAGGGGGTCATCTTGTTCCCGGTGATCGTGAATCCCCCTAGGTCTTCTCCGACGTTCTCCTCGAGGTATCCCTCGAGCTGGGTCTGGGTCCACTGCGCGTCGAGGATCTGGAGTTTGATGCCTGCTGCTGCGGCCGCGCTCTCGGCGGCTTCGTCGATGTCCGCGATCGGCGTGGTGCGCCAGACCAGGATCCACGGGCCGTCGTCGACGAGGTCGAACTGGGACGAGGCGGAGTAACCCGCTTCGGGACTCGAGGCGTAGAGGGTGTCAATCGTGGATCGCGTCTGTCGGAGGGCGGACGCGGCGTCCGATCCCCAGCCGTCGGCGGGGATCATCTCGGAGATGGCCCCCTGGAGGCCATGCTCTGCGGCGAACGCGAGGGCTGCCTCGTGGACTGGCGCGTAGTCGGCTTCGTCGGTGGGCATCCAGTAGCGGAACGAGAAGTTCAGGGCCTCACCGTCGGAGGTGATGAGCACATCGAAGTCGGCCGGCACCCTGTTGAAGGGGTCGAGTGCGGCGTAAGCCTCGGACAGCAGGGCCTGCTCAGTGGATGCATCGACCGAGGCGCCGGCGGTGGCCGCTCCGCTGGGGGAATCTCCGGTGCGATCGAACGCCAGGGGCGCTGCCACGGCGATGCCCACGACGGCGGCGGCCGCGACCGGGATTGCGAGCCAGGGGCTGAGGCTGCGTCCTGTGGTGGCGGGCCTCGACGTGAACCGACGGGGTGCAGGTTCGGGTCCCCAGACAGCGTTGCTGCGGTACGTCGCCTGGTAGGGGGCGAGGAACGAGGTGTCGGGGTCGTCGCGGCGCGTGGACGGCTGACGGATGGTCATCGCAGGTCCTTCACGGTGAGAAGCGGAACTGGGGGGAGGCGGATCGTGACTCGGGGGCGGGGGTGGGGGCGGGGGCGGGGGCGAGGATTGTCCGCAGTCGGGCAACGCCTCGATGGGCGTGCCGCTTGACGGCTCCTTGGGAGATGCCGAGGAGGTCGGCGACCTCCTCGATCGTCAGGTCTTCGAAGTAGCGCAGGACGACGACTTCGCGTTGACGCGGGGGGAGCCTCCTGAGGGCATCGACGAGCATCCACCGGTCGCTGGTCGCGGCGTCAAAGCTGCTGGGGGCCGGTACGTCGGTGGGGTCCATTCCGAGGACCTCGCGGCGACGATGGGCGCGGCGCTGGGAGCTGATGTGGCGCCGAACCAGCGCCGTCCTCGCGTAGCTGTGAGGGTTCACCGGTCGGTCTTTCTGCCAGACAATCCACATCTGCTCCATGACGCCCTGGACCAGGTCATCCGCCGCAGCCGTCTCCCGCGAGATCGACCGCGCCAGCGCCGTCAGCCGCGGCTGCGAAGCAGCTATGAACTCCTCGAACGACGCTTCCGTCATGTGATGCCGTCCTCGAGGCTCGCGGAGTGGAACTGCACGGGGTGCCCTCCCTCTGTCGGTGACCCTTACACCCATATAGACGCGCGAGGTGGGTGGCGCGATGACACGTTGCTACAGAATCTTGTAAGGACTAGACCACGTGGACTTGAAAACGACGTCTCTATAGCGTCACGCGCACACCACACAGGGGGTCAGTCAACGTGAAAATCCGATCAGTAAGTGCGCTGCTGGTACTCATTGCCGGAGGCCTATCGCTAGCGACCAGCCAGACAGCGAGTGCCGAGACCGACACGCGAAGCGAGACGCAGTTTCAGGTCGACAAGGCCCCCGACTGGGACACCGCCATGGGGTTGAACGAGTACCTCAACACCGACGCCGAGTACGAAGCCCTTGGCGAGGAGGAGTTCGACCGCCGCAGTCAACTGCTGCTCGAAGCCCTCGACATCGTCGGTGTTTCCACCATCACCGACGGAACCGGAAGTCAGCCGATCCCCCGCGGATTCGCCGGATCATCCTTCGACCAGACCGAAATGACCCTGCGTCTCTTCTGGGTGGACAAGGCCGCGCCCGAAGAAGCGCTGGCCAAGATCGCTGCCGAGCTGCCCGAAGTCAAGGTCGAGATCTCGGACGCGAAAAACGACCGGCCCACCCTCGAGTCAATCATCAACTCCTTCCCGTACGAGAAGTACCCCGCGATCACGGGCCTGGCCCACCGACGAGACGGCTCAGCGGTCGTCGTGCGGTATGAGGGAACGGTCGATGGTCCCGCCGTCGCCCGGGAACTCGGGACGGACATCATCCTCGTTGACGACACCGGCGCGCCCGGGCTCGTCCCCCTCGACAACCGCCACACGGACGCCCCCCCGCTGAACGGCGGTGCTTCATTCAGGTTCGGAGGGGAACCAGTCGGATTCATGCACTGCTCCACCGGATACGCCGTCCGCAACACCAGCAGCGGCGGAGTCGTTCGGTTCCGCATGATGACCGCTGCCCACTGCGTAACCGGCGCCGGGGAGCGCGACACCGCTTACCAGTCGGACGGGAACCTCGGTCTCTACCCAGGAACCAACTCGGGCAACACCACCCCATTCTCCGACTACGACATCGCCACCATGGCCACGGGCCACAACCTGACGCACTGGATCTTCCGCGGCGGCATCTTCTCGCAGTCCGAGAAGGCAGTGAGCGGCGCCTTCAGCGGCACTGTGGTCGGCATGGGCGTAGCGACGAACGGGGCGCAGTCCGGGGAGCACATCGGATCCATCGTCGCCCGCGAGAACGTCCCCCCAGGGAACCGTAGTGCGTGCACAGAGACCTGCTGGATCACGTTCGTGCAAGGCAATACGTCGACTCACGGCATGGCGACGCACGGTGACAGTGGGGGCCCGCTGATCATTCAGGATGATGACCGTCTGTACGTCGGCGGTCTCATCTCGGTCGCCTCGGACGCTCAGGGCACGGTGCCCTGCGACACCCACAACGACGGCTGGGCAGGCAACTGCTACCGACGAGTGGGCATCATCTCCCACCAGGACCTCATCGCGCGCCTCAACGAGTTCACCCCCGGCTGGAGTCTTTAGGCCCGCGGACGCCACGTGAGTGCGTCGAGCCGATGCGGCGCCCACCCTGGCCGTAAGCCAGGGTGAGCGCCGCTCGTCACTTCTCTTGGCGCCAGTTCGCGAACCAGCTGGCCCAGCTTGCAGGCGTGCCAGTCCCAATCCATCCCGGCCGGCGATCGGGGGTCACCAACGGCCCTTCTCTGTTAGAGCAGGTGGACTTCGTTCGTGAGCGGAACTGGTGTTCTCCGCGCACGGCGGCTCTGAGCCGTCGTGATCGAACGGAGGGTTCGTGCCTCGGTCGCACCAGTTGCCGCGCGATGAGGACTGCGTCTGTGCCGAAGACGCTGCTAGCGGAGAAAAGAAGGGAGACCGGGGAAGCGACCTGCAGTCTCTTCCCGGTCTCATGAGTTGCCTGCGGCGTGGCCTGATCGCTCCATGGCCCACCGCTTGTTCTTGACCTCTCGATCAGGTCACTGCGGCTTGTACTGGGCCAGCTCTGCGGCGAGGTTGTCAAAGCTGCCGCTCGCGTTGTGGGCCCTGGCGTCGTTACCGCGAGCTGAGCCGCGTGGGCCGCCCACGAGGCGAGGTCCACGACTTCCGCGCGCATCGCGTCGAAGCCGCCGGTACCTGTCTCGAGGATGCCGCCCTGGGTGCTCAGCGCGACGAGCGGTGCGCCCCCTGTGGGGTCTTCGGCTGGCTGCTCGACCCGCACCGTTGCGGAGTACTGCTCCGGGGAGTTGTTCTCCATGGGACCGATGCCGATGATGCGCGTGCCAGCTGGCACCGCTTCCTCGAACTCCGCGAGCCGCGAAGCCCGGGTCTCGGCCGCTGACTCCTTGTCGGGCTCGAGCAGGTCGTGACCGAGGAGAACCGAGAAGTAGACGGCCTCGCGCTGCGACTCGTCGACGACCTTGGCCGCGTCCTCGACGTCTACCGCCAGGACCGCCCAGTGGGCCACCGTTCCGTCGTCATGGATGGAACGACCGGGCGACCAGCTGCGCACCTTCCCGCTGACCGCCACGTCCCACCGGTCGATGTCGGCTGTCAGGGTGGGCGACGGCTCGTAGTCCCACAGCGCCTGGCCCCGGACCACGGAGGAGTCGACGCCACAGCCGCTCAGCAACAGGATGGCGACGACGGCTGTGCTGTGAATCGTTCGTCTCATGTGACTGCCTGCCTCTCAGGTGAACCAGACGTCGACAGGCACGATGTCGGGTGACTTCGGTCGTGCTGCACGGCGACGGGTCATCTCCATCGACACGTCGTCGTACGAGGACGCTGACGATGGAACCGTGGGTTCCAGGTCGATGCGGGTTTCGCTGAGATCCTGCTGTCGCCGACTTCTGGTGGAATCGCCAGCCGCAGGCCCTGTGCCACCAGCGGTCGTTCGGAACCCGGTCGGGGCACGTCGTCCGAGCGCCACTCGGGTCGGTGCGACGCCTGTGCGCTGCCCGGTTCAGGCGCTCGTGGTGAAGGGCGACGCGGAGTCGGACTCCGATCGACGACCGAGGCGATCAACACCACGACCGCCGGCGGCTGACGAGCGCCTCATGTCGTGCGGCGCACCGGGACGCCGGTGCCCGCCTCCGCCCTCAGGCCACGAGGGCCCGCGGGGCACGACTGCCGAGCCGGTCGTGCACCGCGAGCATGCGGTCGACGGTGGCGCTCCACGGGAACTGCTCGGCCCGCGCCCGGGCCGCCCGCCGCCGCTGCGCCTCGGGCCGCGCGGCCACGGCGAGCACGGCCTCGGCGAGGGCGGACGGGCGCGGCGGGGCCCAGGCCCCCGACTGCTCGTCGACGAGCTCCCGGGCACCGCCGCTCGACGCCGTGACGACGGGGGTGCCGCAGGCGAGCGACTCGAGCACGGCGAGGCCGAACGTCTCGCCGGGGCAGACCGAGAGCGCCACGTCGGCGGAGGCGACGCGGGAGGCGAGCTCCGCACGACCGGCGACGTGCCCGTGGAAGGTCACGGGCGCCCGGCCCGCGATGGCCCGGAGCTCGTCGAGGTGGGGGCCGTCGCCGTACACGTCGAGCTGCACGTCGACGCCCCGGCGGTGCAGCTCGACGGCCGTCGCGACGGCGAGGTGGGGCGACTTCTCCCGCGAGAGCCGGCCGACGTGGACGAGGCGGAGCGGGCCGTCGTGGCGCACCACGGACGCCGGTGCGGGGCGGAACGTCGCGAGGTCGACGCCCAGCGGCACCCGCACCAGTGGGCAGCCGGCGGCGGCGGCCGGGAGGCGGAACTCGGCCCGCGCGAACCCCGACGTGACGACGACGGTGTCGAACTGCCGCACGAGGATCTTGTTGTAGAGGCCGATGGTCGTCTTGACGCTCGCGTCGAGACCCATGCGCATCGCGAGCATGTGGTCGAGCCGCTCGTGGGAGAACAGCACGGAGGCGACCCCGTTGCGCCGCGCCCACCGCGTGACGGGCAGGAGCGTCGACTTGTCGTTGACCTCGATCGCCGTGGGACCGAACTCCTCGAGGGCGTCGATGACCCGCCACGGCTCCACGATGAGGCGGTAGCTCGCGCCCACCCGGGGCGCGCGGAGCTGGACCACGCCGCCCAGAGGTGTGGTGTAGCGGGCGTCCGCGGGGCCGGGTACGACGAGGAGCCGGGCGGCGCCGGCCGCGACGTACCCCTCCGCGAGCGCCTGGACGGCGGTCTTCATCCCTCCCGAGGCCGGGCCGATGAAGTTGGCGAGCTGAGCGATGCGCACGCGGGCAGAGGCTGCCGGGGCCGGGTGAACGGTCGGCGCCGTGCCGGTGGAACCGGGGTGTCGGGTGGGGGCTGGGGACGAGTCGGGTGCGATTGTCGGTGGTCGGCGGCAGGATGGCCCCATGAGCAACACGGAGACACGTCCGGACGAGGTCGAGTGCCGGGCGGGCGACGCTGCGGGTGGTGGCGTGGAGATCCTCGAGCCGCGTGACGTGCCGCTGGGCGGTCCGCGCGCGATGCTGGTGCGGCGCACGCTCCCGCAGCGGGAGCGCTCGCTGATCGGGGCGTGGTGCTTCGTCGACCACTACGGGCCCGACCTCGTCGCCGAGTCCGGCGGCATGAAGGTCGCGCCCCACCCGCACACGGGGCTGCAGACCGTGTCCTGGCTGTTCACCGGCGAGATCGAGCACCGCGACTCGGTGGGGTCCCACGCGATGGTGCGCCCGGGCGAGGTCAACCTGATGACGGCGGGCCACGGGATCAGCCACTCCGAGGTGTCCACGCCGGGCACGACGGAGCTGCACGGGGCGCAGCTGTGGGTCGCGCTGCCCGACGCGCACCGCGACACGGCGGCCGCCTTCGAGCACCACGCGCCGCCGACCGTGCACGCGCCCGGGGTGGAGGCACGTGTCTTCCTCGGCAGCCTGCTGGGCTCGACGTCGCCGGTGGCGACCTTCACGCCGCTGCTCGGTGCCGAGCTCGTGCTGGAGCCGGGCGCCAGCGTGACGCTCGACGTCGACGCGACCTACGAGCACGGGGTGCTCGTCGACCTCGGTGACGTCACCGTCGAGGGGGTGGCGGCGGGGCGCAGCGACCTGGCGTACGTCGCGCCCGAGCACCTCACGCTCACGCTCGTCGCCGGCGGGGAGGGTGCCCGGGTGCTGCTGCTCGGCGGGCCGCCCTTCGGCGAGGCCATCGTCATGTGGTGGAACTTCGTGGGGCGCACCCACGAGGAGGTCGTCGCCTACCGCGAGGCGTGGCAGGCGCAGGTCACGGCCGGCACGGACACGGTGGTGGAGGACTCGCAGGACGTCGCGGACGGTCGCTTCGGGATCGTGGTCGGCGACCACCTCCCGCCGATCCCCGCCCCCGTGCTGCCCAACGCGCGGCTGCGCGAGCGGCGGTGACCCTCCCCCTGGGGGACGCCGTCCGGGGCGACGACGGCGTGGCCCGCTGCCCGTGGGCCGCGCGACCGGGACCGATGCGGGACTACCACGACACGGAGTGGGGCGTTCCCGTCGCGGGCCGCGGCGTCGAGCGGGAGACGGCCTACTTCGAGCGCCTCACGCTCGAGGCGTTCCAGTCGGGGCTGTCGTGGGCGACGATCCTCGCCAAGCGTCCGGCCTTCCGGGAGGTCTTCGCGGGGTTCGACGTGGTGCGGGTCGCGGCGTACGGCGACGAGGAACGCGCGGCGCTCCTGGCCGACGCCCGGATCGTGCGCAACCGCGCGAAGGTCGACGCGACGATCGTGAACGCGGGGGCCGTGCTGGCGATGCGGGAGGAGGGCCCGGAGGCGTTCGCCGACCTGCTGGAGTCGTTCCGTCCGCCGGAGCAGCCCGCGCCGCGGGTGGTCGCCGAGGTGCCGACCACGTCGCCGGGATCGCTGGCGCTCAGCAAGGCGCTCAAGAAGCGGGGGCTGACCTTCGTCGGGCCGACCACCATGCACGCCCTCATGGAGGCGACGGGTCTCGTCGACACCCACCTCGTGGCGTGTCACCGACGGGGAGTGGGGCGGGCGGGTCGGACCTGACGGGTCAGAAGATCCAGATGCTGCCGATGGCGGCCGGCAGCAGGCCGAGCACCAGCAGCCAGTGCAGCGGCGAGCGCCGGTGCACGAGGAGCCCGCAGGCCATGCCGAGCACGCCGACGATCGCGGCGATGACGACGAGGCCGACGCGCGAGGCCAGGTGGCCGTCGATCGCGAGGGCGGCCACGACGAGGCCGCCCGAGAGGTGCAGCGCGGTGGTGACGATGAGCACCGACATGACCCACTGCTGCACGCTGGTGAGGCGCTCCTCGGCGACCTTCGGCGGCGCGGCCTGCGGCGGGTTGTCGAAGTCGATCAGGTGCCGGCGCTTCTTCGGCGTCGGTCGTGCGGGAGTCGTGGACGGCACCTCTGCACGGTACCGCGTCCGCTCCTGCTTCAATTCCTCGCCATGACCTCCCGCGCCCGGCCCCCACGCCCCGCGTCGGTGGTCTTCCTCGACGGCCTGCTGTGGCTGCTCGGCTTCTGGTTCGTCGGCGAGCTCGTGGTGCGCACGTTCGGCATCCCCGTGCCCGGGGCGGTCATCGGCATGCTCGGCCTGTTCGTCGCCCTGCAGGTGCGTCGCCCCGGACCTCGTTCGGCGACGCTGGCCGCGGCCGACGGGCTGCTCGCCCACCTGCAGCTGCTGTTCATCCCGGCGGGAGTCGGGATCGTCGCGTTCCTCGCGGTCGTGCGGGACGACGCGATCCCGATCGTCGGGGCGCTCGTGGCGTCGTGGGCCGTCGGTCTCGTCGTCGTCGGCTGGACCGTCACGCTGCTGCTGCCCCGGCGGGAGCGGTGATCCCGCTCGTCGCCTGGCAGCCGGAGGCGACCTGGGCCTGGCTCCAGGGATCGCCCCTGCTGGGCGTGCTGCTGACGCTCGCGGCGTACCGGGTCGGGCGGGCCGTGCACCACCGCTGCGGCCGGCACCCGGCCACGCAACCGGTGTTGGTCGCGATCGCGCTCGTCTCGGCGGTGCTGCTGGCGACGGAGACGTCGTACGGCGAGTACTCCCGCGGCGGCGACCTCCTCGCCTTCCTGCTGGGCCCGGCCACGGTCGCGCTCGCCGTGCCGCTGCACCGACAGGCGCACCACCTGCGCCGCCTGCTCCTGCCGCTGCTCGTCGCCATCCCGCTCGGCGTCGTCGTCTCGGTGAGCACGGGCTTCTGGCTGGTGAAGCTGCTCGGCGGGGACGAGCAGCTGGCGATCACGATGGCCCCCAAGGCGGCGACCACGCCGGTCTCGCTGGTGCTCTCGGGCGACGCCGGCGGCATCGCAGCCCTCACCGCCGTGCTGACGATCGGCGTCGGGATCGTCTCCGCCGTGCTCGGCCCGTGGCTCATGACGCTCGCCCGAGTGCGGCACCCCCACGCCCGCGGGGTGGCGATGGGCGCGGTGTCGCACGGGATCGGTACGTCGCGGTCGCTCGCCGACGACCCCGAGGAGGGCGCCTTCGCGGGGCTGGCGATGGGGCTGACCGCCTTCGGCACGGCGGTGTTGCTGCCGGTGCTGCTGGCGTTGTTCGGGGCGTGAGCGTGTCGGCGCTCGACGAGCTGGCGCGGCGACTGGGCGCGGACGTGTCCGTGGTGGATCGGCTCGCCACCGACGAGCACGCACGGTGGGCGGTGCTCTCCGAGGCGTTGGGCGACATCGCGTTGCACCCGCTCGTGCTCGCCGCGACCAGGGACGAGCCCGACAGCGTGATGGCGGCGTCCGTCGTCACGAGTGCGCTCGAGGTCGTCGCACCGGGCGAGCGCGCCACGTGGGTGGCGGCACTGCCCGCCGAGGAGCGCGCGTACGCCGCTCGACGCGCCGACGATCTCGAGATGCTCGACAACGTGCTCGACGGCCGCGCGTCGCCCGAGGAGGTGGCGGCGCTGCCGGACCGCACTCCCTGGCTGCAGCTCCGCGTCGCCGGTACGGCTCGAGATCCCGCGACGCTGACCGTGCTCGAGGGTCGCGGGACGACCCGCCGCGTGCGCGGGGCCGCGCGGCAGCGGTTGATCGAGCTGCGGAAGGGGCGGCTGGGGCGCTGAGCGAAGGGGGCGTCCGGCGGGTGTCGGCGGTCGTTCGGTCGGGCGTCGCCCGGTCGGCGCTGGGAAGTGTGCGGTTGGGGTCGTCCGGATGCGCTGGGACCTGTCGCAGGTGCACATTTCTGAGCCCGGGGGTACGGCGCGGGTGGCGCCCCGGCTCAGGGCTTCGGGCTTGCTCGAGCGGGTGCTGGCGGTCGCTCGGTCGGGGCGCTGAAGTGTGCGGTCGGGGTCGTCCGGACGGGCTGGGGCGTGTCCCAGGTGCACATTGCGGAGCGGCGGGGGTACGGCGCGGGTGGCGCCCCGGCTCAGGGCTTCGGGCTTGTTCGGGCGGGTGCTGGCGGTCGCCCGGTCGGGGCGCCGAAGTGTGCGGTTGGGGTCGTCCGGACGGGCTGGGGCCTGTCCCAGGCGCACATTTCCGAGCCCGGCCCGCGAGCCCGCGCGGACCCACCCAGGACCGTCACCGGCGGCGCCTATCGTGCGGCCCATGACCCTGACCCTCGGCATGATCACGATCGACACCACCGACCCGGCTCCGCTCGCGGCGTGGTGGTCGGCCCAGACCGGAGCGACGGTGCTGGAGGAGAACGACGGCTGGTTCGTCGTCCTCGAGCTTCCGGGCGGGCCGCGGCTCGCCTTCCAGAAGGTCGACGACCCGACGCCGGGCAAGAACCGGATGCACCTCGACCTGGGGGCGGCCGACGGTGACCTGGACGCCGAGGCCGAGCGTCTCGTCGACGCCGGCGCGACCCTCGTGGCCGACCGCAGCATGGGCGACTTCCGCTGGGTCACGCTCGCCGACCCCGACGGCAACCAGTTCTGCGTCGCCGCGCACTGAGCCCGAGCCGGCCCGCCGGCCCGCCGGCCCCCGGCCCGCAGGCCTGCGGGACCCGCGGGTCAGAGCGCGGTGTACCCGCCGTCCGCCGTCACCACCGAACCGGTCATGAACGACGACGCGTCGGACAGCATCCACGCCACGACCGGGGCGATCTCGGCGGGCTCGGCGATGCGGCCCTGCGGGGTCAGCGACTCCATGTGCTCGAGCGCGCCGGGCTCGGCGAGCCAGTCGGTGAGGATCGGGGTGCGCACCGAGCCGGGGGCGAGCACGTTGATGCGCACCCCGAGCCGGCCGTAGTCGGCGGCGGCCGACTTGGAGAGTCCGACGACGGCGTGCTTGCTGGCGCAGTAGGGCCCGATCCCGGGGGCGGCGACGACGCCTCCGACGGAGGCGGTGTTGACGATGACGCCGCCTCCGGCGCGGAGCATGGCCGGCACCTCGTGGCGCAGGCACGAGATGACACCGAGGAGGTTCACCTCGAGCACCTGGCGCACCGTGGCGTCGCTCTGCTCGTGGAGCGGTGCGGCCGGCCCCTGGGTGCCCGCGTTGTTGAAGGCGAGGTGGAGGGCGCCGTACCGGGCCTCCACCTCCGCGACGGTCGCGGCGACGGCAGCGTCGTCGGTCACGTCGAGCTGCAGCGCGACGGCGGTGCCGCCCGCGGCGGTGATCGTGGCGACCGTCTCCTCGCAGGCGGCGAGGTTGCGGGCCGTGAGGACGGTCGTCGCCCCGCACTCGGCGAGGTAGCGCGCCGTCGCCTCGCCGATGCCCTGGCTGGCGCCGGTGACGAGGCAGACCTTGTCGCGCAGGTCGGGGTGGCCGGGGAGCGGGAGGGTGACGGTCACGGGGTGCCTCCTGGGGCGGTCGAGCGGTGCGCGGCGAGCCGGTCGTGGACCGGGCCGAGCACCTCGTAGGTCTGGCGGTAGAGGGCGTAGAGCTCGTCGTACGTCGCGGCGAGGCCCGGGTCGGGCTCGAAGACCCGGTCGACCTGGGCGAGGCTCGCGGCCGCGCGCCACGGGTCGTCGCCGGTCACGGCCGACGCGGCCAGCGTCGCCGCGCCGACGACGGCGGTGTCCGCCTCGCGGGAGCGGCGCACGACCCGCCCGGTGACGTCGGCGGCGATCTGGCACCACAGCTCGCTCCGCGAGCCGCCGCCCGAGAGCGTCAGCGCTGCAGCCCGGGGCGTGGCCACCTCGACGGCCTCGAGCAGCTCGCGGAGGGAGTACGCGACGCCCTCGAGGACGGCCCGCGACAGGTCGGCGAACGTCGTCGACGAGCTGAGCCCGGTGAACCAGGCACGGACGTGGTCGTCCCACAGGGGCGCCCTCTCGCCCATGAGGTGCGGCGCGAAGACGACACCCCCGCAGCCCGGCGCGGCGGTGGCGGCCGCCGCGACGACCTCCTCGACCGAGTGGCCGGACAGCCGGGCCCACCAGCGCAGCGACTCGCCGCCGGACTGGGTGGGGCCGGCGTGCACGTGCCGCGAGCAGAAGGGCGCGAAGGCGACGACACCGGGGGCGGGGGTCCCGTCGGCGCCGAGGGCGGCGACGATGACGGACGTCCCGATGGTCGCCATCGTGTGGCCGACCTCGTGGAGGCCGGAGCCGAGGACGTTGCCGAACGCGTCCATCGTGCCCGTGGCGACCACGGTGCCTGCCCGGATCCCGTGCCACCCCCGCAGGGTGCGGCCCGCGGGGGTCTCGGGCGAGGCCAGCGGGGCGAGGCGCTCGGCGAGGCCCGGGGCGTGGTCGACACCCGCGACGTACCGCCCGTCGGGTCCGACGACCTTGAACGAGCCGAGGGGATCGGCGCAGGGTGTGCCGGTCAGCCACCCGACGACCAGGTCCTTCGGCAGGAGGAGCCAGCGGGTCGCGGCCCACACGTCGGGCTCGTGCTCCGCCAGCCACAGCCCGCGCGGCACGGGGTTGGAGGCGTCGACGGGCCGCTCGTCGCCCCAACCGGCGAGCCGGCCCTCGGGGCCGAGGCGCTCGTTGAGCGCGGCGGCCGTGGCGGCAGTCCGCACGTCCTGCCACAGCAGCGCCGGGCGCAGCGGACGCAGGTCCGCGTCCACCGGCACGTGGGTGTCGACCTGGCTCGTCACACCGATCGCCCGGACCGGGCCCAGGTCCACCTGCGCGGCCAGCTGCGCCACGCAGGCATCGACGGCGTCGATCCAGTCCTGGCCCTCCTGCTCCGCGCGGTCGGGGGACGGCCGACTGATCTCGTAGCCCGCGGAGCCCGACGCCAGCGGCGACCCGTCCGCCGTGAACGCGATCGCCTTCGTGGTCGTGCTGCCGACGTCGACGCCGACGTACGCCGGGACGCCCGGCCCGTCCGTCGTCCCCGGCGGGGTGGGCTCAGGCACGGTCCACCGCCGCCCGCAGCGAGGTCAGCAGGGAGACCAGCTCGCCCCGCCCGGCCTCGGCGGCGCGCACGCACGCCGAGCCGACGATGACCCCGTCGGCGCCCATGGCGAGGGCCGCCCGCACGTGGTCGGCGGTCGAGAGGCCGAAGCCCAGCAGCACGGGCGCCGTGACGCCCTCGTCCCGCAGGCGGGCGATCGTCGCCGCGTTCCCCGGGGCGACGTGGTCGCGGTGGCCGGTCACGCCGTCGGCGGCGGCGAGCATGACGTACCCCTCGGCCCGTCGTGCGGCCGCGACCTCCGCCGGGGTGGGCGTGTGGGACAGGAACGGGACGCCGGCGAGGCCGACGGCCGCGGCGGCATCGAGCAGCGCGACCTGGTCGGCGTCGGGCAGCAGCACGCCCCCGGCCCGCGAGGCGGCGACGACGTCCAGGTACGCCGGCCCCGGCGCGTCCTGGTAGCTCATCCACACCGCCGCGCTGTCTGCCACGTCGTCGAGGTCCGTGGCGAGGCGCTCGGCCGCGGCGGCACCGGTGCACCCCGCGGCCGCCGCGCGCGCCATCGACCCGCTGACGACCGGGCCGTCGAGGAGGGCGTGCCCGCCCGCGACGCCGACCTCGAGCACGTCGACGCCGTGCTCGGCGTACAGGCGTGGGGTCGCGTCGGGGGTCGCGGGGTCGCCGTGCGGCAGGTAGCACACGAGCAGCCGGCCGGCCCGTTCCCGGACCACGGTGCCGAGCCCGTTCGCGAGGGTCCTCACGACGACAGCACCTCCGGGGCACCCGCCTCGACCGTGGGGTCGGAGGCGGCCACCTCGGGGCGGAGCAGCTCCCGGATCTCGTGCCGCAACGGCACGAACTGCGGGTGCGCGAGCACCGAGTCGAGGGCGCGCTCGCGACCGAACGGCACGGTCACGACCCGCTTGATCCGCGCGGGGCGGCTCGACATCACGACGATCCGGTCGGCGAGGAGCAGCGCCTCGTCGATGTCGTGGGTGACGAGGAGCGTCGTGGTGCCGAAGCGGCGCACGATGGAGAGCAGCTCCTCCTGCAGGTAGCCGCGCGTCAGCGCGTCGAGCGCGCCGAACGGCTCGTCGAGCAGCAGCAGGTCGGGCTCGAGGGCCAGGCCGCGGGCCAACGCCGCCCGCTGCTGCATGCCGCCGCTCAGCTGGTGGGGGTACTTGTCCCCGTGCTCGTGCAGGTGGACCAGCTCGAGGGCCTCGTTGGCCCGCCGACGCCGTTCCGCGCCGGGCACGCCCGCCTGCTCGAGGCCGAACTCCACGTTGCGCAGCACCGAGCGCCACGGCAGGAGCCGCGGGTTCTGGAACACGTAGGCGCTGCGCAGCTCGTCGGTGCCGGCACTGCCCGCCACGTCGATCGTCCCCGTCGTCGCGTCGGTGAGACCGGCGAGCAGGTTGAGCAGCGTGGACTTGCCGCAGCCCGACGGCCCGATGAGCGCGACCAGCTCGCCGCGCTGGATCTCGAGGTCGACGCCGGTCATCACCGGTGCCGTCGTCTTCGGGTAGGTCTTGCCGACGTCGCGGAAGGCGATCATCGGCGCCGAGGTCGTGGCCATGGGTCAGCCCTTCTTGACGTGACGGGTGAGGCGGCGCTCGGCCGGGCGGAACGCGCCGTACTCGAGCACCAGGGTCATCGCGACGACGCTGAGGCCCCACATGAAGACGGCCTTCGTGTCGAGCAGCTTGATCGCGCTGCTCACCTGGAAGCCGATGCCCTCGGCGCCCATGAGGTACTCCGCGAACAGGGTGATCTGCCACGCGACGCCGAGCGTGATCCGGGCGCCGGCCAGGAAGTACGGCACCACCGCGGGCAGCACCACGGTACGCATGATGGCGCCCTCCGAGGCCCGGTAGGCCCGCGCCATGTCGACCAGGTCCTGGTCGATGGCGCGGGTGCCCTGGATGACGTTGAGCAGGAAGTAGGTGATGGACCCCGCCACCGTCACCCCGACCACCGAGCTGGTGGAGGCGCCGGCGACGACGAGCGCCAGCGCGATCAGCACGATCGTCGGCACCGTCTGCAGGAACACGAGCACGACCCGGCTGAGGTCCTCGGCGATCGTCGACCGGCCGATCACGATGCCCAGCGGCAGCCCGGCGACCAGCACGATGCCGAACGCCAGCAGGAGGTGCTGCAGCGTCGCCCAGACCTCCTCGATCCACACCCCGCGGCTCCACGTCGAGGTGAAGGAGGTCCACACGTCGATCGGCGCGGGGAGGACGTAGCCGGGGTAGTGCGGCGCTGCCAGGTTCCACGCCAGCAGGATCACCAGCGCGGCGAGCACGACCCGCGCCGGGCGGATCCAGCGCCGTACCCGGCTGCGGGCCCCGGAGGGGGCGCTCTGCGCCGCGCGCCCGCCTCGTCGCCGCGGGTCGCGCGGGGAGCCGGCCGGACCGCCCGGGTCCCCGCCGTCGGGGTGGGCCAGGCGCCCACCGGCCTCGATGTGGGTGCTCACGTCACTCGCCCGTGATCTGGAAGAGCGCGGCCGGGTCGGCGGGCGCGGACTCGATGAAGCCCGACTCGGCGAGGAGCGGGTAGATCTCGGTCCACGTGGCCACGTCCTGCTCGGTGACCTTCTTCTGCTCGTCGGTGGTGCCCGAGAGGTTGAGCACCTCGCCGACGAGGGTCAGCTGGTCGGGGGCGATGCCGCTGACGTCGGCCGCCTCGGCGATGACCGTGTCGGGGTCCTCCTGGTAGAGGGTCCAGGCCTCCTGGGTCAGCTGCACGAGGGCGTCGACGAACTCGGGGTTCTTCTCGACGAAGTCGGTGCTCGCGATGAACCCGCCGTTCATGACGGCGGGGTCGCCGAACGCCTCCTCGAAGGCCTCCTGCACGCTGAAGACCGGGCGGTAGCCCTCCGCCAGCAGCGGGGCCGTGGCAGGCGCCTCGACGAACGCCGCGTCGACGCGGCCGAGCGTGAGCTCCTGCGCCGCGGCGTCGGTCTCCGTGAGGTCGAAGTAGGTGTCGATGGTGTCCCCGGTGGCGGCGGCCACGGCGGCCTGCTCGGCGCCGAAGCGGCTGCTCAGCGGCGCGATGGCGACGCTCTTGCCGGCGAGGTCCTCGATCGAGTCGACGGAGGAGTCCGGCGCGACGAGCAGCTCGGGGCCGGGGGTCCAGCGGGCCATGGGGAAGAAGTACGTGGTGTCGATCCCGTACTGCTCCTCGATCCGCGGCTGGAACGAGGGCACCGTGGTGATGACGTCGACGTCGCCCCGCCCGAACGAGGGCACCTGCGTGGTGGCGTCCAGCACCTCGAACTCCACGTCGTACCCCATCTCCTCGAAGTCGGGAGCCGAGGTCGCCATGAGGTAGTCGAAGATCGGGTGGAACGGCACGTCGATCGCGATGGTGATGGTGGAGGTGTCGGCGTCGGCCGCCTCGGCGTTGGAACCGGTGTTGTCCTGGTTGGACGCACAGCCGGCGGCGACGAGCGTGGCGGCGGTGGCGAGCGCGGCGAGCGAGGTCCTGCGGTTGATGGCCATGGTGGCTCCTGAGGGGGTGTGCTGCGGGTTCGGGTGGTGCTCGGGCGGTGGTGCTTCAGGAGGGTCCGACGGCGCCGTCGCCGTCGGGCCGGCTCGTGGGGACGAGCTGGAGCGGGAGGTCGTGCACCCGACGCTCCGTGGAGATCTCCACGGCGTCGCCGGGCATGATGGCGCGGTCGTCGACGACGGCCACGCCTTCCGCGGTGAAGGTGATGCGGCTGCTGACCAGGGCGGGGGAGCCCGCGGACCGGCCGAGCGCGGCCGCAGCGTCGGTCGCCATGGCGGTGGCGTGGAACGTCTCCACCGCCCGGTCGACCCGCAGCCCGAGCTGCTCGGCGAGGGCGTCGTAGAGCGACGCCCCGCCGACCTCGTCGATGCGTAGCGCCGTCCCGATCTCGACCGGCAGCAACGACATCGTGTAGACGAAGGGGACTGCGTCCACGGTGCGCAGGCGGGTGAGCGCGAAGACCTGGTCGGTCGCGAGGCCCATCCGCACGGGGACGCCGGGGGGTGCCGGCACGACCTCCGCGCTGAGGATCTGGGTGCCCATGGTGCTGCCACGGGCCTCGACCGACGCGCGGAAGCTGGTCAGCACGTCGATCGGCAGTCGGTAGGGGCGCCGCGCGACGAAGGTCCCGCGGCCGTGCTCGACGCGCAGCAGGCCCTGGTCGGAGAGGACGCCGAGCGCCTGGCGGAGCGTCATGACGGTGACGCCGAAGTGGTCGGCCATCTCCTTCTGCGACGGCAGGGGAGAGCCGGGCGCCAGGCGACCCGACTCGATCGCCTCGGTGACGTCGCGGCAGATCGCCAGGTACTTGGCCGTCCCGCCGCGGTCGGGGCGACCGCGGCGCACGGCGCGTGCGAAGGCCTCCGGGTCCTCAGGCACGGACGGGTCTCCCGCGCTCGGCCGCCCGGCGGACGTCCGCGACCAGGGCGCGCACGGCCTCCTCGCCCTCGCCGGCGGCGGCGACGAGCGTGGTGCCGATGACGGCGCCGTCGGCGCTGGTGTCGCCGAGCAGCTCCACCTCGTCGGGACCGCGCACCCCGAACCCGACCAGCACGTGGGCGTCGCGACCGCCCAGGGCCTCGCGCAGCTCGGTCACCCGCTCGCGCGCCTTGGCGGGGTCGAAGGTGCCGCCGGTCTGGAGGTCGGCCGACTGCACGTAGACCACCGGGTCCGCGAAGGGCAGGTCGCGCAGGAGCGCGAGGTCCTTCTCGAGGTGGATGAAGAGCACCTGCTCGAGCCCGACCCGGCGGGCCGCGGTGGCGGCCTCGATCTGCTCCGCGAAGGTGTGCTCGGGCATGAGGACCGCATCGACGTCGGCGTCGAGGCAGGTCTGGAGCAACCCCTGCCGGCCGAGCCGCTCGGCGGCGTGCCGGTAGGCCAGGGCCACGACCGCCTGGTCGGGCTCGTGGCGCTGCAGGGCGGCCAGCCGCAGGCCCTCGTGGGGCCCGCTGATGGCGGCGGCGCCCTGCTGGCCCGCGGCCTGGATCAGCGGGCCGTCGAGGGGCAGGGGCGGGTTGGGGAGCGCGATCTCCAAGGCGTCGGCGCCGGCGTCGAACGCGGCGGCCACGCCGGCGGCGAAGCCGGCGCGGCCGGGGTAGCCAGCCGGCAGGAAGCCGAGCACGAACAGGCGTCCGTCGCGCCGCGCGCTGCGCAGCCGGGCCGTCAGACGATTCATCGTCGGGTCACTCCCACTCATCTAGAAGACTAGAAGAGAAGGTAGGGACGAGACCGTCGGTGCGTCAACGGTTTCCGGGCGACGTCCCGCGTTCCGCGGACGACCGCCGCGCTCGGTGGACAGTGGGTCGACGGTGCCGACAGCCGGTGCGCGTCGGCGTGGGGGGCGAGTGGGGGGCGAGCGGGGGGGGGCGAGCGGGGGCGAGCGGGGATGGCCCCGCGGGGTGACCGGTCAGTAGCGTGCCCGCATGACGAGAGTGCACGCGTTCGGCGACGACGCCCTCGGCGACCTCGACGCGGTGGGCCTGGCCGAGCACCTGGCGGCCGGGAAGGTCTCCGCGGTCGAGGTCGTGGACGCCGCGATCGCCCGCTGCGAGGCGGTGTCCCCGACGCTCAACGGCCTGGCCCTCGACACCTACACACGGGCGCGACGTCAGGCGCGCGACCCCCGGTCGGGCTTCTTCTCCGGGGTGCCGACGCTCGTCAAGGACAACGTCGCGGTCGAGGGACTGCCCACCCAGGACGGCTGCGACGCGTTCGTCGCCCGGCCGGCGCCGAGGGACGGCGACTTCTTCCGGATGTACGGCGCGACCGGAGTCGTGCCGATCGGCAAGTCCCAGCTCTCCGAGTTCGGGTTCTCCGCCTCGGCGGAGCACCCGCGTCTCGGGCCGGTGCGCAACCCGTGGGACCCGACGCGCACGGCGGGGGCCTCCTCGGCCGGGTCGTCGGCGTTCGTCGCCGCGGGGGTGGTCCCGATCGCCCACGCCAACGACGGGGGCGGGTCGATCCGCATCCCGGCGGCGGCCTGCGGCCTCGTGGGGCTGAAGCCGACCCGCAACCGCTTCGCGCAGGACAAGGTGTTCCGCGACATGCCCGTGCGGATCGTCGCGGACGGCGTGGTGACCCGGTCGGTGCGGGACACGGCGGCGTACCTCCGCGAGGCGGAGCGCGTCTACCGCAACCTGGCGCTCGCGCCCGTCGGCGACATCACCCGGCCCGGCACCAAGCGGCTGCGCGTGGCCGTGGTGACCACGTCGATCGACACGGCCGCGAGCCCCGAGGTGCGCGAGGCGACGCTCGGGGTGGCGCGGCTGCTGGAGGAGCTGGGGCACCACGTGGTCGAGCTCGAGCAGCCGCCCGTGCCCCCGTCGTTCCGCGACGACTTCCTGCTCTACTGGGGCTTCCTGTCGACCTTCCTCGTCGCGACCGGCCGCGCGACGCACCGCGGCTCGTGGGATCCCTCCCGGCTCGACAACCTGACCCGCGGTCTCGCCCGGCATGCCGGACGACGGATGCACCGGCTCCCGGGGGCCATCGCGCGGCTGGCGCGCTCGGAGCGGCTCAGCTCCGCGTTCTTCGCCGACCACGACGTCGTGCTCACCCCGACGGTGGCGACGGCGACGCCGGAGATCGGTCACCTCGACCCGACCCTGCCGTTCGAGACGGTCATCGAGCGGCTCATGGACTGGGTGGCCTTCACGCCGCTGCAGAACGCCACGGGCGAGCCGGCGATCTCGCTGCCGCTCGCGACCGGCGCGGACGGGATGCCGCTCGGCGTGATGCTGGGAGCGGGCCGCGGTCGGGAGGCGACGCTGCTCGAGGTCGCCTACGAGCTGGAGGAGGCGCGCCCCTTCGCGCGGGTCCAGGGCTGAAGCCAGCCCGGCGCCGCCGCGCGGAACGCCGCGGGCTCGAGCGCGCCCGCCCCGGCGGGCACGCAGCCGAGGAGCGGTACGCCGCTGACCCGCGGCAGGTCGTCGCGGTTGCAGCGCTCGGCGAGGTCGGGCTCGGCGGGCCAGGACCCGATCACCAGGCCGGCCGGCTCGATGCCGCGGGCGCGGAGCGCCCCGACGGTGAGCTCCGTGTGGTTGAGGGTGCCGAGACCGGCGGCGACCACGACGACCACGTCGACGGCCAGCCGGGCGGGGCCGGGGGAGCCGGGGGAGTGCGGGTCGGCGAGCTCGGCGGCGAGGTCGAGCAGCGTGCCGCCCTCGGTGTCGAGCCGCACGAGCAGGCCGCCGGCGCCCTCCACGACGACGGTGTCCTCGAACGCCGCGAGCACGCGCACCCGGTCCGCGTGCTCGGCGACCCGCGGGATCCGCACGCCGCGCAGGCGAGCGGCGGTGTCGGGGGCCAGGGGGTCGGCCAGGGCGGTGTGCTCCTGCACGGCGCACCCGGTGAGGCGGTGCACGACGTCGGCGTCGGCCTCCTCGCCGGGCGCCGCGACCGTGCCGATGCCCGTCTGCACCGGCTTCACGACCGTGACCGAGCCGTGCGCCGCGGCGGCGACGGCGAGCGCCGCCGTGACGACCGTCTTGCCGACGCCCGTGCTCGTGCCGGTCACGACCACGACGCGCCCGGTGCTCATGCGGCCTCCCGGGCGGCGCCGACGACCCGCGCCAGCTCCGCGAGGGCCTGGTCCCAGGCGGCGTCCGCCACCCCCGCCGACGCGGTCACGCGCAACCGGGCCACGCCGTCGGGCACGGACGGCGGTCGGAAGCACCCGACGCGCACGCCCCGCTCGCGCAGGTCGGCCTGGGCCGCCAGCGCCGCGTGCGGTGAGGGCATCGGCACGGACAGCACGGCTCCCGCTGCCGGGGGTACGCCGAGGGCCGCGGCCAGCGCCGCCATCCGGGCGCGCACCCGGTCGGCGTGCCACGGCTCGTCGCGCGCGACCCGCAGGGCGGCGAGGGCGCCCGCGGTCGACGTCGGGGCGAGACCGGTGTCGAAGATGAACGGCCGTGCGCGGTTGACGAGGTGCTCGACGAGCGCGACCGGCCCGAGCACGGCGCCGCCCTGGGCGCCGAGCGCCTTCGACAGCGTCGCGGTGAGCACGACGTGCGGCTGCCCGCCGAGCCCGGCGGCGGCCACGAGCCCGGGCCCGTGCACGCCGAGGCCGTGGGCCTCGTCGACGACGAGGAGGGCGCCGTACGCCGCGGCCACGTCCGCGAGGGCCACGAGCGGGGCGGCGTCGCCGAGCACGGAGTAGACGGACTCGACGAGCACGAGCGCCCGCCCACCGGGGGCCTGGTCGGCGTGGGTGGCGAGCGCGCGGCGTACCGCGTCGACGTCGCCGTGGGGCACGACCGCCACCCGGGCGCGCGCGAGCCGGACGGCGTCGATGAGGGAGGCGTGCACGTGGGCGTCGGAGACGACGAACGTGCTCGGGTCCGCGAGGGCGGTGACCAGGGCGAGGTTGGCGTGGTAGCCCGTGGAGCACACGAGCGCGGCGGGCTGGCCGGTCCACGCGGCGAGCTCGGCCTCGAGCTCCGCGTGCACCGCGAGGGTGCCGGTCACGAGCCGCGAGGCGCCCGCGCCGACGCCCCAGGTGCGGGCCGCTGCGGCAGCCGCCTCGACGACGCGCGGGTCGCGGGACAGCCCGAGGTAGTCGTTGCCCGCCAGGTCCGTCGTCGGGTCGTCCGCCGGGCGGGGACGCAGGGTGCGCACCAGCCCGGCCTCCTCCCGCTCGCGGGCCTGTGCGGCCCACCAAGCGGCCCAGATCATGCCGTCACCGCCGCGGTGATGCCGGCGACGACGGTCGCCACCTCGGCGTCGGACGCGACGTACGGCGGCATCGCGTAGACGAGGTCGCGGAACGGTCGCAGCCAGGCCCCCGCGGCGACGGCGGCGTCGGTCGCCCGGGGCACGTCGACGGGTCGGTCGAGCTGCACGACCCCGACGGCGCCGCAGGTGCGGACGTCCCGCACGCCGGGCAGGTCGCGCAGCGGGGCGAGACCCGTCGCCAGGCCGTGCTCGATGCGGGCGACGTCGGCCGCCCACGTGCCGTCGGCGAGCAGGTCGAGGCTCGCCAGCGCCACGGCCGACGAGAGCGGGTTGCCCATGAAGGTCGGGCCGTGGAGCAGTCCTCCGCCCTCGCCGTCGCTCACCGTGCGGGCGACCTCGCGGGTGCAGAGCACGGCCGCGGCCGAGAGGTAGCCGCCCGTCAGCGCCTTGCCGACGCACAGCACGTCGGGCCGTACGCCCGCGGCGTCGCAGGCGAAGAGGGTGCCGGTGCGGCCGAACCCGGTCGCGATCTCGTCGAGCACCAGCAGCAGCCCGTGCTCGTCGGCGATGTCGCGCAGCGCGACGAGGCACGCCGCCGGATAGGCGTGCATGCCGCCGGCGCCCTGCAGCAACGGCTCCGCGACGATCGCCGCCAGCTCGTCGGAGTGGTCGCGGGCCAGCGCGCGCACCTCGTCGATCCACGCGGTCACCGCGGCCGGGTCGGCGCCCCGGGCCGGGGGCCGCGGGGCGAAGACCTGCGGGGCGAGCCGGCCCGGGAAGAGCGCGTGCATGCCGCCGACGGGGTCGCAGACGCTCATCGCCCCGGAGGTGTCGCCGTGGTAGCCGCCGCGGAGGGCGAGCATGCGCGTACGGCGCGGGCGACCCGCCCCCCGCTGGTGCTGCACCGCCAGCTTGAGCGCCACCTCGACCGCGACGGAGCCCGAGTCCGCGAGGAAGACGTGCTCGAGCCCGGCGGGGGCGAGGTCCATCAGGCGCTCGGCCAGGCGGACGGCCGGGGCGTGGGTGAGCCCGCCGAACATGACGTGGGCCATGGCCCCGAGCTGCTCGGCCACCGCGGCGTCGAGGGCCGGGTGGGCGTAGCCGTGGATCGCCGCCCACCACGAGGCCATCCCGTCGACGAGCTCGCGCGGCTCGTCCGGGCGGGCCGGGTCGTCGGCGAGCACGAGTCGCGCGCCGTACGCCCGCTCGACGAGGCGCACCGGACCCGGCCGGGTCGCCGAGGCGTAGGGGTGCCAGACGTGGGCGCGGTCGGCGGCGAGGAGGTCCGCGACCGAGCGGTGGGGGGCGGTGGTGGTCGACATCGGGACGGGACCCTAGCGGCTCGGCGGTCAGACATGAACACCGTTCAGGAATTTTCCTTAACGGTGTTCAGGTCGAGGCGGATCCGGGCTACGCTCCAGCGCCGTGACCGACCTCCAGACGTCCCCCGCCGCGACGACCGCCGATCCCACGACCGCCCTCCTCGACCGTGCGCGGCGCACCGTGCTCGACGGCGGGGAGGGGCTCGGCCTCGCCGACCTCGTCGAGGTGCTGCGCGTGCCCGACGACCGGGTGCCCGAGCTGCTCGACCTCGCCCACGCCGTGCGGATGGCGCACTGCGGTCCCGAGGTCGAGGTGGAGGGGATCGTCAGCCTCAAGACCGGCGGCTGCCCCGAGGACTGCCACTTCTGCAGCCAGTCCGGCCAGTTCACCTCGCCCGTGCGCGCGGTCTGGCTCGACGTGCGCCAGCTCGTGGCGGCCGCCAAGGAGACCGCGGCGACGGGCGCGACCGAGTTCTGCATCGTCGCCGCCGTGCGCGGGCCCGACGAGCGGCTGATGGCGCAGGTGCGCGAGGGGGTCGCGGCCATCCGGGCGGAGGTCGACATCAACGTCGCCTGCTCGCTCGGGATGCTGACCCAGGCGCAGGTCGACGAGCTCGCCGCCATGGGCGTGCACCGCTACAACCACAACCTCGAGGCCGCGCGGTCCTACTTCGACAAGGTCGTCACCACGCACTCCTGGGAGGAGCGCTGGGAGACCTGCACGATGGTGCGCGAGGCCGGCATGGAGCTCTGCTGCGGTGGGCTCGTCGGCATGGGGGAGTCGCTCGAGCAGCGCGCCGAGCTCGCCGCCGAGCTGGCCGAGCTCGACCCCCACGAGGTGCCGCTCAACTTCCTCAACCCGCGCCCGGGCACCCCCTTCGGTGACCTCCCGCTCATGGGCTCGCAGGACGCGCTGCGCACCATCGCCGCCTTCCGGCTGGCGATGCCGCGGACGATCCTGCGGTACGCCGGGGGCCGCGAGCTCACCCTCGGCGACCTCGGCACCCGCGACGGCCTGCTCGGCGGCATCAACGCGGTGATCGTCGGCAACTACCTGACGACGCTCGGGCGCGAGCCCGACGCCGACCTGGAGCTGCTGGCAGAGCTGCGGATGCCGATCCGGGAGCTGGCGAAGACGCTGTGAGCACGTTCTGCGGGCACTGCGGGGAGGCGGTGGCCGGCCGCGACCACGGCCGGTGCGCGCAGAGCCTCGCCCTCGAGCCGCCGCGCTTCTGCAGCGCCTGCCGTCGACGCATGAAGGTGCAGGTGACCCCGCGGGGCTGGTCCGCGGCCTGCGTCGAGCACGGGGTCGTCGGGGTGGGGTGAGGCCCGGTGCGTGGTGCCCGGTGCTGCCCGGCCGGCCGGCCCGCCCCGCCCGCCCGCCCCGCACGCCCGGCACGCCCGGCCCGCCGCCCGGCCCGCGCAAGCTCGCGAAATGTGCGGTTGGGGTCGGTTGGGGTCGGTCTGGGGCGTCCCACGTGCACACTTCTGCGCCCGCCGGGCTCGGCCTCGGAATCGGATGGGTTCGGATGACAACCCATCGGTGGCCACGGGACTCTCTTCTCGTCGACGCGTGCTCGTCAGCACGTGTGACGGCAAGGGGGCGGAATGCGGAGGGACCGGAGCGCTGAGGCGTTCGACGAGTTCGTCGCGGCGCGGGGCGACGCGCTGTGGCGCAGCGCGTTCCTGCTGACGGGCGACCGCCACGTCGCGGAAGAGCTCGTCCAGGACGCGCTGGCTCGGTGCTGGCCGCACTGGCGTCGGGTCACCGCGGGCGGCGACTTCGAGTCCTACGTGCGCCGTGTCCTCTTCACCACCCACACGCGCCGCTGGCGTCGACGAGCGGGGCACGCCGTTGCCGGCGACGAGGTCGCCTGGTCGAAGGATCGGCCGGCGTCGGCGGATGGCCCCGACGGTGTCGAGCAGCGGCGCGACCTCGCGGTCGCCCTGCAGGACCTGTCGGCCGGGCAGCGAGCCGTGGTGGTGCTGCGGTGGTTCGAGGACCTCAGCGTGGACGAGACCGCCCGGGTGCTGGGCGTCAGCAGCGGCACCGTCAAGAGCCAGACAGCGCGTGCGCTCGCCGCACTGCGCCGCTCGACCCACCTGAGCGAGGAGGTCCGATGACTGACGAGACGTGGCTGCGGCAGGGTCTGGCCGACCTCGCGGAACGGGACGCGCCGCCTGCCGGGTTCGGGGAGCGCGTGACCGGCGTGCGCACGAGGGGCGCGCGACGGAGGCGGAGGCGGAATGCGTGGGCGGCTGCGGCCGCTGTCGCCGCTGTCGCCCTGGTGGTACCGGCCGGCGTGGTCGTCACCGATCGCCTCGACCGGTCCTCGAACGTGGCGGGGGAGACGATCACGGGCGATGCGGTGCCGGGCGACTTCAGCTGCGACGCCCCGCGCGCCGTGGGAGACGCCACCGACGGTGCGCTGCCTGCCGGTGCCGTCGCGCTGCGGATGTGCAGCCTCGCCGCGGGTCCGGGTACCGAGCCCGATGCGACTCCCGTCGCGCTCCCGCCGGACGCTCTCGTGTCGGACGTCGAGGCCGTCCTCGCCCTGGTGGACGGCGAGACGGTGCCGGTCGGCACGACCCCCCGTATGTGCCTCAACGACGGGAGCCGGCTCTGGTCGATGGCGGTGCAGTACGCGGACGGCTCGGTGCGGACGATCGAGGGCGACAACGGCTTCTGCCGCGACGTGGTCGTGGGGGACACGATCTACGTCGGCGCCGGGCCGGAGGTGTACGGCGCGTTCATCGCCGCGCTGGCCGAGCAGCGCGCCGTCGGCACGCCGCCCGCTGACCTGGTCGCGTCCCCACCGGCGTGCGAGCGCGACCCGGACGATCCCTTCGGGCCGACGGCCGTGATGCCCGCGACCCCGCCCCTCGGCGACCTGCTCGTCGAGCCCCGACTGTGCTGGCAGGACGCTGACCGCTCGTGGCACGGGACCCCACTGAGTGCCGACGACGTCGCAGTCGTCGACGCCGACATCGCGGCCAGGCTCTCCGACCATGAGGACGTCGACGCGCCGTTCGGCGATGAGTGCCCTCCCTGGCGCGAGGCGGCCATCGCCGGTGTGAGCCGGTGGGGAGAGCCGGTGTGGATCGGAGGGTCGTGCGCCACCTTCCAGTGGTCGGACGGCCGGGGCGGGGTCTACTCGTGGACGCCGTCGCCCGACGTGCTCGAGCGCCTGCTCCAGCTGACGTCGACGCAGGTCGCCCCGCGATGACTGACGTGTCTGCCGAGACCACCATCCCCGCTGTCCCCTACTCCCTCCTGGTCCGCGTCGCGCCGAGTGACGAGCGATGGGACGAGCTCGTTCACGTCGTCGAGACGGAGACGGAGCACGGATTCGTCGCGAACGTGCTGCCCGTCGAGGCGCCGGGGATGAGCGTCGACGAGCTGATCGACGCCGTTCGCCGGTCCGGACCGTGGTCGCGGTGCGTCTTCGTGGCCGACGAGCGGACCCTGTCCGCGCCCGACCTCCCGGTCCTCGTCGTCGACGGCATGCGGCGTGAGGCGAGCTTCCGGTGCGCTGCCGACTCCCTGTTCGCCGTGGACGCCAACCTCAACTCCGGGAACCTTGCCTGGCAGTACTTCCACGAGAAGCTGGGGCCGGACGGGGTGCACCGCGACCGCTACTGGGCGTAGTGCCGGTCGAGACGTCATCGCCGCATTGCTCCTCGAACTTTGCAGCTGGGGCCGGTCCGCCTCGGTCCGGGGCGTCCCAGCCGCACATTTCGTCCGCCGGCTCCGCCCGTCGCCCCGCCGCCTTCCGGCGCCGGCGCCGGCGCCGCCGCCCGCCGCACGCGCCGCCCGCCGCGCCCCCGCAGCGGAACTCGCTCGCTCCCCACCCGCCCAGGTGGCAGGGTGGGGCGGGTCACACCCAGCACCTCGACCTCGGGAGGACCCCATGACCGACAACTCGGCTCCGGACGCCGTCAAGGCCAAGATGCGGGAGGCGCTCAAGCGCAAGCAGGCCCACGACCACCCCGACGACTCGGTGGCCGGCGAGGGCAAGGCGCACGGCCCGGAGGTCACGGGCGGCGCTGCTCCGCAGATGCACCGACGCAAGGCGGGTGGCGGCGGCAGCTGACCGCCGTGGTCCATGCGGCTGTGGGGGCTCTCAGAGCTTCCGCAGCCGCACGTACCGCACCGAGTGGTCGCGGTCCTTGCGCAGGACGAGCGTGGCGCGCGACCGGGTCGGCAGCACGTTCTGCATCAGGTTGGGCCCGTTGATCGACCCCCAGATCCGGGTCGCCTCGGCGACGGCGTCCTCGACGGACAGCGTCGCGTACTTGCGGAAGTAGGACGCCGGGTCGAGGAACGCGGTCTCCCGCAGGCGGAGGAACCGCTCGACGTACCACCGCTGGATGTCGGACGTCGCCGCGTCGACGTACACGGAGAAGTCGAAGAAGTCGCTGACCGCGAGGCTCGTGCGGCCGTCGTCGCGCACGATCGCCGGCTGGAGCACGTTGAGGCCCTCGACGATGACGATGTCGGGGTGGCGCACCACGACCTTCTCGTCGCGGCGCACGTCGTAGGACAGGTGCGAGTAGATGGGCGCCTCGACCTCGTCGCGGCCCGACTTGATGTCGACGACGAACTTGAGCAGCTTGCGGCGGTCGTAGGACTCGGGGAAGCCCTTCCGGGTGAGCAGTCCGCGCCGCTCCAGCTCCGCGTTGGGGTAGAGGAACCCGTCGGTCGTCACCAGCGCGACGTTCGGGTGCTCCGGCCAGCGGGCGAGCAGCTCCTGGAGCACGCGGGCCGTCGTGGACTTGCCGACGGCGACCGAGCCCGCGACGCCGATGACGAAGGGCGTACGGCGCGGCTGCGGCCGCCCGAGGAACTGCTCGGTGCGGCGGTGCAGCTGGCCGGCGGACTCGACGTACAGGCTGAGCAACCGCGAGAGGGGCAGGTAGATCTGCCGCACCTCGTCGAGGTCGAGGTGGGTGCCGAGGCCGCGGAGGCGGCGCACCTCCTCGAGCGTCAGCGGCGACTCCGTCGCGCTCGCCAGGGCCGCCCAGGCGGACCGGTCGAGCTCGACGTAGGGCGACGTGGGGTCGCGGCCCTGGTCCAGAGCGGTGGCGAGGTCGCCCGCGGCAGACATGCTCGGCATTGTTGCAGCATGCCAGCACCAGGACTGCGGAGGGACGCACGTCACAGACGTGCGCGACGCCGCGCGGAGGATCCGAGGACCACCGCCCCACGGCCGTAGACTCGGCGGCTATGTGCGGAATCGTGGGTTACGTCGGAGCTCGCTCGGCGCAGGACGTGGTGATCGAGGGGCTGCGGCGGATGGAGTACCGCGGCTACGACTCGGCGGGCATCGCGCTGGTGGCCGACGGCACGCTGGCCGTCGACAAGCGGGCCGGCAAGCTCGCCAACCTCGAGAAGGCGATCGACGAGCGGGCCCTGCCCGCCTCGACCATCGGCATCGGCCACACCCGGTGGGCGACCCACGGCGCGCCGACCGACGTCAACGCGCACCCCCACCTCGGCAGCCACGGGCGGCTCGCGGTCGTGCACAACGGGATCATCGAGAACTTCGCGGCGCTGCGGGACCGCATCGAGGACGAGGGCATCACCGTCGTCTCGGAGACGGACACCGAGATCGCCGCCCACCTGCTGGAGCTGCAACTGGAGTCGGGCGAGGACCTGACGACGGCCATGCAGCGCGTCTGCTCGCGGCTCGAGGGCGCGTTCACCCTCGTCGCGGTCGACGCGCAGGACCCCGACCGCGTCGTCGCCGCCCGCCGCAACTCGCCGCTCGTGGTGGGCCTCGGCGAGGGCGAGAACTTCCTCGGCTCCGACGTCGCCGCCTTCATCGAGCACACCCGCGAGGCGCTGGAGCTCGGCCAGGACCAGGTCGTCACCATCACCCGCGAGGGCGTCGAGGTGACCGGCTTCGACGGCAGCCCGGCGGAGGGGAAGCAGTACCACGTCGACTGGGACCTCTCGGCCGCCGAGAAGGACGGCCACGACTGGTTCATGCGCAAGGAGATCTTCGAGCAGCCCCGCGCGGTCGCCGACTCGCTCCTGGGCCGCATGGGCGCCGACGGCCTGCTGCAGCTCGACGAGGTGCGCCTGTCCGACGACGAGCTGCGCGACATCGACAAGATCATCATCATCGCGTGCGGCACGTCGTTCTACGCGGGCATGGTGGCGAAGTACGCCATCGAGCACTGGTGCCGCATCCCCGTCGAGGTCGAGCTGGCGAGCGAGTTCCGCTACCGCGACCCGATCCTCAACTACTCGACGCTCGTCGTCGCGATCAGCCAGTCGGGCGAGACCGCCGACACGCTCCAGGCGATCCGCCACGCCCGCGTGCAGAAGTCGAAGGTGCTGGCGATCTGCAACACCAACGGCTCGACCATCCCGCGCGAGTCCGACGCGGTGATCTACACCCACGCCGGCCCCGAGATCGGCGTCGCCTCCACCAAGGGCTTCCTCACGCAGCTCGTGGCCTGCTACCTGCTCGCCCTCTACCTGGCGCAGGTCAAGGGCACGCGGTACGGCGACGAGATCCACCAGATCGTCCGCCAGCTCGAGGCGATGCCGGCCCACATCCAGGACGTGCTCGACCGGGCCGACGAGGTCTACGCGCTGGCCCGGGAGTACGTCGACGCCACGTCCGTGCTGTTCCTCGGGCGCCACGCGGGCTACCCCGTGGCCCTCGAGGGCGCGCTCAAGCTCAAGGAGCTGGCCTACCTCCACGCCGAGGGCTTCGCCGCCGGCGAGCTCAAGCACGGCCCGATCGCGCTCGTCGACGAGGGCCTGCCCGTGCTGTGCGTCGTGCCGTCCCGCGGCCGCGACCAGCTGCACGACAAGATGGTGTCCGGCATCCAGGAGGTGCGCGCCCGGGGCGCCCGCACCCTGTGCCTCGCCGAGGTCGGCGACACGGCGATCGAGCCCTACGCCGACGTGCTCTTCCGGCTCCCCAAGGTGCCGACGCTGCTCCAGCCGCTCGTCGCGACGGTGCCGCTGCAGCTCTTCGCGTGCGAGCTCGCGACCGCGAAGGGCCACGACGTGGACCAGCCGCGCAACCTCGCCAAGTCCGTCACGGTGGAGTGACCCGGTGCCGATCGTCGGCGTCGGGGTCGACGTCTGCGACGTGGGGCGCTTCGCCGCGTCGCTCGAGCGCACGCCCGCGCTGAGGTCGCGCCTCTTCACGACCGTCGAGACCGACGGGCGCTCGCTGGAGTCCCTCGCCGCCCGCTTCGCGGCCAAGGAGGCCCTCGCGAAGGCGCTCGGTGCCCCCGGCGACCTGGAGTGGCACGACGCCGCGGTGCTCCGCGAGGCCGGGGCGGCGCCGTACCTGCGGCTCACCGGCACCGTGCTCGCCCGCGCCGACGCCCTGGGCGTGCGCAGCAGCCACCTCTCGCTCACCCACGACGCGGGGATCGCCACGGCGTTCGTGGTGCTCGAGGGCTGACGGGCCCCGCGGCTAGGGTCGACGTCATGCGTGCCGCCCACACCGAGGCCCAGGTCCGAGCCGCCGAGGAGGCCCTGATGGCGGGGCTGCCGCCCGGGGCGTTGATGCAGCGGGCCGCGTCGGGCCTCGCCCACGCCGTGCTGGCGCTGCTCGACGGCGCCTACGGTCGCCGCGTCACGCTGCTCGTCGGCGGCGGCGACAACGGCGGCGACGCGCTGTTCGCGGGGGCGCTCCTGGCCCGGCGGGGCGCCGCGGTCGACGCGGTGCTGCTGACGGAGTCGCCCCACGAGGCGGGCCTGGCGGCGCTGCGGGCCGCCGGCGGCCGGGTACGCCGCGGGACCGCCGCCCCCCGCGAGCTGCCCGACCTGGTGGTGGACGGGATCGTCGGGATCGGCGGCCGCCCGGGGCTGCGGGACGACACGGTCGCCGCGCTCGAGGCCCACGCGCCCGCCGGTTCCGGGGTGACCGTCGTGGCCGTCGACGTGCCCAGCGGCGTCGAGGTGGACACCGGCCGGACCCCCGAGGACGCGCACGTGCGCGCCGACGTCACCGTCACCTTCGGCACCCACAAGGTCGCCCACCTCGTCGACCCGGCCGCCCGCGCGTGCGGCGTCGTGCAGCTGGTCGACATCGGTCTCGCGCCCCACCTGCCGGCCCCGGCCGTCGAGGCCCTGCAGGCGGCGGACGTCGCGGCGCTGCTGCCGCGGCCGACGCCGGCGTCGCACAAGTACTCCCGCGGCGTCGTCGGCGTCCGCGCCGGCTCGGGCCGCTACCCGGGCGCCGGCCTGCTGGCCGTCGCGGGCGCGGCGAGCGGGCTGGTGGGGATGGTGCGCTACGTCGGCGACCCGACCGTGCTCGACCGGGTGCGGGAGGCGCACCCGGAGGTCGTGGGCGTCGGTCGGGTGCAGGCCTGGACGGTCGGCTCGGGCGGCGACAACCGCGCGGGCGCCGCCCTCCGCGCCGCGCTGGCCGACGAGGTGCCGCTCGTCGTCGACGCCGAGGCGCTGCGCCACCTCGACGCCCCGGTGCGCCGGGAGGGCGGGGAGCCCGTCCCCGCCGTGCTGACGCCCCACGCCGGCGAGCTCGCGGCCCTGCTCGACGTGGAGCGCGCCGAGGTCGAGGCCGACCAGCTCGCCTCCGCCCGCCGCGCCGCGGAGCGGTACGACGCGGTGGTGCTCCTCAAGGGCAGCCACAGCGTCGTGGCCCATCCCGACGGCCGGGTGCGCGTCAACACGAGCAGCACCCCGTGGCTGGCCACGGCCGGGGCCGGGGACGTGCTCGCCGGGCTCATCGGCGCCCTGCTGGCGGGCGGGCTCGCGCCGTACGACGCGGCGTCGGTCGGCGCGTGGCTGCACGGCGCGGCCGCGACCTACGCCAGCCAGGGCGGCCCCGTCGTGGCGACCCAGGTCGCCGCGGCGATCCCCGAGGTCGTCCGCGACCTGCTGACCTGACCGCGCCTGATCGGGGCTCGGCGCGCCTGCCACAATCTCCTCCGTGAACGCCGTCGACCGTCCCGAGGTCGTCGTGGACCTCGCAGCGGTGCGGCACGACGTCGCCGTGCTGCGCGCCCGCGTCGCCCCCGCGCGCATGATGACCGTGGTGAAGGCCGACGGCTACGGCCACGGCATGGTCGAGGTCGCCCGGGCCGCGCGGCGGGCCGGCACCGACTGGCTGGGCGTCGCCACGCCCGCCGAGGCGCTGGCGCTGCGCGCCGCGGGCGACACCGGGCCGCTGCTCTGCTGGCTCTCCGTGCCGGCCGACGACCTCGCGCCGCTCGTGGCCGCCGGGGTGGACCTCACGGCGTACTCGCCCGACGAGGTCGCGGCCGTCGTCGCGGCGGTCTCCCGCGCCGGTCGGCCCGCCCGGCTCCAGCTGAAGGTCGACACGGGCCTGCGCCGCGGCGGGGCGCTCCCCGCGGACTGGCCCGACCTGGTCGCCGCCGCCCGGGCCGCCGAGGAGGCCGGGACGGTGCGGGTGACCGGCATCTGGTCCCACTTCGCGGCCGCCGAGGAACCGACCCATCCCGCCAACGACGCGCAGGAGGCCGTGTTCCGGGCGGCGCTCGACGTCGCCGCAGCCGCGGGCCTCGAGCCCGAGGTGCGCCACCTCGCCAACTCCGCCGCGGCCCTCCTCCGCCCCTCGGCGCACTTCGACCTCGTGCGGTGCGGGATCGCGTCGTACGGCATCGACCCCGCGCCCGACGTCCCCGACGCCGCCTTCCCGGGCGGGCGCCCCGACCTGGTGCCGGCCATGACGGTGCGCGCGCCGCTGGTGCTGAGCAAGCCGCTGGCCGCGGGCGACGGCGTCTCCTACGGCCACACCTGGGTCGCGCCCGCGGCGACGACGGTCGGTCTCGTGCCGCTGGGGTACGGCGACGGGGTGCCGCGGCACGCCGCGGCCGGCGTCGGGACGGACCAGGCCGCCGAGGTGCTCGTCGGCGGGCGCCGCCGGCCGGTGCGCGGACGGGTCTGCATGGACCAGCTCGTCGTCGACCTCGACGGCGAGAACTTCCCGCCGGGCACGCCCGTGGTGCTGTTCGGGCCGGGCCGCGACGGCGAGCCGACGGCCCTCGACTGGGCGCGGGCCTGCGGGACGATCGACTACGAGGTCGTCACGCGGTTCCGCGGCCGGGCGCGGCGGGTGCACGTGGACGGCTCGACCGAGGGTACGGACGGAGGGGACCGGTGAAGCTCGGACGTGCGATCGCGGGCCTGGCCGCGGGTGCGGCCGGTGTCGCCCTGGCGGGCGGGGCCGCGGGCCTGGTGCACCAGCGCCGCGTCATCGCCCACCGCGACGCCGGGGAGGCGGTGGCCTTCGGCTCGCTGCGCTCGCCCGCGCTGACGGTCGTGGCCGACGACGGGGTGGCGCTCCACGTCGAGGTCGACGAGCCCGACCCGGCGGCCCGGGGCGTCGCGCCCACCCTGGTGTTCGTCCACGGGTACGCCCTCAACCTCGACTGCTGGCACTTCCAGCGCGCGGCCTACCGGGGCCAGGTGCGCACCGTGTTCTACGACCAGCGCTCCCACGGCCGCTCGGGCCGTTCCGACGCCGAGCACGCGACCATCGAGCAGCTCGGCGCCGACCTGCTGACGGTGCTCGACCACGTCGCGCCCGACGAGGAGGTCGTGCTCGTCGGTCACTCCATGGGCGGCATGAGCATCATCGCGCTCGCCGAGGCGCACCCCGAGCTGTTCGGCGACCGGGTGGTGGGCGTGGGGCTCATCGCGACGACCGCCGGCGGTCTCGACCCGACCCGGGCGCTGCTGCCGATGGTGCCCAAGGCGTTCGGCGGGCCGCTGTCGCTGCGGTTCGTCGCCGGCCTGTCGCGCGGCCACCGCGTCGTCGACGGGTTCCGGAAGGTCGGCAAGAACCTCGCCATGGTCGGCACCGACCGGTTCGCGTTCGGCAGCGACGTCCCGGAGACCTACGTCGCGTTCGTCGACGACATGCTCAGCCGCACGCCCTTCGAGGTGCTCGCGCAGTTCTTCCCCGCGTTCGGCAGCCTCGACAAGTTCTCCGTCGTGCACGCCCTCGAGAAGGTGCCGACGACGATCGTCTGCGGCACCGGGGACCGCCTGACCAGCATCGGCCACGCCCGCAAGCTCCACGCCCACATCGACGGCTCGCGCCTCGTCGAGGTCGAGGACGCCGGCCACATGGTGATCATGGAACGGCACGTCGTGGTCGACGAGGCGCTCGACGACCTCATCGCGGCGGTGCAGCACCGTGCCTGAGGCCCAGCAGCCCGTGCAGCCCGTGCAGCCCGTGACGGTGCGGCGGGTCGGTCCGGAGGGGGCCGCCGCCGTGCACGCCGTCGTCCGCGCCGCCTTCGCCGCGCGTCCGGCCCTCGACCCGCCGACGGCCGCCCTCGCGGAGACCGTCGACTCGATCGCCGGGGCGCTCGCCGCCGGGGGAGGCCTGCTCGCCGAGGGCGACGGCCACCCCGTCGGGGCGCTCGTGCTCGACCCCGAGCCCGCGCAGGGCCGGGTCTGGGTGCGGCGGTTCGGCGTCGTACCGGCCTGGCAGGCCCACGGCGTCGGCGCCCGCATGGTCGAGACGGTCATCGCGACAACCCCGGGCCGGGAGGTCGCGGTGCTCGCCCGCGAGGAGCTGCCGCGCGCCCAGGCGTTCTGGGCGGGCCACGGCTTCGTCGAGGTGGGACGGACGGCGCCGTACGTCGAGATGGTGCGCCCGCCGTCCCTCGTCGTGCCCGACGCGGACGCCATGCGCGACCTCGGCCGGCGGCTCGCCGGGTTGCTGCGCGCCGGGGACCTCCTCGTGCTCACGGGGGGTCTCGGGGCGGGCAAGACCACGTTCACGCAGGGCCTGGGGGCGGGGCTGGGCGTGCGCGGGGACGTGACGTCCCCGACCTTCGTCATCGCGCGGGTGCACCCGTCGACCGTCGGCGGTCCCGAGCTCGTCCACGTCGACGCCTACCGGCTCGGCGGCGCGGCGGAGCTCGACGACCTCGACCTCGACACGTCGCTGGAGGACGCCGTCACCGTCGTCGAGTGGGGCGCCGGCCTCGCCGAGCAGCTCGCCGACGACCGCCTCGAGGTGGTCATCGAGCGCAACGACACGGACGACGTCCGGCTGGTCCGCGTGACCGGGTACGGCGCGCGGTGGGCCGACGTCGACGTGGCGACTGCCCTGGCCTGACGCGGCGTCGAGCTGGACGCACCCGGCTCAGGGCGCGTCGGTCATGAGCGTGACGCGCCCGATCCCGTCGGAGGCGACCTCGAGGTGGAGGTAGCGGCCGCCGACGACGTAGCGCGCCCAGCCGCCGTCCGGCCCGGCCTTCTCCGGTGTGCCCCACCGGGCGACCACGGTGTCGAAGTCCGACGTGTCGACGTCGAGGCCGTCGAACAGCTGCCCTGCCCGGGGGTAGTCGAGGGGGTCCACCCAGATGGTCCGCGCGCCCGACCGGCCGAGGTCGATCTCGACGCCCAGGGCCTCGAGGTCACGCTGGGTCGTCTCCGCCGGTAGCGCGAGCAGGTAGGCGATCCGCTGCACGGCGTCGGCGGTGCCCAGGGCGCCGAGCAGCACGTCGACGTCACCGCCCAGGGCGCCCTCGGGCATCCCCGCCGGGGGCTCGGCGGGCGTGGTGTCCTCGCCGAGCACCGCGTCCAGCCAGGCGCTGAACTCGTCGGGGCCGCCGGACACCCACTCCCGGGGGACGTCGACGCCGAAGGACTCCTCGACCCACGCCCGCAGCTCGGCGGCGCGCAGCACCCCGAAGGGCGTGACGGGCGGACCGCTGGGCCGGTCGAGCTCCTCGTAGCCCACCGCCATCAGCCGCACCAGGTCGAGCACCGAGTCGGCGACGACGAACCGGTCGCCCTCGCTGCCCAGCGCGACCACGAGGTCGCGCCCGTCGTCGGCCCGCCACAGCGCGCCGACCGAGCCCGTCCCGTCGAGCTGCACGAGCGGGCGGAGCCGCTCGAGGGCGGCGGGGTCCGTGCCCTCGGGGAACCACCCGTCGAGAGAGCCGCCCGGCTCGACGCCGACGGGCAGGCGGCGACGCGCCAGCCACCGGAAGGTGCGCGCCAGCTCGTCGGGCAGCTCGTCGAAGGTCGGGGCGCCGTCGCGCTCCGGGGGCAGCAGCGCTGGCAGGGTCGCGCTCGCAGCAGCGCCGAGCGCGGTCACCAACCACACGTCGAGGCGGTCGCCCACGCCCACCCGCAGGAGCGCGACGGCGGCGTCCTCGACCGGCCAGACGAGCACCTGCCCCGCGCCGAGCGCCACCGCGACGGCGTCGATCCAGGTGGCGTCGGTGTAGCCGTGCACCGCCGCCCGCTCCTCCGGTGTCCCCAGCTCGGCCCGCAACGCGGCCTCGGCGAGGTCCGCGAAGTCGTGCGCCTCGTCGGCGTCGCTGGTGCGGGCCTCGACGAGCTGGACGATCCACCCCTCGGGCGCGGCGTAGGCGTCGGTGTCCTCGACCGTCGCGTAGTCGTCCCACCAGCCCTCGGCCGGTGTGCCGGCCACGGCGCGGGCGAAGGTGCCCACGTCCTGCGGCTCGGGCTCGAACGACGACCAGTCCCGCTTGCTCATGCTGCTCCCATCGATGTCCCCGTGATCCCCGCTCGCCGCCCTCCCGACGACCGCGACCGTTCTTCCCCCGCGGGGTTGTCCTAACCTCGTCGGGTGCTCCTCGCCTTCGACACCGCGACGCCGCGGGTGTGCGCCGCGGTCTACGACGCCGACACCGACACCGTGCTCGCCTCCGGGGTCGCCGAGCGGCCGATGAAGCACGGCGAGCAGCTCGCCCCGCTCGTCGACGGCTGCCTGCGGGACGCCGGTCTCGACCGCCTCGACCTCACGGCGCTCGTGGTCGGCGTCGGTCCCGGACCGTTCACCGGTCTCCGCGTCGGGCTGGTCACGGCGCGCACGCTCGGCTACGTGCTCGACCTGCCCGTGTACGGCGTGTGCTCGCTCGACGCGCTCGCCGTCGAGGCCGTCGCCACGGGGGCCGTGGCCGAGCCCTTCCTCGTCGCCACCGACGCGCGGCGCAAGGAGGTCTACCTGGCCTCCTACGACGAGACCAGCACCCGCCTCAGCGGCCCCACCGTCACGAAGCCCGCCGACGTCGCGACCGACCTGCCGGTGGTCGGCGCGGGCCCGGCGCTCTACCCCGACGCCTTCACGCGGCCCGTCGGCCCCACCGAGCCCGACGCCGCCTGGCTCGCCCGCGCCGTGGCGGGCGAGCACGCCGAGCTGCTCGACCCGGAGCCGCTCTACCTCCGCCGTCCCGACGCCGTCGCCAGCGCCGAGCGGTGAGCGAGCCGCCGAGCCGGGTGCTGCGGCCCGCCCGGACCGCCGACGTCGCCCGCGTCGCCCTGCTCGAGGCCGACCTCTTCGGCCGCGACGCCTGGAGCGAGGAGCAGATCGGGGCCGAGCTGTCGGCGCCCGGTCGCGCGATGCTCGTGGCCGAAGACCCCGCCGATCGGTCCGGGGTGGCCGGTTACGCCGTCCTCGGCGTGCAGGGCGACCTCGCCGACCTGCTCCGGATCGGCGTCGACCCGACCCTCCGTCGTACCGGCGTCGCCTCCGCGCTCCTCGCCCACCTCCTCGGCGCGGCCCGCGCCGCGGGCGCCGAGCGGATGCTGCTCGAGGTGAGCGAGGCCAACACGGGCGCTGCGGCCTTCTACGCCGCCCGGGGATTCGTCGAGATCCACCGCCGCCCGCGCTACTACCGCGACGACGCCGCGGCCCTCGTCCTCCAGCGCGCCCTCTAGGAGGTGCTCGTCAGCTTCGCCAGCCGCGACGACAGCAGCGCCACGCGGTGGGCGTTGCCCGGCAGCTCGACGTACCGCTCGCCGTACGTCGCCAGCAGGTCGTCGTCGAGCCGCCGGACCGCGCCGGCGGGGTAGCGGTAGCCCATCCGGGCCGTCACGGCCTCGCTGTCGACGTCCGCCATCGCGCCGGCGAGGTCGGCCGCCGAGGTGATGCCGAGCTCGGCGAGGAGCCCGGCGATCCACTCGTAGTGGTCGGTGCGGGACCAGCCGGCGCCGGGGTAGCGGCCGGCGAGGTACGCCGCGAGGTCGCCCGGGCTGAGCCGGTGGCGGTCCGCGCGGGTCGGGTCCCGGTCCCCGTCGGCGACCCAGGCGCCGCTCGCCGCGCCGCCCGCGACCTGGTCGCCGCGCAGCTGGTCGCGGATCGTCGAGAACTCGCGGTCGGCGAGCTCGAGCAGCCCGGCGGCGAGCGTGAAGCGGCGGTCGAGCTCGGAGGCGTGCTCGGGCGGCACCTCGCCCTTGTAGCGGATGTCGTGCTCGAACTCGGCCCACGCGTGCTGCAGCGCCGTGCGGATCTGCACCTCGATGATCCGCCCGGGCAGCGCGTCGGTGCCCGGGGTCGGGGTCACGTCGTCGGGCAGGGCGAGGTCGAGGTGGCGGCTGGAGTAGCCCCACCGCCCGGCCCGCGCCGTCTCGAGCCCCTTGTCACGGTCGCCGAGCACGGTCAGCTCGGCGCCGAGCACGTCCGCGACGGCCTCCACGTCGGAGGCCAGGTAGGTCACGACGCGCACGCCGATCTGGTCGGCCATCTCGGCGAGCGCGTCCGCGTAGCGCGGGTGCCCGTCCTCGAGCGACGCCGCCTTGGCGGCGAACGACGCGACCGACTTGGCCCGCGCCGTCACCGACAGGTAGTTGAGGCCGGCGTCGTCGAGCGCGGCGGTGACGAGGGCCGCCGCCTGGTCGGTGGCGTGCTGCGTCGCGGGCAGGCGCGCGGCGTACGCCTCGACCTCCTTGGCCTGCGCCCGCTCGGCCCGGGTGCGCCGCGGTGCGGGCTCGAGGCCCTCGGGCAGCGTCGGGGTGACGATGACGCCGTCCTCCACGGAGCCGTAGCGCGTCAGGCGCTCGGGCTCCCGCGCGGCGAGCAGCGCGACGTAGGCGCAGACGACCGCGTCGAGCCGGTCCTCCGCCAGCCGCAGCTCCGACTTGCGCTCCGCGTTCTCGACGAGCGCGACCAGCTCCTCCCACACGGGACGGCGGTGCAGGAGCAGCGGGGTGCGCGCCCGGCCGAGCTGCTCGAGGCCCTCGGTGAGGCGCAGCATCTCGGAGCGCATCTGGGAGAAGGTGCGGTCGCGGCTCTGCTTGTACTTCAGCGTCCGCCCCAGCCGCAGCAGCGCCACGGTCGCCGCGTGCGGGTAGACCTCCAGCGCCCGCCGACCGGTCGCGTCCGGGTCGAGGTCGAGACCCCAGCGCCTCGCCAGCCGCGCCGCTCGTGGCCCGTCGGCGAACTCGGGCTTGCCCAGGTTCGTCGGGTGGGTGCCGGCCTCGAAGGCCCGGAAGTCCTGGTTGAGCGCCTTCTCCGCCGGCCGGGTGCCCGTGGCGTTGCGCACCACCAGCGGGGCGTCGAAGGCGACGACGCACTCCCCGGCGACGTACGGCGCGACGACCGCGTCGATCTCGTCGTCCGTCGTGACGGCCGCGGTGGACAGCAGGCGGCCGCGCTCGTCGAGCACGGCGATGCCGGTGGGAGCCCGCTCGCCCCACGCGAGGTCGACGCCGACGAGGTGCATGCGCACAGCCTGCCAGTCGGCGGGCTCAGAGGCGACGACGCACGGCGCGCGCCACCACGACGGCGAGCACCACGACCACCAGCGCGACGAGGAGCAGCTCGGGGTGGCCGCCCCAGACCGCGGTGAGCACGGCGACCCCCACGGTCACGTAGATCGTCGCCCAGACCGCCGCCCCCAGGAGGAGCGCGGGCACGTAGCGCCGCAGCGGCATCCGCAGCAGCCCCGCCGCCGCGTTGACCGCCGTCTGCACGCCCACCGTGAGGAAGCAGAGCGTCACCGCGGGCGCCCCGAACCGCCGCACCGTGCCCTCCGCCCGCGCCACCTCCGGTCGCGCCAGCAGGCGGGCGGCCCGGTCGCTGCGCCCCGAGGCGCCGCGGAGCGCACGCCCCAGCCCGTACGTCGCGCCCCCGCGCAGCGTGGCGATCAGCCACAGCAGGGCGAACGCGATCGCGACGGGCTGGTCGGAGAACACGGGGCCATCGAACCAGCCCCGCGTTTCGGGGAGCGCACCGGCGGGGCGGGCCGGCGGGCGCACCGGTGGGCGCGGGGGTGGGCGCGGGGGTGGGCGCGGGAGTGGCGGGCTGGGGGCCGGCGACGGAAATGTTCACCTGGTGCCGGTCGCGTCGAGCCCGGGCTGCACCAGGCGCACAGTTCGTGCCGGGCGGGCGCGCGTGCGCGGCGGGTTGAGCGACGGGTTGAGCGGCGGCGGCATAATCGACGGCGATGTCTGCTCCACCGCCCCGTCCCCCTGACGACCCGTCCGCCGCTCCGGAGAAGCCTCGGCTCGACCTCGACTGGGTGAAGCTGGTGGCCGGTGCGCTGGCCGCGGTGTCCTCCGCGTTCCTGCTGTCCACGCTCGGTGCCGTCGGCACCCTGGCCGGCGCCGCGCTCGGCAGCGTGATCGCCTCGGTGAGCTCGACGCTCTACTCGACCTCGTTGGAGCGCAGCCGCCAGAAGGTGCTCGAGGTGCAGGTGCCGCTGCGCCGACGCCCCGAGGGCGAGACCACCACGCTCGTGGTGGACACCCCGGCGGAGGAGATCGTCGGGACCCCGGACCCCGTCGAGCCGGTCGACCCGCGCAGCATGCCGACGGTCACGTTCGCCGCGGTCACCGCCGCGTCCGAGTCCGAGCCGGCGCCCGCGACGACTGCGCCCGCGACGACCCCGCCCGCGACGACCGGGGCCGACCGGAACGCCGGCTCCCTGCTCGCCTCCGTGCCCTGGGCCAAGGTCGGGCTCGCCGCCGCGGGGCTGTTCGTGGCGGCCATGCTCGTGCTGACGGTGATCGAGGGCGTCGTGGGCAAGTCCGCGTCCGACCTCACGGGCGGCTCCGACGGTGGCTCCCGCACCTCGGTCGGGCAGCTCGTCGGCGGGGGAGGCGGGTCGGGGGACACCGACCGCGACCCGTCGCCGCAGCCGACGACGGGGGGCAGCTCGGGGACCCAGGAGCCGGGATCCACCGGGTCCTCCGAGCCCACGAGCGAGCCGGCGACGGACGACCCGACGAGCGCGCCCACCACCGACGCCCCCACCTCGGGGGCGACCAGCGCCCCCACGGGCGGCACCACCTCGACGGCGCCCACGGCGCCGCCGACGTCCGCCGCCACTCCCGGCGCGGCGGGCACCGCCGGCCCCTGATCCGGGGCCTCAAGCCGTCGTCAAGATTGGGTCCAGGGTCGCTCGGAGCCCTCGCCCGCGGCCCCGTCCTCGGCGCACGATGGCCGTGGGAAGGGAGAACCCACATGGACATCGACGACGCCGCCGCCCAGGCCTGGGTGCCGGGGCTCGGGGAGGCCGTGGCCGGTCTTCCGGCCGACCGGCGCATCTGGCGCATCAACCGATCCGGCGTGCGGGGCCTGCTGGCCGCCTCGTCGGCCGGCCTGACGTGGAGCGAGCACGGCGGGCTGGTGACGCGTCCGTTCACCGACGTCGCCTCGCTCGAGCTCGTCGGGCTCAACGGTGTCGTGCTCCACGTCCACGGCCTGCTGCCCGCGCGCCTCACCTTCCCCGACGTGCGGGACCGCGACGCCTTCGAGCAGGTGCTCCACGCCCAGCGGGCCGCCGGGCACGCACCCGCCCCCGCTGCCGCGCCGTACGCGTCCTACGCGCCGTACGCGTCCTACGTGCCGCCCCCCACCGTCGCCGCGCCCGCTGGCCCCCTCGTCACCGCCCCCCACGTCACCGCCCCCGTCGTGCTCCCGCCCGTCGCCCCGCCGCCGGTCCCGACCCCGGCGGTCGCGGTCGCTGCCGCGGCGCCGACCGAACAGCTGCCCGTGGCGGTGCGGGGGCGGTCGGGTCCGAGCCCGTTCGGCCCGCCCACCGTCCGCTCGGCCGCGCCACCCGCGCCGCCGTCGCCGGAGGTGCCGCTCGCGCCCGTCCGGCCGACGGCCGCGTCGTACCCGTCCTTCCCCGCGTCCTACGTGCCGCCCGTGCCGCCGGCCCCCGCGGCCCACGCGCCGCGGCCCCGCGCGTCGTCCCACCCGCCCTCGTCGTCCCGGCTCCGCGCGGCGCGCCTCGCGGAGGAGCGCCGGGCCGGGATCCCGCCCGTGCCGGCGGCCGTGCCCGAGGTCCCGCAGCGCGCCCAGCGCCACCCGGAGCGCGCCGGCGACCCCGCGAGCTCGTCGCTGCGCGACGGCCTCGTCATCGCCGCCTTCCTCGCCGGGGTGGGGGCGCTCATCGCCTTCGTCTCGGGCCAGGCGGCGTCGCAGTCGGTGCACTCGACCGGCACGGACGTGCTCACCTACGTCGGGTACGGCCTCGTCGTCGTCGGAGTCGTCGCGGCGCTGGTCACGGCCGTCCGCGCGCTCGGCGCCGGTCGTCCCTGACGGCTCCTGGCGGCTCCTGACGGCTCCCGACAGCGCGGTGGTCCGCTGAGCACCCGTCGGCTCAGCGATCCACCGTGCTGGTTGTCCACAGCCTCGCCGAACCCCGTGCGACGCCCCGCCACGCGGGGAACGACGCACCGGTGCCTCCCGCTCCGCTGCCCGCCCCTGTCCTCGCCCTCCTCGCCGACCAGGACTCCGTCGTCGCGCGCTCCCAGCTGCTCGATGACCTCGGCGCACCGGCCTGGCAGGTCCGTCGGTGGCTCGCCCGGCAGGCGCTCGTGGTGGTGCACCCAGGCGTGTACGTCGCGCACACCGGCCCGCTGACCTGGCAGCAGCGGGCGTGGGCGGCCGTGCTGCACGCCCGCCCGGCGGTGCTCCACGGCATCTCGGCGCTGCGGGCGGCGGAGGGGCCGGGCCGCCGGGGCCACGACGACGCGGGCCCCCTGCACGTCGCCGTCGAGCGTGACCGCGTGGTGCGGGGGCTCCGCACGGCCGGGGGCGTCGTCGTCCACCGGGTCGCCCGCTTCGACGACGACGCGGTGCAGTGGAACCGGCGGCCACCCCGGCAGCGCTACGAGGAGGCCAGCGTCGAGGTCGCCCTCCGCTGTGCGTCGCGCACCGACGGACTGGCCGTCCTCGCCGCGGGGGTGCAGGCGCGCCGTACCGTCGCCGCCAAGCTCGCCGACGCCCTCCAGGCACGGCGGCGCGTGCGGGACCGGGCCTTCTGGGTGGGCGTGCTCCGCGACGTCGCGGACGGCGCCTGCTCGGTGCTCGAGCAGGCCTACGTCGACCGCGTCGAGCGCGCCCACGGACTGCCGGCCGCCGAGCGGCAGCAGCGCGGGACGTCGCGGTGCGGGGTGGTCTACCGGGACAACGCCTACGAGGGGCTCCTCGTCGAGCTCGACGGGCGGCTCCACCACGACACGACCCGCCAGCGCGACGCCGACATGGAGCGGGACCTCGACAGCCTCGTGGAGGGCCGGGCGACGGTGCGGCTGTCCTACGGCCAGGTCCTCGACCGCGGCTGCGCCACGGCGCAGCGGATCGGCGCGCTGCTGGTGCAGCGGGGGTGGGAGGGCGCGGTCACGCCCTGCGGCGCCGGTTGCGTCGCGGCGCGGGCGGCCTGATCAGCGCGGTGGTCCGCTGAGCACCCGTCGGCTCAGCGATCCACCGCGCTCCCGGTCCCGTCCTCCGGCCGACCCTCGAGCGCGCGGGCCTGCTGCGCCGCCGTGGCCTCGGCGATGATCCGTCGCATGGCGGCGTCGGCGTCGGCGGGTCGCCCGCGGCGTACGGCGTCGGCCACGTCCGCGTGCCACTCGATGGCCGCGGGCTCGGGGTCGGCCGGCATGAGGTCGTGGTGGGTGCGGCCGGCGAGCACGGCGTCGACGACGTGGGCGAGGGCGGCGTACATCTCGTTGCCCGACGCCGCCAGCAGCGTGCGGTGGAAGAGCTGGTCCGCCTCGAGGTAGGCCTCGAGGTCGCGGGCCCGGGCGTGGACGGTCATGTCCGACACCGCGGAGGCGAGGGTGGCGGCCTGCGCCGCGTCGGCGCGCTCCGCAGCGAGCGCGGCCGCGGCCGGCTCGAACCCGGCCCGCAGCTCCGAGAGGCTCCGCAGCTGTGCGTCGCGCTCCGGCCCGTCGAGCCGCCAGACGATGAGGCGGGGATCGAGGACGTTCCAGCAGTCGCGCTCCGCGACCGTGATCCCGACGCGCCGCCGCGACGTCACGAGCCCCATCGAGGTCAGCACCTGCACGGCCTCGCGGGAGACGGACCGGGAGACCGCGTACGCCGCGTCCACGTCCTCCAGCCGCAGCACCGAGCCCGGCGGGAGGTCGCCGTGGGTGATGCGCCGTCCGAGGGCGTCGAGGACCGTCCCGGTGCGGGGTCCGACGGGACGGGAGGGGTCTGCGCTCACGCATTCGCTCCTCAAAGATCAGATTTCTTCGGCTACGGTCTTGTAAACGACTGATGAATCATCCCACACTGGGGGGCAACTGGTGTGACGGCGCGCACAGACGCGCGCCCGGGAACGGAGGAACCGCATGAGCCAGCAGGACCAGCCACCGCTCGTCGTGGTGATGGGCGTGTCGGGGTCGGGCAAGTCGACCGTCGGCGCGGCCCTCGCGCAGCGGCTCCGCGTGCCGTTCGGCGACGCCGACGACTTCCACCCCCAGGCCAACATCGACAAGATGGCGTCGGGCCACGCGCTCGACGACGACGACCGTCGCCCCTGGCTCGAGGCCATCGGCCGCTGGCTCGCCGAGCGCGCGGGCACCAGCGGGGGAGTGGTGACCTGCTCCGCGCTCAAGCGGTCCTACCGCGACCTCATCCGCGAGGCCGCCCCCGCCGCGGTCTTCGTGCACCTCGAGGGCAGCCGCGACGTGATCGCCCGCCGGCAGGCGAGCCGCCCCGGCCACTTCATGCCGGCCTCCCTGCTCGACTCGCAGTTCGAGACGCTCGAGGACCTCGGCGCCGACGAGGCCGGCGTGGCCGTCGACGTCGCGCAGCCGGTCGACGACATCGTGGCCGCCGCGGCCAGCTGGGTCGCCGACGGGGTCACCGACGGGGTCACCGACGGGGGTGCCCGATGAGCGCCGCCTTCACGAGCGCCGCCACCGGCGACCTCGTCGAGCCGATCAACGGCGGAGCCCAGCTCATCGGGGCGGGCCTCGCGGGCATCGCCGTCGTCGTGGTGCTCGTCGCCGTCGTCAAGCTCCACCCGTTCCTCGCCCTCGTGCTGGGCGGCTTCACCGTCGGCGGCATCGCCTCGATCGGCTCCGACGCCCAGGTGGACGGGGTCGCCTACGACCTCGCCCACGTGGTGACCGTCTTCTCGACCGGCTTCGGCTCCACGACCGCCAGCGTCGGGCTGCTCATCGCCCTCGGTGCGATGTTCGCGAAGCTCCTCGCCGACTCGGGCGGCGCCGACCAGGTGGTCGACACCATCGTCAGCCGGTCCTCGCGCCGCGCGCTGCCGTGGGCGATGGCCGGCGTGGGCGCGCTCATCGGCCTGCCGATGTTCTTCGAGATCGGCCTTGTGCTGCTGATGCCGGTCATCTACCTCGTCGCCCGCCGGGCCGAGCTGTCGCTGGTCGCGATCGGCATCCCGACGCTCGCGGGTCTCTCCGCGATGCACGCGCTCGTCCCGCCCCACCCGGGTCCGCTGCTGGCGATCGACAACCTCGGCGCCGACCTCGGCATCACGTTGGGCCTCGGCGTGCTGTTCGCGATCCCGGTCGTCATCGTCGCGGGACCGCTGTTCGGCATCCTCGCCGCCCGGTGGGTGCCGGTGCCCGCCCCCGCTGCCGTCGGCGCGCCCGCCGGCCCCGGCACGAAGGACGACGACGGGCCGGGCAGCGAGGGACCCGGAGGGACCGGTTCCGACACGGCTCCCGAGGGTGCCCGGCGACCCGGCTTCGCCGTCACCGTCGCCACGGTGCTGCTCCCCGTCCTGCTCATGATGGGCAAGGCGATCTCCGACATCGCGCTGTCGGAGGACAACCCGGCCTACCGCGTGTTCGACCTGCTCGGCACCCCGTTCGTCGCCCTCCTCATCGCGGTGCTCGTCGCCATGTGGACCTTCGGCCTCGGCCTGGGCTGGAACCTGAAGCAGGTCGGCCGCAGCGTCGAGTCCTCGCTGCCGGGGGTCGCGGGGATCCTCCTCATCGTCGCCGCCGGCGGTGGCTTCAAGGAGGTGCTCGTCTCGACGGGCGTCGGCACGCTGCTCGCCGAGTGGGCGCAGGATGCCAACGTCTCGGTCATGCTCCTCGCCTGGGTGCTCGCCGTGCTGATCCGCCTCGCGACGGGCTCGGCGACCATCGCGACGGTCACCGCCTCGTCGCTCATGGCGGGCCTCGTGGACGGCCTCAGCTCGGGCGAGGTCTCGCTGATGGTGCTGGCGATCGGCGCCGGGTCGGTGTTCTTCTCCCACCTCAACGACGCCGGCTTCTGGCTGGTGAAGGAGTACTTCCGCCTCGACGTGCCCCAGACCATCAAGACGTGGTCGGCGATGGAGACGGTGCTGTCGGTGACGGGCCTCGTGCTCGTGCTGGCCGCCGACCTCGTGATCTAGCGGTCCGGCACCGCACCGGCTAGCCCAGCACCCCGGCGGCGCGCGCGGCGGCGGCGTACTTCTCCGCCAGCGTCGCCGGGGTGTCGTGCGCGTTGAGCCCGCTCGGGTTCGGCACGACCCACACCTCGGTCTCGCCCCACGGGTCGGCCTGCAGGCCGCCGGTCGCGCGGGGCTCCTTGAAGGCGCTGCGGTACGCCGTCAGCCCGGCCACCGCCACCACCCGCGGGGACAGCCGCTCCACGAGGTCGCGCAGCCGCTGCCCGCCCTCCCGGTACTCCGCGGTGGTCAGCTCGTCGGCGCGGGCGGTCGCGCGCCGTACGACGTTGGTGATGCCGATCCCGCGGGACCGCAGGTGGTCGCGGTCGGCGTCCGTCATGCCGGCCGCGGGGTCGATGGGCCGCTCGATGATGCCGGCGGCGTGGAGCGCCGGGTAGAAGCGGTTCGTCGGGTGCGCGAAGTGCGTCTGGGTCGCCGCGGTCCACAGGCCGGGGTTGATCCCCACGAAGAGGAGCCGCAGCGGCGGGTCGTCCGGGCCCGGCAGGAGGTCGGGGACCTCCTGCCCGCGGTAGGTCTCGAGCTCGGCGCGGGTGAACGTACGACGCGGTGGGGCCACCCGTCGGAGCATGACAGATGTCATCGGCGACCCGTGAGGACCGCCGGTGAACGCGTGCGGCCGTGCACTGCCCGAGGGGTCGACCGGGGACCACGATGGAGGCATGACCACGACAGAGCAGACCCGAAGCGCGTCCGGCACGGGTGCCGGGACGGGGGCCGCGATCTCGGTCCGCGGCCTGCGGCGCACCTACGGCAAGGGCGCCGCGGCGTTCGAGGCCGTGCGCGGCGTCGACCTGGACGTGCCGACCGGCACCGTCACCGCCCTGCTCGGCACCAACGGCGCCGGCAAGACCTCGACCCTCGAGGTCGTGGAGGGCCTCGGCCGCGCCAGCGGCGGCACCGTGCGGGTGCTCGGGCTCGACCCCATCGCCGACCGCGCCGCGGTGCGGCGCCGCACCGGCGTGCTGCTGCAGACGAGCGGCTTCTCCGGCGACCTCACCGTCGCCGAGACCGCCCGGCTGTGGCACTCGACGCTCTCGACCCCGCGGCCCGTGGACGAGGCGCTCGAGATGCTCGACCTCGGCGCCCGTGCCGCGGTCAAGGTGAGCGCCCTCTCGGGCGGCGAGCGGCGCCGGCTCGACCTGGCGTGCACCCTCATGGGCCGCCCGGAGCTCGTGTTCCTCGACGAGCCGACGACCGGCCTCGACCCGGAGAGCCGCCGTGAGGTGTGGCGCCTGGTGCGCGGCCTCCGCGCGGCGGGGGCGACCGTGCTCCTCACGACGCACTACCTCGAGGAGGCCGAGACCCTGGCCGACCGGCTCGAGATCATGCACGGCGGCCGCATCGTGCGCAGCGGCACCGCCGGCGAGATCGCCGACGGCCACCCCTCGACGATCGCCTTCGACCGCCTCGAGCGGGCGCTGCCGCAGCAGCTGGCGGGCGGCGTGGTCGACCCCGCGTCGTACGGGCAGCCGCGGACCGTCGTCGAGACCGTCGACCTCCAGGCCACGCTGACCGCGCTGCTCGACTGGGCCCGCGACGAGAAGGTGCGCCTCGAGGGCCTCGACGCCCGCAGCGCCAGCCTCGAGCAGGTGTTCCTCGCGATCGCCGACTCCAGCACCGACGACCGGCGGGACGCGCCCACCGCGCCCGCCACCCCGAAGGGAGCCTGACATGAGCACGATCGACCTGACGCCCGCGTCGTACGGGACCGGGGCGGACGCCCGACCGCAGGGGTCCGCGGCCCGCCGCGTGCTGGGCATGGCCCGGGCCAACGCGGTGCTCCTCGTGCGCAACCGGATGACGTTCGTCTACGCCGTCGTCATGCCGCTGGTGCCGCTCGCGCTGCTGCTCGCCGGGCCGCGCGGCGAGGCCGGCACCGGCATCTCCGCGCTCACCAACGTGCTGATGCTGGCCGCGATCTTCCCCGTCTACTACAACCTGCTCTCGCTCACCGTGACCCGCCGCGACGAGCTCGTGCTCAAGCGCCTGCGCACCGGCGAAGCCACCGACCGCGAGATCCTCGCGTCGATGGCGCTGCCGGGCATCGCGGTGCTGCTGGCCGTGGTCGCGATCAGCGTCCCGGCAGCCGCGGCGCTCGGGCAGCCGCTGCCCCGCAACGGGGTGGTCGTGGCGCTCGCCGCCGTGCTGGTCGCCGGGGCCTTCGCCGCGCTGGCCTTCTGGACCGCCGCCTGGACCAAGAACGCCGAGGCCGCCCAGCTGACCTCCATGCCCGTCATCCTCGTCGCCGTCGTCGGCTCGCTCGTGGCGATCCTGCCCGAGCGCGTGCAGCCCGTGCTCGAGTGGACGCCCGGCGCCGCCCTCGACACGCTCGTGCGGATCGGCTGGTTCGGGCAGGACGCCGACGGTGCCGCGGTCTCGTTCGGGGACTCCTTCGCGGCGTCGGCGCAGCCGCTCGTGACGCTCGCCGTGTGGGCCGTCGTGGCCGCCTCGTTGGCGGCGCGGTCGATGCGGTGGGAGCCGCGCGGCTGACCGATCGCGCGGACCGGTCCCGGGCGCGCGGGGGACGCGCGGGACGGCGCCGGGGCGCGGGCGGCCATGATGGTCGTCCGCGCCCCGGCGCGTGGAGGGGACCAGCTGCAGGACCAGGAGGGTCGATGGCACGGTGGAACGGGTTCTGGACCCGCCGCACGGACGTGCAGCGGGTCGAGCTCTACACCCGCGTCTCGCTCTACGTCCTCGTGTGGTGGGTCGGGCTCTCCGTCGTGGCGTTCCGTCCCGGCGAGCTCGCGTCACCCCGGACGGCGCTGCTGCTGGCGGTGGCCGTCGTGCTCACCGCGCTCGCCGCGACGCTCGGCCTCCGGGTCGCGATGGACCAGGTGCGGCCCCGTCTCGACGACCCGCGGGTACGCCGCGCGACCGCCCTCAACGTCGTCGCCGCCCTCGTCGCGCTCGGTCTCGCGTTCGCGCTGCCGCAGGACGACCGGGGCCTCGTCGTGACCGTCGTCGCCGGGACGCTCGCCTGGGGGGTCGGTGCCGTGCGCGGACGAGCCGCCGTGGCCCTCGGTCCGGTGGTCCTCGTCGGCGGCGCCGTCGCGCTGTTCGGGATCGGTGCGTCGCCCGCCGCGCTCGTCTGGCTGGGCGTCTACGCCTTCTTCGTCTTCACGCTGCGCTCGTCGCTGTGGCTGCTCGCGGTGGTGCGCGAGCTCGACCAGGCGCGACAGGCGCAGAGCCGGCTCGCGATCGCGGAGGAGCGGCTCCGCTTCTCCCGCGACGTGCACGACGTGCTGGGCCGGCACCTCTCGACCATCGCGGTCCAGGCCGAGCTGGCCTCCCGGCTCGCCGAGCGCGGGGACGAGCGGGCGGCCGCCACGATGCTCGAGGTGCGGGCCGCCGCCCACGAGGCGCTGCGCGAGGCTCGGGCGCTTGCTCGCGGCTACCGCCCGGTCGACCTCGGCACCGAGCTCGAGGGTGCCCGGTCGCTGGTGCGCTCCGCCGGCATCGACTGGCACGAGGACCTCGACGACCTGCCGCCCCGCTGGCGCGAGCCCGTCGGGTGGGTGGTGCGGGAGGCCGTCACCAACGTGCTGCGCCACTCCACCGCGACCCGCGTGGCCGTGCGCTGGGAGCGCCGCCCGGAGGGCGCCGGCGGAGCGGGGTCGCTCGTCGTGCGCAACGACGGGGCCCGGCCCGCCGACCCCGCGCACCGCGGCACCGGCCTCGTGGGGCTGGCGGAGCGCCTGGCTCCCACCGGTGCGACGCTCGACACCGCGCGGCAGGACGACGACTTCGTGCTCCGCGTCGACTTCCCGGCCGAGACGGCGGCCGGACGAGGGGAGGAGCCCGCATGATCCGGGTGCTGCTGGCCGACGACGAGAACCTCATCCGCGAGGCGCTCGCCCAGATGCTGGCGCTGGAGGACGACCTCGAGGTGGTCGCGCAGGCCGCGAGCGGTGACGAGGCCCTGGCGATGGCGCGGCGGACCAGCCCCGACGTCGCGGTGCTCGACCTGCAGATGCCGGGCCGCGACGGTCGCGGCCCCGACGGCATCGAGGTCGCGGAGGGCCTCGCGACGGTGGCCCCCGGCTGCGTGGCGGTCATCGTCACCAGCCACGGGCGGCCCGGGCACCTCAAGCGGGCGCTCGCCGCCGGCGTACGCGGGTTCCTGCCCAAGACGACCTCGGCGGCGACGCTCGCCGGGGTGGTGCGCACGGTCCACGACGGCGGGCGCCACGTGGACCCCGAGCTCGCCGCCGAGGCCATCAGCGCCGGCGACAGCCCGCTGACGCCCCGGGAGGCCGACGTGCTCGAGCTCGCGGCCGACGGCGCCCCCGTGGAGGAGATCGCGCGGCGGGCGTCGCTGTCGCCGGGCACGGTGCGCAACTACCTCTCGAGCGCCGTCACGAAGCTCGGCGCGGCCAACCGCCACGACGCCTGCGCCAGCGCGCGGCGGATGGGCTGGATCTGACCGCCCGGCGGGGCACTGGCCAGGGCGCTCGTCAGGGGTAGCCCACCTGGATGCCGTTGGGCACCGGGCGCCTGCTCCCGTCGGAGGGCTCGTTGACCGTCACCATCCGGCCGCCGACCCGGGCCAGCATCGTCGTCGACCCGCCGCCGTCGAGGTTGAGGGCCTCGTCCGCGCCGAGCCACAGCGCGATCTCCGCCGCCTCGAGGTGGGTGATGCCGCGGCTGCGCTCCGAGCGGCCGTCGACGACGAACAGCAGCAGCCGGTGGGTGTCGCGGTCGTAGGCGACGACCGTGCGGGGGGCGAGCGTGGTGTCGCTGCGGTTCGCGACCTGCCCGTTCCGCACGAGCGGTCCGCTGGCGCCGACCGCGAACGCCACGTTGCCCGGTACGGCGACGCGGGGGGTGACGACCGTGCCGTACGGCATCTGCGCGGCCCGGGCCGCCGCCGTGCCACGGGCCACGAGCACGTAGCCGCCGGGCGGGACGGTGCGCACCGGGGCGGAGGAGCTGAGCACCACGCGGCCGTCGCGCACGACGACGGTGCGCACGTCGGTCGCGCCCGCCGTCACGGGGCGGGCGTCGACCGAGGTGCCCCAGGCCGACGAGTAGACGCCGACCGAGTCGGCCGCCACGGCGCCCGAGTTCCAGGCGCTCACGGCCAGGCCCGGGAACTCCGCCAGGCTGGCCTGGAGGTCGAGCTGGCCGAGCCCGACGCTGCCGCCGCGGGTCATCCAGACGGCGTAGTTCCAGCCGCTCTCGCGGCCGTTGAGCACCCCGGCGCCCCGGCTGATGCCGAACCCGCGCGGCGCCCCCGTCGTGTCGATGTCGAAGAAGTCACCGTTGATCGCGGCGACCGCGTTCGGGCCCACGAGCCGGTCCAGGGTGGCGCGTGTCGCCACCTGGCCGCTCCAGGCGTGGTCGGGGCGGACCTTGGTGGACCCGCCGAGGTCGATGGCGACGAGCTTGCCGACGTACCCGCCCCGCTCGTCGACCTCGCTGAACGTCTTGAGGTAAACGCCCGTGGCGAGCCGCACCGTGTCACCGGTGCGGAGCGGGTGGGTGGCGTCGCTGCGCGCCTGCTCCCCGCGGCGGGCAGCGGGCGGGACGGGGACGACCGAGGGGTCCTCGGTGTCGGAGGAGCCGTCGTCGGTGACGGCGCCGGCGCTCCACGCGATCGGGCGATCCGTGGTGGCGGGCGAGGGTGGGGCGGCGCAGAGCAGCAGGAGGAGGGATCCGACGCCGGCCGCCGTGCTGCGGCGGAGGGACATGGGAGCACGGTAGGGCGATCGGTAACATTCCGCCGGTGCATCCCGAGACTTCACCCGCGACCTCCTCCGAGACCGCTCGGCCCGCCACCCTCCCGGGTGTGTCGGTCGTGATGCCGGTGCTCGACGAGGAGCCCTACCTCGCGGACTCGGTGGACCGGGTGCTCGCCCAGGACTACGACGGCCCCTTCGAGGTCGTCCTCGCCGTCGGGCCCTCGTCCGACGCCACCGAGGCGATCGCAGCGGACATCGCGGCGCGGGAGGCGCGGGTGCGCGTCGTACCGAACCCCACGGGGCGCACCCCCCAGGCCCTCAACGCCGCGCTCGCCGCGACGACGCAGCCCTACGTGGTGCGGGTGGACGCGCACGGGTTCCTGCCCGACGGCTACGTGCGTCGCGTCGTCGAGCTGCTCGAGTCGACGGGCGCGGCCAACGTCGGCGGACGGATGCACGTCGTCGGCGAGGACGACTTCGGGCGTGCCGTCGCCGTGGCGATGAGCTCGCGGCTCGGCATCGGCGGCTCCCGCTTCCACCTGGGTGGCGCGGCGGGGCCGGCGGAGACGGTCTACCTCGGCGCCTTCCGGCGGGCGGTGCTGGAGCAGCTGGGCGGGTACGACGAGCGCTACCGCCGCGCCCAGGACTGGGAGCTCAACCACCGCATCCGGGCGGCCGGCGAGGAGATCTGGTTCGACCCCGCGATCGCCGTCACCTACCGGCCGCGCCGCACCGTGCGGGCGCTGGCGAAGCAGTTCCACGGCTCGGGCCGGTGGCGTCGCCGCGTGGTCGAGCACTACCCGGAGACGGCCTCCGTGCGCTACCTCGCCCCGCCCGTCGTCACCGCCGCGGTCGCGCTCGGCACCGCCGCGGGCGTGCTGGGGTCGGTCACGGGCTCGCGCGTGCTGCAGCTGGGCTGGGCGGCGCCGGCGGGGTACGCCGCAGCCGTCACCGCCGCGTCCCTGCCCGAGGGGCGCGACCTGCCCCCGCGGGCCCGGGCGTGGCTGCCCGTCGTGATCATGACCATGCACCTGTCCTGGGGCGCCGGGTTCCTGCGCAACGTCGAGCGGGCCGAGCGGGCCTGATCGTCGAGCGCGCGGTCGGGGCGCGGTCGCGGCGAGGAAAGTGCGCCTCGGCGAAAGAAAACGCGGACTCGAGGTGGCCCGGCATCGGCGTGTCGCGGGCTGGGGTCCGCGTTCTCTTTCCCGGGGTCCGGAGCGCGTCCGCGTTTTCCTTCGTCAGGGCAGTGGGGTTGTCGGCGCCGGGGTCCGGGTGCGCGAGTCCCGGCCTGCGTGGGACGTCATGCGGTTCGGTGCCGGGGGCGGCCGCTGCGCATGACGTCCGGCGGGGTGGAGCCGGTCGGGGCCAGGACTGTGCGTCTGGTGCAGGTGGGACGGTGGCGGGCCTGTCCCAGCCGCACATTTCAGCGCCCGGTACAGCCCCGGCACAGCCCGGACAGCCCTACTTCTTCGACGCCTCGACCTTGGCGCGCTGGGTCTCCATGTAGGCCTCGATGACCTCGTCGGGCTTGCCGTCGGCGCGGAGCACGCCCGAGTCGAGCCACAGCACGCGGTCGCAGGTCTCCTTGATGGTGCCCATCGAGTGGCTGACGAGCAGCACGGTGCCGGCGCGGGCCCGGATCTCGTCGATGCGGCGCTGCGAGCGCGCCTTGAACGACGCGTCGCCCGTGGCGAGCGCCTCGTCGATCATGAGGATGTCGGGGGAGGCGGCGGTGGAGATCGCGAACCGGAGCCGGGCGCCCATGCCGGAGGAGTAGGCCTCCATCGGCAGGCGCACGAAGTCGCCGATGTCGGCGAACTCGACGACCTCCTCGTAGTGCGCCGCCACCTCGTCCGGCTTCAGGCCGAGCGCCAGGCAGCCGAGGATGATGTTGCGCTCGCCGGAGAGGTTCTTGATGAGCGCGCCGGAGACGCCGAGCAGCGAGGCGACGCCGTCGGTGTAGATCGCCCCGCTCGTGACGGGCATCGCGCCCGCGACGGCGCGCAGCAGCGTCGACTTGCCGGAGCCGTTGTGGCCGATGAGGCCGATCGACTCGCCGTGGTGGGCCACGAAGGAGACGCCCTTGACGGCGTGCACGACGTCGACGGCGCCGACGCCCTGCGAGAAGCCGCGGGCCCAGCCGGGCAGCCGCGACGAGCCGGTACGGCGCTTGCCGCCGAACGTCTTGTACTTGAGGTGCACGTCGTCGACGACGAGCACCGGACGCCCCTTGTCGGGCGTCGTGGTCGCCGCCGGTGCGGCCTCGGTCGGTGGAGTGTGCTCAGCCACGGCCGTACTTCGCCTCCGCCCGCCAGAAGAAGAGGAACCCCACCACCAGGGTGCCCACGGCCCACCCGAGCGCGGCCAGCCACAGCGTCGCCGACGGCTCCGCCTCGACCATGAGGCACGTGCGTGCCAGCTGCAGGTAGACGGCCACCGGCTGGTAGGCCAGTGCGGTGCCGAGCAGGCCCGATCCGGCGTAGGTGGTGATCGAGAAGAAGACGCCGGAGAAGTACATGAGGGCGCGCATGATGAACGGGATGAGGTTGGCGACGTCCCGCACCTCGACCACGAGCCGGGCCAGCAGGAACGCCATGCCCGTGCCCCAGACGTGCATGAGCGCGATCGCGCCGGGCAGCGCGAGCCACCACCACGTGAACGGCTCGCCCGACAGCGGCACCAGCACGAGCAGCACGACGGTCGCGGGGAGGAACGTCAGCAGCTCGGTCAGCACCGTCGAGATGGGGAGCAGCGCGCGGGGGAACTGCAGCGAGTTCACGAGCCCGGTGTTGCCGACGACCGCCTTCGAGCCCAGCGTGATGGCGCGGGTGATGAACTGGAAGAAGAAGATGCCGATGAGCAGGTAGGCGATGTAGTTCTCGATGCCCCGGTCGGTCTTCAGCACGTAGCCGAAGATCGTGAGGTAGACCGCCGCGTTGATGAGCGGGTTGAGGATGTTCCACGCCTGGCCCAGGTAGCTGCCCTGGTTCTGGCTGTAGGCCTGGGACTTGGCGAGCATCCAGGCGAAGTGGCGCCGACCCCACAGTCCGGCGAGGTAGGTGCCGAGCCGCGGCCGACCACCGACCTGGCGCAGCCCGTTGCTCTCGGCGATCTCCTTGAGGGAGAGGCCGACCTCGTCGGGCAGGCGGCCCTGTCCGTCGGCGACGGGCTCCGCGGACGTCACGCGGGGACCTCGCGGAGGCGGCGGGTCATGCAGGTGCTCCTCGGGGATCGGGGCGGCCGGAGCCGGGTCGTGCGGACAGCATCGGGCAGGGTACCTCCCTCAACCGCAGGGAACGGCACCGAGACGGCCGAGCCCCTCGAGGTCGCCGGGACCGAACTCCGTCATGGCGCCGGTCTCGGGGTACATCAGCTCCCCGGGGTCGTCGACGTGGTCGAGGCCGACGAGGTGACCCACCTCGTGGTCGACGACCGCCTGCCGGTACGCCGCTCCGCCCGGTTCCGCGGCCATCTCGGCGAAGGCGTCGACGTCGAGCACGACGACGCCCGTCACGTAGCTGAGCCGCGCGCCGCCGAGGGCCACGCTGCCGGCGTACCCGGCGACGTCGCCGCGCAGGTCGCGCTGCTCGTCCTCGTCGGCCCACAGCACGAGCACGGGCTCGGGCCGGCCGGCGTCGTCGATGCGGTCGGTGTCGCGGTCGTCCGTCTCGCCGACGACCCGCAGGTCGAGCCCGGTCGCGGCGCCGACGCGGGCGAGGGCCGCGTCGAGGAGCTCGCGGTGGTCGCGCGGGGCGCCCTCGGGGTTGACGAGCACCTCCACCGTCCGGCAGGGGTCGTAGCCGACGGGCTCGTCGCTGCCGGGTTGCGTCGCGAGGAACGCGTAGGTGCCCTCGCCCGCGGCGTACGGCGGACGCTCGCCGTACCGCTGCAGCCCGAGGAGGTCGCGCAGGGGCGCGGCCTGCGGCGCGAGCGCGACGACGACGCCCATCAGCAGGACCAGGACGGTCGACCCCATCAGCACGGTGACCCACCGCCGGCGCGGCGGCGGTGGCCGCGAGCCGGCGGGCACGCCGTAGGGCAGCGCGCCCAGGCCGAGGGCGGCGTCGACGCGGTCGAGCTCCTCGAGGCGCCGCAGCATCTCCGCCTCGCGGCGTCGGCGCTCCCGCCGCTCCCGCCTGCTCCCACCCGATCCGTCCCCGCGCACGCGCCCATCATGCTGCGGTACGGCGCGGCATCATGGCCACATGGCACGAATGGACCCGAAGAAAGCGGCGACCCTCGCGACCACGGGCGTCACGCTGGCCGTGAAGTACGGCCCCCAGCTGAAGCTCGCCTGGGACAAGGGCGGCAAGCAGGCCGCGCAGGCGGCGGCCCGGCGGGCCGGGCTGGTGCGCGCCAAGCGGCAGGCCCACGCGCACGCCGCCGGGCTCGTCGACGCCTCCGTGCTCCAGCTCGCGCCGGGCGGCGACACCGTCTACGTCGTGCTGAGCGGCAGCACGCCGGTGGCGGCGTACCCGCCCGTCGAGACCCCGCTGGGCGAGCTCGTCGCCCACGCCGACCTCACGCGGGCGGTGGCTCCGGAGAAGCCGCGCTCCCTGCGACGGGGCGGGTCATGAACACGCTGTTCGGGTCGGGCTCGTAGCCGGCGAACGGACCGCGCTCGACGAACCCGTGCCGTGCGTAGAACCGGCGCGCCGGAGCGAAGAACGGCTCGGCCCCGGTCTCCAGGCTGACGCGGCCGAGCCCCCGCTCGCGGGCGAGGTCGAGCAGGTGGGCGAGCAGGTGCGAGGCGACGCCCGTCCGGACGGCCGTCGGCGAGGTGCGCATCGACTTCACCTCGCCGTGGCCCCCGGGCTCGGCCGGGTCGTCGAGCTCCTTGAGCGCCCCCACCCCCAGCAGCGTCCCGTCGGCGGCGCGGGCCACGCAGAAGGTGATCGCGGGGTCCCGCAGCTCGTCGAGGTCGAGCGCGTGCACCGACTCCGGCGGCGAGACCGCCCGCATGTCGGCGAGGTGGGCCTCCAGCAGCGCCCGCACGTCGGGGGCGGTGAGGTCGGGATCGACGGACACGGTGACGGCGGGCGGGACAGCAGGCGGGACAGGCGGGACGGGCGACACGGTCGTCGAGGTTATCGGCCCGCCGCCGACGCCGTCCGCTTGGCATGATGACGCCGTGCCGGCGCCCAGCAACACCTTCATCGAGGGCGACAACCTCGACGTGCTCGCCCGCCTGGCCGCGGAATCCGTCGACGTCGCCTACCTCGACCCGCCCTACAACCGCGACACGGCGCTCGTCTACCGCGACCGCAGCGCCGCGAGCCGCGCCGGCGCGGCCGACCGGCACGCCGCGTGGGTGGCGATGATGCGTCCCCGGCTCGCCGAGGTACGCCGCGTGCTCGCCCCCTCCGGCGCCGTGTTCGTCAGCATCGACGACCGCGAGGTCGCCCACCTGCGGCTCCTCCTCGACGAGGTCTTCGGCGAGCCGGCGTTCGTGGCGCAGGTGGTCGTCAACCTCAACGCGAAGGGCCGTCAGCTGGGTGGCGGGTTCGCGGTCAGCCACGAGTACCTGCTGGTCTACGCCCGCGACGCCCGCCGCTGCCGCCTCGACCCGACGAGCCCCGACACCGTCGACCCGGCCGACTTCGGTCACACCGCCGACGACGGCCGGCGCTACCGGCTGCTCCCGCTGCGCAACACCAACAAGCGCTTCCGGCCGACGACGGCCCCGACGCTGCACTACCCGCTCCACGGCGACCCGGCCACGGGTCGTGTCTCCTGCACGCCGTTCGAGGGCTCGACCGAGGTGCGCCCCGTCTTCGGCGACGGCGCGCCGGCGGTGTGGCGGTGGTCGGCGCCGCTGGTGGCCCAGCGGGCCGACGACCTCGTCTGCCGCACGGTCCGGGGCCGCCTGGGCGAGCGGGTCGACGTCTTCCAGCGCGACTGGCTCACGCCCGAGCGTCGCAAGAAGCTCACGACGATCTGGCTGGCCGAGGAGATCGGCTCGACCGACACGGCCGTCGCGGAGGTGACGGCCCTCGTGGGCAAGGCGTTCGACTCGCCCAAGCCCACGGGTCTCCTGCGGCGCGTCGTCGCGACGTACCCCGCCGACGCCCGCGTGCTCGACCCCTTCGCCGGGAGCGGTACGACGGGGCACGCGGTCGCGCTGCTCAACGCGGCCGACGGGGGCACCCGCACGTGCCTCAGCATCAACGCCGGCGAGCCCGTGCGGCCCGGGTCCGCGGCGGCGGAGGCCGGCTTCGCGACCGTCGCCGACGTCACCCGCGCCCGGCTGCGGGCGGTGGACGCGACCCTCGGTGGCGGCTACGCCGAGGGCCTCGGGGGGCTCACGCCCCGCTGACGCCGGTCGCCTTCTCGAGGGCGGCCACCTCGTCGTCGAGGAAGGTGAGGAGCCGCTGCAGGCGCGGGACCGTCCGGCGGCAGCCGGTGAGCCCGAACCCCAGGCGTCCGTCGTAGGACGTGCAGGTGATGTTGAGGGCGATGCCGTGGAGCGGGATCGACAGCGGGTACATCCCCACCATGCGGGCGCCGTCGAACCACCGCGGGCCGTCAGGGCCGGGCACGTTGGAGATGATCAGGTTGAACGGCGGCCGCACCACGCCCTGCATGCGCAGGAGCGGCAGCACGACGGCCGGCGCGAGCCCGAGCGCCGTCATGGCCAGCGCCTGGGTGTTGGTCATCGACCCGAGCGCCTCCTTGCCCTCGAGCATCGAGCGGCGCACCGAGCGCAGCCGGTCGGCCGGGTCCGCCAGGTCGGTACCGAGCTTCACCATGACCGCGCCCACCGCGTTGCCGCCCTCGTCGGAGGCGACGGCCGCCTGGCCGCGCCGGAACGACACCGGCACCATCGCCGTCAGGGTCGTGTCGGGCAGGGCGTCGAGCTCGGAGAGGTAGGCCCGCAGCGCACCGGAGCACATGGCCAGCACGACGTCGTTGATCGTCGTCCCCGACGCCCGCCCGATGGCGCGCAGCCGCTCGAGCGGCCAGTCGTCGGCGGCGAACCGTCGCGCGCCGGTGATGCGACGGTTGAGCAGGGTGCGCGGCGAGTAGAAGCTCACCGCGGACGTCTCGTTGCGCACGCCCCGGTTGAGCGTCCGCACCAGCGAGGCGGGCATGCCGGCCGCCTCGCCCGCGACGGCGAGCGCACCGTTGAGCGCCTGGGTCGGCAGGGCCAGGCTCGAGCGGCTCGGCGGGCGGGAGGGCCGCTCGCGCCGCGCCCACGGCGCCGGCATGTCGCGCAGGTCGGGGTCGTCGGTGAGCACGCTCTGCAGCAGGCGCATCGCCCCGACACCGTCGAGGAGCGCGTGGTGCATCTTCGAGTACATCGCGACGCGGCCGTCCGCGAGCCCCTCGATCAGGTGCCACTCCCAGAGCGGTCGCTCCCGGGCCAGCCGGGTGCCGTGCAGCCGGCCGCAGAGGTCGAGGAGCTCGCGGATGCGACCGGGCGCGGGCAGCGCGTTGTGGCGCACGTGGTGCTCCACGTCGAACTCGACGTCCTCCCGCCAGGTCCACGCGCCGCCCGTGGCGAGCGACCGGTGGGGGTGCTGGAGGAACAGCGGCGACATGTCCGGCGTCGCCCGCACCCGCTGCACCAGGTCGCGCGTGAACTCCGGCCCCGCGTCCGGGGGCATCTCGAACAGCTGGAGCCCCCCGACGTGCATCGGCATGCTGCGGCTCTCCGCGAAGAGGAACGCGGCAGCGGTCGGGTCCAGCGGTGCGCCCACGGGTGGCCTCCAGACGGGGAGAGGTACGACGGCGTGTCGTGGCTCACAACGTACTCGCCGTCCGCGCGTTACCCAGGTTTTCCTCCCCAGGCCTTTTCCCGACGCACGCCGGCGTCGCAGGGTGGCGGGGCACACGTCGTCCACTCCATCTCGGGAGCACCTCCATGCGCGACCTCGCCCACCCCTGCCCGCCCGCCGCCCACCGGGCGACCTCCTACCTCGTCGCCGCCGTCCTGGCGGCCCTCCTCGCCATCGGCAGCCTGCTCGTCGCGCCGTCGCCGGCCCACGCCGCGACGTACTCGGCGCCGGTGACGCAGGCCGTCGCCGACCTGCCGGTGGCGGCGGAGAACCGCACGGGCTACAGCCGCGACCTCTTCCGGCACTGGATCGACGCCGACGGCGACGGGTGCAACACGCGCGCCGAGGTGCTCCTCAGCGAGGCGGACACGGCGCCGACCGTGGGCTCGGGCTGCTCGATCTCCGGCGGTCGCTGGTACTCCTACTACGACGCGACCAGCTACACGAGCGCGTCCTCGCTCGACATCGACCACATGGTGCCGCTGGCCGAGGCCTGGGACTCGGGGGCGTCGGGTTGGTCCGCGAGCCGTCGGGAGGCCTTCGCCAACGACCTGGGCTTCTACGGGTCGCTCATCGCCGTCAGTGCCTCCTCCAACCGCTCGAAGAGCGACCAGGACCCGGCCGAGTGGATGCCGTCGGGGTCGCACTGCCGCTACGTCACCGAGTGGGTCTCGGTGAAGCACCGCTGGGGCCTCACCGTCGACGCGGCCGAGAAGCAGGCACTGACGTCGTACGCCGCCGGCTGCTCCCAGACGGTGAGCGTGACCATCTACTGACCGCTACTGACCGCTGCTGACCGCTGCTGGCCGCTGCTGGCCCGGCCCGCTCGTCCTCCCCAGCCGCAGCGCGGGGGACCGTCGTCCCCAGGCCCCGTCCGGGCACCCCCGGGCGGGGTCGCTGCGTCCTAGCGTCGTCCTCGTCGCACCGGAGGGTCCGGTGCCGGAGCAGGACGGGGGATCGGGATGGCACGTCGAGCAGCAGGGATCGTGGTCGGGATCGTGGGTGCGGCGGCGGTGGGCACCATCGGGGGGCTCGCCGCCGGAGGCGGCGGAGCGGCGGCCGCGGACCGGTCGACCGAGCGGGCGCCCGGCTGGGTCCCGCCGGGCGACACGGTGGTGGCGGTGACCGGCGACGCCGACAACGGGTTCTCGATCGAGCACCACGACGGCACGACGCTGCACCCGCCCACGCTGTCGGAGGCGACGGCGGAGTGCGGGGAGTACGACACGGAGGTGCAGGTCGCGGTCTGCACCGCCGAGGTGGAGACGTGGTACCGGGACCTGGCCGATCTCCAGGTCGCCATCGCCTGGGCCCGCCACGACGCCGGCGGGGGAGGCCGGGGCACGGTGCACGCGGGCTGAGCCGCGGTCGCGACCGGCGTCACGGTCCGGGCGGCGCCTCCTCTGGCATGATCGGGCCTCGTGGAGGCGCTGCCCGTCGATCGGATCTGGGCCAAGGGCCGGCTGTCGGCGAGCGCCCGCGTGGCGCGCTGGCGCTCCAAGCGCTTCCAGGTGGCGCAGTGCGCCATCGCGGCCGGTGTCGCCTGGTTCCTGGCCTCCGACGTGCTCGGCCACGACCACCCGTTCTTCGCGCCCGTCGCGGCCGTCCTGGGGCTCGGCACGTCCTACGGGCAGCGGCTGCGCCGGGTGGCCGAGGTGGCGGTCGGAGTCGCCGTGGGCGTGCTGGTCGCCGACCTCCTCGTGCTGCAGATCGGGTCGGGCTGGTGGCAGCTGATGCTCATCGTCGTGCTGTCCATGTCGACGGCGCTGCTGCTCGACGGCGGTCAGCTGCTCGTCACCCAGTCGGCCGTGCAGGCCATCTTCGTGGCCACCCTGGTGCCGACGCCGGGCGGTGCCTTCGTGCGGTGGACCGACGCCCTCGTGGGCGGCGCGGTGGCCCTGGTGGCGGCGACCCTGGTCCCGTCCGCGCCGTTGCGGCGGCCCCGGGAGCAGGCGGCCGTGGTGGTGCGCAAGATCGCGGCGCTGCTGCGGGCGGCCTCGGAGGTGATGGTCGACGGCGACACGGAGCGGGCGTTCGACGTGCTGGCCGACGCCCGCGCCACCGACTACCTCATCCGGGAGCTGCAGGACGCCGCCGACGAGGGCATGTCGGTGGTGGCGTCGTCGCCGTTCCGGTTCCGCCACCGCGACTCCGTGCGGCGCATGAGCGAGCTCGTCGAGCCGCTCGACAAGGCGCTGCGCAGCACCCGGGTGCTGACGCGTCGCACGGCGATCGCGGCGTACCGCCGGCGGCCGGTGCCGCCGGGGTACGCGGTGCTCTGCCGGGAGATCTCCGAAGCGGCCGAGGCCGTCGCCGGCGAGCTCGCCCACAACCGCATGGCCACGGACGCGCAGCCGCAGCTCCTGCGGGCGGCCCGCGGCTCGGCCCAGCTCGAGCGCACCGACGAGCTGAGCGTCGAGGTGCTGCTGGCGCAGATGCGCTCGGTCATCGCCGACCTCCTGGAGGTGACCGGCATGGAGGCGCTGGAGGCGACGGACGCGCTGCCGCCCGTGGGCTGACCGCGGGCCGCGCGCAGCGTCGCAGGCTCACAGGGGTCGCACAGGCGGCGCACATGGTCCTCCCCGCCTCCGCGGGCACGGTGTGACTCGTCCACCAGACGCCCCGAGGAGTGCCGACCATGAGCAACACGCCACCACCCGACCAGACCCCGGACGGTCCCGCCTACGACGGCCGACTGCTCCCCCGTCCCGACGAGGACGTCGTCGACCAGGGCGCGGGCTTCGACGCCGCCACCCTGCTGACCCGCCGCCGCGTGCTCGGCGTGGCCGGTCTCGGCGCGGGGGCGCTCGCCCTCGCCGCCTGCTCCTCTGGACCGGGCTCGTCGAGCACCGGCTCCGCGGGGTCCTCGGCGACCTCCGGCGGGAGCAGCGCCGACACGTCGGCCGCCGCGACCGCCGACGGCGAGATCCCGCAGGAGACCAACGGCCCCTACCCGGCCGACGGCACCGCGGACCTCAACGTGCTGCAGGAGTCCGGGATCGTGCGCAGCGACGTGACCTCCAGCCTCGACGGGTCCGTCGTCGCCGACGGGGTGCCCCTGGACATGTCCTTCGCCCTCACCGACATGGCCGGCGGTGACGTGCCCTTCGCCGGCGCCGCCGTCTACATGTGGCACTGCGACGCCCACGGCGAGTACTCGATGTACTCCACGGGCCTCGAGGACGTCACCTACCTCCGCGGCGTCCAGGTCGCCGACAGCGACGGCCGCGTCACGTTCACGACCATCGTCCCCGCCTGCTACGCGGGCCGGTGGACCCACATCCACTTCGAGGTCTATCCCGACGTGGACTCGGCGACCGACGTCGCGAACGCCATCGCCACGTCGCAGGTGGCGTTCCCCGAGGACGTGCTCGCCGAGGTCTACGCGCTCGACACCTACGCGGGCTCCACGCAGAACCTCGCCCAGGTGTCGCTGGAGACCGACAACGTCTTCAGCGACGGGTACGAGCTGGAGATGGGCACCTTCACCGGGGACGTCGACGCGGGCTACGTCGGATCCCTCGCGGTGGCCATCGACACGACCACGGAGGCCGGCGCCGGCGCCGCCCCCGGCGGTGGTGGCGGTGAGGGCGGCGGTCCCGGCGGTGGTGGCGGTGAGGGCGGCGGTTCCGGTGGTGAGGGCGGCGGTCCCGGTGGCGGTCAGCCGCCGACCGACGGCCAGGCTCCGCCGGACTCGTCCACCACCGGGTGATCCCCGGACCCCCCCCACCGCGCGCCGCTCACTTCCACCCCCACCCACCCCAGGAGAACTCCCATGCTGCAGAACCTCACCGGATGGCACGCCCTCGTGATCCTCGCGATCGTGCTGCTCGTCTTCGGGTCGTCCAAGCTGCCCGCCCTCGCGAGGAGCGTCGGCCAGTCCGTGCGGATCCTCAAGGACGAGACCCACGACGACTCCCCCTCCTCCACGGCCCCGGTCGCCCCGGTCGCCCCGGTCACGTCCGTGGCCGACCGCCGCGTGCCGTGAGCGTGACCGCCGTCGCGCCGGAGTCCCCGCCCCGCGGCGAGATGCCGCTGGCGGACCACCTGCGCGAGGCCCGCAGGCGCACGGTGCGCGCGGCGGCGGCCCTCGTCGTGGGGGTCGTGGTCGGTTACCTGCTCTCCGACCACGTCCTCGACGTCCTGCGCGCCCCGATCGAGGAGCTCGGGGAGTCGCGGCAGGCCAGCCTGAACTACGACACCGTGACCGCGGCGTTCGACCTGAAGCTGAAGATCGCGATCTTCTCCGGCATCGTGCTGTCGAGCCCCGTCTGGTTCCTCGAGCTCGTCGCCTTCGTGACGCCGGGGCTGACCGGGCGAGAACGGCGGGCCGCCACGGGGTTCCTGCTCGCGGCGGTGCCGCTCTTCGCCGGGGGCTGCGCGTTCGGCTTCTGGCTCTTCCCCCACATGGTGCGGGTGCTGGCGGGCTTCTCCTCGACCGAGGACACGACCATCCTGACGGCGTCGTACTACGTGGACTTCGTGCTCCGGGTCGTGCTCGCGACCGGCATCGCCTTCGTCCTGCCGGTGTTCCTCGTGGCGCTCAACCTGCTCGGGGTGCTGCCGGCCCGCACCCTGCTCCGCGGGTGGCGCGCCATCGTCGTGGTCATCGTGCTCTTCAGCGCCCTGGTCACGCCCGCTGCGGACGTCATGTCGATGTTCTTCGTCGCGGCTCCGATGTCCGTCCTCTTCGGTGCGGCGCTCGTGGTCACGCAGGTCCACGACCGCAGAACCGCCCGATCCCTGCCGACCGCCGAGTGAGGCCCCCGTGTTCGGACTGACCTTCGAGAAGCTCTTCCTGGTCGCCGTCGTCGCCGGCGTGCTGATCGGCCCGCAGCGGCTGCCGGCGTACGCGCACCAGCTGCGGGAGACGGTCCGCGGGTTCCGCGCGTTCGTCGAGGCCTCCCGGGCCCGCGCCCGGGCGGAGGTGGGCGACGTGCTCACCCGGGCCGAGTGGGAGGCCCTCGACCTGCGGCAGTACGACCCGCGCCGGATCGTGCGCGACGCCCTCGACGGCGCCCCGACGTCGGCGCCGACGTCGGCGCCGACGGGCGCCGGTGGTGACCGCCCGGTGGACGCCGCGGCGCGTGCGGAGCTGGTCGAGCAGGCGTCGCGGGTGCGACCCGGTCAACGCTTCCTGGTGACCGGGTCCGCCGCCCACCCGAGACGGGTGGCGATCGCCTCGCTCCCCGCCGACGATCCGCGTCGCCTGGCCGCCCAGGCACCCGCGGCGCGTTCCGCCGCCGAGGTCGCCGAGGGCAGCGCCCCCGAGCGGGACTGAGGCCGAGCGGCGCGCCGGTGCGCGGGTGTCAGACGGACGCCACCCCGTCGCGCAGCTCGCGCACGGCGGAGTCGACGACGGCGACGAGGTCGCCGCCGGACGCGGTGACGGCGCGCTGGCGCTGGTAGGACGCGCCGCGCCGCGGGATGTCCGTGACGGAGCGCAGCTCGTCGGCGCACCCGAGCCGTCGCGCCACGGGCTCGAGCCGGGTCAGCAGGTCGTCGAGGTCGTCGGTGACGAGACGCTCGTTGGAGGCCGCGTCGAGGATGATGATGGCGTCGAGGCCGTAGCGGGCCGTGCGCCACTTGTTCTCCTGCACGTGCCACGGCGGCAGCACGGTGAGGGTCTCCCCGGCGGCGAGCCGCGTGTCGAGGTCGACGACGAGGCAGTGCACGAGCGCCGTCAGCGCGGCCAGCTCGTCGAAGTTGGAGACGCCGTCGCAGACGCGGTTCTCGATGGTGCCGAGGTGGCTGGCGGGCCGCACGTCCCAGCGGATCTCCGACAGGTCGTCGATGACGCCGGTCGTCATCTGGTCGTGCGCGAACGCCTCGAACTCCTCCCAGCGCTCGAACTGGAAGGGCAGCCCGGCGGTGGGCAGCTGCTGGAACATGAGGGCCCGGTTGGAGGCGTAGCCGGTGTCGGTGCCCGCCCAGACGGGCGACGACGCCGAGAGCGCCTGCAGGTGGGGGTAGTAGGTGAGCAGCGCCGAGAGCACCGGCATGACCCGGGCCTGCTCGGGCAGCCCGACGTGCACGTGCACGCCCCAGATGAGCATCTGGCGGCCCCACCACTGGGTGCGGTTGATGAGCTCCTCGTAGCGGTGGCCCGGCGACAGCTGCTGGGTCGACCACGAGGCGAAGGGGTGGGTGCCGGCACCGAACAGGTCGGCGTCGTGCTCCGCGGCGGCGGCGGACACGACGTCGTACGTCGTGCGCAGGTCGGCCATCGCCTCCCCGACGTCGTCGCAGACCCCCGTCACGAGCTCGACGGTGTTGCGGAGCAGCTCGGCGTGCAGCAGGTGCGGCTGCTCCAGCCGCCCGTGGGCGGTGGTGAGCACCTCCTGGGCCCTGCTGACGAGGTCCCGGGAGGTCCGGTCCACGAGCGCGAGCTCCCACTCGACGCCGAGCGTCGGACGGGGCGAGCCTCGGAAGTCGATGCGCACGGCACGAGCCAACCACAGAGCACCACGAACACGCCCGTTTCGGCGGCGAGCGGGTGGCAGGCATCATGCGGGGCGTGGCTGCCGAATCCCTCGACGCACGGACGCTCAACCTCACGCTGGACCTCAGCCTGCGGGTGGGGGAGGTGCTGCTCTCCTCGGGGGCGGGCGCCGCCGACGTGACGGCCACGATGCAGTCGCTGGCCCGTCACCTCGGCGTGCGGCACCCCGAGATCGACGTGACGTTCACCTCGCTCTCGATGTCGCACCAGGCCGACCCGGGGGAGCCCCCGATCGTGCAGATCCGCCAGGTGAAGCAGCGCGACATCGACTACGACGACCTCACCAAGGTCGACCGGCTCGTGACCGCCGTGCTCACCGACGAGATCGACCTCGTGGAGGCCCGGTCGCGGCTGGCCGGCATCGTCTCCTCGGGCCACGGGTCGCCCCGGTGGCTCGTCACCGGCGCCTGGGGGTTCATGTGCGCCGGGGTGACCCTGCAGCTCGGCGGCTCCCTCCTCGTGGTCGGCCTCGCCCTGGTGGCCGCCGTGCTCATCGACCGGGTGCAGCTCGCCATGGCGCGCCGCCGGCTGCCGACCTTCTACCTCCAGGTCGCGGGCGGGCTCGTGGCCGCCGTGCTGGCCACGGGCATCGCCGCCGTCGTCCCCGACGTCGACGTGTCGCTGATGGTCACCGCCAACATCATCATGCTGCTCGCAGGGATCGGGTTCATGGGCGCGATCCAGGACGCCCTGACGGGCTTCTACGTCACCGCCAGCGCCCGCATCCTCGAGGCGTTGCTCGCGACGGCGGGCATCATCGCGGGGGTCAGCGGGGGCCTCACCCTGGCGTCGGTCGTGGGGGTCGAGATCACCAACGTCGACCCCGGGCGCGCCGGCTGGGTCGGCGTCGGCATGCTCGCCCTCGGGTCCGCCGTGTGCGCGGCGGCCTTCGCGGGCGCGACCTACGCGCCGCGTCGCTCGATCCTCCCGCTCGCCGTCGTCGCGTCGCTGGCGATCCTGCTCTACTCCGCCGTGCGGGAGGCCTCCGACAGCCGGGTCTGGGCCGCCGGCATCGCCGCGTTCGGCATCGGTCTGGTCGCCTACGGCGTCGCCGGCCGGGTGCGCGTGCCGCCGCTGGTCATCGTCGTCCCGGCGATCGTGCCGATGCTGCCGGGCCTCACGATCTACCGCGGCCTCTCCCTGCTCGCCGAGGGCGGCGGCTCCACCTCGCCCGGCCTGCTGGCGCTCGTGCAGGCCGCGTCCGTGGCGGTCGCGCTGGCGTCCGGCGTGATCCTGGGGGAGTACGTCGCGCAGCCCCTCAAGCGCGAGGCCGCGCGGCTCGAGAACCGCCTCGCGGGCCCGCGTCTCGTCGGACCGCTCCGGGCCCGGGCGGCGCGCCGCCGCTGAGCCCGCGGGCCGGGGCAGCCGGGGCGGGCCGGACCAGCCCGCTCGGCGCCAGCCTGGAGCAGGAAAACGCGGACCGGGTGCGCCCGGGGGTCCGCGTTTTCCCGGTTCCGGCCGGGTCCGGTCCGCGTTTTCTTCCTCAGGGGTCAGCCTGGGCGGGATCGGTTGCTGCATGTGCAACGAGATACGCCCCGTGCTCGAGCGAGCCGGACCGGCGCAAGATCGAGCTCACCGGGTGCTCCGAATCTGCCGGCGGTTCGAGTGGGCCGATCCGGTCGGCGCCGCCCCGGATCAGGAAAACGCGGACCGGGTGCGCCCGGGGGTCCGCGTTTTCCCGGTTCCGGCTGGGTCCGGTCCGCGTTTTCTTCCTCCAGGTCAGCCCGGCGGGGGCAGGTCCGTGCGCGTCGAGCGCCAGCGCGGGTCGTGGCGCACCAGCCCGATCGCGCCCCCGAGGAGCAGGACACCGCCCCCCACCGCCAGGTACGGCGCGGCCAGCGCCCACCGCAGCAGCGCGCCCTGGTAGCCCGTGAAGGCGAGGCCCCCGGCCCCGTCCGAGCCGGCGGCCCGCACCTCCCGCGCGTCGAGGCTCGCGCCCGGGCGGGGCTCGTCCCCGCCGTACCGGTTGCTGACGTCGCCCGTGACGGTCTCCCCGCCGTCGTACGCCGACCACGCGGCCTCGCAGGTGACCGGGCGGCCCGGCGGGGGACCGGTGCGGCAGGTCGCGTCGGCCGGCACGGAGACCTCGACGACGTGGTGCTCCGTCCAGCCGGCGGCCGTGCCGTGCATGAACCACCACACCGGGCCGCCCAGCACGAGGAGCAGCGCACCGAGCACCGCCACGCGCTCGAGCAGGCGGACCAGGCCGGGGCGCTCCGGCGGGCGGAGGTGGACCGGCAGGCCGGGGGCGCCGCTCATCGGAGCGCTCGCAGCACGTCGAGCCAGTGCGCCGCGGTGGCGCGGTCGAACGGCGGCTCGCCGTCGCGCACGGCGGCCAGCGTGGCGGCGCTCGACGCCTCCGCGGCGGCGACGAGCTCGTCCGGGTAGCGGAGGCTCACCCGGTGGTCGGCGAACTCGTCCTCGTCGTCGACGAACACCGTGCCGTCGGCGCGGCGGATCACGTCCAGGTCGAGGTCGACGGACCGCAGCACCGGCACCGGTCCGGAGAGGTCCCACTGCGGCGGGGTCGCGACGTCGACGTACACGTCGCACCACAGCCCGGTCGCGAGCAGGGCCGCGACGCGGTGCTCGGCGGTGATCCGCACCACCTTGTCGACGGCGGAGTCGAAGGCGGCGCCGGGACGCTCGTGGTGGGTGCCGGCCGGCACCCCCAGCCAGGCGCCGTCGGCGTCAGCGCCCAGCACCACGGCGTCGTAGCGCCAGTGGGGCCCACCGCCGTGCTTGCTCATCTCGATGCGCACCGCGTCGCCGGCAGCCGGGGTCATGGCTCCGTTCTACCCCCTGGCGGGTGTGAGCGCTTGGCCGACCGGACAGGATGGCTCGACGTGGTGACCGACGAACGTGCGTGGACCGTCCCGACCGGAGCGATCCGCCCGACGAGGGGCGCGCTCGGTGTCGCCGTGGGGGCCGCGCTGGTCGTGGTCGTCGCCACCGTCGTCGTGCGCCTCTCGGCCACGCCGGTGGCCGCCGTCTCGGCCGCCGGACTGCTCGCCCTCCTCCGCGCCGGCCTCCCGCTGCGGGCGCTCCGCACCCCGCTCGACCTGGCCGTCGGCGCCGGGCTCGGCGCAGGGGTCCTGGCGTTCTGGATCAACGGCCACGGCGGCAGCCGCCTGTGGGCACACCTGGCGTTCGCGCTGGCCTTCTACCTCCTCGTCGGCGTGCAGGTCGCCTGGCGTCGCGGGCGCACCGTCCTCGCGCTGGCGGCGGCCGCGGCGGTGGGGACCACGGCGCTCGTCGCGGTGCTGCAGTGGGTGCTGGGGCTCGACACGGGCTACTGCCGCGCGGAGATCGTGGGTGGTGCGGACAGCTGCGAGCGCAGCGTGACCTCCGTGCGGGTGATCGGGACGCTCACCAACCCCAACCTGCTCGCGCCCGTGCTCGTGCTGCTCGTGCCGGTCGGGTGCGTGGCGCTGCGGAGCACCCTCGGCCCCCGCGTCGGTCGCCGGTGGGCGCAGGCGGCCGCGATCGGCCTCGGCGCGCTCGGCACGACGGCTCTCGTGATGACGCTGTCGCGGGGCGGCCTGGTCAGCCTCGTGGCCCTGACGGTGGCCGCGCTGGCGCTGCGCAACCCGTCGTCCCGCACGCTCGTGGGCTCCGCCCTCGGGGTGGCGGCGGGCATCGCCGTCGCCTTCGGCGCGCTGCTCGCGCGGTTCTCGCTCGGTCCGCGCACGGAGGTGTGGCGGGTGTCGCTGGAGCTGGTGCGGGAGCACCCGTGGGGTGTCGGTCTCGGCCGCTCGGGGCCGTTCATCGACGCGCGGATCCCGGGGGACCAGCAGTTCTACCACTCCCACAACCTGTGGCTCACGTGGCTCGTGGAGGCCGGCCTGCCGGGCCTGCTGGCGGCGGGGACGCTCTCCGTCGTCCTCGCCGTGCTGGTGGTGCGCGGGGCGCGGCGCCGGGACGCGCTGAGCATCGCCGCGGGGGTCGGGCTGGCGGGCTTCGCCGTCATCAGCCTCTTCGACAACCCGTCGTTCCGCACCACCGTGGCGGTGCCCCTGTGGACGGTGGTGGCGATCCTGGTCGCCGGCGAGCTGCGGGGCCGCCGGCGACCGGACGATCAGGGCAGGACGCGCTTGGCGCCGAAGGCGAAGACGTCCTGGTAGCGAGCACCCAGGAGCTTGCCGATGTGGTGCAGCGCGTGGGCGTCCGCACCGATGAGCAGGCGGGGCTGGTTGCGCAGCACGGCCTTCACGATGGCGGCCGCGGCGTCGTCGGGCGAGGTGCGGGCCAGCTTCTTGTCGAAGAGCTTCGCCAGGGCCTCGAGGTCGTCGCCGTCCGTCACGCGGCCGTTGCGGACGATGCCCGTCTTGATGCCGCCCGGGTGCACCGCGGTCACGCCGACCTTGTGCTTGCCGATGAGCATCTCCTCGCGCAGCGCCTCGGTGAAGCCGCGCACGGCGTACTTCGTCGAGTTGTAGAGCGTCTGGCCCGGCATCGAGATGAGGCCGAAGAGCGAGGAGATGTTGACGACGTGGCCGTCGCCCGAGGCGACGAGGTGCGGCAGGAACTCCTTGGTGCCGTTGACGACACCCCAGAAGTTGATGTCGACGATCCACTCCATCTGCTCGTAGCTCATGTTCGCGAAGTTCCCCGTCATGGAGACGCCCGCGTTGTTGACCACGACGTTGACGCGACCGAACTGGTCGGCGACGGCCTCGGCGTAGCCGACGATCTCGTCGCGCTTCGCGACGTCGAGGGTGTCCGAGCGCACGGCGCGGGCGCCGGCGCCCTTGACGAGCTCGACGGTCTCGGCGAGGCCGGCCTCGTTGACGTCGGAGATGGCGACGTGCGCCCCCCGACCGGCGGCGTTCACGGCCAGTGCGCGCCCGATGCCGGAACCGGCACCGGTGATCACGACGACCTTGTCGTCCAGGGACTTCATGCGGTCACGACCTCTCGATCGGGGGTGGTGGGAGTGGTGGGGGGAGTCTCGCGGGTGGGGGTGGTGGCCGGCACCGGACCGGTCACCGTGTAGGCGCGGGTGTCGAAGGAGCGCAGCCCGAGCCGGAGGCTGACGGTGGAGCGCGGCCACAGGGTCGTGTTGCGGCCGTGCTCGTCGAGGTACCAGCTCGCGCAGCCGCCGGTGCTCCAGACGGTGCGGCCCATCCGGCGGTGCAGGCGGCGGTTCCACTCGTCCTGGGCGTCGCGGCGGGGCTCGACCGCGGCGTACGAGTTCTGGGCCATCACCCGCAGCGCGTCGCGGATGTAGGCCACCTGCGACTCGATGACGAACACCATGGAGGAGTGGCCGAGGCCGGTGTTGGGGCCGACGACCTGGAACAGGTTGGGGAAGCCGTGGATGGTCGTGCCCCGGTAGGCCTGCATGCCGCTCTCGGCCCAGACGTCGGCGAGGCTCCGACCCTCCCGCCCCACGATCTGGTGGGCGATCGGCTGGTCGGTCGTGTGGAACCCGGTGGCGACGACGAGCACGTCGATCTCGCGCTCGGTGCCGTCGGCGGTGACGATCCCGGTGGGCGTGATCCGCGCGATGGGGTCGGTCACCAGCTCCGCGTTGTCGGCGTCGAGCGCCGGGTAGTAGGTGTTCGAGATCAGGATCCGCTTGCAGCCGATCTTGAAGTCCGGGGTGACCTTCCGCCGCAGCTCCGGGTCGGAGATGCCCGTGCGGATGTTGGCGCGGGCCATCAGCTCCGCCGGCTTCGCGATGTCGGGGAGCAGCGTGAACGCGGGCACGTAGGTCTCGCGACCCCAGTAGATCGCCGTGCGGTAGAGCCGCCGCAGGCCCGGCACCTTCGCGAGCGCGAGGCGCTCGACACCCGGGTAGGTGCGGTCGTGCCGCGGGATGATCCAGGGGGCGGTGCGCTGGTAGACGTCGAGGCGGGCGGCGACCTGCTGCAGCTGCGGCACGATCTGGATCGCGGACGCGCCGGTGCCGATCACGGCGATCCGCTTGCCGGCCAGGTCGGCGTCGTGGTCCCACCGGGCGGAGTGGAAGATCTCGCCGGCGAAGTCCTCGATGCCGGCGATCTCGGGCAGCTTGGGCTCCGAGAGGCCGCCGGCGCCGGAGACGAGCACGCTGGCCGTGAGCGAGCCGGCGCTCGTGCGGACGTCCCAGCGCTGACGCGTCTCGTCCCACGCCGCGTGCTCGAGCGACGTCGAGAACACGAAGCGGTCGAGCACGCCGGACGACGCCGCGACGCGGTCGAGGTAGGCCTTGATCTCGGGCTGCGGGGAGAACGACCGCGACCAGTCGCCGGGGGCGAACGAGAAGCTGTAGAGCTGGCTCGGCACGTCGCAGGCGGCGCCGGGGTAGGTGTTGTCGCGCCACGTGCCGCCCACCGAGTCGCCCTTGTCGACGACGAGGAAGTCCCGCCCGTCCTCGTCGAGGCGGATGGCCGTGGCGAGCCCGGCGAAGCCGGCGCCGACGACGAGGACGTCCACGTGCTCGGGGAGGGGTCCCCGGAAGCCCTGAGTGCTCATGGGACCGAGCGTGACACGCTGTTGAACGAAGGTCAATAGCCAATTGGAACGCAGTTCAGTAGAGTGCCGCCCATGTCCGCCGCGTCCGCACCGTCCGGCTCGCCCCGCGTCCGCCTCGACCCCGCGACCCGCAAGGAGCAGCTGCTCGACCTCGGTGTCGAGCTGCTGTCCACCCGGGACCTCGACGAGCTCTCCATCGACCTGCTGGCCGAGCGGGCGGGCATCTCGCGCGGGCTGCTCTACCACTACTTCGGCAACAAGCAGGAGTTCCACGAGGCCGTCGTGCGCCGGGCCGCCGCCGACCTCATCGCCGTCACGGCACCGGTGGAGGACGGCGACATGGGCACGCGTCTCCTCGTCTCGCTCGACCGCTACCTCGCGTTCGTCGAGGCCAACCACCGCGGCTACGTCTCGCTCGTGCGCGCCGCCAACGGCAGCAACCCCGTCATGCGGGAGATCTACGAGGAGGCGCGGGCGGCCCTCACCGATCGCATCTTCGCGACCGCGGGCGAGCAGGGCCTCGCGGAGTTCGGGGTCGTCGACACCCCGGCGGTGCGCCTGTTCGTGCGGGGCTGGGCGGTCCTCGTCGAGGACGTCGTCATCCGCTGGGTGGAGGACCCTGCGGGCGTCGCGCGCGACGACCTGCTGCTCTCCCTGTCCGCGATCCTCGCGCAGGTCGCCGTGAGCGCCCCGCCGGTGCGGCCGGAGGGCTGAGCGTCCGCCGGAGCGCGCCGGGCGCGCTTCCCCCGCGTCGCTCCAGATGAGAGCCTGACGCGGTGTCCTGGCAGATGACCGCGATCGGCGCCCTCATGCGCGTGACCCGCAAGCGCTCCTTCGCCGACCCCGAGGGCGGGGCGGCCCTGCTCGCGCGCCCCAAGGGATCCCCGGTGCCGCCGCCCGCGGTCGCGCGGCGCGTCGACGTCGCCACCGAGGTGGTCGACGGGTTCGACGTCTACTCCCTGGTGCGGCGCGGCACGCCGGTCGGGCAGCGCCCGGTCGTCGTCTACCTCCACGGCGGCGCCTACGTGAACGAGATCGTCAAGCAGCACTGGCACCTCGTCGCCCGCATCGCCGACGAGCTGGACGTCGAGGTCCAGGTCCCGATCTACGGCCTCGCCCCCGACCACGACGCGGCCGAGGCGAGGGCGCTCGTCGCGACGGTGCTCCAGCGGCTCGTCGCGGGCGGGCGCGCGGCGTACCTGATGGGGGACTCGGCCGGCGGCGGCCTCGCCCTCATCGCCGCCCAGGACGAGGTGGAGCGGGCGACCGCGTCGGCCGGTGCGCGTCCCTCGACGCTCCGGGGGCTGACCCTCATCGCCCCGTGGCTCGACCTCTCGATGGCGAACCCCGCCGTCGACGCCGTGGAGCGCGTCGACCCGTGGCTGGCGCGCGCCGCGCTGCGGGAGGTGGCGCGGGTCTGGGCGGCCGGTACGCCGCTGGACGACCCCACGGTGAGCCCCCTGTTCCGCTCGACCGAGGGCCTGCCCCGCGTCGAGCTGTGGGTCGGCACGCGCGACGTGACGCAGCCCGACTGCCGCCTGCTCGCCCAGCACCTCGCCGGCACGGGCGAGGTCGGCTACCACGAGGTCGAGGGCGCGATCCACGTCTTCCCGATCCTGCCGGTGCCCGAGGGACGGCGGGCCGTGGCGGAGATCCTCGGCCACGTGGCGCGTGACCTCGGCGTCGCACCGCCCCATCGCAGTTGACTTGTTGTCGGGGTGACAACTAGCGTCGCGGGGTGGAGTACCGCAGCGAGTTCCCCGTCTTCTACCTGACCGTCGACGTCGTCGTCTTCGCGGTGCTCGACGGTGCGCTCGCGGTGCTGGTGGTGCGCCGCGGCGAGGACCCGTACGCCGGGCGCTGGGCCCTGCCCGGCGGCTTCGTCGGCGACGGGGAGGAGCTCCTCGACGCCGCGCGGCGCGAGCTGGTCGAGGAGACGGGGATCGTCGGCGACGGCCTCGCCCTCGAGCAGCTGAAGACCTTCGGTGCCCCCGACCGCGACCGCCGGCCCCACCGGGTCGTCAGCGTCGCCTACCTGGCCGTCACCCCGCACGCGGAGGCCACGACCGCCGGTACCGACGCCGAGGAGGCCGTCTGGCGCCCCGTCGACGAGGTCGCCGGGACGCTCGCCTTCGACCACGACGAGATCCTCGCGACGGCACGCGAGCGGGTGGCCTCGAAGCTCGAGTACACCCGCCTCGGCCGGTCCTTCCTCCCGCCCGAGTTCACGCTCGCCCAGCTGCGCGGGGTCTACGAGGCCGTGTGGGGCCTCGACATCGACCCCGGCAACTTCCAGCGCAAGCTGCGCTCCGCCCGCGACTTCCTCGAGTCCACCGGCGCGTCGGCCAAGCCGGCCGGGGGCCGGGGTCGTCCCGCCGAGGTCTTCCGACCGATCGGCGAGCCGTTCGACAAGCTCGCGACGCCGATCTTCCGTAGCGCGATGTGAAGGGGGGCGGGGGCCCTGCCGGGCGTGTAACGCGGTGTCCGGGTCACTGTGCACGTGGTCTACCCCTTCCATAGTGACCCGGACACCGCGTTACACGCCGGAGCACCGCACCGCCGGAGCACCGCACCGCCGGAGCACCGCACCGCCGAAGCACCGCACCGCCGGAGCACCGCACCGCCGAGGCGCTACGACCGGGAGGCGTCACACCGGACGGGCACCCCACCGCGCACCCGCCGTACGGCGTCGGTCACCTCCCCGACCGGGATCGTGCGGTGCGCCAGCCCGCGCCGCAGGCGTCGGATGCCGTGCAGGTCCTCGACGGCCGTGCGCACGATGTCGACACGGCTGTCGGGGTCGTCGACCCAGTCGACGGGCACCTCGTGGATCCGCAGCCCGGCTCGTTCGGCCAGCACGAGCAGCTCGGTGTCGAAGAACCAGGAGTCGTCCGCGACGTGGGGGAGCAGCGCGGCCGCGGCGTCGGCCGCGTGGGGGCGGTCTGTGGGGACGCTGTGAGCCGCGTGCGGCGTACCGGTGCGGGGTGCCCGGCCCGGCCGGGGCGGGGAAAGTGCGCGGGGGTACGGCGCGGGGGAAGGAAAACGCGGACCGGAGGGGCTGCCGGATCGGCGTGTCGCGCCCTCGGGTCCGCGTTCTCTTTCCACCACGCCCGGCGGCTCCGGCCCGGGTCCGCGTTTTCCTTCCCCCGAGCCGAGCCGAGCCGAGCCGCCTACCTCAGCGGTCGATGTCGAGGTTCCGGGTGTCGCGGCCGACGGCCAGGGCGAGCAGGGTGATGAGACCCATCGCGGAGAGGTAGACCCCGACGAGGAAGGGGCTGCCGTCGGCGGCACCCCACAGCCACACGGCGATGAACGGGGCGACGGCGGCGCCGAGGATCGAGCTGACGTTGTAGGACAGCCCCGAGCCGGTGTAGCGCACGTTGGTCGCGAAGAGCTCCGGCAGCAGGGCGCCCATCGGGCCGAAGGTCAGGCCCATGAGGCTGAAGCCGAGCAGCAGCCAGGCCATGACGCCGACGTCGCCGGCCTCGAGGAGCGGCACCCAGCAGAGGCCGAACACGATGATGCCGGTCGTCACGAGGAGCAGGTGCGCGCGTCGCCCGAAGCGGTCGGCGACCGGGCCGGAGACCATGGTGAAGATCCCGAAGAAGACGACGCCGACGATCATCATGAGCACGAAGCCGTTGTAGGTGTAGCCCAGGCCGGGCACCTCGGCGTCGGTCGCGGCGCGACCGTAGCTCAGCGAGAACGTGGTCATCAGGTAGAAGAGCACGTAGGTCGCGAGCATGTAGAACGTGCCGAGCACCAGCTCGCGGCCGTGGGTGCGGACGACCTCGCCCAGCGGCAGGCGCGTGACGGTGCCCTTGTCGACGGCCCGCTGGAACGCGGCGCTCTCGACGAGCCGCAAGCGCACGTAGAGGCCGACGACCACCATGACGGCCGAGAACAGGAACGGGATCCGCCAGCCCCACGACAGGAACATGTCGGACGGCGTCGAGGGGTCGTCGGACGGCATGGCCGCGGCGATGGCGAGGAACAGGCCGTTGGCCAGGATGAAGCCCAGGGGGGCGCCGAGCTGGGGGAAGGTGCCGTACCAGGCGCGCTTGCCCTCCGGGGCGTTCTCGGTCGCGACCAGCGCCGCACCGCTCCACTCGCCGCCGATGGCGAAGCCCTGCGCGAGGCGCATGAGCACGAGGAGCAGGGGGGCGAGCCAGCCGACGAGCGCGTACGTCGGGAGCAGGCCGATCGCGAACGTCGCCACGCCCATGGTGAGCAGCGACGCCACCAGGGTCACCTTGCGGCCGCGACGGTCGCCGAGGTGGCCGAAGAAGACGGCGCCGAGCGGGCGGGCCACCATCGCGGCGCCGAACACCGCGAACGACGCCAGCAGCGCGGTCGTGTCGTTGCCCGCCGGGAAGAACAGGTGCGGGAAGACCAGCACCGCCGCGGTGGCGTAGATGTAGAAGTCGTAGAACTCGATCGTCGTGCCGACGAGGCTGGCGACGAGCACCCGCGAGCGCGGGTTGGCGGGCTCGGACGTGACGTCGGAGGCGCTCTCGGGGGTGGGCGGGGTGGCGGACTGCTGGGCGGTGGTCATCGGTCTTTCCGGCAGGGGAGGGGGACCGGAGCACGCTACGCCCGACGTCTCGCGGAGCGAGAATCCGTCGTCATTCGCCCTGGGCAGTCAACCCTGGGTTGCTCCGTCAGGGCCTGAGTCATCGCCAACGAGCCGGCGGAGGGGCCGGGAGCTCGACGAACCCGGGGCCCGCGTCGGATCCGCCGCCGTCCTCGATCTCCACGATCTCGGGGACGGAAGACAGGGCCTCCCGTGCGGACTCGACGTCGCCCTCTGTCCAGATGTGCAGGCCGGCGGCGGTGCTCCAGTAACCGTCGATGGTGAACCCACGGGTCGACCATTCGTCGTTGCGTTCCCACAGGGCGGCGCCGATGCTCATGAGCTCGGCCTCGGAGTGCTCGGCGCTGTCGATCACAAGGGCGACCCCGTGTGCCTCGGCGGCCTCCTGCAGCTCCGCGACCAAGGCCGAGGAGGGCTCTCCCGACAGCCAGACGGTCACCGAACCGGCGTCCTCGTCGATGACCAGGTCTGCCATCTCCGCCCCCGATGCGTCCGACTCGACGATGCCGGTGACGGCTTCAGCGACCAGACCGAGGTCGTCGTCGGTGGCGGTGGACGTAGCTCCCGACGAGGGCGGGGAGGAACTCGTGGAGGTCGCCTCGGCGCTGGCCGCGACCTGGTCGTTGTCGTCCGGAGCCCCGGACCCGGCGGAGCCGCCGATGAGGGGGTAGCCGACGCCGATCGCGACCGCGGTTGCCGCGACCGCTCCTCCCGCGAGCCACAGCGCCCTGACCTCGGGTCGCGTGCGTCGTGCGTCGGGCAGGGGGCGCCGAAGGCCGGGGTAGGCCGGGGCCTGGCGGTAGGCCGCCTGCAGCTCGTCGATGAGGGGGTGTTCTGCTCGTGGTTGCTCACTGGAGGATCTCCCTCTGTTGCTGCGCTTCGATGAGGAGGTGCAGTGCTCGACGACCGTCATGGGCGTTGCTCTTGACGGTGCCGGGACGGATGGACATGAGCTCGGCGACGCGTTCGACAGGGAGGTCCTCGAGGTAGCGCAGCACGACGGCCTGGCGCTGGCGTGGCGGCAGTTGTTGCAGCAGCTCCTGCAGGTGGAGGCGCTCCACCTGCAGGTCGTGCGGGCTCTCCGTGGTCGGGGAGTCCCGCGTTGCCCGGGGGAGCAACGCCGTCAGGTGCGCTCGACGTCGCGAGGTGGTGATGTGGTCCGCACCACGGCTGCGCGAGCGTAGGCGTAGCTGTTGTCGACGGTCGCCCCGCCGCGCGACCAGCGCCGCAACAGCTTCTCGGCCACGCTCTGGATGAGGTCTTCGGCGTCAGCGGTGTTGCCCGCCAACGCCAGCGCGAGGTTGAAGAGCCGATCGCCATGAACGGCCAGCAGCTCGTCGACCTCGCGCTGGGGTCCCATCCGCGTGCTCCTCAGATCGTCCTCCGACCGTCCCTGTCACCACTAGAGACGAACGGGCTCGGGTGGAGGTTGGGTCCAGCAGACACCTTTCGGTGAGGACCGCGCTCAGGAACCGGCCAGGTCGTCGTCCAGCTCGTCGCGTCGCTCCGCCATCTCCCGCACGAGCGCGGACATGAACGCGATCGCCGCCGGACGCCGCAGGGCCCGCGGCGGCAGCAGTGCGACGAACGTCTTCGTCATGCGCACCTCGTCGGGGAGCAGGCGCACCAGGCCGGGCGTCGAGCGGGCGAGGAAGTCGGGGAGCAGGCCGACGCCGCCCCCGGCGACGGTCAGCTCGTGCTGCACGAGCACGCTCGTGGAGCCGAGCCGCACGGCGTCGATGGGGATGCCGGCCTCGGTGAGCCCGAGCTCGTCCACGCGCTGGAGGGCGTCGATGTAGTAGACGATCGGGTGCTCGGCCAGGTTCGCCGGGGTCACCTCGCCGGCGCGCTCGAGGTAGGACGGCGCCGCGTAGAGCGAGAGGCGGTAGTCGGTCAGCGGCGTGACCTCGAAGCCCCGGGACGGCGGCGTGCCCACCCCGATCTCGACGTCGACGCCCGTCGCCTGGCCGAGGGGGCGGGTGGCGGCGACGAGGTCGAGGCTCACCCCGGGGTGGGCCCGCTGCACGCGGGCCATGGCGGGCGCGACGAAGACGGCGGCGAACGCCTCGGTGGAGGCGATCCGCACGTGGCCGGCCACGTCGCGGTCCGGGCGCGCGGCCTGGCTCGCCGCGTCCATCGCCCGCGCCACCTGCTCGGCGGCCGGCAGGATCGCTCGGCCGAGCGCCGTCAGCTGCACGCCGGAGAGCGAGCGGTCGAGCACCCGGTCGCCGAGCTCCTTCTCGAGGCTGCCGATGCGTCGCGAGACGGTGGTGTGGTCGATGCCCAGGGCCACGCCGGCCTGCACGAACGAGCGCGCGCGGGCCACCTCGAGCAGGATGAGGAGGTCGTCGGCGCGCACGCTCCGGACCCTAGTCGAGCCTGCGGGAGGCCGTGCATTTCCGCACAGGCACCCCGCCCGACCCCTCATTGCGCGCACCTGGCCGAAGGTCGAGCATGGATCGTCGAGTGGTCCGCGTCACGCGACGTCCGTCACGTCGCGGACCGCCTCCCGTTTCCCTCGTAGAAAGCAGCAGGCATGCGCATCGGCTGGATCGGACTGGGCAACATGGGCGCCCCCATGAGCGGGCGGCTCGTCGCCGCGGGCCACGAGGTCCACGGCTTCGACCTCGCGGAGGCGGCGCGTGAGGCCGCCGCGGCGCAGGGCGTCACGGTCGAGGACACGGTGGCCGCGACGGTCGCCGGGGCCGACGTCGTCGTCACGATGCTGCCCAACCACGGCATCGTCACCGCCGTCCTCGACGGCCCCGACGGCGTGCTCGCGCACGCCGAGCCGGGCGCGGTCGTCATCGACTCGTCCACGATCGACATCGACGCCGCGCGCTCCCTCCACGCGTCGGTCTCCGCTGCCGGCTTCCGCTTCCTCGACGCCCCGGTCTCCGGCGGCATCTCGGGTGCGGCCGCCGGCACGCTCACCTTCATGGTCGGCGGCGACGCGGCCGTGCTGGAGGAGGTGCGTCCCGTCATCGAGGTGATGGCCGGCCGCATCTTCCACACGGGCGGGCCCGGCAACGGCCAGGCCGCCAAGCTGACCAACAACATGATGCTCGGCATCACCCTCGCCGCGACGGCGGAGGGCGCGGTGCTCGCCGAGCGCCTCGGCCTCGACGCGACCACCTTCTGGGAGCTCGCGCAGGTGTCCTCCGGCGACAGCTGGGCCCTGCGCACCTGGTACCCGGTGGCCGGTGTCGTCGAGACCGCCGCCGTCAACCGTGACTTCACGGGCGGGTTCGCCACCGCGCTGCTGCGCAAGGACCTCGAGCTCGCCCTCGCGGCGGGGGAGTCCACCTCCACCGCCCTCCCGTTCGCCACCGCCGTCCGTGACCGGATGGACCAGCTCGTCGAGCTCGGCCTCGCCGACCGCGACTGCTCCGTCCTCGTCAAGCTCGTCGACGGCGAGCTGTCCTCCCCGGCGCGCGACGAGGCCGTCGCCGCCACCCTCAGCCAGGAGACCACCGCGTGACCACCAGCACCACCCCCACCAGCGCCCGGAGCGTCCCCCCGGCCGGTCGCTCCAACCTCCGCAAGGTCGTCGCCGCCTCCATGGCCGGCACGATCGTCGAGTGGTACGAGTTCTTCGTCTACGCGACCGCGGCCATCCTCGTCTTCCCCGCGCTCTTCTTCCCGGAGAGCGACCCGACGGTCGGCACGATCGCCGCCCTCGGCACCTACGCGGTGGGCTTCATCGCCCGCCCGATCGGTGGCCTCGTCTTCGGCCACTACGGCGACAAGTTCGGCCGCAAGCGCCTGCTGCAGCTCTCCCTCGTCCTCGTCGGCGTCTCGACCTTCCTCATGGGCGCGCTGCCGACCCACGCCCAGATCGGGTACGGCGCGGCCGTGCTCCTGGTGCTGCTCCGCTTCGTGCAGGGCTTCGCCGTCGGCGGTGAGTGGGGCGGCGCCGTGCTCCTCGTCGCCGAGCACGCGCCGGACAACCGCCGCGGCTACTGGGCCAGCTACCCGCAGGCCGGCGTGCCGGTCGGCAACCTCATCGCCACGCTCGTGATGCTCGGCCTGTCGGCGGCGCTGAGCGAGGAGGCCTTCCTCAGCTGGGGCTGGCGCATCGCGTTCTTCGCCTCCGCGATCATCGTGCTCGTCGGCTGGTACGTGCGCACCAAGGTCGAGGACGCGCCGATCTTCAAGGCCGCGCTCGAGAAGGAGGAGGCCGAGAAGGCGACCCGCTCGACCGTGCTCGACGCGATCAAGTACCGCCCGAAGCAGGTCGTCGTGGCCATGGGCCTGCGCTTCTGCGAGAACATCATGTACTACATGGTCGTCACCTTCACGATCTCGTACCTGCGCCAGGACCACATCGGCTTCGACGTCCAGCACGTGCTGCTGCTCCTGCTCGTCGGCCACCTCTCCCACGTCTTCGTGGTGCCGACCGTGGGCCTGCTCTCCGACATCTACGGCCGCCGCCCCGTCTACCTCGTCGGCGTGCTCGGCACCGCCACGTGGGGCTTCTGGGCCTTCCCGATGATGGACACCGCCGACGACCTGCTCGTCGTCGTGGCCATCGTCGGCGGCCTCGCCATCCAGGGCCTCATGTACGCCCCCCAGCCCTCGCTGATGTCGGAGATGTTCCCGACCCGCATGCGGTACGCCGGGGTGTCGCTCGGCTACCAGGTGACCGCGATCGTCGCGGGCTCGATGGCGCCGATCATCGCCGTCGCGCTGCTCGACAAGTACGACAGCACCACGCCGATCGCGATCTACCTCGCGGCTGCCGCGCTCGTCAGCCTCGTCGCGCTCGCCTTCGCGCAGGAGACGAAGGGCACCTCGCTCACCGCTCTCGACGACGAGTACGACGCGCGCTGAGCGCTCCCGACCACCGATCCCGAACGACCCAGGAGTGAAGATGACCCAGACCATCGAGACCCCCTCCGGCGACCACCTCATGCTCATCGGCGGCGAGCGCGTGGCGGCTGCCGCCGGCGAGTGGATCGACGTCACGTCGCCCGGCCGCCGCGGCCTCGCGCTCGGCCGCACGCCCCGGGCGCGCGAGGAGGACGCCGACCGCGCCGTACGGGCGGCTCGTGCCGCCTTCCCCGCGTGGCGCGCCACCCACTTCAAGGACCGTCAGCTCGCGCTGCTCAAGGCGGCCGACGCGCTCGAGGCGGCGGCGGAGGAGCTGGCGCAGCTCACCGCGATCGACACCGGCAACGCGCTGCGTCCCCAGGCGCGCCCGGAGTCGCAGACGCTCGTCGCGCTGTTCCGCTACTTCGGTGGCGTCGCGGGCGAGTTCAAGGGCGTCACGCTGCCGGCGGGCGACGACCAGCTGCAGTACACGCGCCGCGAGCCGCTCGGCGTCGTCGCGGGCATCCTGCCGTGGAACTCCCCGCTCATGATCGCGGCCATGAAGGTGCCGGCGGCGCTGGCGGCGGGCAACACGATCGTGCTCAAGGCCGCGGAGGACGCGCCGCTCACCATCATCCGGATGGCGGAGCTCGTCGCGCCGTACCTGCCCGACGGCGTGCTCAACGTGCTCACCGGGTACGGCGCGGAGGTCGGCGAGGCGCTCGTGCAGCACCGCGGCGTCGACAAGGTCTCGTTCACGGGGTCGAGCCGGGTCGGTCACCACGTCGCGTCCGCGGCGGGGGAGCGGCTCGCGCACGTCTCGCTCGAGCTGGGCGGCAAGAGCCCCAACATCGTGTTCCCCGACGCGGTCGCGGGCGACCGCCTCGCCGCCACGGCGACGGGCGTGCTCACCGCGATGCGCTTCACCCGCCAGGGCCAGTCGTGCACCGCCGGTTCGCGGCTCTTCGTGCACCGCGACGTGTACGACGAGCTCCTCGCCGAGCTGGTCTCCCAGGTCGACCGGCTCGTCGTCGGCGACCCCCTGGACGAGGCGACCGACATGGGCGCGATCATCAACCAGAAGCAGTTCGACCAGATCAAGTCGTACATCGCGGACGGCCGCGCGCAGGCCGGCGTCGAGGTGCCGCTGGACCGCTCTGAGCAGGTGCCGGACGGCCTCGACGGGTTCTACCAGGGCCCGACGATCTTCTCGGCGGTCTCCAACGACTGGCGGATCGCGCAGGAGGAGATCTTCGGTCCGGTGCTCGTGGCCATCCCGTGGTCCGACCGCGACGAGGTCGTGCGCATGGCCAACGACTCGCACTACGGTCTCGCGGCGTACGTCTGGAGCCAGGACCTGACCGCCGCCCTCGACACGGCCCACCGGATCGAGTCCGGGTGGGTGCAGGTCAACCAGGGCGGCGGCCAGATGGTCGGCCAGAGCTACGGCGGCTACAAGTGCGAGTTCTCCATCGAGGGCGCGATGGAGTCGTTCACGCAGATCAAGCAGGTCAACGTGAAGCTGGGCTGACCGCCCGCTGATCGTCCGACCGCCGAGGCGGTCGTCGCCGGGGCATCAGCCCCCGGTGACGACCGCCTCGAGCTGGTCGAGGCCCCAGTGCAGGTCCTCCTCGGAGACCACCAGCGGCGGCGCGAGGCGGATCGTGGAGCCGTGCGTGTCCTTGGCCAGCACGCCCCGGGCGAGCAGCGCCTCGCAGACCGCACGGCCCGTGCCGACCGTCGGGTCGATGTCGACACCCGCCCAGAGGCCGCGCACCCGCACGGCGAGCACGCCGCGGCCGACGAGGGACTCGAGCCGGTCGCGCAGCACGAGCCCGAGGCGCTGCGAGCGCTCCTGCGGCTCGCCGCTCGCCAGCATCTCGACGACCTTGGTGCCGACCGCGCACGCCAGCGCGTTGCCGCCGAAGGTCGAGCCGTGCTGGCCCGGGTGCAGCACGCCGAGCACGCTGCGGTCGGCCACGACGGCCGAGACCGGCACGATGCCGCCGCCGAGCGCCTTGCCCAGCACGTAGAGGTCGGGGACGACGTCCTCGTGGTCGCAGGCGAACGTGCGGCCCGTGCGGCCCAGGCCGGCCTGGATCTCGTCGGCGGCGAACAGCACGTTGTGCCGCGTCGTGATCTCGCGGACCTCGCGCAGGTAGCCCGCCGGCGGGATGACGACACCGCCCTCGCCCTGGATGGGCTCGATGAGCACGGCCACGGTGTTGGGCGTGATGGCGGCCTCGAGGGCCGCGGCGTCGCCGTACGGCACGCTGGTGAAGCCCGGCGAGAACGGGCCGAAGCCGTCCCGCGCGTCGGGGTCGTCGGAGAAGCCGACGACCGTGGTGGTGCGGCCGTGGAAGTTGCCGGTCGCGACGATGATCTCGGCGCGGTCGACCTCGACGCCCTTGACGTCGTAGCCCCACTTGCGACTCACCTTGATGGCGGTCTCGACGGCCTCGGCGCCCGTGTTCATGGGGAGCACGAGCTCCTTGCCGCACAGGTCGCCGAGCGCGGCGCAGAACTCGCCGAAGCGGTCGTGCACGAAGGCGCGGCTGGTGAGCGTCAGCTGGTCGAGCTGGGCGTGCGCGGTGGCGAGCAGCTCGGGGTGGCCGTGACCGAAGTTGAGGGCGGAGTAGCCGGCCAGCATGTCGAGGAAGCGCGTGCCGTCGACGTCGGTCATCCAGGCGCCCTCGGCGTGGGACACCACCACGGGGAGCGGGTGGTAGTTGTGCGCCGTGCGCTCCTGCGCCTGCTGGAAGAACGCCTGGCTGCGCGGCACGCCGTTGCCGTCGGCGGTGCCGTCGGCGGTGGTGCGGCCCTCGTCGATCGTGCTGGTCATGCGTCGCCTCCTCTGGTTGCGGCAGGTCCGGATTGTCGGACAATCGGACCGGCGCTCACCCTAGCGTCTCTGCGCCGGAGCGCCACCTCCACCGTCGCAGGACGACGCGCGAAGTCAAGCCGGGCGCTCAACGCGGCAGCGCGACCTCGATGGTCGTGTCGCCCGGGCGGCTGGCGAGGGCCACCGTCCCGCCGTGCGCCGCGAGGATGGCGCGGACCAGGGCGAGCCCGAGCCCGGAACCGCCGGCGGCACCGTCGTCGGGACCGCGACCGGGGTCGTCCGCGCCTCCGCGGACCCGGGCGGTGTCGCCGCGCACGAAGCGGTCGAACGCCGACGCGGCCAGGTCCGGGGGGAACCCGGGGCCGTCGTCGTGCACGCGCAGCACGACCCGGTCGGCCTCGAGGGCCGCGGCGACCGTCACCGTGGTGCCGCCGGGCGTGTAGCGCCGCGCGTTGGACAGCAGGTTCGTCACCACCTGGTGGAGGCCGTGGGCGTCTCCGGTCACCTCGACGGCCTCGTCGGGCAGGTCGAGGCGCCACCGGTGGTCCGGGGCCAGCACGTGGGCGTCCTCGACCGCCTCGAGGAGCAGCATCGTGACGTCGACGGGGTCGTGGCCGAGCGGACGTCCGGCGTCGAGGCGCGCCAGCATGAGGAGGTCCTCGACGAGCCGACGCATGCGGCCCGACTCGCCCTCCACCTTCGCCAGCGCGGTGCGGGCGGCATCGGCGTCGTCGGGCCGTCGGCGGGCGAGCTCGGCGTACCCCACGATCGTCGCCAGCGGCGTGCGCAGCTCGTGGGAGGCGTCCGCGACGAACTGCCGCACCTGGTGCTCGCTGCGGTGCCGCGCCGTCATGGCGGCGTCGACGTGCGCGAGCAACGTGTCGAGGGCGGCGCCCACCTGGCCCACCTCGGTGCGCTCGTCGCGCAGGTGCGCCGGCACCCGGCCGGCGAGGTCGACCTCGCCCTCCGCGAGCGGCAGCGTGGCGACCTCGTGGGCGGTGGCGGCGACGTCGCGGAGGGGGCGCAGCTGGCGGCGTACGACGAGGGTCGCGGCCCCGCCCGCCAGCAGCACCGCGGCGAGCCCGATGAGGAGCTCGTAGCCCACCAGCGAGCGCACGGCGTCGTCGACCGCATCGGTGGGGAGGCCGGCGACCACCACGGTGCCGTCGTCCCCGCGCGTCGCGACGACGCGGTAGGAGCCGAGCGCGACGAGGTCGACCGCGTGGACGGAGCCGTCCGTCGGCACGTCGGCGAGCTGCTCGAGGGCTGCCGTCGCCACCGCACGCTCGCCGCACACCTGCTCCGTGAGCACCCCGCCGCGCGCGCCGTCGGCGGTCGCGCTGCCTCCCGGCAGCACCGCGAGGAGCGTGCCGGGACCCTGGTTGCCGGGCACGAACCGGTCGCAGCCGCCCTCCGTGGAGCCCGCCGGCCGGTCGCCCTCCGGCGGCCGGAAGCTGCCGCCGCCGGCCCTCGGCAGGATCGAGGTGACCTCGTCGTCGAGCCGGTCGGTGAGGTTGGCCCGCATCGCCAGCGTCGTCGCCGCGCCGATGGCGAGGGCCAGCACGGTGGTGAGCAGCACCGTGGCGAGCACGAGCCGCGAGGTCAGGGTGGCGAGGCGGCGTCCCCTGGGGGCCGGCCCGGTGGACTCCACCGGCTCAGTCCGCCGGCTTCAGCACGTAGCCGGCGCCGCGCATGGTGTGGATCATCGGCGCGCGCCCGGCGTCGATCTTCTTGCGCAGGTAGGAGATGTAGAGCTCGACGACGTTCGCCTGGCCGCCGAAGTCGTAGTTCCACACCCGGTCGAGGATCTGCGCCTTGCTCAGCACCCGCCGCGGGTTGCGCATGAGGAAGCGCAGCAGCTCGAACTCCGTGGCGGTCAGGGCGATCTCGGCGCCGTCGCGCCGCACCTCGTGGCTGTCCTCGTCGAGCGTCAGGTCGCCGATGACCAGCACGTTCTCCCGCTCGGCCGCGCGCGCCCCCGCCCGACGCAGCAGCGCGCGCAGCCGGGCGACGACCTCCTCGAGGGAGAACGGCTTCGTCACGTAGTCGTCCCCGCCGGCGGTCAGCCCCGCCACCCGGTCCTCGACCGCGTCGCGGGCCGTCAGGAAGAGCACGGGCACGTGGGGGTCGACGCCGCGCATCCGGCGCAGCACCTCGAGGCCGTCGAAGTCCGGCAGCATCATGTCGAGCACGACGACGTCCGGCCCGAACTCCTTCGCGACCGCGACCGCCTTGGCGCCCGCGTGCGCCATCCGGGTCTCGAACCCCTCGTAGCGCAGCGCCATCGCCACCAGCTCGGCGAGGTTCACCTCGTCGTCGACGACGAGGACGCGCAGGGGGGATCCGTCGGGGCGGGTGAGCTCCATGAGGTCGACCCTGCCGGACGAACGTGTGAGTTTGCTGTGCGTCGCCTGTGGGTGGGTCCACAGTGCGTCCTGCGGGGACGCACAGCCGCAGCACAGCCACGGTCCGCACCGTCGTCGGCATGGACGACCAGCAGCGCCCCGCCCCGCCCCCGTACGCCGCCACCCCGCCCCCGCCGGGCCCGCAGCCCTCGCCGTACCCGCCGGTGCCGCCGGTGCCGCCGGTGCCCGCGCCCTCCGCGGCGCGCGACCCCCGGCGGCTGGGCCTGGTCGCCACGGCCGGCGTCGCCCTCGCCTCCCTCGTGCTGGGGGCCGGGGGCGCGCTCGCGATCGGCGCGCTCAGCAGCGGGTCCGCGGCGGACGACGGCGGGCCCGGTGGGTCCGGCGGGTTCGGCGGGGCGGGCGGGCCGGGAGGCGGGTTCGCGCCGGGTCAGGGGCAGCCGGGTCAGGGGCAGCCGGGTCAGGGGCAGCCGGGTCAGGGGCAGCCGGGTCAGGGGCAGCAGGGGCAGGTGCCGGGGCTCTCCGGCTAATCGGTTCGCGGCGGCCTGGGGCCCTGGGGGATGATGGTCGGCGCTGTGCGCATCGACTACCCACCCCAGCTGCCGGTCTCGGCCCGCCGCGACGACATCGCGGCCGCCATCCGCGACCACCAGGTCGTCATCGTCGCCGGCGAGACCGGGTCGGGGAAGACCACCCAGCTGCCGAAGATCTGCCTCGAGCTCGGCCGCGGCCAGGTCACCGAGCACACGGGTCGGGACGGCAAGGTGCGCCGCCGCGGCGGCCTCATCGGCCACACCCAGCCCCGCCGCATCGCCGCCCGCTCGGTCGCGGAGCGCATCGCCGAGGAGACGGCGACCGAGCTGGGTGACCTCGTCGGCTACCAGGTGCGGTTCACGGACAAGACGTCGCGCAGCAGCCGGGTGAAGCTGATGACGGACGGCATCCTGCTCGCGGAGCTGCAGCGCGACCGCGACCTGCGTCGCTACGACACGATCATCATCGACGAGGCCCACGAGCGGAGCCTCAACATCGACTTCCTGCTCGGCTACCTGCGGCGGCTCCTGCCGCGGCGGCCCGACCTGAAGCTCGTCATCACCTCGGCGACGATCGACCCGGAGCGGTTCGCGGCGCACTTCGCCGACCGTCACGGGAAGCCCGCGCCGATCATCGAGGTGTCGGGCCGCACGTTCCCGGTGGAGGTGCGCTACCGCCCCCTCATCGAGCTGCCCGAGGAGGACGAGGACGGCGAGGCCGTCGTGCGCGACCAGACCGAGGCGATCGTCGACGCGGTCAAGGAGCTCTCGGGCGAGGGCCCCGGCGACGTGCTCGTCTTCCTGCCCGGCGAGCGCGAGATCCGCGACACCGCGGAGGCCCTCGGCGACCTGGCGAAGGTGCAGGGGCCGCGGGGCATCGACGTGCTCCCGCTCTACTCCCGCCTCTCCGCCACGGAGCAGCACCGGGTCTTCAAGCCGACCGGCTCGCGGCGCCGCATCGTGCTGGCGACCAACGTCGCGGAGACGTCGCTGACGGTGCCGGGCATCCGGTACGTCGTCGACTCCGGCGTCGCCCGCATCTCGCGCTACTCGGCCCGCACCAAGGTGCAGCGCCTGCCGATCGAGCCCATCAGCCAGGCGAGCGCCAACCAACGCTCCGGCCGGTGCGGCCGTGTCGCGGAGGGCATCGCGATCCGGCTCTACTCGGAGGAGGACTTCGAGAGCCGACCCGAGTTCACCGACCCCGAGATCCTCCGCACCAACCTCGCGAGCGTCATCCTCCAGATGACGAGCCTCGGCCTCGGCGAGATCGGTCGGTTCCCGTTCGTCGAGCCGCCCGACAAGCGCAACATCACCGCCGGCACTCAGCTCCTGGAGGAGCTCGGCGCGCTGGGCGAGGGCCGGCTCACCGACGTCGGTCGCCGGCTCGCGCGCCTGCCGATCGACCCGCGCCTCGCGCGGATGATCCTCGAGGCCGAGCAGCGCGGCTGCGTGCGCGAGGTCATCGTCATCGCCGCCGCGCTCAGCCTGCAGGACCCGCGCGAGCGCCCCGCCGAGCAGCAGGCGCAGGCCGACCAGGCCCACGCCCGGTTCAAGCACGAGTCGGGCGACTTCCTCACGTGGCTGCAGCTGTGGCGCCACTTGAAGGAGCAGCAGCGCGACCTCTCCGGCAGCGCCTTCCGCCGGATGTGCAAGGCGGAGTTCCTCAACTACGTGCGGGTGCGGGAGTGGCAGGACTTCGAGTCCCAGCTGCGCCAGGTCTGCAAGGAGATGGGCGTCGAGATCGGGCAGCCCGCCGACCAGCCCGACGCCGACGGGATCCACCAGGCGTTGCTGTCAGGCCTGCTCTCGCAGATCGGTCTGCTCGAGGAGCGCGACAAGGAGGCGTCGCGGACCAAGGGGCGCCGCCCGGGCGCGCGGGAGTACCTCGGCGCCCGCTCCACCCGCTTCGCGATCTTCCCCGGCAGCGTGCTCAAGGGCCGCAACCCGCAGTTCGTCATGGCCGCCGAGCTCGTCGAGACCGGACGGCTCTGGGCGCGCCAGGTCGCCGGCATCGACCCGTTGTGGGCCGAGCGCCTCGGCGCGCACCTCGTGAAGCGCACCTACGCCGAGCCGCGCTGGTCGAAGAAGCGCGGCAGCGCGGTCGCGAACGAGCGGGTGACCCTGTACGGCGTGCCGCTCGCCGCCGACCGCACCGTGCAGCTCGGTCGGGTCGACCCCGAGCTCGCCCGCGAGCTGTTCCTCCGCCACGCCCTCGTGCACGGGGAGTGGGGCGCCGCCGAGACCGGCCGGCACCGCTTCCTGGCCGAGAACCAGCGGCTGCTCGAGGAGGCGGAGGCGCTCGAGCACCGGGCCCGCCGCCGCGACATCGTCGTCGACGAGCACACCCTCTTCGACTTCTACGACGCGCGCGTGCCCGCGAGCGTCGTCAGCGCCGCGCACTTCGACCAGTGGTGGAAGCGCGAGCGCCAGAAGCGTCCCGACCTCCTCGTCTTCGACCCGTCGATGCTCACCCACGACACCGCAGCCGAGATCCAGGCCCAGGACTACCCGGAGGAGTGGCGCGCCACCGGCGCGGGCGGCGGGCACCTGACCTTCCCCATCAGCTACCACTTCGAGCCCGGAGCGGCCGACGACGGGCTCACCATCGACGTACCGCTGGCGTCGCTCAACCAGCTCGAGCCCGGGGACTTCTCGTGGAACGTGCCCGGGTTGCGCGAGGAGCTCGTGACGGCCCTGATCCGGTCGCTGCCCAAGCACCTGCGCACGTCGCTCGTGCCGGCGCCCGACCACGCGCGGCGCTTCCTGGCGGAGACGCCGCCGGGGGAGGAGCCGCTGCTGGACGCGCTGGAGCGGTACGCCCGGCACGCCTCGGGCGCCATCGTGCCGCGGGACGCGTGGGACTGGTCGAAGGTGGCGCCGCACCTGCGTCCGACCTTCCGCGTCGTCGACCCCGACGGTGGGGAGGTGGCACGCGGCAAGGACCTGGTGACGCTGGCCGAGCCGCTGCGGCCGTCGTTGGAGCAGGCGATCGCCGACGTCGCCGCCGACGCCGGGCAGACGGTCACCGGTGCGACGAGCTGGGTCTTCGGCACGATCGAGGCGTCGTTCACGCAGCAGCGGGCGGGACACGAGGTGCGGGGCTTCCCGACGCTCGACGACGAGGGCGCGAGCGTCGCGCTGCGCGTCGTCGGCTCGAAGGACGAGCAGGAGGCGCGGCACCGGCTCGGCGTGCGGCGCCTGCTCCTGCTGGCGCTCGCGGCCGAGCAGCCGGGCCTGCTCAAGCGGGTGGCGGACTCGTTGAGCACGACGGACAAGCTGGGGCTGGTGGGCTCGCCGTACCCCTCCATCCCCGACCTGCTCGAGGACTGCCGCACCGCCGTCGTGACCGAGGCCGTCGACGCGCGGCCGGCGGTGCGGGACGAGCGTGCCTTCGACGCCTTGCTCGGAGTGGTCCGCGGCGATCTCGAGGCGCGGGTGCGCAGCGTCGTCGGCGACGTCGTGCGGGCGCTGGCGGCGCACCGGGCGGTGGACAAGCGGCTGACCGGCCGCGCCGAGATGCACCTGCTCGACGCGCTCACCGACCTCAAGGAGCAGCTCGCGGGGCTCGTGCACGTCGGGTTCGTGGCGGAGGCGGGGCCGGCGCAGCTGCGGCGGTACCCGACCTACCTGCGCGCCATGGAGGAGCGGCACCAGCGGCTCGTCACCGGCGGGGTGCCCGCGGTGCAGAAGGACCGTCAGCTCATGGGGCAGATCGTCGACCTGCAGGGCTCGTGGGCCCACCAGGTCGCGGCGCTCCCGCCCGGCCGGCCCCCCGGCGCGTCGCTGCGGACGGTGCGGTGGTTGCTCGAGGAGTACCGCGTGTCCCTCTGGGCCCAGCAGCTCGGCACCGCCGTCGCCGTCAGCGACGCCCGCATCCGCAAGGCGCTGGCGGGCTGAGGTCGGTCGCGCCGAGTTGTCATGTACGGCGCGGTGGACGCGTCGAGCTGGGACGACCTGCACGAGGTGGAGTACGGCGCCGGTGTGGCCCCCGGCTGGTGTCGGCCTGGCCCGGGTGGAGGAAAGTGCGCCGTCTGCTGGCGCCGGGGAAGGAAAACGCGGACCGGACGGGCTCGGGCCTCGGCGTGTCGGGACCAGGGATCCGCGTTTTCTTTGTCCCCTCCGGGAGCGCGTCCGCGTTTTCTTTGTCCCGGGAGCCGCGCGCCGCGCCGTACATGACAACTCGGCGCACGACCCCTCACGCGCCGGGGCGTAACCTCGACGGCGATGCCTGAATCGACCACGCCTCGCCACCACCGTCCGACGCGTCCCGGGTCCGCCTTCTTCGAGGCCCGTACCGGGGGCGTCGACCCCGCGCAGCTCGGCGCCGCCGCCGAGCGGGCCGCGACCGCCCTCGTGCGGGGGCCGCGCGCGGGGGAGGGGGAGACCGCCGCGCTCGCCGAGCGGGTCGTGGGGCTGGCGGAGACCGAGGGCCTCGAGACCCTCGCGGAGCTGTGGTCCGGGGCCCCGGCCGACACCTTGTCGGGGTGCTTGTGGCGGCTCTACGTGCTGCGCGCCTGGGTGCACGCCGACCCGCACGAGGCGGCGCGCCAGTTCGAGGCGGGGCGCCGCCTGGCCCCGGTCGCCCGCGTGGTGGCGGGAGTCGCCGAGCCGCCCGGTCCCGACGAGCTGCGCCGCATGATCGACGACGTGCTGCGCGGCATCGTCGAGCGTGAGTTCGCCGACGTGCTCCTCCGCGCTGCCGCGTTCGCCCGGGTCGTCGCAGCGGGTCGCGCCGAGCCCGGACCGAGCCCGGAGGTCGAGCGGGTGCTCCTCATGTCGGAGCAGCTCGAGCACGCCGGCCACCTCGAGCTGGCCGGCGCGCTCGCCTGACCCGCCCCCCGCGCGGGTCAGGGTCTCGGGGACGCGCCGCTCAGAGCGGCGTGAGGTCCGTGACGGTCCAGCCGGACCCGTCACGCTCCAGACCCACGGAGAGCTGGGCTGCCGAGACACTGGTCTCGGCGTCGCCGGCCCGCTGGCTGGTCTGGTCGAGGAAGACGAGCACCTGCGCGCTGTCGTCCGTGAGCTCCTGCACCGCGACCGACGACACGCGGGCGGTCAGCACGAGCTCCTGCTCGCCGGCGCGCTCGGCGAGGCCGGCGTAGAGCACGTCGAACTCCTCGCGCGCCGCGCCCCGGAGCAGCTCGTCCGCGGCAGCGGTCGTGGCCTCGGGCGCCGCGTGGTCGTAGCTGAGCACCCGCGTCAGCGTCTGCGTCGCCGCGGCCTGGACCTCCGCCGTGCCCGTGGCGTCGACGAGGGCGTGGTTCTCGGCGGCCGGGGTCGAGCGCAGGCCGTCGGCCTGCGTGAAGGCGTGGACGCCGAACGCGACGAGCAACGCCGCCGCCACCCACGGCCCGAGCAGCGCCAGGCGCTTCCCGATCGTCGCGGCGCTCACAGCGTCACCGCCACCTGCTGGAGGTTCTCCAGCAGCCAGGCGCCGTCCACCTCGCGGAGGTCGGCGGCGAAGCGGTTGCGCTTGACGGTGGGCTCGGCCCCGGCGTCGTCGTTCTCCGTGACGGTCACCTCGACCGAGACGAGCACGGTCGCCGTCGCGCCGTCCAGCTCCAGCACCGCCGCGTCGACGACGCGTCCCACCGACGTCGTGCCGAGCTCGCCGAGCATCCCGCGGCTGCCGTCGTCGACGTCCGTCATCTGGTCGTGGAGCATCCCGGTCGTCGCCGCGCCCCATGCCTCGAGGCCGCCGGCGACGTCCCGGCTGTCCATGGTGGTCAGGGTCGCGACGTGGGTGCGGGCGGCGACGAGCACGGCGTCGCGCTCGGCCGCCCGGTGCAGACCGTCGTCGTGCTCGGCCAGCCACCACGACCGACCGCCGAGGGCGGCGACCACGACGGCCACGACGAGCACCAGCCAGGGCAGCCCGGCGCGCAGCCGCTGCCGCCGCGTGCGCGCCGCGTCCCCGGAGGGCGGCGAACCCGCAGCCGTGGCTGCAGGCTCCGCGGCCGTCCCCGGCTCGGCCTCCTGCTCCGTGCGCGTGTCGAGCGTCATCCGATTCCTCCCATGAGGTCCTCCAGGCTGGTGGCGTCGCGGATCACGACGGGTGCGCCTCCGGTGGGGCGCGCCGTACCGGGGTCCACCGGCACGGCGAGGTCGTCCAGGTTGCTGGGCACCGCGCCGGGGCCGCGGACGTTGGACGGGCCGCTGGTCAGCGTGCAGCCGGCGTCGGTGTCGAACGCGCCGCCCCCGGTGGCGTCGCCGGCGCGGCGGGGCGTGCCCTCGTACCCCGTCGTGCAGGGCAGCGGGTTCGCGAAGTTGGGCACGAGCGACAGGTTGAGGCTGCCGGTGCTCGTCACTGCCCAGCCGGCGCTCACGGCGTCGGGCAGGCGGATCATCAGGTCCTCCACGCCGGCGCTGTTGACGCCGAACACCTGGGCCGGCGTCACCAGGTTGGTGAGCAGCAGACCGAGCGGACGACCCACCTCGGCGACGAGGTCCCGCAGCTGGAGGGCGGCCTGCGGGGTCGCCCCGATGAGGGCGCGGAGGTCGCCGTCGGAGTCGCGGAGGGTGGCGGCGAGCAGCTCGAGGTCGCCGCTGAACGACCGGATCGCGTCGGCGGAGTCGAGCTGGCGGTCCAGCACGGTCGCCGAGCTCTCGATCAGCCGCGTCGTGACGAGGAAGTTCGCGTCGGCCGTGCGGGCCCAGGCGAGCGACGTCTCCACGAGCCGGGCGACGTCGGGGGAGACCCCGCGGGCCGCCAGGTAGGTCTCGTCGACGACGGTCCGCAGCGCGTCCTCCGGCACCGAGGCGACGAAGTCGCGGCCCGAGCGGAGCACGGCGTCGAAGGCGGGCGGCACGGTCGCGTCGGCGGCGACCACGCGGTCGCCGTCCGCGAGCACGGCCCGGTCGGCGGAGCCGGCCGGCACGAGGTCGAGGTACTGCTCGCCGATCGCCGACCGGTTCGCCACGGTGACGTCGACGTCGGCGGGGATGGCGGGCGCGTCCGCGTCCAGCACGATCCGCACGTCGGTGCCGGTGTCCGTCACCTCGAGCGCGTCGACGGTCCCGACCGACACGCCGCGGTAGGTCACCTCGCTGCCCTCGAACAGCCCGGAGGCGTCGCTCAGCTCGATCGTCACCCGCGTGTCGTCGCGGAGCGGGTCGATCCCGACGTAGGTGCGCAGCAGGTAGCCCGTCGCCAGCAGCCCCAGCACGACGAAGGCGACGACCTTCACCTTCACGGCAGTGGTGATCACGGCTCGCTCCTCGGCGTCGTGGGGGCGGTCGTCGGCGCCGGTCCGCCGGTGGGCTCGCCGTCCGGCGAGGTGGGTACGCCGGTGGGCCCGGTCGTCGCGGGCGCCGTCGGCGAGCCCGTGGGTCCGGTCGCGGGGGCGGAGGGCGAGGCGGTGGGCGATGCCGAGGGAGAGCCCGACGGCGGAGAGGTCGTGGCGTCGGACGTCGGCACGGTCACCGTCGGCGACGGCAGCCCGGGGGTGGCCGAGCTCGTCGGGGGCAGCAGGTAGGGGCGCCCCGCGGCGCCGCCGTCCGGTGCCGGGGCCTCGAGCGACGGCTGCAGCCACGCGCAGCCCATCGCGTCGCAGTCCTCCGGCACGCTCGTGAACGCGGTCGTGACGAAGACGTTGAGGTAGTCGCCCCGGATGGCGCCCGTCACCGCGTCGGGGAACGGGTAGGTGAGCAGCAGGCCCAGCGCGTCGGGGAGGTCCTGGCCGGCCGCGGCCAGCTGCTCGAGCACCGGCGCGAGGGTCTGCAGGTCGGCGACGATGTCCTCCTGGGCGGCGTCGAGCGTGTCCACCGCGACGTCGGAGAGGCTGTCGAGCGCCTCCAGCATCGCGACGAGCTGCGGACGCTGCTCCTCCAGCGCCGCGAGGCCGGGGTGGAGACCGTCGAGCGCCGTGGTGATGCGGTCCTCGTCCGCCTCGAGGGTCGTCGACAGGTCGGCGAGCGAGTCGATCGCCGCGGTGATCGACTCCTTGCGGGCGTCGAGCTGGGACACGAAGCCCCCCAGCTGCTGGATGAAGGTGCGCACCCGCTCGGGGTCGTCGCCCGAGATGGCCTGCAGCTCCGTGGAGATCTCCTGGAACTGGGCGATCCCGCCGCCGTTGAGCACCATCGACAGCGCACCGAGCACCTGCTCGACCTGCGCCGCCTCGTCGGTGTCGGCCCGCTCGATGGTGGCGCCGGAGGCGAGCTGGCCGCCCCCCGAGCCCGCACCCGAGCCCGCACCCGAGCCCGCACCCGAGCCCGCCGGGCGCACGAGCGCGACGTACTTCTCGCCGAGCAGCGACGTCTGCTGGAGCCGGGCGGTCGTGCCGACGGGGAGCGCGACGTCGCCGTTGACGAGCAGGTCGACCTCGGCGCCGAGGCCGTCGTCCGCGAGCCGGACGGCGGTGACCCGGCCGACGGCCACCTCGTCCACCTTGACGGCCGACTGCGGGACGAGGTCGAGCACGTCGGTGAACTCGACGGTGAGGGTGACGGGGTGGTCGCCCACATCGGCACCGCCGGGCAGCGGGGCGTCGTAGATCCCGTCGTCGAGGATGCCGCAGCCGGTGAGCGCACCGGCGGCCAGCGCCGCGCCGAGCGCGGCGCCGACGGCCCGGGCGGCGAGCCCGCGCCTCATCGGCCCGTCTCCCCGATGCCGGGCAGCAGCACGGGCGGGGCGTCGCTCGAGGAGCGGGCACTGAGGCCGTCGGAGCTCCACAGGTTGGCCTCGTTGAGGTTGGCGCGTCCCTGCAGGCTGCCGGTCGCGGGGTCGTAGGCCTGCAGGAAGTTCTGCAGCGTCAGCGGCGCCATGCGCAGCAGCTCCTCGAGCGACGCACGCTGGTTGACGAGCGTCTGGGTGGGGCCGACGAGGTTGTCGACGCTCGTGCGGAGCGCGGAGCGGTTGTCGGCGATGAAGTCGTCGAGCACGGCGAGCGCGGCGCCGAGCTCCTGCACGGCGGTGGCGAGGTCGTCGCGGTCGGCGGCGAGGTAGTCGGCCACCTCGGCGAAGCGGGACGTGGCCGAGCCGACGGTCTCGTCGTTCACCTCGAGCATGTCGCTCAGCTCGGCGAGGTGACCGATGGTCGCGAAGAGGTCGGCGTCGACGCCGGAGACGGTGGCGGAGAGGTCGCTGAACTCGCCGATCATCGTGTTGAGGTCGGCACCGGTGCCGTCGAGGTTTTCGGCCGCGACCTCGAGGAAGGCCGAGAGCGCCCCGTCGGCGTTGACGCCGTTGGGCCCGAGGCGGGTGCTGACGTCCTCCAGGCTGGTGTAGAGCTCGTCGATCTCGACGGGCACCGCGGTGCGGTCGGCGTCGATGACGGCGCCGTCGGCGAGCGCCGCGCCCTCGGTCCACGGCTCGGTCAGCTGCACGTAGCGGTCGCTCACCACCGTCGGCGCCACGATCACGGCGGCGGTGCCGGCCGCGACCTTGCGGCCGGGATCGAGCCGCATCGTGACCCGGACCGCCTCCACGCCGGGCTCGATCTCGGTCACCTCCCCGACGGGCACGCCGAGCACCTGCACGTCGGAGCCCACGTAGAGGCCCACCGCCGAGTCGAAGTCGGCGACGACCGTGGTGCTCCGCCCGTCGACGTACGCCGAGCGTGCGGTCACCGCGAGCACGACCGCCGCCAGGGCGAGCAGGAGGGCGCCGCTGCGGAGCAGCCGGGCACGACGGCCGGCAGGACGCGGGGTGCGGGTGCTCACGAGCCACCTCCGGCGGTCGGGGCGCAGGTGCGCTCGACGTCGTTGTCGAGGTGGGGCGAGCCGTCGGCCGCGTAGAGGCCGCAGACGTAGGCGTCGACCCAACGGCCGTTGCCGGTCGCGGAGGCGAGCAGGCGGTAGTAGGGGCCCAGCCGTGCCAGGGACGCGTCGAGCCCCTCCTGGTTGCGGGTGAGGATCTCGGCGACCGTGTCGAGCTGGGCCAGCGCAGGCGCGAGGGTCGCCTCGTTGTCGGCGACGAGTCCCTGCAGCTGCTCGCCGAGCCGGGTGGTGCCCTCGAGCAGCGCGCTCACGGTGGCCCGCCGGGCGGCGAGCTCCTCGAGCAGCAGGTCGCCGTCGGTGAGCAGGTCGGCCAGCTCCTCGTTGCGGCTCGCCAGGGTGCCGGTCACCTGCTCGGCCGCCTCGAGCAGGCTCGCGAGCTCCTCGTCGCGGCTCGACACGGTGCGCGAGAGCTCCGCGAGCCCGGTGACGGTCGCGCGGACCGCCTCGGGGGTGTCGGCGAAGGCCGTCGTGAGTGCCTCGAAGCTGGCCTCGAGCTGCCCGGTGTCGATCTCGCCGACCGTCGTGGAGAGCTGCGAGAACGCCGCCGTCACGTCGAACGGCGTGCTCGTGCGCGAGACCGGGATGGTCCCGTCGAGGTCGCCGCGTCCCGCGGGCTCCACCGCCAGGTACTTCTGGCCGAGCAGCGTCTTCACCTTCACCGCCGCCCGGGTCTCGGAGCCCAGCTCGACGTCCTTCACGCGGAAGGTGACCTCGACGACGTCGCCGTCGAGCTCGAGGCCGGTCACCTCGCCGACGCGCACGCCGGCGACCCGCACCTCGTTGCCGGCCCGCAGCCCACCGGCCTCGGCGAACTCCGCCGTGTAGGTGCGCCCACCGCCGATGAGGGGGAGCGCCGCGGCGTTGAAGGTCAGCAGGAAGACGCCCGCCAGGGCGAGGATGCCGACGATCGCGACGACGACGCGGTTGCGCTCCGCGAAGGCGGTGGGGTGGCGGCGCCGCATCACCGGCACCTCGCTGCCACCGGCTCGACGCCCAGGTCGCCCGTGTAGCCCTCGGGCAGCGGGATGAGCCCCTGCACCGAGCAGGCGTAGAAGTTCAGCCACGAGCCGTAGCTCCCGACCCGACCCAGCGCGTCGAGACGTCCCGGCAGGTTGGCGAGCAGCGTGTCGATGGTGTCGCTGGACTCCGCGAGGTTCCCGGCGAGGTCGCCGAGACCGACGATCGACTCCTGGAGCGGTGCCCGCCCCTCGTCGAGGAGGTCGGCGACGCTGACGGACAGCGAGCCGAGCCCGTCGAGGGTGGCGCCGATCGTGTCGCGGTCGGCCGCGAGCCCGCTGACGAGCTGCTGGAGCGTCACGATCGTGGCGTCGACCTCGTCGGTGCGACTCTCGACGGTCGCGAGCACGGATCCGAGGCTGGTGATGAGCTGGCCGATCACGGCGTCCTTCTGGGCGAGGGTGGTGGTGAGGCGGCCGGTGCTCTCCAGCAGGGTGTCGACGGAGGCGCCGTCGCCCTGGAAGACGGCGAGCACCTGGCCCGAGAGCGCGTTGACGTCCTCGGGGTCGAGCAGCCGGAAGAGCGGGTGGAAGCCGTTGAAGAGGAGCGTGAGGTCGAGGGCCGGCGAGGTGGCGTCGACCCCGAACTCGTGGCCCGGGGCGATCGCGTCGCCGCCCGCGGGCGTGGTCGGCGGCTGGAGCGCGATGTAGCGCTGCCCGACGAGGTTGCGGAACCGCAGCTCCAGGGTCGTGCCCGCGGGCACGGCCACCTCGTCGCTGACGGTGAAGGTGACCTCGGCGAGGCCGTCGTCGGCGACCTCGATGTCGCGCACCGCGCCGACCTTCACACCGGCCATGCGGATGTCGTCGCCCTCGTTGAGGCTGGTGGCGTCGGTGAAGCGGGCGGTGAACTCCCCGCCGCCCCCGCTGCCGTTGCGGATCGTGGCGGCGAGCACGAGCGTGGCGAGCACCGTGACGAGCGTGAAGACGATGCTCTTCACCGCGACGGGGGTCAGTCCGCTCCTCATCGCAGCACCACCTCCGCGCCCCGGAGACCGGGGCCGAGCAGCAGGCTCGCCCAGTCGGGGTACTCGTCCGGGGCCAGGCCCTGGCCGGGGGCGAGGAGCTCGGCGATCAGCTGGTTCTCGGCGGGCGAGTTCGCGTCGCCGAGCCCGGCCGCGAGCGCCTGCTGCGCGCGGGTCGCCGAGCCCTCGCCCGCGACGTACGACTCGAGGAGGTCCGCCGTCGGCGGACGCACGCTGGCGGGCTCGGAGCCGCCGGTCTCCCGTGCGCTCGACCGCGACGACACCGTGTAGGGGCAGCGCGGCTGCCCGTCGGTGCGGTAGGTCGGTCGGTCCGTCCCGCGCTGGTAGGCGCCGCTCACGTCGCCGATGCTGAGCGTGACCTTCACGCCGGGCTCCGCGGTCCCCACACCGAGGACCTCCTCCATGACCGGCTCGAAGTCGGCGACGGACCGCAGCACGCAGGGGAACTGCGTGGCGTACGGCGCGACCGCGGCCAGCGCCTCCCGGCTCTCCTCCGCGAGCACGACGATGGTCTGCTGGTTGGCGGTCAGCCAGGCGTCGGTGCTCGTCGCGGCGGCCGTCACCCCGGCGTACAGGTCGTCCAGGGTCGTGCGCTCCTCGACGAGGGTCGTCGCGGTGACGGTGAGGTCCTCGAGCGCGGCGAGCAGGTCGGGCGCCGCGACGTCGTAGACGTCCGCGACCTCGGCCAGCCGCTGGAGGTCCTCGGTCAGGGTGGGGACGTACGGCGCGAGCTCGGTCAGGTAGGACCCCCACAGCTCCATCGACTCGCCGATCGAGGCGCCCTGGCCGCGAAGCGCCAGCGTCAGCTCGCCGAGCGTGGCCGCGAGCTTCTGCGGCTGCACCGCCTGGAGCACGGGCAGGAGCTCGTCGAGCACCTCCTCGAGCTCGACGGCCTCGTCGGAGTCGTCCTGCCGGATCGTCGCGCCGTCGGCGAGACCGCCGCCGCTGCGGGCCCCCTTCGCGAGCAGCTGCACGTAGCGCTCGCCGAAGAGCGTCTTCGGCAGGAGCCGGGCCACGGTGTCCGCGGGCAGGCCGTCGGCGACGTCCGGCTCGAGGGCCAGCACGAGGCGGGCGCCGTCGTCGGTGGCCCGCACCTCGGTGACCTCGCCGACGGGCACCCCGTTGAGCTTCACGTCGGAGCCCTTCTGCAGCGCGTTGCCGACCGATCCGGTCGTCAGCACGATCTCGGTGCGGGACGTGAACGCCTGGTCGTAGGCCAGCACGACGCCGCCGGCGCCGAGGGCGATCACGAGGAGGAGGACCAGGCCGAGCACGAGGTCGACGGGGCGGCGAGCGTTCTCGTTCATCCGGCCACCCGCACGGTCGTGGTGGTGCCCCACAGCGCCATGGAGAGCGCCAGGTCGAGGATCGCGACGGTGACGATGCTGCGGCGCACGGCGGTGCCCACCGCGACGCCCACGCCTGCGGGGCCGCCGGTCGCCGTGAAGCCGAGCCGGCAGTGGATGAGGATGATGAGCACCGCGAAGACGACGACCTTCACGAACGAGCCGAGGATGTCGCCCGGCGGCAGGAAGAGCCCGAAGTAGTGGTCGTAGGTGCCGGCCGACTGCCCGTAGAAGTAGACCGTCACGGCGCGGGAGCCCGCCCACGAGACCAGCAGGCCGACCACGTAGAGCGGCACGATCGCGACGACGCCCGCGATGACGCGCGTCGTCACGAGGAACGCCAGGCTCGAGACGCCCATGACGTCGAGCGCGTCGACCTCCTCGTTGATCCGCATCGCGCCCAGCTGGGCGGTGAAGCCCGAGCCGACCGTGGCCGACAGCGCGAGCGCGGCGACGAGGGGGGCGATCTCGCGGGTGTTGAAGTACGCCGAGACGAAGCCGTTGAGGGCCGCGGTGCCGATCTGGTCGAGGGCCGAGTAGCCCTGCATGCCGACGACCGTGCCGACGAAGAGGGTCATGCCGACCATCACGCCGATCGTGCCGCCGATGACGGCGAGCGCGCCGGTGCCGAAGCTGACCTCCGAGAGGAGGCGCACGATCTCCTTGAGGTGGTGGCGCAGGGTGCGGGGCACGGACGCCAGCACCGTCAGGTGGAACCGCAGGCCGGCGCCGAGCGACGCGAGCCGGTCGAGCGGCGTGGTGACCACCGAGGTCAGCGGACCGAGGGAGAGCGCCATCAGGCCCCCTTGCCGGGCACGAGCTGCAGGTACAGCGTCGTGATGACGAAGTTGACGAAGAAGAGGAGCAAGAAGGTGACGACGACGGCCTGGTTGACGGCGTCGCCGACGCCCTTCGGCCCGCCGGCCGCGTTGAGCCCCCGGTGGCAGGCCACGATGCCGGCGATGAAGCCGAAGATGACGGCCTTGAGCTCACCCACCCACAGGTCGGAGAGCTGCGCGAGGGCGGTGAAGCTCGACAGGTAGGCGCCCGGGGTGCCGCCCTGCACGATCACGTTGAAGACGTAGCCGCCGATGACGCCGACGACGGACACGAGCCCGTTGAGCAGGACCGCCGCCAGGATGCACGCGATGACCCGCGGCACGACGAGGTGCTGCACCGGATCGACGCCCATCACCCGCAGGGCGTCGATCTCGTCGCGGGTGCGGCGCGCGCCCAGCGCCGCGCAGATGGCCGCGCCGCCGGCACCGGCGATGACGAGGGTCGTGACGATCGGCGCTGCCTGCTGCACGACGGCGAGCACGCTGGCGGCGCCGGTGAACGACTGGGCGCCGATCTGGCGCGTCAGCGTGCCGAGCTGGAGCGCGATGACCGCGCCGAACGGGATCGCGACGAGCATCGCGGGCACCCAGGAGACGCTGACGACGAACCAGAACTGCTCGAGCAGCTCGCGCGCCGCGAAGGGGCGGCGGAAGGTGGCCCGCACCGTGTCGAGGGCCAGCGCGAAGAGGTCGCCGGTGGTGCGGAGCGCCCGTGTGACGGCGGCGCTGCGGGGGAGGAGCGGCGGTTCTCGGTCGACCTCGTCGTCGGGGGCGACGTGGAGGCGCGCCGCGCCGGAGTCGATGCGCTCGCGGTGCCGGGTCGTCGCCGCACGCGGGAAGCCCGTGCGCGAGACCAGCTGCCGGGGCAGCACCTCGATCGAGCGGGCGCCCGCGTGGCGGGACAGCAGCGCGGTGCCCGTCGGCCCCCCAGGTCCGACGGGCGCCGCGGGGTAGGGGTCGGTCGCGTCGGTGCGGCGGTGGTCGGCCTCCTCGCTCATCCCGATCGGGCCGTCCGGGTCGCCGCTCATGAACTGCGAGACGACGGGGTGGTCGGTGAGCAGGAACTGCTCGCGGGGGCCGAACATGACGAGCTCGCGGCGGTAGAGCATCCCGAGGTTGTCGGGCAGCGTGCGGGCGAGCTCGATGTTGTGGGTGACGACCAGCATGGTCGCGTCCGTGGCGGTGCTGACCTCCATGAGCAGCTGCGCGAGGTTGGAGGTGCGCACCGGGTCGAGGCCCGAGTCGGGCTCGTCGATGAGGATGATGGACGGGTCGGTGACGAGCGCGCGCGCCAGCCCGGCGCGCTTCTTCATGCCGCCCGAGATCTCGCCCGGCACCTTGTGCTCCTGCCCGACGAGCCCGACCATGTCGAGCTTCTCGAGCACCCGCTGGCGGATCTCCCGCTCGGGCAGCTTCGTGTGCTGGCGCAGGGGGAAGGCGACGTTGTCGTAGACGTTCATCGAGCCGAACAGCGCGCCGTCCTGGAAGAGCACGCCGAAGCGGCGGCGCAGCTCGAGGCGCTGGGACTCCTTCGCGGAGACCATGTCGACGCCGTCCACGAGGATGCGGCCCGCCTCCGGTCGCACGAGGCCCATCACCGACTTGAGGAACACGGACTTGCCCGTGCCCGACGGGCCCAGCAGCGCCGTGATCTCCCCGGGCTCGAGCGTCAGGCTCACGTCGCGCCAGATGTTCTGGCGCCCGTAGCTCTTCGTCAGGCCGGTGACCTCGACCGTGCCGCCCATCGCGGTTCCCCCTGTCGTCCTCGGGCCGCGACGAGGAGCCGCAGCGCGGCGAAACTATGTGTGGTGCCGGTCACCTGTCACCGCTCGGAGCCAATCTGGTGGCCCCTCGGTGGTCGGGGGCGGAGAAGTTGTCACGGGCCTGACAACTTCTGCTCCGCAACCGGGTCCGTCGGCCCCCGCCGGCGCCTCGGGGCTGGACCCACCGGCCCGCCGACCGTTCACTGCGGACGTCAGGGGGAGCGCCGGTCGACGACCGCGCCGGGGGAGCCGGGGAGGTGCCGTGGTCGACGGGGACGCGGCGCCGTGCCCGCTCGCGCGCGCCCACGGCCTCGCGCCGGGGCTCGCCACGGCGTACCGGCCCCGCGTGCCCGCGTTCAGCCGCCGCCTCGCCGACGAGGTGGTCGCGGTGGTCGCCGGGTTCGCGCACCCCACGCTGCGGCCCGTCGTCGACGAGGCGGTCGCGCTGGCGGTCACGGCGTTCGTCGACGCGCTCGCGGGCGCGTCGGTGCGCACCGGCGAGCTCGCCCGGCACTTCGACCGGCTCGGTCGGCTCGAGGCCGCCGCGGGCCACGACCTCGACGCCATGCAGGCCGCCCACCAGGTGGCCACCCAGCAGGGCTGGTCGGAGCTCCGGCGCCGGGCCGCCGAGCTGGCGACGCCACCGGCGCTCGTGGACCGGGTCACTGACGTCCTCCTCGCCTACCAGCGGTGGCTGCACGACCAGGCGGTGCGCGGGTACGTCGAGGAGCAGCGCACCGCGGCGCCCCGGGTGGCGACGGAGGAGCCCCGCACCCGTCTGTTCGCGGCGCTCCTCGCCGGTGCGTCGCCGACCCGGCTCGGCGCCCTGGCGCAGGAGGCCGGGCTCTCCTGGCCGCCGCCGGGGCCGCTCGTCGCCGTGGTCACGGAGACCGTGCAGGGGGCCGCGCGTGCGGCCCAGGTCGCCGCGGTCGAGCCCTTCCGGGAGGACCTGCTGGCCGGCGTGCTGCGGGGGCGGGCGGTGCTCGTCGTCGCCCAGCGCGTCGCGGCCGACGTCGCGGCCGCGCTCGCGCACCGGGGTCGACGGCCGGTCGCCCTCGGCTGGGGAGGAGAGCCGGACGAGGTGCCGCACGGGGTGCGGTGGGCGGTGCGTGCCCTCCGCCTGGTGCGGAGCGGCGTCATCGCGCTTCCCCCGGACGGGGTGGTGCGCTGCGCCGAGCACCGCGAGACGCTCTGGTTGCACGCCGACGAGGCGCTGCTGGAGCAGGTGACCTCCGACCTGCTGGCCCCGCTCGACGTCTGCAAGCCCGCCCAGCGCGACGCGCTCGCGGAGACCCTGCTCGCGTGGTTGCAGACCCGGGGCAGCGCCCCGGTGCTGGCGGAGCAGCTGGGGGTGCACCACCAGACGGTGCGGCACCGGATGCGGCGGCTCCGCGACCTCCTCGGCGAGGCGGTGGACGACCCGGCGATGGCCTCCGTGCTGCTCCCGGCGCTCCACGCGGAGCGCGCGCGGGCCGGGGCCCGGTCGGGGTGAGGGGCCGGGGGTGCGGGCTGTGCGGATCCGGCAGCCGGCTCAGCGCCAGGCGAACCGGTCGTGCAGCCGCGCCAGCGCCGGTGCACGCACGGCCAGGCGCAGCAGCCCCCAGCCGAGCACGCCGCCCACCACGTTCCAGAGCAGGTCGTCCGCGTCGGCGACGTGCCCGCCGCCCAGGGTGCGGGCGGTGACGTACTGCGTCACCTCGATGACCAGGCTGAAGAGCGCCGCGGCGGCGAGCACCCGTGCCCAGGACGGTCGGGCCAGGAGGAGGGACGCGAGCACGCCCACCGGGAGGAACACGCCGACGTTCATGAGCGCGTCGGCCACCTCGTAGTCGTGGAGGGGGACGAGGGCGAGCCCCGCGTGCCACGGCGCCGTGGAGGTCGGCTTGTCGAGGTAGATCGGGAACACCGTGTTCGCGACGACACCCGCGACGTACGCCGCCAGCGCGAGCGCGACGCTCGCCCGCTGCAGGTCGAGCAGGCCCCGACGGCGCAGGTGGAGGAGGAGGCCGAGGAGCACGACGGCAGCGATCGGCACGACGACGGGGAGCACGGGGACCTGGCGGAACACGGTCCGACCCTAGGGAGCGACGCGCCCCGGTCGCCTCGTCCGCAGGTGCCGACCGGGCGCCCTCAGGTACCGCGTCGCTGGTCCACCAGGTAGCCGACGACGAGGTCGGTCAGGTCGGTGACGAGCCTCCGCTCGACGGGCTCGGAACCGGCCGAGCGGAACAGGAGCGTGCCCACCACGAGGTCGAACGCGGTGGCGGCGGACTCGGCGTCGACCCCCCAGCCCTGGGCCAGCGCCGCGACGAACGGGGCCCGCACCTGGGCGCGCAGCTCGGAGCGCAGCTCCGAGTCGGTGGTCTCGGCCAGCACCCCGAGCAGGAGGGCGTGCACGTCGGGCCGGCTCGCGGCGCCGGCGAGCCAGGCCACCGTCGCGCGCAGGTCGCTCTCGCCCGTCACCCCGGGCAGGTCGCCCAGCCGGTCGAGGAGCGCGGCGGCGACAAGGGCGCCCTTGGACTCCCAGCGGCGGTAGACCGTCGTCTTGGCGACCCCCGAGGCGCGGGCGATGTCGTCGAGCGAGGTGGCGCGGTAGCCGTCGCGCGCGACGAGCTCGACGGCGGCGTCGAGCACCGCGCGGCTGATGCCGGCGCGACGCGGACGCCCTGCGGTCCTGCTCACCCGATTGCCCTCCTCGCGGTGCCGGCGGCTGTCGCCGACGTCACCACCCTATATCGCTACTGAGAGTTTCGGAATGCGCGGCGGCGGCGTACCGTCGATTACGAAACTGCTGGTAGCGCAATGGAGGACGACATGACCACGACTCGATCGGCGCGGGGCCGCGCCGCCCTGCGGACCTTCCGCGACGCCGTACCGCTGCGGTCCGTCGGCCTCGTGCTCGGCGTGCTCGTGCTGCAGCTGGCGTTCGTCGCGTCGTACGTCGGCGCGTTCCACGACCCGACGCCCCACGAGATCGAGGTCGGGGTGGTGGCGCCGGACAGCGTCGCGACGCAGGTCGTCGACCGGTTGAACGGCATCGACGGTTCCCCGCTCGAAGCGACGGCGACGAGCGAGGCGGCCGCGCGGACGCAGGTTCGGGACGGCGACCTCGCCGCGGCCCTGGTGGTCTCCGCCGACGGCACCGAGGACACGCTGCTCGTCGCCTCGGGCGGCGGGTCGTCCGTCGTGACCGCCGTGCAGTCCGTGCTCACGCAGGCGGAGGCGTCGCAGGGACGCACGCTCACGACGGAGGACCTCGTGCCCCTCGAGGGCGGGGACGCCCGCGGGCTGACCGGCTTCTACCTCGTCGTCGGGTGGATGGTGGGCGGCTACCTCGTCGCCTCCCTGCTCGGCGTCGCCCGTGGCAGCCGTCCCGCCACGCCCCGCCGGGCGGCGGTGCGGCTCGCGTCGCTGGTGCCGTACGCCGCGGCCTCGGGCCTCGGCGGCGCGCTCGTCGTCGGTCCCTGGCTGGGCGCCCTGGACGGGCCGGTCTGGGTGCTGGCCGGCATCGGGACCCTCGTGGTGCTCGCCGGCGCCGCGATGACGGTGGCCCTCCAGGTGTTGCTGGGCACGGTGGGCATCGCCGTCGCGATCCTGCTCTTCGTCGTCATCGGCAACCCGAGCGCCGGTGGTGCCGTGCCCGCGGCGCTGCTGCCGACCTTCTGGCGCACGGTCGGGCCGTGGCTGCCCAACGGGGCGGCGACGGAGGCGGTGCGCAGCGCTGTCTACTTCGACGCCGCCGGGATCGGTGGCCCCGTGCTGGTCATCGCGGCCTGGGCGGTCGCCGGGGTCGTGCTGACGATGGGCGCGTCCTGGGTGCTGCACCGGCGGGGCGTCACGACAGGTTGATGGCGCCGTCGGGGGAGGTGACGTTGAGGGTGGTCGCGAAGCTGGCAGCGTTGCCGTTCTGCAGCCGACCGAGGCAGCCGACGACGTTCGAGATCGTGAGGTTGCCGGTGTAGCCGGTCTCGTCGATGACGAGCTGCTGCGTGGCCTCGTTGAACGAGGCGCTGGCTCGGCCGGTCACCGTGTAGCGGCAGACGTTGGGGTTCGCCGTGGTGTGGACGCTGGCGTCGATGCCGTCGACTTGGCCCGCGATGGTCTCGTTGCCGGTCGTGGCGTTCGTGCCCGTCCCCGTGATGTTCCAGGTGCCGTTCTGCGTGATGGTCTTGGCGCCGCCGGGGATGGCGCAGCCGACCCAGGTGGTCGTCGAGATCGAGGCGACCGGGTTCACTCCGGTGCCCGAGGTGACCGTGCCGGTGCCACTGACGGACGTGCAGTTCGAGTTGATGATCGTGCCGGCGTTGTTGCGGATGCTGAACATCACGGCGCCCGTGCTGGCGGCGGTGACGCTGTGGCTTGCCGCGGCGCTGCTGCCGCCGACCGACACCGTGTACGGCGGTCCCGCCGCGAACGCCGGGCTGGAGACGATGACGGCGGCGGTCGCGGCCGCGCCGGCGGCGAGTGTCTTCAGCTTCATGGGGGTCTCCTGGGTCGGACGAGGGTGAACGGGCGGTGCACTGTGCGGCTGGGACGGCTCCGCCCGACTCGGGCCGGCACCAGCCGCACCGTCCGCAGCCCTCGGGTGACGCGATGCCTCAGAGGAAACGGCCGTTCGAGACGTCGATCTCGACGGTGTTGCCGGGGCCGGGCACGAGGGCGTTGATCAGCCCGGTGTTCGCCCCGCAGTCGGCGAAGTCGCCGATGGTGTACTCGCCGACGAGGCGTCCGCCTTCGGTGAGGTCGAAGCCGACGCCGGGTTCGGTGCCGACGGGGATGGTGACCGGGGTGGTGGTCTGGCACTTGGTGCCGGTGAAGGTGGGGAAGCCGAGGATCTTGATGTTGGAGAGCTCGACGTTGTAGGTCGCGGTGGCGTCGACGGAGGCGATGTCGCCGGAGAGGTTGATGAATCCGGTGACGGGGGCGACCTCGACGAAGGCGACGTCGGCCTGGACGGGGAGGAGGCCGGCGGCCTTGAAGTTGGTGCGGGTGCCGGGCAGGGGCAGGGAGCCGGTGAAGTTGCCGGTCTCGACGTCGAGGTCGGTGCTGAGGGTGGTGGGGCCGAGGCCGACGTCGGAGCCGGTCTTGGCGATGGTGCTGGTGCCGACGGCGTCGTACTCGATGGGGACGATGGTCGCGGCGTGGGCGGCGAGCGGGATGAGGGCGACGGCGGCGCCGACGCCGGCGGTGGTGAGGGCGCGACGTGCGCGGCGGGTGGTGCTGCTCATGGGAGTCCTGACGTGCGGGAGGCAAGTGGGGAGGGACGGCGAAGCGGGCAGGCCGGGGGGAGAGGTCGGCCTGCCCGCTGCGAGACGCGGTCGATCAGAGGAAGCGGCCGTTCGAGACGTCGATCTCGACGGTGTTGCCGGCGCCCGGGACAAGCAGGTTGATGAGGCCGGTGTTGAGGCCGCAGTTCGAGAACTTGCCGATGGTGTACTCGCCGACGAGGCGTCCGCCTTCGGTGAGGTCGAAGCCGACGCCGGGTTCGGTGCCGACGGGGATGGTGACCGGGGTGGTGGTCTGGCACTTGGTGCCGGTGAAGGTGGGGAAGCCGAGGATCTTGATGTTGGAGAGCTTGACGTTGTAGGTCGCGGTGGCGTCGACGGAGGCGATGTCGCCGGAGAGGTTGATGAATCCGGTGACGGGGGCGACCTCGACGAAGGCGACGTCGGCCTGGACGGGGAGGAGGCCGGCGGCCTTGAAGTTGGTGCGGGTGCCGGGCAGGGGCAGGGAGCCGGTGAAGTTGCCCGAGTCGACGTCGAGGTCGGTGCTGAGGGTGGTGGGGCCGAGGCCGACGTCGGAGCCGGTCTTGGCGATGGTGCTGGTGCCGACGGCGTCGTACTCGATGGGGACGATGGTCGCGGCGTGGGCGGCGAGCGGGATGAGGGCGACGGCGGCGCCGACGCCGGCGGTGGTGAGGGCGCGGCGAACGCGGCGGGTGAACGGGCTGGCGGTCATGCGGGCGGGTCTCCTGACGTGGGGGTGGGGTCGAGCCGAGGAGCGGGCGGGCCGGGGGAGGGGAACGGCCCGCCCGCTCGGGGTCACGACAGGTTGATGGCGCCGTCCGGCGAGGCGACGTTGAGGTTCGCCACCATGTTGGCCGGGTTGCCGTTCTGCAGCTGGCCGAGGCAGCCCACGACGTTCGAGAGGGTCAGGTTGCTCGAGTAGCCGGTCTGGCTGATGTTGAGCTGCTGGGTCGCCTCGTTGAAGGAACCGTTCGCCTGCCCGGTGACCGTGAAGCGACAGATGTTGGGGTTGGACGTCGTGCGCACGGAGGCGTTGGCGCCGCCGACGTAGCCCGCGATCGTCTCGTTGCCGGTCGTCGCGTTGGTGCCCGTGCCGGTGATGTTCCACGTGCCGTTGTGGGTCACGGTGGCCGCGCCGCCGGGGATCGTGCAGCCGGTCCACGTGGTCGTCGCGATCGTCGCGACGGGGTTGACGCCCGTGCCCGAGGTGACGGTGCCGGAGCCCGTCACGGACGAGCAGTTCATGTTGATGATCGTGCCGGAGGTGTTGCGGGCGTTGAACGTCACCGTGCCGGTGCTGGTGGCGCTGATGGCGTGGGTGCCCGCGGCGCTGCTGCCGCCGACCGAGACGGTGTATGGCGGTCCGGCGGCGAACGCGGGGCTGGAGACGGTGACGACGGCGGCGACGGCCGCACCGGCGGCGAGGGTCCTGAGCTTCATTGCTGTCCTCCTGGGTTCCGAGCTTGTGACGGGTGTCACGGGGCCCATGCAGCCCGGTCCAGGGGCCGCGCGTCCAGGGGGGCCGGCCGATGTCGGCGAAATAGGCCGCTGGATTGTCACGGACGTGACAACGGGCAGGGCGCGTTTATCACCCACATGACAACTTTTGCTCCCACGGTGGTCGGGCTCCGGCGCAGCGCTGTCGGCTCCCTCGCGGCCGCTGCGACAGTGCGCCGGTGAGGTCCTCGTCGTTCGTCCGTCGCTGCCTGGCTCCTGCGGGGGTGGTGCTCGCCCTGCTCATGCTGCCCACGGCGGGCAGCGCCGAGCCGGGACCCTTCCCCGGCCTGCCCCTGGTCGAGGACGCCGGTCCGCCCTTCCCGCCGACGCTCGGCATCCCGGGGCAGGACCGCAACGAGGTGTCGTGGCTCAACGGTCCCTACAACGGACTGGCCGGATCGACACGCTCGGAGCAGTGGCTGCGTCTACCCACACGTGCCCTCGCGATCAACGCGACCTTCGGGACGTGCACGGGACCCGCCAACGCGATCCCCGACAACCCCTGCCCCTATCCCGTCTCCGAGGACACCTCGTTCGCCAGCCTTCTGCAAGCGGTGGCCTTCATGGTCTCGCCGGAGGGATCGGAACACCCGTACGGCGAGGGCGAGATCATCCCCGTGCACACGGTCGCGTTCGGGAGCATTCCCGTGGTGGTCGAGATCCAGATGAACCAGGTGCGCGACGGCGACGGGCTCCCGGTCCCCCTGACGACACGGCTGCAGGAGCGGTACACGTCCGCGGCGAGCGGCGACCGCAACAACATGGACCAGGCGACCCTCACGGGTGACGTGCGGCTCCGTGTGGTCTCGCTCGCCGTCGACGGGGTCGACGTGGGGCTGCGTGCCTGCGAGACACCGCCGTTCGCGCTCCGCCTCCAGAGCGAGCCGGACTCGGGCCCGGTGGCCGAGGAACTCCAGTGGGTCGATCCTGACAGGACCGCCTACGGCACGACGGGCGGCAGCTTCAGCGGCACCGTCGACATCCCCGGTCTGTCCGGATGCCGGACGAGCTCCGGCGACGACGTCAGTGCCACGCTCAGCTCCTTCCTCTCAGGTCCCGACAACCCCGTCACCGTGCGGTACGGCACCATGGGGTGCTTCGCGATCCTCGATGACGGGACGCCCGTCTTCGGCCCACCTCCGGCGGGCGCCGACACGCCGGAGGAGGCTGGGTGCTTCGTGTTCGAGAACGTCCCCGGCGACCCCCGGTGGAACTCGATCCCCGTCCCCCGCGAGTACCCGACGTACGCCCCCGGCGACGCCGCGGGGCAGTGACCGGGCCCCCGTCGCTGCCGGGCGTTGACGGACGGCCCACCCGGCGGCTCTACTGTGACCGCAACCACACTGACTTATCGGGGAGTGAGTGCGTGGACGACGTCCTGCGTGGGACCGGCCGACCGGCATGAGCGCCGTGCTGCTCGCCGTCGGTGCCGTCCTGCTGCTCGTCGCCGCCCTCCTCGTCGTGCTGGCCGACACCCTCGCCCTCGCCCCGCTCCGGGCGGACGGCACCGTGGTCCCGCGCGGCGGCGTGCTGCTCGCCGCCGCGCGCCACGGGGACGCCGTCGTCGCCGAGGCCGGTGGCTTCGCGACCGACGGCGAGCTGCAGGTGGTGGCGGTCGAGCCGGTCGAGCCCGACCACGACCGCAACCTGCGCTGGTTCGCCGGGGCGCTCGAGCACCAGGGCGACGGCCCGGTCTCGCGGGCCATCTCACGTCTGGCGGGCAGCGGCCGTGTCACCGACGTACGTCGCGTCCCCGGCGCCGGCATCGAGGGCTCGGTCGACCGCCACCCGGTGCGCGTGGGCGACCCGCGGTGGCTCGGGGTGGCCGCGCCGACCGTCACCCGCGGGGGGCGCACGGTCGCGGTCGAGGTGGACGGGCGGATGCTCGGCTCCATCACGGTCGCCGACCGCGTGCGGCCCGAGGCCACGGGAGCGCTGGCCCGGCTCGCGACCGACGGCTGGGCGACCACGATGGTGACCTCCGCCGGCGAGGTCGAGGCCCAGCGGCTGGCGGCGGAGACCGGGGGCGACGTCCGTGCCGTCGCGGACGCCGACGGCCGTCGGACGCTGGTCGCGGAGCTCGCCGGGGCCGGCCGCTCCGTGGTCTGGGTGGCGGGAGGCGCCGGAACCGTGCCCGTCGGCGCGCGTCTCGCGCTCACCGACACGGCCGGCGCCGCGGTGGCGCGCGCGGGCGACGTGCCGGTGGTGGTGCTGCCCGACGTGGCGGTCGACCGCGTGGAGGTGCTCCTCGCGAGGCTGCGGGGACTGCCGGGGCGGCTGCGCGCCGTACGGATCGGAAGCGGGGCGGCGGCGCTGGCGGGGGCTGCGCTCGTCGTCGCGGGGGTGCTGGTGTGAGCGGGAGGGCTGCACCGGCTGCAGGAAGGGACGCGCCGCGCGTGCGGCGGGCCCGGTCGACGAGGGAGGGAACGCATGGGGGAGCAGACGTGGGTGCGGTGACGTTGCCCATCCGGGCGGAGGACGCCGAGGCGGCGGCGCGCCTGACCAGCGCCGTGCGCTCCGTGGCGCCCGAGCTGGCGCTGGAGATCGCCGACGAGATCCAGGCGAAGGTGGCGAGCTACGCCGGTCACCCCGAGGGGCGTCGGCACCAGCTGATCGAGGGCGCGGTCGCCGCTGCGATCGAGCACCTCATGGCGGTGGCGGAGGGACGCCCGTTCGCCAACGCGCGCGTCGACGACCTCTTCCGCCAGATGGGCCACGGGGAGGCGTGGGAGGAGGGCGACCTCGACGCCACCCAGGCGGCGTTCCGCGTCGCCACCCAGGACGCGTGGCGCCACCTGCGCGACCTCGCGCGCACGCACGGCCTCTCGGCCCACGCGCTCGGGGTGCTGGGCGACCGGATGTTCGCCTACCTCGACCACCTCGTGGAGCAGACCCGCATCGGGTACGACGTCGCGCGACGCCGCCTCGAGGCCGACCGTGGCCGCGCACGGCGCCGGCTGCTCGACGCCCTGCTCCGCGGCGTCGACGGGGAGGCACTCCGGTCGCTGGCGAGTGCGGCGCAGTGGCGCGTGCCGGAGCGGCTCGTCGTGCTGGGCCTGGAGCACCGGGAGGTCACCGTCGCCGACGAGCAGTCGGCCACGCTGCGCCAGCAGGTGCGCGAGGTGCTGGCCGCCGGAGGCGTCCTCGACCGGGTGCTGGTGCGCCCCGACGGCTCGGGGCTCGTGCTGCTGGCGCCCGCGCCCGAGGTCGACGAGGTCGTGGAGGTGCTCGAGCCGCTGCTCGAGCAGACGGGTCACCGGGTCGGCCTGGGCTGGCCGGTCGGTCCCGCCGAGCTGCGCGACGCCCTCCGCTGGGTGCGGAAGATGCTGACGCTGGCCGGATCGGGGATCGTGCCGGACGGCCCGCTGCTCCGGTGCGCCGAGCACCGCACGCAGATCTGGCTGCACGCCGAGCCGCTGCTGCGCCAGGGCCTGGTGCAGGACCTGCTGTCGCCGCTGCTGGCGGAGACCCCCAACTCCCGCGAGATCCTCTCCGAGACGCTGCTGGCGTGGCTCGAGTCGCGGGACAGCGCGCCGGCGATCGCGGCGCGCCTGGGGGTGCACGCCCAGACGGTGCGCTACCGCTGGAAGCGGATCAACGAGCTGTTCGGCGAGGACCTCCACGACCCGGAGTTCGTCGTGTCGCTGACCATGGTGCTCAAGGCCAGCGTCCCGCTGTGGAAGGCCGGCGACCAGCGCGACTTCGAGCGCTTCCACCGGGCGACGGGCTGAGGAGCGTGCCGCTCCCACCCGGCCGGCCGGGGGTGGCCCACGGGTATCGTGACGGCGCGCCCCGGCACCGGGGCCGCGGAGACGATCGGGGGCAACGTGGAGCGTCGGAGAGCTGCGGTCGGAGCGGTCGCGTCGGTGGCCCTGCTGGTGCCGACCCTCGCGGCCTGCCAGGGCGACGGCGAGGTCACGCCTCCGCCGACGCCCCCGTCGACCGCGGCGGCCGCCGACCTCACGCTGGGCACCTACGGCATGCCGCAGGCCGAGGTGGAGGCGCTCGTGTCCGAGACGGCGGAGCTCAACGAGGCCACGGAGACGCGCCAGGTGCAGGTGCAGTCCTCCGACTCGTCGCTGCGTGAGGCCGTCGCGGCGGGCGAGGCCCTGCCCGACCTCTTCTTCGCCTCCAACAGCGACCTGGCCTACCTCGACGGCCAGGACCTCATCGAGCCGGTCGACTCCTACATGGTGGCGCGCAACGTCGACTTCGGCGACACGTTGTCCTACGACGGGGTGAAGGCGTTCACCGTCAACGACCGCCTCGCGTGCATGCCCTACTCGATCGACCCGCTCGTGATGTTCTACAACACGGCGCTCGTCGACTTCGACGCCATGGAGGCCGAGGGCCTGCCCGTGCCGAGCAGCGGCCGGTGGGGCCTCGAGGAGCTCGAGGCCGCGGCCCGCTCCGCGTCCGACCCCGAGGCGGGCACGAAGGGGCTCTACGTCGGACCGACCCTCGAGCAGCTCGCCCCGTTCGTGCTGTCCGGTGGGGGCAGCGTGTTCGACGACCAGACGCCGCCGACCTCGACCGCGCTGTCGGAGGAGTCCTCCGTCAGCGCGCTCACCCAGGCCCTGCAGGTGCTCCGCGAGCCCCAGATCACGCTCACCGCCGACGAGCTGGCCGAGGCCGACGCGATGGAGTGGTTCACGTCGGGTCGCCTCGGGATGATCATGGCGCCGCGCTCCGCGGTGCCTGCGCTGCGCGCGGTGGAGGGGCTCGACTTCGACGTCATCTTCCCGCCGTCGGTGGACGAGCGCGCCACCGTCGGCACCGCCGGCGGCATCTGCATGTCGCTCGACTCCGACGCCAAGGAGGCGGCGGCCGACACCATCGTCGACCTGACCAGCCCCGACGCGATGGCGGGCGTCACCGAGGCGGGCTACATCGTGCCGGTGCTCCTCGAGGTCGCCCAGTCCGAGGCCTACCAGCAGACGGACCAGCTGCCCGAGCACGCGAGCGTCTGGACCAACAACCTGCGCTACACCTACTTCCTGCCGGCCGTGCCGGACGAGGCGGCGCTCGACGCCGCGGTCGCGCCGTACCTCGACGCGCTCCTCAACGACGCCATCCTCAACGAGGAGACGATCCTCTCGACCGTCACCGAGCTCGACGAGGCCTCGCGGCTGCTGCTCGGCGGCAGCGCCGCGGAGGAGGAGTAGCGGTCGCTCAGGCCTCGTCCCCGGGGCTCGGCTCGGGCTGGGGTTCAGGGACCGGCTCCACGTCGCCGGCGATCACGGCGTCGGCGAGCAGGGGCGCGGTGAGCTCCACCTGCCAGGGGCGGGCGCCGTACGACGCGAGCTGCGCGCCCACGGCCTCCACCAGCTCGGCGCGGTCGCGCGTGCGTGGCGGCGACCAGAGCAGCCGCCGGAGGTAGTCGGGCGTCAGCAGGTTCTCGACCGGCACCGAGCGCTCCTCGGCGAGCGCGACGACGGCGTCGCGACCGACCGTGTGGCGACGGGCGGCGGCGGGGTCCTTGTCGGCCCAGGCCCGGACCGGCGGCGGTCCGTCGCCCCGCAGGGTGCGGGCAGGCAGCGCGGACTCGTCGAGGTCGAGGGCCTCCTGGATCGCCTCGACCCAGCGCGTGGCGTACCGGTCCGCTCCCCGGCCCTTGAAGCCCGGCGTCGCGAGCAGCGCCGCGCGCGTCGTGGGGAGCGCCTCGGCCGCGGCGATGATCGCGGAGTCGGGCAGCACGCGGCTGGGCGTGGTGTCGCGGGTGCGGGCGACCTCGTCGCGGGTCGTCCAGAGGGCGCGGACCGCGGCGAGGGCTCGGCGGCCGCGCAGCTTGTGGGTGCCGGACACCCGTCGCCACGGGTCGACCCGCACGGTCGGCGTGAAGGAGAGCAGGTGCTCGAACTCCTGGCGCGCCCACTCGGTCTTGCCCTGCTCCTCGAGCTCGGCGACGAGGAGCGCGCGCAGCTCGACGAGCACCTCCACGTCGAGCGCGGCGTAGACCAGCCACGGCTCCGGCAGCGGGCGGCGCGACCAGTCGACGGCGGAGTGCTCCTTGCGCATCCGCCGCCCGAGCTGGCGCTCGACGAGGCTCGCGAGCCCCACGCGCGGGTGGCCCAGCAGACGTCCGGCGAGCTCGGTGTCGAACAGCTTCGCCGGGTGCAGCCCCACCTCGGCGAGGCACGGCAGGTCCTGCGTCGCGGCGTGGAGGATCCACTCGGCGTCGCCGATGGCCTCCTGCAGCGGGGCGAGGGACGCGAAGGCGATGGGGTCGACCAGCGCCGTACCGGCGCCCTCGCGGCGCAGCTGGATGAGGTAGGCGCGGTTGGAGTAGCGGTAGCCCGACGCGCGCTCGGCGTCGATCGCGACCGGGCCGTCCGCCGTGGCGAGCGCGGCGCAGTACTCCGCCAGGGCCTCCGCGGTCTCGATGACCGGGGTGAGCCCGTCGCGCAGCTCGAGCAGCGGGGCCTCGGGAGCCTCCGGGGGCTCCTGGGCGTCGTCGGGTCCCGTCGACGGGGCGTCGGTCACGAGCGGCCCCGCTGGCGGCGGCTGGGGAGCAGCGCGACGCCGTCGGGCAGCGGCGGGAGTCCCGCGGCCTGGCACATGAGCTCCGCCCAGGCCTCGGTGTGCTTGTCGAGCGCGAGGTCGCTGGGGGACCACGACGCGCGGATCTCGATCTGCGCGGTGGTCTCGTCGTCGGACATCTGGCCGAACCCGCGCGTCGTGACGCAGGTGACGGTGCCGGCGGCCGCGACGTACCCGGCGCCGTGCGCCTCGAGGGCCTCCCGCAACCACGACCAGCCGACCTCGGCGAGCATCGGGTCGGTGGCGAGCTCGCCCTCGATGTCGGCGCGCACGTAGGTCACGCAGCGGAACGTGCCGTCCCACGCGTCGTTGCCGTCGGGGTCGTGCAGCAGGATGAGGCGGCCGGTCGCGACCTCCTCCTCGCCCTCCTCGACGTCGCCCGTGACGGCGGCCGCGTAGGGCGCGATCCGGCGCGGGGCCGGCATCTCCTCCAGGTGCACCTCGGGTCGCACCCGTGCCCCCCGCATCGCCGCCACGGCGTCGCGGAAGGCGCTCGGGACGAGCCCGGCGTCGGTGCCCGGGCGCGCGTCATGTCCAGCGGCCATGGGCCGAGGGTAAGCCGGGGCGGCCGGGTCGGCCGTGCGCCACGCCGCCTGACCTGCGAGGATCGGGGGGTGTCCGCGCCCCAGCCCGTCCCGCAGCCCGACCCCCGCCTCGCCGACTCGGTCTTCCTCAGGGCCGCACGCGGGGAGGCGGTGCCGCACACGCCGGTCTGGTACATGCGGCAGGCCGGGCGCTCGCTGCCGGAGTACCTGCGGGTGCGCGAGGGCATCGGCATGCTCGAGTCCTGCATGGACGCCGACCTCGTCACCGAGATCACGCTCCAGCCGGTGCGCCGGTACGGCGTCGACGCGGCCGTGTTCTTCTCCGACATCGTGCTGCCGCTCAAGGCGGTCGGTGTCGACCTCGACATCAAGCCGGGCATCGGCCCGGTCGTGGCGAACCCGGTGCGCACCCTGGCCGACGTCGCCGCGATCCCCGACCTCACGCCGGAGCACGTCCCCTTCATCACCGAGGCCGTCCGTCGGTTGGCGGGCGAGCTGGGCGGCACCCCGCTGCTCGGCTTCGCGGGCGCGCCGTTCACGGTGGCGTCCTACCTCGTCGAGGGTGGTCCGTCGAAGGAGCACGCGCGCACGAAGGCGATGATGTTCGGCGCCCCCGACGTGTGGGCGGCGCTCATGGAGAAGATCGCCGGGATCGCGGCGGCCTTCCTCGAGGTGCAGGTGCGGGCCGGTGCCTCGGCCGTGCAGCTCTTCGACTCGTGGGCGGGGGCGCTCACCCCGGCCGACTACGCGACCCACGTGCAGCCCCACTCGGCGCGCGTGCTCGCCGCGGTCGGCGAGCTGGGCGTGCCGCGGATCCACTTCGGGGTGGGCACGTCCAACCTGCTCGGGCTGATGGGCGACGCCGGTGCCGACATCGTGGGTGTCGACTGGCGCACCCCGCTGGCGGACGCGATCGGCCGCGTCGGCGGCCGGGGGGTGCAGGGCAACCTCGACCCGACGCTGGTGTTCGCGCCCACCGAGGTGCTGCTCGCGCGGGCCGCGGAGGTCATCGAGGCCGGTCGCGCCGCGCCGGGCCACATCTTCAACCTCGGCCACGGGGTCATCCCCTCGACCGACCCCGGCCAGCTCGAGCGGCTGACGGAGTTCGTGCAGACCTACGCGCTGGACTGAGCTCCGGACCAGCCGAGGTCAGCCCCGGTCCAGCTTCGCCTGCAGGCGCTGCATGCCCGCGAGCCAACGGTCGGTGTCGCCCGCGCGGGCGGCGTAGTAGTCCGCCACCTCCGGGTGCGGCAGCACCAGGAACCGCTGCTCGTCCAGCGCGCGCACCCAGGCGTCGGCGACGTCGGACGGCTCCAGCGCCGAGTCGCGCGACAGCAGCCCGGTGAGCGGCCCGGCGTTCTCCAGCATGGCCGTGCGCACGCCCTGCGGGCACAGCGCCTGCACCGCGACGCCGCGGTGCCCGTACGTCGCGCTCAACCACTCCGCGAACCCGACGGCCGCGTGCTTCGTGACGGAGTACGGCGCGGAGCCCAGCATCGTCAGCAGCCCGGCCGCCGACGCGGTGACGACGAAGCGCCCGCCGGTGCCGCCGGTCTCCTCGGCACGGGCGAGCCAGCCGGGGACGAGCTCGCGGGCCGCCCGCACGTGGGCCATGACGTTGACGTCGACCATGCGGGCCCACTCCGCGTCGGAGGTCGCGAGGCTGGGGGCGGCGTCGACCATCCCGCCCGCCGTGGAGTCGATGCCGGCGTTGGCGAGGAAGACGTCGACCCGGCCGAGCTCGGCGACGGCGGTGGCGAGCACGCGGCGTACGCCGTCGGTGGTGGCGACGTCCCCAGGAGCCGCGGTGCCCCCGACCTCCGCCGCGACGGCGGCGGCCGCGTCCGCGTCGAGGTCGTTGACCACCACCCGGGCACCCTCGGCCGCGGCCCGCACGGCGAGGGCACGGCCGATGCCGCGTCCACCGCCGGTGACGACCACGCCGAGGCCCGCGAGCCGCTCGGCCGGGGCGGGCGAGGTGCTCACACGCCGCCCGTCAGCGTCAGGCCGCCGTCGAGCACGAGGGTCTGGCCCGTGGTCCACGACGCGTCGTCGGAGAGCAGGTGGGCGACGGCGCCGGCGATGTCCTCGGGGACGCCGAGGCGCTGGAGGGGGTACGCCGCGGAGACCTCCTCCTCGCGACCCGAGTAGAGGGCCTCCGCGAAGCGGGTCTTGACGACGGCCGGCGCCACGGCGTTGACCCGGATGCCGGGCCCGAGCTCGACCGCGAGCTCCTCGGTGAGGTGCACGAGGAGGGCCTTCGAGGCGCCGTAGAAGCCGATGCCCGGAGCCGGTCGGAGGCCCGCGACGGAGACGACGTTGACGATCGAGCCGCCGTGCTCGGCCATCCAGCCGCCCACGACCTTCTGGGTCCAGGCCAGCGTGCCGATGGCGTTGACCTCGAGGATCTTGCGGGCCGCGTCGAGGTCGATGTCCATGAGCGTGCCGTAGGTCGGGTTGATGCCCGTGTTGTTGACGAGCAGGTCGAGGCTGCCGAAGGTCTCGACCGCGCGGGCGACGACGTCCGCCTGGTGCTCCTCGTCGTCGGCGCGGCCCGCGATGCCGAGCGCCTTCGACGGGCCGCCCAGCTCGGCGACGGCCGCCTCGAGGGCGTCGACCTTGCGGGCGGTGATGACGACCCGGGCGCCCTCGTCGACCAGCCGCTGGGCGATGGCGAGGCCGATGCCGCGGCTGGCGCCGGTGACGAGGGCGGTCTTGCCGGCGAGGCCGGGGGATGCGGGCATGGCGGTGCCTTCCTGTTGCTGGACCTGCTGGACGTGCCGCGGTGCTGTGACCTGGGCCATGCCTACCAGATCGACGCGGGCACGATGGGGGTGCCCGTCAGGCGGGCGTCCGCAGGGGGCCGTCGCCCGCGGGCGCGCGCTCGAGCACCTCCACATCGTCGCCGACCCGGATCTCGGGGGCCGGCGCGCCGGGCACGGGCGCGGGCACGTCGGGGACGAGGTTGATGCCGAACCAGACACCCCCGTCGTACCGGCGCAGGCGCGCGAGGGTGCGCGTCGGCTCGTGGCCGCGCTCGCCCGTCGTGGGGTCGAAGGTCGTCATGACGCAGCGGGCGCAGCCCTTCACGGCGCGGAAGGTGACGTCGCCGACGCGGATCCGGCGCCAGTCGTCCTCCGCCCACGCCGGCTCGTCCCCGGCGAGCACGAGGTTGGGACGGAAGCGGGCCATCCCGAGGGGCTCCGCGGCGCCCTGGGTGTGCTCGAGGAGCGCGTCGTCGAGGGCGGCGAGGGACGCGGTGGTGGTGAGGAGGAGCGGGTAGCCGTCGGCGAACGACACGCGGTCGTCGGGGTGGGAGTAGCGCGGATCGGCCGGGCGGCGGGTCGGGTCGTCGAGGTGGACGAGGCGCAGGGGACGGCCGAGGAGGTCGCTCAGCCAGGCGTCCGCGGCGGGCTGCGGGGCCGCGGTGAGGTGGGAGCCCCAGACCTCGACGGGCAGCTGGGTGGCCGGGTCGGGGACGGGCACGGTGATCGAGGACGACGCGGCCCCGGTGCCCGTCGCCAGCTCCAGCGCGCCGTACCCCTCCGCGAGGAGGCGGGCCCGCACGAGCAGGAGGGCCGGGTCGGTGCGGGCCGAGACGAAGTCACCCGGTTGGCGGCCCCCGCGCCCCTCGGTGGCCTCGACGACCATCCACCGCCGGTCCCCGGCGAGGCCCCACGGCTCGACGACGGAGACGTCGAGGTCCTCGGCGTGCATCGACTTGACCGGGTAGCGGTGGAGGGCGGAGACGGCGAGCGGCACGCTGCGCAGCGTAATCGGCTGGCGCGTCTCAGCGGGGGACCGGATGATGGCTCCTCGTGGGTCACGTGGACGTCGCCGGGGTGCGCTACGAGCTGCCGGACGGGCGGGTGCTGCTGGCCGACGTCTCGTTCCGCGTCGGGGACGGGCAGAAGGTCGCGCTCGTCGGCGCCAACGGCGCGGGCAAGACGACGCTGCTGCGCATCGTGACGGGCGACCTCGTGCCCCACGAGGGCGCCGTGACGCGGTCGGGCGGGCTCGGGGTGATGCGGCAGTTCGTGGGCCAGGGCGTCGTGCGGACGGGGGCGGACGGGGACGCGGAGGTCGCCGACCCCACCGTGGGTGACCTGCTGGCGTCGGTGGCGCCCGAGCGGGTGCGCGCGGCGCTCGCCGCCGTCGACCGCTGCGAGCTCGCGCTCATGGAGACCGACGACGAGCCGACGCAGATGCGGTACGCCACCGCGCTGGGCGAGCTCGCCGACGCCGGCGGGTACGAGATCGAGGTCGTCTGGGACACGTGCGCCGTCGCCGCGCTGGGCATGCCGTGGGAGCGGGCGCGCAACCGGCTGCTCCGCACCCTGTCGGGCGGCGAGCAGAAGCGGCTCGTGCTGGAGTACCTGCTCCGCGGCCCCGACGAGGTGCTGCTCCTCGACGAGCCGGACAACTACCTCGACGTACCCGGCAAGATCTGGCTCGAGCAGCGCATCGCCGCGTCGTCCAAGACCATCCTGCTCGTCAGCCACGACCGCGAGCTGCTCGCGAACACCGCCACGCGGGTGGTGACCGTCGAGCTCGGCAGTGCCGGGGCGGGCAACTCGGTGTGGACGCACGTCGGCGGGTTCGGCAGCTACCACGACGCGCGGCGCGACCGGTTCGAGCGGTTCGAGGAGCTGCGGCGGCGCTGGGACGAGGAGCACGCCAAGCTGAAGGCCCTCGTGCACCGGCTGCGGGTGAAGTCGGAGTTCAACGACGGCATGGCGGGCGCCTACAAGGCGGCGCAGACCCGGTTGTCGAAGTTCGAGGAGGCCGGCCCGCCCACGGCGCAGCCGCGGGAGCAGCAGGTGACGATGCGGCTGCGGGGCGGACGCACGGGCAAGCGCGCCGTCGTCTGCGAGCAGCTGGGGCTCACCGGGCTGATGGACCCCTTCGACCTGGAGGTCTGGTACGGCGAGCGCGTCGCCGTGCTCGGCTCCAACGGCTCCGGCAAGTCGCACTTCCTGCGGCTGCTGGCCGGCGGTGGCACCGACCCCGATGTCGAGCACCGGCCCGTGGGGGAGACCCCACCGGCGCCGGTGCCCCACACGGGGCGGGCGCGGCTCGGGGCGCGGGTGCGGCCGGGGTGGTTCGTGCAGACGCACGAGCACCCGGAGCTCGTCGGGCGCACCCTGACCGAGATCCTCCACCGCGGCGACGGCTCGCCCCACGGCCGCGCCGGGATGGGACGGGAGCAGGCGGCGCGGGTGCTCGACCGCTACGAGCTCGCCGCGAGTGCCGACCAGCCCTACGAGTCGCTGTCGGGCGGTCAGCAGGCCCGCTTCCAGATCCTGCTGCTGGAGCTGTCGGGCGCGACCCTGCTGCTGCTCGACGAGCCCACGGACAACCTCGACGTCGCCTCGGCCGAGGCCCTCGAGGAGGGGTTGGCGGCGTTCGAGGGCACGGTGCTCGCGGTGACCCACGACCGCTGGTTCGCGCGCGGCTTCGACCGGTTCCTCGTGTACGGCGCCGACGGCACCGTCTACGAGTCCACCGAGCCCGTCTGGGACGAGGGCCGCGTGGCGCGGGCCCGGTAGCTCGTCGCGTCGAGTTGTCACCTACGCCGTGGCGTGGCCGCCGAGGCTGTACGACGTGCGGGACCCGGGACCCGGGACCCGGGGCCTGGGGTCCGGGGTCCGGGGTCCGGGGTCCGGGGTCCGGGGCAGGAAACTGCGCACAGCCCCGGGCTGGGAGAAAGAAAACGCGGACCGGAGGTTCTCGGCCCTCGGCGTGTCGGGGTCCGGAGTCCGCGTTTTCTTTCCCCGGGGCTGGAGCGCGTCCGCGTTTTCTTTCCCCGGCGCGCCGTACCTGACAACTCGACGCACCCAGCCCGGCGCCCCGCCGCACCGGCGTGCCTCCCCGCTGGGCCGGGGCCGCGCTCCTACCCTCGTGGCTCGGGCTCGGCTGCTCGTCGACACCCCACTTCCCCATCGGACCCGCACGGGGTCCTACCCAGAGCGAGGCACACCGGATGATGAGAGGCGTCATCGGCCGCGACATGGCGGTCGACCTGGGCACCGCGAACACGCTCGTCTACGTGCGTGGCAAGGGCGTGCTGCTCGACGAACCGTCGGTCGTCGCCCTCAACACGATGACGCAGGAGATCGTCGCGGTCGGCCATGAGGCCAAGCGGATGATCGGCCGCGCCCCCGACACGATCATGCCGATCCGTCCCCTCAAGGACGGCGTCATCGCCGACTTCGAGGCCTGCGAGCAGATGCTCCGCTTCTTCATCCAGGCGGTGCACAAGCGCCGCTACCTGGCGAAGCCGCGCCTGGTCGTCTGCGTGCCGAGCGGCATCACCGCGGTCGAGCAGCGGGCGGTGAAGGAGGCGGGCTACCAGGCGGGCGCCCGCCGGGTCTACATCGTCGAGGAGCCCATGGCGGCGGCGATCGGTGCCGGGCTGCCGGTGCACGAGGCGACGGGCAACATGGTCGTCGACGTCGGCGGCGGCACGACGGAGGTCGCCGTCATCTCCCTCGGCGGCATCGTCACGTCCCTGTCGATCCGCACCGCCGGCGACGACCTCGACCAGGCCGTCATCGCGTGGATGAAGAAGGAGCACTCGCTGCTCCTCGGCGAGCGCACGGCCGAGGAGATCAAGACCACCGTCGGTTCCGCCTTCCCCACCTCCGGTGACCCGGACGTCGAGGTCCGCGGCCGCGACCTCGTCTCGGGCCTCCCGCGCACGGTCAGCGTCAGCACGTCGGAGATCCGCCAGGCCCTCGAGGAGCCGGTGCACGCGATCGTCGACGCCGTGCGCGTCACCCTCGACCAGACGCCGCCCGAGCTGGCCGGCGACATCATGGACCGCGGCATCGTGCTCACGGGCGGCGGCGCCCTGCTGCGCGGCCTCGACGAGCGCATCCGTCACGAGACCGGCATGCCGGTGCACGTCGCGGAGAGCCCGCTGACGTCGGTCGCCCTCGGAGCGGGTCGCTGCGTCGAGGAGTTCGAGGCCCTTCAGGCGGTGCTCGTCTCCGACCGCCGGAGGTACTGACGGTGGCCCTCCGCACCCCCCTCCCGCCGACCGGGCCCGACACCGGCCCGGGCCCCGGCGACCGCGCTCCGCGTCCCGGCAAGGACGACCGCCTGGGCCGCACGGGGCGTCCCCGCGGCCTCGCCCGCCTGCGCCGCCTCCCCCTCACGGTGTCGTGGGCGCCCGGCGAGGCGCAGGAGCGACGCCCACCGCGCGCGCTCGTGGCCGCGCTCGCCATCACCGGCCTCTCCCTCATGACCCTCGACCACCTCGGCGGCGACAGCTCGCCCGTCGAGCCCGCGCGCACCGTCGTGGGCGAGGTCGTCGGGCCGCTGGAGTCCGTGGCGGCCGCGGCGGTCCGTCCCGTGGCGGCGGTCCCCGCGTGGTTCCAGACCCAGGCGTCCCTGCGGGACGACCTCGCGGCCGCCGAGGCCGCGAACGCCGAGCTCGAGAGCCGGCTCGCGACCGAGCCGCTCGACCGCGCGCGCCTGGCCGAGTACGACGGTCTCCTCACCGCCGCCGCTGCCCAGCAGGTGGACCTCGTCCCCGCCCGGGTGGTCGCGTACGGCGCGGCGCAGACCTTCACCCGCACCGTCACCATCGACGCGGGGACGTCGTCGGGCGTGCAGCCCGACATGACGGTGATCGCCCCGGCGGGCCTGGTGGGCCGCGTCGTCGGGGTGACCCGCACGACCGCCACGGTGCTCCTCGTCGTCGACGTCGACTCCACCGTGGGTGCCCGGGTGGGCAGCTCGAACGAGGTCGGCTTCCTCTCGGGCGGCGGGTCGTTGGACGAGCCGAGCCGCCTCGACCTCGACCTGGTCGACACCACCGTCGTACCGGCCGAGGGCGACGTCGTCGCGACCTGGGGGAGCGGCAACGCCGGTCCCTACGTCGCGGGCGTGCCCATCGGCACCGTCGCCGAGCTGTTCTCGACGCCTCGCGACACCACGAAGCGCGCGGTCATCGAGCCGTTCGTCGACTTCAGCCGGCTCGACACGGTCGGCGTCGTCGTGCCCCCCGACACCGAGAGCGACCGCGCTCTCATCGGACCCGACGGGATCCGCCGATGAACGCCGCGCGCACGGCCGTGACCGCCCTCGCCGTCCTCCTCGCCGTGGTGCTGCAGGCCGCGCTGCTGCCGGAGCTGTCGTGGCGGGGCGTGGTGCCCAACCTCGTGCTGCTCGTGGTCGTCGCCGGTGCCCTGACCCGCGGCCCGAACGTCGGCGTGATCCTCGGCTTCTGCGCCGGCCTGGCGCTCGACCTCGCCCCGCCGGCGGACCACCTGGCGGGTCGGTGGGCGCTCGCGCTCATGGTCGTCGGGTACGTCGCGGGCAGCGTCCGCCGCGACGAGCGGCCCACGCTGCCCGTGGTGCTCGTGACGGCCGCCGTCGCCTCGTTCGTCGGGTCGTCCGTGTTCGCGCTGCTCGGCGTCGTCATGCAGGACCCGGCGACGTCCGTCGGTGACGTGCTCGCCGCGGTGGGGGTCGGGCTCGTGAGCGACCTGGTCGTCGCGCCGCTGGTGCTGCTGCCCCTCCTCGTGCTGCTGACGCGCTTCGAGCCGCAGCGACGGTTCGCCTGATGGCCGCCTCGTCGACGCGTCGCGCCACGCCGGAGAGCCCCGGCGCGAAGCGCAGCCGGCTCCGGTTGATCGTCGTGCAGGCCCTCGTGCTGGCGTTGTTCGGCACCCTCCTGGCGCGGCTCTGGTACGTCCAGGTGCTCGACGGCGAGCTCTATCAGGCGAAGGCCGCGTCGCAGTCGGTGCGCGACATCGTCGTGCAGCCGCAGCGTGGGCTCATCGTCGACGCGCAGGGCCGTCCGCTCGTCGCGAACCGGACGGCCTGGGTCGTCGCGGTCGACCGCAGCGTGCTCGGCCAGATGGACGACGCGGCGGCCGACGTGCTGCTCGACCGGGTCGCCACCGCCGTCGGCCTCGAGCGTCCCGCGCTCGACGGTGCGCTCCTCGACTGCGGCGACGCGGGCTCGGTGGAGGGCACCTGCTGGAACGGCTCGCCGTACCAGCCCGTGCCGATCGCCGTCGACGTCGACCGCGAGGTGGCGCTGGCCATCCGCGAGCAGCCCGAGGACTACCCGGCCGTCGTGGTCGACGAGCAGACGGTGCGCGACTACCCCGCGCCGTACGGCGTCAACGCCGCCCACCTCCTCGGCTACCTCAGCCCCATCACCGAGAGCGAGCTCGACGCGGCCGAGGACGCGGACGACGCGTCGGTCAACGGCGCCTCCGTGGTGGGCCGCGCGGGCATCGAGCAGGAGTACGACGCGTGGCTGCGTGGCATGCCGGGCTACCGGCGCGTGGCGGTCGACTCCATGGGCCAGGTGATCGGCGACGACTCGGAGATCGAGGCGACGCCCGGCGACACGCTCGTGACCTCGATCGACGCCCAGGTGCAGTCGGTCGTCGAGCAGCAGCTGGCCTCGACGATCGAGACGGCGCGGAACACGCGGGACACGGTGACGGGCCGCAACTACGTCGCCGACTCGGGCGCGGTCGTCGTCATGGAGGCCGACACGGGACGGATCGTGGCGATGGCGAGCCAGCCGACCTACGACCCGGGCGTGTGGACGGGCGGCATCTCCCAGACCGACCTCGACCGGCTCTACTCGGAGGAGGCCGGCACCCCGCTGCTCTCGCGTGCGACCCAGGGCCAGTTCGCGCCGGGGTCGACGTGGAAGCCGTTCATGACGGCCGGGGCGCTCGAGAACGGCTACACCACCGACAGCCGCCTCGACTGCTCGTCGAGCCTGCGGGTCGGCAACCGCGACTTCAAGAACTACGAGTCCGGGGCCTACGGCTCCATCGGCTTCGCCAAGGCGCTCGAGGTCTCCTGCAACACGTTCTTCTACCGGATCGGCTACGACTTCTGGGCCACCTACGGCTCCGACGTCGAGGACGTCGACGCCTTCGACCCGCTGGTCGACGAGGCCAAGGAGTGGGGCTTCGGCACCGCGACGGGCGTCGACCTGCCCGGCGAGGCGTCGGGCCGGATCGCCGACCGCGCCTGGAAGCGGGAGTACTACGAGGCGCAGAAGGACTTCTACTGCGGTCTCGCGGAGGAGGACGGCAACGACTTCCAGCACCGGTTCGCGCGGGAGTTCTGCGTGGAGGGCTACGCCTACCGCGCCGGTGACGCGGTCAACTTCTCCATCGGGCAGGGCGACACCATCGTCACGCCGCTGCAGCTGGCCGACGCCTACGCCGCGCTCGCCAACGGCGGCACCCTCTACGAGCCGCGGGTCGCGAAGGCCGTCGTCTCGCCGGACGGCGAGCTGGTGCGGGAGATCGCTCCCGAGGTCAAGGCGACGGTCGACGTGCCCTCCGACGTGGTCGACTACATCGACGGCGCGCTGCAGGGCGTCACCCGCGAGGGGACGATGGCCTGGCGCATGGGCGGCTTCCCGCTCGACGACGTCGTCGTCCGGTCCAAGACCGGCTCCGCGGAGGTCTACGGCAAGCAGTCGACGTCGTGGGTCGCGTCGTACTCCGACGACTACGTCGTCGTCATGATGGTGTCGCAGGGCGGCACGGGCTCGGGCACCTCGGGCCCGGCGGTGCGCGCGATCTGGGAGTCGCTGTACGGCGTGGAGGGCGACACCGTCGTCCCGACGGCCGCCGCGATCCCCGGCGTCGTCGCCGGCGAGGAGCTCCCGACGTTCACCCCCGACGGCTCCATCCTCCCGCCGGCCCGCGACCCGCAGGAGGGCTCGTGACCGTCACCCCGCTGCGCCCGCTCGGGGCGCGTCCCCTCGGCGGTCGCGGCGCGGCCGCCGCCACGACCCGCACCCGCATCCCCGGGCTCGACTGGGTGCTCCTCGCCGCCGTCGCCGCGCTGCTCGTCGTCGGGACCCTGCTCGTCTGGTCGGCCACCGCGACGCGCGCCTCGCTCGTCGGCGACGACTCCACCGCCTTCCTGCGCCGCCAGCTCGTCAACGTCGCGATCGGCGTCGTGCTCGCGGTCGTCGTCGTGGCCACCGACCACCGCTGGCTGCGGATCGTGGCGCCCCTCGTCTACCTCGTGTCCGTCGTGGGCCTCGTGCTGGTGCTCGTCATGGGCTCGACCATCAACGGCTCCCGGTCGTGGCTGCGTCTCGGGGGCATGTCCATCCAGCCGGCCGAGTTCGCGAAGCTCGCGGTCGTCGTCGGCATGGCCCTCCTCGTCGCGGAGCGTGCGCAGTCCTCGTGGCGCCGCTCGGTGGGCACCCGGGAGGTCGTCGGCATGCTCGCCATCGCCGCCGTGCCCGCCGCGCTGATCCTGGCCCAGCCCGACCTCGGCACCATGCTCGTGCTGAGCGCCACGGTGCTCGGCGTGCTGGCGATCGCCGGCACCCCCCGGCGCTGGATCCTCGGGCTGCTCGTCGCGGGCGCCGGCGCGGCCGTCCTCGCGGTGGGTGCGGGGGTGCTGAAGCCCTACCAGGTCGACCGCTTCCTCGCGTTCACGAACCCCGGTCTCGACCCGCGCGGCGCGGGCTACAACACCGAGCAGGCCCGCATCGCCATCGGCAACGGCGGGCTCTTCGGCCAGGGGCTCTTCGACGGGTCGCAGACGCGCTCGGGGTTCGTGCCGGAGCAGCAGACCGACTTCATCTTCACCGTCGCGGGGGAGGAGCTGGGTCTCGTCGGCGCGGGCCTCGTCGTGGCCCTGCTGGCGCTCGTCGTCTGGCGCGCCCTGCGCATCGCGTCGGCCTCCGACGACGCGTTCGGCCGGGTCGCCGCCGGCGGCATCGCCTGTTGGTTCGGCTTCCAGGCGTTCCAGAACGTCGGGATGTGCCTCGGCATCATGCCGGTCACCGGCGTGCCGCTGCCGTTCGTCTCCTACGGCGGCTCGTCCCTCTTCGCGGTCATGCTGGCCGTCGGGGTGCTGCAGAGCATCCACCTCCGCAACGGCACGCGCGGCGAGGCCGGCTGAGCGTCGGCGGCGGTCGCCCCGGCGGGCCTGGCTCGCCGGGGTTCAGGAAAACGCGGACGCGTGGAGGACGGCGGAGGAAAGTGCGCGGCCGGCGCGGGCCGGAGAAAGAAAACGCGGACCGGCGCTGGGATTGCCTCGGCGTGTCGCGGCTCGGAGTCCGCGTTCTCTTTCGCCCGCGCAGGACCGGCCCCGGGGCGTTCCGCGTTTTCTTTCTCCCAGGATGGTGCGGCCGTCGGGACCAGATCGACGGGCCTGCGGTCGACCCGAGGGCGCCGCAGGAGTAGGCCGGGGCCGGGGGCGCGCCGTACCCTGGGACGTCGTCCTGCCCCCGACCACCGAGGTGTCCTCGTGCCGTCCCCCGTGACCGACTCCGCCCCCGAGTCCGTCTTCGCCCGTCTCGAGCCGAAGCTCGCGAGCGTCTCCAAGCCGATCCAGTACGTCGGCGGCGAGCTCAACTCGACGGTCAAGGACTGGGACTGCGGCGAACAGGCCGGCACCGGCCCGACGGTGCGCTGGGCGCTGATGTACCCCGACGCCTACGAGGTCGGCCTGCCCAACCAGGGCGTCCAGATCCTCTACGAGGTGCTCAACGAGCGCGACTGGATCGTCGCCGAGCGCACCTACTCGGTCTGGCCCGACATGGAGGCCGTGCTGCGCGCCGGTGACGAGCGGGGACCGATCCCGCAGTTCACCGTGGACGCGCACCGTCCCGTCGGTGCGTTCGACGTCTTCGGCCTGAGCTTCTCCACGGAGCTCGGCTACACCAACATGCTGACGGCGCTCGACCTCGCCGGCATCCCGCTGCACGCCGTCGACCGCGGCGCGGACGACCCGGTCGTGCTCGCCGGCGGCCACGCCGCCTTCAACCCGGAGCCCATCGCCGACTTCCTCGACGCCGCCGTGCTCGGCGACGGCGAGGAGGTCGTGCTCGCGATCTCCGAGGTCGTGCGGGAGTGGAAGGGCCAGGGGCGCCCCGGCAACGACGAGCTCGGCCTGTCGGGCCGGGACGAGCTGCTCCGGCGCCTCGCGGTGACCGGCAACGTCTACGTGCCGAAGTTCTACTCCGTGGCGTACGGCGCGGACGGCACCATCACGGCCTACGAGCCCGCGCTGCCCGGCGTGCCGCACCGCGTCCGCAAGCACACGCTGATGGACCTCGACGCGTGGCCGTACCCGGCGAAGCCGCTGGTGCCGCTGGCCGAGACCGTCCACGAGCGCTTCTCGGTGGAGATCTTCCGCGGCTGCACGCGCGGCTGCCGGTTCTGCCAGGCCGGCATGATCACGCGGCCGGTGCGCGAGCGGTCGATCGAGACCATCGGCACCATGGTCGAGAACGGCATCCGCAAGTCGGGCTTCGAGGAGGTCGGCCTGCTGTCCCTCTCGAGCGCCGACCATACGGAGATCGGAGAGGTCGCCAAGGGCCTCGCCGACCGCTACGAGGGCTCCAACGTCTCGCTCTCGCTGCCCTCGACCCGCGTCGACGCCTTCAACATCAACCTCGCCAACGAGTTCTCGCGCAACGGTCGCCGCTCCGGCCTGACCTTCGCGCCCGAGGGCGGCAGCGAGCGGATGCGCAAGGTCATCAACAAGATGGTGACCGAGGACGACCTCATCGCGACGGTCGCCGCGGCGTACTCCCACGGCTGGCGGCAGGTGAAGCTCTACTTCATGTGCGGCCTCCCCACCGAGACCGACGAGGACGTGCTGCAGATCGCCGACCTCGCCAAGCGCGTCATCGCGAAGGGCCGTGAGGTCTCGGGCCGCAACGACGTGCGCTGCACGGTCTCCATCGGCGGGTTCGTGCCCAAGCCGCACACGCCGTTCCAGTGGGCGGCGCAGCTCGACCACGAGACCACCGACGAGCGGCTGAAGAAGCTGCGCGACACGGTGCGGGCGGACAAGAAGTACGGCCGCGCCATCGGCTTCCGCTACCACGACGGCAAGCCCGGCACGATCGAGGGACTGCTCTCCCGCGGCGACCGCCGCGTCGGCCGGGTCATCGAGGCCGTGTGGCGCGACGGCGGCCGGTTCGACGGCTGGAGCGAGCACTTCTCCTACGACCGCTGGGTCGCCGCCGCGGACGCCGCGCTCGACGGCACCGGCGTGGACCTGGCGTGGTTCACGACGCGAGAGCGGGAGTACGACGAGGTCCTGCCCTGGGACCACCTCGACTCGGGCCTCGACAAGGACTGGCTGTGGGCCGACTGGGAGGACGCCCTCGCGGTGGCCGACGGGTCGTCCGACGTCGAGGTCGAGGACTGCCGCTGGACGCCCTGCTACGACTGCGGCGTGTGCCCCGAGATGGGCACCGAGATCCAGGTCGGCCCGACCGGACGCACGCTCCTGCCGCTCTCGGTGGTGTGAGCGGCGGGTCGCCTCGGGCCGCCGTGCCGGTACGCCGCGTCGACGGCCGCGACGCCGACGACGTGGCCGCGGTGCGCTCGCTGCGCCGGGCGTGGTCGGAGGAGGACGCCGGTCGTCCGCTCGACGACCCCACCTTCGCGGAGCGGTTCGACGCGTGGTGGGACCGCGAGCGTGAGCAGCGGATCACGTGGCTGGCGCTCGGCTCCGGGGCCGATGCGCTCGGCATGCTCAACGTGCTCGAGTTCGAGCGGATGCCGACACCGCGTCGTGCGGACCGCGTGCGTCCCTCGGCCTGGGGCTACCTCGCCAACTTCTACGTGCGTCCCGACGCCCGGGGACGCGGCGTGGGGCAGGCCCTGCTCGCCTCCTGCACCGCCCACGCCGACGCCGTCGGGTGGGCCCGGATCGTGCTGAGCCCGTCGCCGCGGAGCGTGTCGCTCTACGCGCGGCACGGCTTCGCCACCACGGACGGCCTGCTCGTGCGGCGCGCTGTCGACGACGTGCGCTGAGAGGGTCGGGGCCCGAACTGTGCACCTGGGGTGATGTCCACGCCGGCGGGCGTGGCGCAGCCGCACTGTTCGAGATGCTGCGCAGGACGGGCTGGACCCGACCTGACCTGCCCTGCGGGTGACCTGGGCGCGGGCCGAGCCGGGCGGCCCGGAGAAAGAAAACGCGGACGCGGAGAAGGAAAGTGCGCGGGCCGGCCGACCCGGAGAAAGAAAACGCGGACCGGGAGGGGGTCGGAGCCGGGCGTGTCGCCTCCGGGGTCCGCGTTTTCTTTCTCCGGCCCGGGAGCCTGTCCGCGTTTTCTTTCCCGGCACCGGGTCGCCCACCCGCAGCACCATTCCCCCGACCTCGTTCGACCGTTCTCCTCCAGATCGCCCCGTCCCTGCCGACCTTCCACCCGGGGACCCTCGACTCGGGAGGCACGACATGCGGGCACGGACGGGCGTCGCGGCAGGCGCCGCAGCGGTCACGGGCACGGTGGTGACCGTGCTGGCCGCGCTGGCGCTCACCGGCGGCGGGACACCGGCGACGGCCGGCGACCCGGCGGCGGTGCGGCCGGCGACGCCGACGTACGTCGCGTGGAACGCCGTCGAGGTCCCCTCCGTCCCCGGCGTGACCTACGTCGACGCGAACGGCTCCCCGGTCACGGGGCGCCTGACGGTCCCGGCCGCGTCGGGGGGCGCGACCGGGACCGTCTACCTCAAGGCGGTCGCCGCCGCCGGCCACACCCTGGCCGAGCCGGACGAGCTGTCGTGGGAGTGGTACCTCGGCCCTGCCCGCGCCGACGACCTCGTCACCACGACGGTCACGGGCTGCGACGTCACCTTCACGAGCCGCTTCGCGGAGCCCGTCGAGGTGTACGTCGACGGTGCCGCCGGCCGCGACCGCGCGACGGCCCTCACGCTGTCCGGCGCGGGCGCGACGGCGACGGTCCGCGCGGGGGGTGCGACCGCGACGTACGACGCCCGCAACGGCGCCGACCCCGACGGCGCCTGGTGGAGCAGCGCGCCGCTCGACACGTTCGACTGCGTGCTCGGGACGGGCACGCGCGGCACCACGACGACGGTCGACGGCTGCACCGTCCGCTGGGCGCCGACGGCCACGGACGTCCGCCTCACCGACGTGTCCTACCGCCGCGGCGACGGCACGCGGTCCTACACGGGTGTCCGCCAGGTCGAGGGCGGCACCGTCGACGGCTGGACCGCCACCGCGCCCGCCGCATTCGACTTCTCCGCCCTCGGTGTCAGCAACGTGACGGTGCTGTGGAGCGAGACGAGCCGCTCGGGGAGCACCGACCGCAGCTACCACGGCAGCGTCGTCGCGTGCCCCGGCCCGACCGCGCCGCCGACCACCGAGCCGACCGCCGAGCCGACCGCCGAGCCGACCGTCCAGCCGACGACCGGTACGCCGGCGCCTGCGGTCGCGCTCACGTTCGCGGGCTCGACGGGGCAGCGCTACGCGACCACCACCTGGGTGGGGGTCAGCGTCAGCGGCGTGGCGGACGGGGCCGGCACCGTGACGCTCACGGGGGTCGGTGCTCGCCAGACGGCCACCGTCACCCACGGCCGCGCGTCGTTCCGGGTGCCGGCCTCGCTCGCCCCGGGCCGCTACACCGCCACGTTCGTGCTCGCGACGAACGGCGCGGGCAACGGCACCCGGCAGACGAGCCCGTTCGCCGTCCACAAGGGCGCCGCCGTCGTGGGCAGCTCGATCAGCCGGATGCCGACTCCGCGGGCGACCGGGACGATGCTCGTCGGTGCCGCGTTCACCGGCAACGGCAAGGCCTCGGTGCCGCGGCCCGCCGGGTCGGTGGGCATCCGGATCTACCGGGCCGACGGCCGCCAAGTCTGGTACTCGGGTGCCCGCGCCCTCACGGGCGGCACCTACCGCACCGCACTGCCCGCCCTGGCGAAGGGCACCTACCGGATGACGGTGGCCTACTCGGGCGGGACGCTCGCCCTCGGGGCCAGCCAGGAGCGCTCGATCACGGTCCGCTGACCCCGAGGGGGCTGGCCCCACGGGGGTGGGTCAGCCGAGCAGGGAGCCCTCGAGCTTCGCGTCGCCGGGACGCTCGACGTAGCAGAAGAACGCGTCGTCGCCGTTCGGCGAGGTGTCCTCGGTGACGATGCCGTAGCGCAGCTCGTCGTCCGCCTCGTCGAGCGTCGCGACGTCCTCGGACGGCATCAGGTCGATGCAGACACCCGCGGAGATGCCGGCGTCGGTGAGGTCGTCGGGGTCGGAGGGCAGGAACTGCGAGTCCTCGATCTCGTCGTAGGTGCCGACGTAGACGATCTCGAGGTCGTGCTTGGAGTCGCAGTCCTTCGACGTCATCGTGATGGTGTCGCGGTCCTCGCTGAGGATGTTGCCGCACTCGCCGACCTCGGCGTCACGCGGGTCGATGGCGCTCGTGCCGACGAAGACGGCCACCGCGACGACGCCGATCAGCGCCAGCGTGCCGAGCCCGCCGATGACGATCGCGGAGACGGCCGCCCAGCGACCCTTCCGCTGGTTGTTCTTCGTGCGGCCGAGGCCGACGAAGCCGAGGATGAGGCCGATGAACGACAGGCAGCAGGTGAGGCTGAGCACGAACGCCGTGATCGAGAGGCCGTCGGTCGTGGTGGGCTGCTGCGCGCCGTACGGGCTCTGGCTGCCCCACTGCTGGCCGCCGTAGGCGGGGTAGCTGGGACCGTACTGACCCTGCTGCCCCTGACCGGGCTGGCCCCACGCCGGCTGCTGCGGCTGCTGCGGCTGGTCGCCCGGCTTGTTGAGGTTGGGCTCGTACGGGTTGCTCATGCGGGCTCCTGGTTCGTGTGCAGCGTGGTCACCGCTGGGTGAGCGGCGTGGTGAGCTGGCCGTCGGCGCTCTCGACGAAGCAGCCGACGACGTCGCGCCCGCTCGGATTGTCCCAGTCCGAGAGGAACCGCGCGCGCACGTCGTCGCTGCTGAGCGCGTCGCCGTACCGCTCCGGCGCGAGGAGCGCGCACGCCTCCCGGCGCTGGGCGCCGGACGCCTCGTCCTGGTCGACGCCGAGGCTCGCGAACACCTCGTCCACCTCGGCCTGGTCGGTGAGGGCGACCATCTCGCCGTCGTGGGGCTCGTCGCAGTCCTGCGGCGTCAGCAGGGGCACCGAGCTGGAGTCCGCCATGAAGCGGTCGTAGCAGCGGCCCACCGAGGTCTCCTCGATCAGGCGCGAGTTGTTGAACAGCCAGAACCCGCCCCCGACGGCCGCGACCATCCCCAGCGTGCCGAGCGCGCCGATGACGATCGCCGACACGGCCGCCCACCGGCCCTCGCGCTTGCCCGCGCCGGTGCGACCGAGCCCGATGAGGCCCAGGAGGACCGCGAGCGGTCCGAGGCAGCAGGTGAGGCTGACGAAGAAGCCGGTGAGGGAGACGCCGTCGCGGGGCGCGGGCTGGTGCGCGCCGTACGGGCTCTGCGGCGTCCACTGCGCCGGCGCGCCGCCCGGGTGGACCTGGCCCCAGGGCGGCTGCTGCGGCGGGTACGGGCTGGGGCCCTGCTCGTACGGCTGGCCGTACCCCTGCGGTCCCGGTTCCTGCGGAGGCTTGGACAGGTCAGGGCGGTAGGGGTCGTGCGGGTCGCTCATCGCGGGACCAGCTCCATCGGCAGGGGTCGTCTCGGGCAGCAGCCCTCGTCGAGGGTGCGTCATGATCCCACCATGGTCCGCACGGTCACCGACGCCGAACGCCGCATCCTGCTCGCGCGACGGCACGGCGTCGCGCCGCAGCACCGGTACGGCGACGTGGTCACCGCCGTCCGCGCGATGACGGTGCTGCACGCGACCGAGCCCGCCACCGTGCACCTCTCCCTGCACGCCCGCGTGGGTGACCTGTCGCTCGCCGACGTGGACCGCGAGCTCTACGACACGCGGGCCGTCGTCAAGCAGCTGGCCATGCGTCGCACGCTCTTCGTCTTCCCCCGCGACCTCCTGCCGGCCGCCTGGGGGAGCGCGAGTGCCCGGGTGCTCGCCGCGGAGCGCAACCGCGTGGCCAAGGACGCCGTCGCGCTCGGGGTGGCGCCCGACGGCCACGCCTGGCTCGACGACGCCCGCGGCCGGGTGCTCGACGCCCTCGCGACGGCGCCCGACGGGCTCACCGCCCAGGAGCTCCGGCCCGTGCTCCCCGAGCTCACGGCCGAGGGCGCGCCCGCCGAGGTCCGCCAGCTCGCCGGCCGGGTCGTCACCAACCTGGGCCTCTCGGCGCTCCTCGTGCGCGGCGCCAACACGCAGCACTGGCGCCTGTCTCGTCCGCGGTGGACCGCGATCGCCGACTGGCTCGGCGACGTGCCGCCGCCCCTCGAGCCCGCCGCCGGTTGGGCGCGGCTCGTCGCGGCCTGGCTGTGCACCTTCGGTCCGGGCACCGAGGACGACGTCGTGTGGTGGCTGGGAGCGACCAAGGGCGTCGTACGGCGCGCGCTCGCCGACGTCGGCGCGGTGGAGGTCGCGCTGGAGGACGGGCGACCCGCCTGGGTGGCCGCCGACGACCCGCTGCTGGAGGGGTCGCTCCCGCCGGTCGAGCCGTGGGCCGCGCTCCTCCCGGTGCTCGACCCGACCGTCATGGGGTGGAAGGAGCGCGGCTTCTACCTCGGGCCGCACCGGGACGCCCTCTTCGACCGCAACGGCAACGCCGGCACCACCGCCTGGTGGGACGGGCGCGTCGTCGGGTGCTGGGTGCAGGACCCCGACGGGGTCGTGGAGGTGCGGCCGCTCGAGCCCCTCGGCCCCGACGCCGCGGCGGCGCTCCGGGCCGAGGCCGCGCGGCTGACCTCCTGGCTGGCCGGCACGCGGGTCGGGACCGTCTACCCGTCGACGGCGATGCGGCAGGAGACGGCGGAGGTTCCGTACCCTGTCCTCCGTGCGTGACCAGCCCGAGCAGCAAGCCCCGCCCGTCCAGCGGCTCCGCATCCGCTACACCAAGCGCGGGCGGCTCCGCTTCACCAGCCACCGCGACTTCAGCCGCGCGTTCGAGCGGGCGGTGTTCCGGGCGCGGATCCCGATGGCCTACTCGTCGGGCTTCAACCCGCACCCCCGCATCTCCTACGCGAACGCTGCGCCGACGGGATCGGCGAGCGAGGCGGAGTACCTCGAGATCGCCCTCGCCGCCCTCGTCGACCCCGCCGAGGTGCATGCCCTCCTCGACGAGGCGCTGCCCGACGGCCTCGACGTCGTCGAGGTCGTCGAGTCGCCCGGCGGCTCCCTGGCCGACCTGCTCCAGGCCAGCCACTGGCGCATCGAGACCACGACCCCGCGCGCGGAGCTGGAGGTGGGCGTCGCCGCCTTCCTCGCCGCCGAGGAGGTGCTCGTCGAGCGGATGACCAAGAAGGGCGTCCGCTCCTTCGACTGCCGCGGCGCCGTCGTGCGGCTGGCGGTCGTCGAGGACGCCGTGGGTACGGCGCAGCTCGACCTCGTGCTGCGCCACGCCGTGCCCGCGGTGCGACCCGACGACGTCCTCACCGGGCTGCGCGCCACCAGCGGCGTCGAGCCCGGCGAGTCGCCCCGGCTGACGCGGTTGGCGCAGGGCCCGTTCGACGAGGCGACGGCGGTCGTCGGCGACCCGCTCGCCCCGGCCGTCGGCTGAGGAACCGGTCTCCTCGACCGGCGTGTGCGATACTCGCCGACGGTGAGCGTGCTCGGTCGCGCCGCCGCGACGTGGCTCGGAGGTCGGTGACAGCGGCCCCGCCCCAGCGACCGCGGCAGCACGGCGACCGCCCGCCGCGCACCGCCACCGGCGGTGCGACGACAGGCTTTGCGTCCGCGCCGTGGGAGACCTCGGCCGCGGCGTACCGACTCGCCCTGCGCTCGCCGCGGGGCCGACAGGAGCACCGTGCTCGACGAGAACCCGACCGACCAGCCCGACGAGACCACTGCCGGCGACACGCCGCAGGACGCGCTCTTCCAGGCTCCCGGGGCCACCGAGGCCCCCGCCCCCCGCAAGCGGGCCCCGCGCAAGACCGCCGCGAAGAAGACAGCCGCCGCCCCGGCCGCGGACGAGGCCGCCACCCCGGCCGCCGCCCCGGCCGCGGACGACGCGCCCGTCGAGGCCCCGGCGAAGAAGACCGCCCGCAAGCGCGCGGCCAAGAAGACGGCTCCTGCCGCGGCCCCTGCTGAGGCCCCCGCTGAGCCCGCCGCCGAGGCCCCCGCCGAGCCCGCCGAGGCGCCGGCGAAGAAGACCACCCGCAAGCGCGCGGCGAAGAAGACCGCTCCGGCCGAGCCCGTCGTCGAGCCCGTCGTCGAGCCCGTCGTCGAGGCCGAGCCGGTCGCCGAGGAGGCTGCGGCCCCGGCGAAGAAGGCGACCCGCAAGCGTGCGGCGAAGAAGGCCGCTCCGGCCGAGCCCGCTGTCGAGCCGGTCGTGGAGCCGGTTGCCGCCGAGGCCGAGCCCGCGTCCGAGCCCGCCGCGGCGCCCGCCAAGAAGGCCGCCGCCAAGCGCACGACGGCGAAGAAGACCACCGCGAAGAAGACCACGGCGAAGAAGGCGGCGGCCCCGAAGACGGCCCCGCCGGCCGAGGCCGCGACCGTGGCTGTCGACGCCCCCGTCGACCTCCCGGGCGACGCCGAGGCCCCTGCGGCCGGCGCCCTCGCCGTACCGCTGTTCCAGGCGCCCGAGGCGACCCCCGCGCCCCGTCGGCGCACCCGCAAGGCGGCCGCGCCGGCGCCCGTCGTCGAGGCGGAGGAGCCGACCGAGGAGCCGACCGAGGAGCCGACCGAGGAGCCGACCGAGGAGCCGACCGAGGAGACCGAGGAGGCGACCGAGGTCGCCGAGGTCGAGACGCCGGCGGTCGAGGACGCCAACGACACCGAGGACGCCGAGGACAGCGAGAACGACGGCGACGACGACTCCGAGTCGTCGGGCGGCGGTCGTCGCCGTCGCCGCCGTGGTGGTCGTCGCCGCCGCCGGGGCGGCAGCGGCGGGAACGACAGCAGCGACGACGAGGAGTCCGAGGGCTCCGAGGGCTCCGACGGTGCCGCCGAGTCCTCCGCGGGCGACGCGGCGGACGACGCCGCCGAGACGTCGGGGGAGGGCGGCGAGCGCCGCTCGAACCGCGGTGGACGTGGCCGCGGCGGCCAGTCGGGCGGCGGTCGGGGACCGAAGCAGGACGACGCGTCCGACAAGGGCGAGGAGTCCGCGGACGACGCCGACGAGACCAACGACGACGCCGAGGGCGAGGAGGGCGGCAGCTCGTCGCGCCGTCGTCGCCGTCGTCGCCGCTCGGGCGACTCCTCCGGCGGGACCAACGACGACCCCGACAACACCGTCACCAAGGTGCGGCAGGGCCGCTCGATCGAGGACGAGATCACCGCGGTCTCGGGCTCCACGCGCCTCGAGGCGAAGAAGCAGCGCCGTCGCGAGGGCCGCGAGGCCGGCCGGCGTCGCGCCCCGATCGCGAGCGAGGCCGAGTTCCTCGCCCGTCGGGAGTCGGTCGAGCGCGTGATGGTCGTCCGCCAGAAGGAGGACCTGACCCAGATCGCCGTGCTCGAGGACAAGGTGCTCGTGGAGCACTACGTGGCCCGCGAGTCGCAGACCTCGCTCATCGGCAACGTCTACGTCGGTCGGGTGCAGAACGTGCTGCCCTCGATGGAGGCGGCGTTCATCGACATCGGCAAGGGCCGCAACGCGGTGCTGTACGCCGGTGAGGTCAACTGGTCGAGCCTCGGGCACAAGGACGGCCAGCCCCGCAAGATCGAGTCGGTGCTCTCGTCGGGCCAGACCGTCCTCGTGCAGGTCACGAAGGACCCGGTCGGTCACAAGGGCGCCCGCCTCACCAGCCAGGTCAGCCTAGCGGGCCGCTTCCTCGTGTACGTGCCGGACGGCACCACGAGCGGCATCTCGCGCAAGCTGCCCGACACCGAGCGCGCCCGGCTGAAGGCGCTCCTCAAGGAGATCGTGCCGCCGAGCGCCGGGGTGATCGTGCGCACGGCCGCCGAGGGCGCCACCGAGGAGGAGCTGACCCGCGACGTCGAGCGGCTCAAGGCGCGCTGGGAGGAGATCGAGGCCAAGGCGTCCGGCAAGGGCGGCGCGCCGCAGCTGCTGTACGGCGAGCCCGACCTCACCCTCAAGGTCGTCCGCGACCTCTTCACCGAGGACTTCGCCAAGCTCGTCATCGAGGGCGAGGACGCCTGGCAGACCGTGTCGACCTACGTCGACCAGGTCGCCCCCGACCTCGCCGAGCGGCTCGAGCGGCACGTGCCCGACCCGACGGCGAACATCAGCAAGGACGTCTTCGAGCGCTACCGCATCGACGAGCAGATCGCGAAGGGCCTCGACCGCAAGGTCTGGCTGCCCTCCGGCGGCTCGCTGGTCATCGACCGCACCGAGGCCATGACGGTCGTCGACGTCAACACCGGCAAGTTCACCGGCTCCGGCGGCAACCTCGAGGAGACCGTCACCAAGAACAACCTCGAGGCGGCCGAGGAGATGGTGCGCCAGCTCCGGCTCCGCGACATCGGCGGCATCATCGTCATCGACTTCATCGACATGGTGCTCGAGAGCAACCGCGACCTCGTGCTGCGCCGCCTCGTCGAGTGCCTCGGACGCGACCGCACCCGCCACCAGGTCGCCGAGGTGACCTCGCTCGGTCTCGTGCAGATGACCCGCAAGCGCATCGGCACGGGCCTCGTCGAGGCGTTCAGCGAGAACTGCACCCACTGCCAGGGCCGCGGCATCGTCCTCCACGACCACCCGATCGAGCCCAAGGGCGGTGGCAACGGCGGCGGCAACAGCTCCGGGAACGGTCGCGGCGGCAACGGCGGCGGCGGTGACCAGGGCGACGGCGAGCGTCGGTCGGGTCGGCGTCGCGGACGCGGACGCGGGGACGGCGACCCGTCGCCGACCCCCACGCCCGCGCCGGTGGCGAAGCCCAACCCGGCCGAGATCGCCGCGGTCGCGCGCATCGCCGCGGCCTCCGGCCACCCGGCGCCCGCGGTCGAGGAGCCCGTCGCGCCGGTGGAGTCGGTGGAGCCTGTGGAGCCTGTGGAGTCGGTGGAGCCCGTGGAGCCCGTGGAGCTCGAGGCACCCCAGCAGGCCGAGCCCCAGCCCGAGCCGCAGCCCGAGCCGACCGCACCGGTCGTGCGCTCGGTCCAGCGCACGACGCGTCGGGCGACCGTCGTGACCACGCGGGAGGCGGTCGTGCTGACCGTCGACCCCACCGAGGAGGCGACCGCTCCGGTCACCGCTCCGGCGGCCCCGGCCGTCACCGTGGTCACGCGCACCCGGCAGCCCGTCGCGCCCCCGGCGGCGGAGTCCACCGAGGACTGACCTCTCCCGGGTCGTGGCCCCAGCGCAGCGTTTTCTGCTGTGTCGCCCGCGCAGGTGGCCGAGCTGGTCGAGCGGATGCTGAAGAGCAGCGGTCGGCGGCTCG
>NZ_JAAGXA010000019.1:10217-55188 GCF_010686755.1 Nocardioides zeae | reverse complement strand
CCCCGGTCGCCCGGGGAACACGCCGCTTTGACCATCAACGTTGATGGTCGAAGTGACACGTTCCCCGGTCGACCGGGGAACACGCCGCTTTGACCATCAACGTTGATGGTCGAAGTGACACGTTCCCCGGTCGACCGGGGAAAGTTTCGGGACGGCCTCAGGCCGCGAACTCCAGCTCGTCGAGGGACCGCACGCGGCGCACGCCGGCGGCGGGGTGCTCGTCGTAGCGGTCCAGCAGCACCGCCGCGAGGCCTGCGTCGAGCGCGCCGCGGACGTCGTTGACGAGCGAGTCGCCGACCATCAGCGTCGCGCCGGGCGTGACGCCGAGCCGGTCGCACGCGGCGGCGTAGGAGCGCGCGTCCGGCTTCGCCGCGGGGAGGGCGGAGGAGGCCAGCACGGGGGCGCCCAGGCCGTCGAGCAGACCGGCGATCCCCACGGCCTCGGTCTTGCGGCGCTGCTGTGTCGCGTCGCCGTTGGTCAGGACGCCGACGGCGAGGCCGGCGGCTGCTGCCCGACGCAGCGCCCGGGTGGCGTCGCCGAACGCGCGCCAGGCCGCCTGGTAGCCCACCAGGTAGCCCGCGAACGCGTCGTCGGCCGCCGCGTCGCTGCGGAGGTCGAGGTGGGGCAGGAACGCCCGGACCCGCGCACGGCGCTGCTCGGTGAACGTCAGGCGACGCTGCTGGTACGCCGCGTAGTAGCGCACCTCGAGGGCGGTCCAGCGCTCCGCGATCTCGTCGGGGGTGCCTGCCACGCCGTGGCCCGACGCCCATCGCTCGAGGCCCGCACGGGCCGCTCCGCGGTGGTCGACCAGGGTGTCGTCGAGGTCGAACAGCACAGCGGCGAGGGGGCGGCGGGGGATCACCCGCCGCAGTGTGCCAGCGACCTGCGACAGACCTCGATCTCTCCCGGCTGGCCCCGGAGTTGCACCGCTGTGATTCGGCTCGACACGCAGAACGCAAGGCGACACGCCGAGGAAGTCCACATTTTCCGGATCCAATCTTCCCCATCCGTCACACGAGGCCCTATTCTCACGCCAACCCCATGCGTCAGTGGGTCGGACGGCCCGTCCGGCGCGCGTGGGCACGAAAGCGGTGCCTGATGCCCCAGCACGACGGTCCGACCGGCGACCTGTCCGGAGTCCGCTTCCTCACCATCGCCGAGGTGGCCGCGGTCATGCGCGTCTCGAAGATGACGGTGTACCGCCTCGTGCACGGGGGCGACCTCCCCGCCGTGCGTGTCGGGCGGTCGTTCCGGGTGTCCGAGCACGACGTGGACGAGTACCTGCGCCGCAGCTTCTACAACGCCGGTTGATCCCGCGGGGCGACGCTGGTTTCGGTGCGGCGTGGCCCTCCGGCTACGCTGAGCGTCTGGCCGCCCCGTGTCCTCGGTGCGCGGTTCCGCTGTAGGCATGTGAAGAGGTAACTCGTGGGTTCTGTCATCAAGAAGCGGCGCAAGCGCATGGCGAAGAAGAAGCACCGCAAGCTGCTCAAGAAGACGCGCGTCCAGCGCCGCAAGCTCGGCAAGTGACGCCGCTGCGGGACTGAGGCGTCGCGGTGGGCCGGGTCGTTCTCGTCACCGGGGTCTCACGTGACCTCGGGCGGCGGGTCGCGCACGCCCTCGCCGACGATCCCGGCGTCGACCGCGTCATCGGTGTCGACGTCGTCCCCCCGCGGGGGGACCTCGGTTCCGTCTCGTTCGTCCGTGCGGACATCCGCACGCCCGTCATCGCGAAGGTCATCGCGCGTGAGGACGTCGACACCGTCGTCCACATGAGCGTCATCGCGACCCCCGGTGCGACCGGGGGTCGCAACGCGATGAAGGAGCTCAACGTCATCGGCACGATGCAGCTCCTCGCTGCCTGCCAGAAGTCGGAGACGGTCCGCCACCTCGTCGTGAAGTCGACGACGACGGTGTACGGCGCGTCCAGCCGCGACCCGGCGATGTTCACCGAGGACATCGAGCCCCGGGTCGCCCGCGGTGGCTACGGCAAGGACGCACAGGAGGTCGAGGGCTACGTCCGCGGGTTCGCCCGCCGTCGCCCCGACGTGCGCGTGCTGATGCTGCGCGCCGCCAACGTGCTGGGGCCGTCCGTGACGAGCCCGATGACGTCCTACCTCCGGCTCCCGGTGGTGCCGACCGTGCTCGGCTTCGACCCCCGCATGCAGTTCCTGCACGCGGACGACCTCGTCGGCGTGCTGCAGCACGGGGTGCACGCCGAGGTGGGGGGCACGTTCAACGTCGCCGGCGACGGCATCCTCACGCTGCACCAGGCGGTGCGGCGGATGCAGCGACCCAGCGTGGCCCTGCCCCCGTTCGCCCTCGGCGGCCTCGGTCAGGTCGTGCGCAGGGTCCGGCTCGCCGAGCTGTCGCCCGAGCTGGTCGCGTTCCTCACCTACGGTCGCGGCGTCGACACCTCGCGCTGCCGCACCGAGCTGGGGTTCACCCCCCGCTACACGACCGACGAGGCCTTCGCGGACTTCGCGGCGGACCTGGCCCCCACCTTCACGGCACCCCAGCAGGCCCTGGCGCTGCTCGCCGAGCGCCTGCCCGAGCCCGACGTCGAGCGCTCGGCGCCCGTCGCCGTGGCCTCGGGCTCCGTGCACCCCTTCGTCGCACCGGGAGGCCCACGTGGGTGACGCCGACATCATCCCGATCGGCACGCGCGGGCGGCCCGGTCGCGGCAGCGGCCGCGCCCGGCCGTCGACGTCCGCGCGCGACCTCGCCGGGTCCGGTAGCCGCCCTGGGGACGCGGCCACGCGGCGTACCCCCGCGGCGGAGCCGCCCGACTTCGCCGCCCCGCCCGAGGCTCCGAGCACCGAGGCCCCCCGCGCGCCGGCCACGGCCCAGGAGCGGGGCCCCCTCGCCGGGGTGCCCATCGGTGACTGGTTGGCCGCCTTCCAGCAGGCCGCCGCGGAGCTGTTCGGCGACGACGCGGAGCAGCAGCTGGCCCGCTTCCTCGCCTTCCTGCGTCGGCGGGTGACGGGGGAGTACGTCATCGACGAGTTCGGCTTCGACGCCGAGCTGACCGAGCGGTTCTTCCTCGCCGCCCTCAGGCCCATCGCCGAGAAGTGGTTCCGCGTCGAGGTGCGCGGCGTCGAGAACCTCCCGACGACGGGCGGGGCGCTCGTCGTCTCCAACCACTCGGGCACGATCCCCGTGGACGGGTTGATGACGATGGTCGCCGTCCACGACCACGCGGGCCGGTTCCTGCGCCCGCTCGGCGCTGACCTGGTGTTCCGCCTCCCGATCGTGAGCACCGTGGCGCGCCGTGGCGGCACGACGTTGGCCTGCAACGCCGATGCGGAGCGCCTGCTGCGCTCGGGCGAGCTCGTCGGGGTCTGGCCCGAGGGCTTCAAGGGGATCGGCAAGCCGTTCTCGGAGCGGTACAAGCTGCAGCGCTTCGGGCGCGGCGGGTTCGTGGCGGCCGCCGTGCGCACGGGCGTGCCGATCGTTCCGCTGTCCGTCGTGGGCGCCGAGGAGATCTACCCCCTGGTCGGCAACGTGCCCTCCCTGGCGCGGTTGCTGGGGATGCCCTACGTCCCGATCACCCCGACGTTCCCGCTGCTCGGCCCGCTGGGCCTCGTGCCGCTGCCGTCGAAGTGGATGATGGAGTTCGGCGAGCCGATCCGCACGGACGAGTACGACGCGGGTGCCGCCGACGACCCGATGCTGGTGTTCGACGTGACCGACCAGGTGCGCGAGACGATCCAGAGCACTCTCTACCGGTTGCTCATCGATCGCGGCGGCGCCTTCGGCTGACCGGGCTCCTCGGCGGCCGCGGGCCCATCCCGGACGTCATGCGATCCGGTGCGCGGGGCGACCGCAGCGCATGACGTCCCGCGGCGGGCTCGTCCCGACTGCCCCGACTGCCCAGGCCCCGCGCGGAACTGTGCGGATGGTGCGGCTGGGGCCGGGGCGGCGGCGTACCGGCGTCCCACTTGCCGAGTCCGGGCGCGGGGGCTCGCCAGTGCCCACCGGTCGTGGTGCCAGCCCTGCGGAAACCGGTGGCCTCCCACCACGACCCGGGGGACGGGCACTTCCGCCCGCCGGACGTCATGCGATCCGGTGCGTGGGGCGACCGCAGCGCATGACGTCCCGCGGCGGGCTCGTCCCGACTGCCCCGACTGCCCCGACTGCCCAGACTGCCCAGACCCCGCGCGGAACTGTGCGGATGGTGCGGCTGGGGCCGGGGCGGCGGCGTACGGGCGTCCCATTTGTCGACCCCGGGCGCCGGGCCGTCGTCAGTGCCCACCGGTCGTGGTGCCAGACCCGCGAAAAGCAGTGGCCTCACACCACGACCCGGGGGAGGGGGAGCGGTCAGGGCGTCGACTTGAGCCCGAGAAGCGTGTCGAGCGTCTCGGTGATCGCCTGCAGGGGCTCGGCGAGCGGCCCGGTGAGGCCGGTGATGCCGTCGGTCGCGCCGGTGATCCCGCCGCTGGTGCCGGGGATCCCGGCCCCGGGCTGCGGGCTGGCAGGGGCGGTCGGCTCGCTCGGCGTCGCGGCCGGCGGCTGCGACGGGGTGCTCGGCTCGCTGCCTCCGCCGGTCGCGGGCGGGGTGGTCGCGGGCGGCGCCGCGACCGGGTCGCCGCCGTTCTGCGGACCGGACACGCTGCCCGGGGGCAGGGCGGAGACGTCGACGTCGGGCACCACCGGCGGCGGGCCGTCGAACACGCCCTGGTCCAGCAGCGCGGCGGCGTTCGCCAGCGCGAACGGCAGCTCGACCGCGGAGGTCGACCCGCACGTCGGGCACAGCTCGAGAGCTCGACCGTCGATGTCGCGCAGCGCCGCGACGGCCGTCGCCAGGCCCTCCTGGTCGGTGGCCGTCAGGGACGGCTCCAGCTCGGCGAGGGTGGCGACGGAGGCGGCGACGAAGGCCCGCAGGTCGGTGACGGACCGGTCGTCGCCCTGGGCGCCGGCCGCGAGCAGGAGCTCGGCGGCCTCGTCGGACTGCTGCACGAAGGTGTCGAGCGCATCGGCGACGAGCGCGTCGCTCGCGGTGTCGTGCCGGTCGACGAGGCCCTGCACCTCGGCCAGCCGCTGCTGGGCGTGCCGCAGCGTCAGCGCGCCCCGCGACTCGTCGGTGAGGCTGATCGATCCGCGGGCGCCCTCGAGCGCACGCTTGACCGGGTAGAGCGAGTCGCCGGGGAGGGCGCCCTGCGCGGCGTACGCCATCGTGCTCGACCCGCCGGCCACGACGAGCGCGGCGGCGACGGCGGTGACGCGGCGCTGGCGGCGCGGGGCGTGGGGCGAGCGGCGGACGGTGAGCAGCTCGTCGGTGGCCGGGTCGGGGGCGACGAGCACGGTCGCGGCCTCCGTCATGAGGCGCGCGCGGAGCTCGGCCGCGAAGTCGGCACGCGGGGTGGGCACTGCGGCGCCCTCGGCGCGCAGCTGGGCGACCACGTCGAGCAGCGGCTCGAGGTCGGCACTCGGCGCGGAGGCGTCGTGCGCCGACCCGGAGACCGCTGCGTCGAGCTCCTCGGCACGGCGACGCGCCGTCGGGAGGGACATCATGCGGGCATCCTCATCGGTCGGTGGCCCTGTCCGAGGGAGGGCCGGACAGGTGCACTGTCCCGCTCAACGAGGGCGCAGGCCCGGAGGTTACGGCGGCTCACGAGTCCCGCATCCCCTCGGGCATCAGCTTCGCCAGGTTGCGCACGCCGCGCAGCTGGAGCTGCTTCACCGCACCCTCGCTGCGCTCGAGCGCAGCGGCGGTCTCGGCGATGCTCATCCCCTGCAGGAAGCGCATCACGAGGCAGTCCTGCTGCTCGGCGGGGAGCTGCGTGAGGGCCTCCATCAGCAGCTCGTTCGTGATCGCCGAGAGCACCGTCGACTCGGGACCGTCGTCGTGGCCGTCGTCGTGCAGCCCCATGTCCTCGACGGTGTGCTCGAGGCGGGTGCGGCCGGCCTTGAAGTGGTCGGTCGTGAGGTTGCGGGCGATGGTCATCAGCCAGGCGCCGAAGTCCTTGCCCTGCCAACGGAAGTCGCTCATCCGGCGGAGGGCGCGGAAGAAGGTCTCCGACGTCAGGTCCTCGGCGAGGGTGACGGAGCGCGTGCGGTAGTAGAGGAACCGGTAGACCGCGCCGTGGTAGTGGTCGTAGAGCAGGCCGAACGCCTCACGGTCGCCACCGCGGGCGAGGTCGACGAGCGCGATGAGGCGCTCCCGGTCCTCCGGGCGCTCCTCGGCGGAGTGGGCCTCGGCGCTGCCGTCCCCACCGCTGCCGTCCCCGCCCGGCTCTCCCGCGCTGCCGGCCGTGTCGGCCGACGGGGGCGCCGCGGTCCGTGCGCTGCCGACCACCTCGTGGTGGAGCATCGACGCCAGGGGGCCTCCGGCCGTGGCGAGCGCCGGGGGTGCGAGGGAGGCGAGCACGAGGTCACGCAGCGCGTCGAGCCCTCGCTCGAACGCGCGTGCGTGCTGCGCTGCACTGCCCATGGTGGTGCCCTCCCCGCTCCTCTCCCCAGGGGAGCGTCGGCCCAGGTTAGGCCTCGTCCGGGGCCTTGGGAACCGCTATCGACAAACTTGTCGGAGACTCGAGGCGGACCGATCGCCCGTGGACGACGTCCAGCAAGGGCGCGGGATACCGGTCGGTAGGGGTGGGGAGCGGAGGATCAGCGACGGGCGGAGCGGAGCGCCGTGCCGGCCGCCACGGCGCCTGCGGCGGCGCCCACGGCGGCGCCGGTCAGCAGGCCCAGGCGAGCCGCCTTGCGGCCCGTGCGGTAGTCCCGCACCCGCCAGCCCTGCTCCCGCGCGTGGGCCCGCAGCCGGCTGTCGGGATTGATGGCGCAGGGGTCGCCGACGAGACCGAGGAGGGGGAGGTCGTTGAAGGAGTCGGAGTACGCCGAGCAGCGCTCGAGGTCGAGGCCCTCCCGGGCGGCGAGGGCCTTGACGGCCTCCTTCTTGGCCGGGCCGTGGAGCATCTCGCCGACCAGGCGTCCCGTGTAGACGCCCTCGTCGTCGTGCTCCGCGACGGTGCCGAGCGCGCCGGTGAGCCCGAGCCGGCGGGCGATGATCGTCGCGATCTCCACCGGCGCCGCCGTCACCAGCCAGACCCGCTGGCCGCGGTCGAGGTGCAGCTGCGCCAGCGCCCGCGTGCCCGGCCAGATCCGCATCGCCATGGCCTCGTCGAAGATCTCCTCGGCGAGCGACTCCAGCTCGCCGACGGTGTGGCCGGCGATGAAGCCGAGCGCCGAGCTGCGGGCCTCCGCCACGTGCTCGGGGTCCTCGACGCCGACGACGCGGAAGTAGGCCTGCTTCCAGACCGCCCCGGCGATCTCGCGCGTCGTGAAGAACTCCCGCCGGTAGAGCCCCTTCGCCAGGTGGAAGATGCTCGCGCCCTGCATCAGCGTGTTGTCCACGTCGAAGAACGCTGCCGACGTCGCGTCGCGGGGCACGTCGAGCGCGGTCTCCACCTCCGCGGCGGCCGCCGACGCCTCGCCGGCGAGGCGGGAGCGGCGCTTCAGGTCGGTGCGCCGGACCGTCGCGGCGTGCGAGCGCGGACGGTCGGCGGCGGTCTCGTGCTCGGGGTCGGCCACGGGGTCGAGCCTAGGATGAGGAGCGTGACCCTGCCACCGGAAGCGACCCGCGAGCCGCGCGTCGTGCTCTTCGGGCGCGACGGCTGCCACCTGTGCGAGACGGCCCGCGCGGTCGTCGCCGCGGTGTGCGCCGAGCTGGGGGAGACCTTCCGCGAGGTCGACGTCGACGAGGACGAGGACGCCGCCGCCCACGTCGACCTCGACGAGATCCCGGTGACCTACGTCGACGGCCGCCAGCACGACTTCTGGCGCGTCGATCCCGACCGGCTGCGCGCGGCGCTGTCCTGACGGTCGCCGGCCACGCCGCACGGTCCTCGCCCAGCCGCTCCACAGCCCCCGCACGGGCGCGCTCCGTAGACTCCCCGATCGTGTCCGAGCCCGCCGCGACCAGCGCCGTACCCGCCGACGCGCAGGTGCGTCGCCGCGTCGCCTACGTGCTCCCGGTGTACGACGAGGGTCGCACCCTGCAGGCCTTCCACGCCGCGCTGCTGGCGGCCACCGCGCAGCGGCCCGACCTGGACTTCGAGTTCCTCTACGTCGACGACGGCAGCCGCGACGACTCCCTCGAGCAGCTGCTGGCGCTGCGGGCCGCCGACGACCGGGTCGCGGTGCTGGCGCTGTCCCGCAACTTCGGTCACCAGGTGGCGCTGACCGCCGGGCTCGACGCGGCCGGCGACGCGGACGCCGTGGTCGTCATGGACACCGACCTGCAGGACCCGCCGCGCGTCAGCCTCGAGCTGATCGCGCTCTGGGAGACCGGTGTCGACGTCGCCTACGCGCAGCGACGCACCCGGCAGGACACGTGGTTCAAGCGCACCACCGCGAGCCTCTTCTACCGGCTCCTCGCGCGCCTCGCCGACGTCGAGATCCCCCGCGAGGTCGGCGACTTCCGGCTCATGGACGCGCGGGTGGTGGCGGAGGTGGGCCGCTACCGCGAGCACGGCCGCTTCCTGCGGGGGATCGTGGCCCACGTCGGCTTCCGGCAGGAGGCCGTGCTGTTCGACCGCGACGAGCGCCACGCGGGCGCGTCGGGCTACGACCTGCGCACCATGCTCTCGTTCGCCTCCCACGGGTTGCTCGGGTTCTCCACGGCGCCGCTGCGGATGATCAGCAAGCTCGGGTTCGCCATCTCGGCGATCAGCGTGCTGCTGGCGGTCTACGTCTTCTCCGTGCGGGTCTTCACGCCGGAGCAGGCGGTGCCGGGCTGGGCGTTCCTCGGCGTCGGCATGTTCCTGCTCTCGGGCCTGCAGCTGATCATGATGGGCGTGATCGGCTCCTACCTCGGCCGTGTCTACGTCGAGACCCAGGACCGCCCGCTCTACTCGCTCGCCCTCGCGGCGCGGGGCCGCCGCAGCGCCCCCGGCACGCGCGACGCCCGCGACCCTCGGGGATGACCGCCCCCGCCGTACGCCGCGGCGCGGCCCTCCCTCCCGCCGTCCGCTTCGCCGGGGTCGGGATCCTCAACACCGCCATCGACGTCGGCCTCTTCCTGCTGCTGCACGCGTCGCTCGGGATCGTGCTCGCGAACCTCGTCTCGACGAGCGCGGGCATGGCGTTCAGCTTCGTCGTCAACGGCCTGTTCACCTTCTCGGCGCGGCGCCTCACGTGGCGCCAGGCCGGGCTGTTCGTCGCCACGACGGGCACGACCATGTGGGTGCTGCAGCCGCTCTTCATCCACGCCGCGCTGCTCCTGGTCGACCCCCTGCTGGTCGCCAAGATCGTTGCGATAGGTTGCAGCCTCGTCGTCAATTTCGCCGCCTACCGATTCGTGGTATGGCCGCGGGGCGGCCGCTGAGGCCTGCCCTCCCGTTTTGTTCTCCCGCCCCGGACTACCTACAGTGAGCGGGCCGCTCGCCAACCCCCGAGGCGCCCGAAAGTCCGAGTAGGTGCTCGCGCGCGGCTGGAGACGAGACACGTTGACTGCACGGACCCAGGCCGAGAGCCCCCGGGGCATCCCGGAGGCGACCGTCGCGCGGCTGCCCCTCTACCTCCGTGCGCTGACCCTGCTCTCCGACGAGGGCACCTCCACCTGCTCGAGCGAGGCGCTCGCGGTGGCGGCGGGCGTGAACTCCGCGATGCTGCGCAAGGACCTCTCCCACCTCGGCTCCTACGGGACGCGCGGGGTCGGTTACGACGTCGAGCACCTCCGCTACCAGATCGCCCGCGAGATCGGCCTCACCACCGACCGCAACGTCGTCGTGGTCGGCCTCGGCAACCTCGGCCAGGCCCTCGCGAACTACGCCGGCTTCCGCACCCGCGGCTTCCGCGTCGTGGCGCTCCTCGACGCCGACGAGCGGCTGCACGGCACCGTCGTCGGCGGCGTCGCCGTGCGCCCGGTGCACGACCTCGAGCAGGTCGTGGCCGACCTCGACGTCGCCATCGGCGTGCTGGCCCTGCCGGCCGCGGCCGCGCAGGAGGTGGCCGACCGCCTCGTCGCGGCCGGGGTCACCGCCATCCTCAACTTCGCACCGACCGTGCTGTCGGTCCCCGAGGGCGTGGAGGTGCGCAAGGTCGACCTGTCGACCGAGCTGCAGATCCTCGCCTTCCACGAGCAGCGTCGCTCGCCGTCCTACCTCGCGGACGGGGAGCCGGTGGCCACCGGTGTCGGTGGCCGGGAGGAGGTCCGATGAGCGTCCTGGTCGTGGGGGTGTCCCACCACTCCGCTCCGGTGACGGTGCTCGAGCGTCTCGCCCTCGACCCGGAGGGGGCCCAGAAGCTCGTCGCCGACGTCGTCAACGCGGAGCACGTCACCGAGGCCACCGTGATCTCGACGTGCAACCGCCTCGAGGTCTACACCGAGGTCGAGCGGTTCCACGGCAGCATCGAGACGATCTCGCGGCTGCTCATCGAGCGCGGTGGCGCGAGCACCGAGGCGATGCTCCCGCACCTCTACGTGCACTACGACGACGCCGCCGTCTCCCACCTCTTCCGGGTCACGGCCGGCCTCGACTCCATGGTGGTCGGCGAGGGCCAGATCCTCGGCCAGGCGCGGGAGGCACTGCGTCTCGGCCAGGAGCTCGGCACCGTCGGTCCCGCCCTCAACGTGCTCTTCCAGCAGGCCCTCCGGGTCGGCAAGCGCGCCCACGCGGAGACCGAGATCGACCGTGCGGCGCCGTCCCTCGTCTCCGCCTCCCTCGAGCTCGCCGCCCCCCACGTGGGCGGGCTGACGGGCGCGAAGGCGGTCGTCGTCGGTGCCGGTTCGATGGCCTCGCTCGCCGTCGCGACCCTGGCCCGTGCCGGGGCCGGCGAGATCGTCGTCGTCAACCGCAGCGAGGGCGGCGCCCAGCGGCTCGCGGTGGAGTACGGCGCGCGTGCGGCCCTGCTCGCCGACCTCGAGCGCGAGCTGATCGGCGCCGAGGTGGTCGTCTCCTGCACGGGCGCGACCGGCACGGTCGTCACCCGCGAGCTCCTCGCCCGCGCCCGCAGCGGCCAGGCGGACCCGACCTCCCCGCTCTCCATCGTCGACCTGGCGCTGCCCCACGACGTCGAGCCCGCGGTCGAGCACCTGCCGGGCGTGCAGCTCCTGGGGCTCTCGCGCCTCGCCGAGGAGCTGCGGGTCGCCGAGGTCGCGCCGGGCATCGACGCCGTCCGCGAGATCGTCACGCAGGAGATCTCCGCGTTCACGACCGCCCGCCGCCAGGCGAGCGTGACGCCGACCGTGGTCGCTCTGCGCACGATGGCGACGACCGTGGTCGACAACGAGATGGCGCGCCTCGACGGCCGCCTGCCCGACCTCGACCCCGTGGCCCGCGCGGAGGTGCTCCACACGGTGCGACGCGTGGCCGACAAGCTGCTCCACCAGCCGACCGTCCGCGTCAAGCAGCTCGCCAACGAGCAGGGTGCGGTGTCCTACGCCGCCGCGCTCGCCGAGCTGTTCGCCCTCGACCCCGAGGCCGTCGACGCCGTCACCCGCCCGGGAGGTCGTCCGTGACCGCCCCGCTGCGCCCCCTCCGCCTCGGCACGCGTGCCTCGGCGCTCGCCATGACCCAGTCCGGCCACGTCGCCGATGCCCTGCGCGCCCGCCTGGGGCGTGAGGTCGAGCTGGTCGAGGTGACCACCCACGGCGACGTGTCCCGCGCCCCGCTCGCGCAGATCGGCGGCACCGGCGTGTTCGTGAGCGCCCTGCGCGACGCGCTCCTCGCCGGCGAGGTCGACCTCGCCGTGCACTCGCTCAAGGACCTGCCGACGACCCCGGCCGACGGCATCGCGCTCGCCGCGGTCCCGCCCCGGGAGGACTCGCGCGACGTCGTGATCGCCCGCGACGGCCTCACCCTGGGCGAGCTGCCCGTGGGCAGCCGCGTCGGCACGGGCTCGCCCCGCCGGGCGGCCCAGCTCGCCGCGCTGGGTCTCGGCCTCGAGATCGTGCCGATCCGCGGCAACGTCGACACCCGCATCGGCAAGATCGCCGCGGGCGAGGTCGACGCGGTGCTGCTGGCCCGCGCCGGGCTCGCGCGGCTCGGCCGCGTCGACGAGGTCACCGAGGTGATCGACCCGTTCCAGATGCTCCCGGCCCCGGGCCAGGGAGCGCTCGCCGTCGAGTGCCGCGCCGACGACGTCTCGCTCGTCGAGGCGCTGTCGGTGCTCGACGACCCCGCCACCCGGGCGGCCGTGACCGCCGAGCGCGCCGTCCTGGCGACGCTCGAGGCCGGCTGCTCCGCGCCCGTGGGTGCGCTGGGCGAGGTCGTCGAGGGCGACGACGGCGAGGAGCTCTGGGTGCGTGCGGTGGTGCTGTCCCTGGACGGCGCCCTGAGCATCCGGATGTCCACCACCGGCTCCCCCGGCGACGCCTTCGGCGTCGGGAGCCGCCTCGGCCAGGAGATGCTGGCCGACGGTGCCGCCGATCTGATGGAAGGCCCTCAGCCAGGGGGTCCCGACCGAGTGGGAGAGCAGCACGCATGACGCGACGTACCGCAGGGAGCAACGACCGCACCACCGCCGCGCCGGGCGGCTCGCCGGCCGTGGCGACCGGCACGCCCGACGGGGGCTGGGTGTCGTTCGTCGGCAGCGGCCCCGGTGACCCGGGCCTGCTGACCGTCCGCGCGCTGGACCTGCTCCGGGCCGCCGACGTGGTGGTCACGGAGGCCCCCGACCACGAGGTGCTCGTGCGCTCGGTGCTGGGCATCCCGACGCCGACCGTCGTCACCGACGAGGACGGCAACGAGACCGTCGTCGACGAGGGGCCCGTGTTCCTCGACGGCGGCTTCGGCGAGGACGGCCAGCCGCTGACCCACGCCGCCCGCGCCAAGGTCCTCCTCAAGCCCGCCAAGGCGGGCAAGCACGTCGTGCGCCTCATGACCGGCGACCCGTTCCTCTACGCCTCCGGTCCCGAGGAGGCGCAGGCCTGCGTCAAGGCGGGCATCGGCTTCGAGATCGTCCCCGGGGTCTCCGCGGCGACCGCGGTGCCGGCGTACGCCGGGATCCCGCTCACCACCCGCAGCCACCGCGAGGTGACCGTGGTGTCGTGCACCGACAAGGTGGACTGGAGCCAGTACGCCGACGGTCGCACCCTCGTGCTGCTGAGCTCGGTCGGTCCGATCGCCGACGTCGCCTCCGCGCTCGTCGCGGCCGGCCGCCCGGCCTCGACGCCGGTCGCGATGACGCGCGTCGGCACGACCACCGAGCAGGTCACCGTGACGTCGACGCTGGAGAACATCGCGGCCGACGCCCGCGCCGCGAAGATCCAGCCGCCGGCCGTCACGGTCGTCGGCGAGGTCGTCGACCTCCGCGAGACGCTGTCCTGGTTCGAGACGAAGCCGCTCTTCGGCTGGCGGGTGCTGGTGCCCCGCACCAAGGACCAGGCCGGCCCCCTGTCGGCGCGGCTGCGCGGCTACGGCGGCGTGCCCGAGGAGGTGCCGACCATCTCGGTCGAGCCGCCCCGCAACCCGCAGCAGATGGACAAGGCCGTGCGCGGCCTCGTCGAGGGCCGCTACGAGTGGATCGCGTTCACCTCGGCCAACGCGGTGCGCGCGGTGCGCGAGAAGTTCGAGGAGTACGGGCTCGACGCCCGCGCCTTCTCCGGCCTGAAGATCGCCGCGGTCGGCGACAAGACCGCCGAGGCGATCGGCGCCTGGGGCCTGCGGGCCGACCTCGTGCCGACGGGCGAGCAGTCCGCGGCCGGTCTGCTCGAGGTGTGGCCGGAGTACGACGAGGTGCTCGACCCCATCAACCGGGTCTTCCTCCCGCGCGCCGACATCGCGACCGAGAACCTGGTCGCGGGCCTCATCGACCTGGGCTGGGAGTGCGACGACGTGACGGCGTACCGCACGGTGCGTGCCGCCCCGCCGGCCGCGCCGGTCCGCGACGCGATCAAGACCGGCAAGTTCGACGCGGTCGTCTTCACGTCGTCGTCGACGGTGCGCAACCTCGTCGGCATCGCGGGCAAGCCGCACCCGTCGACGGTCATCGCCGTCATCGGCCCGGCCACGGCGAAGACGGCCGAGGAGCACGGCCTGCGCGTCGACGTCATGGCGCCCTCGCCGTCCGCCGAGGTGCTGGCCGACGCGCTCGCCGACTTCGGTGCCGCCCGTCGTCTCGCGCTCCTGGAGTCGGGCCAGCCGGTGACCAAGCCGTCGGACCGCAAGACCACGTCGCGGCGGAAGGTCTCGAACTGACCGGGCCGGTGCAGGACGGCACGCGGGCGGGCCTCGTGCGCCCGCCCGTGGAGTCGCCGTACCTGCGCCCCCGCCGCCTGCGCCGCACGCCCGCCCTGCGGGAGCTGGTCGCCGAGACCACGCTCCGGGCGGGCCAGCTCGTGCTCCCCGTGTTCGTGCGGGAGGGCGCCGAGGCGCCCGTGCCGATCGGCTCCATGCCGGGCGTCGTGCAGCACACGCGCGACTCGCTGCGCGCCGCCGCCGTCGAGGCCGCGGAGCTCGGGCTGGGCGGCATCATGCTGTTCGGCGTGCCCACGGCCAAGGACGCGGTGGGCTCCGGCGCCGTCGACCCCGAGGGCGTCCTCAACCGGGCGATCGCCGACGTCGCGGCCGAGGTCGGCGACGCGCTGCCGGTCATGGCCGACCTCTGCCTCGACGAGTTCACCGACCACGGCCACTGCGGCGTGCTCGACGCGGCGGGCCGCGTCGACAACGACGCCACCCTCGAGGTGTACGCCGAGATGGCGCGCGCGCAGGCCGCCGCCGGCGCCGCGGTGCTCGGGCCCAGCGGGATGATGGACGGCCAGGTCGCCGTCGTCCGCGACGCGCTCGACGGGGTGGGCGCCACCGACGTGGCGGTCATGGCCTACTCGGCGAAGTACGCCTCCGCGTTCTACGGCCCGTTCCGCGAGGCCGTCGACTCGTCGCTCGTCGGCGACCGGCGCACCTACCAGCAGGACGCCCGCAACGCGCTCGAGGGCGTGCGCGAGGCCCAGCTGGACGTCGCCGAGGGCGCGGACCTGGTGATGGTGAAGCCCGCGCTGGCCTACCTCGACGTGGTACGCCGCGTGCGGGACGCCGTCGACGTGCCCGTCGCGGCCTACAACATCTCGGGGGAGTACGCGATGGTCGAGGCCGCCGCGGCCAACGGCTGGATCGACCGTGAGGCGGCGATCCTCGAGACGCTGGTCTCGATCCGCCGGGCCGGCGCCGACGTGGTGCTGACCTACTGGGCCGCCGAGGCCGCGCGGATGCTGCGCTGACCCGACGACGCGGCCCCCTGCGCGGCCACGAACGACGAAGCGCCTCGGACCGCACGGTCCGAGGCGCTTCGTCGTCAGGGGCGACCGGCGGTCAGTAGCCGAGCGCCTTCATGCAGAGGTCCCACGGGTCGTTCGTCTTGAACGGGTTGTCGAACTTGCCCTGGGCGTTGCAGGAGACGCTGGCCTGCAGCCAGGTGAGCGTGTTGCCGACCGTGCCGACGGGGTCGGTGACGACGCCGCCCACGGTGCCCACCGGGTCCTTCGGGAGGTCGGCGAGGCCGCCGTCCTTCGGCTCCTCGGTCGGCGTCGGGGTGGGCGTCGGGACGGGGGGCGTGCCACCGCCGGAGCCACCACCCGTGCCGGGCGTCGAGCCGCCGCCGTCCGAGCCGCCGGAGCCGCCCGTGCCCCCACCGGAACCGCCGCTGCCGCCGGTGCTGCCCGAACCCCCGGAGCCGCCGTTGCCGCCGGTGCCGGGCGTGCTGCCCGGCGTCGAGCCGCCGCTGCCACCGCCGACGGTGCCCGGGTCGGCCGAGTCGACCGAGCCGCCGGTCTGGGGGCGCACCGGGTCGGGCACGAAGTAGTTGGCCGAGGCCACGGCGTTGGGCACCGACGTGTACTCGCCGTCGAGGTAGGCCTGCTCGATCGCGAGGACGAGGTTCACGTACTCCTCGCTCTGGTTGTAGCGCAGCACCGCCGCCCGCTTGCCGGCCTCGGTCGAGAGGTCCTCGGTGCCGGAGCAGAGGTAGACCGCCGTGCCGAGCGCCGCGTCGTGGACGTTCTGGGGGTCGCGCACGCCGTCGCCGTTGGCGTCGACCGCGATGACCCGCCACGTGGAGGGGATGAACTGCATGGGGCCGACGGCGCGGTCGTAGGTCGCGTCGTTGTCGAGCTCGCCCGCGTCGGTGTCGAGGATGCGCGTCGTGCCGTTCGTGCCGTCGAGCGGGATGCCGAAGATGCCGGGGGTGGCGACGCCCTCGTCGGAGAGCTGACCGCCGCCGAAGCGGCCGTGGTCGGACTCGACCCGACCGATGGCCGCGATGAGCTGCCACGAGATGCGGCAGGAGGTGTCGGCGCCGTTGATGATCGTCTGCGCCCGCTGGTAGGCGCCGAGGGCCACGGCCGGGATGCCGCTCGTGCTGCTCGCGCTGACGATCTGCGGGTCGGTCGTCGGCGTCACCGCGTCGGGGACCGAGACGCTCGCCGGCGTCTCGACCGCGTCGGTCGGGACGGCGATCGCGCCCTCCGTCACGGTGTCGTCGGCGGCCGTGAGGGTGCCGACCGGTCCGCCGGACCCGGCGATGACGACCGTGGCGGCGGCCGACAGGGCCGCCATCGGTGCGAGCGCGGTCGCCTTCTGCCAGCGCGCGAACTTGCTGTTGCTCATCTGCTCTCCCCATCGCCCGTGCGCCTCGTGGCTCACGCTCGGATCCGTGGCTCCCTCAAGCCGTGTGACGTGACTAACGCCGGTGTTCCCCGGAGGTTACGACTGTTCACCAAGCGCCGATCTTCTTGAGGATACCTTGAGGAATCGTTGCGTGTCAGCCCTCTGCTGCGATGGGTGGACCCGCCATCAACGACGCTGTGTCGTAGCCCGATGTGCCTTGCTTGCCGGCTTGCGCGAGAATGGGCCGGTGACTGCCCCGACCTCCCGTCCGACAGCACGCTCCGCCGACCTCTTCGCGCGGGCGTCGGCCGTGACCCCCGGCGGCGTCAACTCGCCCGTCCGCGCCTTCGGTGCCGTCGGCGGCACGCCGCGGTTCATCGCCTCGGCGCAGGGCGCCTGGCTCACCGACGTCGACGGCAACGAGTACGTCGACCTCGTCGGCTCCTGGGGGCCGATGCTGCTCGGTCACGCCCACCCCGAGGTGATCGAGGCCGTGCAGGCCGCGGTGGCGCGGGGCACGTCGTACGGGACGCCGACGGAGCCCGAGGTGCTCCTCGCCGAGGAGATCGTCGCGCGCACGCCGGTCGAGCGGGTGCGGTTCACGTCGTCGGGCACCGAGGCGACGATGTCGGCCATCCGCCTCGCGCGCGGCGCGACGGGCCGGGACGTCGTCGTCAAGTTCGCCGGCTGCTACCACGGCCACGTCGACGCGCTGCTCGCCAGCGCCGGCTCGGGCCTCGCCACCTTCGCGGTGCCCGGCACCCCCGGGGTGCCGCAGAGCGCGACGGACCTGACGATGGTGCTGCCCTACAACGACCGCGCCGCGGTGGAGCGGGTCTTCGCCGAGCACGGCGACCGCATCGCGTGCGTCATCACCGAGGCGACGCCCGGCAACATGGGCGTGGTCAACCCGGAGCCCGGGTTCAACGCCTTCCTCGCGGCCACCTGCGCCGCGCACGGCGCGCTGTTCGTCTCCGACGAGGTGATGACGGGGTTCCGGGCCACCAAGCGGGGCGGGTGGGGCCTCGACGGCGCGGTCGAGGGCTGGGTCCCCGACCTCATGACCTTCGGCAAGGTGATGGGCGGCGGGCTGCCCGCCGCGGCCTTCGGTGGTCGCGCCGACCTCATGGGGCTGCTGTCACCCGAGGGGCCCGTCTACCAGGCCGGCACGCTGTCGGGGAACCCCGTCGCGACGACCGCGGGCCTCACGACGCTGCGGCTCGCCACCGACGAGGTCTACGCCCACGTCGACGCCGTCGCGACGACGATCAGCGAGGCCGCCTCCGCGGCGCTCGGCGAGGCCGGGGTGCCCCACCTCGTGCAGCGCGCGGGCACGATGTTCTCGATCTTCCTGCTGGAGCAGGGCTCGACCCTGACGGCCGTGCGGGACTTCGACGAGGCGGGACGCCAGCACCTGCCCGCCTACGCGGCCTTCTTCCACGCGATGCTCGACGCCGGGGTGCACCTGCCCCCGTCGGCGTACGAGGTGTGGTTCTGCTCCGCCGCCCACGACGAGCGCGCCGTCCAGCACGTGCTGGCCGCGCTCCCCGCAGCAGCCCGGGCCGCGGCCGCGACGTACGGATCGCCCGCCTGAGCGGGCGGACCACCGAGAGGAACCGATGACCGAGCAGACCGTCGTCCACCTGCTGCGCCACGGCGAGGTGCACAACCCCGAGGGCGTGCTCTACGGCCGCCGCGACGGGTTCCACCTGTCCGCCAACGGCCGGGCCATGGCCGAGCGGGTCGCCGAGCGCATCGGCGACCGTCCCATCGTCCACCTGCGGGTCTCCCCGCTCGAGCGGGCGCAGGAGACGGCGGCGCCCCTGGCGGCGGCCCGCGGGCTCGACGTCGTCACGGACGCGCGGGTCATCGAGTCGACGAACAAGTTCGAGGGGATGCGGTTCGGCGGCGGCGACAACGCGCTCCGCAAGCCGTCGACCTGGCGGCACCTGTGGAACCCGTTCACGCCGTCGTGGGGCGAGCCCTATAAGGAGGTCGCCGCGCGGATGCTGGCGGCGGTGCACGACGCGCGCGACGCCGCGGCCGTGGCTCCCGAGGCGGTCGCGGGCCAGCCCAACGAGGCCGTGGTCGTGTCCCACCAGCTCCCGATCTGGACGACGCGCCTGGTCGTGGAGAACCGCTCGTTCCTGCACGACCCGCGCAAGCGCCAGTGCACGCTGTGCTCGCTCACCTCGCTGCACTTCCGCGGCGACCTGCTGACCCACCTGACGTACTCGGAGCCGGCAGGCGACCTCATCCCCACCCGTGACAAGGCAGCGCCGTTCTCGGCCGGCGGCGCGGCGGAGGAGCACCGACCCTGATGCGGAACCGACGGCGCGCCGCCCCGGCCGGGGCGGCCCTGCTGCTGGGCCTCGCCCTCCTGGCGGGCTGCAGCGACGTGGAGGCGACGGGCGACGCGGGCTACGTGTCCGCCGACGGGCAGCTCACCGAGTACGAGCCCGCCGACCGGGGCGAGCCCATCGTGCTCGAGGGCGAGGACCTCGAGGGCCAGCCGCTCTCGCTCGAGGACTTCCGGGGCACGCCCGTGGTCGTCAACGTCTGGGGCTCCTGGTGCCCGCCCTGCCGCGCCGAGGCGCCGGACCTGGTGGAGGCGGCCGACCAGCTGGGCGACTCCGCGGTGTTCGTCGGCATCAACAACCGCGACTCCTCGACCGCGCAGGCGCAGAGCTTCGAGCGGGAGTACGAGGTGGAGTACCCCTCGTTCTACTCGCCGGACGGCCGTGCCCTGCTGGCCTTCGCCGGCTCCCTGTCGCCGCGGGCCATCCCGTCGACCACGATCCTCGACAGCGAGGGGCGGGTCGCGGCCACGATCGTCGGGCGCGTGCCGTCCGCGACCACCGTGGTGACGCTCGTCGAGACGGTCATCGACGAGGAGGGCGGGGCCGGTGAGGGCGATGGGTGACGCGTTCGCGGAGACCGCCGCGGGCGGCTCGCTCCTGCTCGCCGTGCCGGTCGCCCTCATCGCGGGGTTCGTCTCCTTCTTCTCCCCGTGCGTGCTCCCGCTCGTGCCCGGCTACCTGTCCTACGCGACGGGCATGTCCGCCGCCGAGGTCGTCGACGCCACCGGCGGTCGGACCACCGGCGGCGGGGCGGCGACCCTCGAGCGGACGCGGGTACGCCGCGGGCGCCTGCTCGCCGGGTCCCTGCTGTTCGTCGCGGGGTTCGCCACGGTGTTCGTCCTGCTCGGGGTCGCGTCCGCCAGCATCGCCGTCTGGTTCTTCGAGTGGCGGCGCACGCTCACGGTGGTGCTGGGCGCCCTGACGATCGTGCTCGGCCTGGCGTTCGCCGGCTTCCTGCGGATCCCCGGCCTCGACCGCGACGTGCGGATCCACAAGATCCCGTCCGTCGGCCTGCTCGCCGCTCCGGGTCTCGGGTTCCTCTTCGGCCTGGGGTGGACGCCGTGCGTCGGACCCACGCTGGTCGCCATCACCTCGCTCGCCTACAACGAGGGCACCGCCGGGCGCGGGGCCCTGCTGTCCGGCGTCTACGCCCTCGGCCTCGGCATCCCCTTCGTGCTCATCGCCCTCGGCTTCGGCTGGTCGATGCGCGCCGTCGGCTGGCTCCGCAAGCGCCAGGTGCTCGTCATGCGCATCGGCGGCCTCATGCTCGTCGCCGTCGGCGTGCTCCTGGTGACGGGGTGGTGGGACGTCGTGGTGCAGGACCTCCAGCGCTCCCTCATCTCCGGGTTCGAGGTGGGCGTGTGAGCGGGCGCGACACCCCCGGGGCCGACGTCGAGCCCGGCGCCGCCCCCGTCGAGGGGCCGGGCTCCGGCAATCCGGGCCGGCGCAGCGGCGAGCTCAACGCCGTCGAGCTCGTCCGCTGGGGCTGGCGCCAGCTGACGTCGATGCGCACGGCGCTCGTGCTGCTGCTGCTCGTCGCGCTCGCGGCGATCCCCGGATCCGTCGTGCCCCAGCAGGCCGTCGACGCCTTCGAGGTCTCGCAGTGGCAGGACCGCCACCCGAAGCTGACGCCGGTCTACGAGGCGCTCGGCCTGTTCTCGGTCTACGACTCGCCGTGGTTCGCGGCCATCTACCTGCTGCTCATGGTGTCGCTCGTCGGCTGCATCCTGCCGCGCATCAAGGTCTACGCGAAGGCGGTGCGCGCGCGCCCGCCCCGCGCGCCCCGCAACCTCACCCGCCTGCCCGACCACGCGGCGTACCGGGACCCCGGGAGCGCCGAAGAGATCGGGAAGCGGTACGCCGCGGCGTTGCGCAAGCGGCGCTACCGCGTCGTCGACACCGACGTGGACCCCGACGGCGACGTCGTGGTCGCGGCCGAGCGCGGCTACCTGCGCGAGGCCGGCAACCTGGTCTTCCACCTGTCGGTGCTCGTCGTGCTCGCCGGTTTCGCCATGGGCAGCCTGCTCGGCTTCCAGGGCGGCGTGATCGTGCTCAAGGGCGGCGGGTTCTCCAACAACCTGACGCAGTACGACGACCTGAACCCCGGCAGCCTCTGGTCCGCCGACGACCTGCAGCCGTTCGCGTTCACGGTCGACGACTTCACCATCGACTGGTACCGCTCCGGCCAGGCCTTCGGCCAGGCGCGCGGCTTCGCCTCGGAGATCACGTACGTCGAGGACGCGACCGACCCGGACGCGGAGCAGAAGTCGTACGAGCTCAAGGTGAACCACCCGCTGAGCATCGGCGGCACGGACGTCTTCCTCATCGGCCACGGCTACGCGCCCGTCATCACGGTGCGCGACCCCGACGGCGAGGTCGTCTACTCCGGCCCCACGATCTTCCTGCCGACGGACCTGACGTTCGCCAGCTTCGGCGTCGTCAAGGTGCCGGACGGCCTGGAGCAGCAGGTGGGGCTGCAGGGCCAGTTCTACCCGACCTACGGCTTCGACATGGAGACCGGCCCCTACTCGGTCTTCGGCGAGGCGCAGAACCCCTTCCTCTCCATGGTCGTCTTCACCGGCGACCTGGGGATGGACGACGGCACCCCGCAGTCGGTCTACGCGCTCGACATGGACGGGCTGACGCCCGTCGAGGGCACGGGCGGGGCGCAGTTCCGGATGGACCTGGCGCCGGGCGAGAGCGCCGACCTGCCCGACGGGCTCGGCACGGTGAGCTTCGACGGGATCCAGCAGTGGAACCGCGTGCAGATCAGCGAGACGCCCGGCAAGCTCGTGGCGCTCGGCGGCGTCGTCGCCGCGCTGCTCGGCCTGCTCGGTTCGCTGTTCATCCGCCCCCGCCGGGTGTGGGTGCGCGTGAAGGACGACGGCGACGGTGCGCTGGTCACCGTCGGTGTGCTCGATCGCTCCACCGGGGCCGGTGGCGGCGAGGAGGCCCTCGAGGGCATCCTGGAGGACGTGCGTGCGCCGGACGGCGCCGCCGGTGACGAGCGGGCCCGGCCCGCGCAGGAGGAGGACCGCCCGTGAGCAACGAGGCGTGGGAGACGCTGAGCAACCAGGCCGTGGGATTCTGCGGGATCCTCTACTTCCTGGCGCTGGTGGCGCACCTGTGGCAGTGGGCGTCGCTGCGCAAGGTGCCGGTCGCGACCGCGTCGCGCGTGGCCGTCGGTGCCGGCGCGGGGCGCTCCCCGCGGCGTACGGCGGACGCGTGGACCGAGGCCGAGGTCGCCGACGCGGCCGGGGAGGACACCCGCCGGCGCGTCGCCATGGGCGAGCGGCTCGGCATCATGCTCACCGTCCTCGCCGCCGGTGCGCACTTCGTCGCGCTCCTCGGCCGCGGTCTCGCGGCGGAGCCGGCGCGGGTGCCGTGGGGCAACATGTACGAGTTCACACTGTCGGGCTCGTTCTTCGTGACGCTGACCTACCTGGTGCTGCTGAAGAAGTTCCGGCTCGGCTGGCTCGGCCCCATCGTCACCGGCTTCGTCGTGACGGTGCTGATGGTGGACGTCATCTGGCTCTACCAGCCGGTGGCGCCGCTGACGGAGGCGCTCAACTCCTACTGGCTCGTCATCCACGTGGTCTCCGCGGTCATCGCCACGGCCGCCTTCACGCTCGGCGGCTTCACCTCGATCCTGTTCCTGCTCAAGGAGCGCGCGGAGCGGAAGGCGAAGGCTGCGGTTCCTGCCGGTGACGTCGACCCGGTCGACGGCGCCGAGGCCCCCGTCGTGCGGGGCTACCTCGCCCGCGTGCCCGACCTCGTCGGCCTCGACCGCCTGACCTACCGCCTGCACGCCTTCGCGTTCCCGGTGTGGACCTTCGCGGTGCTCATCACGGGCCCGATCTGGGCGCACGAGGCCTGGAGCCGCTACTGGAACTGGGACCCGAAGGAGGTCTGGGCGTTCATCACCTGGGTCGTCTACGCGGCGTACCTGCACGCCCGCGCCACCGCCGGCTTCAAGGGCCGCAACGCCGCGATCCTCGCGCTCATCGGCCTGGCGACGCTGTGGTTCAACTTCATCGGGATCAACTTCTTCTCGACGTCGAGCATGCACTCGTACGCCTGAGCCGGCCGCGCCACTTTCCCCGGTCGACCGGGGAACACGCCGCTTCGACCATCAACGTTGATGGTCGAAGTGACACCTTCCCCGGTCGACCGGGGAAAGTGCCACCACCTCGGGAGCGACGTCAGTCGGCGACGCCGTACAGCCGGTCGCCGGCGTCGCCGAGACCGGGCACGATGTAGCCCTGCTCGTTGAGCCGCTCGTCCATCGCCGCCGTCACGACGGTCACGGGGATGGAGAGGTCGGCCAGCTCCTGCTCGAGCCGGGCCGTGCCCTCGGGGGCGCACAGCAGCGTCACGGCCGTGATGTGGTCGGCGCCGCGGTCGACGAGGAAGCGGATCGCGGCGGCCAGGGTGCCGCCCGTCGCGAGCATCGGGTCGAGCACGTAGCACTGGCGGCCCGACAGGTCGTCGGGCAGCCGCTCGGCGTACGTCGACGCCTGCAGCGTCTCCTCGTTGCGCACCATGCCGAGGAAGCCGACCTCCGCCGTGGGCAGGAGCCGCACCATCCCGTCGAGCATGCCGAGGCCGGCGCGCAGGATGGGTACGACGAGGGGCTTGGGGCTCGAGAGCCGCACGCCCGTGGTGGGCGAGACCGGCGTGGTGATGTCGGACGGCTCGACGCGCACGTCGCGGGTGGCCTCGTAGGCCAGCAGCGTGACGAGCTCGTCGGCGAGACGACGGAACTTGGGGGAGTCGGTCCGCTCGTCGCGGAGTGCGGTCAGCTTGTGGGCGACGAGCGGGTGGTCGACGACGAGGGTGTCCATGGGCTGAACCCTACGGTGAGCAGCGCGTATCACCATGGCGTGTCGTGGCCGGGTCTGTCACGCTGGGGCCCGGAGGGTCCGCAACGGCACGAGGAGGGATCGACGTGGAGACCGAGAACATCGACTTCGCCTTCGTGGCCTACCGCGAGGAGGGGGTCTGGCAGCTGCACGAGATCGTCGACGACGTGCTCGACTCGGTCGACGAGTTCGCGGCGGCGCTGCGCCGCTTCCCCGGGGACGGCGGCGCGATCGGTGTCGTGGCGGTCGACGAGGACTTCTTCGTGCTGCTGCGCGTCGCGGGTGCCCGCACGCGGGTGCTGCTCTCCGACGTCACGGCGGCCGACGAGTGGGAGATCGCCCGCTCCGCGCTGGAGACCCTCGACCTGCCGATGCCCGACGACGAGGACGAGCAGGAGCCGGCCGGCGACCTCGGTCTGCTCGCCGACCTCGGCATGAACGCCATGGACCTCGGCCTCCTGCTCGACGACTTCGACCTCTACCCCGACGAGATGGTCTCGGAGATCGCCCGCAAGCTGGGCTTCGGCCGGCTCTTCGACGACGCGGTGGGGCTCACCTCCGCGTGACGTCGTGATCCACCCGCAGGGCGGCCGCTGGCACGTCCCGATGCGTGCTGCGCTCACCGAGGCGGCGGCCGCGCGCGCCACCGGGGACGTGCCCATCGGCGCCGTCGTGCTCGGACCCGACCGGCGCATCCTCGCCCGCGGCCGCAACGTGCGCGAGGCCGACGGCGACCCCACCGGTCACGCGGAGGTCGTCGCCCTGCGCGCGGCCGCCCGCGAGGTCGGCGAGTGGCGCCTGTCGGGCTGCACCCTCGTCGTCACGCTCGAGCCGTGCACGATGTGCGCCGGCGCCGCCGTGCTCGCCCGCGTCGACCGCATCGTCTTCGCCGCGTGGGACGAGAAGGGCGGCGCCGTCGGGTCGCTGTGGGACGTCGTGCGCGACCGCCGCCTCAACCACCGCCCCGAGGTGGTCACCGGGGTGATGGCCGCCGAGTCGGCGCGGCTCCTCGAGGAGTTCTTCGCCGAGCAGCGCTGACCGCGCCGCCCGTCCGCCCTCAGGCGTCCGCGACGACCACCGCACCGTGGGGCGGCACGACGACGGAGGCGCCGCGCTCGTCGTACCCGCCCGGCGTCGCCCACACGACCGCGCGCCCCGCGGGCACGTCGACGGTGACGGGCTCGGTGCCGAGCGCGAGCACGAGCTCCACGCTGCGGCGCCGCACCCGCACGACACGGGTCGCCTCGTCGACCTCGCAGCCGGTGGAGGTGAAGTCGGGGTCGAGCAGGTCGGGCTGGCTGCGGCGCAGACGGGCGAGCGACCGGTAGACCTCGAGCAGCACCGCGTGGCGGCCCTCCGTCAGCTCCGACCAGTCGAGCTTGGAGCGCGTGAAGGTCTCCGGGTCCTGCGGGTCGGGCACCACGGCGGGGTCCCAGCCCATCTTGGCGAACTCCTCGATCCGCCCCTCGGCGGTCGCCTTCCCGAGCTCGGGCTCGGGGTGGGACGTGAAGAACTGGAACGGGCTCGAGGCCGCCCACTCCTCGCCCTGGAACAGCATCGGGGTGAAGCCCGTGCACAGCGTGAGCAGCGCGGCCGTGGCGAGCTGGTCGTCGTCGAGGTGCTCGGTGAGCCGGTCGCCGCGGGCGCGGTTGCCGATCTGGTCGTGGTTCTGCGAGCACACGACGAGCCGCCACGTCGGCGTGGTGGCCCGGTCGATCGCCACGCCGTGGTCGCGCTCGCGGAACGAGCTGTAGGTGCCGTCGTGGAAGAACCCGTGGGTGAGCACCTTCTGCAGGGCGGCCAACGGCTCGAAGTCCGCGTAGTAGCCGCTCGTCTCGCCCGTCAGCGCCACGTGCACCGCGTGGTGGAAGTCGTCGCTCCACTGCGCCGTGAGGCCGTGGCCGCCGGCCTCGCGCGGCGTGAACATGACGGGGTCGTTGAGGTCGCTCTCCGCGATGAGCGTGAGCGGTCGACCGACCTGCGCCGAGTACGCCGCGGTCTCGACCGCCATCTCCTCGAGCAGGTGCCGGTCGGAGACGTCCTTGAGCGCGTGCACGGCGTCGAGCCGGAGGCCGTCGACGTGGAAGTCGTGGAACCAGGAGCGCACGTTGTCGAGCACGTAGCGCCGCACCTCGTCGGAGTCCTCGCCGTCGAGGTTGACGTAGTCGCCCCACGTGTTGCGGCCGGTCGCCAGGTAGGGCCCGTAGAGCGGCAGGTAGTTGCCGGACGGACCGAGGTGGTTGTAGACGACGTCCTGCACGACACCCAGGCCCGCGGCGTGGCAGGCGTCGACGAACCGCTGGTAGGCGGCCGGCCCGCCGTACGCCTCCGTCACCGCGAACCAGCCCACGCCGTCGTACCCCCAGTTGTGGGTGCCGTTGAACGCGTTGACGGGCAGCAGCTCGACGAGGTCGACGCCGATGGAGAGCAGGTGGTCGAGGCGGCCGGCGGCCGCGTCGAGCGTGCCCTCGGGGGTGAAGGTGCCGACGTGCAGCTCGTAGACGACCGCGCCCGGCAGCTGCCGACCCGTCCAGCCGTCGTCGGTCCACGTGAAGGCGCCCGGGTCGAAGGTGCGCGACAGGCCGTGCACGCCCGCGGGCTGGCGCCGCGACCGGGGGTCGGGGCGCGGGTCGGGGTCGTCGTCGAGGAGGAAGCCGTAGTCGACCCCCTCGGGGAAGGCCGCGAGGTCGAAGCGGTCGAGGGTGCCGGCGGGCGGCGCCCACCAGCCGTCGGCCCCCCGGGCGAGGTCGACGACCTCCTCGTGGTCGCCGGTGCTGACGACGAGCCGCACGGTGCGCGGCCGCGGCGCCCAGACGGAGAAGCGGTGGTCGGTCACGAGTCCTCCCGGGTGAGCAGGGCGACGGGGTACGTCGCGAGCAGGTCGGCGACGCGGGTGCCGGTCACCGGTCGGGCGGCCATCCGGTCGAACCAGCGGCCGGGGGGCAGGTCGAGCTCGGTGTCGCCCCAGCCGCCGCGCCGCTCGAGACCGAGGGGGAGGCGGGTGGCGACGGCCACGACGCCGCCGCGGTCGTAGGCGAGCACGTGGTCCGCCGCCGGTCCGGTGGCGCCCACCGGGGCGTAGCCGGTGAAGCGGTGGGCCTCGTCGCGGCGGAGCCGCAGGGCGGTGGCCACGAGGCGCAGCTTCACCGCGCCCGAGTCGGACAGGCCGCCGACGAGCGGGGGCGTCACGCCGCCGAGCAGGGCGGGGAGCACCTCGGCGCGCAGGTCGAGGTCCACCGGCCGCCGGTTGTCGGGGTCCACGAGGGACTGCTCCCACAGGTCGCTGCCCTGGTAGACGTCCGGCACGCCGGGCATCGTCAGCGTCAGCAGCTTGGCCGCCAGCGCGTTGGACCACCCGGGGTCGACCACCGTGTCCAGCAGGGTGGCGAGCACGCGGCGCACGCGGGGGTCGTCGAAGGCGGCGTCGACGCAGCGGTGCATCGCGTCCTCGTACGCCGCGTCCGGGGCCGTCCACGTCGTGCCGTCGCCGGCCTCGCGCATCGCCTTCTCGGCGTACCCGTGGAGACGGCGGCGGTAGTCCGTGCCCGGCGACGCCGGCCAGGCGCCGACGATCGCCTGCCAGAGCAGGGCGGCGAACCCGGGGTCCGGCACCGGCACGGCCTCGAGCAGCTCGGAGAGGGCCCCCGCCCACAGGTCCGGGACCTCGGCCAGCACGCTGATGCGCGCCCGCACGTCCTCGCCGCGCTTGGTGTCGTGGGTCGAACCGGCGCTCATGGCCTGGGGCCGGGTGGCCTGGCGCTCGAGCATCGCGGCGTGGAAGTCGTCGGGGGTGGTCGCGAAGACCGACGGGTCGCCGCCGACCTCGTTGAGGCTGGTGAGGCGCGACGAGCGGTAGAACGCGCAGTCCTCGACGCCCTTCGCCATCACCATGCCGGAGGTCTGCTGGAACCGCACGGCCGCCGGGTGCGCCGGGTCGCCCAGCACCGACGCGAGGGCGTCGAGCGTGGCGGCCAGGTCGGGCCGGGCGGCGCGGGCGGCGGCGAACGCCTGGTCGAGGTGCTCGCGCCCCACCGGCAGGTAGGACCGGTAGACGGGCATCGTGGTGACCAGCTCGGCGACGGCGTCCACCACCTCCGGGGGCGCCTCGGGGCCGCCGACCACCTCGCGGGAGATGCGGCGGACCTCGGAGCCCAGGATCCCGTCGGCGACGTCGCGCTTGCGGTCGTGGACGAGCTGCTCCCAGTCGACCGGTGCGCCGCGGAGCGAGGCCTCGAGGGCGTCGAGCGGCTCCTGGCCGGCGGGGTCGACGAGCACGCGGTCGACGAGCGCCATCGCGTCGTACCCCGTCGTGCCCGCGGTCCGCCAGCCGTCGGGCAGCCGCTCGCCGTGCTCGAGGATCTTCTCGACGAGCACGTAGGCGTCGTCGGTGAGCCCCGCCAGGTCCTCCAGGTAGCCCACCGGGTCGCGGAGCCCGTCCGGGTGGTCGACCCGCAGGCCGTCGACGAGGCCCTCCGCGAACCACCGACCGATCTCCGCGTGGGTCGCGTCGAACCAGCGGCGCTCCTCCACCCGCACGGCGGCGAGCGTGTTGACCGCGAAGAAGCGTCGGTAGTTCAGCCGGTCGTCGGCGGTGCGCCAGCCGACCAGCTCGTAGTGCTGCGCCGCGTGGGTCGCCCGCGCGTCCGGTCCGCCACCCCCCTCGACGAGCGTGCCGGGCGCGATCGGGAACCGGTGGTCGTGGTAGCGCAGCTCGCCGTCCACGACCCGCAGGTGGTCGATGCCGCCGTCGGCCAGCAGGTCGTCGTCGCCGACCACCGGCAGCCGGAGCCGGCCGCCGCCGGCCGCCCAGTCGACGTCGAACGCGCTCGCGTACGGCGAGGCCTCGCCCGCGGTGAGCACGGACCACCACCAGGCGTTCTGCGCGGGGGTCGCCACGCCGACGTGGTTGGGCACGACGTCGACGAGCACGCCCATGCCGAGCGACCGGGCCCGCGCGGACAGGGCGGTGAGGCCCGCGGCGCCGCCCCGGGAGGCGTCGATGCCGTGGTGGCCCACCACGTCGTAGCCGTGGTCGCTGCCCGGCTCGGCCGCGAGCACGGGGGAGAGGTAGACCCAGTCCACCCCGAGCGCGTGCAGGTACGGGAGCGCGCGCGCCGCGGCGTACAGGTCGAAGGAGGAGGTGATCTGGAGCCGGTAGGTGCTCGTGGGGACGCGAGCGGGCGGCGTGGCGGTCAAGTGAGCTCCGTGGGGTGGGGTGACCGGGCGGGCTGGTCGTCCCAGCCTAGGGTGGGGGTGGCAGCCGGGGCCGGTACCCGACGGCGGCCACCCGAGACGACGACCACGTGGGGAGAACGACCGATGCGACTGACGATGCGAGGCACGACGGGACGAGGGGCGCGCCGCGGCATGGCGCTGCTCGGCACCGCGGTGATGGCGACGACCGTGCTCGCCGGGTGCGGCAGCGACTCCGACGACTCCGACGGCTCCGGGGACTCCGGCGACTCGTCGTCGTTCGTCGACCAGGACGCGCAGGCGATCATGGACGCGGCCGAGGAGGCCACCAAGAACGCGTCGTCGTTCCGCATCGTCGGCGAGATGCAGTCCGACGGCTCGGAGGCGTCGCTCGACCTCGTGCTCGCCACGGACGGGTGCGAGGGCACGGTCGGCATCGACGGCAGCGACGTCGAGGTGCTCAAGATCGGCGACGAGGGGTGGTACCGCCCCACCGCCGACTTCTGGCGCGCCCAGCTCGGCGGCACCGGCATGGACGACGCCACCCTGGACCAGCTGCTCAGCCAGGTCGAGGGCAAGTGGATCACCGACGAGGAGGGCAGCTTCGACGACTTCTGCACCATCGAGGCCTTCTTCGACGATGACGACGACGATGACGACGACAACAGCGAGGCGACCAAGGGCGACGTCGAGGACGTCGACGGCGTCGAGGCCATCGCCATCGACCACGAGAGCGACGGCACGCCGGCGACGCTGTGGGTCGCGGTCGACGAGCCGCACTACGCGGTGCGCGTCGACGGCGGCGACGAGGGCTCGTTCGACCTCACCGACTTCGACGAGGACGTCTCGTTCGAGGCCCCGGACGACGCCGACGTGGTCGACCTGAACTCGTTGATGGGCTGAGTCCCCGGAAGCGGGCAGCACGACGGCCCGGCACCCCGAGGGGTGCCGGGCCGTCGTGCGTCCTGCCGCGGTCGGTGGGTCAGTCGTCCGCGAGGGCCGCGATGCTGGCGGCCACCGAGTGGTCGACCTCGGTCTCGTCGGCGGGCTGCTGCTCGCGCAGCACGATGACGCTGCGGGAGGCGAGCGGCAGCTCGGCGCCCGGCGCGTGGGTCGAGTCGTCGGCCAGCTTGCCCGCCGTGTCGATGACGACGTCCCAGCCCTCGGCGTACTCCGCCGGCGGCAGCGTCACCGTGCAGTCGCCGTCGGCGTTGAAGTAGAGCAGGAAGTGGTCGTCGACGATCGCCTGGCCGCGCGGGTCCTTGCCGGCGATCCCGCGGCCGTTGAGGTACATGCCGAGCGCCTGCGCGGCGGCACCCTCGCCGTCGGTCCAGTCGCCGTCCTCCATCGGGCGGCCGTCGAGGTGCAGCCACACGATGTCGTTGAGGCGGTCGCCCTCCTCCCCGGGCAGCGGGGTGCGCACCGTGCTGCCGGTGAAGAAGCGCTTGCGTCGGAACGTCGGGTGGGCGCGCCGCAGCCGCGCGACGGCCGCGGTGAACTCGACCAGGGGCCGGTCGGCGGCGTCCCAGTGCACCCACGCGATCTCGGAGTCCTGGGCGTAGGTGTTGTTGTTGCCGCCCTGCGTGCGTCCCAGCTCGTCGCCGTGGAGGAGCATCGGCACGCCCTGGCTGAGCAGCAGGGTGGCGATGAGGTTGCGCTGGTCGCGTGCCCGCAGGGCGAGCACGTCCTGGTCGTCCGTCTCGCCCTCGACGCCGTGGTTCCACGACCGGTTGTGGCTCTCGCCGTCGTTGCCGTCCTCGCCGTTGGCCTCGTTGTGCTTCTCGTTGTAGGACACGAGGTCGCGCATCGTGAAGCCGTCGTGGGCGGTGATGAAGTTGATGCTCGCGAACGGTCGACGCCCCGAGTTCTCGTAGAGGTCGCTGGAGCCCGCGAGCCGCGAGGCGAAGTCGCCGAGGATCCGCTCGCCGCGCCAGAAGTCGCGGACGGTGTCGCGGTACTTGCCGTTCCACTCGGTCCACTGCGGGGGGAACCCGCCGACCTGGTAGCCGCCGGGGCCGACGTCCCACGGCTCGGCGATGAGCTTCACCTGGCTCACCACCGGGTCCTGCTGCACGAGCTCGAAGAACGTCGCCAGCCGGTCCACGTCGTAGAACTCGCGCGCCAGGGTCGAGGCGAGGTCGAAGCGGAAGCCGTCGACGTGCATCTCGGTCACCCAGTAGCGCAACGAGTCCATGATCAGCTGCAACGAGTGCGGGTGCCGCACGTTGAGGCTGTTGCCCGTGCCCGTGTAGTCCATGTAGTAGCGCTGGTCGTCCTCGACCAGGCGGTAGTACGCCGGGTTGTCGATGCCCTTGAAGCTGAGCGTCGGACCGAGGTGGTTGCCCTCGGCGGTGTGGTTGTAGACCACGTCGAGGATGACCTCGATGCCCGCCTCGTGCATCGCCTTCACCATCGACTTGAACTCCTGCACCTGCTGCCCGTCGCCGTGCGCGGCGTAGGAGGCGTGGGGAGCGAAGAAGCCGATCGTGTTGTAGCCCCAGTAGTTGCGCAGGCCCTTCTCGATCAGGGTGTTGTCCTGCACGAACTGGTGCACCGGCATGAGCTCGATCGCCGTGATGCCCAGCTTGGTGAGGTGCTCCGTCACCGCCGGGTGCGCGAGCGCGGCGTAGGTGCCCCGGATGTCCTCGGGGACGTCGGGGTGGAGCTGCGTGAGGCCCTTGACGTGCGCCTCGTAGATCACGCTCTCCTCGTACGGCGTGCGCGGTCGCCGGTCGCCCTCCCAGTCGAAGAACGGGTTGATGACGACGCTGTGCATCATGTGCGGCCCGGAGTCGTCGTCGTTGCGCGTGTCCTCCTCGCCGAAGACGTAGGAGAACAGCGCCGGGTCCCAGTCGATGTCGCGGCTCGTGGCCTTCGCGTACGGGTCCAGGAGCAGCTTGGCGGGGTTGCACCGCAGGCCGTTCGACGGGTCCCACGGGCCGTGCACCCGGTAGCCGTAGTGCTGGCCCGGCTGCACCGTGGGCAGGTACGCGTGCCACACGAACGCGTCGACCTCGGTGAGCTCGACGCGCGTCTCTGTAAACCCGCCCCCGCCCTCCGGGTCGGGGTCGAGGAGGCAGAGCTCCACCCGCTCCGCCACCTCGCTGAACAGCGCGAAGTTGGTGCCGCTTCCGTCGAACGTCGCGCCCAACGGGTACGCCGTGCCTGGCCAGACCTCCACGAGGTGCCCTCCCTGATCGTCAGTGTCGTCCCCATTAGAGGCAGGGCTCCGAAACGCGGTGCCCAGGCGGCGCGGCCCTCACCCTTTCGACGGGTCACCTTGGTCAAATCTTGAAGATCCAACCCTTGAAATTGCGGAAGCCTAGAGACGCCGCGCGCAATCGTGCTTATGATCCCGACAGGCTGGGATGGGTTCCCCGGCCTGCCGATCCGACCGTCAGGGGAGCACGACATGACCGAGATCCAGAACGACGGACGGCGCCTCGTCAGCCGCCGCGCCGTCACCCGCACCGCCGCCTGGTCCGTCCCGGCCGTCGCCGTCGTGTCCGCCGCGCCGGCGTTCGCGGCGTCGACGACCGACGTCGGCTACTACGCGATCACCGCGCACTGCGGCGCGGTCGCCGGCGTCATCAACTCGGGCTTCGACCTCACCGCAGGCGCGGCCGGGCTCCCGGCTGGCACCATCGTCGCGATCAACTCGACCAACGGGGTGGCCGTCAACGTCAGCGCCCCCACCGGGGTCGTCGAGCTCGGTGGTGGCAACTACAGCCTCTCGGCGGGGCTGGCGGCCAACCAGAAGATCACGTTGAACCGCCTCCTCAACGTGAGCGTCGCGACCGTCACGACGGCCACCGTCATCCTCCCGGCGGGCTTCACGTCGTCCGGCAACCCCAAGACGACGGCGGAGCTGCGCTACGTCGACTCGGGTGTCGCCGGGCTGCTCGGCTGCCAGGTCGGCGCCTGACCCGAGGTGCGGCGGGCCCGGCGCAGATCTCGCGGGGCCTGGAGCCCTGCTCGCGGGTCCGGGCCAAGGTAAAGAATTCGGCAGGCTCTCACCTTCTTGGGTGTTGGTGCGTCATCGTGAACCTGCCCGGTCCGTTTCTCGCTACGGTGCTGGGCAGGTCCCGCGGAGGGGTTCCGGCGGGCTTCGACGTCAGGGGAGCACATGACCGACATCCGTGAGTCCGAGCCGCGTCCAGGGCTCGTCAGCCGCCGCGCCATCGCCCGCACCGCCGCCTGGTCGGTGCCTGCCGTCGCCGTCGTGGCCGCTGCGCCGCCGGCGTCGGCATCGGTGAACAGCACGACCCTCGCGGTGACCGGCCTCGAGACCTCGTTCCTGACGCTGAACCTGGTGGACGGTGGGGGGACCCTCACCGCGTCGGCGCTCGTGACGGTGCCGACGGAGGTCACGATCACGAACGGACCCGGACTGGTCAGCCAAGCGGTCACGGTCACGGTGACGGTCGGGCGCCCGTCCGGCATCAACGTCTCCGTCGGCCGGGCTCGGGGGTTCGGCGTCTACTCGTTCAACGGAGTGCAGTCCACGTCGGGCCAGCGCACGACGACGTACCAGTCGGCGCCGATCGTGGGTCAGTACGGGTTCCCCCTGACCACCTTCACGACCACGCTGCCGGTGGCCGTCCCGTCCAACGGTTCCCTCGCCCTCCCTCTCGTGCTGGGGCTGGCTGGAGTCAGCACCGGCTTGTCCATCGGGGCGACCGCGAGCTACCCGGTGACGATCGTCGTCGACTTCGGCAACGGCCTCACGCGGACCGCCGCCTCGACGGTCGCCGTCCCGGTCGGAGCCGGCATCCTCTGAGCACCGCACTGCACGTCGCGACCGCCAGCACCCTCTGGGGGGTGCTGGCGGTCGCTGCGTTCGCGAAGCTGTGCGACCCCGACGCGGCGCGCGCCGGGTGGCGTTCCCTCGCGCCTGCGCCGTGGCGGGGGTGGCGGGCCGCGCCGTACGCGCTGGCCGGGGTGGAGGGGGCCCTCGCCGTCGGGCTCCTGCTGCCGGATCCCCTCGCCACGGTGGCCGCCGCCGGCGCCGCCGCGCTGCTCGGCGTCTTCGCGGTGGTCCTCGCGCGGGCGGTACGCCGCGGCGACGGCGCGTCCTGCGGGTGCTTCGGCGCCTGGTCGACCGAGCCCGTGTCGGGGCTGGCCGTGACGCGCACCGCCGGGCTGGCGGGGCTCGCCGTCGTCGCGCTCGTCGTGGGGGAGGGCGGGCTCGTGCGGGCGGTGGCCCGGGAGGCGACGCCCGACGTGGTCACCGGTCTCCTCGGTGCCGGGCTGCTCGGGCTCGTCCTGCTGCTCACCGCGGCGTTGGGCGTCGCCCGCGCGCGGGTGTCCGCCGGGCCGGTGGTCGCGCGCGGGGCCGACGCCGCGGCGTACCCCCTCGACGTCAACGGGATCCCCGACCGCACCGGTGCGGAGGTGCCCGACGTCGAGGTCGTGCTGGCGGGCGGCCAGGTGCGGAGCCTGCGGCACCTCGCCGGTGACCACGGCCTCCTGCTCGTGCTCGCGAGCCCGACCTGCGGCACCTGTCGCGAGGTGCTGGCCGAGCTGCCGGCGTGGCAGGACGACCTCGGGCGTGGGGCGCGGATCCTCGTCGTCACCTCCGCGGACCGGGACGCGGTGCTCCGCGACTTCCCCGCGCTCGAGCCCCTGCTGGCGCTCGGCGCGGCCGGGGTGGCAGCGGCGCTCGACGTGCCGGGCACGCCCGCCGCGGTGCTCATCGGGGTCGACGGTCGGATCGCGACCCGGGTCGCCGCGGGCGTCGACGAGGTCTTCGGCCTGCTCGCCGGCACGCTGGCGGCGGTCGAGGAGGCCGGTCCCTAGGTCGCCCGCGTGTGACCAGCGCCTCATCCGCGCCGCTGATGACAGCCGAGTTACCGATAGGTAGCCTCACGCCTCGTGAAGCGTGAGATCTACGACGAGGACCACGAGGCGTTCCGCAGCTCGGTGCGGGAGTTCCTGGAGCGTTCGGTCATCCCCGAGGTGGAGGCCTACGCCGAGAAGAAGGGGATCCCGCGCGAGTTCTGGCTCGAGGCGGGCAAGCAGGGCTTCCTCGGGCTGGAGATCCCGGAGGAGTACGGCGGCGCCGGCGCCGGCGACTACCGGTTCAACGCCGTCATGGGCGAGGAGCTGAGCAAGGTCAATGCCGCCCTCGGCTCGTGCTGGGGCATCCACGCCGACATCACGGCGCCCTACATCGTCGCGCTCGGCACGGAGGAGCAGAAGCAGCGCTGGCTGCCGGGTGTCGCCGCGGGCGAGATCCTCCTCGCGATCGGCATGACCGAGCCGTCCGGCGGCTCCGACCTGGCCGCGCTGAAGACCACGGCCGTGCGCGACGGCGACGAGTGGGTCATCAACGGGTCCAAGACGTTCATCACCAACGGATACTCCGCCGACATCGTGCTGACCGCCGTGCGCACCAGCCCGGAGAAGAAGGCCAAGGGCATCACGCTCTTCGCGATCCCGGCCACGGCGGAGGGCTTCAGCCGGGGCCGCAAGCTCGACAAGGTCGGGCAGGACGAGTCCGACACCGCCGAGCTGTTCTTCGAGAACGTGCGCCTCGGCGACGACCACATCGTGGGCGAGCTCGACGGCGGCTTCATCCACATGATGCAGAAGCTGCCGCAGGAGCGTCTCGGCTGCGCGGTGTCCAACATCGCCCACGCGAAGCAGATCCTGCTGGAGACGGTCCAGTACGCGAAGGACCGCAAGGCGTTCGGCCAGTCCATCGGCCAGTTCCAGCACTCGAAGTTCCTGCTCGCCGAGCTCGTCACCAAGATCGAGGTCAGCGAGGCGTTCCTCGACCAGTGCGTCGCCGCCCACGCGAAGGGCGAGCTCACCCCGGTCGACGCCGCCAAGGCGAAGTGGTGGACGAGCGAGATCCAGAACGACGTGCTCGACCACTGCGTCCAGCTGCACGGTGGCTACGGCTTCATGAACGAGTACCGCGTGGCGCGCGCCTGGCGTGACGCCCGCGTCTCGAAGATCTGGGCCGGGTCGAACGAGATCATGAAGGAGCTCATCGGTCGCGACCTGGGTTTCTGACCTGACGCGCACGCGGCCCGTCCTCCTCGCTGGGAGGGCGGGCCGTTGCCGTTCCGGTGGGCTCTGTCCACAACGGCGGAGAACGGGTCTCCAGGCCCCCCGGTCAGGTGTCCGAGCCACCCGTTCTCCGCCTGGCGCGTCCTCCACAGGCCTGTGGACGACGGATCGCGACCTGTCGTGCCTCGGTCCACGCTGGGCGAGTGGACGAGCTCACCCCTGCCGAGCGGGTCGCGCGCTGCGGCGGGCTCGCGACCCGGGCGCAGATCGCGCGCTGCCGACCCCGCGCCATCACTGCGGCGGTCGCGTCCGGCCAGATCGTGCGCGTGCGCCGCGGGCTCTACCGCCTCCCGGACATCGACCGCGCGGTCCGGCTCGCGGCCGAGTGCGGGGGCCAGGTGGCGCTCCTCCACGCAGCCCAGGCCCATGGCTGGGAGGTCGCACTCCTGCCCGACCGCCCGACCGTCAAGCTCTCGCCGGGCGGCCATGCGCGCACGGGTGTCGACACCATCTGGGGTGAGGTCGACGCCTCGACGGGCCGGGTGACCTCCCAGCGGCTGACCGTCCTCGACTGCGCGCGGCGGCTGCCGTTGCGCGACTCCCTGCCGGTGCTCGACTCGGCCCTGCGCCACGGGTACGACGCCGCAACTCTCCTGGCCGACGCCCGATCGGTGCGCGGCAAGGGGGCAGCGAGGGCCCGGCGGGCGGCCGCGCTGGCCTCGGGGCTCGCCGCCAACCCGTTCGAGTCGAGGCTGCGCGCGCTCGCGGTCGAAGCCGGGTTGGACGTTCGGCCCCAGGTCACGATCGGGCTGCCTGCCGAGACGCGGGGCACGGCGCCGGCGACGGTCCGTCCTGACGTCGTGGACGTCGGTCGGCGCCTCGTGCTGGAGGCCGACTCCTGGGAGTTCCACGGCACCAAGGAGGCGTTCCAGGCGGACTGCCTGCGCTACACGGCCCTGACCGTGGCGGGCTGGACCGTCCTGCGCTTCACCTGGTGGCAGGTCATGCACGACCCGGAGTGGGTGGTGACCTGCTTGGCGCGCTACGCGTGAGCGTGAGGTGCCTGTCCGCAACGCCGGAGAACGTCGCCGTGCAACCGCTTTCACGGCCCGGCGCACGTCGGTTCTCCGCGCCGGCGACCCGGAAACCCGGGTGCGCGCCGGTCGCTCCGCTCCTAGGCTCCGCGGTGATGCGCCTCTTCACCGCCGTCCTCCCGCCCGACGACGTGGCGGCCCACCTCGACGCGTTCCTCGACGTCCGTCGCGCGGCGGCCGACCTCCGCTGGACGCGCGGCGACGCGTTCCACCTCACGCTGGCCTTCGCCGCGGAGGTCGAGGAGTGGCGCCTCGACGAGGTGCTCGAGCGGACCGCGGTGGCGGCGGCGCGCCGTACGCCGTTCGAGGTGCGCCTCGCCGGAGGCGGGGCGTTCCCCCACCCGGACGCCGGCAAGGTGCTGTGGGTCGGTGCCCCCACCGCGGCCGAGGGCGAGCTGGAGGCCCTGGCGAGGGGTGCGCGGGCGGCGTACGCGACCGCCGGTGCGCCGGTCGACGGCGCCCGGTTCCGTCCGCACGTCACGGTGGCGCGCTCGGGACGTCCGGTCGGGCTGGACGACTGGGTGAAGCTGCTCGACGCCTACGCGGGTCCGTCCTGGGTCGTCGACGAGGTGGCCGTCGTGGCGTCGCACCTCGGCGAGGGGGCGGGGCGCCGCCCACGGCACGAGGTGCTCGCGACCGCGCCCCTCGGCGGCCACTAGTCTGAGCGCCCATGAGCGCTCCTGACTCCCCCGCGAAGCGGACCGTCCTCGCCCAGGTCAACGAGAAGGCCATCGTGCGGGGCGAGGTGACGCTGAGCTCGGGCGCGACGGCGAGCTACTACGTCGACATGCGGCGCGTGACCCTCGACGCCGCGGCGGCGCCGGCGATCGGTCGCACGATGCTGGAGCTGACGGCCGACTGGGAGTACGACGCGGTCGGTGGCCTCACGCTCGGCGCCGACCCCGTGGCCACCGCGATGCTGCACCAGGCGGCGGCCGACGGCCGGGTGCTCGACGCCTTCGTCGTGCGCAAGGCCCAGAAGGTGCACGGCCTGCAGAAGCTCATCGAGGGCCCCCCGGTGAAGGGCCGCCGCGTGCTGGCCGTCGACGACACCTCCACCACCGGCGGCTCGGTGCTCGAGGCGGTCGCCGCGCTGCGTGCCGAAGGTGCCGAGGTCGTCGGGGTCGCCGTCATCGTCGACCGCGACACGGGGGCGGCCGAGCGGGTCGAGGAGCAGGGCGTGCCCTACCGGTACGCCGTGGGCAAGGCCGAGCTCGACATCTGAGCCGAAGCCGGTGGACCGGTGGCAACCGGGCCGGTAGCAGAGGCGAGGGTGACGCCGGGCACGGCGTCGCCTCCCGTGCGCCGGGTTCCTGCTGGCTATCCTCGCCGGGTGATCCCGACCAGCATCCTGCCTGGCCTGACCGTGCTCGCAGCGAGCGATCCCCACGACCCGAACGACCTGACCGGCTTCGCCGGGTGGGCGGTCGACCTCATGGAGAAGATCGGTCCGGTCGGCGCCGGCATCGCGATCGCGCTCGAGAACCTGTTCCCGCCGCTGCCCAGCGAGGTGATCCTGCCGCTCGCGGGCTTCACGGCGGCGCGCGGTGAGTTCACGATCGCCGAGGCGATCCTGTGGACGACGGCCGGGTCGGTCTTCGGCGCGATCGTCCTCTACTACCTGGGCGTCGTCTTCGGTCGCGACCGCATGTACTGGATCTGGGAGCGGATGCCCCTGGTGAAGACCGAGGACCTCGAGCGCACGGAGGCCTGGTTCGCCAAGCACGGCCGCAAGGCGGTGTTCTTCGGGCGGATGCTGCCGATCTTCCGGAGCCTCATCTCGGTGCCCGCGGGCATCGAGCGGATGCCCATCGGGATCTTCGTCGTGCTCACCACCCTGGGCAGCCTCATCTGGAACTCCCTGTGGGTGATGGCCGGCTACTTCGCGGGCGACCAGTGGTACCGGGTCGAGCCCTACATGGGCATCGTCCAGAAGGTCGTCATCGTCGCGGTCGTCCTCTTCGTCGCCTGGTTCGTCGTCTTCCGCGTGCGCCAGATCCGCCGGTCGCGCCACCACCGCAACCCCCACGACCCCGACGGGGTCGAGGAGGCGTGAGCTCCGTGGTGGCCCGGTCGTGACGGAGGGGTACGACGCGGGCGGGCGCGCGCCGTACGACCCCATGCCCCACGGCCCCGCCGAGGTCGGGGTGGGGCCGTGGGAGGGACCGTGGCCCACGGGGGAGCAGTACGACCCGGAGCTCCTCGCGGCGGGGGACCGACGCAACGTGGTGGACCGGTACCGCTACTGGAGCCTCGAGGCGATCGTGGCGGACCTCGACACGCGCCGGCACGGGTTCCACGTGGCCATCGAGAACTGGCAGCACGACTTCAACATCGGCACGATCGTGCGCACGGCGAACGCGTTCCTGGCGGCCGAGGTGCACATCGTCGGCAACCGCCGCTGGAACCGGCGGGGGGCGATGGTGACGGACCGCTACCAGCACGTGCGCCACCACGCGTCGGTCCCGGAGCTCGCCGACCACCTCCACGCCCTGCCGGCACCCGTGCGGCTGCTCGGCATCGACAACCTGCCGGGGTCGGCCCACCTCGAGACGATGGCCGTGCCCCACGACGTGTGCTTCCTCTTCGGCCAGGAGGGGCCGGGCCTCTCCGAGCAGGCGCGTGCGGTCTGCGACGGCACCTTCTCGATCGCCCAGTTCGGCTCCACCCGCTCGATCAACGCGAGCTCGGCCGCGGCCATCGCCATGCACGCCTGGGTGCGGGCCCACGCCGACCTCGGCGCCGACCCGGTCTGGCGCGGCTAGGCCCGGGGTCCGCCCGCCCCGCGGAGCCGGGTGTTCTCGGCGCGCAGCCGGGCCACCTCGTCCTCGAGGGCGAGCACCCGGGCGACCCCGGCGATGTTGAGGCCCTCGCCGAGCAGGTCGCGGATGCGTTCGAGCCGCTCGATGTCGGCCTCGCTGTAGAGCCGCGTGCCGCCGGCCGTGCGGTCGGGCGTCAGGAGGCCCCGCCGCTCGTAGACGCGGAGGTTCTGCACCTGCATCGCGACCATGTCCGCCGCCACGGAGATCGCGAAGACCCCGGTCGTCCGTCGTCGTGCCACCGCCGCATCGTCGCACACTTGATTCCTGGCGCGACATGGAATATATAACGGAGGCGTCAGATTAAGTGGTGTGAGAACACCACGATCACCGCCCCGGTGATCGTCGATCCGAAGGAGGAATCCGTGATGCTGCTCCGAACCATCGATCCCTTCCGCGAGTTCGACCGTCTCGCGGCCCAGCTGACCGGCCCGGCCGGCACGACGAACCGGCCCGCGGTGATGCCGATGGACGCGTGGCGGGAGGGTGACCGCTTCGTCATCGAGTTCGACCTGCCGGGCGTGAGCGCCGACAGCATCGACCTCGACGTCGAGCGCAACGTCCTCACCGTCAAGGCCGAGCGGGTCGCCCGCAACGGCGACTGGGAGATGCTCGCCAACGAGCGCACGCGCGGCACGTTCACCCGTCAGCTCGTGCTCGGCGACAACCTCGACCTGGACCGCATCGAGGCGGGCTACGCCGACGGCGTGCTCCGACTGGTCGTCCCGATCGCGGAGCGGGCCAAGCCGCGCAAGATCGCCGTCGCCCAGACCGGCGACCCGGTCGAGCGCGCGATCGAGGCCTGATCCCGCAGCCGCGGATCGATCCGAACGATCGCGAGGGGCGCCCCCGCCGTCACCGGCGGGGGCGCCTCGTCGTGTGCCGTCCACCCTCCCGTCCCTCGGGGGCCGGCCACGCGTCGTACCGTGGCGTGTCCGTCCCGAGGAGGTGCACCGTGAACCGTCGCCCGTTCCGTCCGCTCGTCCCCGGTGCTGCCGAGCCCGAGGTGGCGGTGCCGCCCGAGCAGCACGGCCGCAGCGTGATCGACAGCGCCGTGTACGTCGAGGGTCGACGCGTCGCGTCCCCCGGGGGCCTCGCCGCGACGTACCGGAGCCTGCGGGAGCACACGGAGGGCACGGCCTGGATCGGGCTCTACCGTCCCGAGCTGCACGAGCTCGCGTCGCTCGCCGCCGAGTTCGACCTGCACGAGCTGGCCGTCGAGGACGCCGTCGTGGCCCACCAGCGGCCGAAGCTCGAGCGCTACGACGACACGCTCTTCGTCGTGCTGCGCCCCGCGCGCTACGTGGACGAGCGGGAGGAGGTCGAGTTCGGCGAGGTGCACGTGTTCGTCGGGCCCGACTTCGTCATCAGCGTCCGCCACAGCGAGGCGCCCGACCTGGCCGCGGTCCGGCAGCGGCTCGAGACCGACCCGGACCTGCTCCGCCTGGGCCCGGAAGCGGTGCTCTACGCGATCCTCGACCGCGTCGTCGACGGCTACGCGCCCGTCGTGGCGGGTCTCGAGAACGACATCGACGAGATCGAGGACGAGGTGTTCCGCGGCGACCCGTCCGTGTCGCGGCGCATCTACGAGCTGACCCGTGAGGTCGTCGAGTTCCAGCGCGCCACCCGGCCGCTCGTCGCCGTGGTCAAGGGGCTGGCCGCCGGCTTCGGCAAGTACGGCGTCGACGAGGAGCTGCGGCGCTACCTGCGCGACGTCGACGACCACCTCACCGTGGTCGTCGAGCAGGTCGACGAGTTCCGGCAGCTGCTCCGCGACATCCTCACGGTCAACGCGACGCTGGTCGCCCAGCAGCAGAACGAGGAGATGAAGGCCCTCTCCGAGCACGGCATCGACCAGAGCGAGGAGGTGAAGCGCATCTCCTCCTGGGCCGCCATCCTGTTCGCGCCGACCCTCGTCGGCGGGGTCTACGGCATGAACTTCGCGGAGATGCCCGAGCTCGACTGGCGCTACGGCTACCCGATGGCGCTCGGCATGATGCTGCTCGTCGGGCTGGTGCTCTTCCTGGTGTTCCGCCGCCGCGGGTGGCTCTGAGGCCCGGTGTGGTCCAGCCCGCGTCGTCCGGGGGTGCCGCGACGGCGCTAGGGTGACCGCGATCCCACCCGATCCCTCGAGGAGCGCACGATGCCCATCGCCACCCCGGAGAAGTACGCCGAGATGCTCGACGCGGCCAAGGCCGGGTCGTTCGCCTACCCGGCTATCAACGTCTCGTCGTCCCAGACCCTCAACGCCGCCCTCAAGGGCTTCGCGGACGCGGGCTCCGACGGCATCATCCAGATCTCGACGGGCGGCGCGGAGTACCTCTCCGGCCCGTCGATCAAGAACATGGTGACCGGCTCCGTCGCGTTCGCCGCCTACGCCGCCGAGGTCGCCAAGAGCTACCCGGTCAACATCGCCCTGCACACCGACCACTGCCCCAAGGACAAGCTGGACGGCTTCGTGCGGCCCCTGCTCGCGATCTCGAAGGAGCGCGTCGCCCGCGGCGAGGCCCCGCTGTTCCAGTCGCACATGTGGGACGGCTCGGCCGTGCCGCTCGACGAGAACCTCGTCATCGCCGAGGAGCTCCTGGCCCTCTCCGCCGAGGCGAAGGTCGTGCTCGAGGTCGAGATCGGGATCGTCGGCGGCGAGGAGGACGGCGTCGAGGGCGGTCTGGGCGACCACCTCTACACCACCCCCGAGGACGCGCTCGCCACCGTCGCGGCGCTCGGCACCGGCGAGAAGGGCCGCTACCTGACGGCACTGACGTTCGGCAACGTGCACGGCGTCTACAAGCCCGGCAACGTGAAGCTGCGCCCCGAGATCCTCAAGGCGGCCCAGGAGGCCGTGGTCGCGAAGCTGGGTCTCGAGGCCGGCGCCAAGCCGTTCGACCTCGTCTTCCACGGCGGCTCGGGCTCCACCGCGCAGGAGATCGCCGACGCGGTGTCCTACGGCGTCATCAAGATGAACATCGACACCGACACGCAGTACGCGTTCACCCGCCCGGTCGTCGACCACATGCTCAGCAACTACGACGGCGTGCTGAAGATCGACGGCGAGGTCGGCAACAAGAAGGCCTACGACCCGCGCGCGTGGGGCAAGGCCGCCGAGGCCGGCATGTCCGCGCGCATCGTGGAGGCCTGCCAGGACCTCAGCTCCGCGGGCACGACGCTGGGCGCCTGAGCCCCCTCGTCACCTGCTGCTCGCCGACGCGGCGTCCCCGGCTCCGGCCGGTGGGCGCCGCGCGGTCGTTGGTGGTGCGAACTATCTTGCGGAATCCCCCCTCGTCGCCCGCGGCGACGTGGGACGGTGCCCCTATGTCGATCACGACCCCCCGCACCTCGCGCCGCACCGTCATCCGCACGACCCTCTGGACGGCGCCGGCGGTCTCCGTCGTCGCGACCGCGCCCGCCTGGGCAGCGAGCACCGGCACGTCGGTGGCCATGGCGAGGCGCACGCCCACCACGGCGTCCGCCCGCGCGTTCGACCCCGGCCAGGCGCAGGGCGTCTCGGTCGTGGTGACGAACCCGTCGGACGGCTCCCCGGTCGTCGGGCGTGCGGTCACGTTCACGCTCGCCACGCCCGCGCCGACCTGGCTCCGCCTGGTCGACAGCGCCGGCGTCGCCGTCACCTCGGTCGTCGTCGCCTCCGACGCACGTGGCGTAGCCACCGCGCCGGTGCTGGTCGTCGGGGTCGCCGGGGGGACGACCGCGGACGTCGTGGCCAGCCTGAGCGATCCGTCGGGAACGGTCTCGCCCGTCTCCTGGAGCTTCGCGCAGGCCGCCCGCGGACTGTCGCCCTCCGGTCCCGTCGGGACGGCGGGCAGGTTCACGGGGGCGTACGCCGATGGGCGTGCGTTCACCTGGGGCACGCAGACGGAGGGACAGCTGGGCGTCGGTTCGAGCGCGAGCATCGCCTACCTGCCTGCGGCGGTGAGCGCGACGGCTCCGTCGACGCTTGCGGGGCGCGACGTGGTGTCCCTGGCCGCCGGTGACGAGCACATGCTCGCGCTGACGGCCGACGGGACGGTCCACGGCTGGGGCCGCAGCACCTACGGCCAGCTGGGCAACGGGACCGCCACCAGCAACCTCGTCCCCGGGTCGGTCTCGACGGCGCAGGGGTCGTCGCTGGCGGGGCGCACCGTCACCGCCATCGCCGTCGGCGCGTTCTTCTCGCTGGCCCTCGCGTCGGACGGCACGGTGCACGCCTGGGGTCGCAACAGCGACAGCCAGCTCGGCGACGGCACGACCGACAGCCGGTCGCTCCCCGTGCAGGTGGGGACCATGGTCGGTTCCAGCCTCGAGGGTCGGCGGATCGTGGCGATCGCCGCCGGCAACGGCCACAGCCTCGCGCTCGACGCGGACGGGAACCTCCACAGCTGGGGGCGGAACTCCTCGGGCGTCCTCGGGCAGGGCACCGTCGGAGGCTCGCGCGCCGTGCCCGCGCTCGTCTCCAGCACGCCGGGGACCCAGGCGGGCGTGAGCGCGGTCGCGGCCGGCGCGAACTACACCCTGGCGCTGGCGGTCGACGGGACCGTCCACGCGTGGGGCACCAACGCCCAGGGTCAGCTCGGCTCCTCGGCGACGCTCGGCGGCACCCTGTCCGTGCCGACCCCCGTGGCGACCACCGGCTCGTCCTCGCTGGCGGGCAAGGCCGTGGTGGCGATCGCCGGGGGGCAGCAGCACGCGCTGGCCGTCGCCAGCGACGGCACGCTCCACTCCTGGGGCGCGAACGGCGCCTCGCAGCTCGGCTGGGGAGGCACGACCAACCAGGGCCTCCCCGGCGCAGTGGCCACCGGGTCGCCGTCGTCCCTCGCCGGGCGCACGATCGTCGCGGCCAGCGGCATGCGCTCCACGTCCTTCGCCCTTGCCGCGGACGGCACGTTCCACTCGTGGGGCAGCGACGCCAACGGCGAGCGTGCCGACGGCGACGGTGTCAGCAGCGGGGCCACGCCCACGCAGATCGTGGGCATCGGCTGAGCGAACCGGCCCCGGTCGTGGGGGGGGGGGGGGGGGGGGGGGGGGGGGGGGGGCCCCGCCCCCCCCGCGGGGGGGGGGGCGCCGGCGGCGGCGCGGGGGGGGGGG
>NZ_JAAGXA010000019.1:0-10207 GCF_010686755.1 Nocardioides zeae | reverse complement strand
GCTCTGCGGGCCCCCCCCCCCCCCGGGTTGTCGTGTCCGCCCCTCCTCCCCCCCCCCCCCCCCCCCCACGACCCGGGCAGGGGGCACCGGGCAGGGGGCACCGGGCAGGGGGCGGCTAGCGACCGGGTGGATGCACGTCCTCGGCGCCCTCGGACAGCTTCGTCGTGAGGAAGTGCGACAGCAGGAACATCGCGACCGCCAGCAGGGGCAGGACCACCGCCATCGCCCACGCGAACAGCACGTCCGAGAGGAAGAGCAGCGCCAGCATCGCGACGAGGCCCACGCCCAGGAAGCTGGTGCTACCGGGGTCGGCGACCTCCCAGGCGCGCAGGAGGCGGGCGCCGACCACGACGGCCACGACGAGGACGGCGATGATCATGAGCAGCACCGGCGCACCGCAGGACCCCGAGCCCTGCACGACCGAGCAGAGCTGCAGGCTGAGGCCGCCGAGCAGCACCATGACGACACCGGCCACGGCCCCAGCGACCACCACGGCTGCCGTCTCGGGCAGCGGAGGCAGGTCGACGTCACGCAGCCTCGCGAGCAGCGCCGCCGCACGTGAGGGGCGCTTCTCCGTGGGCTCGTCCGGTACGGCGGGTGGCGCGGCCGGGGCCTCCACCACCGGTTCCGGTTCGGGCTCGGGCTCGGGGTAGAGCGCAGGGGCGGCCGCCTCGACGACGCTCGGCTCCGGCTCCGGCTCCGGCTCCGGGGTAGGAGCAGGCTCGGGCGCGGGAGCCACCGCGGGCAGCGCTGCGGTCGGCGCCTCCTCCGGCTCCGGCGCCGGCTCCGGCTCGTCGCGCTGCTGGGGTGGCTCGGTCGTGACGGGCTCGGACGCCGGGGGCCGCGCGCCGCGGCGCCGGGCGGCGAGGCGCTCGCTCAGCGTGCCGCCGACGGATCCGGCGCGCTCCCGGACGCCGGCGAGCCTCGCCTTCGCCTGCGCGGCGCGCTCGGCTGCGGGGGCCACGGCGGTGACCGGCTCCGGCTCGACCACGGGCCCCGGCTCGGGCTCGGCCACGGGCTCGGGCTCGGCCACGGGCTCGGGCTCGGGCTCGACCACGGGCTCGACCACGGGCTCGACCACGGGCTCGACCACGGGCTCCGGCTCGACGACCGGCTCCACCGGCTCCACCGGCTCCTCGGCGACCGGCTCCTCGGCGACCGGCTCCTCGGCGACCGGCTCCGGGGCCGGCTCCGCCGGGGCGGCCTTGCGCCCGCGGCGTCGTCGTCCGAAGGAGGGGAGCTGGAGGGCCTGCTCGAGCGCGTCGAGCTCCTCCTGCGAGCGGTCGTCCTTCTGGGCCATGGCGGGAGTCTGTCACGCAGGAGGCCGGGTCTCCCGGGATCCCGGGCCGGGAAATGCAGGACGGCCGGACCCGTGGGTCCGGCCGTCCGTCTGTCGGGCTGACAGGATTTGAACCTGCGGCCTCCTCGTCCCGAACGAGGCGCGCTACCAAGCTGCGCCACAGCCCGATCGTGGCCTTCCGGCACACGAGCGGTCGTGAGCATAGCCGAGCCTCGGACGGTCCTCCCAATCGGGTGTCAGACGGCCTTCGGCGTCAGCGTCAGCAGGGTCGCCTCCGGCCGGCAGAAGGTGCGCACCCGCATCGACGGTGCCGTGCCGAGCCCCGCCGACACGTGCAGCCAGCTCGAGCCCGCGTCGCCCGGCACGGACCCCGCGGGGTGCCGGTGCAGCCCCTTGGCCCGGGCGGGCTCGAGGTCGCAGTTGGTGGTGAGCGCGCCGACGAACGGCAGGCACACCTGGCCCCCGTGGGTGTGGCCGGCGATCACCGCGTCGTACCCGTCCCGGGCCATCTGGTCGAGCACGCGGAGGTACGGCGCGTGCACCACCCCCAGCGCCACGTCGGCGTCCGCGCCGAGACCGGTCCGGGCGGGTCCGGCGATGGCGTCGAGGTCGTCGTACCCGAGGTGCGGGTCGTCGAGGCCCCCGAGCACGAAGCGGACGCCCCGCACGTCGAGCACGTCGCGCCGGTTGGTGAGGTCGCGCCACCCGGCGCGTGCGAGCTCGGCCTTGAGGGTGCGCCAGGGCAGCTCGGGGGTGTGGGTGTTGCGCTGCCCGTCGTCCGGCGCGAGGTACCGCAGCGGGTTGCGCCGCGACGGCGCGAAGTAGTCGTTCGACCCCAGCACGTGCACGCCCGGCACGTCGAGGAGGTCGCCGAGCGCGTCGAGGAGGGCGGGTACGGCGTCGGGGTGCGCCAGGTTGTCGCCGGTGTCGATCACGAGGTCGGGCCGCAGGCCGGCGAGGTCGCGCAACCAGGCGATCTTGCGGGCCTGTGTCGGCACGAGGTGGAGGTCGGAGAGGTGCAGCGCGCGCAGGGGCGTCGTGCCCGGCGGCAGGATCGGCAGGTCCACCTCGCGCAGGGTGTAGCGGCGGGCCTCCCACGCGGCGTACGCCACGGTCGCCGCGCCGGTCAGCGCGCCGGCGGCCACGAGCCGTGCGGCGTCGCGGCCGACCCGTCGCGCGAGCCGCCCCGAGCCGGGACGGTGGGACGGACGGACGGGGAATGCGGTGGGCGACACCCCGACAGGCTGCCACAATCGTCGTCATGAGCACCCTGAAGGACCGTCTCCGCGCCGACCTCACCACCGCCATGAAGGCCCGCGAGAAGCTGCGCGCCTCGACGCTGCGGATGGCGCTGACGGCGGTCACCAACGCCGAGGTCTCGGGCGACGAGTCGCGCGAGCTCACCGACGCCGAGGTGCTGGGGATCCTCGAGAAGGAGGCGAAGAAGCGCCGCGAGGCGGCGGCCGCCTTCGCCGAGGGCGGGCGCACGGAGAGCGCGGAGAAGGAGCGGGCCGAGGCGGAGGTCCTCGCCGTCTACCTCCCCGAGGGCCTGAGCGACGCCGAGATCGAGGCGATCGTCACGGCCGCGATCGAGCAGACCGGGGCCGCGGGGGAGGGCATGCGGGCCATGGGCAAGGTCATGGGAGTGGTCCAGCCGCAGGTCAAGGGCCGTGCCGACGGGGCTGCGGTCGCGGCCGAGGTGCGCCGCCAGCTGGGGTGACCCGGGCGGGCTCCCCGCGGTCGCGAGGCCGTTTCGCCCAGGGCGTACGTCCAAAGTGCTGCCGAGTGTGCGGGAACGACCACCGAACAGGTAGCGTTGCCCCCACGACACAGACAACTAGTCCGGGTGCCTCCGAGCCCCGGCCAAGCGCGAGGGGGTCGACCCTATGGGGCGCGGCCGAGCAAAGGCCAAGCAGGCGAAGGTCGCACGCGACCTGAAGTACCGCACGCACGACACCGATCTCGGTGCTCTCGCGCGGGAGCTGCATGGCGGTAGCGACGACGACGACACGACCGAGCCGGATGACTTCGGCGACTGGGCCGACTACCGCCCACCTCGTGATTGACGTCTTGTAGAACGGCACCCCCAGGCTCGACGAGCCTGGGGGTGCCGTCACTTGCGCGGTGTCAGGCGCCCAGCCAGATGCCGCGCAGGCGGCCGACGTCGCGCATCCGCTGCTCCGCCAGCCGGTCGGCGGCGACGGCGGGGGTCACCTGCTCCCTCTCCGCCAGGTCGAACACGGCCGCCGTGGTGTCGAAGATGCCCGAGGCGCGCTGCTGCGCGCGCTCGAACGAGAAGCCCTCGCGCTCGTCGGCGACCTGGATGAGCCCACCGGCGTTCACGCAGTAGTCGGGGGCGTAGAGGATGCCGGCGTCGGCCACGCGGTCGGCCGAGTCGGGCCGGGGCAGCTGGTTGTTCGCGGCGCCGCAGACGACCCGCGCCTTCAGCACGCCGATGGTGTCGTCGTCGAGCGCGCCGCCGAGCGCGCAGGGCGCGTAGACGTCGAGGTCCTCGCGCACGAGCTCGTCGGTGGAGCCGACCGCCCGCACCCCGTGCGGGTGGTCCGCGAGGACGGCCTCGACGGCAGGGGCGTAGACGTCGGTGACGACGACGTCCGCGCCGTCCTCGCGCAGCAGGCCCACGAGGTGGCGCCCCACCTTGCCGACCCCCGCGACGCCGACGGTGCGACCCGCCAGGGTGGGCTCGCCCCAGAGCCGCTGGGCGGCGGCCCGCATGCCCTGGAACACGCCGTACGCCGTCAGCACCGAGCTGTCCCCGGCGCCGCCGTGGGCGACGGTGCGGCCGGTGACGAAGTCGCACTCCCGGGCGACGTGGTCCATGTCGGCCGAGTAGGTGCCCACGTCGCACGCCGTGAGGTAGCGGCCGCCCAACGACTGGACGAACCGCCCGTACGCCCGCAGCAGCGCCTCCGACTTGTCGCGACGGGGGTCGCCGATGATGACGGCCTTCCCGCCGCCGAGGTCGAGGCCCGCGAGCGCCGCCTTGTGGGACATGCCGCGCGACAGGTCGAGCACGTCGCGCAGCGCCTCCTCGGTCGAGGCGTAGGGGTGGAAGCGGGTGCCGCCGAGACCGGGACCGAGCGCGGTCGAGTGCACGGCGACGATCGCGCGGAGCCCGGTCGCGGGGTCGTTGGCGAAGACGACCTGCTCGTGGCCGGCGGCGAGCTCGAACACGTCGGTCGAGGGGCTCGCGGAGGGGGTGGTGCTCATGGCGCTCCTGTCGTCGGGCGTCGCGGGGGTGGGCGACGCGGGGCCGCCGACGCCGGGGGTGTGGCGTGGGCGACACCCAGCCTATGACGCGGTGGCCCCGACGCGGGACGCGTGGGCGTCACCGGAGGCGCGCGACGTACCGCCGCCCCCGCCGCAGGGAGGCCAGCCGGCTCTCCCACGTCACGCCGACCGTCACGAGCAGTGCCCCGGCGGCGATCATGACGACGTACGGCGGCAGCTCCGCGGCGTACGGCGCGAGCGCGCGCAGCAGGAGCAGGGCGCCGGCCACGGAACCGGCCACGAGGGGAGCGCTCCAGCGGAGCGTCGCCCCGCCGAGCACGAGGGCCAGGCTCGCGAGCGCCACCAGCAGGCCGCGGAGGCCCGCCGGATCGTCGAGGGCCAGCAGCGTGCTCGGACCGAGTGCGAGCGCCAGCCCGCCGAGCAGTGTCGCGGTGCTCCCGCGGCGCGGGTCGCGCAGCAGGGCCACGACGCCCACCGCGAGGAGCACGAGGGCCGCCGGCAGCGTGTAGGCCTCGGGGCCGGAGACGCCCGTGTCGGTGAGCCGCACCCAGGACGCGAGGACGAGGAGCGCGCCGCCGACCCAGGCGAGGGGTCGGCGCGTCGGGCGCACGAGGGCGGCGACGGCGGCGGACCCCCCGGCGAGGGTGAGGTGCACGGCCAGCCAGGTCAGCGGGTCGTCGCCCACCACGACCGCGGTGGTCAGCACCGCCGCCGTCAGGGCCACGACCACCTCGTTGACCGGTCGGGCGACCGCCACGAGCAGCAGGCCGAGCACGGCCACGGCGACGGCCAGCACCGGCTCGGCGGGCTGCGCGGCGACCCGTCCGAGGTCGACCACGAGGAGGGCGGCCGCCGGGGCGACGACGGCGAGGGCGAGGGTCCCGAGACCGGTGCGGAGGAGGGCGGCGGTGCCGGCGGCGATCCCGACCAGCACGACGAGGGCGCTCGCCTGGAGACCCGCGCCGGGCGTCGCGACCAGGACGGCGGCGAGCGCGGCGACCAGGGCGGAGCCGGCGGCGGCGTTCGCGGTCCGCCGGTGGTGACGCAGCGCGGCCGGCGTGGCGAGCGCAGCCGCGGTCACCGCGAGCACGAGGAGCTCGGCGACGACCAGGGCGAGCGGCACGGCGTACGTCGCCGTCACCGCCACCCCGGTCGCCGCGAGGAGCCCGGCGACCGTCACGAGGACGGTCGTCGGCGGCAGCACGCCCCCGCGGTCCCCGCGCGACGCGGGGACGTGCTGGTCGAGCACCGCCAGGACGGCGGCAGCCAGGGCCGCGGCGACCAGGAGGGCCAGCCACGGGTGGGTCAGGAGGGTCGCGGCGCCGGGCAGGCGGAGGTCGCCCGTCGGCGCCAGCACGGCGTCGGTGGCCCGGCCGAGCACGTCGACGAGGGCGACGAACGGGACCAGCGCGGCGGCCCCGCCCGGCCCGGCGAGCGCCGCCCGCCAGCCGGTGCGGACGAGCGGCGCGGACGCCGCGACGAGCAGCAGCAGGAGCGACCAGCCGACGACACCGGCGTCGAACGAGACGGCGTGGAGCGGGAGGAGGAGGGCGGGGGCGAGGACGGTGCCGGCGGCACCGAGCGCCGTGACCCGCAGGGCGCGGGGGAGGAACGGGACGGCCGTCGCGGCGAGCGCGAGCACGGTGGCCGCGACCAGCGGCCACGCCTCGGCACGACCCCACAGCGCGGCGACGGAGACGTCGGCGACCGCCCGCACGAGACCGGCCCCGGCGAGGAGCAGCCAGGTCAGCCCGGCGGTGCCGGCGGCCAGCGGCGGCAGGAGGCGCAGCCCGACGAGGCGTGCCAGCAGGGCGAGCCCGCCGAGGAGGAGCGTCCCGACGACGAGGCCGAGCTCCGCGGCGGGCGCGGCCATCGTCGTACCGGTCGTCACGAGCACCGCTCCCAGCACGACGACCGCCTCGCCGGTGAGGAGGCGACCCAGCGGCGTGCGCCGCGCGCCGAGCGCCAGCGACGCGCCGAGCGCGACGAGCACGCCGCCCACCTGGACGGGCAGCACGCCGTCGGGCGGGTCGCCGAGCCAGCCGGCGGCGTCCGCGCCGATGCAGGCGAGCAGCGTGAGGCCCGCGGTGACCGCGGCGAGCGCCTCGCTCGCGGCCGGCAGCCCGCGACGGGCCAGGACCGCCGTGAGCGCCCCGGCGCCCACGGTCGTCCCCGCGAGCACCGCCGTGCGGCCCTCGACGCCCATGAGCACCCACGCCACCGCGAGGAAGACGAGCGCCCCCACGAGGAGGCAGGCGGCGCCGAGCCCCAGCAGCAGCTTCGGCACGCCCGACTCGAGCATCCCCCGGCGCTGCGGGGCGTCCGGCGCGGTGGTCGGGGCAGCGGTCCGGGCCGCCGGGCGCGGGTACGCCGCGAGCCCGGCCGTCATCGACGTGGCGCCCGCGCGGGGAGCGGCGGCCGGGGCGACGCCGACAGCGGCGGAAGCAGCGGCGGAAGCAGCGGCGGAAGCAGCGACGGGCGCGGCCGCGCGGGACCGGGCCTCGGCGCGCAGGCGCAGGACCAGCCGGTCGGCCCGCTCGAGCGTGGCGAACAGCTGCCAGGCGACCTCACCGGTCAGGCGGATCGCGCAGCGGGGGCACTCGTCACGCCCGGCGACGAGCGCGGAACGGCAGTCGGGGCAGCAGGTGCGGTCGGCGAAGAGCATGCCCCCCATTCCGCCGCAGACGGGCGCGCGGCACGACGACCGGGCGACTCAGGCGGGGTGAGTACGAGTACTCGACTCCTCGGGCACCGGTCGTAGGGTGGGCGCTCCCCGGCCCGACCCTCCACCCGATCCCGACCTCCGAGGAGATCCCCCGTGCGCGTGCTGCTCGACCGACGCAACCCGGCCCACGACGGCGCGACCGAGGTGTCGGACGACCAGCTGGCGACGCTCTACGCACCACCGGCGGGACGCGACTGGCTGCGGGTCAACATGGTGAGCACCGTCGACGGGGCGGCGACCGGCGACTCCGAGCGGTCCGACTCGATCCACACCCCGGCGGACAACCGGGTGTTCCGCGCGATCCGGTCGCTGGCCGACGTGGTGGTGGTCGGTGCGGGCACCGCGGCGGCGGAGACCTACCAGGCGGGCGAGCTGCCGCTGGTGCTCGTGAGCCGTCGCGGCCAGGTGCCCGATCAGCTCCGCGACGCGGAGCGCGGCGCGGTGCTGCTCGCGACCTGCGCGACCGCGGACGGGCTGACCGAGGCGCGCTCGGTGCTCGGCGAGGACAACGTGCTCGTGCTCGGCTCGCACAGCGTGGACCTCCCCGCGCTGCGCCAGCGGCTCGTCGAGCAGGGCTTCGTGCGCCTGCTCGCCGAGGGCGGTCCGCACCTGCTGCGCGACCTGCTGGCCAGTGACGTCGCGGACGAGCTGTGCGCGACGTACGTGCCGCGGATCGTCGGCGGCGACCGGCCGCGGATCACCGCCGGCCCGCCCGTGGACGCGGCCCTCGACCTGCAGCTGCTGCTCGAGGAGGACAGCACGCTGCTGGGCCGCTGGGACGTCCTTCGCTGATCGTGCGCTGATACTGCCGCGACGGCGGGTGACCGGCGGTGCGAGGATCAGCGATCGTGACAACTCGACGGATCGCGTACCAGGGTGAGCCCGGCGCGAACTCCCACATCGTCTGCCAGCGCCACTACCCCGGGCTCGAGGCCGTGCCGTGCGCCTCGTTCGAGGAGGTGTTCGCGACCGTCGAGCGCGGTGACGCCGACCTGGCGATGATCCCGATCGACAACACGCTGGCCGGTCGCGTCGCCGACATCCACCACTTCCTGCCGACGACGAACCTCCACATCGTCGCGGAGCACTTCCTGCGCATCCAGTTCCACCTCATGGCCGTGCCCGGCGCCACGACGGAGACGATCCGCACGGTGCACAGCCACGTGCACGCGCTGGGCCAGTGCCGCCGCATCATCACCGGCAACGGGTGGCGGCCGGTCATCTCCGGCGACACCGCGGGCGCGGCGCGCGAGGTCGCGGAGTCGGGCGACCCGACGCAGGCCGCGATCGCGCCGCCGCTGGCCGCGGAGATCTACGGCCTCGAGGTGCTGGCCGCCGACGTCGAGGACGAGGACCACAACACCACCCGCTTCGTCGTGCTCTCCCCGGAGCCGCAGCGGGCGGCCGCCGGCAACGGACCCGTCGTCACCAGCTTCGTCTTCCACGTGCGCAACCTCCCGGCGGCGCTCTACAAGGCGCTCGGCGGGTTCGCCACCAACGGCGTCAACATGACGAAGCTCGAGTCCTACATGGTGGGCGGCCACTTCACCGCGACGCAGTTCCTCGCCGAGGTCGACGGCCACCCCGACGACGTGGGTCTCGCCCGCGCGCTCGAGGAGCTGCGGTTCTTCACCCACGAGGTCAAGATCCTCGGGGTCTACCCGGCCGACCCCCACCGGCTCAAGGCCTGAGAACGCCGGTCGCTCAGAACAACCGGTCCTCGTTCGGCGGCTCGAGGTCGCAGGGGTCCCCGAGCCGCACGACGCCCGAGTCGAGCAGCCGGCACACGACCCCGCCGCGGCGGATGAGCGCGATCTTGCCGCCGGGCCCGAGCTCGTCGTCCATGATCCGGCAGGGTGCCGCCACGCGCACGACCTCCAGGTCGAGGCCGGCGAGCCGCAGGCGCGATCCGGGCGCCGTCGGGAGCGGGCCGTGGTCGAGGGTGACGTTCCGCCGCGTGCGCGGAGCCGGTACGTCGCGGCCGAGCCGCCGCGCGGCGCTCGCCAGGTCGTCGGCGGTCTGCACGGTCACGTGCCGGTGGCGGGCGCCGAAGAAGCGGTCGCCGACGAGCCCGCGTCCGGCGACGGCCTCGACCTCGTCGACCGGCACCATCGGCGACCGGTGGGCCGGCGCGACGTGGAGGGCGACGACGATCGGCATACCCGGATCGTAGGCTCGCGCCCGTGCCCATCACCGTCGCCCACCCGGCGCTCGTGCTGCCGCTGGCGCGGCTCACCGCCCGCTGGGGACTGCCGCTGACGCCGCTCGTCGTCGGCACGATGGTGCCCGACGTGCCCCTCTTCGCGGGCGAGCAGGCGGCGTACGGGGTGACGCACTCGGCGCTGGGCGTCGCCGTCTACGCCCCGCTCGCGACCACGGCGGTCGTGCTCGTCTGGTTCGCGGTCGTGCGCGACGCGCTGGTCGGGCTCGCGCCCGCGCCGGTACGCCGCCGCCTCGCCCCCCACGTCGCCCTGCCGCTGCGGGCGTGGGCCTGGGTGCCCGTCGCGGGGGCGGTCGGCGCACTGACCCACGTCGCCTGGGACTCCTTCACGCATCCCGGCCGCTGGGGCTGGGAGGCGGTCCCGTGGCTGGCGGCGCAGCAGGGGCCGCTGCCGGGGGGCAAGTGGCTGCAGTACGGCTCGGGCATCGTCGGGATGGCCCTCGTGGCCGGCGCGGCGGTGCTCTGGCTGCGGTCGCGGCCGGCCCGCGACGTACCTCCGCGGGTCACCGCGGTGCCCCTGCTCGAGCTGGCGGTGGGGGCAGCGGCGCTCGTCGCGCTCGTGACCGCGGTGGACCGCGTGCCGCAGGGCCTGCACGCCGTGGCGTTCGACGGCGTCGTGGCCGGGCTCGTGGCGCTCGTCGCCGCGCTCCTGGTCGCGGCCGCCGCGTGGCACGCGCTGCGCCTCGCCCGCACCTGATCCGGGTCGTGG
>NZ_JAAGXA010000018.1 GCF_010686755.1 Nocardioides zeae | reverse complement strand
GCGTGGGACACGAAGGCCTCCTGGTGTGTGAAGCGGTTCCTTAGACAGCTCCACTTCACATCCGGAGGCCTTCACCTTTCAGACAGGCTCACCGACGCTGGTCGGTACAACCTCCCTGGACATCACACCTAGTCGGCGTGTGGCTTCTTCGCTTGCCGGCATGCTTCGCCGCCCGGCCACGGGGTGTGGACGGGCGGCTCGGCGGGCAGCGGGCGGGCGCTAGGTCGCTTCTGGTGGCCAGGGTCGGGTGCCGTCGCGGTCGACGAGGTAGCGCAGGCCGAGCGGGCTGGTCCAGATGACGGCGTTCGGCGGCTCTCCGGCGTTGGGATCGGTGGGCCGGTAGGTCCACCGGTTGCCTGTTCTCAGTTCGCGGTGGGTCTTCATGCGGTGGTGGCGTCGGCAGAGCGGGAACAGGTTGCGGGTCGAGGTCTGACCGAGCGGTCCGTGCTGCTCATAGGCGTCGCAGTGGTCGAGGTCGGCAGTGCGTGAGGAGCGGGTGCAGTAGGGGAAGACGCACCTGGGCCAGCGGGCCCGGACGTGGTCGGCGATCCGGTCGGGCGGGGCGTAACCGTTCACGGCGTCTTCGGTGGTGAGGTCGATGATCGGCTTGACGGTCACGGTGGTGTCCGGTGCGGCGCACCAGGACTGGACCTGCTCGACCGTCACGGCCCCACGGGGTGCGCCGGGGGTGTCGAGCCTCGCGAGGTCGATGCCCGTCATCCCGGTGCAGGCATCGATCCGGGGGCCGATCCCGTTCAGGGTGCCGGTGATCGCGGCCTGGTCGAGGTGGACGAACAGCACGACCTCGCGCCGCGCTCGCGTTGGCGGCTGCTCGACGTCGTACTCCAACGTCGCGACACCGTCGCAGCGCCGTGCGATCTCACCGAGGGCCATCGAGCGTCGGATGTCGAGGTTCGGGTCGCAGCCGAGCTCGCCCAACTGGCGGGCGACGTGCGCCACGGTCCGTTCCAGGTCGAGCGCATCCGCCAGATCCAGGCTGCCGTGGACGTTCACCGTGCCGCGCAGCGTCCCGGTCAACGGGTCCGCATAGGCCGTGTCGCCGAGGTCGATCGACAGGTACCGATCCCCGTCAGCCGCATGCCGTTCGGCTTCGGTGGTCTCGGGGTCGAACCTGGCCGCGGCCTCGGCCACCAACCGGTCGACCTCGGCACCGGTGGCCTTGCCCGCGACGTACGCGACGTGCCGGTCGACGAACCCGGCCGCCTCGAAGGTCAGCGTCCGGGTGGCTTGGGCGATCCGCCGGCCCCGCCACACGTCGACCTCGCCCGCCGCGACCCGGGCATGCACGCACGGGAGCCGGTACCGCAGCTCGACCGCGTCCCCGACCAGGCGACGGGCAGCGTCGAACGAGCAACCCCGGGCGGCCGCGACCTCGCTGATGCAGAACTCCGCCACCACCGGCGCCCCCGGCCCACCCAGCTCGAGGAACTGATCACCCGACAGAGCCTCGGAGTCCCACTCGCCCAGCGTCGTGATCGGATCGCCGACGACCTCGGAGGACGTGTGTGCCGCCGCCCAGTCACCCACCGCGACGAACGCAGCCGCCTCCGCGACACGAGCCTCGTGCGTGCGCTCGCGGACCGCGTCGATCAACGCGGTCGCTGTGGTGTGGGTCCCCCGATCCATGCCCCCGACCCTAGTCGAACAGACATACGATCACCACCTCTGGATGGTGATCTGTGGATGACCGACTCCGCGGCCAGCGGCGAGTTGTCACGTACGCAGCGACGCCTCCCCGACTCGCACCACGGCGTACCTGACAACTCGACGCTCCTGCCGCGGCGTACGACCAAGCTCGACGCGTCAGATCCCCGGGGGGCGCCGCATCCGCACCTCGACCATCGCGGGCGTCGCGGGATCGACCTCCTCGAGCCCGTCGCGCACGAAGCCGTTGCGGCGGTAGAACGCGACCGCACGAGGGTTGTCCCGCACCACCCGCAGCACGGCCGGCTCGGCCCCCAGCGCCTCGTCGAGGAGGCGCTGCCCCACACCGGTGCCGTGGTGGGCGGCGCGCACGTAGAGCGCGTAGAGCTGACGCGACCGCCCGCCGTCCGGGAGCGCCTCGAGCGGAGGCCCGGCCCAGGAGAAGCCGACGAGGCCGCTGCTCCCCTCGGCCACCCGCACGACCACGTCGTCGCGAGGTCGGCCGAGCACCTGCACCCACATCCGGCGTCGCCCCTCGACGTACGCCGCGGACAGGAAGCCGGGCGGCAACAGGTGCCCGTAGGTCTCGCGCCACGTGGCGACGTGCAGGTCGGCCAGGGCCTCGGCGTCGTCGGGCCCGGGCTCGCGGATCGACGCGGTCATCCCCGCGGCACGATCCCGTCGCGCCAGCCGTCGAGCGGAGCGTGGGCGCCGAGCAGGCGGGTGAGGGCGAGCGGGTCGGGCGGACCCGTGTCGGGCAGGAACGTCCAGGACACCCCGGCGAACGTGTCGGCGAGGTGGCCCCCGACGCCGCTCGGCAGGCGCAGCGAGGCGTCCCAGGCGCGGGCGAGCAGACGTCGCTCGGCGTCGCTGCCGACCCGGGGCACCTCGCCGGGCCCGGTGAGCACGAGCTGCACGCCGTACCCCGGCCCCGCCACCAGCGTGTCGAGCAGGGGTACCGCCTCGCTCTCCCACAAGGTCGGCACGTCGAGCAGCAGCACTACGACGGGGCGGGCGAGCTCGGGGTCCAGGGCGTCGAGCATGCGCTCCCGGTCGGCGACGGCGACGAGCTCCGCCCGCTGCACCAGGTCCGCCAGCAGACGCGTCAGCCCGGACGCGCCGATGACCGCCGGGCCGCCCACCCCCGGCGGCAGCCCGACGTCGCCCCGCGTGCCGCCCAGGTCGACCACGACGAGCCGGGGGCGGTGCGGGAGGAGGGACAGGACCGCGCGCAGGGCGAGGGTGCGGGCGACGGCGGTCGCGGCCGCGTCGCCGCCCTCGTCGGTCGTCACGAGGAGCGGACGCCCCGGGACCCCGCAGATCATCGGCAGCCGGAAGTCGGCACCCGGGACGTCGAGAAGGTGCGGCAGCGTGATGTCGCCGGCGCGCACGGCGGGCGGCGGGGCCGGTGGCGTCGGCGCCGTCGGGGCCGCGGGGGCGACGTCCCAGCGCGCGATGGCCGGCGGCAGCGCTCGCTCGATGTCCGCGACCTCGCGCCGCAGCGCCGCGAGGTCGCGCAGGTGCGCCTCCCGGGCCCGCCGCACCAGGTCGTCGCGGCGCACCTGCGCCCGCGACCGCGCGGCCTCGCCCGCCGCCGACGCCCGGAGCGCCGGGTCGGCGACCAGCGCGTCGAGGTCCCGCTCCAGCTGGCCGTCGGCGAACGCGACGCTCGACTCGTACGACGCGGCACTGCGCGCGGCGTCCTGGAGCACCATCCCGACGAGCTGCACGGCGCGCTCCGGATCGACCTCCCCGGGCGACGACGCCGCCGGAACGGGTGCCGCCGGAACGGGTGCCGCCGGAACGGGTGCCACCGGAGCAGACCCCACCGGAGCAGACCCCACCAGCACCCCGGTCGGCACGCCGTGGTGCCGCTCGACATCGGCCGCACCCGCGGCGTACGTGCGGGCGACCGCACGCACCTTCCACGCCCCCGCACGCCGGTAGACCTCGACGAGCGCGACGACCCGCGGACGGGACGCCGCCGGATCGGGACGCACGTCCACGCCGAGCACCGGCGCGCCGGCCCCGTCGAGGAGGTCGAGCCGAGCCGGGCCGGGGTCGAGGCCGACGACGAGCAGCCGGTCGCACTCGGCCGGCACGTCCGCGAGGCCGAGGTGCACCTCGCCCGCCGCGTGCACGACGTGGGCGGGGTCCACGACCCGTCCGTCGGCACCCAGCGGCAGCACCGCGAGCGCCACCCCCGGTGCCACGACGCGGCAGGCGGGGTGGGGCCAGGGCACGTTCTGCCCGGCGACCAACGTCGTCATCGCCGGGCCCGCCTCACAGGAACTTCGCGAGCTGCGGCACGGCCTCGCCCGGCACCTTCGCGTTGAGGCCGTCACCGATGGCCTGCAGCTTCCAGTCGCCGCCCTCGCGGTAGACCTTCGCCATCACCATGCCGGTGACCGGCAGGCCGCCGGTCAGCGTGTAGCGCGCCAGCTCGCCGTCGGTGTGGTCGATGAGGCGGCAGAACGCGTTCTGCACCTGCTGGAACGTCTGCCCGCCGTAGCTCGTCACGATGAACACCAGCGCGTCCACGTGCACCGGCACGCGCGTGAGGTCGACGACGATCGTCTCGTCGTCGCCGTCACCCTCGCCCGTCCGGTTGTCGCCGAGGTGGCGCACGGAGCCGTCGCGCGTCGTGAGGTTGTTGTAGAACGCCAGGTCGACGGGCTGACCGCTCGCGAAGAGCACCACCGAGGCGTCGAGGTCGATCTCCACCTCGCGCGATCCGAACAGACCGCCCTTGCGGACCGGGTCCCACCCGAGACCCATGCGCACCTGCGTCAGCTTCTGGCCGCCGTCCTTCGTGAGACGCACGCGCTGGCCCTTCTGGAGCGACACCGAGGCACCCTTGCGGAGGCTGACCTCGCCGCCGCCCGCCTGCGGCGCCTGCTGCGGGGCCTGCTGCGGGGACTGCTGCGGGGACGGGGCTGCGGCCGGCGGGTACGACGGCGCGCTCGGCGGGTAGCTCGGCGCAGCCGGCGGCTGCTGGGGCGCGGGCGGGTAGCTGGGCGCGCTCGGCGGGTACGACGGCGCGCTCGGCGGGTAGCTCGGCGCAGCCGGGGGCTGCTGGGGCGCGGGCGGGTAGCTCGGCGTCGCCGGAGCCGCCGGAGCCGCCGGAGCCGGGGGTGCCGCCGGGGTCGCAGGCTCGTCGTCGACGCTGACGCCGTGGTCGCGGATCAGGTCGGCGAGGCCGCCGTCGTACCCCCGGCCCACGGCCCGCACCTTCCACTCCCCGTTGCGCCGGTAGAGCTCCACCATCACGACGATCGTCTCGCGGTCGAGCCCCGTCATCGGGAACTCGGCGACCGGCTGGCCGCCGCTGGCGATGCGGGCGACGGGCTGGCCCACCTGGCCGAAGACCCGGCCGCCGTCGTCGAGGGAGGTCACGAGGCGCACGGCGTGCACGTCCGACGGCACCGCGGTGAGGTCGACGTCGACGCGCCAGCCCTGGCCGCCCGAGGCGGGCACGCACGTCACGCCCGGGCCGCTGGGCTGGTTGTAGAAGATGAAGTCGGCGTCGCTGCGCACCTTCCCCGCCTCCGTCACCAGCAGTGCGGAGAGGTCGGCGGACGCCGCCACGTCGACGGTGACGGACAGGTTCGTCGCGGACAGCGGCGCGTTGGCGCCCTTCGCCAAGGTGATCACGAGACGTGAATCTAGCCGACCCGGCCTCACCCGAGACGGAGCTGCACCGACCGGGTCCGCTCGACGACGCGGAAGCCCAGGTCGACGTTGACGGCGAGCATGTGCGCGTTGCTCTCCGCGTTCCACGTCACGACCTGCCGTGCCTCGGGGAAGCGCTCCTGGGCGAGCCGGTGGTTGGCCACCTTGAGCGCCAGGCCCAGCCGGTGGCCCCGGTGGTCGCGGCGCACGATGGTGCTCCACTGGTTGAGCCGCTCGGGCTCGTGGTCGTTCGCCCACAGCTCCGTCAGTGCGACCACGTCGCCGTCGGGCGCCACCGCGGCGGTCGACACGTTGCGCCGACCCTGCGCGGCGGCCTCACGCTCCTTGTGCCGCCAGACGTCGACGTCCGCGTGCAGCGGCTCGATGTCGAGGTCGCCCGACGGGGCCTCGACGTCGACGATGGCGTCGAGCTCGACGTACGACGCCACGAGGTCGTCGGGGACCGGGCCCTGCCGGGACCGCAGGGTGTACGCCGCGTGGTGCGGCGCCGCCGCAGCCGCCAGTGCGTCGAGGGTGGCGGCGGGCACGGGGAGGTCCAGCCGGCTCTGCAGCTCGACGAGCGCGACCTCGTACCCCAGCGCCGCCGAGAACCCCGGGCCGCCGAGGTCCTCGCCGTGCTCCCCCGGGCCCTCGTGGACCGCCGCCTGGAGGACGGAGCGACCGGCCGCGACCGCGTCGGCCACCAGGGCGGCGTGGACGGCGCGGCCGATCCCGCGGCGGCGCCCCTCGACGGGCACCCAGACGTCGGGGCTCGCCGTCGTGAGGTTGTCGAGCTGCGGCAGCGAGAGCATGCCGCCGCCCACGACCTCGCCGTCGGCGCGTGCCACGTAGGCGTGCCGCACCAGGTCGGGACGGTCCGAGGTCACGCCCGCGCGCAGGTGGGCGAAGGACCAGGTGTTGGCCCGACCGGCGCGCCCGTAGCGGCACGCCGCCTCGTAGACGCCGTGCCACGCACGGGCGGCCTCGTCGAAGCCGGTGGACGCAGGGTCGAGCCGCTCGACCCGGACCGTGCTCGTGGCGCTCATGGTCCGGGACCCTAGGACGCACGCGGGGCCGGGGGCGAGCGGTTATCCCGCTCGCCCCGGGCCCCGGTCGAGCTCGTCCGGGCCAGGTCGGTGGCCGGTCAGATCTCCTCGACGACGACGTGGCGGTCGCCCATGAGCACCTTGTCGCCCACCCGCAGGGGCGTCACCGCACCGGGCTGCACGAGGAACTCCGAGCCGTCCCGCGAGACGGCCACCCCGTTGGTGGAGTTGAGGTCCTCGACCGTGATGTCCTCGCCGGAGCGGACGAACGCGGCGTGCGACTTCGAGAGGCTCCGGCCCGGGTCGGCCAGCACGTGGCAGAGGCCGCCGGCGGCGTCGACCGGCGACCGGCCGACCACGACGCGCTCACCGCGCGGCAGCACGGTGCCGTCGTCCATGACGAGACGCACGATCTTCGCCCGCTGGCCGGGCGCGGACGGGCCGGACGCGGCACCAGCGGCAGCGGCGGGCGCGGCCCACCCGCCGGTCGACGACGGGGAGCTCGGCGCGTCCGTCGGGATGGGCTGCGTCGAGGCGCTCGGCGTCGCCCCCGCCGGCGGGGCGTAGGGGTCGGCCGGGGCGTCCTGCTGCCCGTACGGCGCATAGCCGCCCGCGTCGCCACCCGAGGCCTGCTCGTAGCCGCCCGAGGCCGGCGCCGCGTCGTACCCGGTGGAACCGGTCTCGTAGCCCGTCGACTGCTGGCTCCACGGCGACTGCTCGTAGCCGCCCTGGTCGTAGCCGCCCTGCTCGTAGCCGCCCTGGTCGTACCCGCCCTGCTGCTCGTAGCCGCCCTGGTCGTAGCCGGACTCCGCCGCGTAGGAACCGCCGCCGGCCGAGGCGCCCGCGAGCGAGGCGGTGCGCACGACGACGCTGCCGACCGACTTGTCGTGCCACGACTGCTTGCGGCTGTCGCCGTTGGCGATGACCGCGTTGACGATCTGCAGGATCGCGCAGGCCCCGAGCGCGCCGCGCACGAGCGTGCGCAGGAACGCCTTCCCGAAGCCGATGGGCTGCAGGGTGTCGGCCCCCACGGTGCTCAGGCCGAGCATCTTCTTGCCGATCGAGGCACCCTTGGTGCCCTCGAGCCAGATGTTGGCGACCAGCACGCCGAAGAGCACCACGAGGCCGATGCTCGTGAAGATCGCGGCCTGGTCGGGTGCGACGGCGATGCCGATGCCGGCCAGGATGCCGTAGGGCACGCCCGCCACCAGGCCGTCGACCAGGAAGGCCCCGAACCGCACGCCGATGCCGGCGTACTCGGGAGCCCCCCCGCCCTGTGCCGGTGCGCCGTAGCTCGGGTAGCTCATCGTTTCCTCCTCGTGGGCACGGTCGCCGCCCCCTCCCGGCGACGGCCCGGCGAGGCGTACCCACCCCGACCGGCCCCCAATCCCCCGATCCGCAACGGTCTGGACCGGGAGCCGACGCGTACTCTCCCTCGCCATGACCACGGCGCGCACCGTCCCCGTCACCACCGAGCTGGACGGTGACGAGCTCGACGCCGACGACGCCTTCCACCTGCTGCGACGGGTCGGGCCCCGCCGTGTGCTGGCCGAGGCCTTCGTGCGCTTCCGGTACGGCGACGGGTTCAGCAGCTCGCGCGCCCTGGCGCTGCAGGCGACCCTGGCCGTGGTGCCCTTCCTCCTGGCGCTGACCGGGCTCGCGGCCGACCTCGACGCCGAGCGGCCGTCCCGGGTCATCGCCGCCACCGTGGACGCGGTCAGCCCGGGCGCGGGCCAGGACGACGCCCTCGTCGACGCCCTCGCCGGCGCCGACGAGGAGGGGGACGACAGCGCCGAGCTCGCCGGTGAGATCGCCCTCGGGGGCGGCCTGCTGTTCTCCCTGCTCTCCATGACGGTGGCGATGGCGCAGGTGGAGCGCGGTACGAACCGGATCTACGGCATCCGGCGCGACCGCCCCGCGCCGGCGAAGTACGGACGCGCGGCCGTCCTCACCGCCGTGCTCGCCGCCCCCGTCGGGCTCGGCTTCCTGCTGCTCGTGGCCGGGCGCGAGTTCGCCCGGGCCATGGAGACGGAGTACGGCTGGTCGGACGCGGCCGTGCTCGCCTGGTCCGTCGGCCGCTGGCCGGCCGGCATCCTGCTCCTCGTCGTCACCATCGCGCTGCTCCTGGAGAAGTCACCGCGCCGCCGCCAGCCGGCGCTCTCCTGGGTGGCGTTCGGGTCGGCCGTCACCGTGGTGCTCGTGCTCGTCGCGACGGCCGGGCTCGCGGCGTACGTCGGCCTCTCGGGGTCGTTCAGCACGGTCTACGGCCCGCTGGCCGGCATCATCGCGCTGCTCCTGTGGGCGGTGATGTCGTCGGTCGCGTTCTTCTACGGCGCCGCGGTCTGCGCCCAGCTCGAGGCGATCCGCGCGGGCGACGAGGAGCCCGCCGAGCCCGACCCGGGGCGCCCCCACGCGCGGACCGTCGGCGAGCACCCCTGAGTCGTGGCCCCACCGGGCCGTTTTCCGTGGCGCTGGGGCCACGACCCCGGTACGGCGCGCGTCAGGCCAGGGTCAGGCGGTCGCGCACGACCGCGGCGAGCCGGTCGGCGACCTCCTGGGCCTCGACGTCCGTGGTCGCCTCGACCATGACCCGCACGACGGGCTCGGTGCCCGAGGGCCGCAGCAGGATGCGGCCGGAGTCCCCGAGCCGGTCCTGCTCGGCCGCGACCGCGGCCTGGAGCTCCGCGTCGTCGGTGCGGGCCTTGTCGACGCCGCGGACGTTGACGAGCACCTGCGGCATCCGCGTCATGACACCGGCGAGGTCGGCCAGCGACGACCCGGTGACGGCCATCCGCTGGGCGAGGTGGAGCGCGGTGAGGAGGCCGTCTCCCGTCGTGGCGTGGCGACGCATGACGACGTGGCCCGACTGCTCGCCCCCGAGCACGCGTCCGGCGGCGTTCATCTCCTCGAGCACGTAGCGGTCACCCACCTGCGTGGCCGTGACCGCGATGCCGTGCTCCGCCAGCGCGCGGGTGAACCCGAGGTTGCTCATGACGGTCGCCACGACGGTGTCGCCGGCGAGCTCGCCGGCCTCGTGCATCGCGAGGGCCAGTACGGCGAGGATCTGGTCCCCGTCGACGTCCTCGCCCCGCGCGTCGACCGCCAGGCAGCGGTCGGCGTCGCCGTCGAGGGCGAAGCCCGCGTCGGCCCCGTGCGCGAGGACCGCGGCCCGCAGCGGTCCCAGGTGGGTGGAGCCGCAGCCGTCGTTGATGTTGAGGCCGTCGGGCGAGGCGTGGATGGCGACGACCTCGGCCCCGGCGGCGCGCAGGGCGGCCGGCCCGACCTCGCTGGCCGCACCCTCGGCGCAGTCGAGCACGAGCGTCAGCCCGGCGAGGGGGGCGGTGAGGGTCGAGGCGAGGTGCGCGACGTACTGCTCGTGGCCACCGACGTGGGTGCTCACGCGCCCGACGCCGGCCCCTGTGGGCCGCTGCCACGGCTCGCGCAGGCGGGCCTCGATCGCACGCTCGATGGCGTCGTCCAGCTTGACGCCCCCGCGCGCGAGGAACTTGATGCCGTTGTCGGGCATGGGGTTGTGCGAGGCCGAGAGCATGACGCCGAGGTCGGCGTCGAGCACGTCGGTGAGGTAGGCGACCCCCGGGGTCGGCAGCACCCCGAGGAGCAGCACGTCGACACCGGCCGACGCGAGGCCCGCGACCACGGCGGCCTCGAGGAACTGGCCGGAGATGCGGGTGTCGCGGCCGACGACGGCCAGCGGACGGGAGCCGTCCGCGTGGGTGAGCGCGCCGGCCTCCGCCAGCACGTGCGCCGCGGCGACGGAGAGGTCGAGGGCCAGCTCGGCGGTGAGGACGTCGTTCGCGAGTCCGCGGACGCCGTCCGTCCCGAAGAGGCGCGTCATGAAGGAGCTCCGTTCCCCGCCCTGCCCGGACGGACCGCGCGGCGACCCCGGCAGGGCGGGAAACAGCACGCCCGGGTGTCGTCGAGGACGACACCCGGGCGGCCGACGCGCGGCGGGACGATCAGCGCTTGCTGAACTGCGGCGCCTTGCGGGCCTTCTTGAGACCGGCCTTCTTGCGCTCGATGACGCGGGCGTCGCGACGGAGCAGCCCGGCCTTCTTGAGCGACGGGCGGTTGGCCTCGACGTCGACGTCGTTGAGCGCACGGGCCACGCCGAGGCGCAGGGCGCCGGCCTGACCGGTGATGCCACCGCCGTGGATGCGGGCGATGACGTCGAAGCGGCCCTCGAGTTGGGTCGTCGCGAAGGGCTCGTTGACGACCTGCTGGTGCAGCTTGTTCGGGAAGTACGAGTCGAGGGTGCGGCCGTTGATGGTCCACACGCCGGTGCCCGGCACGATGCGGACACGGGCCACGGCCTCCTTGCGACGGCCGGTGGCCGCAGCGGGGGCGATGGTGGCGATGCGCTCAGGAGCGTCGGCGCTCGGGGCGCTCTCGCTGCTGTAGGCGACGCCCTGCTCGTTGACCTCGTAGGTCTCCTCGACCTCGGTCTCGGGAGTGCTCACGGTGTTCCTCACTGATCCTGGAGTCTGGGGGTGCGCGGTGGCGGTGGGGGTCAGCGACCCTGCGAGATCTGCGTGATCTCGTAGGGCTTCGCCTGCTGGGCGCTGTGCGGGTGCTCGGGGCCGGAGTAGACCTTGAGCTTCTTCAGCTGCTGCCGGCCGAGACGGTTCTTCGGCAGCATGCCCCACACGGCCTTCTCGATCGCCTTGCGCGCATCCTTCTCCAGGAGCTCACCGATCGGGGTCGCGGTGAGACCACCGGGGTAGCCCGAGTGGCGGTAGGCGAGCTTGGTCGTCTTCTTGGTGCCGGACAGCGCGACCTTCTCCGCGTTGACGACGATGACGAAGTCACCGGTGTCGGCGTTGGGGGCGAACTGCGGCTTGTGCTTGCCGCGCAGCAGGTTCGCGACCTGGACCGCGAGGCGGCCCAGGACGATGTCCTGTGCGTCGATGACGAGCCACTCGCGCTGGATGTCAGCGGGCTTCGGGGCGTACGTACGCAACGTCGTGCCTTCTTCTCGTTCGTGGACCCGCCCGGGAAGCCCCCGGCCGGGTGGTGGTTCCGCGACCTCTGACGAACACTGCCCGGCTCAACTCCCCCTCGTCGGGGGCGACCGTCCGGATCTGCACCGCGACCGTCCGGAGGGCTCCGGGAGTCACGACGCGGCAGGGGGCGCGACCGGCAACACTACGAGGCGGGGGACGCGCGGGTCAAAACGGGCGCGCGGAGGCGCGTCGCGACGTACCCGCGGGTAACCAGCCCGAAGGGGATGGCGCCTGGCCGGAGGGCTAGGTTAGGCGACGATCCCATCCGGCAGGCGCACCGGTTGCGCGCTGCCGCCCGAACGCACCGACGAGGAGTCGACGTGACCGACGCAGGAACTCCGGGCGCCTCCCTGACCATCCGCGACAACCGCACCGGTCAGGAGTACGACGTTCCGATCGTCGACGGCACCATCCGCGCCGCCGACCTGGGCAAGATCAAGTCCGACGACGAGCAGCCCGGTCTGGCGGTCTACGACCCCGGCTTCACCAACACGGCGTCGTGCCGCAGCTCCGTCACCTACATCGACGGCGACAAGGGCATCCTGGAGTACCGGGGCTACCCCATCGAGCAGCTCGCGGAGCACTCGAACTTCCTCGAGGTGGCGTACCTGCTCATCCACGGCGAGCTCCCCACCAAGGAGCAGTACGAGGCGTGGGAGCACGAGATCACGTTCCACACGTTCGTGCACGAGAACGTCAAGTCGCTGATGCAGGGCTTCCGCTACGACGCGCACCCGATGGGGATGCTCATGGCGTCGGTGGGGGCCCTGTCGACGTTCTACCCCGCGGCGGGCAACATCCACGACGCCGACAACCGCCACATGCAGATCGTGCGGATGATCGCGAAGATGCCGACGCTGGGCGCCTGGTCGTTCCGGCACGCGCAGGGCAAGCCGTACGTCTACCCGGACAACGACCTGTCCTACACGGCCAACTTCCTCTCGATGCTCTTCAAGATGAGCGAGTCGAAGTACCAGCCCGACGAGCGCCTCGTGAAGGCCCTCGACGTGCTCTTCATCCTCCACGCCGACCACGAGCAGAACTGCTCGGCCAACGCGGTGCGCTCCGTCGGCAGCTCCCAGGTCGACCCGTACTCCTCCGTGGCCGCCGGCATCGGCGCCCTCTTCGGCCCGCTCCACGGCGGCGCCAACGAGGCCGTGCTCCGGATGCTGCGCCGCATCGGCAGCAAGGAGAACATCCCCGCCTTCATCGAGGGCGTGAAGAACGGCGACGAGCGCCTCATGGGCTTCGGCCACCGGGTCTACAAGAACTACGACCCGCGCGCCCGCATCATCAAGAAGGCCGCCGACGACGTCTTCGAGGTCACCGGGGTCAACCCGCTGCTGGAGATCGCGCAGGAGCTGGAGAAGATCGCGCTCGAGGACGAGTACTTCGTCAAGCGCAAGCTCTACCCCAACGTGGACTTCTACTCGGGCCTCATCTACGAGGCGCTGGAGTTCCCGCCGGAGATGTTCACCGTGCTCTTCGCCATCGGCCGCACGCCGGGCTGGCTCGCGCAGTGGAACGAGCTGGTGCAGGACAAGGAGCAGAAGATCGCCCGCCCGAAGCAGATCTACACGGGCGACCGCGGGCTCACCTTCACGCCCGCCGCGGAGCGCTGGGCCTGACGCACGCCCGCTGCCCCGCCCGCACGCGTCCCCGACGTCCTCCACGGACGTCGGGGACGCGTGCATTTCCGGCCCTCCTCGAGGACGTCATGCGAAGCGGCGGCCGGGGCCTCCGCTCCGCATGACGTCCCGGGGTCGAGCGGGGTCGAGCGGGGTCGGGCGGGTCGGGCGGGGCTCAGTCGCGACGGCGGGCCGGGCGGCCGCGGTCGGGACGGTCGGAGCGGTGCGGGCGACCGGCGGGGGCGCCCTCGTCGAGCGTCAGCTCGATGAGCTTGCCCGAGATGCGGGTGCCGCTCAGCGCGTCCCACGTCGAGGCGGGCAGGTCGGCCGGCAGCTCGACGAGCGAGTGGTCCGGTCGGATCTGGATGTGCCCGAAGTCGCGGCGCGAGAGGTGGCCCTCGTTGGCGATCGCGCCCACGATCTGGCGCGGCTCCACCTTCTGCCGCTTGCCGACCGCGATGCGGTAGGTCGCCATCGGGCGGTCCGGGTCCCCGCGGCGCCCGCGGGAGTCGTCCCGTCCCCGCTGCGGTCGGTCCCCCCGCTCGGGGCGGTCGCCCCGCTCCGGACGCTCGGGGCGCTCCGCCCGCTCGCGGCGCTCGCGCGCCCGGTCGGACTCGGGGTCGAGCAGCAGCGGCTCCTCGCCCTGCAGCACGACCGCCAGCGCCGCGGCCACGTCGATCTCGGGCACGTCGTGGTGGGCGACGTAGTGCTGCACCACGTCACGGAAGAACCCCACGCGCGGCGAGGCCAGCGCCTCGGTGATCTGGTCGTCGAAGCGGGCCAGGCGGGTCGAGTTCACGTCGTCCACGCTGGGCAGCGACATCTGCGTGAGCGGCTGGCGCGTGGCCTTCTCGATGTGGCGGAGCAGGTACTTCTCCCGCGGCGTCACGAACGAGATGGCGTCGCCCGACCGACCCGCGCGCCCGGTGCGGCCGATGCGGTGCACGTAGGACTCGGTGTCGGTGGGGATGTCGTAGTTCACGACGTGGCTGATGCGCTCGACGTCGAGGCCACGGGCCGCCACGTCGGTCGCGACGAGCACGTCCAGCTTGGCGGACTTCAGCTGGTTGACCGTGCGCTCGCGCTGCACCTGGGCGACGTCGCCGTTGATGGCGGCGGCCGAGAACCCGCGGGCGCGCAGCTTCTCCGCGAGGGTCTCCGTCTCGTGCTTCGTGCGGACGAAGACGATCATGCCCTCGAAGTTCTCGACCTCGAGGATGCGCGTCAGGGCGTCGACCTTCTGCGGGTAGCTGCAGATGAGGTAGCGCTGCGTGATGTTCGCGGCCGTCGCCGTCGTGGCCTTGACGGTGATCTCGACCGGGTCGTTGAGGTACCGCGAGGACAGGCGGCGGATCTGGGCCGGCATGGTGGCGCTGAAGAGCGCGACCTGCTTCTCGTCGGGCGTCTCGGCGAGGATCGTCTCGACGTCCTCCGCGAAGCCCATGTTGAGCATCTCGTCGGCCTCGTCCAGCACGAGGAAGCGCAGCTCGCTGAGGTCGAGCGTGCCCTTGTCGAGGTGGTCCATGATGCGGCCGGGCGTGCCGACGACGACGTGGACGCCACGGCGGAGCGCGGAGAGCTGCACCCCGTAGCCCTGACCGCCGTAGACCGGGAGCACGCTGACGCGGCTGCCCGCGGCGTACTTCTCGAAGGCCTCGCACACCTGGAGGGCCAGCTCGCGCGTCGGCGCGAGCACGAGCGCCTGCGGCGTCTTCTGCTTGAGGTCGAGGCGGTCCAGCACCGGCAGCGCGAACGCCGCGGTCTTGCCGGTGCCGGTCTGCGCCAGGCCGACGACGTCGCGACCCTCCAGCAGCTGCGGGATCGTCTGCGCCTGGATGGCCGACGGGCTCTCGTAGCCGACACCCTTGAGGGCCTTCAGGACGGTCTCGCCCAGGCCCAGGTCGGCGAAGGTCACGGGGTTCGTTGCGGGGGTCGTTGCGGGGTCTGCTGCGTCGCTCACCCCCCAACGGTAGTGCGCCGAGGGGCCGATCCGCGCTTCTGCGGCTCCAGGACACCCCACGGACCCGGTACGACGCGGCTTCAGCCCCCCGCGGACCCGGCCGCGCCCTCGACCTCGAGGAGGGAGTTCTGGCGCCGCTCGGCGTCCCAGGCACGGCGGCCGCCGCGCACGCCGAAGAGGCGCTTGGTCCACACGAGGTAGGCGACCAGGAACAGGTTGACGAGGAAGGTCGCGGCCAGCAGCAGGCTGAGGTGACCGACGAGCCCGGCCACCTCGAACGGCAGGAAGACGGCGGTGGCGGCCGTGGCGACGTACTCGCCCCAACGCCGCATGCCCCACAGCCCGACGCCCTCGAGCAGCAGCAGGAGCCCGTACGCCGCGATCCCGACGGTGATCCACACGAGCCGCTCGTGGCTGACCTCGAAGAGCTCGAGCACGATCCCCGCGATGCCCTGCTTGGGGTCGATGCCGAGCTCGTCGACGAGCGGCCGGAAGCTCGGGAGGTCCTGCTCGACGTAGCTGCGGAACACGTCGCGCCGCTCGTCGAAGTAGACGAGCACCCCGGCGAGCAGGAGCAGGAACCCGCCCCGCGCGAAGCGGTCCACGGCGAGCAGCCGCAGGACCCACGCGTCCCGCAGCAGCCGACCACGCAGCACGACCGGCGCCTGCTCGGCGGGCCCGCGGCCGCGCGGCTCACCCGGCACGAAGGCACCGCAGCGGAGGCAGCGCCACGCCGGACCGGCCGCCGTCGCGACCTCGAGCCGGCGCGCCAGCGCGGGCTCGTCGGGGGCGTACGTGACGTGTCCACGCCACCCGCAGCTGCGGACCTCCCGGTCCGCGTGCGGCCAGGGGCGCCAGCGCGCGGCGCGGTGCGGCAGGCCCATCAGCGCGGGAGGGCGGGGAGCTTCTTCTGCGCGAGCCACGGCCGCAGGAGACCCGCCACGTCGGTGCCCGTGCGGGCGCCGGCGAAGGCGAGGAAGTCCTCGGTCGTGACCGAGCCGCCCGCGTGCTCGGAGGTCCAGCCCCGCAGCAGGTCGAAGAACGCGTCGTCACCGAGGGTGGACCGCAGCACGTGCAGCGTGAGGGCGCCCCGCTTGTAGACGCGGTCGTCGAACATCAGCTCCGGACCGGGGTCGACGAGGGCCAGGTCCTGGTCGGCCTCCGCGAGCCTCGCGTGGTGGTGCTCCGCCCACCACTGCGCGGTCTCGCGGCCCGACTCCTCCGACCACAGCCACTCGCTGTAGCAGGCGAAGCCCTCGTGGAGCCAGATGTCGCGCCAGTGGCGCAGGGTCACGATGTTGCCGAACCACTGGTGGGCCAGCTCGTGGGCGACGAGCCGCACCTGCTCCCACTCCTCGGAGACGAAGTTCTTGCCGAAGGTCGACAGGCTCTGGCTCTCCAGCGGGATCTCGAGGTCGTCGCCCGTGACGACCGCTGCGTAGGAGCCGAACGGGTAGGGCCCGAACCAGCCCTCGAACGCGCGCAGCATGTCGGCCTGGCGGCCGAAGCCCGCGTCGTACGCGTCGGTGGGGTGGCGACCGGTGCCCTGGGGCACGGCGGAGAAGAGCGGCACGGGACCCGCGTGCTCGACGATGTCGTAGCGCCCGATCTGCACGGTGGCGAGGTACGTCGCCATGGGGACGTCCATGACGTAGGTCCAGGACTCGCTGGACCCGCGGCGGCGGCGCTCGTCGAGCAGGCCGTTGGAGACGACCGTGTAGCCCACGTCGGTGGTGACCGTGATGCGGTACGTCGCCTTGTCGTCGGGTCGGTCGTTGCAGGGGAACCAGGTCGGCGCACCGTGGGGCTGGCCGGCGACGATCACGCCGTCGGAGAGCTCCTCCCAGCCCGCGTCGCCGTGGTGCTTCTCCACCACCGGGCGGGGGTGGCCGCCGTACTTGACGACCAGCGCGAGGCGCGTGCCGGCCGCCGCCTTCTCCCGCAGCCGCACGACCAGCCGGTGGCGCCGCTTCTCGAACTTCGCCGGCGCCTTGCCGCCGACGGTCACCTTCGCGACGTCGAGGTGGGCGAGGTCGAGCACGAGGCGGTCGGTGCGCTCGAGCACCTCCACGTCGATGCGGGCCTCCCCCGCCAGGCGGTTGCCCACCACCTTGTAGGACAGGTCGAGCTCGTAGGAGCGCGCCGACCAGGACCGGTCGCCGTGGCCGGGCAGGTAGTCGTCGGCGGTGGGGAGCTGGCTCACGAGCCGCTCACCGGGGCCCACGGGCCGATCGGGTTGCCGATCCAGGCTGTCTTGTCGGGGACGGACTCACCGCGCATGACCAGGGACACCGGGCCCACCGTAGCGTGCCGCCCGAGCTCCGCCGCCGGGAGGATGACGCTGTTGGGACCGAGGGTCGCGCCCCGGCGCAGGCGCACCCGGTCGAGCTGGAGCACCCGGTCGTGGAACAGGTGGGTCTGCACGACCGTGCCCGCGTTGACCGTCGCGCCGTCGTCGAGGTGGACGAGGTCCGCCTCGGGCAGCCAGTGCGTGTCCACCCACACGCCCCGCCCGATCCGGGCGCCCATGGCACGGAACCACAGGTTGAGCAGCGGCGTGCCGGTCACGGTGCGGGCGAACCACGGCACCGCGAGCGTCTCGACGAACGAGTCGGCGAGCTCGTTGCGCCACACGAAGGAGCTCCACAGCGGGTGCTGGCCCGGGCCCATGCGGCCCACGAGCACCCACTTGGCCGCCACCGCGACACCGGCGGCGACGAGGCCGGCGACCGCCAGCAGGGGTCCGGCGAGCACGACGGCCAGGAGCGCACCGAGGGCCGGCCCACCCGTGTCGAGGAGCGCCCCCAGGGCCACGACGACCGTCACCGCCAGCATCGTGCCGAGCACGACGGGCACGACGCGGCAGACCTCGACGAGCGCGCGGAAGACGTGCAGGCGGCGGGCGGGGGCGTAGGTGCGGGTGCCGTCGCCGTCCTCGGCGGTGCGGCGCAGCGGGGCGGGCGGGCTGCCGAGCCACGACTCCCCCGACCGCGCCGTCTTGCGCTGCGGCGCCGCGGAGAGCACGGCCACCAGGGACGCCTTCGGCACCTTGCGGCCCGGAGCGGCCATGCCGGAGTTGCCGACGAACGCGCGCTTGCCGATCTTGACGCGCTCGGCCCGCAGCCAGCCGCCGCCGAGCTCGTAGCCACCGATGAGCGTGTCGTCGGCCAGGAACGAGTGGTCGTTGACCTGCGTCAGCGAGGGGATCATCAGCACCGTCGAGGCCTCGACCCCCGAGCCGATCCGCGCCCCCAGGGCACGCAACCAGAACGGCGTGAGGGACGAGGCGTAGAGCCCGTAGAGCCAGGTCCGCGCCTCGTCGAGCACGCGCATCGTCGTCCAGACCGCGAGCGCCGGGCCGCTGCGCACCGGGTGCACCCCGGCCCGCACGCCGACCCCGCACAGCCGCACCACCAGCCACACGAGGAACGCCAGCACGAGCAGCGCCAGCACCACCGCGAACGGGGTCCGCACGAGCAGGTGGGCCAGCAGCGCGCCGTACCCGTCGACGTCCCCGAGGCCCGGCAGCGCGACGAGGAGGCCGACGCCGATCGCGGCCGCCGGGAGGAGCCCGACCACGACGGCGGCGAGGGCGTACGCCGCGACCCACGCCCGGCTGCGCACCGGCCGCTCCTGCCACGGCCCCCGCGCGTCCTTGCGGCGACGCCGCGCCGGCGACCCCGACCAGAACTCGCCCGCCGGAACGCTGCCGAACACCGCGGAGCCGGGCGCGACCTCCGCGCCCGCCTCCACGCGCGCTCCGGGGCACAGCGTGCTGCGGGCACCGATCCGGGCCCGCGCCCCGACCTCGATCGGGCCGAGCCGCACGACGTCGCCGTCGATCCAGTAACCCGAGAGGTCGACCTCGGGCTCGACGGAGCAGCCCTTGCCCAGCGTGAGCATGCCGGTCACCCCCGGCAGGGAGTGCAGGTCGACGTCGCGACCGATGCGGGCGCCGAGCAGCCGGGCGTACCAGGTCATGAGGGGCGCGCCCGCGAGCGCCGTCGCGCCGATCTCGTCGGCGAGGCGGTCCGCCAGCCACAGCCGCAGGTGCACCTTGCCCCCTCGCGGGTGCTCCCCCGGGGCGATCCCGGCGAGCAGCAGGCGGGCCTGGCCGGCGGCGAGCAGGATGCGACCCGGCGGGGTGAGCAGGGTGAGCCACAGGAGCAGGAGGACCCACCACGGGGCCGACGGCAGCCAGGCGAGGTCGGCGACCTCACCGGCGATGGTCGAGGCGACCAGCGTCCACGCGACCCACCGCAGGCCGCCGACGGCGCGCACGCCGAGGGTGCCGACCACCTGCCCGGCCTGGCTCTTCACGGGGATGGGTCGGACCGGGCGGTCCCGCTCGGCGGGCTGCGGTGCCGCGAGCCCGTCGAGGTACGCCGCGAGCCCGCCCACGCTGGGCCGCTCGTAGATGTCGCCCACGGCGACCTCCGGGAACCGGGAGCGGAGGCGGGAGACCATCTGCGCCGCCGTGAGGCTGCCACCGCCGAGGTCGAAGAAGTCGGCGTCGGGTCCCGTGACGTCGGCGCCGAGCACCTCCAGCCACAGCTCGGCGATCCACGACTCGGTGTCGCTGAGGTCGTCGGGGCTCCCCGCGCCGCCGCCGGCACCGGCCGCGCCCGGCAGCGGCCACGGCAGCGCGTCGCGGTCGACCTTGCCCGAGGTGCGGGTGGGCATCGTGTCCACCACCGCCAGGCGGGGCACGAGCGCCGCCGGGAGCGAGCTGCGCAACCGGTCGAGGGAGGCGGTGGGGTCGAAGTCGGGGTCCACCGCGACGTACCCGACCAGCAGCTGGTTGCCCGCCGCCGTCCGGCGCACGGCCGCCGCGGCGCCCTGGACGCCGGGCAGGGCGAGGAGGGCGGAGTCGACCTCGCCGAGCTCGATGCGGCGTCCGCCCAGCTTGACCTGGTCGTCGGCGCGGCCGGCGAAGAGCAGGCCCGCGGGGTCGTTGACCACGATGTCCCCGGAGCGGTAGGCCCGCTCCCAGCCCAGGGTGGGCATCGGGGCGTACTTCTCGGCGTCCTTCTCCGGGTCGAGGTAGCGGGCGAGGCCGACCCCGCCGATGATCAGCTCGCCCGGCTCGCCCTCGGCCACGGGGACCCCGGTGGCCGGGTCGACCACGGCGAGGTCCCAGCCGTCGAGCGGCAGGCCGATGCGCACGGGCGGCTCCCCCGTCAGCTCGCAGCCGCACGCCACCACGGTCGCCTCCGTCGGCCCGTAGGTGTTCCACACCTCCCGCCCCGGCCGCGCCAGCCGTGCTGCCAGCTCCGGCGGGCAGGCCTCCCCGCCCATGATGAGCAGGCGCACGCGCTCGAGGGCCTCGGCGGGCCACAGCGCGACGAGCGTCGGGACCGTCGACACGACGGTGACCCGGTTGGCGACGAGCCACGGACCGACGTCGATCCCCGAGCGCACGAGGGCCCGCGGGGCGGGGACCAGGCACGCGCCGTACCGCCAGGCCAGCCAGATCTCCTCGCAGCTCGCGTCGAAGGCCACGGACAGCCCGGCCATGACGCGGTCACCGACGCCCAGCGGCGCCGCCTGCAGGAACATGCGGGACTCGGCGTCCACGAAGGCCGCCGCGTTGCGGTGGGTGACCGCGACACCCTTCGGCTTGCCGGTCGAGCCCGACGTGAAGATCACCCAGGCGTCGTCGTCGGGCGACGGCTCCGCGAGCTCGCGGGGCGCACCCGGCCGGCGTACGTCGAGGACGAGGTCGTCCCCCACCACGGCCGCCACGTCGGCCTCGCCGAAGACGAGGGTCGCCCGCTCCTCCGGGTCGTCGGCGTCGACCGGCACGTAGGCGGCGCCGGCGAGCAGGACGCCGAGGATCGCGACGTACAGGTCGGTGGTGCCGGACGTGACCCGCACGCCGACCTTGCTGCCCGGGCCCACGCCGTGCCCCGCGAGCTCGGCCGCCAGCCCGGTCGCGGACTCCTCGAGCTCGGCGTAGGTGAGGACGCCGTCGCTCGCGTCCACCGCCGGCTCGTCGGCTGCCTGGGCGACGGTCGCGCGGAGCACGTCGACGAGGGTGCGCTCCGGCGGGGCGAGGTGGGCACGGCGCAGCGGGTCGAGCAGGTCGGTCACCGGCGCATGATCGAGCATCGAGGTGAACGGGAGGGGACGACCGTCCCCTCCCGCCACCGCGGCTGCGTCACACGATCGCGGAGCCGCGACCGTCCCAGTACGGCGAGCGCAGGTCCCGCTTGAGGATCTTGCCCGTCGGGTTGCGCGGGAGGGCCGGGAGCACGTCGACCGACCGCGGGCACTTGAACCCGGCCAGGCGCTCGCGGCAGAAGGCGATGATCTCCTCCTCGGTGGCGGTGGTGTCCGGCTTGAGCGCCACGACCGCCTTCACCGTCTCGCCCCAGCGGTCGTCGGGCACGCCGATGACGGCGCACTCGAGCACGGCCGGGTGCTCCGCCAGCACGCGCTCGACCTCGGGGCTGTAGATGTTCTCGCCGCCCGAGATGATCATGTCCTTGATGCGGTCGTACACGAAGAGGAAGCCCCCGTCGTCGAACCGACCCACGTCGCCCGTGCGGAACCAGCCGTCCGCGGTGAGCACCTTCGCGGTCTCCTCGGGCTTGTTGAGGTAGCCCTTCATGACCTGGGGCCCGCGCAGCCAGATCTCGCCGCTCTCCCCCGTCGGGACGTCCGCGCCGGTCGGGTCGACCACCCGCACCTCCATCTCGGGCACCGCCACTCCGGCGGACACGAGGCGCTCCGGGTGCTCGGTGTCGCGGTGGTGGTCGGGCATGAGGTGGGTCGCGACGCCGGCGACCTCGGTCAGCCCGTACACCTGGATGAAGTCGGTGCCCGGCCAGGCCTCCATCGCCGCCCGCAGCAGCGGCGGCGGCATCGGGGCCGCGCCGTACGTGTAGGCGGTCAGGGCGCCGAACAGCTTGATCGCGTCGGGCCCGGACTGCAGCACCTGGGCCAGCACGGCCGGCACGAGGAACGTCTTGTTGGCGCCGCCGAGGATCGCGCCGGCCAGCGAGGCGCCGTCGGGCTCGCGCGCCATGATCGACGGGATGCCGTCGTGGATGCCGAAGAGCACGTACGACGACCCGCCGACGTGGAACAGCGGCATCGCCACCAGCGAGACGTCGCCCGGCTCGAACTCCCAGCCGTCGTGGGCGTTGACCGTGTGGCTCACCATGTTGCGGTGGGTCAGCATGACGCCCTTGGGCCGCCCCGTGGTGCCGGAGGAGTACATGACGAGGCAGGTGTCGTCGGGCTCCACGTCGGCCGCGCGGGCACGGGGCTCGCTGGCGGCCAACCAGGACTCGTACTCGTCGGGCTCGCCGTCCTCCGTGGTGCCGTCGGGGGTGACCACCACGATGCGCTCGACGTCGGTCAGGCGGTCCCGGATCGCGTCGATGGTGGGCATGAGCTCGGCACCGACGACGAGGATCCGTGCCCCCGAGTCGTTGACGGCGTAGTCGACCTCGTCGCCCGCGCTGCGCCAGTTGACGATGGCGTTGGCCGCGCCCAGCGAGCCCGCCGCCAGCGACAGCTCCACGCAGGCCGGGTGGTTCTTGTCGAGGAACGAGACGACGTCGCCACGACCGATGCCCGCGGCGGCCAGGGCGCCCGCGAGGCGGCGCACCCGGTCCTCCCACTGCGCCCACGACCACGTGCGCTGGCGGTAGGTCATCGCCGGGGCGTCGGGCGTCTGCCGCGCCCACCAGGCGAGGCGGTCGTCGACGAGGGTCGGCGCGGGGGCGGCGTTCACGGGGGCGTCGGTCTCGGGCGTGGAGATGGCGTTCAACGCGGAGGTCCCTCCCAGGGTCGGGGCCGCCGCCGTCGACGGCCCTCACGGCATTGTGACGGGACTCACAGCGCCACCACAAGTGCAGTTATGGAAGGGGGCGACACTTTCCCCGGCTGACCGGGGAAGGTGTCGCTTTGACCATCAAGTTCGATGGTCCAAGTGACACGTTCCCCGGTCGACCGGGGAAAGTGTCGCGGGTTCCGAGCCTCAGCCGGCGAGCGCCGGGAACCAGAGGGCGATCTCGCGGGCGGCGGACTCGGGGCTGTCCGAGCCGTGCACGAGGTTCTCGCGGTTCGACAGCGACAGGTCGCCGCGGATCGTCCCGGGTGCGGCCTTGCGCCCGTCGGTCGCGCCGTTGAGCGCGCGGACGACCTCGATCGCCTCGTCGCCCTCGAGCACGGCGGCGACGAGCGGGCCGCTGGTGACGAAGGTGCGCAGCGGCGGGTAGAAGTCGCGCTCGACGTGCTCGGCGTAGTGGGCGTCGGCCTGCTCCGCGTCGATCGTGCGGAGCTCGAGCGCGACGAGGCTGAGGCCCTTGGCCTCGAAGCGGGACAGGATCTCCCCCACCAGGCCGCGTCGCACGGCGTCGGGCTTGAGGAGGACCAGGGTGCGCTGGGTCATGCGCCGAACCCTACTGACCCGGCCGCGGCGACCCGCGACCGCACGTCCGGCGGCACCTCGTCGTGGGAGTCCTCCGCCGACACCGGGGCGCCGAGCACGCGCCGTACGGGCACGTGGCCTCCCCACACCCCGGCCGCGACGTCGACCTCGTCGTCGACGGGTCCGCCGGCGCGGGCCTTCATCGAGGCCTCGGCGAGGGGTACGGCGAGCACGACGGTCGCGGCGAGCTCCTTGCGGGTCGGCGGGCGCAGGGTCGCGGCGCGGCCCGGCACCATCTGGTCGACCACGAGGTCGAGCGCCCGCGCCCGCTCGTCGGGGTCCTCCACCTCGCGGACGACGCCGATGACGACGGCGGAGCGGTAGTTCATCGAGTGGTGGAACCCCGACCGCGCCGTCACGAGACCGTCGAGCTCGGTGAACGAGACGCACACCGTCGCCCCGCGCACCGAGCGCAGCCACCCGGCGGCCACCGATCCGTGCAGGTAGAGCGAACCGCCCTCGTCCGGCCCGTCGAGGTCGACCCCGAACGCGGTCGGCAGCACCACGGGGTGGTCGCCCGCCACGAACCCGAGGTGGGCGACGAGCGCGTCGGCGAGCAGGGCGTGCAGCGCGTCGCGATCGGTGACGAGACGGTTGCGTCCGCGGGTGACGGTGGTGCGCGGGGTCGGTGACAGTGAGCTCATGCCCCCGAGGATCCCGGGCAGTTGGCCTAGGATCATGAGCCAATCCGCACCTATTCCGACAGGCCACTCCCGATGCTCCCCCTCGTCCTCGACCGCGCCGACGGCACGCCGCTCGGCCAGCAGCTCGCCCGCCAGGTGCGGCGCCGCATCACCGACGGCACCCTCGCCGACGGCGACCGCCTGCCCAGCAGCCGCGCCCTGGCCGCCGACCTCGGCGTCGCGCGCACCGTGGTCGAGCAGGCCTACGCCCAGCTCGTCGCCGAGGGGTGGCTCGCGGGGCGCCGCGGCGCGGGCACGTACGTCGCGGCGGCAGCCCACCTCGCCGGCCCCGGCTCGCGGGTCCGCCGGTCGGAGCCCGACCCCGCCCGGCTCGTCCGCCTCGACGCGGGCACGCCCTGGACCGACCCCCGGCACGCCGCGCTCTGGCATCGCGCGTGGCGGGAGGTCGGCACGGCCCGTCGCCCGGCGGGGTACGACGATCCCCGTGGCCTCCCGGAGCTGCGCGAGGCGCTGGCCGGACGGCTGGCCCGCGAGCGCGGCCTCGACGTCGCCCCCGGCGACGTGCGGGTCACGGCGGGCACCGCCGACGGGCTGCGCCACCTGCTCGCCGTGCTGCGACCGGGAGCCGTGCTCATGGACGACCCCGGTTACCGCGCGGCCGTCGCCACGGTCCGCGCCGCCGGCCGCACGGTCGTCGACCACCCCGCGCTCACACCGGTGCGGGACCTCGCGGGCTGCGCCGCGGCGTACGCCACCCCCGCCCACCAGCACCCGCTCGGCCCGCCCCTGGGCGGCGCGGAGCGGCTCGACCTGCTCGCGGCGGCCCGCGCGGCGGACGCGATCGTGGTGGAGGACGACTACGACTCGGAGTTCCGCTACGACGTCGCCCCGATCCCTGCGTTGGCGAGCCTCGACCGCGACCGCGTCGGCTACCTGGGCACGGCCAGCAAGACCGTCGCCCCCAGCCTGCGGCTCGGGTGGCTGGTCGCCCCGCCCGCGCTCGTCGAGCCTCTCGACGCGTTCCGCCGGGTCACCCACGACACGGCCGCCTGGCCGGTGCAGCGGGCCTTCCTCGCCCTGCTGCGCGACGGCTACGTCGACCGGGCGGTGCGCGGGGCGCGGCGCGTGTACGCCGAGCGGGCGGCCCGCGTGGCCGACGCGCTGCCCGGCGTCGGCCCGGTGGCCGGGATGTACGCCACCCTCGAGCTGCCGCCGGCGACCACCGTGGCGGCCCACGGCGCGCTGCGCCGGGCCGGCTTCGACCTCACGCTGCTCGCCGACCTGTGCCGCACCCACGTGCGCACCGGCCTCGTCATCGGCTTCGGCGGCTGCACCGACGACGAGCTCGACGCCGCGCTGGCGGCGGTGCGCTCAGTCCTGTGAGAGCACGTCGGGGGCGTCGGGGTGGGACGCGTCGTACGCCGCCCACGCGGCTCCGCGCTCCCGCTCGATCTTGCGTCCCATGAGGTCGGCCGTGGCCCACAGGGCCGCGAAGATCGCGCCGAGGAAGAACATGGCGGGCACGAGGAAGCCGAGCGCGAGCGCGGCGACCTGGAGGGCCCAGCCCACGCCGTACCCCCACTCCTTGCGGAGCAGCCCCGCCGTCAGCACGCACGCCAGGCCGAGACCCACGCCGATGCCGATCGCGACGCCGGCGGAGATGTCGGTGAAGCGCACGAGCACGGGCGCCGTGAGGCCGAGGATGATGCCCTCGAGCACGAGCACGGCGGCCGCCATGCCGCGGCGGGGGGACTTGAACCGCTCGGGGTCGTCGGGGGCACCGGCAGGGATGACCCGCTGCTCCGCCTCGGGACGCTCGCGACGGCTCATCGGTGACCTCCCAGCAGGACGCGGGCCTCGCCCACGGTGACGACGGAGCCGATGACGAGCACGGCACCGGAGCCGATGGAGACGCCGAGGGCCTCCCCCGCCTCGGCGAGCGCCGCGGCCGCGTCGATGGCCTCGGACAGGTCGGCGGCGACCGAGACGCGGTCCTCGCCGAAGATGCCCCGCGCCTGGCTCGCCAGCTCGGCGGCCGGCAGCGAGCGCGGGGTCGAGTTGCGGGTGCAGACGACGTGCGCCAGGTGGGGCTCGAGCACCGCGAGCACGCCCTCCACGTCCTTGTCCCCCATCACCGCGACCACGCCGATGACCGGCGAGAAGGTGAAGGAGTCCTCGAGCGCGGCCATCGTCGCCTCGGCGCCCGCCGGGTTGTGGGCGGCGTCGAGCAGGATCGTCGGGCTCCGCCGCACGATCTCGAGCCGGCCCGGCGACGTCGTCTGGCCGAGGGCCGTGCGCACCAGCTCGTCGTCGAGCGGGGTGTCCCCGGTCAGCGCCTCCGCCGCGGCGAGCGCGACGGCCGCGTTCTGCGCCTGGTGGGCACCGTAGAGCGGCAGGAACAGCTCCGTGTACGTCGCGTGCAGGCCCCGCAGCGTGACCACCTGGCCCCCGACGGCGGGGGCTCGGGAGACGACCCCGAAGTCGACGCCCTCGGCCACCACGCGGGCACCGACCTCGGCAGCACGACGCAGGAGGACCTCGGCGGCATCGGGCTCCTGCGCGGCCAGCACGACCGTCGAGCCCGGCTTGATGATCCCGGCCTTCTCCTCGGCGATCTGCCCGAGGGTGTCGCCCAGGTACTGCGCGTGGTCCATCGCCACCGGCGTCACCACGGCGACGTCGGCCTCGACGACGTTCGTCGCGTCCCAGGAGCCCCCCATGCCGACCTCGACGACCGCCACGTCGACCGGGGCGTCGGCGAACGCCGCGTAGGCCATCCCGACCACGGTCTCGAAGAACGACAGCGGGTGGGGCTGGTCGGCGTCCACGAGGTGGGTGAAGGCGGCGACGTCGTTGAACGCCCGCACGAACGCGTCGTCGTCGAGCTGCTCGCCGTCGATGCTGATCCGCTCGCTCATCTTCTCGACGTGGGGGCTCGTGAACCGCCCCGTGCGCAGGTCGCGGGCCCGCAGGAGCGCGTCGACCATGCGGGCGGTGGAGGTCTTGCCGTTGGTGCCGGTCAGGTGCACGACCCGGTAGGCCCGCTGCGGGTCACCGAGCAGCTCGGTGAACGCCTGGATCCGGTCCAACGACGGCTCGAGACGCGTCTCGGGCCAGCGGGAGAGGAGCGCGTCCTCCACCTCGGCGTAGGTCTGCGCGGCACGGGCCACCGGGGACGCCGTCGCGTCGGGGTCGAAGTCAGTCATCGCGCCCGCCAGTCTAGGGCGGCGGGCGTCCGGCGCCCGGATCGGCGCCGCCCGCCCTCCCCGGGCGGGGAGGGCGGGCGGTCGGGGTCGTGCTGCTGCTCGCGGGCGACGCGGGTCAGGCGCTGTCGCGGCTCGCGCCGTTGCCGCCCGCCTCGAGACGGCGGGAGATCGCGAGCGTGCGGTTGACGAGGTGGTCGAGCGACGCGAGGTCGTTCTCGTCGAGCTCGGTGGTCGCGCCGGTGACCTTCGCCGCGCCGTACGGGTTGCCGTCGGCGAACTTCACCGGGTCGGTGTAGCCGGGCGCGACCACGATGCCGCCGAAGTGGAAGAACGAGGTGTAGAGGTTGAGGAGCGTGGACTCCTGGCCGCCGTGGTGGGTCTGGCTGGCGGTGAAGCCCGCGTAGACCTTGTCGGCCAGCTTGCCCTGGGCCCACAGCGGGCCGAGCGTGTCGATGAACGCCTGCAGCTGGCTCGTCACGTGGCCGTAGCGCGTCGGCGAGCCGAAGAGCGCGACGTCGGCCCAGTCGAGGTCGTCGGGCGTGGCCACGGGCTCGTCGGCGACGTCGGCGCGGTGCTGCTTCCACGCGTCCTGGCTGTCGATGGCCTCCTGCGGGGCGATCTCCGCGACGTGGCGCAGCCGCACCTCGACGTCGCCGGCGGCCTCCGCGGTCGCGGCGAGACGACGCGCCATGGCGTCGACGGTGCCGGTGGACGAGTAGTAGATGATCGCGAGCTTGGTCATGGGGAGGGTGCCTCCAGGGTCGTCGGGTTCGTCGGGCGGGTGACCTCGACGGTAGCCACGCGTTCCACACGCGGACCCCGCACGCCGGGCGGCAGCGCGACACGCGACGCGAGCAGGGCAGACGCGGGTGCAACGAGGTGTGACGGCTTTCGTAACATTCCCCCATGACCGAGACCCCCACCGCCGAGCAGTCCCCGGAGACGTCGGAGACGACGGCCCTCCGCGTACCGGACAAGCCGGCCCTCGAGGGGCTGGAGGCCAAGTGGTCCCAGGCGTGGAAGGAGCAGGACACCTACGCCTTCGACCGCACGCAGCCGCGCGAGAACGTCTACTCGATCGACACGCCGCCCCCGACCGTGTCCGGGTCGCTGCACGTCGGCCACGTCTTCTCCTACACGCACACCGACGTCGTCGCGCGCTACCAGCGCATGCAGGGCAAGTCGGTGTTCTACCCGATGGGCTGGGACGACAACGGCCTGCCCACCGAGCGCCGCGTGCAGAACTACTTCGGCGTGCGCTGCGACCCGTCGCTGCCCTACGACCCCGACTTCACGCCGCCGGAGAAGCCGGACCCGAAGAAGCAGGTGCCGATCAGCCGGCCCAACTTCATCGAGCTCTGCGCCACGCTGGTGGAGGAGGACGAGAAGGTCTTCGAGTCGCTCTGGCGCACGCTCGGCCTCTCGGTCGACTGGTCGCAGCAGTACACGACGATCGGCACCGGCGCCCAGACCGTCAGCCAGCGGGCGTTCCTCCGCAACCTCGCGCGCGGGGAGGCGTACCTGCAGGAGGCGCCCACGCTGTGGGACGTCACGTTCCAGACCGCGGTCGCGCAGGCCGAGCTGGAGGCGCGGGAGTACCCCGGTGCCTACCACCGCGTCGCCTACCGCCGGCCCTCGACGGACGGGACGCCCGGCGAGGCCGTCTACGTCGAGACGACCCGCCCCGAGCTCATCGTCAGCGCCGTCGCGCTCATCGCGCACCCCGACGACGCGCGGTACCAGCACCTCTTCGGCACCACGGTCACCTCGCCCGTCTTCGGCGTCGAGATCCCGGTGCTGCCCCACCCGGCCGCCGAGCCCGACAAGGGCGCCGGCATCGCGATGTGCTGCACGTTCGGCGACCTCACCGACGTGCAGTGGTGGCGCGAGCTGCAGCTCCCCGTCCGCACCGTGATCGGTCGCGACGGCCGCTTCGTGCGGGAGACGCCCGAGTGGCTCGCCACCGACGCGGCCCGCGCGACGTACGACGAGCTCGCCGGCAAGACCGTCCACTCGGCGCGCGAGGCGACCGTGGCGAAGCTGCGCGAGACCGGTGACCTCGACGGCGAGCCGAAGCCCACCCAGCGCATGGCGAACTTCTACGAGAAGGGCGACAAGCCCCTCGAGATCGTCGCGACGCGGCAGTGGTACATCCGCAACGGCGGCCGCGACGCCGGCCTCCGCAAGGACCTGCTGGCCCGCTCCGAGCAGATCACCTGGGTCCCGGCCCACATGAAGCACCGCTACGACAACTGGGTCGGCGGACTCAACGGCGACTGGCTCGTCTCGCGCCAGCGCTTCTTCGGCATCCCGTTCCCGGTCTGGTACGCCCTCGACGCCGACGGCGAGCCCGACTACGAGCACCCCATCGTCGCCAGCGAGGCGGAGCTGCCGGTCGACCCGTCGACCGACGCCCCGCAGGGCTACGACGAGGCGCAGCGCGGCGTGCCGGGCGGCTTCATCGGTGACCCCGACGTCATGGACACGTGGGCCACGTCGTCGCTGACCCCCCAGATCGCCGGCGGCTGGGAGTCCGACCCCGACCTGTTCGACCGGGTCTTCCCCATGGACCTGTGCACCCAGGGCCACGACATCATCCGCACCTGGCTCTTCAGCCGCGTCGTGCGGGCGCACTACGAGTCCGGCGTCGCTCCGTGGCACCACGCGCTGCTCTCGGGCTGGGTCCTCGACCCCGACCGCAAGAAGATGTCGAAGTCGAAGGGCAACGTCGTCGTCCCGACGGAGATCCTCGACAAGTACGGCGCGGACGCGGTCCGCTGGCGGGCCGCCATGGCGCGCCCGGGCCTCGACTCGGCGTTCGACGAGACGCAGATGAAGGTCGGGCGGCGCCTGGCGATGAAGGTGCTCAACGCGTCGAAGTTCGTGCTGGGCAGCGTCGGGGCCAGCGAGCTCAACCGCTTCGAGGTCTCCGAGGCCGTCGACTGCGCCATGCTCGGCCTCCTCCGCGAGACCGTCGACCGGGCGAGCGACGCGTTCGCGGCCTACGACTACACGACCGCCCTCGAGACCGTCGAGAAGACCTTCTGGGAGTTCTGCGACGACTACCTCGAGCTGGTCAAGGAGCGGGCGTACGGCGAGGGCACGGGCGCCGCGTCCGCGAAGGCGACCCTGGCGATCGCGCTGCACGTGCAGCTGCGGCTCCTCGCGCCGTTCCTGCCCTACGTGACCGAGGAGGTCTGGTCGTGGTGGCAGGAGGGCTCCATCCACCACGCCGCCTGGCCCGTCGAGGCCGACCTGGGCTCCGCCGCGGCGGCCTCGCCGCTCACGCTGCGGGCGGTCGCCCGGGCGCTCGCCGGCGTCCGCGGCGCGAAGTCGCAGGCGAAGGTGAAGATGCGCACCGCGGTGACCCGCGCCGAGGTGAGCGGTCCGGAGGCCGACGTGCTGGCCGCCGAGGCCGCCGCCGCCGACCTGCGCGCCGCCGGCGCCATCACGGGCGACCTCGTGTTCGCGCCGGCCGACGCCTCCGAGCTGACGGTCACCGCCGAGCTCGCCCCGGTCGAGGAACAGCCCCAGGCCTGACCCCCTCCCCGGACGTCATGCGCGGCGGCGGCCCCGGCCACCGCTGCGCATGACGTCCTGAGGGGGCACCCACCCCCGCGTACGCCGAAGCCCCGGTCCCCCTCGTGGGGGCCGGGGCTTCGGCGGTCGGGGGCGGACCCCCGCCGGGTCAGGCGGACTTCTTCTTCTTGGCCTCGGGCTCGCGCAGCACCAGCGTCGGCGGGACGTCGCCCGCCACGGACTCCCCCGTCACCACGACGGTGGCGACGTCGCCGCGGGAGGGCACGTCGTACATCGCGTGGAGCAGCGTCTCCTCGATGATCGCCCGGAGGCCGCGGGCACCGGTGCCCCGCTCGAGCGCCTTGTCGGCGATGCCGTCGATGGCCTCGTCGGTGAACTCGAGCTCGACGCCGTCGAGCTCGAACAGCTTCTGGTACTGCTTCACCAGGGCGTTGCGCGGCTCGGTGAGGATCTGCACGAGCGCCTCGCGGTCGAGCTTGCGGACGCTGGCGATGAGCGGCAGGCGACCGATGAACTCGGGGATGAGGCCGAACTTCGTCAGGTCCTCCGGCCGCACGCGCGACAGCAGGTCCTCGGCCTCGCGCTCCTCCTCGCCGCGCACCTCGGCGGTGAAGCCCAGGGACTTCTTGCCGACGCGCTGCTCGATGATGTGCTCGAGCCCCGCGAAGGCGCCGCCCACGATGAACAGGATGTTCGTCGTGTCGATCTGGATGAACTCCTGGTGGGGGTGCTTGCGGCCGCCCTGCGGCGGCACCGAGGCGGTCGTGCCCTCGAGGATCTTCAGCAGGGCCTGCTGCACGCCCTCGCCCGAGACGTCGCGCGTGATCGAGGGGTTCTCCGCCTTGCGGGCCACCTTGTCGATCTCGTCGATGTAGATGATCCCCGTCTCGGCCTTCTTGACGTCGTAGTCGGCGGCCTGGATCAGCTTGAGGAGGATGTTCTCGACGTCCTCGCCGACGTAGCCCGCCTCGGTGAGCGCCGTGGCGTCCGCGATGGCGAACGGCACGTTGAGCATGCGGGCCAGCGTCTGCGCCAGGTAGGTCTTGCCGCAACCCGTCGGGCCGACCACCAGGATGTTGGACTTCGCGACCTCGACCTGCTCGTCGCGGCTGTGGCGGCCGGAGGCGTTGGGGGTGGCCTGCACCCGCTTGTAGTGGTTGTAGACCGCGACCGCGAGGGACTTCTTCGCCTGCTCCTGGCCGATCACGTAGGAGTTGAGGAACTCGAAGATCTCCCGCGGCTTGGGCAGCTCGTCGAGACCGACCTCGGTGCCCTCACCGAGCTCCTCCTCGATGATCTCGTTGCAGAGCTCGATGCACTCGGTGCAGATGTAGACGCCGGGGCCGGCGATGAGCTTCTGCACCTGCTTCTGGCTCTTTCCGCAGAAGGAGCACTTCAGCAGGTCTCCTCCGTCACCGATGCGTGCCACGGGTGATCATCCTCCGGTCGTCCGACGCGGGGGCGTCGGCAGTCGTGCGGTCGTGCGGTCTGCGTCAGAGGACCCGCCGGCGGCGGGACGCTCGTAGGACCCTGCGACGGTACCCCGTGCCGGACCTCCAGGAGGTCCGACACGGAGCACCGCTCCGGGACCGTCGGCCGGGATCGGCCTCAGGCGAGGAGCGCGGTCTTGCGGGAGTCGAGCACGGCGTCGACCAGCCCGTACTCCACCGCCGCCTCCGCCGTCAGGATCTTGTCGCGCTCGATGTCGCGGCTGACCTCGTCGCGGTCCTTGCCCGAGTGCTCCGCGATCATCGTCTCGAGCAGCTCGCGCATCCGCAGGATCTCGTTGGCCTGGATCTCGATGTCCGAGGTCTGGCCGAACGTGCCCTCCGTGTAGGGCTGGTGGATGAGGATGCGGCTGTTCGGGAGCGCCATCCGCTTGCCGGGCGCGCCGGCCGCCAGCAGGATCGCCGCGGCCGAGGCCGCCTGGCCGAGGCACACCGTCTGCACGTCGGGCTTGATGAAGCGCATCGTGTCGTAGATCGCCGTCAGCGCCGTGAACGAGCCGCCGGGGCTGTTGATGTAGATGCTGATGTCCTGGTCGGGGTTCATCGACTCGAGGCAGAGCAGCTGCGCCATGACGGCGTTGGCGACGTCGTCGGAGATCGGCGTGCCGAGGAAGATGATGCGGTCCTCGAAGAGCTTGCCGTAGGGGTCGATGCGGCGGAACCCGTAGGAGGTCCGCTCCTCCCACTGCGGGATGTAGTAGTTCATGTCGCGCCCTTCCCTCAGTCGTTCTGGTGGGCCGGGCGGCCCTGGTCGGCGGCCTCGCGCGCACTGGTGATCACGTTGTCCACCAGGCCGTAGTCCTTCGCCTCCGCGGCGGTGAACCAGCGGTCGCGATCGGCGTCGTTGGTGACCTGCTCGATGCTCTGGCCCGTGTGCTCGGAGATGAGCTCGAGCAGCACCTTCTTGATGTGCAGCGACTGCTGCGCCTGGATCTTGATGTCGGAGGCCGAGCCACCCATGCCCGAGGAGGGCTGGTGCATCATGATCCGCGCGTGGGGCAGCGCGTAGCGCTTGCCCTTCGCGCCGGCGCAGAGCAGGAACTGGCCCATCGACGCGGCCAGGCCCATGCCGACCGTCGCGACGTCGTTGGGGATGTAGTTCATCGTGTCGTAGATCGCCATGCCGGCGTCGACCGATCCACCCGGCGAGTTGATGTGGAGGAAGATGTCCGCCTCCGGGTCCTCCGCCGAGAGCAGCAGCAGCTGGGCGCAGATCGCGTTGGCGTTCTGGTCGCGCACCTCCGAGCCGAGGAAGACGATCCGCTCGCGGAGCAGCCGGGAGTAGATGTGGTCGTCGAGCGGGTTGAATCCCGCGGCACCGTTCATCTGTGGGTTCGGGTTCACGGTCGCGACACTAGCCCGAACCACGGACACTTCCACGGCGATCCGGCCCCTGTTCGCCGACAGCGGATTCGGTTCGCCGAGAGCGATCGGGCGCCTCTCCCGCCCCGGTCGCCGGCTCCGGTCGAGCACCGCGATCAGGAGAGCCAGCGCAGCAGGCGGTCGGCCACCTCGGGGTGGTTGAGCAGCGCGAAGTGGCCCGCGCCCCCCACGTGGAGCGTCTCCGCCTCCACGTCCGCGAACAGGTCGTCCCACGAGCGTCCCCGCCGCCCGTAGGCGGAGGCCTCCCGCACGAGGAGGTCGCCCAGCACGGCGCCGACCGGGTGGCGCGGCGAGCGCGAGACCGTGCCCGACACGAGCCGGTAGCGCGCGTGCGGAAGGGGCGGGACGTCGTGGCCGAGCCCCTCGACGAGGTCCCGCACCCCGACGGAGCGCTCGTCGAGGATGCGGCCGAAGGCGGCGCTCTCCTCGAGCACGCCCAGGAGCGAGCTCCCCCGCCCCACGAGCGCCGCGAGCGGCGCTCCCCGGTGCGGCGTGCCGAGGGTGACCACGTCGCTCACCCGTGCGACCCACGGGCGCTCGCCCGCGGCGTGCCCCCCGGCGTCCACCGTCGGGACCACGGCCGCGGCCGCGCGCATGACGAGGCCGCCCATGGAGTGGCCCACGAGCGCGATCCGCTCCACGTCGGTCGGCCACGCCGTGACGAGCCGGTCGAGGAGCGAGGCCAGCGCGACGCCGTTGGGGCGCAGCCCGAGACCCGAGTTCATCCGCAGCACGACGGGGGTCCAGCCGGCGGCCTCGAGGTCCTCCGGGTAGGTCGACCCCCGCTCCGCGCGTCCCAGGCGCCACACCTCGTCGCTCTCGCCGAGGCCGTGGAGGAAGATCGCGACGCGCGGCGTCGCAGCCGGGTACGCCGCGGCGAGACCCGTGCGCGTCACCTCGACGTCGCGCCCGCCCACCCGCGGGGCCATCCGGATCGCCAGGGCACGTCGCTCCGTGTCGAGGCGGTCGCCGATGAGGCCGTTCACCGCGGCGCGGAGCTGTCGACCCACGCCCCGCTCGTCGAGGCCCGGCCCGGTGCCGCGCGCGGCCAGGGCACCCGTCCCCCGGGCAGCCCCGCGCAGCGAGCGCCCGATCGCGCCGTACACGCCCTCGGCGACGAGGTCGTGCGCCCGGACGGGTCCGCCACCGGCGCCGAGGGTCGTCGCGCGCACGAGCGCGCCGACCCGCGCGGCGACGGCGCGGTGGGTGTCGCGGACGCTGCGCACGACGAGCTCGTCGGTCACCTCGAGCAGCAGCGTCAGCGCGTCGAGCACCCCCGGGTCGGCGGCGGGGCGGGACCCTGCGGTCGGCGGGGCGGGCGCGGTGGACGTCGGTGACACGCCCTCCAGGGTCCGCCGACGACGGGCCCGGGTCAACCGTTTCAGTGGACAAATGTTCACTCGACGGTGTCGTCTCGACCACCCTGCTCCGGCCGTGCCGTGTGGTTGGATCGGTCCATGCTGCGGGTGACGTTGCGGGGGGCCGGCCTGCCGACGGTGACGCTGGGGTCCGGCGAGACCCTCTTCTTCGGACGGTCACCGGACCGCGCCGTCCCGGAGGAGAGCCCGGAGAACGCCCTGCGGATCACCGCCATCGCGCTCCCCCGCTGCGCCCCCCACGTCTCCCGCGTGCTCGGCGAGCTGATCGTGGGCGAGGAGATCGCCCGCCTGCGGTGGCACGGGTCCGGCGAGACACAGGTGTCCAGCCTCTTCGACGCGCCCGGCGGGGCCCGGCGCGTCACGGTCACCGAGGGCATGTCCCTGCTGCTCGACGAGGGCGAGAACCAGCTCGTCGTCATGCGCGGGCGGCTGGCCGGGGACACCTACGACGACCTCTCCGTCAGCATCGAGGTCACCCCCAGCGGCAGCGGCCCCGTGGTCGCGATGCCCCGACCGGACGCCGACGACGCGGACGACGGGGCCACGGCCCCCGCGCCGATGCTGCCGCGGCAGAGCCGGGAGTGGTACGTCGCGCTCGCGCTCGCCGAGCCCTGGCTCTCCGGCACCGACGACTACCCCCGGCCCCCGTCCAACCGCGAGATCTACGAGCGCATCCTCCACTGGCACGGCTACGCCTGGAACCTCGAGCGGGCGCAGCGGGTCGACGACGCCATCCGCTCCATCTCGGCCCTGGCGTTCGGCCCGAAGGACGATCCGTTCCGGGCGGGCAGCGGGCGGGCGCAGAACGTGCGGTTCGCGATCGGGCGGCGCACGGCGGAGATCCGGTTGGTGACGACGGAGGACCTCGACGAGGCCGAGCGGGCCGCCGCACGGCGGAACGTTCCACCCCCGCGGGCCTAGGCCCCGCGGGCCCCTCCTCCCTAGCCTCGGGCACCAGCACGCGCGGCCCCGGCCGCGCCCACCCGACGCAGCAGGAGGAGCCATGAGCAGCAGCATGCAGGGCATGGACACCGAGTACGCCCGCTCGGTCGGCCAGAACATGGGCGAGCACGCCGGCCAGGTCGCCGGCGTCGTCTCCAGCATCAGCGCGATGATCAGCGGCCTCAACTGGCAGGGCCCCGACCGGTCGAGCTTCGAGAGCGACTGGACGGGCTCCTTCGCGCCCAGCGCCGCCGCCGCCTCCGAGTCCCTCTCCGACCAGGGCCGCGTGCTGTGCGTGCACGCCGACCGGCAGGACGAGGCCAGCTCCTGACCCCAGGTCAGCACCCGCAGCACCCGCACCACCCGCAGCACCCTCAGCACCCGCAGCACCCGCGAGCCGGCACGGTCCTCCGTGCCGGCTCGTCGTGTCTCGTCCACCTCGACGCGGCCGGCGGGGAGGAACCTTCCACCCGCCGCGGCCTTCCCCGGGGGTCCGCGAGGCCCCTAGCGTCCAGGACGTGCCGAGGTGGCGACACCGGAGCGGCACCCAGCAGCAGACGCACCACCTCAGACACCCCAGACACCGCCGGCGCAGACCTGGCGACGAGGCAGCAAGGGAGGCGACGACGATGGCTTTTCTCGGGGCGGACACCGATGAGCTCCGCGAGGCGCAGCAGAAGTGCCAGGAGGGCAAGGAGATCACCGACCAGGTGATCACGTTCGTGAGGGCGCTCATCGCGCTCCTCCGGGCGGCGTCCTTCTTCACCGGCGGTGCGAGCGCGGCGTACGCGACCTTCCTGGAGACCCAGGTGCTCCCCTGGCTGCAGAAGATCTCGATGGCGCTGGGCATGTTCGCCCAGGTGCTCGGCGCGAACGCCGAGGCGCAGGACCAGGTCAGCGCCGGCGAGACGGTCGACTTCAGCACGCTGCCGACCTACACCAGCCCGCTGCAGACCGAGCAGTCGAAGGCCCCGCTGTCGTCGTGGAACGGCGGCTCCATCGCCCCGACCCAGCCGCTCACCCCCGGCACGCCGGGCACGACGACGACCACCACGTCGACGACCACGACGACGGCCGACGGCGTGACCATCCCCGGCACGACGACGACCACGACCTCCCCCATCGGCGCCTCCCCCTCGTCGGCGACGACGCCGGTCTACGCGACGCCCTCGCTCGGCAGCGGCACCGGCTCCTCCCTCTCCACCCCGGCCCCCACCTCCAGCGCCCGCCCCGAGATCGGCGGCGCCCTGCCGACCGGCACGGGCGGTGGCTCCGGTGGCGGCACCGGAGGCGGGACCAGCGGCGGTGCCTCGCCCGCGCTCGGCGGCGGCTCCGTCGACGGCGGCAGCGGCTCGATCCCCGCCGGCGCACCGGCGGCGGGCGCCTCCGGCATCACGACCGGCGGCACGACGCCCGGCGCGGACTCGCTCGGCAGCGCGGCCCTCAACCCGACCGGCGACTCGGTCTCCACGACGGGCGACAAGCCGTCGTACGGCGCGGCAGCAGGCCTCGCCGGCGGTGCGGCCGCGCTCGGTCTCGGCGGCGCGGCGCTGGCCGGTCGCGGCCAGGGCGGCGACGCGGCCATCGAGAAGCTCGCCGGCGAGAACGGTCGCGGCAGCCGCGGCGAGGACGTCCGCGAGCTGCAGCAGCGCCTCACCGCGGCGGGTTACGACACCCGCGGCAGCGACGGCGTCTGGGGCTCGAACACGCAGGCCGCCTACCAGGCCTGGCGCGCCGACCACCCGCTCGAGGTCGCGCACGGCACGGGCTTCACGTCGCCCACGGGCTACGACTACAACCAGATCCAGGGCGTGCGCGGCAACGAGAACGTCACGCCCGAGTTCCTCCGCGAGGTCGAGGGTGTCGCCGCCCGCGTCGGCGCCCAGCCGGAGCACCTGCTGGCGACGATGAGCTTCGAGACCGGCGGGCGCTTCAGCTCCGACGTGGTCAACCCGCGGAGCGGCGCGACCGGGCTCATCCAGTTCATGCCCGACACCGCGGCCGGGCTCGGCACCTCCACCGAGGCGCTGTCCCGCATGACGCCGACGGAGCAGCTGCAGTACGTCGAGCGCTACTTCGAGCCCCACCGCGGTCGCCTCGACTCGCTCGAGAACGTCTACACGAGCGTCCTCGGCGGCCGGCCGATGGAGCCCGACACCACGATGTTCAACCAGGGCACGCAGGCCTACCACCAGAACCGCGAGCTCGACGTCAACGGCGACGGCCGCATCACCGCGGCCGAGGCCACCTCGCACGTCCGTTCCCGCATGGGCAACTGACCGCACGATCCGCACCACCAGCCTGACCAGCCTGACCCGCAGCACCCCCAGCACGACCATCCGCCGCACGGCACCAACCAACACGAAGGAGTACCGCCATGGCCATGAAGGGTATGGACATCGAGGGTGGCCGCCAGTCGGCCCAGCAGATCACGCAGGGCGCCGGCGAGCTCGAGCAGCTCACGGCTCGTCTCACCCAGTCGCTCGAGTCCTTCGAGTGGGTCGGCCCCGACGCCGAGCGCACCCGCACCTCCTGGAACTCGGAGTACCGCGCGATGCTCACCCAGGTCGTCGCCCAGCTCAACGACTTCTCCACGCTGATCAACAACCAGGCGCAGGAGCAGGAGCAGGTCTCGGCCTGACGCCTCACCCGCACCGCGACGGGGGTCGCCGGCTTCGGCCGGCGGCCCCCGCGTCGTCGTCCCGCCCTCTCCCCGCCTGCCCCGACACCCGTCGGCAGGTTTGACCGCGGCCCTCCGCGAGCAAGGAGCCGATCGTGCAGCAGTGGACGCTCTCGTTGAGCACCCCGCCCGAGTCGGGCCTGCCCTCGGTCGACGTGGTCGTCCACGCCAAGCCCGACGCCACGGTGGCCGACCTGGCGCGCGCGTTCGGCCGGCACCTGGCCCCCCACCAGGCGCACCTCATGCTCGTGCCCGTCGACGGCGGGCACCCCTGGCCCGCCGACCGGGTCCTCACCGAGTGCGGCCTGCGCACCGGCGACCTCCTCGACGTCGTCACCGCCCCCGCCTCGTGGCTGCACCGCCACAGCAGCACCTCACGTCCCCGCGCGGTGCTGCGCGTCGTCGACGGGCCCGACTCCGGCCAGCGCCTGCAGGTGCGCTCCAACGCGCTGACCGTGGGCCGCGGCACGACCTGCACGATGCGCCTCACCGACCCGCTGGTCTCGACGCAGCACGTGCGGGTGGTGCTCGGCACCCGCCCGACCGTGTACGACGCGGGCTCCGCCAACGGCACGACCGTGGCGGGCGAGCAGGTCACGACGGGGCGCGAGGTGGACTGGGGCACCCCGATCCGCCTGGGTCGCACGACGGTCGTGGTCGACCCGGGCGAGGTGCCGGTCGACGACACGGCCGTCTCCGTCTTCCGCCCGCCGCGCTTCGGCGAGCCGCTGCTCGACGAGACCCTCGACGTACCGTCCCCGCCGACCCGCAACAAGCCCTCGCCGCTGCCGTGGGCCATGCTCGCGCTCCCCATGATCATGGGCCTCGCGATCTTCGCGCGGTCGCAGACGCCGTACGCGCTCGTGTACATGCTGGCGTGGCCGATGTTCGGCTACCTCGGCTGGCGCCAGCAGCAGCGGGCGGCCCGGAAGCAGTTCGAGGAGGAGGCCGCCGAGTGGCGGACCGACGTCGACGGCATGCTCGCGCTCATCGACGACCAGGCCCGCCGCCAGCGGGAGCAGTTCCACGACGACTACCCCGACGCGGAGACGCTGCGCACCCGGGCCGCGCAGCGGGACCCCTACCTGTGGGCGCGGAGCGAGACGCGCACGGCGTTCCTCCACACCCGGCTGGGGATCGGCACCGTGCCCGCGCTGCTGCGCGGCGACGTGAAGGACGGCGGTGACCGCCCGCTCCGCCGCGAGGTGGCGGCCGAGCTCGACGCCCGCGCGACGCTGCCCGACATGCCCGTCGTCGTCGACCTCACGGCGCACGGACTGCTGGCGCTGACCGGTGAGACCGACGCGGTCGACGCCCTCGTGCGGGCGCTCAGCCTGCGGCTGGCGTTCGACCACTCCCCCGCGGACCTCACGGTCGCCGCCTGCCTGGGACGTGGGCGGGCGCACCACGAGGCCTGGCTCCGGTGGCTGCCGCACGCGACCACCCGCGTCGGCGGCGAGCCGCCCGTGGCCATCGGCCCCGGCGCGGCGACGGCGCTCCTCGACCACCTCGCCAGCGAGGACGGGGGCCGCGGCCACACCCTCTGCCTCATCGACGAGGACGCCGGCATCCCCCGCCGCACCGTCGAGGCGGTCGCGGCCGTCGGCGCCGAGCGCGGCCTCCACCTGCTGTGGCTGGGCCGCCGCCGCGCCGAGGTGCCGGCCGCCACCGGTCTGCTCGTCGACCTGGACGACGGCAGCGTCAACGTCGGCGACCGCGGGGGCGTCGACCGCATCGACACCCCCGATGCCGTCACCCTCGCGCACGCGTGGCGCAGCGCGCGCACCATGACGGCGTACGTCGACGAGGCGGCCGTGCTGCCCGCCTCCACCTCGATCCCCGCCGTCGTGCGCCTGCCCGAGGTGAGCGGCGACCTCGAGGACCTCGACGACACCGACGCCGTGCTGCGGCGCTGGGGGGCGAGCCGCGGGCTGCGCGCCCAGATCGGCGCCGGCATCGACGGGACGGTCACGATCGACCTCCGCGACGACGGTCCGCACGGTCTCGTCGCCGGCACGACCGGCTCCGGCAAGTCGGAGCTGCTCCAGACCCTCATCTGCTCGCTGGCCCTCAACAACCCGGTGAACCGGATCAGCTTCCTGCTCGTCGACTACAAGGGCGGCGCGGCGTTCCGGGAGTGCGCGGACCTGCCCCACACGGTCGGCTACATCACCGACCTCACCCCCGCGCTCGTGCAGCGCGCCCTCACCTCGCTCGGCGCCGAGATCACGGCGCGGGAGCACCTCCTGGGCGAGTACGGCGTCAAGGACCTCACGCAGCTCGAGCGCGAGCACCCCGACAAGGCGCCGCCCAGCCTGCTCATCTGCGTCGACGAGTTCGCGGCCCTCACCGCCGAGGTCCCGGACTTCGTCGACGGCATGGTCAACATCGCCCAGCGGGGCCGCTCGCTCGGCATGCACGTGCTCCTCGCGACGCAGCGGCCCGCCGGTGTCGTGACCGGCAACATCCGGGCCAACACCGACCTGCGCATCGCGCTGCGCGTCTCGGCGGCCGACGACTCGCGCGACGTCATCGACTCGCCCGAGGCCGCGCGGATCTCGCGGCGGACCCCCGGTCGCGCGTGGCTGCGCCGCACGGGCCACGGCACGGCCGAGCTCGTGCAGTCGGCGTGGACGGGGGCGCGCCAGCCCATCGACGGCACCGGCTCGCCGGTCACCGTGCACGCCTTCAGCGCGGCGAGCGCCGCGCGGGCCGACACCGCGGCCGACGCCCGGCTCGACCCGCGGACCGACCTGGAGCGCTGCGTGACCACGATCGTCACCGCGTTCCGACGCTCGGGCGTGCCGGCCCCGCCCAAGCCCTGGCTGCCCCCGCTGCCGGCCGAGCTGCTGCTCGACCTCGACGAGCTCACGCGCGAGGCCGGGCTGCACCCGTCCGGTCACCTCCACCTCGGCGGGATCGACGACCCGGCCCACCAGCGTCAGCCCCGGCTCGACGTCGACCTCACCAGCGTCGGGCACCTGCTCGTCCACGGAGCCTCCGGCTCGGGCAAGACGGAGCTGCTCCGCACGGCCGCGGTGACGGCCTCCGTGGGTGACGCCTGGAGCGGGCACGGCGTCGCGCCGTACGTCTACGCCATCGACTACGCCGGCGGCGGCCTGGAGGCGATCGCCGACCTGCCCACCGTCGAGGCGGTCGTCGGCGAGACCCAGCTGGGTCGCGTGCTGCGCCTCGTGCGCCTGCTGAAGCGCACGGTCGCGGACCGCTCGGCCGCCCTCGCGGCGAACGGGTGCGCCGACCTCGAGGACCTCGCGCGCGCCGGCCACGTGCTGCCGCGGGTCTACCTGCTGCTCGACAACCTGCCGGCCGTGCTGGAGGCGTTCGAGAAGGCCGGCGGGCTCGCGCGCGACCACGTCGAGCACCTCCAGAACGTGCTGCAGAACGGCCGTCGCGTCGGTGTCCACGTCGTCGCCACCGCCCCGGGTCGCACCGGCGTGCCGACCTCGATCGCGGCGTCGTTCGGCCGCCGGATCATCCTGCGGATGACCACGAACGACGACTACCTGATGCTCGGCGCCCCCGGCAACGTGCTCGACGCCGAGACCACGCCGGGCACCGGCCTGCTCGGCAAGCAGATGCTGCAGGTGGCGACGACGGGCGGCGCCGGCACGCCCGTGCAGGCCGAGCGGATGCGTGAGGTCGCGGCCCTGCTCGAGCCCCGCACGGCCGGGCGGGGCTCGGCGGCCGTGCCCCCGATGCCCGCACGGCTGCCCGCCGACGCCCTGCCGTCCCCGCAGGGCAGCCGCACGCCGATCGCCGTCGACGCGGACGCGGTCGGGGTGCTGACGGTCGACCTCCTCGCGGGTCCGGTGGTCGTCGCCGGCCGTGCCGGGACGGGCCGCACGAGCGCCCTCGGGGGAGTCGTCGAGCTGGCCGCGCGGTCCGACGTGCCGCCCGAGGTCGTCCGCGCCGACACGCTCCTCGAGGCCGTGGCAGCGCTCGAGGAGGCACTCGGACGGGCGTCCGCGGCCGCCGACGGGACGGAAGGTTCCTGGGTGCTGCTCGTGGCCGACGACGTCCAACGATGGGATGCTGCCTGCACGGACGATGCTCACAAGACCGCCCGGACGCGCCTGCTGGAGCTGCTCGACCCGGCGGCCGGTCGGCTCGCCGCCGTGGTCTCGGTGGACGTCGCCGAGGCACGCAAGCCGGGCCTGGTGCCGGGCCTGGTCACGGCACTGAAGCAGCGCCGCCGAGGTTTCCTGCTCCACCCGGAGTGGAACGAGGGCGACGTCTTCGGCGTCACCGTGCCGACGAAGACGCTGGAACCGTTGACCGGTCCGGGTCGCGGGCTGTGGTGCGAGGCAGGCTCCGCCACGGTCGCGCAGCTCGTGGCCGCGACGCACGAGGGACAGGACGGGCGATGACCACGGAGTCTCGGGACGGAGCGGCCCCACCGGCCGACACGGCCGACACCGCCGGTGGGACCGACGCGTCCCCACTGGCGCGCCTGCGTCGACGCTTGCGGGGGAAGCGTCGACGCGACTCCCGCGGCAGCGCCGAGATCTCGGTGGCCATCGTCGGCGCCTCGCTGGTCGCCGGGCTCGCCTTCGGCCAGGGGCTCTCGCGCACGGTCGTCGACATCACCGACGGGCTCACCTGGATCTCGGACGACCCGTCGGGCGAGATCATCCAGGTCAACCCCGCCACCGGTCGCCCCGAGAAGCGCCTCGCCGTGGGTGCGCCCGGTGAGGACCTCGACGTCTCCCAGGCCGACGGCCGTCTCTTCGTCACGAACCGCACGACCGGCGAGGTGTTCTCGGTCGACCTGGCCTCCGTGCTGGTGTCGGGCCAGCGCCGCGTGGCCTCGGGCGGCGCCACCGACCTCCTCCTCCACGACGGCAAGGCCTTCCTCGTCGACCGCTCCACGAGCTCGATCTCCCACATCGACCCCTCGACCACCGACGCGATCGGCGAGCGCTGGGTCGCCACCGAGGGGCTGGCCGACGCCACCATCGACGGCCAGGGGCGCGTCTGGGCCATCGACGAGGTCGGCAGCCTGGTGGAGCTCCGCTGGTCCGACGCCGAGCGACGCTTCGTCACCGAGCGCGAGGAGGACGTCGACTACGCGGGCGACGGCTCCGTGCTCGTGGGGCACGACCGGGGTGTCACGGTCTTCGGACCCGACGCCGGCATCGTCGTGCAGGTCGGCACCGGTGACGACGTCGTGGGCGACGCCCCGTCCCTGGTCGGGAACCTGCTGGCGCCCGCCTCGGCGCCGGCGGACCTGGCCCCGGTCGCCTCCCCGGAGACCGGCACCGTCGTCATCGTGGGGGCCGACGAGCTCCGCGAGGTCGACCTCACCACCATCGCCTGCTCGAAGCCGGGACGGCCGGCGGTGCACCGCGACCTCGTCTACGTGCCGTGCGACGGCGCCGGCCGGATCGTCGTGCTCGACGGCTCCGGTCGCCGTGCCTCGGCGGACATCCCCGTGCCCGGGGAGCGCGACGCCGAGCTGGTGGTCGACGACGGCAACCTCATCGTCAACGTGCCGGGCTCGCAGGCCGGCCTCGTCGTGCGGCCCGACGGCCGCATCAGCGACCTCACGCGGTACGACGACCGCGTCGCCCCCACCCGTCTGGCCGGCAGCCGCACGCCGCCGACCCAGGAGCAGGTGCGGGACATCGCCGACGCCGACCGCCCCGACCCGGAGGACCTGCCGGACCCGCCGCCCTCGACGCCCCCCACCGCGCCGACGGCCCCGGTCTCGAGCGGCACGCCGCCCACCGGCACCGCGACCGCTCCGACGCCCCCGACCAGCCCGCCCACCGGCGGCCCCACCGTGCCCCCCGTCGGCCCGCCGGGCACCGTCCCGCCGGGCGGTGGCGGTGCGCCGCCGAACGGCGGCGGTGACGACGACCCGCCCCCGAGCAACCCCGGCAACCCGACGAACCCAACGAACCCGACCAACCCGACGGAGCCGCCGCCGAGCGAGCAGCCGGCGGACCTCCAGGCACCCACGGCGGTCACCGCCACGCTGGAGAACGGCACCGTCGCGGTGGTCACGTGGCAGCACGGTGGCCCCGCCGCGACCACGGGCTTCGACATCACCGTGGTCGGCTCCGACACGTCGTACACGCGGGCGGGGCCGGCCGACCGGTCGGCCCGCCTGACCATCCCCGTCGGGCAGCCCGCGCAGTTCGTCGTGACGGCCGTGGACGGCACCCGTCGCGCCAGCTCGGCCCCGTCGGCGCCCGTCACCGCCAGCACCCGACCCGGCATGCCCGGCGGGCTCACCGGGTCCGTGGGCGCGGGCCCCCACACCGCCGGCACCGTGCCGGCCACCGCGTCGTGGCAGGCGCCCGCGGACAACGGCTCACCGATCACGGGCTACCGGGTCGTGTTCACGGGTGGCAACCCGCAGACCACCCAGTCGCAGGACCTCCCGGCCGACGCCCGGTCCGCCTCGTGGGCGGTCCCCTGCGCCGACACCGGCGCCGAGGAGTGCGACGCCGGCCGCACGACGGTGCGCGTGACGGCCCTCAACGCCCAGGGCGAGGGCGACGCCGCGAGCGCGGTCATCGGCGAGAGCGCCGCCAGCGCCCCCCGGCTGCCCGCGGGCGGCAACCAGCACGTGACGGGCGAGAGCGGCGGCAACCTGACCTACGAGGGCTTCGGCGACGTCACCCTCACGCTCGCGCCGGCGGCGGACTGGTCGGCCTTCACCGGCACGTGCCGCTACGAGACCGAATCGGGGGGCGGCGCGATGGAGTGCGGCCAGACGTCGTTGACGCTGAGCTACAACGACGGCTACCAGTGGGTGGCCTGCGACCGGGGCGCCAGCCGCACCATCACCCGCAACCGCTCCATCACTTTCATCGCCGACAACGGACGCACGACGGCGCAGAGCCAGGTCTACACCTTCACCACCTCGCAGACCGCGCTCTGCGAGGGCCAGCAGATCCCCTGACACCCGTCCCGACCGCGACAGCCGTTCCCCCGAGAGGACCTACGTGACCGCCATCGCCGACAGCCCCCGCGCCTCCGGCCCCGTCACCGAGACGGACGTCGCCGAGTTCCGCCGGCTCCACCAGCGGCTCGGGGACGCGGTCGAGGTCGCCGTGCACGGCAAGCGGGCGACCGTCGACCTCGTGCTCGTCGCGGCGATCGCGGGGGGCCACGTGCTGCTCGAGGACGTGCCCGGCACCGGCAAGACCACCCTGGCGCGGGCGGTCGCACGGGCCCTCGGCGGCGAGATGCGCCGGGTGCAGTTCACGCCCGACCTGCTGCCGAGCGACGTCACGGGCACGACGGTCTTCGACCCGCGCAGCGGCGAGGTGCGCTTCCGGCCCGGACCCGTCTTCGCCCACGTCGTGCTCGCCGACGAGATCAACCGGGCGGCGGCGAAGACCCAGTCCGCCCTGCTGGAGGTCATGGAGGAGCGGACGGTCACCGTCGACGGGTCCACCCGCGCCGTACCGGACCCGTTCGTCGTGATCGCCACCCAGAACCCCGTCGACCTCGACGGCACCTACCGCCTCCCGGAGGCCCAGCTCGACCGGTTCCTGGTGCGCACCGCACTGGGGTATCCCGACGCCGAGCACGAGCTCGACGTGCTCCGTCCGGGCAGCCACGCCGGCCGTGTCGACGACGTGCCCGTGGTCTCCACCCCGGGCGTCGTCGCAGCCGCCGCGCAGCGGCTGACGATGCTCCACGTCGCGGACCCGCTGCTGCGCTACGTGCGGGAGATCGGCGTCGCGATCCGCACCGACCCGCGGGTGCGGCTCGGGGCGTCCACCCGCGGCCTCAAGGCCCTCGTGCGCTGCCTGCAGGTGTACGCCGCGTCCCAGGGCCGGCACTACGTGGTGCCCCACGACGTCCAGCGGCTGGCCGAGCCGGTCCTCGCCCACCGCACCGTCCTCACGCGCGACGCGCTGCTGGCGGGGCACCGGCCCGTCGACGTCGTCCACGAGGTGCTCGACACCGTGCACCCGCCGCAGCCCGACCAGTCCTGAGCCGATGGCCACCACTGGGGCTCACGCGCCCTCTCGGGCCCTCGTCGTCTGGCGGGCCGCCACCCCCCGCGGTCGCGGCGTCGCCGCGCTCGGGCTCGCCCTCCTCCTGCTCGGCCTCATCGCCCGCTACCCGGTCGCGGCCGGCCTCGGCGCGTGCCTGCTCGCGCTCGTCGTCGTCGAGCTCGTGGCGGTGCTGCAGCCGGCCCGCGTCGCCCTGCAGCGGCGGGTCGAGCCGGCCGTCGTGGTACGCCACGACCGGTGTCGGGCGACGCTGCGCTTCGCCGGCCACCGTCGCCGCGGGCTGGCCCGCCTCGAGGCGGCCGACCTCGTCGACGGCACCCTCCACCCGGTGCGGCTGCCCGACGTGCCCCAGGCCGAGGAGGTCGAGCTCGTGCACGACATCCCGACCGTACGCCGCGGCCTCGTCCCCGTCGGTCCCCTCGTGCTCCGTCGGCACGGCCTGCTCGGCCTGGCCACCCACGCCGTGGAGCACGGCGGCGTGGAGACCGTCCGGGTGCTGCCGCGGCGGATCCCGCTCCACGACATGGCGCGCGGGGTGCGCCGGGCCGTCGCCGGGTCGACCGACTCCGTCGACGTCGGAGGCACCGACCTCGTCGGCCTCCACGAGTACACGCCGGGCGACGACCTGCGTCGCCTGCACTGGGCGACGAGCGCCCGCTCGGGCACGCTCATGGTGCGCGAGGACGCCGACCCGGCCGAGCCGCACGTCGGGGTGCTGCTCGACGACCGCGCCTCCAGCTACGTCCAGCGCGGCACCGACGAGCCGTTCGAGGACGCCGTGGAGCTCGCGGCCGCGCTCTGCCGCGTGGCGGTCGCGGGCGGTCACCCGCTGCGCTTCCGCGTGGTCAGCGGGCGCCACGCCGTCGACGTACCGGCGTCGCCGTCCGGGCTGCCCCACCCGGGCGGGGACGAGATCGAGCTCCTCCTCGCGGAGATCGGGACCGTCGGCGAGCTCGGCGGATCTCGTGGCGGCCACGGTCTCGGCGACGCCGACGTGGTCGTCGCCGTGTCCGGCGCCGGCACCGAGGAACGGGAGCTGGCGCCCCTGCTCGGCGGTGCCGCGCGCCGGGTCGTGCTGTCGCTCGACCCGCGACCGCTCGTCGCGTCGGGCCAGCACGGTGACCTGCTGGTGCTGCGCGGCGGCTCGTCGCTCGGCCTGGCCGCGCAGTGGGACCAGGCGGTGGCCGGGTGACCACGACGACCGCGCCCCCGCCCCGCTCGACGAGCGGGACCGGCCCCGCAGCCGGCCCGACGCTGCCCGGGGAGCCGCTGCCGGCGGTGCCGCGCCGTACCGCTGCCGCGGCCCTGGTGTGGGCCGCCAGCCTCCCGGCCGCCGGCGCCCTGTCGCTGGCGACCGCGTGGGGCGGGTGGCGCATGCCGCTCGTCGTCGTGGGCGCCGTCGTCCTCCCCTTCGTGCTCCTCAGCCTCGTGCTGCGGTTGGGCGTACCCCGGTGGCTCGCCGCCTCGGTGCTGTCGGGCCTGCTCGTGCTGGTGGGCTACGTGCTCTCCTCGGGTGCGGGCACCACGCTGGTCGGCACCGTCGGCGACGCCGTCCCCCGGCTCCTCACCGAGCCGCAGCCCCTGGCCTTCCGACCCGACCTGCTCGTCGTGCCGGTGCTGCTCAGCGGCATCGTCGGCCTGCTCGTCGCGCTGCGCAGCCACCGCCCGACCCGCGTGGCACCGGTGGTCGGCGCGGTCGTGCTCTACGCGGCGGGCGCGCTGCTCACCCGCGGCGAGGGCGACCGCATCGGCCTGCTCGCCGCGCTCCTCCTCGTGCTGGCGGTGCTCGGCTGGGTGCTGCTCGACGAGACCGGCGAGCCCCGGAAGCGGCGGGCCCTCATCGCCGGACCGCTGCTCGTGGTCGCCATCGGCGTCGTCGCCTCCGCGAGCCTCGTGCCGGCGCAGGAGCCGTTCGACCCCCGCTCGGTCGTCGACCCGCCGATGCTGCAGACGCAGGCGTCGAGCCCGTTGCCCCAGCTCGCCGCGTGGTCCGCGAACCCCGACGTGGAGCTCTTCACCACCTCCGGCGACGTGGCGCCGCTGCGCCTCGTCGTGCTCGACGACTACGACGGGGCCCAGTGGCGGGCCGCGACGGAGTACGGCCCGCTGGGCATCGAGGCGACCGACGTCATGCCGCTCGGCGACCAGCGGGCGCGGTTCACGACCGCCGTCCGGGTCAGCGACCTCGGCGGCAGCTGGCTCCCCTCCCCCGGCGACCCCACCGGCGTCTCCGGCACCGACGCGCTCGTCGACCCGCGCACCGGCACCCTCCTGCGTCCCGAGGGGACCGACGGGGTCGAGTACGAGGTCACCGCGCAGGTCGACGCCCCCGACCCGGGGGCGCTGCCCGAGGCGGCCGTCCCCGACCCCGACTCCTCCGCCGCCGCTGACCTGCCGCTCGAGCGCTACCTCCAGACGCCCGACCTGCCCTACGAGCTCTGGGTCTACGCCCAGGAGGTCGCGCAGGGGACCACGAAGCCCTACCAGCGGGCGCTCGCCATCGAGAACGCCGTGCGTGGTCGGCGCACGCTCAGCGAGCGCGCCATCTCCGGCTCGGCCCTGTGGCGGATCCAGGACTTCCTGCTCGGCACCCCCGGCACCGCCGGGGCCCAGGAGGGGACGTCCGAGCAGTTCGCGACCGCCTTCGCCCTGCTGGCCCGGCACACCGGCCTGCCCACCCGCGTCGTCGTCGGGTTCCGCCCCGGCGACGAGCAGGGCGACGGCACCCGCGTCGTCCGGGGGGAGCACGCCATCGCGTGGCCGGAGGTCTACTTCACCGACCTCGGCTGGGTGCCGTTCGACCCGACGCCCGACCCGAGCCTCGTCGGCGAGCGGCCCACCGCCCCGCCCGAGGAGGCGCAGCCGAGCGAGGAGCCCGCGTCCCCGCCGACCGACCCCGAGGCCCGACCCCTCGACGACGAGCGCCCCGGCTCCAGCGGGGGCTCCGGCCTCCCCGTCGGCGTCTGGTACGCCGCGGGCGGCGTGCTGCTCGTCGCTCTGCCGCTCGCCCTGCTCCTGGCCCGGGCCGTCCGGTCGTGGGCCCACCGCCGTCGCGGCGCCCGCGGCGCCTGGGCCGAGGTGCTCGACGGGCTCGTGCTCGCCGGTGCCCCCGCCCGCGCCTCCGAGCCCGCCCCGAGCGTCGGCGACCGGGTCGCCATGGCCTACGGCGTCCCCGAGGCCACCACCCTGGCCCGCGCTGCGGACCGCTCCGCCTTCGCCCCGCCCGGGGAGGCCGCGACCGGCGGGCTCGACGGGACCGAACGGGCCGCGCTCCGCGCCGTACGCCGCGGTCTGCGCCGCTCGCTGCCGTGGTGGCGACGACCGGCCTGGGCGCTCGACCCTCGGGTCTTCCGGCGCTGAGCGCCGGAGCCGGTCGGCGGGCGGTCAGCCCTCGGCGTCGGGCGCGGTGATGCAGCGGACGTCGGAGACGCCGAACTCGCCGGTCGGCATGCGCAGCAGGATCGCATAGCACTGGCGGCCGCCGGCGGCGAGGGCGCCGGGGAGCACGTACTGGCGCGTGCCCGGCGGGAGCATCGCCTTGTAGTCCACGACGGTGCCCTCGGGTCCCGACGTCTGCGCGACGTAGAACTCCGCCTCGCCCTCGCTGGGGTCGGTCCAGGCCATCTCGATGTCGAGACCGACCGCGTCGATGTCGGTGAAGAGCACGGCGAGGTCGGGGTCGGGACGCGGCTCGAGGTCCGGCGGTGGTGGGGGCGAGCCGGTCTCGGTCGGCACGCCGCCGCCCGCCGTGTCCGTCGTGTCCGTCGTCGACGGCTCCCGGGGGTCGTCACCGCCCCGCAGCGCGGCGCCGACGATCGTCAGTCCCATCCCCGCGAGGAGCGCGACCACGGCCAGCAGGACGAGCAGGTTGCGCCGACGCTTCCGTGCCGGGTCGGGGGCGGGCTCGGCTGCCGGCGGGGCGCTCGGCGGGGCGGGATCGCGCGGCGGGCCCGCCGCCTCGGCGCCACCCGTGGGGCGTCCCGCCACGAGACCGCCCGTGCCCGTCGGGGCCGCGTCCGGCTCGTGCTGGACGGGCGAGTGCGCGAGGACGGACAGGGCGAGCGGCTCGGGATCGGCCCCCGGCGCCCAGGCGTCGTCCTGCGCGGGTGCCGGGGCCGGCTCCTCCACCGGGACCGGCGCGATGGCGGGGGACGGCTGCGACGCGGCCGCCGGGGCGGGGGCCGCCGCGGCGGGGCTCGGAGCCGGGCTGGGGGCCGGGCTGGGGGCCGGGCTGGGGGCCGGGCTGGGGGCCGGGCTGGGACTCGGGCTCGGAGCGGCCTCCGCGGGAGCCGGCGACGCCGGGCGGGGCGCCGTGGGTTGCCCGGCGGGCGCCGGCGGGACGGGGGCCGGGGACGGGGTGGGGCGGGCCGGGGCGCCGTCGGGGAGCCACGCGCTCGTGCGGAGGGCCGCGAACGCGTCCCGCAGGGAGGCCGCGTCGGGCCACCGCTGCGCGGGGTCCTTCTGCAGGCAGCGGTCGATGACCTCGGCGACGCGCTCGGCGCCCTCGGCGGAGAGGTGGCGGTGGGGCTCCGTGCGGGCCCGGCGGATGTAGGCGAGCGCCGAGTCCTCGTCGGGGTCGTCGCTGGCGAACGGCGGGCGGCCGTCGAGGAGGGTGAAGAGGGTGGAGCCGAGCGACCAGAGGTCGTCGGCGCGGGACGGCTTCTCGCCGTCGAGCACCTGCGGTGCGGCGTGGCGGTAGGTGAAGGTCTCGACCGACGCGGTGTGCTCCGAGCCGGCGAGGCGGGCGATGCCGAAGTCGGCGAGCACCCACGTGGTCGGCAGCACCAGCACGTTCTGCGGCTTCACGTCGCGGTGCAGCACGCCGCGCTCGTGGGCGAAGGCGAGCGCGTCGGCGAGGACGTAGCCGATCTCGAGGATCTCGTGCACCGGCAGCGGACCCTGCTGACGCAGCCGGTCGTGGACGGTGCCGGCCTCGACGAAGTCCATCACCAGGTAGGGGCGTCCGGCCCCCGTGGTGCCGACGTCGAGGAGGTTGACGATGTTGGGGTGCTGGCGTCCCAGCTCGATCGTGATGTCGACCTCGCGCCGGAAGCGGGCGACCCGACCGTCGTCGTCGGTGCCGAGCACCTTGATCGCGACGACCCGGTGCGGGCTGACCTGCCGCGCCCGGTAGACCACGGAGTCGCCGCCCCGGCCGACCTCGGTCAGCTCGACGTACCCCGGGACGTCCTCGGGCTCACGACGGGCCTCGGCCCGCTCGGACGCAGCAGCGGGCGGACGCCAGGCACCATCGGTGCTGTCGCCCGCCCGCTCGCGCGTCATCCGTGTCCCCCGCCGGACATCAGCTCATCTCGGAGTGTCGGCTCACTTGTCCGCGTCGGCCTGCTCGGCCTCCGCAGCCTCGGGCTCCGCCTCGGCCGACTCGGGCTCCGCCTCCGCCGCCTCGGCCTCCGCCTCGGGCTCGCCGATGGAGCCGTCGGGACGCAGGTTCTTCAGCTCGACGTGGTTGCCGGACGCGTCGGTCACGACGGCCGACTCGACGAGCGTCGCCAGCGCCTTGCCGCGCAGGATCTCCTGCACGAGCTCGGGGATGTGGTTGTGCTCGAACATGTGGTTCGCGAACTCCTGCGGGTCCTGACCGGACTGCTGGGCGCGACGCACGATGTGCTGGCTCAGGTCGTTCTGCTCGACGCCCAGCTCCTCGCGCTTGGCGATCTCGTCGAGGAGGAACTGCGCGGCGACGGCGTCACGCACCCGACGCTCGAGGTCCGCCTCGAACTCCTCGATGGTCTGGCCCTCGTCCTCGAGGTACTTCTCCATCGTGATGCCGGCCATCGCGAGCTGCTGCTCGACGCCCTCGCGACGGGCGTTGAGCTCGTCGGTGACCATCGTCTCGGGCAGCGGCACGGAGACCTTCTCGAGCAGCGCCTCGAGCACCGCGTCGCGGGCCTCGGTCGCCTGCTCCAGGCGCTTGCCGCGGGTGAGGCGCGTGCGCACGTCCTCGCGCAGCTCCTCGACGGTGTCGAACTCCGACGCGGTCTGCGCGAAGTCGTCGTCGAGCTCGGGGAGCTCCTGCTCCTGCACGCCGTTGACGGTCACCTTGACGGCGACGTCCTCGCCGACGAGGTCGCCGCCGACCAGCTGCGAGGTGAACTCGGCCGACTCGCCGGCGGACAGGCCGGTGAGGGCCTCGTCGAGGCCGTCGAGCATCCCGCCGCGGCCGACCTGGTAGGACATGCCCGCGACCTCGGCACCCGGGACGACCTCGCCGTCCTTGGTGGCCACGAGGTCGATGGAGACGAAGTCGCCGTCGGCGGCGGGGCGCTCGACGTCCGCGAGGGTGCCGAAGCGCTCGCGGAGGTTGCCGAGCTGCTCCTCGACGTCCTCGTCGGTGACCGTCAGGTCCTCGACCTTCGCCTCGAGGCCGTCGTAGTCCGGCAGCTCGATCTCCGGCTTGATGTCGACCTCGGCGGTGAACTCGAGCAGCTCCTTGTCCTCGAGCCGCGTCACCTCGATCTCGGGCTGGGCCAGGGGCTCGAGCGAGTTCTCGCGCAGGGCCTCGACGTACACCTTCGGCAGCGCCTCGTTGATCGCCTGGTCCAGGACCGCGCCGCGGCCGACCTGGCGGTCGATGACGGCCGGCGGGACCTTGCCGCGGCGGAAGCCGGGGACGTTGATCTGCTGGGCGATGGTCTTGTACGCCTTGTCGAGGCTCGGCTTGAGCTCGTCGAAGGGCACCTCAACGGTGAGCTTGGCCCGGGTGGGGCTCAAGGACTCGACGGCGCTCTTCACAGGTGGTTCTCCTCGTGGTCGGACTTCAGCGGTGCAGCTCGGTTGCGGTCGGGGCGACAGGACTCGAACCTGCGATCTCCTGCTCCCAAAGCAGGCGCGCTAGCCACTACGCTACGCCCCGCCAAGAGGGCCGGCGAAGGCCGGCCGCACAGGCGTTGACCTGCACGAACGGGTCCACGTCGACCACACTTGGAGCGGATGACGGGAATCGAACCCGCGTAATCAGTTTGGAAGACTGAGGCTCTACCATTGAGCTACATCCGCGCGCGTGCCGACGCGCCCGGGAACCCGGACGCACGCACGCGAACGTCATCGTGCCACATGGCGCCCGGAGGCCCCCAACCCAGCCCCGGCGGGGCTCAGGGTGCCGTCGAGCGCCGCAGCACGAAGAGGGCGCAGTCGTCCGCGATCGGTCCGAGGTCGTCGAGCACCCGCTGCGCGAGGCCTTCCGCACCGTCGCCGCGGTGCGCGAGCAGCAGCGCGCTCAGGCGGGCGATCCCGTCGTCCAGGTCCGTGCCCGCGTCCTCGACCACCCCGTCGGTGTAGGCCACGATCGCGTCCCCCGGCTGCAGCTCGAAGGTCACCGGCGGGTACGCCGCGTCGGGCACGACGCCGAGCAGCGGGCCCGAGAGGTCGACGCGCTGCACCTCGCCGCAGCTGCGCACCACGAGCGCCGGGGGGTGCCCCGCGGTGTACACGGTCGCCGCGCCCGTCGTGAGGTCGACCGAGACGTGCACGGCCGTCGCGAACCCCTCCGTCCACTGCTGGCGCAGGAGGAACTGGTTGGCCGCCGGGACCAGGCGGTCGGAGCTCACCGCGCCGACGAGTCCGTTGAACGCGCTCGAGAGCTGCAGCGAGCGGGTGCCGGCGCGTACCCCCTTGCCGGACACGTCGACGAGCACGGCCTCCAGCGTGCCCGTGGTCTCCGAGCGGTCGAAGCAGAAGAAGTCGCCACTGAACCCTGTCCCCTCCGCCGTCCGCACGACAGCGTCCGCCGACCAGCCGTCGGGCAGCCGGGGCAAGCGGCCCTGGGCCTGGATCCGCTCCCGCAGGTCGAGGAGCATCGCCTCCCCCTCCGCGCCACCGAGCCCGAGACGCACGCGCCGCAGGGAGATGACGAGCACGACGAGGCCGATCACGGTGTACGTCGCGACCGAGGCCCACAGCCGCGGCGTGAACTCCGGCTGCTGCGTGGTCGCGAGGAAGAGGACCAGCAGCGCGAAGCTGGTGAAGCGCGCGAGCTGTCGGGGCCGGAGCACCAGCGTCGACACGATCATCGGCACCGTCAGCACGTTGAGCGGGACCTGCGTGGGCGCGGCAGCGACGAGGACGCCCACCAGCACGGTCGCGACCACGAGGAGCACGAGCGCACGGTTCGCCGCGAGCTGGCGCTTCAGATCACGCACCGTCCGCCTCCGCGGGGCCGGCGGTGGAACCAGGCTCGACGGAGGCGTGTCGACCACCATCACGGCGACCTCCTCGTCTCGACTCCCTCACTGTACGGATCGGGACACGTGCGCGCGTTGGCATCGCGGACACCAGAAGAGGTTGCGGGCGACGAGCTCGGCGGTCCGCACGGACGTGCCGCACACGAAGCACGGCTGGCCGGTGCGGCGATACACGTAGACCTCGCCGCCGTGGTCGTCCCTCCGCGGCTCCCTCCCCATCGCCTCCGGGGTGTGCTCGGGCCGCACCGTGTCGATGCGCCCCGTCCGCACGCCCTCGCGCATCAGGTCGACGAGGTCGGCCCAGACCGCGTCGTACTGGCGGCGGCGGAGGCTGGTGCCCGGGCGGTACGGGTCGAGGCGGTGCCGGAACAGCACCTCGGCGCGGTAGACGTTGCCGACGCCGGCCAGCACCTTCTGGTCCATGAGCAGCGCGGCGATCGGGGTGCGGCTGCGCTCGATCCGCGCCCAGGCACGCGCGGGCTCGGCGTCCTCGCGCAACGGGTCGGGACCGAGGCGCGCGACGATCGCCGCCCGCCCGGCCCCCGTCACCAGCTCGCAGGCGGTGGCGCCGCGGAGGTCGGCGTACGCCGCGGAACGGCCGTCACCGCCCGCCACCAGGCGCATGCGCACCTGGCCGACGGGCGGCGGGACCTCCCCCACGACGTCCACGTGGACGTCGTGCTTGCCGTAGAGCCCGAGGTGCACGTGGACGTAGCGGTCGGCGCCGAGGTCGCAGAACAGGTGCTTGCCCCAGGCCTCCGCGCCCTCGAACGTGGCGCCGTCGAGGGCGGCCGCCTCCGTGGCGAACCGGCCCTGCGGGCTCGTGACGCGCACGACCCGGCCGCGGAACGCGTCCTCGAGCGTGCCGGCGAGGCGGTGGAGGGTGTGCCCCTCGGGCACGCGGTCTCAGGCCTCGGAGTCGCTGGAGCCGCTGGCGTCGCTGCCGCCGCCGAGGGCGGAGGCCGGCAGCGGGGGCAGCTCGCGGGTGACCTCGTAGTCGCCCATCTGCGCGATGCGTCGCACGTGCCGCTCCTCGTCGCTGAAGGGGGTCGAGAGGAAGACCTCGACGAAACGGGTCATGTCCTCGAGGCTGTGCTGACGACCGCCGACGGAGATGACGTTGGCGTCGTTGTGCTCGCGCGCCAGCACCGCCGTGGCCTCCGACCACACGAGCGCGGCGCGGACGCCGATCACCTTGTTGGCCGCCATCTGCTCGCCGTTGCCCGAGCCGCCGATGACGACGCCGAGGCTGTCGGCGCCCTCCGCCTGCTCGGCGGCGACCGCCTCGGCGGCCCGCAGGCAGAAGACGGGGTAGTCGTCGACGGCGTCGAAGACGAACGGACCGTGGTCGACGGCCTCGTAGCCGTTGTCGGCGAGCCAGTTGAGGAGGTGGTCCTTGAGCTCGAGGCCGGCGTGGTCGGAACCGAGGTGAACGCGCATGGCGGGATCCTCTCAGGCGTGCTGGCGCAGGAAGCCCGCGACCTGCCACATGAGCGGCTCGGCCGCGTCGTACGCCGCGGTGTGGCGCCAGAAGCCGTGGAGCTGGCCGAGGTAGCGGGTGCCCACGACCGTCACGCCGACCTCGGCGAGGCGGGCCGCGAGGTCCTCGCCCTCGTCGCGCAGCGGGTCGTGCTCGGCGGTGACGACCAGCGTCGGCGGCAGCGTGCCGAGCCGGTCGGAGCGCAGCGGCGCGAGGTCGGGGTGCTCGAGGTCGGCGGGGGTGGCGGCGTACTGCTCCCAGTACCAGGCCGCCTCCCGCGGGTCGAAGCCGTGGGTCTCCGTGCGGTAGCTCGCGTAGGACGCCGACGGGTCGAGGAACGGGTAGATGAGCACCGTCGCCGCGAACCGGCCCGGGTGACGCAGCGCCGCGACGAGCGCGAGGTTGCCGCCCGCGGAGTCGCCGTGGACGACCGTCGGGCCGGCGAGGCCCTCGGCCTCCGCGTGCGCGTCCAGCCACGCGACCACGGCGTCGACGTCGTCGGGCGCCGCCGGGAAGCGGTGCTCGGGCGGGCGCCGGTACTCCACGCTCAGGACCGCGATGCCGGCGCGGTTCGCGAACGCGCGGACGGCCGCGTCGTGCACGTCGACGTCGTTGAGGACGAACCCGCCGCCGTGGAGGTGGACCACGACACCGGGACGGGCGTCGGCGGGCCGGTAGAGCCGGCACGGCACGCCGCCGGCGTCGACGTCGCGCACCTCGGCGACGTCCTCGCGCGGCTGGCGCAACGCCTCGAGACGCGCGGCCTCGCGCACGTCGGCGATGTCGAAGGCGGGGTCGTGGACGGGGGTCTCGCCGGCGGCCGCCGCGAGCGCGGCCCGGGCCTGGGGATGCAGCACGGGTGCGAGCGTAGTGGGCGGGTCAGCGCCGACGGACGAGACAGTGCGGTGGATCGCTGAGCCCCATGCGGTCAGCGATCCACCGCACTGGGCGAGCCGGTCACCACCCGGGGTCCTGGGCCAGGGACGACAAGACGTCGTCGGTCAGGGCGCGCCACGTGCCGTCGACCTCGACGGCGCAGCGGGCGACGTCCACCTCGTGCTCGCGCACCCTGCCGTCGGTCTGGAAGACGCGGACCACCTGGAGGACGGGGACGGCGAACTGGGGCTCGCACACCTCGGGCAGCGTCGCGCGGGGCGGTGCCTCCTCCAGGGCCTCGGCGAGGTCGACGGCGGCGGCCTGGCCCAGTCGCCGTGCGCTCTGCATCGCGTGGACCTCGCGGCCACCTCGGTCCTCCGAGAAGACGTAGTAGCCGCACGTCGTCGCTGCGGCCACGCCGTCAGGCCCTGTGGCCGGCTGGTCCCGGTCCTGGCCGAACTCCTCGCTGCGGCGGCATCCCGACGGACTGAGGTCGCCGGTCGCGACGGTGGCGAGCACCGCGGACGCAGCTGCCTCATCGCCGGGCCGGACGAGGAGGTTCACGCGCGCGTCGCCGAAGGTCGCCCGGGTGAGGGTCCACCCGTCGTAGGCGTAGGTGCCGTCCGGGACGGGGGGCTCGCCGTAGCTGCCGTCGTACTCGATGTTGGCGTCCTCGACGATGAGGATCGTGCGCCAGAGGTCCTCCGCCACGGGCGGGAAAGCCGCGTCGGTCACGGGGTCGCTGGCGAGCGGGTCACGGCCGGGCGTGGTCATGCAGTCGGCGGTGACGGCGTAGTCCCCGCGCCCGGCGCTCGCCACCGCCGGCGCTCCCCCGTCCCACGCGCCGCCGCACGTCAACGACACGGACTCCCACTCCTCGGGCACCTGCACCGCGACGCTGCCGCGCTCGATCCACCGCCAGCCGTCCCGCGGGGCGATGGCGCCGTCGACCCGCTCGGCCGTCGCCCCGGCCGCTGCCGGGGCTCCGGGGCCCGGCTCGGATGCGGTCAGCTCGACCGCGAGGACCATGCCTCCGACCAGGGCCACGACGGCCGCCGCGGCGCCGAGCACGACGCGACCCCGCGGCGTACGCGGCCCTCGGCTCCCCCGCGCGTCCTCGGTCTGCTCCCCCACGGCTGCTCCCCTCGATCGTCCGGCGTCTCGGCGGGAGACGCCCGAGGTGGAGCGCACCGTTCCGTCCGCCGGAGCAGTGCGGTGGATCGCTTCGTCAGCGCGGGACGTCCACCAGGTAGCGCGCGGCGTCGTCGGTGAGGACCCGCCAGCCCCCGTCGAACTGCACCGCGCAGTCAACCACCGGCACCTCGAGCTCCCGCACGCCGCCGTCGGTGAGGAAGAGGCGGACGAGCTGGACGTAGGCGAGGTCGTCGCGGTAGGCGCACGGTTCGGGATCAGCCGGGAGCGTGGGCGCCGAACTCAGCCCGGCCACCAACGTGGACGCCCCGTCGGTGTCGAGGCGTCGAGAGGCCAGCAGTCCATGGACGCGCGATTCACCTCGGGGCCGGGGATACGAGGTGTAGCCGCACACCGTGCCGGCCCGCACCACGTCGCCGGGTGCGAGCGCCTGGTGTCGCTGCTGGCCGAAGTCCTCGATCGGCCGGCATCCCGACGGGCTGAGGTCGCCCTCGGTCAGCGAGGAGAGGACGAGTGACGCCACGTCTGCGTGTTCCTCGTCGTGGAGGAGGGTCACGCGCACCTGGTCGTAGGTCGTGCGGTGGAGCGTCCAGCCCGCGTAGGTGTAGATGCCGTCCGGCACATCGACGTCCGAGGGGCGGTCATCATCGTGGACGGTTTCGACGTCCTCGACGATCAGCAGAGTCCGCCACAGCGACGAGGCGACGGGCGGGAACGCCTCCTTCGTCACCGGGTCGGCCACGACATCGCTCGGATCGAGCACACGTGCGCAGTCCGCGACGACCGCGTAGGCCCCCAGCATGACGTTGGCGACAGCCGGCGCGCCCCCGTCCCAAGCACTACCACAGGTCAGCGACACCTCCGCCCACTCCTCGGGCACCTGCACCGCCACGCTGCCGCGCTCGATCCAGCGCCAGCCGTCCCGCGGTGCGATCGCCCCGTCGACCCGCGCGGTCATCGCCCCGGCATCGGTCCGGTCGTCCGGCGCCGGATCTCCGGCGGTCACCTGCACCGCGACGAGCACCGCCCCGACCAGGGCCAGGGCGCCAGCCGCAGCGCCAAGCACGACGCGACCCCGCGGCGTACGCGGCCCTCGGCTCGCCCGCGCGTCCTCGGTCTGCTCCCCCACGGCTGCTCCCCTCGGTCGCCGGCCTTCTGGCAGGAGACGCCCGAGGGGACGAGGAGAGTTCCGCCGCCGAGGAAAGTGCGCGCCGGGGAAAGTAAACGCGGACCGGTCGACCCCGGGCCTCGGCGTGTCGGTCCCTCGGGTCCGCGTTTTCTTTGCCCGCCGCGAAGACCGGTCCGCGTTTTCTTTCCCCGGCAGGCGCCGATGAGTCCCCGAGCAGCGCCAGGTCGAACCTCGCATGAGCAACCAGATCGTCGTAGTCGGACACCTGCGGGTCGCGGAGGACGACCGGGACGCGTACGTCGCGGACTGCGTCGAGGTCGTGTGCCAGGCCCGCGCGGCGCCGGGCTGCCTCGACTTCGTCGTCGCCGCCGATCCGCTCGAGCCCGACCGGGTCGCCGTCGTGGAGCGCTGGGCCAGCCGCGCCGACCTCGACGCCTTCCGCAGCAGCGGTCCCCCGGACGAGCAGTGGGCGCGCATCCGCGACGTACAGGTGGTGGAGCTCGACATCCCCCAGCACGTGTAACGCGGTGTTCAGGTCACTGTGGAGGTGGTAGACCACGTGCACAGTTGCCCGGACACCGCGTTACATCGGGAGGGGCCCGGACCCCTCAGCCCTCCAGGCGCGCGAGCTCCTCGTCGACGATCGCGGCGTCGAGCTTCACGAACACGGGCGTCGGCTTCTCGATCGGCGTGCCGACCTCGACCGGCTGCCGACCCCAGGCGCGGATGCCGGTGTAGTCGCCGGTGATGACCGGGTAGCCGCGGCTCTCGTCGTCGAGGTCGGTGACCTCCTCGGCGCGGGGCATCGGCTGCAGGTCCCCCGCCCCGCCGAGCACGGCGTCGACGGCGTTCGCCGAGAACGGCAGGAACGGGGAGAGGATCGCGTTGAGGTCCGCGACGGCCTGCACCATGACGTGCAGCACGGTGCCGAGGCGCTCGCGCTGCTCGTCGCCCTTGAGGGTCCAGGGGGCGGTGTCGGTGACGTACTTGTTGACCTCGCCGACCGTCTTCATCGCCTCCGCGATCGCGGCCTTCTGCCGGTGGCGGCCGATGAGGTCGCCGACCACGTCGAAGGTCTCCTCGACCTTCGCGAGCAGGGCGACGTCGGCCTCCTCGAACGGCCCGGCCGGCGGGATCGCGCCGAAGTTCTTCGCCACCAGCGTCGCGGTGCGGTTGACCAGGTTGCCCCAGCCGGCCACGAGCTCGTCGTTGGTGCGCCGCACGAACTCGGCCCACGTGAAGTCGCTGTCCTGGGTCTCGGGGCCGGCGGCCGCCACGAAGTAGCGGAACGCGTCCGGCTGATAGCGGCTCAGCAGGTCCCGCACGTAGATGACGATCTTCTTCGACGACGAGAACTTCCGGCCCTCCATCGTCAGGAACTCGCTCGAGACCACCTCGGTCGGCAGGGTCAGCTCGCCGTACGGCCCGGGCGTCCCGCCCTTGTCGCCCTTCCCCGCGTAGGCCAGCATCTCCGCCGGCCAGATCTGGCTGTGGAAGGTGATGTTGTCCTTGCCCATGAAGTAGTAGGCGTCCTGCGCCCCACCCTCGGCGGGGGCGTTCCACCACTGCCGCCACGCCTCGGGGTCGCCGGACCGCCGCGCCCACTCGATCGACGCCGAGAGGTAACCGATGACGGCGTCGAACCAGACGTACAGCTTCTTCGTCGGGTTGTCGCGCCAGCCGTCGAGCGGCACCGGGATGCCCCAGTCGATGTCGCGCGTCATCGCCCGGGGGCGGATCTCGGAGAGGATGTTCTTCGAGAAGCGGATGACGTTGGGACGCCACAGGCCCGTCGCCTCGCGCTCGTCGAGCCACTCCCCCAGCGCCTCGGCGAGCGCCGGCAGGTCGAGGAAGAAGTGCTGCGTCTCGACGAACTCGGGCGTCTCGCCGTTGATCCGCGACACCGGGTCGATGAGGTCGGCCGGGTCGAGCTGGTTGCCGCACGCGTCGCACTGGTCGCCACGGGCACCCGGCGTCTTGCAGATCGGGCACGTGCCCTCGATGTAGCGGTCCGGCAGCGTGCGGCCCGTCGAGGGCGAGATCGCGCCGTACGTCGTCTGCTCGACGAAGTAGCCGTTCTCGTGCACCCCGCGGAACATCTCCTGCACCACCGCGTAGTGGTTGCGCGTCGTCGTGCGCGTGTAGAGGTCGTAGGAGATGCCCAGCCCGACGAGGTCCTCGACGATGAGGCGGTGGTTGCGGTCGGCGAGCTCCTGCGCCGTCACGCCGGCCTCGTCGGCGGCGATGAGGATGGGCGTGCCGTGCTCGTCGGAGCCCGAGACCATGAGCACGTCGTGGCCGGCCATCCGCATGTAGCGCGAGAAGACGTCGGAGGGCACGCCGAAACCGGCCACGTGGCCGATGTGGCGGGGGCCGTTGGCGTAGGGCCAGGCGACGGCGGACAGCACGTGGGTCATGGGCCGATCCTAGGTTCTGCCCGGACCGGCCCTCCCACCCCGTCAGTAGGAGTCGATCCGCGCCTGCGTGCGGGTGCGGATGTCGTTCATCGCGGCGTACAGGTGCTTGCCCGGGCAGGCGGTGTCGTTGGTGTCGCGGTGGGCGTCCATCGCCCAGAGGTAGGCGACGGTGCCCTTCGGGTACTTGTCGCTGCCCTCCGACGCCGCGTGCAGCTTCCGGAGCGCCTTCTGCCCCCGCACGTCGAACTTGTACGCGGCCAGCGCCTCGAGCTGCTGCACCGCGGCCGCCGGGGGCTTGGCCGTCTCGTAGTTGCCCATCAGCGCGATGCCGCAGGAGTTGTGGTTGAACCCGAGGGTGTGCGCGCCGCGGACGAGGCGCTTGACGCCGCCGGCCCGCCCCTCGTAGGGCCGGCCGAAGCGGTCGACGAGCAGGTTGTAGCCGATGTCGGACCAGCCCAGCGTCTGCGTGTGGTACGCCAGCATCGAGCGCAGGATCCGCGGCACGTCGGCCAGCGCGTAGCTGTTCGCACCCGCCGTGTGGTGCACGTGGACCTGCTGGAACCCGGTGAGGTACGTCGGTGCCCCGGTCCGCAGCGACTCGTCGGCTCCCCACTCGGCCCGGTTGTAGACGCGCGACATCGGCGCGGAGCGCGCCGCGACGCGGGGCGGGGCGAGCTCGGCCGGGGTGGCGTCGAGCATCTCGACGCGCAGGTCCGCCACCGGGCCGTCGGCCGCGACCTCGATCGCGTCCGCGTCGCCGACCCAGGTGAGCCCGGTCGCCGAGGTGCGCCGCGCCGCCCGCCACTCCGCCGTGCCCACGCTGGGGCCGTCGTGGAGGTGGCCGACGCCCTGCCAGGGCTGCCAGACCCCGTCGAGGCTGCGCACCCGCACGGAGAGGGCGGGCGAGCCGGAGCTCCAGGTGAGCGCGACGCTCGAGAAGGGGTCGCCCGCGACGGTGGCGGAGCGGCGTCCGCGACCCGTCAGGCCGACGCGGACCGAGGCGCGGCGCAGCCCGCCGTCGCCGGCCGCCGTCATGCGGAGGGCGGCCGGGCCGGCGGCGGGCCGGGGCACGGTGCGGGCCGGGCCGCGCGCGGCGGC
>NZ_JAAGXA010000017.1 GCF_010686755.1 Nocardioides zeae | reverse complement strand
GAGTCAACCCAACAGCGCAACACAGCCCTCCCGGGCTGGCTCCACTTCTACAATCACCACCGCGCCCACTCCGCGATCGGAGGCCGGCCACCGATCACCCGGCTGACCAACGTGCCTGGACATCACAGCTAGTCCTTGTCGGCGCGGAGGCCCATCTGCGCGGCGAGCAGCGCGGCCTGGGTGCGGCGCTTCACGCCGAGGCGGGCGAGCAGGTGCGTGATGTGGTTCTTCACGGTCTTCTCCGACAGGAACAGCTCGTCGGCGATCTCCCGGTTGGTGAGCCCCTGGCCGACGAGCGCGAGGATGCGCTGCTGCTGGGGCGTGAGCGACGACGGGTCGGCCTCGACGCCCCGCTGCGCGCTCTCCCGCATCCGCTCCATCGCGCGGATCGCGACCATGGGGTCGATGAGCGAGTGGCCGTCGGCGACGGCGCGGACGCCCGAGATGAGGGAGCTCCCGCCGATCTCCTTCAGCACGTAGCCGTCGGCCCCGGCCAGGATCGCGCTCTGCAGCGCGACGTCGTCGTCGTAGCTCGTCAGGATCAGCGCCCGGATCTCGGGCCGCAGTGACTTGATCTCCCGGCACAGCTCGATGCCGGAGCCGTCGGGCAGTCGCGCGTCGAGGACGGCCACGTCGGGCCCGGTCTCCCGGATGCCGTCGAGACCCTCGGCGACCGTGCCGGCCTCCCCGACCACCTCCAGGTCGGGATCGGACTCCAGCAGGGCGCGCAACCCCCGACGTACGACCTCGTGATCGTCGACCAGGAACACGCGAACGGCGGAGCTCATGGGGACCACTCTGCGACGTGTGCGGGCGAATGTCCTAGTGACGGGCCGGGATCGCCCGTTCGGAGTGGGAGGAGACGGGGGCCACAGCCCGCAATGGTTGCATCTAGCAACCAAGAGCGTATGGTTGCCATCAGCAACCAAAACGGCGTCACGCCGTGAACCCCCGCACGGAATCGAAGGTCCCCGCATGGCACACGAACCCCACCACGAGGCCCACCACCTCGCCGTCGACCCCGAGGTGCGCACCGACGTCCCGATGACCCACCGGGAGATCCTGTCGGTGATGTCGGGCCTGCTGCTCGCGATGTTCGTCGCGATGCTGTCCTCGACGATCGTCACCAACGCCCTGCCCCGCATCGTCGTCGACCTCGACGGCGGCGAGGCCGGCTACACCTGGGTGGTCGTGGCCACCCTCCTCACCATGACGGCCTCCACCCCGATCTGGGGCAAGCTCGCCGACCTGGTCAACAAGAAGCTGCTGGTGCAGATCGCGCTCGTGACCTACGCCATCGGCTCCATCGCCGCCGGCCTCTCGCAGAACATGGGGCAGCTGATCGCCGCCCGCGCCGTCACCGGTCTCGGCGTCGGCGGCATGACCGCCCTCGTCATGGTGGTCATCGCCACGATCGTCACGCCGCGCGAGCGGGGGCGGTACTCGGGCTACATCGGCGCCGTCTTCGCGATGGCGACCGTGAGCGGACCGCTGATCGGCGGCCTCATCGTCGACACCCCCGGCCTCGGCTGGCGCTGGACCTTCCTCGTCGGCGTGCCGGTCGCCGCCGTCGCGCTCGTCGTGCTGCAGCGCACGCTGCACCTCCCCACGCCGGTCCGCACGCCGGGTGAGCGCCCGTCGATCGACTACGCCGGCGCCCTCCTCATCGTGGGCGGCGTCTCGGTGCTCCTCGCGTGGGTATCCCTCGCGGGCCACCAGTTCGACTGGGCCTCCCTCACCACCGCCGGCATGATCCTCGTCGGCGTCGCGCTCCTCGTCGCGGCCGTCGTGGTCGAGAGCCGCGTGGCCGAGCCGATCATCCCGCTCCGTCTCTTCGCCGACCGCACCACCTCGCTCGCCACGCTCGCGTCCGTCATGGTCGGCGTCGCGATGTTCGGCTCGACGGTCTACCTCTCGCAGTACTTCCAGATCGCCCGCGGCATGAGCCCCACCCACGCCGGCCTCATGTCGACCCCGATGGTGCTCGGTCTCTTCGTCTCGAGCGTCGCCACCGGTCGGATCATCAGCAACACCGGCCGCTGGAAGAAGTTCCTCGTCGGCGGCATGGTCGCCGTCGTCATCGGCCTCGCCCTCCTCTCCACCATCGACGCCCACACCCCGCTCGTCGAGATCGGTGCGTTCATGGTGGTGCTCGGCGCCGGCCTCGGCGCGACGATGCAGAACCTCGTGCTCGCGGTGCAGAACCAGGTCGCGCAGCGCGACATGGGCGCGGCGAGCGCGCTCGTGACGTTCTTCCGCTCCATCGGCGGCTCGTCCGGCGTCGCGGCCCTCGGGGCCCTGCTGGGGCACCAGGTGGCCGACAAGGTGACGAGCGGCCTCGCGAAGCTGGGGATCGCCGCCGAGGGCTCGGGCACGACGCTGCCGGACCTCGACACCCTGCCCGGCCCCGTCCGGGACGTGTTCCAGGGGGCCTATGGCGACGCCACCGCGCTGCTGTTCCTCGTCGCCGTCCCCTTCGCCGTCGTGGCCCTGCTTCTCGTCAGCGCGATCCGCGAGGTGCCGCTCCGCACGACCCTGGACGTCGCCCCGTCGACGCCCGTCGACGAGCGCGAGGAGGCCCCCGTCGAGGTGGAGGCCGCGCGATGACCGCCACGGCCACCGACCTCGACCCCGAGGTCGTGCGCGACCTGGAGCACCAGTTCTTCGTGCTGCTGCGACGCCTCCGCCGCAACCTGGCCGAGCGTGGCCAGGCGGTCGCGCCGGGCCTGTCCGCCCTGGGCTACGGGGTGCTCGACCAGCTGGCGCGGGACGGTGCCGCCCGGGCCGCCGACATGGCGTGCGTGCTCGGCGTCGACAAGGGCGCGATGAGCCGCACCGTCCACCAGCTCGTCGAGCTGGGCCTCGTCGAGCGCCGCAGCGATCCCGACGACGCCCGGGCCCTCGTGCTCGAGCTGTCGGACCACGGTCGCGAGCGGCTCACCGCCGTGGGCCTCCAGCGTCACGCGGTCTTCCTCCGGGCGATGTCGGAGTGGACCTCCGAGGAGGTGGCGGACCTCGCCGCCACCCTCGGCCGCTACAACGCGAGCATCGAGGCGGCGCTGGCCGCCGAGCGCTGACCGCCTGCCCGCGGGGGCTCACGCAGAAGGGGCACGAACGACACCCGGACCCAGGTCTGGACCGTCGTTCGTGCCCCTTCTCTCTGGCGTGGGCCCGCGTCGTACCCCCGCTCAGTCCGCCAGGAACCACGCCGCGGTGTCGAGGGCGATCGTCGCTCCCGGCGTGTCGCCGCTGCTCAGCAGCAGGGTGCCGAGGCCGCTCGGCAGCGGCTCCGCCGCGTCGCCGGCGTTGAGCACGCAGGTGAGCGGCCCGCGCCGGTAGACGAGCAGCGCCGGCCCGGCCTGCAGCACGTCCACCTCCTCGCCCGCCGTCTCCGCGAACGTGCGCCGCGTCGCGAGCGCCGCGCGGTAGAACTCCAGCGTCGACCCCTCGGCCCCCGTCTGCGCCTCGACCGTCAGGGCCGCCCAGTCGTCGGGCTGCGGCAGCCAGGGCTGCGAGCCGGTGGCCGCCGGCCCGAACCCGTACGGCGCGGCCTCGCCGCTCCACGGGATCGGCACCCGGCAGCCGTCGCGGCCGATGTCGGGCTTGGCGGTGTCCTTCGTGCGGAACCAGGACGGGTCGGTGCGGTCCTCGGGGGCCACGTCGACCTGCTCGAGGCCGAGCTCCTCGCCCTGGTAGAGGTACGCGGAGCCCGGCAGCCCCAGCATGGCCAGGGTCGCCGCCCGGCCCCGGGCCCGGCCGAGCTCGCCCCCGCCGTACCGGGTCACGTGGCGCACCACGTCGTGGTTGCTCAGCACCCAGGTCGGGGTCGCGCCGTACGGGCGGAGCGAGGGGAGGGTCTCGGTGATGACGTCGGCGAACTCCTGCGCGTCCCACGCCGCCGAGAGCCAGTGGAAGTTGAAGGACTGCTGCAGCTCGTCGGGGCGCACGTAGCGCGCGATAGCCTCCGCCGTGCGGGCCCACGACTCGGCGACGGCCATGCGGCGGCCGCGCTCGGAGTCGTCGTACTCCGCCAGCACGGCGTGCCAGCGCCGGTAGACGTCGTGCACCTCGGGCTGGTCCCACATGGGCTCGTCCAGCCCGGCCGCCTCGACCATCGACGCGGGCCCGTCGGCGTCGGGGTCGGGGAGCTCGGTGTCGGGCAGGCCCTCCTTCTTGAACAGGCCGTGCGCCACGTCGACCCGGAAGCCGTCGACGCCGCGGTCGAGCCAGAACCGGAGGATGTCGACGAACTCGTCGCCGACCTCCGGGTTGCGCCAGTTCAGGTCGGGCTGGGTCGAGTCGAAGAGGTGGAGGTACCACTGCCCGGGCGTGCCGTCCGCCTCGGCCACGCGGCTCCAGGCCGCGCCGCCGAAGACGCTCGGCCAGTTGTTGGGCGGGGTGTCGGTGCCGTCGTCGTCGCGGAAGACGTACCGCTCGCGCTCGGGGCTGCCCGGTCCGGCGGCCAGGGCCGCCTGGAACCACGGGTGCTGGTCGGACGTGTGGTTGGGCACGAGGTCGACGATGACCTTGAGCCCCAGCTCGTGGGCGCGGGCGAGCAGCACGTCGGCGTCGGTCAGCGACCCGAAGAGCGGGTCGATGTCGCGGTAGTCGGCGACGTCGTAGCCGTGGTCCTTCTGCGGCGACGTGTAGAACGGCGTGATCCACAGCGCGTCGACGCCGAGCTCGCGCAGGTGGGGGAGGCGGGCCGTGATGCCGGGCAGGTCGCCCACGCCGTCACCGTCGGCATCGGCGAAGCTGCGCACGTAGACCTGGTAGACGACCGCCTGGCGCCACCAGGCGCCGTCGACCGACGGGAGGGCGGACGGGGTTGGCTCCGGGCTCGGATCGTTCGAGTCGACCATGCGGGCGAGTCTAGGGACGGGGTGCCCGTGCGAGGGAAAACCAGGGCGCGGGGGGCCGTGATCGGTGACACTCGGGCCATGACGCGCTCGACGACGGCCCGCGGGGCGGCAGCGGTCCTCGCGACGGCGGCCGCGGTGCTGGCGGGAGTCGCCGGGGTGCAGCTCCTCGGGGACGAGGCCGAGACCCGCATCGTCGACGTCGCGCCCGCGGAGGCCGCGACCGCTGCCGCCGGGGAGGTGACCGCGGAGTGCCCGGAGCCCGCGCCGGGGGAGGAGCCGACGGCCGAGGGGCCCTACCAGGTGATGTCCGTGCCGAACGCGTGGCCCGCCGAGACCCCCGTCGTCGCGTCGCCGCCGCCGCAGGACGGCCTCCTCACCAACCCGAGCGGGGCGACCCCGGGTGCTCCGGGCGTCGACACCCTCGGCTTCGACCGGCCCTACGACGAGCTCGACGGTGAGCGCCCGACCTTCGTCTGGGTGGTCGGGGACGGGGGCGTCGAGGGCTACGTCTTCCGCTGGGATCGCGACAGCGTCGTGCGCTTCGGGGCCGGAGCGGTGGCCCTCCGCACGGAGGACGGCGCGACCGTCATCGGCCGTCACCAGCCGCCCGGGCTGCCGGACTACCCGGTCAACGAGCGCGGCCAGTCCTACGGGCCGAAGGTCGACGACCTCGAGTCGCCCGACCTCGTCGAGGTCGCGGGGCGCTGCGGCGTCGCGGGCTACGCGGAGGCGGCGCTGTTCGGCATCCCGGACCTCCCGGCCGACGTCGACACCCTCGAGGAGCTCGAGGCGTTCAACGCGGCCCTGCCGACCAGCGTGCCCGTGACCGAGTCCGACGGCGTCACCGAGGTCGACCGGCTCGAGGTGTTCAACCCCGTGCCCGAGTACTGCCTCAACGCCGGATCTCCTCCCACCTGCTGAGCGCCTCGAGACGCTCCTCCTTGTGGTCGACGATCGGCGCGGCGTACCCCACCTGCTCGCGCGCCGCGGCCGACGGCTCGTGCGGGTCCTCGCCGTCGGGCAGGTCGCGCAGCTCGGGGACCCAGCGGCGCACGTAGTCGCCGCTCGGGTCGAACTTGCGTCCCTGCCCGGTCGGGTTGAAGACGCGGAAGAAGGGGGACGCGTCCGTGCCGGAGCCGGCCGTCCACTGCCAGCCGTGCTGGTTGGAGGGCAGGTCGCCGTCGACCAGCCACTGCATGAAGTGCCGCGCCCCGTGCTGCCACTCGACGTGCAGGTCCTTCACCAGGAAGCTCGCGACGATCATCCGCACCCGGTTGTGCACCCAGCCGCAGCCGCGCAGCTGGCGCATCCCCGCGTCGACGACGGGGAAGCCCGTGCGCCCCTCGCGCCAGGCGTCGAACTCCTCGCCCGGGTCGTCGTAGCGCATCCGGCCGTACTCCGCCCGCAGGTACTCCCGCGCCGTCTCCGGCCGGTGGTGCAGCACGTCGGCGTAGAACTCGCGCCAGGCCAGCTCGGAGCGGTACGTCGCGCGCCCGGCCCCGCTCGCGCGGCCGATCTCGGCCAGCATCGTGCGCGGGTGGATCTCGCCCCACTTGAGGTGCACCGACATCTTCGAGGTGGTGTCGAGGTCGGGGCGGTCCCGCTCGTCGGCGTACGCGGCCAGGTGGTCCGCGACGTACGTCTCCCAGCGCTGCGCCGCCGCCCGCTCGCCGGCCTCCGGCAGCTGCAGGCCCTCCGGCAGGTCGACGTCGGGCACGTCGACCGCGGACGCCAGCTCCAGCCCGCTCAGCCCCCGCGGCGCCTCGAACGGCGTCTCCCACCCCCGCTCCGCCCAGGCGCGGGAGAAGGGCGTGAAGACGGCGTACGGCGTGCCGTCGCCCTTGGTCACGCTGCCGGGGTCCACGGCGTACGGCGAGGAGGTGCGCACGAGGTCGATGTCGTGCTCGGCGAGGGCCGCGGCGACCCGCTCGTCGCGCTCCGCGCCGTACGGGCCGAAGTCGGCGGTGACGTGGACCTCGGAGGCGCCCACCTCCCGCGCGGCGGCGACCACCTGGTCGACGGGGTCGCCACGCAGCACGGACAGGCGGGTCCGCCGGGAGCGCAGGGAGCTGTCGAGCGCCTGCAGCGAGGCCGCGAGGTGGGCGCGGCGGGACACGCCGGCGACGTCCCACAGGGCGGGGTCGAGGACGAAGAGGGGCAGCACCGCGTCGGCCTCGGCGGCGGCGAGGAGCGCGGGGTTGTCGGCCAGCCGCAGGTCGCGGCGGAACCACATGACGCTGTGGCGGGAGGGCATTCCCCCACAGTGCCAGGCCGCCCCTCGGGTGGGGGTCGTCGCGCGCCCCCGGGTAGGGAAGAATGGTTCTCGTGAGCGATCTGATCGACACCACCGAGATGTACCTGCGCACGATCTACGAGCTCGTGGAGGAGGGCATCGTCCCGCTGCGTGCGCGCATCGCCGAGCGCCTGCACCAGTCGGGCCCGACCGTGTCCCAGACCGTGGCGCGCATGGAGCGGGACGGCCTGCTCACGGTCGAGGGTGACCGGCACCTGGAGCTCACCGACGAGGGTCGCCGCCTCGCCGTGCGCGTCATGCGCAAGCACCGCCTCGCGGAGCGCCTGCTCACCGACGTCATCGGCCTCGACTGGGAGCTCGTGCACGCCGAGGCGTGCCGCTGGGAGCACGTCATCAGCGAGACCGTCGAGCGGCGGCTGCTCGAGCTGCTGGGCAACCCGACCGAGTCGCCGTACGGCAACCCGATCCCGGGGCTCGACGAGCTCGGCCAGGACGAGCTGCCCGAGAACTTCATGGACGGGGTCGAGTCGCTCCAGAGCGTCGCGGGCGCGGACGAGTCCCGGGTGCACGTGCGCCGCATCTCCGAGGAGATGCAGAAGGACGAGGTGCTCATGAGCGCCCTGCGTCGCGTGGGTGCGCTGCCCGACAAGACGGTCACCGTCGTGGCGACCTCGGAGGGCGTGCTCGTGGGCTCCGGCGGCGAGACCGCCGAGATCTTCCCCGACGCCGCCGAGCACATCTTCGTGCGCCGCACCTGACCGCTCGTCCGATCCCCGGCGGGAATCCAGAGGTTCTCTTGAGGTGCGCCGCCGGTCGGGAGTCGTAGCGTCGGCCCTGCGCTGCCCCTCGCGGGGAGGGTGAGGGGCAGCGCCACAGCACGACGCACCATCAGGCCACACGTCCGGGTGCCGACGGTCACGTCGGCGGGGGCGTGACTCGCGGGGGCCGTCTTCGTTGGTGGAGGGCAGTGCGGGGAGGTTGCTCCCCGCCCCGGCGGAAGGCTCCGAGATGGAGATGCTCGACGTCGAGCTGACGGCGTTCACGCGCCGTACCGGCAGCGTGGTCGTCGCCCACAGCGCGACCGACCTCGACCACGGCCTGGAGCCCGGGGCGACCGTCGTGACGCGCGACCAGGACGGTGTCGTGCGGGCGGCCCTCGTCGCCGACCTCGACTTCGACCTCGAGGACACCTACTACCGCCTCACGCTCGGCGAGGTGCTCCGCCTCGACGAGGCGGAGCTCGCCGTCGCGGCTGCTCTCGGGGCGGGTGACCTGCCGACGCGCACCGGGGTGGAGCGTCTGCTGGCCGAGGTCGGCGTCAGCCGACCCGGGCACCTGCGTCGCGTGCCCTGACCTCCCGCCGCCGCGCATCGAGCGCGTCGAGGAAGCCGCTGCAGCCGACGTCGAGCGCGTAGGTCGCCAGCTCGTCGCCCCGGGTCGCTCCCCGGTTGACGACGACGACCGGCACGTCGCCGCGGACCGCGCGACGCACGAAGCGGAACCCGCTCATCACCGTCAGGGACGTGCCGACCGCGAGCAGCGCGCCGTCGTCGGGGCGCAGCGCGTCCACCGCGGCGAAGCACCGCTCGACCCGCGCGGCGGGCACGTTCTCGCCGAAGAAGACGACGTCGGGCTTGAGCACGCCGCCGCACGCCTCGCAGGGCGGCACGACGAAGTCGCTGGTGTCCTCCAGGTCGACGTCGCCGTCGGGCCGCACCAGCACGCTGCCGTGCCGTTCCGCCCAGTCGGGGTTGGCGGCCGCCATCCGCTCCTGCAGCGCCGCCCGCGGGCTGGTGGCACGGCAGTCGAGGCAGACCACGTCGGCGATGCGGCCGTGCAGCGCGACCATGCGGCGTGTGCCGGCCGCCTCGTGCAGGCCGTCGACGTTCTGCGTGATGAGCAGCTCGGGGTCGATCGCGGCGACCGCCCGGTGCCCGGGGTTGGGGTCGGCGCGCCGCATCCGGGCCCACCCGAGGTGGCTGCGCGCCCAGTACCGCTGGCGCGCCGCCGAGCCGGAGACGAAGTCGCCGTACGTCATGGGGGTGGGCCGGGGCGGACGCCCCTCGGCGACGGGGCCGCGGTAGTCCGGGATGCCCGAGTCGGTCGACAGGCCCGCGCCGCCGAGCACGACGAGGCGCCGCGGCGCGAGCAGCGCGAGCGCCGCCTCGACGGCCTCCGGCGCGGCGGTGCGCTCAGCCACGCGGGGTCCCCGGGGGTTGCTGGACGGGACCGGTCACCGCGCGTAGCGCAGCTCGGCCCGCGCCCGTGCCTTCGCCGCCTCGACCTCGCGGTCCTTGGGCGGGGCCGAGGTCTCGAGGTCGTCGACGAGGTGACGGGTGATGTGCGCGATCTCGCGGACGGCCTGGTCGAAGACGGCCTGGTTGGCCTGCGAGGGCTTGCTGGTGCCGCTCACCTTGCGCACGAACTGCAGCGCGGCGGCGTGCACCTCGTCGTCGGTCGCCGGCGGCTCGAAGTTGTTGAGCGGACGGATGTTGCGGCACATGGCCCAACGGTACGTCGCGACCTATCCTCGGGGAATGCCTGAGAGCCGCTCGGACCGAGCCCTCGACCTCGTCCTCCTCGGCGCCACCGGGTTCACCGGTCGCCTCACCGCGGAGTACCTCGCCCGCCACGCCCCCGCCGACCTCCGCTGGGCCCTCGCGGGCCGCAACGAGGCCCGTCTGGCGCAGGTGCGCGACGGCCTGCCCGACGGTGCGGCCGGCGCCCCCGAGCTCGTCGTCGCCGACTCCGGTGACCCGGACTCGCTGCGCGCCCTCGCGGAGAGCACGCGCCTCGTCATCACGACGGTGGGCCCGTTCCTCCGGTACGGCGAGCCGCTCGTCGCGGCCTGCGCCGCCGCGGGCACGGACTACGTCGACATCACCGGCGAGCCCGAGTTCGTCGACGAGGTGTGGCTGCGCCACCACGAGGCCGCGGAGGCGTCGGGCGCGCGCATCGTGCACGCCTGCGGCTTCGACTCGATCCCCCACGACCTCGGGGTCCGCTTCGCCGTCGGGCACCTGCCCGACGACGTACCGATCAAGGCCCGCGGCGTCGTGCGCGCCGCGGCCATCTCGTCGTCCGGCACGCTGCACTCCGCGCTCGAGCAGTTCGCCCGCGCCCGCACGATGAGCCGCACCCACGCCGCCCGGCGCAAGGCCGAGGGTCGACCGGAGGGGCGGCGCGTGCGCGGCTCGGGCGGCAAGCCGCACCGCGACCCCGCGCTCGGCTACTGGCTCCTGCCGCTGCCGACGATCGACCCGATGGTCGTGGTGCGCAGCGCGGCCGCCGACCCGTCGTACGGACCCGACTTCACCTACGCGCACTACGCGGGCACCAAGACGCTCCGGTACGCCGCGGGTGGCGCCGGCGCCGTCGGCGCGCTGGCCCTCGCAGCCCAGGTCGGCCCGCTGCGCCGGGCGCTGATGAGCCGGTTCGGGTCCGGCCAGGGCCCGGACGAGCGGCGCCGCGAGAAGTCGTGGTTCACCGTCGACGTCGTCGCCGAGGGCGGCGGTCGCACGGTCCACGCGCGGGTGAGCGGCGGCGACCCCGGCTACGGCGAGACCTCCAAGATGCTCGCCGAGTCGGCGCTGTCGCTGCTGTTCGACGACAACCCGCCGACCGCCGGCATGGTGACCACCGCGCAGGCGATGGGCGAGCACCTCACGGCCCGCCTGCAGGCGGCGGGGATGCGGTTCGAGGTGCTCTGAGGCGCATTGACGCTGGCCACCTGGTACGCCGCCCACATGTCCGCCGTGATCGTCGAGGACGGCGAGCAGGTCCAGTCCGGGCAGATCATCGGCCGCGTCGGGACCCTCGGCAACAGCACCGGCTGCCACCTCCACGTCGAGGTCCACCCGGACAACGGCTCGATCTACGCCGACAACATCAACGCCTCGACCTGGCTGCGGAACAACGCCGGCCGCGCCCTCGCGCCATGACCCGGTCGACCTCGTCGACCTCGTCACTGCGCGAGCAGTGGGCAGAGAGCACGAACCGGGAAGCGGTCGTCGTGCTCCCCGTGCTGGCCCTGGTGGTCATCGGTGTCCTCTACGGCGCCTACTTCGTCCCGGGGTTCTGGGCAGGCCTCAGCTGGTGGGTGATCCTGGCGGTCGCCGCGGTCCTGGCGCTGGCGTGCCTCATCGGGTCGGCCCGCTCGGTCGGGTACCGCCCGATCAGCGCGCCACCGACCGCGTCGCTGTGGCACATCGTCGGGGTGCTGGCCGTGGCGGTCGCCGCCGTGGCGTTCGCTCTCGGGCGCAGCGAGTTCCGTCAGCCCCCGTGGATGGGCCGCGTCACCCGGGCGGCCTGGTGCTCGGCGTCGGGCTGCTCTTCTTGGCGTGGTTCCTGCACGCGCCCCTGGTGCTGACGACGTGCGCCCTGGGCACAGGCGGTGATTCGACGGAATCACCCCCTGGCGGTGGTCGGTCAGGGGGCGGTGCTCAGGGGGCGGCCGTCATGCGCTCGCGCGATTCGTCGGCCCGCGCGACCAGCGCCTGCGGGTCGGCGCCCGCCAGCACGAGTGTCGCGAACGCCGCGACCGCGCGGGGCTGGGTGGCCGTCGGCCGCGCCAGGTAGAGACCGATCAAGCTCCCCGCGGCCTGCGCCAGCAGATCGGTATGTCCCGCAGCCTCGTCGCGGAGCTCCTCGACGACGGCCTCGAACGGCATCCCGTCCTCGAGCCGCCGGCGAGCACTGGCCTCCAGGCTGATCCTCAGAGCGGTGTCGGGAGCGAGGCGACGCGAGGGCATGACGCCAGTAGACCATTTGTCGAACAGGTGTTCGATTCGGGGCGGTCTATCATGGTCATTGCGGCCCGCCGGTCTGGTGCCGTGCGCAACCTGCGCTCAAGGGAAGAGGAGGGGCCGCGATGGAGCACCGCACGTTCGTCCGCGACCACCGGCCCTACGACGTCCCCGAGCGCCTGGAGGACTTGGCCGGCCCTGCTGGCGGGGTCGTCGACGTGCCGCACGAGGTGCTGTGGGCACCTGGGGGGCCGGGCCGTGACCTCGACGACGCCGCGGTGCGGCGGATGGTGTACGTCGCGGTGGTCGCCGAGGGCACCCGCGCGGACCAGGCCACGCTACTGAACCGCGATCTGTTGGTCACCGACTGGCCTCGACTCATGATCCCGCGCCGGGCTCGCGAGCTGTGGGAAGCACGCTTCCCCGAGCTGGCAGGAGGCGAGGCTGCCGCGACCAGCGCCGAGCCCGTCGCCGCACACCGGTAGCGCGTGAGCAGCACCGACGGCCGGAGCGAGGACGAACGGCCAGCGGCTCCCGATCCCGAACGCATGGCGTTCGAGCAGGCCCAGCAACGGGTGGCCGCGGTGGCACTGCGGAGTGCTGCGGCGTCCGGGTTCGCCCTGGCGGGCGCCGGTGCGATCCGCGCCCACGGCGTCACCGATCGCCCCACCCAGGACGTCGACCTCTTCACCACCCAGACCGACCCGGCAGCGTTCAGCGCGGCGGTCGACGAGGTGATCGCGGGCCTGGCCAGCGAGGGGTTCCAGGTGGCCGCGCTGCGGCGTCTCGACGGGTTCGCCCGTCTCCAGGTCCTCGCACCTCCCACGCCCGACGACGCAACAGGAGGGCCCCGCCCGGACAGCCAGGGCGGTCTGGTCGTCGAGGTCGACCTCGGTATCGACTGGCGGGCACACCCGCCCGTGACGCTCGACGTCGGCCCGGTGCTCGCACTCGAGGACGCCGTCGCCAACAAGGTGTCGGCGCTCTACTCCCGCGGCGAGGTCCGCGACTACCTCGACGTCGACGCCATCCGCCAGACCGGCCGGTTCAGCGACGACGAGCTGCTAGCCGCCGCAGCCGAGCGCGACCCCGGCTTCGAGCCCGTCATGTTCGCCCGCCAACTGCGAGGAGTCGAGCGCGCCGAGCCGGCCGCCGTCGAGCCCTACGGACTCGACGCCAACGACCTCGCAGCCATCCGGCTACGCCTCAGGACTTGGGCGGCCCGGATCGACCCTGCGGGCGCCAGCGCCGCGGACCTTCGCGCAGCCGCGCACCACGAGCTGCAGCGCGCCCGCGCGACGGCCGGGCGACTCGATGACGCAACGCCGCCTCGCGTCGACGACGACCGACCCCCGAGCCTCGACACAGGGACACAAAGATCCGCGCCGGGCCGCTCCGTCAAGCGGCGGCCGCTCACCTGAGCCATCTTGTGGATGCAGAACCCCCGGCCAGGCGAAGCCTCAAATGGTAGAGGACCGCGAACCTTGCAATCTCAGGAATCATCGAGTTCTTACCGGCGCTCTAGACGCCTCTTGGCATCGAGTGACTCAGGTGCGAACCTCTCGACACCTGAGGCGCCCTAGACCGGTGCCGGCGCAGCAAGCGCCTCGGGGAGGCCTGGAGGAGGATCCATGACCAAGTCGCGACGATGGTTCACGAGGTACGCAACCGTCTGCATCGGGGCCGCAGGTGCCTTGATCGCATCCCTTCTCACCACACCCTCTGCGCAGTCGAGCACCGCGCACAACTTCGACTGGTTCCCCGACACCGGGGCCCATTCCTACTGCCTCGGGTCGACCTTCGTGAGCAACGGCTGGTCACCATGGGCCCACGACGCCATGGCGAATCTCGAAGCTCAGACCATCGTTGACGCGACCTTCTACAGCAACTGCGCCGACCCCACCATCGATGCCAGGTGGGTCCTGTTCCAGAGAGGCGAGCTGTACGGCGAGTGGGAATGCGAGGACAACCAGTCCACCATCGTCAACGGGCAATGGGTCTGCAAGTCTGCCTACATCAAGCTCAACCCGTCGATGATTCTCTCCGCTCACACCCCGGGCAATCAGGCCACCAAGACCTCGTGCCACGAACTCGGTCACGGGGTGGGACTCGCTCACTACGACTTCACGTTCGATCCGGAGTACCCAGGCGCGACCGCCTGCTTGCGGCGAGGCGAGTGGGCGACCAGCTGGGGCGCCGGATGGAACCAATACGCGCCCCACCACGTCTCAGGACATATCGACCCCTGGTTCAACTGAGGAGACCGGCGATCATGAACAAGAAGCTTCTTGCCCCCACCCTGTTCGCCGCCGCGTTCATCCTCGCCGGCTGCGGCTCGGAAACGACGTCCACCACGACTGCAGCGGCCGCTGGGTCGACCCCGTCGGCGGCCGACGATTGCGGTGGCGGGGTGCAGCCAGCACTGGTCCGCGGCAACCGCTACTTCGACTACGACGTCATCCCGAACCTGACCGCCTCCGTGGCGAAGTGGGAAGTCGCAGTGACCGGACGGGTGATCGGCTGGACCGAGGGTCGCTCCGTCTACGACGTCGAGCACGTCGAGCGGTACGCCACGGTAGCCATCGAGGTCGAGACCGCGGCCAAGGTCGAAGACCCTTCGCAACGCGACGTGGCCTACTTCGATGTCAGCCTCGGCTCCGACACCATCAACGCCGAGGGCATTGCCGCCGACAACAAGCCCACGCCCGAAGAACTCGAACGCGCCATCCCCCTCGGCACCCGGATGATCGCCATCGGCAACACCGCCCCCACCCCCGAAGAAGAGCGCTACGCCCCCTCGATCAGGATCGAAGGGTATGAAGCGGGCCGTCCCGCCGGTGCGCCACTGGCCAGCCTCACCGTCCAGGGTTCTCTCGTCGAGACGAAGAACGGCTGCACAGCCTCGATCCGAGCCCAAGACCAGGACGTCTCCTACTGGACCGCGCACGCCGCCGAATTGGCCGGCAACGAGGCAACGGCCGCCACCAGCCCGGGCAGCTTCCAGAACCTCGTCGACGAGCTCAGCAACTACAAGCCGAACTGACACCCGAGAGCACCTCATCGCGGCGGGGAGTGATTCCACGGAATCAACTCCCCGCTGGCCACTGGTCGCCACGGCGTGTCCGCGGGTGGGGGCTACCGACTTAGGTGTGATCGTTGTGGCGCCGGCGGCCCGGAAGCCGATCCTCGACCGGAACACCGCTGCACCGGCTGCGTGCCCGCGCTGTAATTGCGACCCGGCCGTCCTGTAGGACCCGTCCGCAACGAATCCCGAGCAGGGCCCCTCATGCGGGACAGCGTGGCGACATGCTGGTCGGGCATGCGCGGGTATCGACCGCTGAGCAGGCCCTCACCGTGCTGGGCCAGGCTCTCAGCTCGCTGGGCGTCGATGAACGAGCCATCTGAATCGACCACGGCCTCACAGGCCGCAACCGTGACCGCCCCGGACTCACCGCAGCGCTCGCGGCGTGCCGCGACGGCGACACGCTCGTGGTCACCAAGCTCAACCGGGTCGCCCGGTCGCTCCCGGATGCTCGGGACGTCGTTGGCGAACTCACGGCTGCCGGCGTGAAGCTGGCCATCGGAGGAAGAGAGGCACCCGGCGGCGCTCCACACGGCTGGCGAACGCGCCGTTGCGGAGATGGCTGAGCTGTTCAGTGACGGCGCTCCACCATCTAACGCGGCGGAGGGCGCGGGCCCGTGACACGTCGACGCCCCGCGGCGCTAGGCCGGCGGCCGCGCCGACCTCCTCGCGCACGCGGCGGGCCGCGGCGCGAGCCGACACGTGCGCGAGCTCCCCTCGGGCTCGATGCACACTGCATCAGCCCCGGGGCGGTGACGACACCGGTAGAGCGGCGGGGGCCTCAGGCGCTCGAGGGGCGTACCAGCCATCTGACGACCGGGATCTCGACGAGCGCGCGCGGGCCCTCGCGCTCAGGATCAGCCGCGTCCCAGCCGTCGTACTTTGCACGCAGGGCCGCCAGTACGTCGGCATGGGCGGAGAGGTTGATCGGCTGGTGAACGACAGCCGAGCCCTCGGCGACCCAGGGGGAGTCCGCCGTGCCCTCGAATGCCAGCGAGACCCGAGCGTCCTGCACGAGGTTCCGCAGCTTTGCATTGCGACGCGCGGTCGCGAACCACAGCGTCGGCACCGTCGTGCTGCCCAGTAGCACGAACCAGACCGGTGTGGTGTGGGGAGAGCCGTCGGATCGCAGGGTGGTCACCCAGACGCACCGGGCCGAGTGTGGCGTCACGGGCCCATCGTAGAGAGCCGCAACCCCCAGTTTGCCGGCGTAGGAGTGCGTAGGAGTGGGGCGTCCGGCCCAGTGGACGGGCTGGCGTTCTATCGGCCAGCGCCGAAGAAGTGCGTCCAGGTGTTCCCGACAGTAACGCCGGGGCAGTGAGCTGAGCAGTGGATGAGGCCGTCTGCTCGAGCCGTCGTGATCGCTGCCGTGACTGAGCTGTCGCCACCGAGCTCTGCTGGCTGCCAGCTGCGCTCGCGGATGATGGCCAGCGCCAGACGTGCGTCGCGTGGCCCGAACGACGTCGTCCATGACGGCTCGGCCGGGATCCGGTCGACCAGGCTCAGGACCCTGCGGCACGCCACCGCGACGGCGGCTATGTGCCCTCGGGCGCTGTAGGCGGTGGCGGCGGGGATCCGGTTCGAGGTGCTCTGAGGCGCGTCGTACGGGGTCTGCGGGGGCGTCCGGGGGTCAGAGGATCCCGCGGGCGGCCGCGGTCGCGTCGGGCACGGGCCAGTAGTAGACCCACGTGCCGCGGCGCTCGCAGTCGATGAGCCCCGCCTCGCGCAGCTTGCGGAGGTGGTGGGAGACGGTGGGCTGCGAGACGCCCACGTCGTCGATGTCGCACACGCACACGGGCTCGGGCGCGCCGGCGATGCGCGAGTAGAGCCGGAGCCGGACCGGGTCGGCGAGGGCCTTGAGCACGGCGGCCGCTGCCGCCGCGGCATCCTCGTCGAGCCCGGGGAGCGGGTCGGGGCTCGGGGCGCAGCAGGCGGGTGCGGGGGCCGTGGTCACGACCCGATATTGACAGATGTCGAAGCAGGCGACCATCGTCTGCATCGATGAACGTCGAAACAAGGTCCGCCGCGCCCGTGCGGCTCCCGCTGCTCGACCGGCTGCTGCCCGTGTGGATCGCGGCCGCCATGGCGCTCGGACTGCTGCTGGGGCGCCTGGTGCCCGGGCTGGACGAGGCGCTCGGCGCGGTCGAGGTCGGATCGGTGTCGCTGCCGATCGCGCTCGGTCTGCTGCTCATGATGTACCCGGTGCTCGCCAAGGTGCGGTACGACGAGACCGGACGGGTGACCTCCGACCAACGGCTGCTCGTCGCGTCGCTGGCGCTGAACTGGCTCCTCGGGCCCGCCCTGATGTTCGCCCTGGCGTGGTTGCTGCTGCCGGACCTTCCGGAGTACCGCACCGGCCTGGTGATCGTCGGTCTCGCCCGGTGCATCGCGATGGTGCTCGTCTGGAACGACCTCGCCTGCGGTGACCGCGAGGCCGCCGTGGTGCTCGTGGCGCTCAACTCCGTGTTCCAGGTCGTGGCCTTCGCGGGTCTCGGGTGGTTCTACCTGCAGGTGCTCCCGGGCTGGCTCGGACTGGCGACGACCTCCGCCGACTTCTCCGTGGGGGCCATCGCCGTCAGCGTGCTGGTCTTCCTCGGGGTCCCGCTCGTCGCGGGCTGGCTCACCCGCGTGCTGGGGGAGCGCGCGCGGGGGCGCGACTGGTACGAGGAGCGCTTCCTGCCGCGGATCGGGCCGCTGGCCCTCCACGGCCTGCTGTTCACCATCGTCCTGCTCTTCGCCCTGCAGGGCGACGCGATCACCTCGCAGCCGTGGGACGTCGCGCGCATCGCCGTGCCGCTGCTGGCCTACTTCGTGCTGATGTTCGCCCTCTCGTGGGTGCTCGGGTCCGGTCTGGGGCTCGGGTACGCCCGCACCGCGACGTTGGCGTTCACCGCCGCCGGCAACAACTTCGAGCTCGCCATCGCGGTGGCGATCGGCACCTTCGGCGTCACCTCCGGCCAGGCGCTGGCGGGCGTGGTGGGGCCGCTCATCGAGGTGCCCGTGCTCGTCGCGCTCGTCCACGTCGCGCTGCGCCTGCGGGGGCGTGGCGGCGACGCCGCCGCCCCGGTCGGTCCCGCCGACCCCGCCACCCCTCGAGGAGCCTCTGCATGAGCACCGACCCTGTCGCCGCCGACCGCGTTCCCGTCGTCGTCTTCGCCTGCCGTGCCAACGGTGGTCGGTCGGTCGCGTCGCGGCTGCTGGCCGAGCACTACGCCGGCGGTCGGGTCGTCGCGCTGTCCGCCGGCACGACGCCCGGCGACCGCGTGCACCCCGAGGTCGCCCGCGTGCTCGAGGAGCTCGGCCTCGACACCTCGCGCGAGTCGCCGCGGCTGCTGACCGCCGAGATGATCGCCGCGAGCGACCTGGCCGTCACCCAGGGCTGTGGCGAGACGTGCCCCTACGTGCCCGGCGCGCGCTACCGCGACTGGCCCCTCGACGACCCGAAGGGCCAGGACGAGGCGACCGTGCGCCGCATCGTCGCCGACATCGACGCCCGCGTGCGCGACCTGCTGGTGGAGCTCGTGCCCGACCTCGAGCTGCCGCCCAGCCTGCTCGCCCGCGGCTGAGGTCATCCCGCCCGTCGGTTCCGGGCGGGGAGGGGCGCCGGGCTCGAGGTCGGGATCGGTGGACGCTCGATGCCGGCGGGGCGCACGTGGGTCGCGTCGACCCACCCCTGCACGACCCGGGGGGACCCGCCGTGGGCCTCGGCAGCCTGGTCGACGGCGATCACCCAGGCCTCCCAGCCGCCACGCTGGCCGAGCCGACGGCGCCACATCAGCAGGATCCCCGGCTTGGGGTGCACCCACTGCCCGGTGATGTCCACCCACACGTGCTGCACCCGTGCCGACCGGGCGGGCTCGCGCTGCGTGGACGGGACCTTCACGCCTCCGATTAGAACATGTGTTCGAACCGGACCGAAGGGGTGAACGCTTCCCATGGTCGGCATCTCGGGTGCTGCGCGGGGCGACGGGTACCGGTCCCGCATGGCACGCAACGAGCGACTGACCGACGCCACGCCCGCCCAGGTCTGGGACGTCCTCGCCGACGGCTGGCTCTACCCCTCGTGGGTCGTCGGCGCCACCCGGATGCGGGCGGTCGACGACACGTGGCCCGCCGCCGGCTCCCGCCTGCACCACTCCGTCGGCGTGTGGCCGCTCCTCCTCGACGACGCGACGGTCGTCGAGCGGTCAGAGCCGGCGCACCTGCTGCAGCTGAAGGCCCGCGGATGGCCGATGGGTGAGGCGCGGGTGGTGCTGACGCTGGAGCCCGAGGGGCAGGGGACCCGGCTCGTCATCGAGGAGGACGCGATCGCCGGGCCCGGACGGCTCGCCCCGCCGCCCGTGCGCGGCGTGAGCATCGCCTGGCGCAACGTCGAGACCCTGCGGCGGCTCGCGCTGCTGGCCGAGGGGCGTTCCTGACGGGGCCGTGGGCCGCCCCTCGCGTTGCGACGCTGAGCCGGGTGGGTCAGCGCCGCTGGTCGGGACCCTGATCAGGACGGAGGTCAGGGCGGAGGTCAGAGCGGGGGCCAGGGCCGGGGCGCTGCCCCGCCGGCGCCTGCATCACGACCTGCGCCGGCGGCTGCTTCGGCCACCCGGCCACGGCCGCCGCGACGGCGAACCCGGCACCGGCGACGAGGGCGGCACCGCCGTACACCGCGTTCGAGATCGCCGCCCCGGCCTCCTCGCGGCCGACGCACCGCTGGATCGTCGGGGTGTTCTGCGCGGGCACCGGCGTGGTGCAGGTGATGTCGGTGTCCGTGCCCTCCGCGGAGTAGCCCACCACGTTGGCGACGTGGAGGAACAGGAAGGCCGCGAACACGAGGAGGCAGGCGGCGCTGACCAGGCCGAGGAGGATCCGCATCGGGCCATGGTGCGTCACTGCGCAGCGCCCGGCCACGTCTCGCGGACGTCATGCGCACCGGCCGCCGGGGGCGCCGCGTCGCATGACGTCCCGGGGGTACGGCGGGGGATCGGCCCGGACCGGGCCGTCGCCTGGTCCCGGAACTGTGCGGCTGCCCCCGGAACTGTGCGGTTGGGGCCGGTTGGGGCGAGCCGGCGGCGTACCAACGTCACATTGCGGCGCCCCGGGCCCGGGCAGATCGCCGGACGTCATGCGCACCGGCCGCCGGGCGCGTCGCGTCGCATGACGTCCCGGGGGTGGGGGTACGGCGCGGGATCGGCCCGGGTCGGGCCGTCGCCTGGTCCCGGAACTGTGCGGCTGGGGCCGGTTGGGTCGAGCCGGCGGCGTACCAACGTCACATTGTGGCGCCCCGCCCCGGGCAGGCCGCCGGACGTCATGCGCACCGGCCGCCGGGGGCGCCGCACCGCATGACGTCCCGGGTGAGCGGCCGGCCCGGGTAACACCGAACTTACGCACCGAGGACCGCAACGTCTTCCGCCCGTGACCAGTCGGAAACATCCGGGCCGTGGACTTCTTCCATGAGGTTCACCGCCCACGACGCGCACCGGCACATCGGTCGGCTGCCGGCGCACCCCTTCTACGGCGGACCGCCGATCCAGCCCGACGTGACCGCCCGCGCGAGCGTCGCGGAGCTCGTGGCCGACCTCGACGCGGAGGGCACGGAGCGGGCGCTGGTGCTGCCGAACTACGGCGTGCCGGACCCCGACGTCTCGTTCCGCCTCAACCACCTGGCGCTCGACGCGGCGCACGCCGACGACCGGATCCGGTGCGGCCTGTGGGTCTCGCCCAAGGCCTCCGACGCCGAGCGCAACACCGCCGCGCTCGCCCTCGCCGCGGAGGACGGCGTCGCCGCCCTCAAGACGAGCTTCCTGCTGGGCGGCGCGGTCGACGACCCCGACTGCCGGGTCGAGCTCGACCGGATCTTCACGACGGCCGCGGAGCTGGACCTCGTCGTCCACGTGCACACCTCGCCCGGCGCCGCCTCCGACGTGGACCGCATCGGCGAGCTGGTCGAGCGCCACGGCGACGCCACCAAGATCCACCTCGTCCACCTGGGCGGCGGCATGAGCGGGCACATGAAGCTCATCGGCGGCCGCTTCTTCGACTGGATCGAGGCGGGCAAGCAGGTCTACACCGACACCTCCTGGGCCATCGGGTTCGCCCCCGTGTGGCTCTGCCAGGAGATCCAGCGGCGCGGCACCGGTGCCGACCGCGTCCTCTTCGCCACCGACACCCCCTGGGGCGACCACGCCGGCGAGCACGCCCGCCTGGCCGCCGCGACCGACGACCCCGAGCTCACCGCCGCGCTCTTCCGGGGCAACTTCGAGGCCCTCTACGGCTGAGACCGCACCACCCGCCGCACCCGACCCGCCGTACCCGCAGCAGGACCCACCCAAGGAGACCCGCATGCCCACGTTCGACGACGAGATCATGGCCAACATCGAGAAGTCGGTGGCCGAGATCCCGCACCCCTCGCAGCCGAAGGGCACCAACCTCTACGGCTCGACGAAGATCTTCCCGGACTACCAGGCGAGCGAGGGCCAGAGCTACCTCACGCTCGTGCACGGCATCCCCCACGAGAGCTCGGTCAGCTTCGTCGCCGTGCTCCAGGCGACCCGGGCGCTGCGCAAGGGCTTCGAGTCGGCGCTCTACTTCTACGGCCCCGGCGCCCTGGCCTGCGTCGACACCCGCGGCTTCCCGACGACGGGCGACGTGGCCTTCCCGGGCAACCAGAACATGAACGACTCGATCAAGACGTTCGTGAAGGAGGGCGGCACGGTCTTCTGCTGCCGCTTCGGGCTCGCGCTCCACGGCAGCCGCGAGGAGGACCTCATCGAGGGCGTCATCCCCGCGCACCCGCTCGACGTGCAGGACGCGGTCATCCACTACGCCAACAAGGGCGCCATCATCAACTCCGTCTACAACCTCTGAGGGCCGACCGATGACCGCACCGGCCCCCTCCACCCGGGTGGACGTCGCCATCCAGGGCATCCGTCTCCTCGACGCCCCCGTCGCGCGCCGCGCCGGCGCGGGACCCAGCGACGACGGTCACGTGCTGCTGGGCGGGGTCGGCGCGGCCATCCCCCTCAACCCCCGCAGCCCCTACACGGTCCGCGGCGGCAAGCTGCTCCTCGACGGGGCCGACACCGGCCTCGGGCTCGAGGCGATCCGTCGCCCGCGTTTCTACGACCGCACCACCGCCGACGGCGTGCCCTACGAGCAGATCGCCCGTCTCCACTCCTCGAACGTGCTGGCCACGACGGTGGTGCAGACCTGCGCCCGGTACGCCGAGGCCGAGCGCTGCCGCTTCTGCGCCATCGAGGAGTCGCTGCGGGCGGGCGCCACGGTGGCGGTGAAGACCCCGGCCCAGATCGCCGAGGTGGCCCTCGCCGCCCACGAGCTCGACGGGATCACCCAGGTGGTCATGACGACCGGCACCTCGACGGGCCGCGACCGCGGCGCGACCCACCTGGCCCGCTGCGTGCGTGCGGTCCGCGCCGTGCTGCCCGACCTGCCCATCCAGGTGCAGTGCGAGCCGCCGGGCGACCTCGCCACCATCACCGAGCTCAAGGAGGCGGGCGCCAGCTCGATCGGCATCCACGTCGAGTCGCTCGACGACGACGTGCGCCGCCGCTGGATGCCGGGCAAGGGCAGCGTGCCGATGGCCGAGTACCGCGCCGCCTGGGCCGAGGCCGTCCGCGTCTTCGGCTGGAACGAGGTCTCGACCTACGTGCTCGTCGGCCTCGGCGAGGACCCCGACGAGCTCGTCGCCGCGGCGGCCGACCTCATCGCCATGGGCGTCTACCCCTTCGTCGTGCCCTTCCGTCCCCTCGCGGGCACCCTCGCGACCGACGTCGACCACGTGCCGGCCCCCGACCCGCGGGTGGTCGCCGACGTGACCACCCGGGTCGCGGCGCTCCTGCGCACGGCCGGGATGGCCGGCGCCGACCAGTCGGCCGGCTGCGCGGCCTGCGGCGCCTGCTCGGCGCTCTCGTGCGAGGGGGCCTGAGGTGACGCTCGACCTGCACGTCCTCACCGGGGTACGGCGCGACGCCGCCCCCGCGCGCACCCCGGCCCCCGGCTGGTCGGTGGCCGAGGCCGCGTCGGGGGCGGAGCACGCGGCGTACCGGCGCCTGCGGCGCGACGTGTTCGTCGCCGAGCAGGGGCTCTTCGCCCACGACGACCTCGACGACCTCGACGACGACCCGCGCACCGTCGTGCTGCTCGCCCGGGCCTCCGACGGGACCGTGCTGGGCGGCGTGCGCCTCCACCCGGCGCCCGAGGCCGACGGCTCCGTCCGCGGCCGCGACATCGGTTGGTGGCGGGGGAGCCGGCTCGTCGTCGCGCCCGGCGCCCGCAGCGTCGGGCACCTCGGTCCCGCGCTCGTCCGGGCCGCCTGCGCCCGCGCCGAGGCCGAGGGTGCGCTGCGGTTCGACGCCGTCGTGCAGGCCGCGAACGAGCGGCTCTTCACGCGGCTCGGCTGGCGCACCCGGGCCTCGGTGACCGCGCACGGCACGCCGCACGTCGTCATGGACTGGCCGATCGACCGGGTGCAACGGCTCGCCGACGCCACGAAGGCGGCGCTCGGCCGGCTGCTGGACCCGCTGCGCGCGGGGGTGCCGGCGGGGTACGTCGGTGACGACGCCGCTCCGGTCCCGGGAGCCGACGGGCTCGTCGCCGCCTGCGACGCGATCCTCCCGTCGATGGTCGAGCGTGACCCCGAGTGGGCCGGCTGGTGCGCCGTGCTCGTCAACGTCAACGACCTCGCGGCGATGGGGGCGCACCCGGTGGGCCTCCTCGACGCGGTCGGGGCCCGCGACGCCTCCTTCGCGCGCCGGGTGCTCCGCGGACTCGGAGACGCCGCCGCCGCGTGGGGCGTGCCGGTGCTCGGCGGCCACACGCAGCTCGGCGTGCCCGCGGCGCTGTCGGTGACCGCGCTCGGCCGCACCGACGACGCCCTGCCGCGGCCCGTGCCCGGGGGCGGTGGCCGCGCCGGCGACGTCCTCCGGGTGACCGCCGACCTCGGTGGCGGCTGGCGGCCGGGCTACACCGGGCAGCAGTGGGACTCCACCTCCCACCGTCGGCCCGAGCAGCTGCGGGCGCAGGCCCGCGTCGTACCGGCCCTGGCGCCCACCGCCGCCAAGGACGTCTCGATGAGCGGCCTCGTCGGCACCACGGGGATGCTCGCCGAGGCGAGCGGCTGCCGCGCCGTGCTCGACGTCGCGGCGATCCCCACCCCCGCCGACGCGCGCGCCGGCGACTGGCTCACCTGCTTCCCGGGCTTCGCCGTCGTCACCGCCGAGCGACCCTCGGCCGCGGCGCACGCCCCCCACGCCGTGCTGCCCGACCACGTCGACACCGCCCGCTGCGGCGCGCTCACCCCGGGGACCGGGGTCGGGCTGCGCTGGCCGGACGGCGTCGTCACCGAAGCCGTCCGTCACACCGTCACAGGAATGGGACCCGCATGAGCACGCCCACCACCACCCCGTCGGCCGGCGCCGTCGCCGCCGTCTGCGCCGGGTTCGGCCGCGACGTCGAGGAGAACCTCGCCCAGGTCGCCGCGCACGTCGAGGCGGCCCGCGCCCAGGGCGTCCGCCTGCTCGCCCTGCCCGAGGCGTGCCTCGGCGGCTACCTCTCCGTCCTCGGTCGCGGCCGGGACGGCAGCGGCGACGAGCTGCCGGCCGACCTTCCGCCCGTCATGGACCTCGACGGTCCCGAGCTGCGCCGCGTCGCCGCGATCGCCCGCGAGATGACGCTCGTCGTCGGGCTGTGCGAGTCCGACGGCGCGGAGCGCTACAACACCGCCGCCATCGTCACCGGCGACGGCGTCGTCGGGGCGCACCGCAAGGTGCACCAGCCGCTGGGGGAGAGCCTCTTCTACGCCGCGGGCGACACGTACGCCGCGTTCGACACGCCGGCCGGACGCGTCGGCGCGCTCATCTGCTACGACAAGGCGTTCCCGGAGGCGGCCCGCGCCCTCGCGCTCGACGGGGCCGAGGTCATCACGTGCATCTCCGCCTGGCCCGCGTCCCGCACGTCCGGGGCCGCGGACATCGCCCAGGACCGCTGGACGACCCGGTTCAACCTGTTCGACGCCGCCCGGGCGCTCGAGAACCAGGTCGTGTGGGTGGCCTCCAACCAGCACGGCACCTTCGGGTCGCTGCGGTTCGTGGCCCACGCGAAGGTCGTGGGCCCGGGCGGCGACGTGCTCGCCAGCACGGGCACCGGGGCGGGCCTCGCCGTCGCCCACGTCGACGTGCCGGCCGCCCTCGAGACCGCGCGGCGGGCGATGTTCCACCTCGGCGACCGCCGTCCCGACACCTACCCGGCGACCCTCGCGCAGGGCGCCCCGACGCGGGAGCCCGTCCGTGCCTGAGGCGACCTTCACCGTGCGCTGGCCCGACGGTGCCGTGACCGACTGCTGGTCGCCGTCGCTCGTCGTCCACGACCACCTCGACGAGGGCGCCACCTATACCGTCGCGGAGTTCACGCGCCGCTCCGCCACGGCGCTGGCGGAGGGCAGCGAGCGGGTGCGGCAGAAGTTCGGCTTCGCGTGCACCGCCTCGGCCGCGTCGCTCGACCGCATCGAGCTCCGCGCCGCCACCCACGCGCCCGACGCCGAGGTCGAGGTGCTGCGCCTGTTCCCGCCCCTGCCTGCGTCCCTGTCCCAGGAGGCCCCCCGATGAGCACCGCACCCACCCTGCACCGCACCGCCGTCGTCGTGGTCGGCGGCGGCCAGGCCGGCCTGTCGACCAGCTGGTACCTCACCCGCGACGGCGTCGACCACGTCGTGCTCGAGGCCGGCACGGCCACCCACGAGTGGGCCGACACCCGCTGGGACGCCTTCACCCTCGTCACGCCCAACTGGCACTGCCGGCTGCCCGGCTGGTCCTACGACGGACCCGACCCGGACGGCTTCATGACCCGGGACGAGGTCGTCGCGTGGCTCGCGGGCTACCCGGCGAGCTTCGGCGCCCCGCTCCGCGAGCACACGCGGGTCACGGCGCTCACCGAGCGGGAGGGCGGCGGCTTCGTCGTCGACGCGGTCGGCCCCGGCGGGCCCGAGGTCTGGGAGGCCGACCAGGTGGTCGTCGCCACCGGCGGCTACCACGTGCCGATCGTGCCCGCCTGGGCGCCGGCGCTGTCGCCGTCCGTGACGCAGGTGCAGTCGGCCGACTACCGCACCCCCGACGCGCTCCCGGACGGCGAGGTGCTCGTCGTCGGCACCGGCCAGTCCGGCGCGCAGATCGCCGAGGACCTCCACCTCGCCGGACGCCGGGTCCACCTAGCCGTCGGCGACGCCCCGCGCGTGGCCCGCCGGCACCGCGGCCGCGACGTCATGACGTGGCTCGCCGAGATGGGGCTCTACGACACGTCGGTGGCGCAGTATCCCGGCGGCCTCGCCGCGCGCGAGAAGACCAACCACTACGTGACGGGCCGCGACGGCGGACGCGACATCGACCTGCGGGCGTTCGCGGCCGAGGGCATGCGGCTCTACGGGCTGCTCGACGGCCTCGAGGCGGGCAGCGGCACGACGCTGACCTTCCGGCCCACCCTGCGGGCCTCGCTCGACGCGGCGGACGACACCTACCGGTCCATCTGCCGCGACGTCGACCGCTGGATCGACGCGCGGAACGCCGAGGGCGCCGGGATCGACGCGGCGCCGGTCGCGCCGTACGAGCCCGTCTGGGAGCCCGACGCCGAGCCGGCCGCGCTGGACCTCGCGGAGGCGGGCGTCACGAGCGTGGTGTGGGCGATCGGCTACCGGCCCGACTACCGCTGGGTGCGCGTCGGCGTCTTCGACGGCACGGGGCGCCCGACCCACACGCGCGGGGTCACCGCGGTGCCGGGGCTCTACTTCCTCGGCCTGCCGTGGCTGCACACGTGGGGCTCGGGACGGTTCCTCGGCATCGCGGCCGACGCGGAGCACGTCGCCGGCTGCATCACCGGCCGACCGACCCGCACGACCCCGGCCGCGTCCGCGCTGGCCCGCGAGGTCTCGCCCGGGCCGTGGGGCCGAGCCGCGCAGGTCGAGCCCGCCGCGGCGGCCGCGCGCTAGGGTCACCGGCCGTGCCCGCCCTCCGCATCGCCGCCGTCGCCGCCCACTTCGGGCGGGACGTGCAGCGTGCCCTCGCGAAGGTCGAGGGCATCATCGGCGACGCCCGGGCGGCGGGCGCGGGCCTGCTCGTGCTGCCGGACGCGACGCTGGGCGGCTACCTCTCCGACCTCCGCCACCCCGACCCGGCCACGCTGCCGCCGGCGCTGGCCGAGGACTCGTGGGAGGTGCAGCGCATCGTCGCGCTGGCGCGGGAGATGGTGGTCTGCTTCGGGTACGCCGAGGAGGTCGTCGTCGACCGCCCCGGCGACCCCGCGGGGCCGGAGGTGCGGCTCTACAACACGGCACTGGCCGTGACGGGCGACGGCGTGCTCGGCCGGCACCGCAAGGTGCACCAGCCGGCGGGGGAGTCCCTCGTCTACGCCGCGGGCACGACCTTCGAGGCCTTCGACACCCCGGTCGGGCGGCTGGGGATGCTCATCGACTACGACAAGACGTTCCCCGAGGCCGCGCGCACGCTCGCCCTCGACGGGGCGCGGCTGCTCGCCTGCCTCTCGGCGTGGCCCGCGAGCGTCACCGACCGCGCCTCCCGCCTGCCCCAGGACCGGCAGTCCCGCCTCTTCGACCTGTACGACGCGGCCCGCGCCGCCGAGAACCAGGTCGTCTGGGCGTCGTCCAACCAGACCGGCGTGATGGGCGGGCTGCGGTTCCTCGGCCAGGCCAAGGTCGTCGGTCCCGGCGGCGACGTGCTGGCGCGCACCTCGTCCAAGGGCGGCCTCGCGCTGGCCGAGGTGGACGTCGACGTCGAGGTGGCCCGGGCCCGGCGGCTGCTCCACCACCTCGCCGAGCGGTCGCCCGCGGCGTACGGGAGCCTGGGCGGGTGAGGATCGCGCTCCTGACCTACTCGACGAAGCCGCGCGGCGGCGTCGTCCACACGCTCGCGCTCGCCGAGGCGCTCGTCGCGCTGGGGGCGGAGGTCGACGTCTGGACGCTCGGCCGTGGTGGCGACCGCTCCTTCTTCCGTCCGGTGGCGCCGGGCGTCGGGGTGCACGCCGTGCCCGTCGAGGCCCGGGACGACGAGAGTGTCGGCGAGCGCATCCTGCGGTCCATCGAGGTGCTGGGCGCCGCCCTCCGGGACTCCGGGGAGGAGTACGACGTCGTGCACGCCCAGGACTGCATCTCCGCCAACGCCGCGCTCGGCGCGGGGCTGCCGTGCCGGCGCACCGTGCACCACCTCGACACGTTCACGACTCCCGAGCTCGTCGCCTGCCACGACCGTGCGGTCGCGCTGCCGACCCACCTGCTCTGCGTGTCCGCGTCCGTCGCCGCCGAGGTCGCCGCGGGGTGGGGGCGGACGCCCGTGGTCGTGCCCAACGGGGTCGACGCGCACCGGTTCGCGGGCGGCGCCGGCGACGCGGTCGGCCGAGCGACGTGGGCCGCGCACCTGGGTCGCTACGTGCTGGCCCTCGGCGGGATCGAACCCCGGAAGGGCACGCTCGACCTGCTCGAGGCGTTCGCCGCGCTGCGGGCGTCGTCGCCCGATCACGCCGACCTCGAGCTGGTGGTCGGCGGGGGCGAGACGCTCTTCGACTACCGCGACTACCGGGCCGCGTTCGACGCCCGCGCCGCCGAGCTCGGCGTGGCGCCGGTCGTGCTCGGCCCGGTGCCCGACCCCGACCTGCCGTCCCTCGTCGCCGAGGCCGCGGTGCTCGGCTTCCCGTCCACGAAGGAGGGCTTCGGGCTCGCCGCGATGGAGGCGCTCGCCGCAGGCGTGCCGGTCGTGTGCCGCGACCTGCCGGTGCTGCGCGAGGTGTTCGGACCGGCGGTGCTGTTCGGCGCCTCGGTGCCGGAGCTCGTCGACGCGCTCGACCGGGCGCTGCGCGCGCCGGTGGACCCGGACGTCGGGCGGGCGCTCGCCGCGTCGTACACGTGGGAGAGCGCCGCGCGGCAGCACCTGGAGTGGTACGGCGCCTGATCCGGCCGGCGGACCTCCTCGGACCCGCCCTCAGCCGGGTCGTGGTGCCAGACCGGCGGAAACCGCAGGCCTCCCACCACGACCGGGGCCAGGGGCTGGCGGGCGTCCCGCGACTGCGCGTCACGCGCGAGGCGGCCTGAGGCGTCCGGGTCGGCCTCGGCGCGGCTCGGGGTGGCTCGGCCCGGTCCCCGGGGTCGCGAAGTGTGCGGCTGGGACAGGTCTGGCCGAGCTGGCGACGCACCAACGTCCCATTTCGGGGCCGGGCGGGGCTGGCCGCCCGCCCCACCCCGCGGACGTCATGCGGCGCGGTGCCCCCGGCCGGCGGTTCGCATGACGTCCGCGAGGGGCGAGCCAGCCCCCTTGCCCCCGAGGTTAACGAACGCTAACCTCCGTGGTTAGCAACCGCTAACCACCGCAGGAGGGCCCGCCGATGTTCGAGCTGTCACGGGAGCACGAGGAGTTCCGCCGCTCCGTGCGCGAGTTCGCGGAGGCGGAGATCGCCCCGCACGCTGCGCGCTGGGACCGCGAGCACCACTTCCCGACCGACGTCGTGCACAAGATGGGCGACCTGGGGCTGTTCGGGCTGACGGCGCCGGAGGAGTACGGCGGCGCCGGCCTCGAGGGCTCCGACGGCGGGTTCACGTCCCTGTGCCTCGCGATCGAGGAGCTCGGCCGCGTCGACCAGTCGATGGGCATCACGCTGCAGGCCGGGGTCGGCCTCGGCATCAACCCGGTCCTCACCTACGGCACCGACGCGCAGAAGGAGCAGTGGCTCCCCGACCTCGTCGCCGGTCGCACCCTCGCGGGCTTCGGCCTCACCGAGCCGGGCGCCGGCTCGGACGCGGGCGCGACCGCCACCAAGGCCCGCCTCGACGGCGACGAGTGGGTGATCGACGGCGCGAAGCAGTTCATCACCAACTCCGGCTCCGCCATCACGAGCCTCGTCAACATCACGGCCCGCACCGGAACGCGGGAGAACGGCAGGCCGGAGATCAGCACCCTCATGGTGCCGGCCGGCACGCCCGGCTTCACCGCGGAGAAGGCCTACGACAAGCTCGGCTGGCACGCGTCCGACACCCACCCGTTGAGCTTCGAGGACTGCCGCGTCCCGGCGGAGAACCTCCTCGGCGAGCGCGGGCGGGGCTACGCGCAGTTCCTCGCCACCCTCGACGACGGCCGCGTCGCCATCTCCGCGCTCAGCGTCGGCTGCATGCAGGCGTGCCTCGACCTGTGCGTCGCCTACGCCGGCGAGCGCCAGACCTTCGGCGGCCCGATCGGGCGCAAGCAGGGCGTCGCCTTCCAGATCGCCGACCTCGAGGTGATGCTCCAGGCGGGCCGGATGCTCACCTACCGGGCGGCGGCGATGAAGGACGCGGGCGCGCCGTACCAGCAGTTCAAGCACGCCGCCTCCATCGCGAAGCTGCAGACCACGGAGGCCGCGGTGACGGCGACGCGGATCGCGACGCAGGTGTTCGGCGGCTACGGGTTCATGGAGGAGTACCCGGTGGCGCGGTTCTACCGCGACGCCAAGGTGCTCGAGATCGGCGAGGGCACCTCCGAGGTGCAGCGCATGCTCATCGCCCGCGGCCTCGGTCTCCCGGTCGAGTGAGCGGGGACGACGAGATGGGCGACGAGACGAGCAGCACGAAGCGGATCACCCAGCGCGGCCTGTGGTTCGAGGAGTTCGAGGTCGGCACGACCTACGAGCACCGCCCCGGCCGCACGGTCACCGAGGCCGACAACGTCTTCTTCACGACGCTGACGATGAACACGCAGCCGCTCCACCTCGACGCGGCGGAGAGCGAGCAGACGGGCCCGTTCCACGAGCGGCTCGTGAACTCGATGTTCACCCTGTCCACGCTCGTCGGGCTCTCCGTGGCCCAGCTGACGCAGGGCACGATCGTCGCGAACCTCGGGTTCACCGAGATCGCCTTCCCGGCGCCGGTGCGGCACGGGGACACCATCTACGCCGAGACCCTCGTCGTCGACAAGCGGCTCTCCTCGAGCCGACCGGGGGAGGGCGTCGTGACGCTCGCCCACACCGCCCGCAACCAGCGCGGCGAGGTCGTCGCGACGGCGACCCGCAAGACCCTCGTGCGGGTCCAGCCGCAGGACCCGGCACAGCAGGACCCGGCATGAGCGCCTGGCTGCCCGGCCCCGGCTGGCTGTTCTGCCCGGCCGACCGGCCGGAGCGCTACGTCAAGGCCCTCGACCGCGCCGACGTCGTCATCCTCGACCTCGAGGACGCCGTCGCCCGGCCGGCCAAGGCCGCCGCCCGCGACGCCGTCCGCCGCCTCGCGGAGACCGGCGGCCTCGACCTCGAGCGCACCGTGGTGCGGGTCAACGCGGCCGACGACGCCGAGGAGCACGCCCACGACGTGGCGCTGCTCGCCGCGGCGGGCGTACGGCGCGTCATGCTCGCCAAGGCCGAGGAGCCCGCCGCGGTCGCCGCCCTGGCGGCCGGGGGTGCGCACGAGGTGCTGCCCCTGCTGGAGACCCCGCGCGGCATCGAGGACGCGGGGTCGATCGCCGCCACGGACGGCGTCGTCGCCGTCATGTGGGGCGCCGACGACCTCGTCGCCGCGATGGGCGGCACGGGCAGCCGGCGGGCCGACGGGAGCTACCGCGACGTGGCGCGCTACGCCCGCGAGCGCACGCTGATCGCCGCCAAGGCCCACGGCCGGCTCGCGCTCGACGCCGTGCACATGGACATCGCCGACACCGACGGCCTCACCGCCGCCGCCGAGGACGCCGCCGCCGTGGGCTTCGACGCCACCGTCGCGATCCACCCGAGCCAGGTGGCCGTCGTCCGCGCGGCCTACGCGCCGAGCCCGGAGCGGCTCGCGTGGGCGGAGGGGTTGCTCGCGGCGTACCCCGACGGCCTGTCCGGCGCCGGCGGCGTCGGCACCTACGAGGGCCGGATGGTCGACGGCCCGATCTTCGCCCAGGCGCGCACCGTGCTACGCCGGGCGGCAGCGACGAGCCAGCAGAAGGGTGGAGAAGCATGAGCCTCCGGAAGGTGACCGCGGACCTGCGGTCGCGGATGGCGGCCCTGACCGCCGGCCGGGCGGGCGGCGGCGAGGCCGCGCGCCGCAAGCACACCGACCGCGGGAAGCTGCTGGTGCGCGACCGCGTCGACCGGCTGCTCGACCCGGGCAGCCCGTTCCTCGAGCTGGCGCCGCTGGCCGCGACGGGCATGTACGGCGCGCCCGACGCCGCCCCGGACGCCCCGGACGCGGTGCCCTCGGCGGGCGTCGTCGCCGGCGTCGGACTCGTGCACGGCCGCCCCGTCATGGTCGTCGCCAACGACGCCACGGTGAAGGGCGGCACCTACTACCCGATGACGGTCAAGAAGCACCTCCGGGCGCAGGCCGTCGCCGCCGAGCACCACCTGCCGTGCATCTACCTCGTCGACTCGGGCGGCGCCTTCCTGCCGATGCAGGACGAGGTCTTCCCCGACCGCGAGCACTTCGGCCGGATCTTCTTCAACCAGGCGCAGCTCTCGTCGCGCGGCATCCCGCAGCTCGCCGCCGTCATGGGCTCCTGCACCGCCGGTGGCGCCTACGTGCCGGCGATGAGCGACGAGACCGTCATCGTCCGCGAGCAGGGCACGATCTTCCTCGGCGGCCCGCCGCTGGTGAAGGCCGCGACGGGGGAGGTCGTCACCGCCGAGGAGCTGGGCGGCGGCGACGTCCACGCCCGCACCTCCGGCGTGGTCGACCACCTCGCCGACGACGACGACCACGCGCTGGCCATCCTGCGCTCCATCGTCGCCACGCTGCCGGCACCGCCCGCGCTGCCCCCGGTGGCGGAGGAGCCCGAGCCCCCGGCGTACCCCCTCGACTCCATCTACGACGTCGTCCCCTCCGACACCCGGCAGCCCTACGACGTGCGCGAGGTCATCCGCCGCGTCGTGGACTCCTCGCGGTTCCACGAGTTCAAGCAGCTGTACGGCGAGACGCTCGTCTGCGGCTTCGCGCGGGTCGAGGGGCACGAGGTCGGGATCGTCGCCAACAACGGCATCCTCTTCAGCTCGTCCGCGCTCAAGGGCGCCCACTTCATCGAGCTCTGCAACTCGCGGAAGATCCCGCTGCTGTTCCTCCAGAACATCACCGGGTTCATGGTCGGGCGGGAGTACGAGAACGGCGGCATCGCCCGCGACGGCGCCAAGCTGGTGACCGCCGTGGCGAGCAGCGTCGTGCCGAAGCTGACCGTCGTCATCGGCGGCTCCCACGGCGCGGGCAACTACGGCATGTGCGGGAGGGCCTACGACCCGCGGTTCCTGTGGATGTGGCCCAACGCGCGCATCTCGGTCATGGGCGGCGAACAGGCGGCCAGCGTGCTCTCCACGGTGCGTCGCGACGGCATCGAGGCGCGGGGCGGCGCGTGGAGCGCCGAGGAGGAGGAGGCGTTCAAGGCGCCGATCCGGGAGCAGTACGAGTCGCAGGGCTCGGCCTACTACTCCACCGCGCGGCTCTGGGACGACGGCGTCATCGACCCCGCCGACACCCGCCGCGTCGTCGGCATGGCCCTCGCGCTCGCCGCGCAGGGTGCCGCCGTCGAACCGATCCCCCAGCCCTCCTACGGCGTCTTCAGAATGTGAGTGCCATGAACCTCACCTCAGTCCTCGTGGCCAACCGCGGCGAGATCGCGCTGCGCGTCTTCCGCACCTGCCGCGACCTCGGCCTCCGCACGGTCGCGGTCGTCTCGCCCGCCGACGCAGGCGCGCCCCACGCCCGGGCGGCGGACGTCGCGGTGCCGGTGCCGAGCTACCTCGACGGCGACGCGATCGTCGCCGCCGCCCGCGCCGCGGGTGCCGACGCGATCCACCCCGGCTACGGCTTCCTGTCGGAGAACGCCGGCTTCGCCCGGACCGTGCAGGCCGCCGGCCTCACCTGGATCGGACCGTCGCCCGAGGTCATCGACCTCATGGGCCGCAAGGACCGGGCCCGGACGGCGGCCGAGGAGGCGGGCGTGCCGGTCGTGCCGTCGTACCCCCTCGACGCGGACCCCGCGACCCTCGACTACCCGGTGCTCGTCAAGGCCGCTGCGGGCGGTGGCGGCAAGGGCATGCGGGTGGTGCGCTCGGCCGGCGACCTGCCCGACGCCCTCGGCGCGGCGCGCCGGGAGGCGGTCGCGGCATTCGGCGACGACACGCTGATCGTGGAGAAGTACGTCGAGCGCGGACGCCACGTCGAGGTGCAGGTGCTCGGCGACCACCACGGCTCCGTCGTCCACCTCGGCGACCGCGACTGCTCCGCGCAGCGACGCCACCAGAAGGTGCTGGAGGAGGCGCCCGCACCGGCCCGCTCGGACGCGGAGGCCGCGCGGGCGGCGCAACGCTGCGACGACGCGGTGCGGCTGGCCGCGGCGGTCGGCTACGAGGGGGCCGGCACCGTCGAGTTCCTGCTCGACGTCGACTCCGGCAAGCACTACTTCCTCGAGATGAACACCCGCCTCCAGGTCGAGCACCCGGTGAGCGAGCTCGTCATGGGCACCGACCTCGTGCGCCTGCAGCTGCAGGTCGCGGGCCGGGCCGGTGACCCGCTGCGGCAGAACGACCTCGTGCCCCGCGGCCACGCCATCGAGGCGCGCGTCTACGCCGAGGACGCCTGGGGCGGCTTCCTGCCGCAGGCGGGCACGGCGTCGTACGTCGCGTGGCCGGCCCCGCGCGGCGGCGGGTCGCCGAGCGGCAGCGGTCCCGCGGGCGGCGTCGTGGTGCGCACCGACCACGCGCTGGAGTCGGGGCAGGTCGTCTCCACGTCCTACGACCCGATGCTGGGCAAGGTCATCGTGCACGCCCCGACCCGCGAGGCCGCGCGGGCGGCGCTCGTGCGGGCGCTCGACGAGACGGTCGTGCTGGGCGTCACCACCAACACCGGCTTCCTGCGGGCGCTGGTCGACAGCGACGCGTTCCGTGACGTCGGGCTCCCCGGCGGGCTCGACACCTCGTGGCTCGACCGCGCCGACATCGGCGGCGCCGACCTGCCCGCACCCGACGAGGCGGCGGCGCGCACGGCCGTGCTCGACCGCCTCGCGGCGGAGGACCGGGCCCGCACGCGCGGCCCGTTCGCGCTCGACGGGTGGCGGTCGGCGGCCGAGCCCGCGCCGTACGTGGTGCCGTGGTTGGAGGCCCCGTCCGACGGCTCGGGGCACGCGACCGGGGGGACGCGCGTGGCCGCGCTGCGGCGTACCGGCCACGCGGTCGAGGCCGTCGTCGACGGCCAGCAGTGGCGCTTCGCGGAGCCCGACCCGTTCACCGCCTCGGCCGCGGCGGCCGGTGACGGCGCGCTCGTCGCGCCCATGCCGGGCACGGTCACCGGCGTCGTGGTGGAGGTCGGCGACGCGGTCGCCGAGGGGTCCGTCGTCGTCACGATGGAGGCCATGAAGATGGAGCTCGCGCTGCGGGCGCCGTTCGACGGCACCGTCACCTCGCTCGCCGTCGCCGTCGGGGACTCCGTCGCGCTCGGCGCGCTGCTCGCGGAGGTGGAGGCGAGCGCGTCGTGAGCGCGGCCTACTTCCGGCGCACCGGCGAGCGGACCTACCGCGCCACCGAGCAAACCGGCGGCGCGTGGGACACCGCGACGCAGCACGTCGCACCCGCGCTCGGGCTGCTCGTGCACGCCGTCGAGCAGGACCGGGACGCCCGGCGGTCCGACGGCCTGCGGGTCGCGCGGACGTCGTTCGACATCCTCGGCACGATGCCGGTCGCCGAGGTCGAGGTGACCGTGCGGGTGCTGCGGCCCGGCCGGACGATCGAGCTCGTCGAGGCGACGCTCGCCCACGGCGGTCGCCCGGCGGTGGTGCTGAGGGCGTGGCTGCTCGAACCGCGCGCGACCGCCGGGATCGCCGGCACGGACCTCGCCCCGTTGCCGCCCCCGGCGGCGATGGAGCCGTGGGACCCGACCACGGTGTGGCCGGGCGGGTTCATCGCGTCGGTGGAGGTACGCCGCGCAGCCGTCGCACCCGGCCGGGGAGCCTTCTGGGTGCGGACGCCCGTGGCGCTCGTCGACGGCGAGGCGGCCTCGCCGGTCGCGCGGGCAGCCGGGCTGTGGGACATCAGCAACGGCATGGTCGCGCGGGCCGACCCGACGACGGTCGTGTTCCCCAACGTGGACCTGACGGCACACGTGACCCGCGAGCCGGTGCTCGCGGACGGTTGGGTCGGGTTCGACACGACGCAGACCTACGGCGCGGACGGCCTCGGGCTGACCAGCAGCGTGCTGCACGACGCGGCGGGACCGCTCGGCACGAGCGCGCAGGTGCTGACGGTGCGCCCTTCCGTAGGCTGAGCGGGTGCGCCTCCTCCTGCTCCGCCACGGCCAGACGCCCGCCAACGTCGCGGGCCAGCTCGACACCGCGGCCCCCGGCCTGCCCCTGACGGAGCTCGGTCGACGCCAAGCGGCGGCGCTCGTGCCCGCGCTGGCGGACGAGCCGGTCGTCGGGGTCTACGCCTCGGACCGCACCCGCGCGCAGGAGACGGCCGCGCCGCTGGCCGCCGACCGGGGGCTCGAGGTCGTCGTGCTGCCGGGGCTCGGCGAGATCGCCGCGGGCGACCACGAGATGGGCAGCGGCCGCGAGGCCATCAAGGCGTACCTGACCTGCATCGGCGGCTGGATGCGCGGCGACCTGTCCGGCGCGATGCCGGGCGGGGAGGACGGGGCGGCGTTCCACGCCCGCTTCGACGGCGCCGTCCGGGAGATCGTCGCCCGCCACGAGCCGGACGACACCGTGCTCGCCGTCGCCCACGGCGCGGCGATCCGCGCGTGGATCGCGACGCTGCTGGGTGGGGTCGCCGACGACCACGCCCTCTTCGGCGGCATCCAGAACACCGGCGGCGCGTGGCTCGAGGGCGACGGCGACCACTGGGAGCTCGTGCGGTGGTCGGAGGAGCCCGTCGGCGGCGAGCAGCTCGAGGACCACACCGCCCACGACGTCACCGGCGAGCGCGCCGAGGAGGCGTTGGGCGAGGCCTGAACCTCGCTCGCCCCGCTCCCGCGGCCACCGCGGGACGTCATGCGGTGCGGTGCCCCCGGCGACCGGAGTGCATGACGTCCTGGAGGTCGGGGTCGGGCCACCGCGGGACGTCATGCGGCGCGGTGGCTCCGGCGACCGGAGCGCATGACGTCCGGAGGTCTGTCGAGGCCGCGGCGCCTCACGCCACCGTCGAGCGCCGTACGACGAGCTCCGGCGACAGCACGATGTGCTCGACCTTCGCGTGCGGGTCCTCGATGACCTCGAGCAGGCGTCCGGTGGCGGCGGCGCCCATCTCGACGGCGGGCTGGCGCACCGAGGTGAGCGGGATGGCGGCCGCGGCGGCGAACTCGTTGTCGTCGTAGCCGACGATGGCGATGTCGTCCGGCACCCGCACCCCGGCGAGCGTCAGCGTCTGCAGCACGCCGAGGGCGACGAGGTCGTTGGCCGCGAAGATCGCGTCGGGGCGCCGCCCGGGAGGCAGGTCGAGCAGCGCCGCTGCCCCGACCCGGCCCGCCTCGACGTCGAGGGTGGGGGAGTCGACGTGCCAGACCTCGCCGCTCCCGTGCTGCTCGACGGCCCGGCGGGCGGCCCCGAGGCGGTGCTTGATCTGGGTGAGGCGCTCGGGCCCGCCGAGGAACGCGATGCGGCGACGTCCGACGTCGAGCAGGTGCTGGGTGGCGAGGGTGCCGCCGAGGGTGTCGTCGACGGACACCGACGAGAACTCGCGGGCGCCGGTCTTGCGGTCGACCACGACGATCGCCGTACCGCGGTCGCGGAGGCGGCGCAGCCGGTCGAGCACCTGGCCGACCGGGGTCACCAGCACGCCGGAGAGGCGCTGCTCGGCGAAGAGGTCGAGGTAGGCCTTCTCCCGCTCGTGGTCCTGGCCGCTGTGGGCCATGACGAGCGGCCGACCGACGCCGGAGAGCCGTTCCTCGACGCCGCGGGCGACCGCGGTGAAGAACGGGTTCGCGATGTCGAGCACGATCATCCCGATGGAGTCGTTGGTGCCCCGGCGGAGCTGGCGGGCGGCGATGTTGGGCACGAACCCGAGCTCGGCGATCGCCTGCTGCACCCGCTCGCGGGTCGCCGGTGACACCTTCTCGGGGTGGTTCAGCGCGTTGGACACGGTGCCGGACGAGACGCCCGCGAGTCGTGCCACGTCCCGCACCTGCGCCTGCATGAGGCGGACGCTAACACGCGGCGACGGTCGATTGACACGATTCAATCGGGCCGTTGACAAGCGCTCGTGGGCGGGCGTACCGTCCGTGACGCCACTCACATTGAAACGATTCAATCGGTTCAGCGCCCGAGCGGCACCACCTGAGGAGGAAGCAGGTCCGATGACCCCGAGCCCGACCACGGCCCCGGCGAACCCGGGCGGCGACGCGCGCCCCGTGCTCGAGATGGCCGACGTGCGCAAGTCGTTCGGCCCCGTCGCCGCGCTGCGCTCCGGCACGCTCACCGTGCGTCCCGGGTCGATCCACGCCCTCGTCGGCGAGAACGGCGCCGGCAAGTCGACCCTGGTGAAGATCGTCGCCGGCGTGCACCGCCGCGACGGCGGCACCCTGCGGTTCGAGGGCGACGACGTCGACTTCGCCTCGACGGCCGACTCCAAGGCCGCGGGCATCGCGGTGATCTACCAGGAGCCCACGCTCTTCCCCGACCTCTCGGTCACCGAGAACATCTTCATGGGCCGTCAGCCCCTCGGCCGTGGCCGGCGCATCGACCGGGCCGCGATGCTCGCCGAGACCCGGGCGATCTTCGCGCGGCTCGGCGTCGACATCGACCCGCGGCGCCCCGCGCTGGGCCTCTCCATCGCCGACCAGCAGATCATCGAGATCGCGAAGGCCATCTCGCTCGACGCGCGGCTGCTCATCATGGACGAGCCGACCGCCGCGCTCTCGGGCGTCGAGGTCGAGCGGCTCTTCGCGGTGGCCCGGAGCCTGCGCGACGAGGGTCGCGGCCTCGTCTTCATCTCCCACCGCTTCGAGGAGGTCTTCGCCCTCTGCGACGAGGTGACGGTGATGCGGGACGGCGAGTACGTCGCGACCACCGCCATCGCCTCCACCACGCCCGACGCGATCGTCGAGATGATGGTGGGCCGCGAGGTCGGCGAGCTCTTCCCGAAGCAGCCCGCCACCATCGGCGAGGTCGTGCTCAAGGTCGAGGGCCTCTCCTCCGCGGGCACGTTCCGCGGCATCGACCTCGAGGTGCGCGCCGGCGAGATCGTCGGCCTGGCCGGCCTCGTGGGGGCCGGGCGCAGCGAGATCGCCCGCGCCGTCTTCGGCGTGGACCGGTACGACGCGGGCCGCGTCACCATGCACGGCAAGCCCGTCCCGGCGCGGCGCCCCCGTGCGGCCATCGCCGCCGGCATGGCGTTCGTGCCGGAGGACCGCCGCAAGCAGGGCCTCGTCGTCGACAACTCGGTGGCCCACAACGTCGCGGCCGTCATCCGCACCCGGCTCGACAGGCTGGGGTTCCTCACCAACCGCGCCGAGAACCGCGCGAGCGCCCCGTGGGCCGGCCGCCTCGAGGTGAAGACCAACGCCCTCGACATGCCGGCGACCACGATGAGCGGCGGCAACCAGCAGAAGGTCGTCATCGCCAAGTGGCTGGCGACCGAGCCGACCCTGCTCATCATCGACGAGCCCACCCGCGGCATCGACGTGGGCACGAAGTCCGAGGTGCACCGCCTGCTCTCCGACCTGGCCGGCCAGGGCCTCGCGATCCTCATGATCTCCTCCGAGCTGCCCGAGGTGCTGGGCATGGCCGACCGCGTGCTGGTCGTGCGCGAGGGCGAGATCACCGCCGAGCTCAGCCGGTCCGAGGCGACGCCGGAGGCGGTCATGAAGGCCGCCACCGCGGGCCACGAGTCGACCGGCGAGCTCGCCCCCGTCCTGCCCGACGCCCTCATGAAGGAGGTCAGCGCGTGAGCGCCACCCTCGCCCCGCCGTCCACGGGCGGCGCCCCGAGCGGCTCCGGAGCGTCCGGCGGGCGCGTGCGCGCCGCGCTCGGCCACGCGCTCCGCTCCCGCGAGATCGCCGTCGCGGTCGTGCTCCTGCTCGTCGTCGCGGCCGCGACGGCGCGCAACGACAGCTTCCTCCTCTCCGGCGACGGCTGGCGCGACCTGCTGCTGACGCCGTCGATCCTGCTGCTCCTCGCCGCGGGCCAGATGCTCGTCATCGTCACCCGCAGCGTCGACCTGTCGGTCGGCTCGACGATGGCCCTGACGGCCTACCTGACGGGCCGGCTGTTCATCGACCAGCCGGGCCTGCCGATCCCCGTCGTCGTGCTCGCCGGCGTGGCGATGGGCGCCCTGCTCGGCGTGGTCAACGGCGTGCTGGTGGCCTACGCCGGCGTGCCCGCGCTCGTCATCACGCTCGGCACGATGTACGTCTACCGCGGCGCCATGCTCAGCTGGGCCGGCAGCGACCGGATCACGGCCGACCAGATGCCCAAGGACTTCCTCTCGCTGGGCACGAGCTCGCTCCTCGGCATCCCGGTGCTGACCATCGTGGCCCTGCTCGTCGTCGCGGCGGTGGGCTACTACCTGCACACCGCGCGCTCGGGCCGGGAGCTCTACGCGATCGGGTCCGACCCGGACGCCGCGCGGCTCTACGGCCTCAAGGTCCCCACCCGGGTGCTCACCGCCTTCGTGCTCTGCGGCGCGCTCGCCGGGCTGGCCGGCGTGCTCCACGCCGCCCGCTACGGCTCCGTCTCCTCCTCGGTCGGCAACGGCATCGAGCTGCAGGCGGTCGGCGCCGCGGTCATCGGCGGCGTCGCGATCTTCGGTGGCAGCGGCACGGTGTGGGGCGCCGCCATCGGCGCCGTGCTCCTCGTGACCATCAACCGGGCGCTGCCCATCCTCGGCATCCCGGAGTTCTGGCAGCGCGCCGTCGTCGGTGCGCTCATCCTCGGCGCCGTCGTGCTCGACCGCCTCCTCGCGGCCCGACGCGCCCGCCGCCTCGACGAAGAGAGGGAGGACTGATGTCCGCCTCCACCCCCACCCGCGGCACCGCTCCCGTGGGGCTCAGCAAGGGCGAGGCGCGCACCTACGCGTCGTACGCCCGCCCCGCGTGGCAGCGCTGGCTGCTGACGCGCGAGACGGCCGTCATCCTGCTCCTCGTCGTCGTGTTCACGTGGGCGACCTCGTCGGTGCCAAACTTCGACGGCCCGCTGACGCTCTACTACCTGTTCCTCGACCTCATGCCGATCCTGCTGATCGCGCTGCCGATGACGCTCGTCATCATCACCGGCGAGATCGACCTGTCGGTCGCCAGCACCGTCGTGCTCACCAGCGCGGTCACCGGCCTGCTGACGATCGACGCGGGCTGGGGCTTCGGCCAGGCGGCGCTCGTCGCCGTCGCGGTCGGCGCCCTGTGCGGCCTCTTCAACGGGTTCCTCGTGGGGTACGTCGGGCTCCCGTCCCTCGCCGTCACCATCGGCACGCTGGCGCTCTACCGCGGCATCGCGGTGGGCCTCCTCGGCACCGAGGCGAAGACCGGGTTCCCCGAGGCGTGGACCGACCGGGTCAAGGAGCGGATCGGGGAGACCAGCTACCCGCAGGTGCTCGTGGTCTTCGGCGTGCTCGCCGTCGTCTTCGTCCTGCTGCTCCACTTCTCCGGCTTCGGTCGCGGGGTCTACGAGATCGGCCTCAACGACGAGGCCGCCCGCTTCTCGGGCGTCGACGTCGCCCGCACCAAGCTGCTGCTCTTCGTGCTCGCCGGCGCGGTCTCGGGCCTGGCGGGCGTCTACTACACGCTCCGCTACGACCTGGCCCGCGGCGACGCGGCCAACGGCCTCGAGCTGCAGGTCATCGCGGCCGTGCTCCTCGGCGGCGTGTCGATCTTCGGCGGCCGCGGCGCCCTCCACGGCGTCGTCGCCGGCGTGCTCCTCATCGGTGTCATCTCCAGCGCGATGCGACTGCAGGGTGAGACCGAGAACGTCACCACCATCGTGATCGGCCTGCTGCTGATCGCCTCCGTGGTGGCCCCCAGCTTCCTCTCGTGGGTCTCGGGGCGCCTGCCCGCCGGAGTGAAGGGCGCGCTGTCGCGCCGCCCGCGTCGGACCTGACGCACCTCCCGTTCCACCTGTTCCTCCAGCAGCACCACTCGATCCCGGGCACCGCCCCGACCGAAAGGCAGAACGATGAAGTTCAACTCCCGGCGCGCGACCGCGCTCGTCGCCCTCACCCTCGCCGCGAGCACGGCCCTCACCGCCTGCGGTGGCGGCGACGGCGACGGCGGCAGCGGCGACTCGGCCGAGACCATCACCTTCCTGCCGAAGAACCTCGGCAACCCCTACTTCGACGCCTCCAGCACCGGTGGCGAGGACGCGGTCAAGGCCTTCGGTGGCACGTTCGAGGAGGTCGGCCCCACCAACGCGACCCCCGACGCGCAGGTCCCGTTCATCAACACCGCCGCCCAGCAGGGCGTCGGCGCCCTCGTGATCTCGGCCAACGACCCGACCGCCCTGGGCGACGCGCTCGAGGAGGCCCGCGACGCCGGCGTCAAGGTCGTCACCTTCGACTCCGACGTGGACGCCGAGTACCGCGACCTCTTCGTCAACCAGGCCACCGCCGAGGGCATCGCCGAGGCGCAGGTCGACCTGGTCGCCGAGCAGATCGGTGGCGAGGGCGAGGTGGCGATCCTGTCCGCCGCCGCCAACGCGACCAACCAGAACGCCTGGATCGACCTCATGGAGGAGTACGCCGCCTCGGAGTACCCCGACATCGACATCGTCGAGACCGTCTACGGCGACGACGACGACCAGACCTCGTTCGACAAGACGGCGGCGCTGCTGCAGTCGCACCCCGACCTCAAGGGCATCATCAGCCCGACCACGGTCGGCATCGCCGCCGCGGCGCGCTACCTCTCGACGTCGCAGTACAAGGGCCAGGTCGCGCTGACCGGTCTCGGCACGCCCAACCAGATGCGCGAGTACCTCGAGGACGGCACCGTCACCGCGTTCGCGCTGTGGAACCCGGAGGAGCTCGGCTACCTGGCCGCGTACGCCGCCCACGCGCTGGTCGAGGGCGACATCACCGGCGAGGAGGGCGACACCTTCGAGGCGGGCGACCTCGGTGAGTACACCGTGGGCGCGAACGGCGAGGTCGTCCTCGGCGAGCCGACCGTCTTCACGGTCGACAACGTCGGCGACTTCGACTTCTGATCCACCGCTCCGTGGGACCGGCACCCCCCCGGGTGGCGCCGGTCCCACGGGGACTCGCACGCCGTCAGTTTGAAACGATTCAATCGCACTGTCCCGAGGAGGGATCCATGGAGCGCGTCTGCTTCCAGCTGCAGGTCCGGCCGGACCGCCTGGAGGAGTACGCCGAGCGGCACGCCGCCGTCTGGCCCGCCATGCTCGAGGCGCTGCGTGACGCCGGATGGCGCAACTACTCGTTGTTCCTCCGGCCCGACGGCCTCCTCATCGGGTACGTCGAGGTCGCCGGCACCCTCGCCGAGGCGCAGGCAGCGATGGCGGCCACCGACGTGAACGCCCGCTGGCAGGCCGAGATGGGCGCCTTCTTCGTCGACCTCGAGGGCGCCGCCCCCGACACCGGGTTCGTGCGGCTGGACGAGGTCTTCCACCTCGAGGACCAGCTCGCCGCCGCCGACCTGCCCACCCGCACCCCCACCCCCGCCGGCACCCCCGCCGCACCGACCGACCCCACCACCCGCCGTACCGAGGGAGAGCCCGCATGACCAGCTTCGCCGACATCACGCCCACGCTGGAGCGTCTGGCGATCGAGGTCCCGTCCTGGGCCTACGGCAACTCGGGCACCCGCTTCAAGGTCTTCGGCACGCCCGGCACGCCCCGCTCGGTGGAGGAGAAGATCGCCGACGCCGCGACGGTGAACCGCTTCACCGGCCTCGCCCCGGCCGTCGCGCTCCACATCCCGTGGGACCTCGTGGACGACTGGGCGGCGCTGCGCCGCTACGCCGAGGACCAGGGCATCGCGCTCGGGACGATCAACTCCAACACGTTCCAGGACGACGACTACAAGCTCGGCGCCCTGACGCACACCGACCCGAAGATCCGCCAGAAGGCGATCGACCACCACTTCGAGTGCATCGACGTCATGGACGCGACCGGCTCGCGCGACCTCAAGATCTGGCTGGCCGAGGGGTCGAACTACCCGGGGCAGGCCGACATGCGCGGCCGCCAGGACCGCCTCTCCGAGTCGCTCGCCGCGATCTACGAGCGGCTGGGCGAGACGCAGCGCCTCGTGCTCGAGTACAAGTTCTTCGAGCCGGCCTTCTACCACACGGACGTGCCGGACTGGGGCACGTCGTACGTGCAGGTGAGCGCCCTCGGCGACCGCGCGAAGGTCTGCCTCGACACCGGCCACCACGCGCCGGGCACCAACATCGAGTTCATCGTGGCGCAGCTCCTGCGGCTGGGGAAGCTCGGCTCGTTCGACTTCAACTCGCGGTTCTACGCCGACGACGACCTCATCGTGGGCGCGGCCGACCCGTTCCAGCTCTTCCGCATCATGGTCGAGGTGATCCGCGGCGGCGGGCTCGACGAGGACTCCGAGGTCGCGCTGATGCTCGACCAGTGCCACAACATCGAGAAGAAGATCCCGGGCCAGATCCGCTCCGTGCTCAACGTGCAGGAGATGACCGCTCGCGCGCTGCTGCTCGACCGCGAGGCGCTCACCGGCGCCCAGGAGGCCGGCGAGGTGCTCGACGCGCACGAGATCTTCATGGACGCGTTCTCCACCGACGTCCGCGCCGACCTCGCCGCCTGGCGCGAGTCCCGCGGCCTGCCCGCCCACCCCGCCAAGGCGTACGCCGCGAGCGGGCACCAGGAGGGCCTCGAGGCCGCCCGCGTCGGCGGCACGCAGGTCGGCTGGAGCTGAGCCCGGCCGCGCGACCCGCCCCCCGTCGTACCGATCCCGCCCGCCCTCACACCCAGAGGAACCACCCGAGATGACTGATCTCACCGTCCCGCAGCAGCTGATCGCCCGGTCCAACCGGCTGGGCTCCGACCCGAAGAACACCAACTACGCCGGCGGCAACACGTCCGCGAAGGGCACCGAGACCGACCCGGTGACGGGCCAGCCCGTCGAGCTCGTGTGGGTCAAGGGCTCGGGCGGCGACCTCGGCACCCTGAAGGAGTCGGGTCTCGCGGTGCTGCGGCTCGACCGGATGCGCGCGCTCGTCGACGTCTACCCGGGCATCGACCGCGAGGACGAGATGGTCGCGGCGTTCGACTACTGCCTCCACGGCAAGGGCGGTGCGGCGCCGTCGATCGACACCGCCATGCACGGCCTCGTGGACGCGGCGCACGTCGACCACCTGCACCCCGACTCGGGCATCGCGATCGCGACCGCGGCCGACGGGCCCTCGCTGACGCAGCAGGTCTTCGGCGACAAGGTCGTGTGGGTGCCGTGGCGCCGTCCCGGCTTCCAGCTCGGCCTCGACATCGCCGAGATCAAGGAGAAGAACCCGCAGGCGGTCGGCTGCATCCTCGGCGGCCACGGCATCACCGCGTGGGGCGACACGTCGGAGGAGGCGGAGACCAACAGCCTCTGGATCATCGACACGGCTGCGGCGTACATCGCGGAGCACAGCAAGGCGGAGCCCTTCGGTGCCCCGCTCGAGGGGTACGGCGCGCTGCCCGAGGCCGAGCGCCGGGCGAAGGCCGCCGCCCTGGCCGGCACCATCCGCGGCATCGCGTCGAAGGACGCGGCCGCGGCCGGGCGCTCGATGGTCGGCCACTTCACCGACTCGTCGGTCGTGCTCGACTTCCTGGCCGCCGCCGAGCACCCGCGGCTGGCCGCGCTGGGCACCTCGTGCCCCGACCACTTCCTGCGCACCAAGGTGAAGCCGCTCGTGCTCGACCTGCCGGCGTCGGCCTCGGTGGAGGACTCGATCGCGCGGCTCAAGGAGCTGCACGAGGAGTACCGCGCCGACTACCAGGGCTACTACGACCGCAACGCGACGCCCGACAGCCCGGCCATCCGTGGCGCCGACCCGCTGATCGTGCTCGTGCCCGGCGTCGGGATGTTCTCCTACGGCAAGGACAAGCAGACCGCGCGCGTCGCAGGCGAGTTCTACGTCAACGCCATCAACGTGATGCGCGGCGCCGAGGGGCTGTCGACCTACGCGCCGATCGACGAGGCGGAGAAGTTCCGCATCGAGTACTGGGCGCTCGAGGAGGCGAAGCTCCAGCGCATGCCGCAGCCGAAGCCCCTCGCGGGTCGGATCGCGCTCGTCACCGGCGCCGCCGGCGGCATCGGCAAGGCCACCGCGAAGAAGCTGGCCGGGGAGGGCGCGGTCGTCGTCGTGGCCGACCTCAGCCTCGAGAAGGCAGAGGCCGCGGCCGCGGAGATCGGTGGCGCCGACGTGGCGATCGGCGTCGCGGCGGACGTGTCCGACGAGGCGGCCGTGCAGGCGGCCGTGGATGCGACGGTGCTGGCCTTCGGCGGCGTCGACCTCGTCGTCAACAACGCCGGGCTGTCGCTGTCCAAGGCGCTGCTCGACACCACGGGCGAGGACTTCGACCTCCAGCACCGCGTGATGGCGAAGGGCTCGTTCCTCGTCGCCAAGGCGACCGCGAGGGTGATGATCGACCAGGAGCTGGGCGGCGACATCATCTACATCTCGTCGAAGAACTCCGTGTTCGCGGGGCCGAACAACATCGCGTACTCCGCGACGAAGGCCAACCAGGCGCACCAGGTGCGGCTGCTCGCCGCGGAGCTGGGCGCCCACGGGATCAAGGTCAACGGCGTCAACCCCGACGGCGTCGTGCAGGGCTCCGGGATCTTCGCCTCGGGCTGGGGGGCCAACCGCGCCGCGGTCTACGGCGTGGAGGAGAAGGACCTCGGCAAGTTCTACGCGCAGCGCACCATCCTCAAGAAGGAGGTGCTGCCGGAGCACATCGCCAACGCGGTCTTCGTGCTCTGCGGCCCCGAGATGACCCACACCACCGGCCTCCACGTCCCCGTCGACGCCGGCGTCGCGGCGGCCTTCCTGCGCTGACCCTCCGCCGAGTTGTCACGTACGTCGCGTCGGACGCTGCGTACGTGACAACTCGACGCGCAACACCCCGCACCTGAGAGCCCCCGAGAGAGAAGGAACGATGACGGACCTGCCCCAGCCGCGCCCGGGTGACCTGCGGGTCGCGGCCGTCGACCTCGGCGCCACGAGCGGCCGGGTCATGGTGGCCGTCGTCGGTCCGGGACGCCTCGACCTCGCCGAGGTGCACCGCTTCCCCAACGGGGGCGTGACGGCGGGCGGCTCGCTCTTCTGGGACGTCCTCGGCATCCACCGGGAGGTGCTCGCCGGGCTCCGCACGATCGCGGCGACCGGCCCCCTCGACGGCATCGGCATCGACTCCTGGGCGGTCGACCACGGGCTGCTCGACCGCGACGGCGTGCTCCTCGGCAACCCCTACAGCCACCGTGACGGCCGCACCCGCGGCGTACCGGAGCAGGTCTGGCAGACCGTCCCCGCCGCGGAGCTCTTCGCCCGCACGGGCCTGCAGCACCTGCCGTTCACCACGATCTACCAGCTCGCCGCAGCCCGCGGTACGGCGGCGCTCGAGTCGGCGCAGACCCTCCTGCTGCTGCCCGACCTGCTCGGCTACTGGCTCACCGGGGAGATCGGCGCCGAGCGCACGAACGCCTCCACGACGGGCCTGTACGACGCGACCACCGGCACGTGGGCCGTCGACCTGGCCGCGCGGCTCGGGCTCCCGTGGAGCATCCTCCCGCCGCTCCGCGACGCGGGCGACCGGGTCGGCGCCCTCCTGCCGGACGTCGCCGAGGTGCTCGGGCGCACCCCGGACGACGCGCCCGTCCCGGTCGTGGCGGTCGGGTCGCACGACACCGCCTCCGCGGTCGTCGGGGTGCCCGCTGCCGGGCCGGGGGAGGAGGGCGAGCGCTTCGCCTACATCTCGTCGGGCACCTGGTCGCTGGTCGGCCTCGAGCTCGACGCGCCGGTGCTGACCGAGGCGGCGCGGGCCGCGAACTTCACCAACGAGGCGGGCATCGACGGCACCGTCCGCTACCTGAAGAACGTCATGGGTCTCTGGGTGCTGTCGCAGTCGGTCCAGACCTGGGAGCGCGACGGGACCCGCGTCGACCTGCCCGCCCTCCTCGCCGAGGCCGCGGCGCTGCCGGCGTTGCGCACCGTCGTCGACATCGACGACGCGAGCCTGCTGCCGCCCGGCGACATGCCGGCGAGGATCCGTGCGCTCGCCGCGGCCGCGGGCGAGCCCGAGCCGCGCACGCCCGCCGAGGTCGCGCGCACCATCGTGGACTCGCTCGCTGTCGCCTACCGGCGCCACCTCCGCGCTGCGGCCGCCACCGCGGACCACCCGTTCGACGTCGTCCACGTCGTCGGCGGCGGCGCCCACAACACGCTCCTGTGCCAGCTGACGGCCGACGCCCTCGGCGTCCCTGTGCTCGCCGGACCCGGCGAGGCCGCGGCCCTCGGCAACGTGCTCGTGCAGGCGCGCACGCTCGGCGCGGACCTGCCCGACCTGGCGGCCATGCGGGCCCTGCTCCGCGCGACGCACGACCTGCGGCGCCACGAGCCGCGCACCGGTGCGGACGCCCTCGACTGGGACGACGCCGAGCGGCGCGTCCGACCTGGACGGCCGACGACCGTCGGCTGACCTCGCGGCCCACGGGCCACTCATCTCGGGAGACACCATGGACGACGACGTCACGACCGCCTCCGCCAGCGCGCCGCGCGGCGCCCGCACCGGTCCCCGCCTCGACCGCCGCCTCGACCGCCGGCGGCTCCTGGCCGCGGCGGTCGCGTCCGTCGGCGTCGCAGCCGCGGCGACCGGCGCCACGGCCACGACCGCGGCAGCAGCCGCCCCCGGCGCCGCCCGCCCCGGCGTCCCGGGTCTCCCGGGCGACCTCGCCCGCCGCTTCGCGAGCCCGGGGCTGGCCACGGCCGCCGGCTTCCGCTGGTGGTGGCCCCACGGGGCCGTCGATCCGGCGGAGATCACGCGCGAGGTCCAGCAGATCGCGGCGGCGGGCTTCGGGGCCGTCGAGATCGCCGACGTCACCCACAGCCTGCGCGCCCGCGACATCGAGATCGACCTCGCGACCCAGGGCTGGGGCACCCCGTCGTGGGTCGCCGGCGTCCGTGCGGCCCTGAAGGAGGCCGAGAAGCGCGGCGTGCGCGTCGACATCACGGTGGGACCCTCGTGGCCCGCCGCCGTCCCGACGCTCACCCCGGACGACGAGGGCGCGTGCACCGAGCTGGTCCACGGCCGCGCGACGGTGGCCGCGGGCGCGACGTACGACGCGGCCCTGCCCGAGCCGCTCGTCGAGCCGGTGGCGGCGGCGACGCGCCGTACCCTCGTCGCCGTCCAGGCCGCCCGCCTCGTCACCGAGGGGACGACGCGCACGGAGGCCGTCCTCGACGGGGCCTCGCTCGTCGACCTCACGGACGCGGTCGTCGACGGCGCGCTGACCTGGACGGCCCCCGCCGGGTCCGGCAGCTGGGTGCTCCTGGCCTGCTGGCAGCGGGGCTCGGGCCAGGAGCCCGAGGCGGGGCCGCACACCGACCCGCGCTGCTGGGTCGTCGACCACTTCTCGCCGCTGGGCGCGCAGGCCGTCGTCGACCTCTGGGAGTCGACCATCCTCGACCGCGACCTGCGGCGCCTGCTCGGGTCGACCGGCGGCTACCTGTTCGAGGACTCCCTCGAGATCGAGACCGACGCGACGATCTGGACGCCCGCCTTCCTGGTGGAGTTCGAGCAGCGGCGCGGCTACGACCTGCGGCCCTACCTCGCCGTCGTGCTCGAGCTGCACGAGCGCTACCAGTTCGCCTTCGACGCCACGACGACGATCCGGGTGCGCGACGACGTCAACCAGACGCTCTCCGACCTCTACCGCGACCACCACCTGCGGCCGATCCAGGCGTTCGCGCGCACGCTCGGCATGGGCCTGCGCGTGCAGCCCTACGGCCTCGAGACCGACACCGTCGAGCACTCCGCGGTGGTCGACGTGCCCGAGACCGAGTCGCTCGGCTTCAAGAACCTCGACGACTACCGGGTGATGGCCGGCGGCCGCGACCTCGGCGGTCGCACGGTGCTGTCCTGCGAGGCGGCCTGCTACAACGGCGCGGCCTACTCCACCACCTGGGAGCGGGCGCTCCAGACCCTCCACAGCATCTACGCGGCGGGCGTGAACATGGCCGTGCTGCACGGCTTCGCCTACGCCTCGGCGCCCGGGGTGACGTGGCCCGGCTTCGCCGCGTTCTCGCCGTACTACAACGGTGCCGTGGGGTACGGCGAGGCGTGGGGGCCGCGCACGCCGCTCTGGCGGCACATGCCGGGCATCGCCGCCCACCTCGCGCGCACGCAGCTGGTGCTGCAGACGGGCGTGCCGAAGTACGACGTCGTGTTCCTGCGTCCCAAGGGCTGGGCGTCCACCGGGATCGGCGCACCGTGGGCCACGAACGACGGCATCCCGCTCGGCTGGACCCACTCGTTCGCCACGCCCGCGCTGCTCGAGCTCCCGCTCGCGACGGTCCGCGACGGCCGGCTGGCACCCGACGGCCCGGCGTACCAGGCCATGGTCGTCGGCCCCGACCAGTTCCGCGGCGGCCGGTGCTCCATCGAGCTGTCGGCGGCGCAGCGGGTCCGTGCCCTGGCGGAGGCCGGGCTGCGCGTCGTGCTCCTCGGCGACTGGACCCAGGCGGAGCCCGTCGGCGTCGAGACCGCGGAGGTGATCGCCGAGATCCGCGCGGAGATGGCGGCGATCGCCGCGCTGCCGACGACGCGCACGGTCGCCGTGCAGGGCGACATCCCGGCGGCGCTGACCGCGCTGGGCGTCACTCCCGACGTGAGCCACGAACGCTCCACCCTCATGTCGGTACGCCGCGTGCTCGCCGACGGTGGCGGGGTCGACCTCTACTACCTGGCCAACGCGAAGCACGCCGAGAACCGGCGCCTCGAGCGCGTCACGCAGGACGTCTGGCTGACGGCGACCCGCAGCGACGCGGTGCCGTACCGGCTCGACACCTGGAGCGGGACGCTCGCGCCGGTGCCCCTCCACGAGCGGTCGGGGCAGCGGGTCAAGGTGCGGGTCGACCTCGTCCCGGGCCAGTCGAGCGTCATCGTGCTCGCGGCGCCGGCGGCCTCGGAGCGGCCCGTCTCCGTCGTCGCCACGACCGCCGTCGACGTGACGGGCGACGACCGGCGGCTCGTCGTGCGCGCCACGACGCCGGGCACCCACACGGTGACGCTGGCCGGTGGCCGCACCCGGTCGGCCACCGTGGCGTCGGTGCGCGCCCCCCTCACGCTCCGCACGTGGGACCTCGAGGTCGAGGACTGGACCCCGGGCCGCACCGCCACCGAGACCACGCGCACCACGCGCCGTACCCGCCTGTCCGTGCTCGTGCCGTGGTCGCAGATCCCCGGGTTCGAGGACGTCTCCGGGATCGGCCGGTACCGCGCGTCGGTCAACCTCGGCCAGCAGTGGCCGGTGGGCACCGGCGCGCTGCTCGAGCTCGGCGCCGTCGAGGACACCTTCCGCGTCACGGTCAACGGCCAGGTGCTCCCGCCGTGCGACCCGCTGCGCACGACCGTCGACCTCGGCCGCCGTCTCCAGCGCGGCGCGAACACGATCGAGGTCGAGGTCGCGACGCCGTTGCTCAACCGGCTCCGCACGGTGACGCCGGAGGTCTACGGCGTCGCGACGCGGCAGGGCTATGGACTGGTCGGGCCGGTGCGGCTGCTGCCGTACGTCGAGGCGGAGGTCCGCTGACGTTTCCGCCGACGGCGGTCGGGGGATCCCTCCGGGTCATCTCGGACCCGGAGGAACCACGATGCTCGATCCCGACCTGCTCCACCGCCGCGCGACGACCGGTGATCCCGCTGCCCTGAGGGGCTACGTGGAGGCGATCCGCGCGGAGTGCACCCGCCTCGATGGCGCCCGCGAGGAGACCGCCACGGTGGCGGCGATACCCGGCTGGACCGGCATGGCCGCGGCCCACTACGCGGCCCGTGCCGGGGGGCTGGTCGACGGCATCAGCACCATGCGCAACGTGCTCGGTCCCGCTGCGGGCGGGATGGAGGCAGCGGCGGGCTCGGTCGAGACCGCGGTCGAGGCCGCCGACGCCGCCATCGTGCCGTGGCGCGAGCGAGGGGCCGACCCGGGCGGGCTCGAGCAGCTGCTGGCCTTCGCGGTCTCGGCGCGGCTCGTGGGCATCACCTCCGACCACGACGCCCGGCTGGCCGCGGTCGCAGCGGTGCTCGGCGGGGACGGCGACGAGGTCGACATCGACGCCCTGGACAGCGACACCCGGGAGTGGGTCGAGCGGGGGCTCGACCGCACCGACGCGTGGCTGGCGGGCAACGGCAGCGGGCTGGGGCCCCTCATCCCGAACACGGCGGCCACCGGCGACGACCGGGGGTGGATCCCCCAGGGGCTCGGCTACAGCGGAGCCACCGGGCTGCTGCTGCAGAGCTACTACGCGAAGGACGGCGGTTCCTACCTCGCACTGGTGGACGAGGCAGGCGGCACGGAGGTCAACGAGCTGCGGCTCGGTGACGAGGACGGCGAGGCGCCGGGCCACGTCGGTGGCGTCACCGTCGACGACGAGGCCGGGCTCGTGCACGTCAGCTCGGGCGGCAGCGTCCACACCTACTCGCTGCAGGTCCTGCAGGACGCACCACCCGGGACGCGGGTGGACGCGGTCCGATCGAGCCGGGTGGCGGCGGCGTCCTACACGGCGTTCGCTGACGGCCTGCTCTACGTGGGGTCCCACGACAAGAACGTCCTGCACGTCTACCGCCCCGACGGGAACGGGGGCTGGACGCCGCAGCTCGACGGCTCGGGCGACCCGGTCACCATCGACACGCCGGACGACGTCCAGGGCGTCGTCGTGCGCGACGGCGAGCTCGTGTTCAGCACCTCGTACGGTCGGCAGAACGAGAGCGCCCTCGTGGTCCAGGACCGGGACACCGGCGAGCGCAGCGAGCCGTACCCCCTGCCGAACATGTCCCAGGGCATCGTCGAGGTCGACGGCCAGATCGTGACGACCTACGAGTCGGGTGCGGAGGAGTTCGACGACGCCGGCACGGGAGCGTTCGGGTGGCTCTGGGGCGTGCCGGACGATGACGGCCTCTGGGCGAGCCCCCACATGACCCGCACGCCGCTCTCCGAGCTCGGGCTCTCCGCCGACGAGGTGGCGGTGGAACCGCAGAGCCTCGTGACGGCCGCGGCGCGGCTCGGCGGGGTGGCCGACACCCTGCGCTCGGTCGCGTCCGCAGTCGCCGGCGTCCGCACCGCTGCCGTCCAGCTGGGCGACGTGCCGTCGGCGGGCACGGCGAGCACACGGACCAACGAGGTGCTCGAGCGCTGCGTCTCCCTCCTGCAGGCGGGGGCGCGGGCGACCGACGAGGTCGCCGCCGGGCTGGAGGCCGTGTCGAGCGACCTCACCGGCACGGACCAGGGCGTCGCCACCCACCTGACGGGCATGCAGCCGTGACGCGGCGTCGGTACGTCGTGGTCGTGGCCCTGCTCGTCCCCCTCGTCCTCGCCGGGTGCGACGGGGACGGTCCGGCGAACGCGCCCGACCCCGCCGTCGAGGTGTCATGGCCGGCGTCCGAGGCGCCGCTGGCCGAGGCCGGTCTCGTCTGGTGGGCGGACGGTGAGCTGCACCTCGGGGACGGGACGACGGTCCCCGTCGGCGCGTCCGACCGCGCGCCGGGGGACCTCGTCGTCGGCGGCGACCGGGTGTGGGTGCGCGGCTGGGCTCCGCCCGCGGACTTGCCCGACAGTGGCGACGACGACCTCGGCCACCCCGACGACCTGCACCTCGTCGACGCCTCGGGGGACGTCGAGGACCTCGACGTCCGGGTCGACTCGCTCGCCGCCTCGTCCGACGGCCGGTACGTCGCGCTCATCGACCTGAGCTCGGGCGAGGAGGACCGGTACGGGACCCCGCAGGCTGCCACCGTCGTCGTGGATACCCGCACCGGCGAGGAGGTCGTCCGCTCCACCGACGGGATGGGCGACCGCGCGACCGACGACCTCGCGGCGCTCTACCCCGACGTCGAGCTTGAGGTGCGCGGGTTCGCCGACGGCGTCTTCTGGGTCGACACGGCCGAGGGGACGCGCACCGTCGACCCGACCGACGGCCGGATCGCCGCCGTGGACCCGGAGGACGAACCCGAGGACGCACCCTGGCAGGAGGTCATCGCACCGGCCCCGGCCGGCGTCGACCCTGCCCGCTGGCTGCCCCTGCAGCGGTTGGTCGACGGCACGGTGGTGGCGGTGGTCGCCGACGGGTCCGGCGTCGGCGGCGCGGGCGTGCTGGCGACGTGCGCCCCGGCCGCCAGCCGCTGCGCCTCGGTGCCGGAGTCGGCGGGACGCGTCGTACGGCTCCCGGCAGGGTCGGCGTGGGACACCGTCGTCGACCTCGGCGAGCCGCGCTGGGAGGATCCGGCGTCCTGAGGGTCGCTCAGCCGCGGTCGCCGCGCTGCTCCTCCCGCACGTGGGAGAGGAGCCACGCGGCGAGCGCGGCGGTGACGACCCCGACCGCCCCGATGCCGACGAGCATGAGCACGACCGCCAGCAGGCGGCCCTCGAACGTCACCGGGTAGCGGTCGCCGTAGCCGACCGTCGTCACCGTCGTCGTCGCCCACCAGAGCGCGTCGCCGAAGGTGCGGATGTTCGCGTCGGGCGCGTCCTGCTCGGTGTCGAGCACGGCGACGGCACCGAGGAAGAGCGAGATCAGGGCGGTGCCGAGCACGTACGTCGTGGCGCGGCCCGCGAGCCCGCCCGCGGCCGTGCGCTGCAGGACGCGCATGAAGGCGAGCACGCGCAGCACCCGGAGGGGGCGCAGGAGCGGGAGCAGGATGAGCGCCACGTCGTACCAGTGCCGCAGGGCGTAGCGCCGCCGGTCGCGGGCGAGCCGCATGCGGATCGCGAAGTCGATCGCGAAGGCCCCCCACACGGTCCAGGAGACCGTGCGAAGGAGGGTGCGCAGGTCGGGATCGAGGCGGGGGTCGAGCACCGGCCAGGCCCAGGCGACCAGGAACGCGAGCGCCGGGCCGAGCAGGGGCACCTCGACACGTCGTTCCCAGGCGTCGACCCGCGCCTCGCCGCGCGCCTCGTGCTGCTCGTCCACGGGCGGCACCCTAGGACCAGTTCCGCTCGACGGCGTCGACAGGTAGCATGTGTCGCATGGTACCTAGCGAAGCGCAGGTCCTCGCCAACCTTCGCCGGGGGGTGGTGGACCACTGCGTGCTGGCCGTGCTGCGCACGGGGGAGCGCTACGGGCTCGACATCGCCCGGGAGCTCGAGGGCACGCTCCTGGCCGGGACGGGAACGCTCTACCCCCTCCTCTCCCGGCTGCGGAAGGGTGGGCTCGTCGCCACGTCGTGGCAGGAGTCGAACGAGGGTCCGCCGCGGCGCTACTACCGGCTCACCGGCGACGGGGAGGCGGCGTTGCGGGCGTTCGAGGCGGCGTGGGTGCCGTTCCGCGAGGCGGTGGACGGCGCGCTGGGCGAGACGCCGGGACGGAGCACAGGACGAGGGGAGGAGCCGCGATGAGCGGTGAGGGGAAGCCGGTGGGGCTGTCGGCGGACGAGCGGGTGCGCCGCTACCTGGCCGAGGTCGACGCGGCGCTCGCCGCGCGCGGCGTCGCGGACCGGTCCGAGATAGTCGCCGACCTGCACGAGCACGTCGAGGCCGCCCGTGCCGAGGGGGAGGACGTGACGACGCTCCTCGCCGGGCTGGGCGACCCGCAGGTGATCGCCGCTGAGGCCGCGCGCGACCAGCCGGTCGGGCCCGCGCCGTACGCCACGGCTCCCGTTCAGCCCCAGCGACAGCCCCAGGGACAGCCCCTGCGACAGCCGCAGCGGCGCGCGTGGCCGGCACTGGTCGCGCTCGGCCTCGTCGTGCTGGGGTCGTTCCTCCTGGGCGTCGTGACGCAGCCGGTCGTGCCGATCGCCGTCATCGTCCTCGGCTGGACGGGCATCTGGGCCTCGCCGCTGTGGCGGACGGGCGAACAGTTCCTCGGCACGATCTTCGTGCCTGCGCCGGGCATCGTGTGCGCGGTCGCGCTGGGCGTGTTCGCGGGCGGGAGCGAGACCTGCGAGACGACCTCGGACGGCATCGACACCCAGACCGTGTGCACCACGGCCGACGGCGGCGGCAGCCTTCTCGCCCTCCTCATCGGCGTCCCGTTCATCGTCCTCGGGCTCGCCTACCTCGTGCTGCTCGCACGTCTCGCGGTCGTGCGGTCCCGCGGCGCCTGAACCGCTTGCGGTGACGGACGGGGCGGGGCGCGCCCCCGTGCGCGCCCCGCCCCGGTCCCGGCCGATCAGCCGGGCGTTCAGCCCTCGACGTCCTGCGGGGACTCGCCCGCGAGGGCGTCGACGAGGCGCGGCTCGAGGTGCTCGAGCACGTACTTCTGGCTCAACGGGGTGAGGAAGTAGATCGCGCCGGAGAGCACGGCGTCGCTGTAGATCGCTCGGCCCTCCTGGACGGCGGGCAGGGTCGACATCGTGCCGAACGAGAGCACCTCGTCGATGCCCTCCGGGGACTCCGTCGCGAACAGCACCACGTCCGCGTCGAGGAGGCCGACGTTCTCGGCCGAGATCTGCGCCTGCTCGCCGGCGCCCGGCGCGTGCTGCTCGAGGCCCGGCGTGATCGTGAACCCGAGGTCGGTGAGGAAGTCGGTGTTGACGCCGTCGGGATAGACGTAGATGACGCCCTCCCAGATGACGCCCTGTGCGAAGGTCGCCGTCTTGCCGGCGAACTCGGGGTGCTCGGCGGCCACGGCGGCGTACGCCTCGTCGACGCCCGTGATCAGCTCCTCGCCCTCGGCCGAGCGGCCGACGGCCGCGGCGATCTGGCGGGTCTGGTCACGCCAGGGCGACGTGTAGCCCTCGGACCCGTCCGTCGCGGTGACGGTGGGCGCGATCTCGGAGAGCCGGTCGTAGGCGTCCTCGGTCATGCCGGCGTTGGTGCCGATGATGAGGTCGGGCTCGAGCTCGGCGATCCGCTCGTACTGGAAGCCGTCGGCCGCGCTCAGCACCTCCGGCTCCGCCCCGTTGAGGAGGTCGGTGGCCCAGGGCCAGACGGCGAACTCCTGCTCGCCGTACCACTCCGTCGTCGCGATCGGCGTGACGCCGAGCTCGAGGAGCACGTCCTGCTCCGTCAGCCCGACGGTGACGATGCGCTGCGGCTCGGACTCGATGGTCGTCGCGCCGTACTCGTGGTCCACGGTCAGCGGGAACGAGTCGGTCGGCTCGGTCGTGTAGTGCGGGTTCTCCTCGGCGCGGTCCTCGGCGGCGCTCTCGCCGCAGGCGACGAGGGCGGAGAGCGCGAGCGCGGCGGTGACGGACGCGGCAAGGGCGCGGGGGGCGCGGGGGGCGCGGTGGCTCGGGCAGGGGAGCAGGGTCACGGTGGTCCTCGGGGGTGGGGCCGTCGGATCGGGCGCGACGGCGCGGCGTCGTGGAGGGTAGCCTCACCTAACCTCCGTCGCGATCGTCGTGGACGGACATCAGTCGAGGTGAGCAGTCATGACCCTGTCCGTCGAGCGGGATCCCTCGTACGCCGCGCCGCAGGCGCACGAGGGCGATGTCGGCGAGCGGACGATCGCCCGTCACGGAGCGGGAGCGATCACCACCGAGTGGTTCGACGTCGCGGCGGGCACACGCTACGACTCCCATCTCCACGCGACCGACCAGCTGGCCTGGATGGTGGCGGGCAGCATGCGGCTCACGGTCGGCGGCACCACCTGGGAGCTCGGCGCCGACCACGTGGCCTGGATCCCCGCCGGCGCGCTGCACGAGATGACGATCACGCGGACCGGGACGCTGGTGGACGTGTACGCCGACCCCGTGCTCCGCCCCCAGGGCGAGGGTCGGGTCGGAGGCGCCGGCGCGGACCGGCCGGCCGTGCTCGCCGTCGAGCCGATGGCCGCCACCCTGCTGCGGCACGCCGCGGAGGCACCACGGTCACCGGAGCGCCGGCGGCTCGCCTACCGCCTCCTCCTCGACGTGCTCGGCGACGCGCCCCTGCGCCACGACGTGGTCGCGCTGCCCGCCGATCCGCGAGCACGGCGCGTCGCCGTCGCGCTCCTGGACGACCCGGCCGACCCACGGACCCTCGGCGACTGGGCCGCCGACCTGCACGTCAGCGAGAAGACGCTGGCGCGGGCCTTCGTCGCCGGCACCGGCCTCACCTTCCGCCAGTGGCGGCTCCGCCGCCGCCTGCAAGCGGCTGCGGGTCACCTCGTCGACGGGCTCGGCGTGGCCGAGGTCGCCGAGCGCGTCGGCTACGCGTCGCCCAGCGCGTTCATCGCCAGCTTCGCGGAGGTCTACGGCTGCACCCCGCGGAGGTACGCCGCGAACGCGCGCGCCGCGGACGGGATGGCCGGGGACAGGATGGTGGCGAACGGGACGGCCGCGGACGGGACGGCCGCCGACGCCCGGTAGACGGTCGTGCACCGTCGAGTGCGTGGTCGTCGAGCCACGTCCGCGCTGGGGCGAGCCCGCGGGAGTCCTGGCTCACCGGGTGCGCCGGATCTTCCTGGTGTTGGTGCTGGTGCTGGCGTCGGGTGCCGGGTCGATTCGGTCGGGGCCGGTCGCTCACGTCCGCCTCGTGAAGCGGAGCTTGCCGGTGCCGAGGCGTTCGACGAGGTAGAGCGGGTCGTGGATCTGGTGGTGGTGCTGGTCGCAGAGGAGGCAGCCGTCGTTCACGGTGGTGTGGCCGCCGTTGGACCATGCGGTGAGGTGGTGGGCGTGGGTCTGGTGGGGTGGTCGGTTGCAGCCTTCGGCGACGCAGCCGCCGTCCCTGATGGCCATGGCGAGGCGCATCGCTCGGGTGTGGAAGCGGGTGGTGCGGCCGAGGTCGAGGACCTCGCTCTTCGTGCCGAGCACCGCGGGGATGATCCCCGCCTCGCACGCCAGGCGTCGGGCTTCGGATGCGCTGATCGTGGTGCCGGTGTCGAGGGACGCTGAGGCGAGGCCGCCTAGCAGGGACTCCAGGGTCATGGTGACGACGACGGTCGCGCCCATGCCACCGGTGGCGGGGAGGTCCTTGTGGTCGAGCATCTCCAGGAGCTGTTGGAAGGCCCGTCCGTAGCGCTCGGGGGTCGCTCGGTCGCGTTTGAACCGCTGGTCGGGGTCCTCGTTGGTGTTGAGGTGCTTCGGGGCGGCGTAGGCGTCGAGGGCTTTGCGGAGCATCGCGCCGTGGAGCTCGGGCAGGACGAAGCGGCCCCACACGCGACCTAGGCCGTCGGAGACCATCGAGAGGCGCGACGTGGCTCGGGCCTCGCGTTCTTCGCGTTCGAGGAGAGCGGCGTCGTGTGCTTCGCCGATATCGGGGGCGATGACGGCGAGGATCTTCTTCCCCAGCATCCGCAGGGCGCGGGCGTCGTGGTCGGCGGCGTACCCGACCAGCACCTCCTCCGCCCGCGACAGCAGGGCGGGGTCCAGTTCGCCAGGTAGCGCGTCGAGGGCCTTGACGATGACGTCGGCCTGCTCGAGGTCCACGACGCCGGTCAGGCAGCCGGGGCCGAGGTGGCTCCGGTACCGCCCCGTGTCCTCGCCGACGGCGGCCCCGACGCGAGCGAGGCGGTAGGCATCGCGACGCGTCGCAGCGGTCGCGTTCGCCAGCCACACCGCCGCGGTCGAGGCACCGTTCTGTCGGTACAGCTCGACGTCCTCGGCGTGCTGCACCAACACCGCGACCAGCGCCGAGGCCCGTGCGGCCAGCCGGTGCGCGTCGACCAGCGCGACCCCCGTCTGGGACGCGCTCAACCATCCGATGCCGGTGCGCCCGTCCGCGGCGAGCACGGCCGTGGCCACCCGGATCGCCTCCAACAACGGATGCCCCATGTCGACCGGACCGGCACCGGGACCCGAGGCGACCCCGGGCACCACCCACCCAGGTTCGGGCTCCGGGGCGGGCTCAGCCGCGTCGTACCGACCCTCGCGACTGACGATCCGGCACCCCAGCGTCGCCTCCTCAGGCCACTCGCCGGTGGTGAAGGCGTGCTCCAACCAATCGGGATCGGGCAGATCGACCGAGAACTCGGCAGGGGGCTCCGGCACCGGTGGCCCGAAGCCATCGGCGTCACCAGAAGAGCTGACCCCCGTCATGGCCACCACTCAACCCGCACCCACCGACAGTCCTGAGCGAGACCCGCCCCGGCGACGTACCGCCGGGGGACAACCTCCCCGCCGAACCCGGCTCGACGCGAGACCCGTGCACCCTGAGAACGCGGGGGAACCGGATGGCAGGATAGGACGCACGCCCCAGTAGCTCAGTGGATAGAGCAGCCGCCTCCTAAGCGAAAGGTCGCAAGTTCGACTCTTGCCTGGGGCACCACCATGGACCGCTCGCGAGTCGGTCTACGGGGCCGGTCGTGACGCTGTCCCGGCGGACGACCGACCCCGCAGTGCGCTCAGCTCGTGTGGCAAGCGTTCGCGCAGTAGGAGCAACCGTCGACGTCGGCGTAGTACTGCTTCGCAGCAGACACCGCGCCGCTGCAGTCCGGGCAGTACCCGAGACCGATCCTGTTCGTAGCCCTGGGCAGGCACCCGCGGGTGGAAGCAAGGTCGTGTGCGCTGCCCGGCATGATGCGCACGTCGGTCGCACCACGGGAGCCACGGGAGCCACGGGAGGGTCGGACGTGAGGGATCTCCGGAGACGCTCCGGCAGCGTGGCGGCCGTCGTCCTCGTGGTCGTCGCGGCGGGCTGCACCGCGACCGACGGGACATCCGACCGCGCCACCGTGATCGACCTCCTGGAGCAGGGCTGGGAGCACGTCCCGGGGGTCGTCGCGGACGGCGACGGCCTGCGGGTGACGGCGACGGGCTGGCGCATCGTCGACCAGGACGGCGGGGGCGGGCAGCCGAACCCGCCGGTCGACCTGGCGGGCACGCACCTCCTGGCCCCGGACGACTTCACCCTCGACGCGTCCTTCTCGGACGTGACCGCCGACGCCACCTGGGCCGTCTACGACAGCCCGCCGGTGATCGCCGACGAGTTCCGCATCGAGCCCGCGGGCCTACGGCTCACGCTCCGTGACGACGACCTCCGCATCACGGTCTTCGACGGCGCGGACCCGGAGGACGTGACCGACCCGGAGCCCGTGCACGACGAGCAGGTGACGCTCGCCGATCCCGAGGCCGAGCTCTCGGTCGCTCGCTCCGGCGACCGGCTGCACGTCGCCAGCGGCGGCGAGACCGTGGCCTCCCTGCCGCTGGGCGACGTCTTCGGCTCCGGCGAGCTCTGGCTGGGGCTGTCGAGCGGCGAGGGCACGTTCTCGGTCGACGCGCTCACCGCCGCCGCGCCGGAGGGCGCGTCCCTCGCGGCCGCGGGTCCGGCGGTGGCCGACGTCGCGCCGTACCCCGACGGCCTGCAGGCCGCTGCCGCCCGCGTGCGCCCGGACTTCCGCGTCGGTGCGGCCGTGGCCCTCGGGCCGCTCGCCGGGGACCCGGACTACGCGGCGAGCCTCCTGGGCGACTTCGGTGCCCTGACCCCGGAGAACGCGATGAAGGCGCAGTTCCTCGCGCCGCGGCAGGGGGAGTACGTCTTCGCGGAGGCCGACGCCCTGCTCGACGTCGCGGAGAGCCGAGGGATGGCGGTGCACGGCCACACCATCGCCTTCACCGAGGCCATGCCCCGCTGGATGCGCGAGCTGCCGGCCGACTCGGCCGAGGATCGTGCGGCCAGCGCGGAGGTCCTGCTCGACTACGTGACCACCGTGGTCACGCACTTCCGGGGTCGGCTCGACTCGCTCGACGTCGTCAACGAGCCGTTCGACGTCGACCAGGGCACCGCGCTGCAGGAGAACACCTGGTACCGCGTCTTCGGCCCGGACTACCCGGTGGTCGTCTCGCAGGCGGTCCACGACGCCGACCCCGACGTCCGGCAGTTCATCAACGAGAACGGCGCCGACGTGCCCGGTCCCCGCCAGGACGCCCTGCTCCGGCTCGCCCGCCACACCAACGCGCGGGGCGGCCACATCGACGGCGTCGGCCTGCAGTCCCACGTCTACGACCTCGCCACCGACGCGATCTCCGCCGATGACCTGGCGACGACCCTGGACGCGGTCGCCGACGCCGGGCTGGTCGCGCGCATCTCCGAGAACGACGTCACGGACGCCGAGGGGCAGGACGCCCAGGCGGAGCAGTACGCCACCGCCCTGGCCACCTGCCTGCGCTCGGAGGTCTGCGTCTCCTGGACGACCTGGGGCGTGGACGACCGCTACGACTGGTACGTCGACGACGACGGCCTGCAGCAGGGCCACGACCTCCTGTACGACGACGGGGAGCCGACGCCGGCGCACGACGCGCTGCGGGACGTGCTGCAGGACGCGCTGGCGGGCTGACCGCGCCGCCTAGGGTGACCGCCATGGCGGGAGCACCGGGGGCGGGCGACGGGCTCGACCCCGCCCTGGCGCAGCGGGTCGTCGACGCCGTGGCGCCCACCCTGCGGCGGGACCTCAACCTCATGGACATCGACGGCACGGTGGTCGCGTCCACCCGCGCCGACCGGGTGGGGCAGCCGCACCGCGCAGCCCGCGAGGTGGTGGCGACCGGGCGTCCGGTCCTGGTCACCGACGTGGCCGAGGGGGTGGAGGACCGGCCGGGCGCCAACGTCCCGCTCGAGCTCGACGACCGCATCGCCGGGGTCGTCGGCGTCACCGGGGACCCGGCCGAGGTGGAGCCCGTCGCGCGGGTGGTCGCGTTGACGGTGGGCCTGCTGCTCGCCCGCGAGCGCGAGCACGACAGCGGCACCGAGACCCGCACCCGGGTCCGCGCGCTGGTCGCGGTCCTCGCGTCGCCGACCGCGACGCCCCTCGCGGTGCAGGAGCGTCTCGAGGCCCTCGGGCTCGGCCGGGGGCCGTGGTCCGTCGGGGTCTGGTGCGACGTCGAGGTGGCCCGGGACGGCACGGCCGTCCCGCCGCCCCGCGCCGAGCAGGCCGTCACCGCCGCCAACGACCGCCGCGATGCCGACGGCGCCGAGGGTGCCTCCCCGTGCGCCGTGGTCGTGGACGGGCTCCTCTGGGGCGTCGCCGGTCACGGGCGACGGCTCGACCGGGAACTCGGGGGTACGGCGACGCGTCGGGTCGTCGTCGAGGACCTCGTCGACCTCGAGGACCTGGCCGGGTGGGCCCACGACCTGCAGGCGCTCGGGCGTCGGGGGCGCCTGCTGCCGACGGCGGCGGAGGAGCCCGGTTGGCGGGCGGAGGTCGCCGTCGGTGTGGCGCACCTGCCCGACCGGAGCCGGCGCCGGCTCGCGCGCACCGCGGCGCGGCTCTCGCCGGTGCACCGCAACACGCTGCTCCAGCGCGTCGACCGCATCCGCGCGCTCACGGGCCTCGACCTGGGCCGCCCCGACGAGGCGGCGGTGCTGCTCGGCGCGGTGCACGCCCTCGCGTCGCTGCCCGACGACCTGTAGGCACCTGCACACTCCTCGCCAGCCAGGTGGGGGATCGTTGTGGGCGCGCGTCCGTAGCGGTGGGAGGACGGCGCCTCTAGGGTCGTCAGCATGACCTCCGCCCGACGCCGACCCCGGGTGGTCGTCGCCCCCGACTCGTTCAAGGGCAGCGCGACCGCCGCGGAGGTCGCAGAGGCGATGGCGGCGGGCGTCCGTGCCGCGCTCGGTGTCCCCGGCGCTCCCGAGGCCGACGTCCGCGTGGTCCCGTTCGCCGACGGCGGCGAGGGCACGCTCGACGGGCTCCTCGGCGCGTGGCGGTCGACCCCGCGGGTCGTCCGCGCCACCGACGCCCTGGGTCGTCCCGTCGAGGCCCGCTGGGGTCGCGCGCCGGACGGCGCCGTCGCGGTCGTGGAGGCAGCCGAGGCCAACGGGCTGCCCCAGGTGAGCGACGTGCGGCTCCAGCCCCTCGCGGCGACGACCCGCGGCGTCGGCACCGTGGTGCGCGCCGCCCTCGCGACCGGCTGTCCCGAGCTGCTGCTCTGCATCGGCGGGTCCGCGACGACCGACGGCGGCGCCGGCCTCCTGCGCGAGCTCGGGGTCCGCTTCCTCGACGCGGACGGGCGGGACCTGCCCGACGGCGGCGGCGCCCTGGGGCGGCTCGACCGCATCGACGCCAGCGGGCTGGACCCGCGGGCCGCTGCCGTGCGGTGGCGGATCGCGTGCGACGTACGGAACCCCCTCGTCGGGGAGCGGGGAGCGGCGGCCGTCTTCGGGCCGCAGAAGGGGGCGGGGCCCGCCGACGTCCGCGTCCTCGACGCGGGTCTGCGGCGCCTCGCGGCCGCGTTGCTCGAGGCGACCGGGGTCGATGTCGCCGACCTCCCCGGCGCCGGCGCGGCCGGCGGACTCCCCGCCGGCCTCCACGCGCTCCTCGGGGCGGAGCTCGCCCCCGGCGGGGAGCTGGTGGCGGACGCGGTCGGCCTGGCGGACCTCGTCGCGGACGCCGACCTCGTCCTCACGGGGGAGGGGCGGCTCGACGGCCAGTCGTTCCACGGCAAGGTCGTCGACACGGTCCGCCGGCTCACCCCGGCTCACGTCCCGGTCGTCGCCGTGGCCGGCTCCGTCTCCGCGACCGTCGAGGAGATCGACGCGGCGGGGTTGACCGCCGCGTTCTCGATCGCACGAGGCCCGGCGACCCTCGACGAGCTCCGTGCGAGCACCGTGGACGCCGTCACCGCCGCCACGGCCCAGGTCGTGCGGGTCTGGCTCCGGGGCTGGGCGCCCCCCGGCTGAGCCGGGCCCCGCCTGTCACGCCAGCGACAGGAACAGCTTCTCCATCTTCTTCACGTCGAGGCTCTCGACGCCGTCGGCGGCGATGCACTGCTGCAGCCCGGTCGCGACGATCGCGAACCCGGCCCGGTCCAGCGCCTTGGAGACCGCCGCGAGCTGCGTGACGACGTCCTCGCAGTCGCGTCCCTCCTCGAGCATGCGCAGCACGCCCGCGAGCTGGCCCTGCGCCCGCTTGATGCGGTTGATGACGGGGGCCATCGACTCGGGCTCGAGCTGCATCAGCGGCCTCCGTCGCCGGTCGCGTCGAGCGCGCCCGCGGCCACCGCGGCCACCGCGGCGAGCGCGGTCGTGAGCAGGCCGCGGACCTCGGTCGCGACGTCGGCGAGCGCGTCGCCGCCGATCAGCGTCATCGCGGACGGGTCGAAGGCCTCGACGACCGTCGTCGTGGCGTCGACCTCGCGGACGACGACGTTGCAGGGGAGCAGCGTCGCGACGGACGGGTCGGCGGTGATCGCGGCGTACGCCGCCTGCGGGCGGCACGCCCCCAGGATCACCTGGCGGGCCACCTCGACGCCGAGCTTCGCGCGCAGGGTGCCGGCGAGGTCGATCTCGGTCAGGACCCCGAATCCCTGGGTGGCCAGGGCTTCACGGGCGGCGGCGAGCGTCTCGTCGTAGGACCGCTGGACGGTCGCGGTCAGCGTGTAGGTCACGGCAGGGGACCCGTGTCGCGAGCGTCGAGCGCACGGGGCCGATGGAGGCGCACGCCTCAGCGCAGGCCCTCGCGGAACACCTGGTGAAAGACCTCGGCGCTGCCTCCCGCCGGCGTGGTCAGCCCCAGCTCGCGGTTGGTGCGCAGGTAGTCGGAGAACCCGGGCAGTCGCTGCGCCTCGACGCCGTCGATCCTGCGGAACCCCATCGTCCACTCGGGGAACGCGCGTTCCGCGACCGGCTCGTTGAGCACGATGAAGAGCCCCCGGTGGCGCGGGTCGGACAGGATGCGGCCGAAGGTGGCGTGCACGGCCGCGTCCGGACCCTCGAGGGTCTGCACGAAGCTGCCGTCCGCGTAGAGGAGCGCCCCGGTCAGGTCCGCGGCGTGGTTGGCCGCGCGCGACTGGTGCAGCAGGTCCTCGAGCTCCCCGGGCGACATGGGGTCGACGGCGCTGCTCAGGTAGGTCAACGAGATCAAGGGTCCACCTGCTCATCAGCGCGCTGTCGGGCCTCCCATCGTCACACGTCAGGTGCGCGTCGCCGCGCGGTCCCCCCGCATCGCGCGGCGCCGGAGGCCCTTGTTCACCCGCACGGGCGAGACCGCGGCGTACCTGAGGGGAGGCTGTGACCTTCGCCAGAACGCCGTCGATGATGTCGCACGCGCTTCCGGGCCCACGTACATTGCGTCTGGCCCTCGTCCACGCCGCAGGAGAAGACGTGTCCGTCACACCCCCGAGCCCCGCCGGCCGGCGCGCCGCGCCCAAGCGCCGCGCGCGGTCGAAGCGTCGGCACACGGTGGCGACCGTCATCACGGCCACGGCCGCGACGCTGTGCATGATCACGGCCCTCGGCGTGGCCTTCACGGTCCGCCAGCTCGACAACGGGATCAACACGTTCGCCAACGGAGACGCGGCCCTGGGTGACGACCGCCCGGACAAGGTGGACGCGGACACCCCGGAGGAGCCGCTCAACATCCTCCTCGTCGGGTCCGACGCCAACAACCCCGACAACGGCGCGCGCTCCGACACCACGATCATCATGCACCTGTCGGGCGACCGGGAGTTCGCGTACGGCGTCAGCCTCCCGCGTGACGCGCTCGTCAACCGCCCCGAGTGCCTCGCGGCGGACGGCACGGACGTGCCCGGCGAGAGCATGGTCATGTTCAACACGGCCTACAGCGAGGGCGGCGCCCTCTGCACCCAGAAGACGGTCGAGTCACTCACCGACATCCGCATCGACGCGACCATCGAGATGGACTTCGGCGGGTTCGAGGAGATGGTCGACGCCATCGACGGCGTCGAGATCTGCCTGACCGAGCCGATCCGCGCGAGCCGCTACAACAAGGCGCTGCCGAAGGAGGGCACCTTCACGGCGAACGGCGAGGAGGCGCTCATCTACGTGCGCGAGCGCCACCAGCTCTCCATCAACGGCGACGTCGGCCGCATGAAGCGCCAGCAGGCGTTCCTCGCGTCGATGGCGAACAAGGTGGTGTCGGCGCAGACGCTGACCAACCCGGCCCGCGTCTACAACTTCGTCAAGGCCGTCATCGACTCGATGACGATCACCAAGGGCTACAACGACATCAACAAGCTCGCCGACATCGCTGGCGGCTTCAACGGCATCGGCCTCGACAACATCAACTTCCTCACGGTGCCCAACGAGGAGTACTCCGAGGACCGCAACCGCCTCGTCTGGACCGACGAGGCCGACGACCTGTGGACCCTCATCCGCGAGGACAAGCCCCTGACGTCCGAGTTCCTCACCGGTGCCATCGGCGCCGAGGAGGGCGGCGGCAGCGTCAACACGGGCGAGCCGTCGGCGTCGCCGAGCAGCCCGGGCAGCACGGCGACGGATCCCTCCACCACCGCGACGGACACCCCGACCGACAGCGACCCGACGGACGACGAGGAGTTCGACCCCGACGAGTTCGCCGCCAGCAACGGTCTCTGCTGAATGGTCGAGCACGAGGCGAGCCCCGAGCCCGAGTGGCAGCGCAAGCGCCGCCTCGCGGCGATCTTCGGCGACGCGCTGCCCGAGCAGACCGGCGACGACACCGACCGTGGCGAGCCGGGCGACCAGCGCGGCGGCGACTCGGCCTCCGACGCCTGGCTCCGGGCGCAGGTCCCGCCGCACCATGGCTGACGCCGGGCTGACGGTCGCCGCGACCGCCCTCCGCGACATCGTCGTCGTCCCGCCCGTGCCGGCGCTCCTGCCGGAGCACGCGAGCCTGGTCGACCCGGTGGCGGAGCTGCGTGCCGCCGCGACCGCCGCCGTCGCGGACCTCCGTGCCGGGGGCGGCCCGATCGGCGTGCTGGGCTCCCCGGGCTCGGCACGGGTCGCGGACCACCTCCTCGACGGGGTTCCCCACGCGCCGTACGACGCGGAGCGACCGCCCGCCGACCGGGAGGGCCTGCTGGTGCTGGGCAACGGCTCGGCCATGCGCACGGAGAAGGCCCCCGGTCACCTCGACGAGCGGGCGGAGGCCTTCGACGCCGCGCTGGGCCAGGCCCTGGCGGCGGCCGACGGTGCGGCGCTCGCCGACGTCGACGCGGCGCTGGGGAGCGCCCTGTGGGCCGAGGTCGAGCCGCTGCGGGCGCTCGGCCGGCTGCTGGACGGTGCCGGGGCTGCGTGGCGGGTCGACGTGACCTACGACGACGCGCCGTACGGCGTGCAGTACTGGGTCGTCCGCCTCACTCGCGCCTGAGGACGGTCCTCAGTGCTCCTCGGTGGAGCGCGAGTCGGTGAGGGTGCGGGCGCCCACCACGGTGATGACGGCGACGAGGCCGGCCAGGAGGGCGAAGCCGATCCGCTGCCCGTGGAGGAACTGCTCGGTGACGGCCGACGACCACACGCCGACCGGCAGGGTCGTGCCCATGACGGCGGCGGTCACGGTGCCGATCACCGCGACACCGACGGAGTTGCCGATCTCCTGCGACGTGTCGTTGAGGGCGGAGCCCAGCGAGGTGTGGCTCTCGGGGAGGGCCTCGACGAGCGCGACCGCCGAGGTCGTGACGACGAGCCGCATGGCCACGGCGAGCAGCCCGAGGCCGATCGCGAAGACCGGGTAGCCGGCGTCGAGCGCCACGACGAGCACGAGCAGGGCGACGACGAGCAGCGAGCTGCCGGCGATCGCGGTGAGGCGGTGCCCGACCCGGTCGACGAGCACGTCGGTCAGCGTCCCGGCGAGGAGCATCCCGGCCACCATCGGCAGCGTGCCGAGGCCGGCGACGACGGGGGACCAGCCCCAGGCGTACTGGAACAGCTGCGTCGACGAGAACGCCACCCCGACCATCGCCACCATCACGCCGGACTGCAGCAGCGCACTGCCGCGCACGGTCGGCAGGGCGAACAGCCGCAGGTCGAGCATCGGGTGGGCCGCTCGTCGCTCCCGCAGGACGAAGCCGACCGCGGCGACGACCGCACCGACGGCGGCGGCGAGGGTGCCGGGCGCGTACCAGCCCTCGTCGACCGCCAGCGTGAGGGCCAGCAGGCCGAGCCCGAGCGTGGCGACCGAGAGCAGCGCGCCGGGCACGTCGGCCCCACCGGTGCGGAGGTCGGCCGGGTCGTCGGCGGGGATGCCGCGCCACACGCCCCACCAGGCGATGACCGCCACCGGAGCGTTGACGACGAGCAGCACCTGCCAGTGCAGGTGGGTGACGGCGAGGCCGCCGAGGACGGGCCCGATGACGACGCCGAGCATCGCGACGCTGACGATGAGGCCGATGGCCCGACGGCGCAGCTGCTCGTCGTCGAAGAGCCGGAACATCAGCGACATCGTGCCGGGCGCGATGAGCGCCGCGAAGACGCCGCAGAGCGCGCGCACCGCGATGAGCTGCCAGGCCTCGGTGGCGGCCAGCACGAGCAGGGACGACAGGCCGAAGCCCGTGAGACCCACGAGCAGCATGCGGCGGCGGCCGAGGAGGTCGCCGAGCGTGCCGCCGATGAGCAGCAGGCCGCCGAAGGTGAGCGAGTAGGCGCCGACGATCCACTGCAGACCGGTCGGTCCGACGGCCAGGTCGCGGCCGATCGTCGGCAGTGCGACGGTGAGGATCGAGTTGTCGACCATCTCGACGAGCATCGTGAGGCAGAGCGCGAGCAGGGCGGGGGCCGCCATGCGGAGCGACGTGGGTCGGGGACGGGACGGCGTCGTGCGGGGGGACGGGGGTGCTGACGGGGTCGTCGTGGGCGTCGGTACGGCGGTCATGACGGCCTCCTCTCCGAGGATCGGTGGGATCGAACCGTGTTCGACTCGAACACAGTTCGACTATAGAACGTTGTTCGAGAGTGTCAAGACCACCTAGGGTTTGACGCATGGCTCCGTCGCGCTCGACCCGTTCCACGCGACGCGTCACCCACTCCCGCGAGCAGATCGTGGAGACGGCGACCGCGATCCTCGACGCCGAGGGCATCAAGGGGTTGACGCTGCGCGGGCTCGCCGCCGAGCTCGGCGGTGGCCTCGGCAGCATCTACTGGCACGTGGCGGGCAAGGAGCAGCTCGTCGAGCTGGCCTGCGACGAGCTGGTCGGGCGGGCCCTCGCCGCAGCGGAGTCGGGCGACGCGGGGGACGCGGGGGACGACGTACCGTCACCGCCGCTCGAGGTCGACCTCGGCACCCGGGACCCCGCGGTCGTGGAGGCCGCGCTGCAGGTGCGGCGCATCGCGCTCGCGCTGTTCGGGCAGATGGAGCGTCATCCCTGGCTGGCCGGCCAGGTCGAGCTCAGCGGGGGTCAGCCCAACGGCCTGCGCGTGTGGGAGGCGATGGGACGGCCGCTCGCCGCGATGGGGCTGACCCGCCGGCAGCAGTTCCACGGCAGCACGGCGCTGCTGGGGTACGTCGTGGGTGTCGCCGCGCAGATGTCCTCGCAGGACGCGATCATCGACCCCGCGCTCGACGCCGACGAACAGCTCGAGCTCGTCGTGGCGCGGTGGCAGGACCTCGACGCCGACGAGTTCCCCTGGATCCGCTCGATGGCGGACGAGTTCCGGCGCCACGAGGACCTGGAGCAGTTCGCGGCCGGGCTCGACCTGCTCGTCCTGGGTCTCGTGCGGCAGGTGCCCGAGGAGCGGTAGGCGGGACGCTCAGGCGCTCGCGCGGGCCCGCTCGGCGAGGCGCACGGCGGCGTGCTGCACGAGCCGCACCTCCTCGGGGTCGCGCGCGGCCTCGTGGGGCACCTGCCCGCCGAGCAGCGCGGCCGGCTGGGTGAGCCAGGCCCACACCTGCCAGGGGTCCATGCGGGCGGCGAGCAGCGGCTCGAGCACGGCGCCGAGCTCGGTCCGCACGTCGCCGGCCTCGTCGAGCTGGAAGGCCGGCACCATGGTGCGGCCGTCGTCGTGGACGACGACGAGGAGCCCGCCGCGCTCGGCGGCCTTGTGCACGGCGAAGCGCGTGGCGTTCTCCGAGCGGCCCCGCAGCTCGGCGAGGCTCGCGTAGGTGTGCCACGCACTCGCCAGCAGCCCGGCCCGCACCGCGGCCTTGCGCCGCAGCTGCACGAGGGCGACCGGCACGGCGTGCGCCGGCTCGTCGCCCTGCTGGTGCAGCACGGCGTCGAGCTCGGTGAGGCGTTCCGGCGTCAGGGGCTCGCCGGTGCCGGGCTCCGTCCAGTACGCCGCGCCGTCGGCCCCGCGCCGGAACGACGGGAGGCCGGCCGGGCCGAGCTGGTCGGCCAGGCCGATCTCCTCGAGCCAGGCCGCCAGCCGCTCGCCGGTGCCCCCGTCGTCCCCGAGCCTGCGGACCCGGCCGTGCACGGTCCGTGCCCTACTTGGACTTGCGGGCGCGCGACGCGATCTTGGCGCGCTCGTTCTGGTCGAGGACGACCTTGCGGATGCGCACCATCTCGGGCGTCACCTCGACGCACTCGTCCTCGCGGCAGAACTCGAGGCACTGCTCCAGCGACAGCTTGCGCGGCGGGATCAGCTTCTCGAAGTTGTCGGAGGTCGCGGACCGGATGTTGGTCTGCTGCTTCTCCTTGGTGATGTTGACGTCCATGTCGTCGGCGCGCGAGTTCTCGCCGACGATCATGCCCTCGTACACCTCCGTGGCGGGCTCGACGAACATGACGCCGCGCTCCTGCAGGGCCGTCATGGCGTACGCCGTCGCGGCGCCCTTGCGGTCGGCCACCAGCGAGCCGGAGGCGCGCGAGCGGATCTCGCCGGCCCACGGCTGGTAGCCCTCGGAGATCGAGTGGGCGATGCCGGTGCCGCGCGTCTCGGTGAGGAACTCGGTGCGGAAGCCGATGAGGCCGCGCGCGGGCACGATGAACTCCATGCGGACCCAGCCGGTGCCGTGGTTGGTCATGCCCTCCATGCGGCCCTTGCGGGTGGCGAGCAGCTCGGTGATGGTGCCGAGGTACTCCTCCGGCGCGTCGATCGTGAGGCGCTCGGTGGGCTCGTGGACCTTGCCGTCGATCTCGCGCGTGACGACCTGCGGCTTGCCGACGGTCAGCTCGAAGCCCTCGCGGCGCATCTGCTCGACGAGGATCGCCAGCGCCAGCTCGCCGCGGCCCTGGACCTCCCACGCGTCGGGGCGGTCGGTGGGGAGCACGCGGAGCGACACGTTGCCGACGAGCTCGGCGTCGAGGCGGTCCTTGACGAGGCGGGCGGTGACCTTCGAGCCCTTGACCTTGCCGACGAGCGGCGAGGTGTTGGTGCCGATCGTCATCGAGATGGCGGGCTCGTCGACGTGGATGAGCGGCAGCGCGACCGGGTTCTCGGGGTCGGCCAGCGTCTCGCCGATCATGATCTCCGGGATGCCGGCGACGGCGACGATGTCGCCGGGGCCCGCGGACTCGCCGGGCTTGCGCTCGAGGCCCTCGGTGACGAGGAGCTCGGTGATGCGGACGTTCTTCACGTCGCCGTTGCGCTGCATCCACGCGACGGTCTGGCCCTTCTTCAGGTGGCCCTGGCGGATGCGCAGCAGCGCGAGGCGGCCGAGGAAGGGGGAGGCGTCGAGGTTGGTGACGTGGGCCTGGAGGGGGCCGTCCTCGTCGTACGACGGCGCCGGGATCGTGTCCAGGATCGTGCGGAACAGCGGCTCGAGGTCGGAGCCCTCCGGCATGGTGCCGTTCTCGGGCTGCGTCAGCGACGCGATGCCGGCCTTGCCCGACGCGTAGACGACCGGGAAGTCGAGCGCGTCCTGGCTGTGGGAGTCGTCGAGCAGGTCCATGAACAGCTCGTAGGACTCGTCGACGACCTCGGAGATGCGGGCGTCGCTGCGGTCGGTCTTGTTGACGACCAGGATCACCGGCATGTCGGCGTTGAGCGCCTTGCGGAGCACGAAGCGGGTCTGGGGGAGCGGGCCCTCGGAGGCGTCGACGAGCAGCACGATGCCGTCGACCATCGACAGGCCGCGCTCGACCTCGCCGCCGAAGTCGGCGTGGCCCGGGGTGTCGATGATGTTGATGGTGAGGCCGTCGGGGGCCGACGGGCCGGTGTAGCGGACCGCGGTGTTCTTCGCGAGGATCGTGATGCCCTTCTCGCGCTCGAGGTCACCGGAGTCCATGACGCGGTCGGCGACACCCTCGGCCTGGTGCTCCGTGAAGGCCCCCGCCTGCTTGAGCATCGCGTCGACGAGCGTGGTCTTGCCGTGGTCGACGTGCGCCACGATGGCGACGTTGCGGAGGTCGGAGCGGAGCGTGGTCATGAGGTGCGGCGTCACTTCCGTCGAGGGATCTGGGTGGCACACCGGTCGCCGGAGGGCCCCGGCGATCTTAGTGCCCCGCTCGGCCAGGGCCGATTCGTTGGCCGCTACCCTGCGTCTGTGATCCAGACCGAGACCCCACCGCCCGCCGAGCTCGACCGCGACCTGGCGCTGACGCCGCTCGACGGGCCCGACGAGGCGGTACGTCGCTTCTCCGGCCACCTCCCGGGCGGCTGGTCCGTCGGCGGGGGCATCAACGGGGGCTTCCTGCTCGCCATGATCGGCAGCGCCGTGCGCGACACCGTGCCGGACCGGCCGCACCCGGTGGCGGTGGCCGCGACGTACGTCGGCGCCTCGACGGAGGGCCCCGCCGAGGTGACGACGCGGGTCGTGCGCCGCGGCACGCTGACCACCGTCGCCGCCGAGCTCGCGCAGGACGGGGCGCCCCGCATCACCGCGCTCGCGACGTTCTCCGACCTGGCGGGGCTGACCGACGAGGTCGGGACCACGGCGGTCGCGCCCGTGCTGCCGCCGCCCGAGGAGTGCGTGCGCACGTCGGACGCCCCGCCGGACTTCCTGCGGACCGCGCCGCTCGTCGAGCGCTTCGAGATGCGGCTGACGCCGCGGAGCGTCGGCTGGGCGGTGGGCCAGCCGTCCGGGACGGGCCTGCTCGAGGGGTGGTTCCGGCTGCCCGACCGCGAGCCCGACCCGCTGATGCTGCTGCTCGCCTGCGACGCCATGCCGCCGGTCACCTTCGACCTCGGCCGCCCCGGCTGGGCCCCGACGGTGCAGCTGACGACGCACGTCCGCGCCGTACCGGCCCCCGGCTGGCTCCGGCTGCGCCAGTCGACGAGCAACGTCGCGGGCGGGTTCTTCGAGGAGGACTGCGAGATCTGGGACTCCGCCGGACGCCTCGTCGCCCAGTCCCGCCAGCTCGCGCGCGTCCCGCGCTAGATCGGGGCCCGGCACTTTCCCCGGTCAGCCGGGGAACACGCCGCTTCGACCATCAATGTTGATGGGCGGAGTCCATCGGTCTAAGCAACGCCTGCTTGATGAGGGGTGTGGGCGTTGCCGAAGGTGTTCTCGTATGAGACGCGTGATGAGTTCTTCGAGTTGGTCTGTGGTGGGTTCTCGTTGCACAGAGC
>NZ_JAAGXA010000016.1 GCF_010686755.1 Nocardioides zeae | reverse complement strand
AAGGCAGGACAACAGACCGGCACCCACAACTCCGGCCCCCTCGCCCGCCGCAACCACCGCTGGAAGACCCACGCCGGCTACCAAGCAAGACAGAGAGCACCCGGCCACTACGTCTGGCTCACCCCCCACGGCCTCGGCTTCACCACCGGCCCGAGCGGCACCCACCCCTGCTCGGAGAACGAGGCGCGGCTGATGCTGGCGTTCGCAGATCGCTACGGCTGATGCCGCGCCACGTCGTCGCGGAGGATCCCCGCCCACCGGCCGACGTCGGCCGGCGTGCTCGCGACCTCAAGCACCGCGCCCGCCACCAGGGACGCCACCGTCTCCGCGGTCGACAGCGGGTGGGCGGGGTCCTCGGTCCAGGCGAGCACCGTGGTCGGCACGGCGATGCGGGCGACGGCCTCGCGCGGAGGGAGGTCGCACAGCGCTGCGCCGCGGAACAGCGCGGGCAGCAGCGCCTCGTCCACGTCGGGGACGGTCTCGGGGGCCTCGACGGTCGCGGGCGGCCGCGGCGCCGCGCGCCCTGCCTCGACGAACGCCGCCATGCCCTGCTCCTCCACGACGACGGCCGCGCGGCGGTAGTCCTCGGCCTTCGCCACCCGTGACTCCCAGGCGGTGGGTGGCACGAGCAGGGTGAGGCCGTCGAAGCGGTCGGGCTCGCGCACGGCGGCGTGCAGCAGCGTCGCGCAGCCCATCGACGGGCCGACGCCGTGGACGCGCTCGCCCGGGAACCAGTGGTCGAGCAACCGGAGGAGGTCGTCGGCGAGCACGGTCCAGCGGTAGTCCTCGGGCACGGCGCGGCCGGTGGAGCGTCCGTGGCCGCGGGCGTCGTAGCGCAGCAGCCGGGTGCCGCTCAGCCCCCGTCCCAGGTCGAGGTCGAGCAGGCGGTCACGGTGGCGGCTGGACGTGAGGCCGTGGAGCTGCACGACGGGGTGGCCCCCTTCGTCGCTCAGCTCGACGTCGAGCTCGGCCCCGGGGACGGCGTACGTCGGCACGGCTGCTCCTGGGGTGCGGGTGGGGCCCTAGGGTACGGCCATGCGGCTGACCAACGTGGCGCACCTGCGACTCCCGTTCGGCCGGCTGTGGGGGTACGACGTCACCGTCGGCGAGCGCGGTGCCGCGCTCCCCGTCTCGTTCGACCAGGGGCGCCACGTCGGCGCGGGCGACCGGGCCGGGAGCTGGATGGCGCTGTCGTTCCGCCTGCGCGGGCCCGTGGAGCGCGACCGGCTCGCGGCGGCCTGGATGACGGTGGTCGCGCGCCACGGCACCCTGCGCTCGGCGTTCTCCCCCGGGCCCGGGCCGGGCGACACACCCGAGCTCCACGCCGTCGACCTCACCCCGGGCGTCTGGGTGGAGCACGAGATCGGTCCCGGCCAGGCCGTCAACGACGCGCTGCGCGAGGTGCTCGACGCGGCGTGCTCGCCCTATCGGGCGCCGTCCCACCGGCTCTGCGTGCTCGAGACGGCCGACGGTCCGACCGTCGTCATCGGCGCCGACCACGCCCACGTCGACATGTGGTCGATGCTCGTCATCGTCCGCGACCTGCTGGCGGCGCTGAACCCGGGCGAGGCGAGCCCCGGCACCGGCACCGAGCGCCCCACCGTCCCCGCGTTCGCCGAGCACACGCGGGCCCTGGAGGACCGCCCGGCCGCGCCCGACGACGTACGCGGCCGCTGGGCCGAGATCCTCGCCGCGTGCGGTGACGTGATGCCGCGGTTCCCCCTCCCCCTCGGCGACGTGGCGTCGGAGCAGCCCGAGCGGGTCGAGGTGCGCGACGTGCTCGACGTCGACGACACGGCGGCGATCAGCGCGCGGGCCCGCGAGCTCGGGGTCTCCACGCTGGCCCTCGTGGTGGCGGCCATGACGGAGGTGACCCGCGACCTCGCGGGCCAGCCGCTGCGGGCCGTCTTCCCGGTGCACAGCCGCACCCCCACTCCCGCGAGCGGCGCGACCTGGCACGACTCCGTCGGCTGGTTCATCACCAACGCCGTGATCGAGTCCCCCGATCCCGATCCCCAGGCGTGCGCGGCCGCCGTGAAGGAGGCGGTACGGCTCGGGTCGTGGCCCCTCGCCGACGTGCTGGCCCCCTGGGGCGGCATGCCGGCGGCACCCGGCATGTTCGCCATCTCCTGGCTCGACCTCCGCCGTCTCCCCGTGCGGGTCGACTCGGTGGGCCTGGAGGCGCAGTACGTCGGCGCCGCGATCCGCACCGACGGCGTCATGCTCTGGTTCGTGCTCGACGACTCGGGCCTGCACCTGCGCTGCCGCTACCCCGACACCCACGAGGCGCGCCGCAACGTCGGCGGCTGGCTCGACGCCCTCGCGGCCCTGCTCCGCAGCCGGTAGCCCCCCGACCGCCGGCTGCGGAGCCGCTCAGTCCCCGCTCGAGAACGCCGCGTCGAAGGCCGCGCTGGGCGGGTCGAACGCCAGCCTCCGCACGAACTCCAGCGCTTCCGGCGCGCCGACGAGGCGGTCCATCCCGGCGTCCTCCCACTCCACCGAGATGGGGCCGGCGTAGCCGATCGTGTTGAGCATCCGGAACGACGCCTCCCACGGGACGTCGCCGTGGCCGGTGGACACGAAGTCCCAGCCACGCCGCGGGTCCGCCCACGGCAGGTGCGACCCCATCCGGCCGTTGCGCCCGTTGCCCGTCTGGCGCTTCGCGTCCTTGCAGTCGACGTGGTAGATCCGGTCCTTGAAGTCCCACAGGAACCCGACCGGGTCGAGGTCCTGCCACACGAAGTGCGACGGATCCCAGTTCAGCCCGAACGCCTCGCGGTGCCCGATGGCCTCGAGCGCCCGGACGGTCGTCCAGTAGTCGTAGGCGATCTCCGAGGGGTGCACCTCGTGGGCGAACCGCACGCCGCACTCGTCGAAGACGTCGAGGATCGGGTTCCAGCGGTCGGCGAAGTCCTGGTAGCCCGCGTCCACCATCTCCTCCGTGGCCGGCGGGAACATGGCGACGTACTTCCAGATCGACGACCCCGTGAACCCGACGACGGTGCTCACCCCGAGCCGCTGCGCCGCCCGGGCGGTCATCTTCATCTCCTCGGCCGCCCGCTGGCGCACCCCCTCCGGGTCGCCGTCCCCCCAGACGCGCGACGACACGATCGCCTGGTGGCGCGCGTCGATCGGGTCGTCGCAGACCGCCTGGCCCTTGAGGTGGTTGGAGATCGCGAACAGCTGCAGGCCGTGGCGCTCCAGCAGGTCGAGGCGGTCCTGCACGTAGGCGTCGTCCTCCGCCGCCCGCCACGGGTCGAGGTGGTCGCCCCAGCAGGCCACCTCGAGCCCGTCGTACCCCCACCCCGCCGCCAGCTTCGCCACCTCCTCGAGCGGCAGGTCGGCCCACTGGCCGGTGAACAGGGTGATCGGTCGAGGCATCGTCGGCTCCTTCGTCGGGTGCTGCGGACAGGTGCTGCGAACAGGTGCGGGTGGGGGGACGGCGCGGCTCAGCGCACGCCGAGCAGGTGCTCCATCGCGAGCTGGTCGAGCGCCTCCATGCCGACCTCGCGCAGCGCCAGCGCCGCGGGGTCGTGGGCGGCGGCGCGGAGGTCGGCGAGGGACTCCCCGGGCGCCAGGGCCGGTACGTCGAGGGCCGGGACCTCGGCGGCCTCGAGCGCGGCCGCGACCTCGGGGTCGGCGCGGAAGGCCTGCACCTTCTCGCGCAGCACGAGGTAGTTGCGCATGCAGGCGCGGGCGGAGTCCCAGACGCCGCCGTCGGCCTCGCTGCGCGGCGGCTTGAAGTCGAAGTGGACGTAGCCGTCGTAGGCCCGCCCGCCCCCGCCGCCCAGGAGGGCGTCGACCGTCCAGAACGCACCGCGCAGGTTGCCGGCCCCGAAGCGGAGGTCCTGGTCGAAGCGCGGACCGTGCTGGCCGTTGAGGTCGACGTGGAACAGCTTGTCGTGCCACAGCGCCTGGCTGATGCCGTGCGCGAAGTTGAGCCCCGCCATCTCCTCGTGGCCGACCTCGGGGTTGAGCCCGACCATGTCGGCGTGGTCGAGCGCGCCGATGAAGGCCAGCGCGTGCCCGATCGTCGGCAGCAGGATGTCGCCGCGCGGCTCGTTGGGCTTCGGCTCGAGGGCGAACCGCAGGTCGTAGCCCTGCTCGCGGGAGTAGGCGCAGAACAGGTCGATGGCCTCCGCCATCCGCGCCAGCGCGGTCTGCACGTTCTTGGACGCGCCGTGCTCGGCGCCCTCGCGGCCGCCCCACAGCACGAACGTGTCGGCGCCGAGGGACGCGGCGAGGTCGATGTTGCGGAGCACCTTGGCGATCGCGTAGCGCCGCACGTCGCGGTTGTTCGCCGTCAGCGCGCCCTCCTTGAAGACCGGCGGGCCGAACAGGTTGGTGGTGACCATCTCGACGCGCAGGCCGGTGTCGGCCAGCGCCTTGCCGAAGCGCTCGAGGGTGTGGTCGCGGGTCGCGTCGTCGGGCACGAGGTCGTCGTCGTGGAAGGTCACCGCCGCCGCCCCGATGTCGGCGAGCCGGCGCACCGACTCCACGGGGTCGAGCGGCGCCCGCGACGCGGGACCGAAGACGTCGACGCCCTCCCAGCCGACGGTCCAGAGCCCGAAGGAGAACTTGTCCTCGGGGCGCGGGGTGAAGCGGTCGGCGTGGGAGCTGCTGGTGGTGGTCACGACGGGATCTCCTGCCACTGTCGGGTGGTCGAGCTCTCCTCGACGGCGGCCAGCACGCGCTGGACCTGGAGACCGTCGGCGAAGGTGGGCGTGGGGTCGACGCCGGCACCGATGGCGGTGACGAGGTCGACGACCTGGTGGGTGAAGCCGTGCTCGTAGCCGAGCCCGTGGCCGGCGGGCCACCAGGCCGCGACGTACGGGTGCTCCGGCTCGGTCACGAGGATCCGGCGGAAGCCGGCGTACGGCGCGGGGTCGCGCGCGTCGTGGAGCTGGAGCACGTTCATGTCCTCGAAGTCGAAGGCGAGGCTGCCCAGCGACCCGTTGACCTCGATGCGGATGGCGTTCTTGCGGCCGGTGGCGAAGCGGGTGGCCTCGAAGACCGCCATCGCTCCCCCGGCGAAGTGGCCGAGGAACATGGCGGCGTCGTCGACGGTCACCGTCCCCCGGCCGCTGCCGGCGGTGCCCGCCAGGCCCGCGTGCTCGGCGGCGAGGGGGCGCGACTCGACGAAGGTCCGCAGCTGCCCGGTGACGCTGGTGAGCCGGTCGCCGGTGATGAACTGCGCCATGTCGACGATGTGCGCCCCGATGTCGCCGAGCGCGCCCGAGCCGGCCTTGTCCTTCTCGAGCCGCCACGACATGGGCGCCTCCGGGTCGGCGATCCAGTCCTGCAGGTAGACCGCCCGCACGTGCCGCACCTCGCCGATGCGGCCCTCGGCCACGAGCTGCCGCGCGTAGGCGACCGCCGGCACGCGGCGGTAGGTGAAGCCGACCATGGCGCGCACGCCGCGCGCGGCCGCCGCCTCCGCCGCGGCCGTCATCGCCTCGGCCTCGGCGACCGAGTTGGCCAGCGGCTTCTCGCAGAGCACGTGCTTGCCGGCCTCGAGGGCGGCGATGGCGATCTCGGCGTGGGTGTCGCCGGGCGTGCAGATGTCGACCAGGTCGACGTCGTCACGCCGGACGACCTCCGTCCAGTCCGTCGCCGAGGACTCCCAGCCCAGCCGGTCGGCGGCGGCGGCCGCCCGCTCGGCGTCGCGCCCGCACACCACGCGCAGCACGGGCCGCGCCGGCAGGTCGAAGAAGTGGCCGGCCGTGCGCCAGGCGTGGGAGTGGGCCGCCCCCATGAAGGCGTGGCCCACCATCGCCACGGCGATGTCGTCGTTCCCCATCACGACTCGAACGCGGTGTCGAGGTAGAGCTCGACGTTGTCCGCGGTCACGACGGGGGCGAAGAGCTGGATCTGGCGGGGCACCTCGACCTCGACGAGGTCGGCCATGGCCTTGTCCTGCGCGAGGAGGCGCGCGACGCGGATGGCGTCCGCGGCCTGGGTCGACGGGTAGACGACCGTCGCCCGGAGCACGCCGTCGCCCGCCTGGATGGAGCGCATCGCGTTGGCCGAGCCGGCGCCGCCCACGAGGAAGAACTCGTCGCGGCCGGCGTTCTCGATGGCCGCGAGCACGCCGACGCCCTGGTCGTCGTCGTGGTTCCAGATGGCGTCGATCTCGGGCGCCGCCTGGAGCAGGTTGGACGCGGCGCGCTCGCCGCCCTCGACGGTGAAGTCGGCCGCGACGCGGTTCGAGACCTCGAGGCCGCACTCGGCGAGCGCCTCGGCGAAGCCCTCGCTGCGGTCCTGGGTGAGCGGCAGCGAGTCGATGCCGGCGATCTCGGCGACGACGGCGTCGGACTGGCCCTCGAGCTCGGAGCAGATGTACTGGCCGGCCGAGACGCCCATGCCGTAGTTGTCGCCGAGGATGGTGACGCGCGCGGCATTGGGGTCGTTGAACTCGCGGTCCACGTTGATGACGGGGATGCCCGCCTCCATCGCCTCGAGGGCGATGGGGGTCAGCGCCGCCCCGTCGAACGGCAGCAGCACGATCGCGTCGACGCCGTCGTTGATGAAGGTCTCCACCTGGCTGATCTGCAGGTTCACCTCGTTGGTGCCCTCCGCGATGCGGAGCTCCACGTCGCCGTAGCTGTCCGCGACGACCTGGGCCGACTCGGTGATGGAGGCCATCCAGCCGTGGTCGGCGGCCGGGGCGGAGAAACCGATGACGACGGTGTCGCCCTCCTCGTCGTTCGAGCCCTCGGCGGCCCCGTCGGTGCCACCGCGGAGGTTGTCGTTGCCGGAGCTGGTGTCGTTGCCGGTGCAGGCGGCCAGGCCGACGACGAGCAGGCCGGCGGTGGCGGCGACGGCGAGCCGCCCGCGGAGGGTGGCGGTGGTGGTGCGCATGGTCTTCTCCTGTGGTTCGTCGTTGAGCCCGAGAGGATCCGGATGAGGCAAGGGGGTGCCGACGGGCCGTCGTCGGGACGGTCCGCGGGGGTGCGGGTCGGTGGTGGTCCGTGCTGGTGGGTGGGGTGGTGGGCGGCGGGCGGCCGCGGCGTCAGCTGGAGTCGCTGCGCCGGGCGAAGCGCTGCTGCAGGAGCACGGCGACCACGATGATCGCCCCCTTGAGCAGGGCCTGTTCCGAGATGGAGCGGTTGTTGAGCGTGAAGACGTTGGTGAGGGTCGTGAAGATGAGGACACCGAGCACGGTGCCGACGATCGTGCCGCGACCGCCGGCGAGCAGGGTGCCGCCGATGACGACCGCCGCGATGGCGTCGAGCTCGTAGAGCATGCCGTGGGTCGAGCTGCCGGTGCTGGTGCGCGCGATGAGCATGAGCGCGGCGATGCCGCAGCAGACGCCGAGCAGCACGTAGAGCATCAGGGTGTGGCGCTTGACGTTGATGCCCGCCAGCCGGGCGGCCTCGGGGTTGCCGCCGACGGCCACCGTGCGGCGACCGAACGTGGTGCGGTTGAGGAGCACCCAGCCGGCGATCGCGACGAGCACGAACAGCAGCACGGGCACCTCGATGCCGAGCACCTCGGCCCCGAAGAAGGCGTCGAAGCCGGGGACCTCGACGATCTGGGTGCGGCGGTTGGAGAGGATCTCCGCCAGGCCCCGGGCGCTCGCCAGCATGGCGAGGGTGGCGATGAAGGGCACCACCCCGCCGTACGCGATGAGCAGGCCGTTGACCAGGCCGCAGCCGGCTCCGACCGCGATCGCGGCGATCACCATCGTGGACCAGTGCACGTCGTTGGCCATCGTCTGCGTGGCCACGGTCGTGCACCAGACCGAGGAGAGCGCGAGGATCGCGCCGACCGACAGGTCGATGCCGCCGCCGGTGATGACGAAGGTCATCCCGATGCTGACGACGCCGACCGCGGCGGCGAGGCGGAGGATCGTGAGGGCGTTGTCGAGGTCGGCGAAGCGCTCCCCCGCCGTCGCCGCGCCCACGCCGCAGAGGATCAGCAGGGCGACGACGAGGCCGAGGTTGCGGCCGACCCCGGAGCCCGTGAGCGCGGCGAGCGGGGAGGTGGAGCGTCCCCGGGGCGGCGGCGGGTCGGCCGCGGGGGCCTTCGTGAGCGGCGCCGCGACGCCGGTCGTGCTCTCGGTCATGCTGCTCTTCCTTCCATGACCAGGTCGAGGACCTGGGACTCGTCGAGGTCGGCTGCCGGTGCGCTGTGGACGACCCGTCCCTCGCGCACGACGAGGACCCGGTCCGAGAGCCCGAGCACCTCCTCGATCTCGCTGGAGACGACGACGACGGCCACGCCGGCGTCGGCGAGGTCGCGGACCAGGCGGTAGATCTCCGCGCGGGCGCCGACGTCGACCCCGCGGGTGGGCTCGTCGAGCAGCAGCACCCGGCACTCGCGCATCAACCAGCGGGCGAGCACCACCTTCTGCTGGTTGCCGCCCGACAGCGTGCGTACGGCGCGGGTGACGCCCGTGGGGCGGACGTCGAGGCTGGTGGTGAGCTCCTCCGCCGCGCGGCGCTCGCGGGCCTCGTCGAGGAACCCGGCCCGCGCGAACCGCCCCATCGACGAGACGGTGATGTTGCGCGACACGGCCTCGTCGAGCAGGAGGCCCTGGCTCTTCCGCTCCTCCGGGCACAGCCCCATCCCGGCCCGTACGGCGCGGTCCACCGACCCGCGCCGCAGCCGGCGCCCGTCGACCCGGACCTCTCCGCGGGTGGGTCGACGCGCGCCGTACACCGCCTCGAGGATCTCGGACCGGCCCGCCCCCACGAGGCCGGTGAGCCCGACGATCTCGCCCGCGCCGACCGTGAAGGAGACGTCCTCGAAGACGCCCGCCTGGGCGAGGCCCTCGACCTCCAGCACGGGACGGCGGTCGTCGTCCGGCGGGGCGACGGTGCGCTCGGGGAAGACGTACTCGATCGAGCGGCCCGTCATCAGGCGGATCAGCTCGCTCGTCGGGGTGTCGGCGACCGCCAGGCCCGTGGCGACCGTGCGGCCGTCCTTGAGCACGGTGATCCGATCGCCGATCTCGCGGATCTCCTCGAGGCGGTGGGAGATGTAGACGACCCCGACGCCCTCGGCCACGAGACCCCGCACGACGCGGAAGAGGTTGCGCACCTCCTCCTGGTCGAGCACCGCGGACGGCTCGTCGAGCACCAGCACGCGCGTCTCGTGGGACAGGGCGCGAGCCATCGAGACGATCTGCTGCGCCGCCGGGGAGAGCGCGCCCATGCGCCGGGTCGGCGCGATGTCGCCGTGACCGAGACGGGTGAGCAGCGCCGTGGCCTCGCGGTTGGCGCGGGCCCGCTGCAGGAAGCCGCCCGACGACCGCTCGTGGCCGAGGAAGATGTTCTCCGCGACCGTGAGGTCCGCGACGAAGTCGAGCTCCTGGTAGATGGTGGCGATGCCGGCCTTGATGGCGGCCAGCGGCGTGGGGAACCGCACCTCCTCGCCCAGCCAGTGCAGGGAGCCCTCGTCGGGCTGGTTGACGCCGGCGACGGTCTTGATGAGCGTCGACTTGCCGGCGCCGTTCTGGCCGAGGAGGCAGTGCACCTCGCCCGCCCGCACCAGGAGGTCGACGCCGTCGAGCGCCCGCACCCCGGGGAACTGCTTCACGATGCCGCGCAGCTCCAGCAGCGTCTCGGGCGGCACGGTGCCGCGGTCGTCGTCGGTCACGTGGGCACTCCGGTGGACTCGTCGGTGGCGTCGAGGAAGGGGAGGGCGACGGGGTCCTCCAGCACCGCGAGCGCGGCCTGGTGGGCGGCCCCGCGCATGGCGGCGGCGAACCCGAGGGTCGAGACCTCGACGCGGCAGCCGCCGGCGTCGGGGGCGTGGACCTGCTCGGCGAGGCCCTGCTGGAGACGGGGCACGTACCAGCGGGACAGCACGGCGAAGTAGCCCCCGAGGACCACGACGTCGGGGTTGAAGACGTTGACGAGGCTCGCGGCGCCGGAGACGAGCCAGGTGGCGGTGGCGTCGATCGCGGCGAGGGTGCGCTGGTCGCCGGCCTCGGCGCGGCGACGTACCTCCGCGAGACGGCCGAGCAGGTCCACGTTGGGGTCGCGCACCGGGTCGCCCTCGTCGGCCGCGCGCCGCAGCAGCGCGCCGAGACCGGCGACCGTCTCCCAGCAGCCGCGCCGGCCGCAGCCGCAGTCGAGGCCGTCGCGGTCGACCTGGAGGTGGCCGATCTCGCCGGCGAAGCCGCGGGCGCCGCGCAGGAGGTGGCCGTCGGCGACGATGCCGCCACCGACGCCGACCCCACCGGTGAGCAGGAGGAGGTCGCGGCCCGCCGCGCCGCCGCGGGCCTCGATCTCGGCGAGGGCCGCGAGGTTGGCCTCGTTGTCGAGCACGACGGGGTAGCCGGGACCGCCGAGCAGCTCGACGAGGAGGTCGACGACCGGGGTGTCGCGCCATCCGAGGTTGACGGCCTTGACCAGCCGGCCGGTCGCGGACTCGACGATGCCGGGGACCGCCACGGTGAGACCGACCGGCGCTGCCGGCCCGGCCGTCGCGAGGGCGTCGCGCACCAGTCCGGCGAGGCGCTGGAGGGCGTCGCGGGGATCGCTCGCCGCGGTGTCGAAGGGCACCCGCTGCTCGGCGACGACGTCGCCGCGGAGGTTCGAGACGATCACCGACAGGTAGTCGATGTTCACCTCGGCCCCGATCGCGGCGTACGTCGACCCGTCGAGGTCGATGACCAGCCCCGGTCGTCCGACGCCACCCCGCTCGACGGCGCCCTCGGTGACGAGGCCCCGGCCGAGCAGCTCGCTCACCAGGCTCGACACGGTCGCCTTGTTGAGCCCCGTCTCCGCTGCGACCCGGGCCCGGGAGCGCGATCCGTGGAGGCGGAGGTGCTCGAGCACGACCGCGAGGTTGTGGCGGCGGACCGCGACCTGGTCGGCGGTGCCGGCACCTCCTCGGAGGCTGCTCGAGCGAGGCGACATCGGATCTCCTTCTTGTGACCTGAGTCACGGAACTAGTACGTTGGGACGACAAACTAATGACACCCCGCGAGTGCGTCAAGCACTTCGCGGGAAGTCGATCGCAGACGGAAGGGGGCCGGATGGCCCAGGTGATGGGCGTCGACTCGTCGACGCAGGCGACCAAGGCGTTGCTGGTCGATGGAGACGACGGCACGGTTCTCGGCGAGGGCCGCGCGCCCCATCCGCCGGGCACGGAGGTCGACCCGCGGCACTGGTGCGACGCTCTCGACGAGGCCGCGCGCGACCTGCTCGGGTCGGCCGCGGCCGTCGGCGTCGGCGGGCAGCAGCACGGGATGGTGGCGCTCGACGCCGCCGGTCACCCCGTGCGGGACGCCCTGCTCTGGAACGACACCCGCTCTGCGGACGCGGCGCGCGACCTCGTCACCGAGTGGGGCGGCCCGCAGCGCTGCGCGGAGCTCGTCGGCAGCGTGCTGGTGCCGTCGTTCACCGTCACCAAGCTGCGGTGGCTGCGCGACCACGAGCCCGACGCGGCCGCCCGCGTCGAGCGCGTGCTGCTCCCCCACGACTACGTCGCGGCGCACCTCGCCGCGCCCGGCACACCGCCGTTCACCGACCGCGGCGACGCCTCGGGGACGGGCTACTTCTCGCCGAGCGCCGCCGAGGGAACCGGAGCCTGGGCCCCCGATCTCCTGCGCTCGGCCCTCGGGCGCGACGTCGACCTCCCCGCCGTCGTCCCCGACGGCGCGAGCGCGGGCGTGACGCGCGCCGGGGCCGTGCTCGCCGGCGGCACCGGCGACAACATGGCCGCCGCCCTCGGGCTCGGCCTCGAGCCGGGCGACGCGCTGCTCTCGGTCGGCACGTCCGGCGTCGCCTCGATGGTCGTGGCCGACCCCGTCGCCGACCCGTCCGGCCTGGTCACGGGGTTCGCGGACGCGACCGGGCACTACCTGCCGATGTCGGTGACGCTCAACGCCGCCCAGGTGCTCGACCACCAGGCCCGCTGGCTCGGCGTCGACCACGACGGCCTCGCGGAGCTCGCGCTCAGCGCCGAGCCCGGGGCCGGCGGCGTCGTGCTGCTCCCCTACTACGGCGGCGAGCGCACCCCCGACCGCCCCCGCGCCTGCGGCACCTGGACCGGCCTGTCCCCCGCCACCACGCGCGCCGACCTGGCCCGCGCGGCCTACGAGGCCCTCGCCTGCTCGCTCGCCGACGCCCTCGACCACCTCACGACGCTGCTGGGCGCCGAGGTGCGCCGCGTGCTCGTCGTCGGGGGCGCCGCCCGCAGCGCCGCCGTCCAGGAGATCCTCCCCGCGGTGCTCGGACGCCCCGTCGCGCTGCCACCGCAGCAGGAGTACGTCGCGCTCGGCGCCGCCCGGCAGGCCGCGTGGGCGCTGGCCGGCACGGCGACACCCCCGGCGTGGCCGGCGCCCGCCGGGAGCCGGGTGCTCGAGGCGGCCCCGACGCCGCACGTGCGCGAGCGGTACGGCGAGCTGCGGGAGCGGACAGCGGGGTGGTCGTGACATGCGAGAAGCCCGGACGTGATGTCCGGGCTTCTCGGCCTGCGCGCCCGTAGGGATTCGAACCCCAAACCTTCTGATCCGTAGTCAGATGCTCTATCCGTTGAGCTACGGGCGCTCGTTGCCCGCCTGAACGAGCAACCCGGAAACCATAGCCGACGGGTCGCGCCAGACGAAATCGAGTTCCCCGGACCCGCCGTCGTGGCCGCCTTGTGAGGCCGTGAGCGAAAAGTGACGCGGGCGTGAAACACGGACCCCGGTCGGCGTAACAAGCGCGACCCACGCTCCTCCCCGTGACCATCACCGCTCCCCCGCCCAGTGCGGGCACCGTGACGAGACGCCGCACGCGCCGTTGGATCGACGACTGGCGCCCCGAGGACGAGCAGTTCTGGGCCGAGACGGGCCAGCCCGTCGCCCGCCGCAACCTCCTCTGGTCCATCTTCGCGGAGCACCTGGGCTTCTCGGTGTGGCTGATCTGGAGCGTGAGCTCGGCCTACCTGGTGGCGATGGGCTTCGCGTTCTCCCCCCAGCAGCTGTTCCTGCTGGTGGCGATCCCCAACCTGGTGGGCTCGCTGCTGCGCATCCCCTACACGTTCGCGGTGGGCCTCTTCGGCGGCCGCAACTGGACGATCGTGTCGGCGGCGCTGCTGCTCGTGCCGACCCTCGGCTTCGCCGCGGCGGTCACCAACGCGGGCACGCCGTACTGGGTCTTCTGCGTCATCGCCGCCACCGCCGGCTTCGGCGGCGGCAACTTCGCCAGCTCGATGGCCAACATCAACTACTTCTACCCGACCGCGAAGAAGGGCGCCGCGCTCGGCCTCAACGCCGCGGGCGGCAACCTCGGCGTCGCGCTCATCCAGCTGCTGCTGCCCGTCGTCGTCGGCGGCGCGGGCATCTTCGGCCTGGTGAAGGCGTCCGAGGGCGGCATCCACCTGGAGCGCGCCGCGCTGCTCTACGCGGGTCTCGCCGTGGCGGCGACCGTGGCGGCGTGGTTGTGGATGGACAACCTGGGCACGGCGGTCGCCAAGCCCCGCGAGCAGCTGCGGGTCGTCAAGGAGCCGCACACCTGGATCATGGCGGTGCTCTACATCGGCACCTTCGGCTCGTTCATCGGCTACTCGGCCGCGATGCCGCTGCTCATCAAGCTCAACTTCTGGGTGGCCGAGCCGGCGCCGCTCGGCACGGGCATCTACTTCGCCTACTTCGCCTTCCTGGGCGCCGGCGTCGGGTCCGTGGCCCGGCCCGTGGGCGGCTGGCTCGCCGACCGGTACGGCGGCGCGCGGGTCACGCTGGCCGCGTTCGTCGGGCTCGCCGCGAGCACGCTGGCGGTGCTCTGGACCGTCTTCCAGCTGACGCCCAACCCGACCGCCGACCCGGCGATCGCGACGGAGAACGAGAGCCTGTTCCCGCTCTTCCTCGGGTTCTTCCTGCTGGTCTTCGCCTGCACCGGCATCGGCAACGGCTCGACCTACAAGATGATCCCGGCGATCTGGCGCCGTCGGGCCGAGTCGACGACGGCCGCGGGCTCCCCCGAGCGCACCGGGGCCCTGGCGGCGGCCGGCAAGCAGGCCTCCGCGGCCCTGGGCGTCATCGGCGCGATCGGCGCGATCGGCGGCTTCCTCATCCCGCTCGCCTTCAGCGCACCGTGGGTCGCCGACCCGCTGTCCGCCACCAAGGGCGCGTTCATGGTCTTCGCGGCCTACTACGTGCTCTGCACCGCCGTGACCTACGGCGTCTACCTCCGCCGCGGTCGCCTCGCCGCGCACGTCTGAGCCCACCACCCACCGCAGGAGACCGCGTTGACCACCACCCACTGCCCCTACTGCTCCCTGCAGTGCGGCATGACGCTCGTCCGCGAGGGCCGCGCCCTCACGGTCGAGCCGTGGGCGACGTTCCCGGTCAACGAGGGCGCCCTGTGCCGCAAGGGCTGGACGAGCACCGGCCTGCGGGGCCACCGCGAGCGGCTGACCACGCCGCTCGTGCGGGACCGCGCGGCCGACGGCTCGCGGGGCGAGCTGCGGGCCGCCTCCTGGGACGAGGCGCTGGACCTCGTCGCCGACGTGCTCTCCCGGGTCCGCACCGTGCACGGCGCCGACGGCGTCGCCGTGTTCGGTGCGGGGGGCCTCACCAACGAGAAGGCCTACGCGCTGGGCAAGTTCGCCCGGGTCGCGCTGGGCACGAGCCAGATCGACTACAACGGCCGCTGGTGCATGAGCTCGGCCGCCTCCGCGGGCCTCCGGGCGCTCGGCCTCGACCGCGGCCTGCCCTTCCCCCTGGCCGACGTCGAGAAGGCCGACGTGCTCGTCCTCGCCGGCTCCAACCTGGCCGAGACCGCGCCTCCGGCGGCACGTCACCTCGACCGCCTGCGCGCCCGGGGCGGACAGGTCGTCGTGGTCGACCCGCGGCGTACGCCGACCGCGGAGCGGTCCGACCTCCACCTGGCGCCGGTGCCGGGCACCGACCTCGCGCTCGCCCTCGGCGTCCTCCACCTCGTGGTGGCGGCGGGGGCCGTGGACGAGGCGTACGTCGCGGCCCGCACCACGGGCTTCGACGAGGTCCGCCGCTCGGTGGCGACGTGGTGGCCCGAGCAGGTCGAGCGGGTCACGGGGATCGCCGCCGCCGAGGTGCGCGCGCTCGCGGACCTGCTCATCGGCACCGCCCGCGCCGGGGGCCGCGTGCTCGTGCTGACCGCCCGCGGCGTCGAGCAGCACAGCCAGGGCTCCGACACCGTGCTGGCCTGGATCAACGTCGCCCTCGCGCTCGGCATGCCGGGGCGCGAGGGGGCCGGCTACGGCTGCCTCACCGGCCAGGGCAACGGCCAGGGCGGCCGCGAGCACGGCCAGAAGGCGGACCAGCTGCCCGGCTACCGCTCCATCGAGGACCCCGCGGCCCGCGCCCACGTCGCGGCCGTGTGGGGCGTGGACCCCACGAGCCTGCCCGGCAAGGGCCGCTCGGCCTACGAGCTGCTCGACGCGCTGGGCCGGCCCGCCACCGACGAGGCGCCCGCGGGGCCGCGGGCGATGCTCGTACTGGGCTCCAACATCGTCGTCTCCGCCCCCAACGCGCTGCACGTCGCCGAGCGGCTCCGCAGCCTCGACCTCCTCGTCGTCGCCGACCTCGTGCTGTCGGAGACCGCCGCGCTCGCCGACGTGGTGCTGCCCGTGACCCAGTGGGCCGAGGAGACGGGCACCATGACCAACCTCGAGGGCCGGGTCGTCCTCCGGCAGCGCGCCGTCACGCCGCCCGCGGGCGTCCGCACCGATCTCGAGGTGATCGCCGCGCTGGCCGAGCGCCTCGACGCCCCGAGCACGTTCCCCACCGACCCCGAGGAGGTCTTCGCCGAGCTCGGCCGGGCCTCCGCGGGCGGACCGGCCGACTACGCGGGCATCACCTACGACCGGATCCGCGCCGAGCACGGCGTCTTCTGGCCCTGCCCCGCGCCGTACGCCGACGGCACGCCCCACCCCGGCACCCCCCGGCTCTTCGCCGACCGCTTCGGGCACGCCGACGGCCGGGCGCGGTTCCTCGTCACCACGTTCCGCGGCGCCGCCGAGCAGCCCTGCGACGACTACCCGCTGCACCTGACGACGGGGCGGGTCCTGGGGCAGTACCAGTCCGGCGCCCAGACGCGTCGCGTCAAGGACCTCCCCGACACGGGGCCCTTCGTCGAGCTCCACCCCCTCCTGGCCCGCCGCCTCGGCACGGCGGACGGCGAGGTGCTGACCGTGCGCACGCGTCGCGGGTCGATGCGCGCCCCCGCGCGCGTGGTCGAGACGATCCGCCCCGACACCGTGTTCGTGCCGTTCCACTGGGTCGGCGCCAACCGGCTCACCAACGACGCCCTCGACCCGGCGAGCCGCATGCCGGAGTTCAAGGTGTGCGCGGCGGCGGTGAGCGCATGAACGCGCACGTCCCCGAGCACTCCCAGCACCTGGTGGTCGTCGGCCACGGCATGGCCGCGGTCCGCCTCGTCGAGACCCTCGTCGCCGGCGGCTGGGTGGAGCGCGGGAACCGGCTGACGGTGCTGGGCGACGAGACCGGCCCGGCCTACAACCGCATCCTGCTCTCCGCCGTGCTCGAGGGCGTCCACGACGAGCGGGCGATCACGCTCCGCGACGAGGACTGGTACGCCGCGGCCGGCGTCACCCTGCGCACCGGTGCCCGCGTCGCGGAGATCGACCGCGGCGCCCGCGAGGTCGTGCTCGTCGACCGGAGCCGGGTGCCCTACGACCGGCTCGTGCTCGCCACGGGGAGCATCCCGACCCTGCCGCCGGTGCGCGGGCTGGTGCGCCCCGACGGCTCGCTCCACCCCACGGTCCACGCCTTCCGCTCGGCCGGCGACCTCCGCGGCCTGCTCGCCGCGCTCGACGACCCGACCCGTCCGGTGCGCCGCGCGGTCGTCGTCGGCGGCGGCCTCCTCGGGCTCCAGGTCGCCCGGGCCCTCGGCGCCCGCGCCGGTCGCCGTGCCGTCGTCACCGAGGTCGTCGAGGGCGCCGACCACGTGCTGTCCCGCCAGCTCGACCGCGCCGGGGCGAGCATCCTGGCCCGCGACCTCGCCCGCCTCGGCACGACCGTCTACACCGGCGCCCGCGCCACGCGGCTCGTCGCCAGCCCGATGCCCGAGCACGCCGTGGGCGTCCGGCTCGACAACGGCCACGTGCTCGCCACCGACCTCGTCGTGCTCACCGCCGGCGGCCGTCCCGCCACCGCGCTGGCCCGCGGGGCCGGCCTCGAGGTACGCCGCGGGATCGTCGTCGACGACCGCCTCGCCACCACCGACCCGGTCGTCCACGCGATCGGCGACTGCGCCCAGCACGCCGGGCGCGTCTCCGGCTTCGTCGGGCCGGCGTGGGACCAGGCGGTCTGCCTGGCCGCGCACCTGCTCGCCGGTGCGGACGGCGGGGCGGACGGCGGGGCGGGCGCCGCGCCGTACCCCGGCATCCGCGAGGTCGCCCGCCTCCGCGCCACGGGGCTCGACGTCGCCGTGCTCGGCGACCCGGAGGCCGCGGCCGCCGCCGGCGGGGAGGTCGTGGCCGTCACCAACCCCGTCACCCGCTCCCACCGCAAGCTCGTCGTGCGCGACGGCCGCATCGTCGCCGCCGCCCTCGTCGGGGACCTGGCGCGGGTGGGGCTGCTGACGCAGTACGTCGAGCGCGGCACCGTGCTCGGCCCCCACGAGCCCGGCGACCTGCTCCTGCCCGAGCGGCGCACCCGCGCCGCCGGCCCCGCCGACCTGCCCGACACCGCCGAGGTCTGCGCCTGCGCCGGCGTCAGCGCGGGCGCGCTCCGCGCCTGCGGCTCCCTCGACGAGGTGCGGGAGACCACCCGCGCCACCACCGGATGCGGCGGCTGCTCCGACGCCGTCCGGGCCCTGCTCGCGACCCGCACGCCCGCACTCACTGGAGGAAACGCATGAGCCCCACCACCGACGGCCGCCGTCCCCGCATCGTCGTCGTCGGCCACGGCATGGTCGGCCACCGGTTCGTCGCCGCCGCCGTCGAGCGCGGCCTCACCGCGACCCACGACGTCGTGGTGCTCGGCGAGGAGCCCCGCGCGGCCTACGACCGCGTCGCCCTCACCTCCTTCTTCGAGGTCGGCGCCGACGCGCTCTCCCTGCTCCCGGGCGGTGCGTACGACGACCCCCGCGTCACGCTGCGCCTCACCACCGCGGTGGTCGGGATCGACCGGGACGCCCGCACGGTGACGACGGCGGAGGGCGAGGAGATCGCCTACGACGAGCTGGTGCTCGCCACGGGCGCCGCCCCGTTCGTCCCGCCCGTGCCGGGCAAGGACCTCGACGGCTGCTTCGTCTACCGCACCATCGAGGACCTCGAGGCGATTCGCACGGCGGCCGCCCCGGGCCCCGACGGCACCCGCAAGCGGGGCGTCGTCATCGGCGGCGGGCTGCTCGGCCTGGAGGCCGCCAACGCCCTCCACCAGCTGGGTGTCGAGGCGCACGTCGTCGAGATGGCGCCGCGGCTCATGCCCGTGCAGCTCGACGAGACGGGCGGCGCGACCCTGGTGCGCCACATCGAGAAGCTGGGCCTCACGGTGCACTGCGGCGTCGCCTCCACCGAGGTGCTCGACGACGGCACCGGCCGGGTCGCGGGCCTCGGCCTGCGCGACGCCGACCCGATCGCCGCCGACATCGTCGTCTTCTCCGCCGGCATCCGGCCCCGCGACGGCCTCGCCCGCGACGCCGCGCTCGAGGTCACCCCGCGCGGCGGCGTGCTCGTCGACGAGCGGCTGCGCTCCGTCACCGACCCGCACGTGTGGGCGATCGGTGAGTGCGCGGCCCCGGCGGGCGTCATGTACGGCCTCGTCGCCCCCGGCTACGCCATGGCCGAGATCGTCGTCGACACCCTGCTCGGCGGCACGGCCGGCGCCTTCACGGGCGCGGACATGTCGACGAAGCTCAAGCTGCTCGGCGTCGACGTCGCCTCGTTCGGCGACGCCTTCGCCACCACGCCCGACGCCCTCGAGCTCGTCTTCTCCGACGCCGTCGCGGGGCTCTACAAGAAGCTCGTCGTCGGCCCCGCCCCCGACGCCCCCGACTCCTGGGTGCTGCTCGGCGGGATCCTCGTGGGCGACGCCTCGGCGTACGGGCTCCTGCGCCCCATGGTCGCCAGCGGCATGCTGCTCCCCGACAACCCCGAGGAGCTGATCCTCCCCGAGTCGCGCGGCGCGCTGCAGCTGGGCCTGCCCGACGAGGCCGTCGTGTGCTCCTGCAACAACGTCACCAAGCGCGACCTGCTCGACGCGGTGGACGTCGACGGTGCGCACCGGTGCGAGGACCTGGGCGCGACCAAGGCGTGCACGGGCGCAGGCACCACGTGCGGCTCCTGCGTGCCGACGGTCAAGGGAATCATCGAGGACTACTTCACGGCCGTCGGCAAGGCGGTCGACACGAGCCTCTGCGAGCACTTCGCCCTGACCCGCCAGGAGCTCTTCGACGTGGTGGCCGTGCACGGCTACCGCTCCTTCACCGAGGTCGTCGAGGGCCACGGCACGGGTCGCGGCTGCGACATCTGCCGCCCGACGATCGCCTCGATCCTCGCCAGCCAGCTGGGCGGGCACGTGCTCGAGGGCGAGACCGGCGCGCTGCAGGACACCAACGACGCCTACCTGGCCAACATCCAGAAGAACGGCACCTACTCGGTCGTCCCCCGCATCCCCGGCGGCGAGATCACGCCGGAGAAGCTGATCGTGATCGGCGAGGTGGCGCGCGACTTCGGGCTCTACACGAAGATCACCGGCGGCCAGCGGATCGACCTCTTCGGCGCCCGGATGGAGGAGCTCCCGGCCATCTGGACGCGCCTGGTCGACGCCGGCTTCGAGTCGGGCCACGCCTACGGCAAGTCGCTGCGCACCGTGAAGTCGTGCGTCGGGTCGACGTGGTGCCGCTACGGCGTGCAGGACTCGGTGCAGCTCGCCATCGACCTCGAGCTCCGCTACCGCGGCCTCCGCAGCCCCCACAAGCTGAAGGGCGGGGTCTCCGGCTGCGCCCGCGAGTGCGCCGAGGCCCGCAGCAAGGACTTCGGCGTCATCGCCACCGAGAAGGGCTGGAACCTGTACGTCGCGGGCAACGGCGGCGCCACGCCCCGCCACGCCGAGCTGCTCGTGGGCGACGTCGACACCGCCACGCTGGTGCGCTACCTCGACCGGTTCCTCATGTACTACATCCGCACCGCCGACCGCCTCCAGCGCACGGCGCCCTGGGTGGAGTCACTCGACGGCGGGCTCGAGCGCGTGCGCGAGGTCGTCGTCGACGACGCCCTCGGCCTCGGCAGCGAGCTCGAGGCCGCGATGGCCCGCCACGTCGACTCCTACTTCGACGAGTGGAAGGCCACGCTGGACGACCCGGCCAAGCTCGCCCGCTTCGTCTCCTTCGTCAACGCCCCCGACGTGCCCGACCCGGCCATCACCTTCACCACCGAGCGCGGCCAGGTGCGCCCGGCGGAGCCGGATGCTCCCGTGGACCTCGGCGCGTCCATCCCGGTAGGAGCCCCGCGATGAGCTGGACCCCCGTCTGCACCGTCGACGACCTGCCCCGCGAGCGGGGCGTCGCCGCGCTCGTCGAGGGCCGTGCGGTCGCGCTGTTCCGCACGTACGACGACGCGTGGTTCGCCCTCGACAACCGGTGCCCGTTCGCGAACGCCTCCGTGCTGGCCCGTGGCATCGTGGGCACGCGCGGCGACGTACCCTTCGTCGCCTCGCCCATGCTCAAGCAGCCGTTCGGCCTGCGGGACGGCGTGTGCCTCGACGACCCGACGGTGCGGGTCCAGGCGTACGCCGTGCGCGTGACCGACGGCGTCGTGCACATCGGTCCGGCTCTCACGGACCAGCCCACGGACCAGGAGGCCCCATGACGTCCGGCCCGCTCTCCGGCTTCACCATCGGCGTGACCGCGGCCCGGAAGGTCGAGGAGCAGGTCGCGCTGCTGGAGCGGCGCGGGGCGGCCACCGTCTGGGCGCCCGCGCTCGCGCTCGACCCGCGCCGGGTCGACGACGCGACGCTGCGGGCGGTCACCGAGGAGGTGCTGGCGCGCCCGGTCGACCTCTTCCTGGCGACGACGGGCATCGGCATGAAGGCCTGGTTCGACGCCGCCGAGTCGTGGGGGCTGCTGGACGACCTCGTCGCGCACCTGGGCCGCGCGGAGATCCTCGCCCGCGGACCGAAGTCGGTGGGGGCGCTGCGCCGCCGGGGGCTCCGCGAGCTGTGGTCGCCCGAGTCGGAGCGCTTCGACGACGTGCTCGCCCACCTCCGCGGACGCGACCTGACGGACGCCCACATCGTGGTGCAGGAGCACGGCCAGTCGCTGTCGATGGTGGCCCACGCGCTGCGGCGCCTCGGCGCGGTCGTGACGTCGGTGGCGGTCTACCGCGTCGAAGCCGCCGAGGACCCGACGCCGATGTTCGGCCTCATCGACCACATCGCCGACCGCAGCGTCGACGCCGTCACCTTCACCTCCGCGCCCGCCGTGGCCGCCCTCATGGAGGCCGCGGCCTCCGTCGGGCGCCGCGACGAGGTGGTCGCCGCCTTCCAGGCCGACGTGCTCGCCGCCAGCGTCGGGCCGGTCACCACCGCCGCCTTCGAGCTGTGGGGCGTGCCGACCGTCGAGCCCGACCGGGCGCGCCTCGCCGCGATGGTCAAGCTGCTCGAGACCGAGCTGCCGCTGCGCTCCGCGGGCATCGCGATCGAGGCCGGCGGCCACACGCTGCGCCTCGTCGGCGACACCGTGCTCGTCGACGGCGTCGAGGCACCGCTCACGCCCGCGCCGCTGGCCGTGCTCCAGGCGCTGGCCGAGAACCCGGGGGCGGTCGTCCCGCGCCGTACCCTGCTCGCCGCGCTGCCCCGCGGCGCGGGGTCCGGGCACGCCAGCTCCGACCACGCCGTCGACATGGCCGTGGCGCGGTTGCGGGCCGCCGTCGGCACCAAGGTCGTGCAGACCGTCGTCAAGCGTGGCTACCGCCTCGCGGTGGAGTCCTGAGGAGATGCCCGTGCCGCCCCACCTCCTGCCCCACCTGCTCCCCCGGCTGGTCACCGTCGCCCACGGCACCCGCGACGGCTCCGGCAGCCCCGTCGCCCGGGCCCTGACGCAGGCGGCCGGTGAGCTGGTGGGCGTGCCGGCGACCGCGTCGTACGTCGAGCTCGCCGACCCGCTCCTCACCGACGTGCTGGCCGCGGCCGACCGCCCGGTGGTCGTCGTGCCGCTGCTGCTCTCCGCCGGCCTGCACGTGGACTCCGACGTGCCCGAGGCGGTCGCGGCCGCGCCGGTGCCGGCAGCCCTGACGGCCGCGCTCGGCCCCTCGCCGCTCCTGGCCGACGCGATGTGCGCCCGCTTGCGGGACGCCGGGGCACGCCCGGGGCAGCCGGTGACGATGGTGGCCGCCGGCTCCCGCCGCCCCGGCTCGCTCGACGACCTCGCCACCACCGCGCGGATGCTCGGCCTGCTGTGGGGCGGCCCGGTGCGGATCGCCACCCTGTCGGGCCTCGGCGAGCGTCCGGCCGACGTCGTGCGTGCGGGGGACGCGGTCGCGCCATACCTCCTGGCCCCCGGCTTCTTCGCCCGCCGCTGCGCGGAGGAGGCACGCGCCGCGGGCGCCACCGTGGTCGCCGACGTGCTGGGCGACCACCCCTGCGTCGTCGAGCTCGTCGCGCACCGCGCCCAGGTCGGCCTCGCGCTCGCCCGCCGGGCGGCCCTGGCGGCCTGACCTAGGCTCGACCCATGACGGGGTGGGTCGTGCTGCTGGTCCTGGTCGCTCTCGCTGCGGCGGCGGGGGTGGTCCTCGTGCGGCGCCGGCGGGCGGAGCAGCTCGCCGCCGCGGACGCGCTGCGCCGGGTGACCGCGGTCGCCGAGGAGGACGTGACCCGGTTCGGCGAGGAGCTGCAGGAGCTCCACGTCGAGACGCTCGTGACCGACCTCGACGTCCCGATGCGCCAGGACTACCAGCGCGCGCTGGACGCCTACGAGGCGGCGAAGGACCTGCTCCGCGACGTGGAGCAGCCCGCCGACGTCAAGGGCGTCACCCGGTCCCTGGAGGACGGCCGCCACGCCATGGCGTGCGTGCTCGCCCGCCAGGAGGGCGAGCCGCTGCCGGAGCGCCTGTCCCCCTGCTTCTTCAACCCGGCCCACGGACCCTCGACCACGGAGGCGGCGTGGGCCCCGCCGGGCGGCGTCGAGCGGGACGTCCCCGTCTGCCGCGCCGACGCCGACCGGCTCGCCGCCGGCGCGGAGCCCGACACGCGCATGGTGCGGCGTGACGGCGCGATGGTGCCCTGGTACGACGGCGGTGCGGCCTACCGCCCCTACGTGAGCGGCTACTACGGCCAGGCCGCCGCCAACGGTCTCTTCCCCGCGGTCTTCCTCGGCGCGGTGCTGGCCGGGCCAGCGCTGGGGACGTCCGGCTTCGACGGGACCGGCCTCGGCGGAGGCGACGGGGGCGGTTTCGACGGCGGAGGCTTCGACGGCGGAGGGTTCGACGGCGGAGGCGGTCTCGACGGGGGCGGAGGGTTCGACGGGGGCTTCTGAGCGCCGTACCGAACGAGCGCTCACGCTGGCCCGATCGGGTGAACTGGCAGGTCAGAAGTGGTCCAGGTCACTCCTACGACGCTCCGTCGTTGGTTTGACCCGCGCTTAGACCGATCCAATGGTGAACCCGCCGAGGCCCGTCTAGCCTCGCCTCAACCCGGGCTCGCACGAGCCCGGCATCGCCGTCGACGACGCCGCGCGATCACCGCACCCCGACCACACCGTCGACACGCTCGACGGCCGGCGGGGCCCGCCGAGCGGGCCCGCGTCGGAAGCGCGAGAGGTAACCATGACCGCCACCGCCCCCGCCCCCGAGTCCACGGACTCCACCCCGCCCACGACCCATGCCGGCATCCTCGCCTGGGTCGAGGAGGTCGCCGAGCTCACGCAGCCCGCGCGCATCCACTGGGTGACCGGCTCCGACGAGGAGTGGACGGAGCTGACCGACGCGCTCGTCGAGACGGGCACCTTCACCCGCCTCAACCCCGAGCTCAAGCCGAACTCGTTCTACGGCGCCTCCGACCCGATCGACGTGGCGCGTGTCGAGGACCGCACCTACATCTGCTCCGTCGACGAGCGCGACGCCGGCCCCACCAACAACTGGATGGCGCCGGACGAGATGAAGCAGCTCATGCGGGGGCTCTACGCGGGCTGCATGCGCGGGCGCACGATGTACGTCATCCCGTTCGTCATGGGCCACCTCGAGGCCGAGCAGCCGATGTTCGGCGTCGAGATCACCGACTCCGCCTACGTCACGGTCTCCATGCGCGTCATGGCGCGCCTCGGCACCAACGTGCTGCGCCGCATCGAGGAGCTCGACGCGGCCGGCCAGGACGTCAAGTGGGTGCCCGCGCTGCACTCCGTCGGCCACCCCCTCGCCGAGGGCGAGGCGGACGTCGCCTGGCCGTGCAACGAGACCAAGTACATCGTGCAGTTCCCCGAGGAGCGTGCGATCTGGTCGTTCGGCTCGGGCTACGGCGGCAACGCCCTGCTCGGCAAGAAGTGCTACGCGCTGCGCATCGCGAGCGTCATGGCCCGCGACGAGGGCTGGCTCGCCGAGCACATGCTCATCCTCAAGCTGACGAGCCCGCAGGGCGTCGTGAAGTACGTCGCGGCCGCGTTCCCCAGCGCCTGCGGCAAGACCAACCTCGCCATGCTCAAGCCCACCATCCCGGGCTGGAAGGTCGAGACGCTCGGCGACGACATCGCCTGGATGCGCATCGGCCCCGACGGTCGCCTGTGGGCCGTCAACCCGGAGTACGGCTTCTTCGGCGTCGCCCCGGGCACCAACGAGCACACCAACCCGCACGCCATGGCGACGATCAACAAGGGCAACTCGCTCTTCACGAACGTCGCGCTCACCGAGGACGGCGACGTCTGGTGGGAGGGCCTCGAGAACCCGCCGGCGCGCGCGACCGACTGGAAGGGCAACCCCTGGACGCCCGAGAGCGACGAGCTCTCCAGCCACCCGAACTCGCGCTACTGCACGCCCATCAAGCAGTGCGACATCCTCGCGGCGGAGTACGACGACCCGCGTGGCGTGCCGATCGACGCGATCCTGTTCGGCGGTCGCCGCAAGACGACCATCCCCCTCGTGTTCGAGGCCCGCGACTGGACCCACGGCACGTTCCTCGGCGCGACCCTGTCCAGCGAGACGACGGCCGCCGCGATCGGCGCGGTCGGCGTCGTGCGTCGCGACCCGATGGCGATGCTGCCGTTCATCGGCTACAACGCGGGCGACTACTTCAGCCACTGGATCAACATCGGCAAGGACAACGACGCCGCCAAGCTGCCGAAGATCTTCTACGTCAACTGGTTCCGCCGCGACGACGAGGGCGGCTTCCTGTGGCCCGGGTTCGGCGAGAACAGCCGCGTGCTCAAGTGGATCGTCGAGCGCATCGACGGCCAGGCCGCCGCGGTCGAGACCCCGATCGGCCACGTGCCGGCCGAGGGCTCGTTCGACATCGACGGCCTCGACCTGACGCCCGAGACCCTCGCCGCCGCCCTCGCGGTCGACGTCGAGGAGTGGAAGGCCGAGGTCCCGCAGATCACCGAGTGGTTCGAGAAGTTCGGCGACGACCTGCCGTCCGTGCTCTGGACCGAGCTCGACGGTCTCAAGGCGCGCCTCGGCCTCTGACCCACGCACGCGTCCCCGCGACGCCCCAGGACGCCCCCGGCCGACGGCCGGGGGCGTCGTGCGTTCCGTGGGATCATCGGGACCGAGGGCCCCCGAGCAGCGGGACCCGGGGCGGAGGTCGTGGATGGTCGAGGTGGGGCCGGAGCAGCGTGCGCTCTTCGAGGAGGCAGGCATCCCGCTCTACGAGGAGGTCCTCGCGGGGGGCGGCCTGGCCGACGACGACCCGCGGATCGCGCGCGGAGGGGCGCTGCACGCGCCGTACGCGCTCCTCGTCGAGCTCGGCCTGCTCGGGCTCGACCCCCGCACCAAGCGGTGGGTGGCGGTCGACCCCACCGCGGCCACCTCGCAGGTCGTCACGCCGCTCGGGCAGCGAGGCGCGGAGCTGCTCGCCGAGTCCTCGGCGTGGGCGCGCACCTTCGGTGCGCTCTCGCAGGCGTGGCGCCGGGCACCGCAGCCGGCCGCCGGTCCCATCACCGAGATCCGCGGCGACGCCATCGACCCGTTCATCGCCGCCGTCGTGGCGGACGCCGAGTCCGAGCTGCTCACCGCGCAGCCCCAGGTCGGCCGCAACTCCGGCTCGCTGGCGAAGGCGGCGGAGCGGGACGTGCAGGCGCTGGAGCGCGGCGTGCGGATGCGCACGCTCTACCAGCACGCGGCGCGGCGCAGCTCGATCACGCACAAGTACGTCGCGACGGTCACCGAGCGGGGCGCCGAGGTGCGCACCCTCGACGAGTTCTTCAACCGGATGATCGTGGTCGACCGGATGGTCGCCATCATCCCGGGCCGGGAGGGGCACTCGGTGGCGATCGCGATCCGCGAGCCGTCCCTCGTGGCGTACCTGGTCGACGTCTTCGAGCGGCACTGGGAGCGCGGCCGCGCCTTCTCCAACAACGAGAGCTCGATGCTGCGGGACATCGCGGCGGAGCAGCGCGCGATGACGATCCGGATGCTCATCGAGGGGCACGCCGACCCGGTCAGCGCGAAGCGGCTCGGCGTCAGCCCCCGCACCTACGCGGGGTACGTCGCGGACCTGAAGGAGGAGTTCGAGGCGCAGACGCGTTTCCAGCTCGGCTACACGATGGGGCAGCGCGGCGTCTCCGGCCACGAGCGGCCCGAGTCGTCCTGAGCCGTCCTGAATCGTTTCTGATCCAGGAAAGAACAAGGGCGGTGGCGCCGAGCGCCACCGCCCTCACACCTGAGGCGAGCCGGGGGGCAGGGACCGCACTGTGGGGGTTGGGTTGGTCCTCACCTCAGGAGTTCGTGGGGAGCTCGGGTCAGTCCTGACCCCAGCTCGTGTCGACCGGCTCGTCCTGCACGGGAGCGGTCTGGACGACGGCGATGCGCTTCTTCTGGCCCCAGCTGGTGTCGGCGTGGGCGGAACCGGCGGCGGCACCCACCAGCCCGATGCTGATCGCGGCAGCAGCGACCGCGAGTCCGGCGCGGCGGACGAACTTCATGGTGGCTCCCTCGTTGCGCTGACGGTGACGGACCCCCTCTGGCCCGCTCGTCCCATAGTGCGGCATACGGGGGCCTCCCGTCAGGCGAAGCCCGGGTCATGTCTGTGCAATGCGAGATCTTGCAGGAAGTTGCAGACCGGGGAACGACTGAGCCCCACGGGCGGACCCGTGGGGCTCAGGCACTGCGGAGGCGGAGGGATTTGAACCCTCGATGGGGTTGTAGCCCCAAACCCGCTTAGCAGGCGGGCGCCATAGACCGGACTAGGCGACGCCTCCTCGACAGCCGTCACAGGCTACACAGAGCAGCCGGGCCGCGCCCAATCAGGTGGTGCCCGGAGGTGGCGCCCGGAGGTGGCGCTCAGAGGCGGCGCAGCCCCCGGCCCCGCATCAGCCGCTCGTGGACGACCTCGACGAACCGCTCCTTGTCGCCCGCGAGGAACGTGACGGGGATGGTCGTGGACCCCCCGTCCTTGAGGCGCAGCACCACGCAGGGCTCGTCCGCGACGTACGTCGTCACCGCGTCCTCGACGTCCACCCACCGGGCGCGGGTCGCGCCGGCACCCCGCACGAAGCGCACCCGGTAGCCGTCCTCGGTGAGGCGCACGACGTAGGCGCGCGTCAGGAGGACGAGGCCCGCCGCGCCGAGCGCGAACAGCAGCATCGCGACGACGAGCAGGGGCAGCCCCGGGGAGACGTCGAGGAGCCACGCCCCCGCGAAGAGCACCACGGCGACCACGCCGAGGACGACGACGGCGGTGCCGAGGAGCCGGGCGGCGACGGCGGGGGCGAGGCGGATGTCCTGCTGCACCGGACCATTGTCCCCCACGCCCCCTGGTGACACGTGTCACACTCTCCCCGGGACCTTCCGTCCCGCCGGACCCGAACGTCGCCCGAGGAGATGAACGTGCGCAGCCCCCACCCCGCCCTCCACGCGCTGCACGTCGCCCTCGACGCCCTGCCGCCCCCGCACAGCCGCCAGGGCCCGGCCCTGGGCAACTGGCGCTGGACCGTGCGCCAGCGGCTCGCCGGCGTGCGCAGCCTGCTGCTCAACGAGACCGACACCTACGGCCCGGCCTGGCGCGCACCCGAGGGGGCCGGCCTGCTCGACGCACGCAACACGCTCCTCGAGCGGGTGCGGGTCTACGACACGCTCGTGCTGCAGAGCCCCGAGCCCGACGTCGTGCGGCGCGACCTCATGCGGTTGCTCATCGACGTGGACAACCACACCGTCCGCGTGCGCGACGCCCTCGCGGCGTCGCCCCCGGCCTGAGCGGTCCCCGGCACCCCTACACTCGGGACCCGACGCGCGGCTCCGGCCGCGCGTGGGGAGGGATGCCGGAGTGGCCGATCGGAACCGCCTTGAAAGCGGTCGTGGGGAGACCCACCGCGGGTTCGAATCCCGCTCCCTCTGCTGACGGCGCCGGGATCAGGCGGGGTCGAGCACCACGAGCACGTCACCCTCCTGGATGACGTCGCCCGGCGCGACCTTGATCTCGCGCACGCGGCCCGCCTTCTCGGGGTGGACCGGGATCTCCATCTTCATGGACTCCAGCAGCAGCACCGTGCTCTGCGGGGTGACGTCGTCACCGACCGCGCAGCCGACCTCGACCACCGACGCCACCATCTCGGCGACGACCTCCACGACCTGCTTGCGAGCCATGGGCACGACGCTAGCCGTTACCGCGGGGTAGCGCGGGGTCGACCCGGGCGGCCGGGCGCCCTCAGAGCAGCGGGCGCGTGCGGGACGGTTCGGGGCGCACGGCGCTGCGCTCCTCGTTGCGCCGCGCGCGCGAGCCGCGGGAGCCCGTCAGGGCGAGGTCGGCGCGGATCACGACGTAGGCGATGACGAAGCCGATGGCGAGCGAGTAGACGACCCCGAGCAGCGCCTGGAGCAGGGTCGCGGAGGGGTTCATGACGCCGTTCGCGACGGGCGCCGTCGCGGCCACGCCGAAGATGCAGAGCCACCAGCCCTGGCGGCGGCGGGCCCGCATGTAGGTGCCCCAGGCCAGCGCGGGCACGCCCAGTGCCGCCTGGATCGGGCGCGGCACGCCCCCGACGGTCTCGAGCATCCAGCTCGCCGAGTCGAGCACGGACCCGACGACCGACGTGGCGCCGTAGCGGCGCAGGGCCTCGGCGTACGCCAGGATCACCGCCAGCACGAGCGAGCCCACGACCACGGCGATGACGCCGCGGCGGCCGAGGCCGTGGAGGCCGGCGCCGAGGCGGTAGACCAGGCCCAGCACGACGACGAACGAGAGGGCGAGCACGGTGTACTCGAACCGCACCAGCGAGATCGTCGGGGCGTAGCCGACGGCGGCGACCGCGGCTCCGCCGGCGAGCACCACCGCGATGACGACCTCGCGCACCGCGATGAGGAACTGCCGGGCCGGCACCGTGGCCATCACGCCGAGCACGGCCCCGACCGTGCAGGTCATCACCGCCGCCCCCGTGCGCAGCTCCTGGGTGTCGAGGAGGAGCACGACGGCCCCCGCGACCGCGGCCAGCGCGGCGAAGACGATCGGGCGGCCGCCGGTGCGCGCGGCCAGCGCCCACGTGTAGGCGCTCGTCACCGCGACGGCACCGATGCCCTCGGTGACGTCGGGCAGCACGCCGGTCCCCCCGAGCACCAGCAGCGCCAGGCCACCGACGACCAGCACCCACCAGGCACCGAGGCGGCGTTCACGGGAGACGGTGGGGGTCGGCACGGCGGGCAAGGCTACAGCCGCCGGTTGGCGAGCGACGGATTCGTGCGGCGGGCCTCGTCCAGCACGGACCGCCGGACCTCCCCCACCAGCACCTCCGGGTCGACTCCCGCCTCGGCCAGCACGCTCCCGAGGGGGTCGAGCAGCACGGAGTGGCCGCTGTAGCGCGGAGCGGGCTGGCCGGTCGCCGCGACGTACGCCGTGTTCTCGATCGCGCGGGCCGCCGCGAGCGTGCTCCAGTGCCGCACCTTCCCCTCGCCGGCCACCCAGGCCGCGGGGCAGACGAGGACCTCGGCGCCGTGGTCGACCACGAGCGTGCGGGCGAGCTCGGGGAAGCGCAGGTCGTAGCAGGTCAGCAGACCCAGCCGGAACCCCGCGACGTCGACGGCCACGGGCGTCGTCGGGCCGGCGAGCAGCCGGTCGGACTCCCGGTAGCCGAACGAGTCGTAGAGGTGGATCTTGCGGTACGACGCGCGCACGCCCCCGCCGTCGACCACCACCAGCGTGTTGAACGGGCGGTCGGGGTCGTCCGAGCGCTCGAACATGCCGGCGACGACCGTGGTGCCCGCGGCGGCGGCAGCCGTGACGGCAGCCGTGACGAACGGCCCCTCCAGGGTCTCGGCGTGGGCGGAGACGTCCGACCCGGCCTTGCCGAAGTCGCGGGCGAACACCTCCGGGAGCACGACGAGGTCGACGTCGGGACCGACCTCGGCCACCCGGGCGGCGAGCCGGTCGCGGTTCACCGCCGGGTCGAGGTCGGAGGCCTCCTGCACGAGCGCGACACGCATGGCACCCAGGGTAGGCGGCCTACGCTCGGCCCCATGCGTGCTGTCATCGCCCCCGAGCCGGGAGGGCCCGAGGCCCTCGTCCTGACCGAGCGGCCCGACCCGGAGCCGGGTCCGGGCGAGGTGCTCGTCGAGGTCGCCGCCACCGCCGTCAACCGCGCCGACCTGCTGCAGCGGCGCGGGTTCTACCCGCCGCCGCCCGGCGCGAGCGACGTGCTCGGGCTCGAGTGCAGCGGCACCGTCGCGGCGCTCGGCGAGGGCGTGGCCGAGGCGGGCCGCTGGGCCGTCGGCGACGAGGTCTGCGCCCTCCTCGCGGGCGGCGGCTACGCCACCCACGTCGTCGTCCCGGCCGGGCAGCTCATGCCCCTGCCGCCGGGGGTCGACCTCGTCACCGCGGCCGCGCTGCCCGAGGTCGCCTGCACGGTGTGGTCGAACGTGGTGACCGTCGGCGGTCTCGCCTCCGGCGACACGTTCCTCGTGCACGGCGGTGCCGGCGGCATCGGCACCTTCGCCATCCAGCTCGCCAGCGCCCTCGGGGCGCGGGTCTTCACGACGGCCGGGTCGGCCGAGAAGCGGGCGTTCTGCGAGGAGCTCGGCGCGGAGCGGGCGATCGACTACCGCGAGGAGGACTTCGTCGCGGTGCTCCGGGAGGCCGGTGGCGCGGACGTCGTGCTCGACAACATGGGCGCGAAGTACCTGGCCCGCAACGTCGACGCCCTCGCCACCGAGGGCCGGCTCGTCGTCATCGGCATGCAGGGCGGCGCGAAGGGCGAGCTCGACCTGGGCCGCCTCCTCACCAAGCGCGCCTCCGTGCACGCGACCTCGCTCCGCGCGCGGCCGGTGGAGGAGAAGACCGCCATCTGCGCCGCGGTCGCCGACCACGTGTGGCCCCTCGTGGGCTCCGGGGCCGTGCGCCCGATCGTGCACGCGACGCTGCCGCTCGACCGGGCGGCGGAGGCACACGGCCTGCTCGAGGAGTCGTCCCACTCCGGCAAGGTCCTCCTGACGCCTCAGTAGGCTCGGGGGCATGAGCGACGAGGCGCAGGACGGGAAGCAGCAGGACCAGGTCGTCATCATCGGTCCCGACGGCCAGCCCGTGGGGACCGTGCCGGCCAGCGCCCTGGCGGGTCGCGTGGCGACCTCCGACGGCGGGGACGGCGGGGACGGCGCCGACGGCGCCGACGGCGCCACCCACCCGCGCGACCTCGTCGAGCAGCCCGCGAAGGTCATGCGCATCGGCAGCATGATCCGCCAGCTGCTCGAGGAGGTGAAGGCCGCACCGCTCGACGAAGCGAGCCGCAACCGCCTCAAGGAGGTGCACCAGTCGTCGATCAAGGAGCTCGAGGCCGGGCTCGCCCCGGAGCTCGTCGAGGAGCTCCGGCGTCTCTCGCTGCCGTTCGCGGAGGGAACCCCCAGCGACGCCGAGCTCCGCATCGCCCAGGCACAGCTCGTGGGCTGGCTCGAGGGTCTGTTCCAGGGGATCCAGACGGCGATCTACGCCCAGCAGATGGCGGCCCGCGCCCAGCTCGAGCAGATGCGGCGCGCGCTGCCCGGTGGTCAGGGGGCACCGGGCGTTCCCGCGGCTCCCGGCCCGGCGCGCAGCGACGACGGCGAGGCGCCGCGATCGGGCGGCATGTACCTCTGACCCCGAGGGCCAGCGTCAGCGGCGGCGGCCGGTGATGCGGGCCAGCAGCGCGGTGCCCGCGAGCCCGAAGACGCCGATGGCGGCCAGGAGCAGCCCCGGCAGGGCGAGCCCCGCGGCGCTCGGACCCGTGTCGCCGTCGGAGACGTCCGACCAGGTGACCTCCGCGGGGGCGGCCTCGTCCGGCTGCTCCTCCTGGGCGATGACCTCCTCGACCGCGGTCAGCTGACCGGTCGCGAGGAAGCTGCAGGTCTCCGCGCCCAGCACGCCGGTCTCGGCGTCCGTGGCGGCGCCGAGCAGCACGACGTACCGCACCCCGGCCTCCGGCGGCATCCCCTTGCCCGTGGCGTCCGCGCCGACCGCGACCTGCACCTCGCGGGGGGCGAGGTCGCCGGCGAGCACACGCTCGACGTCGAGCCGCACGTCGAGCGGCACGGAGTCGGCCACTCCGGACGTCCCGGGGGTGGTGGGGCCGCCCTCGGTCGTCGCCGCGGCCACGTCGGTGACCGTGCCGACCACGACGGAGTCCGCGGCGGCGACCTGGTCCTCGAGCGTGCCGTCGCAAGCGCTGGCGGGCGCCGCGGCGTACGTCGGGGTGGCGGTGACGCCGACGGCCGCGGGCGCGAGCAACAGACCGCCCGTCACGGCGACGACGGCCCGGGCGACGCGGCGGCGTCGGGCGGGTCGATCGTTCATCGGGGTCCTCCTGGGCTCTGATCGGCGGCGCCGGCCCATCCTGCCAGACCGAACAGCGCGGCCAAGGTCGCCGCGACCCCGTCCTCGTCGTGGCGACCGGCCACCGCGTCGGCCGCGGCCACGACGTCGGGGTGGGCGTCGGCCATCGCCCAGGAGCGTCCGACCCAGCTCAGCATCGGCACGTCGTTGGGCATGTCGCCGAAGGCGACGACGTCGGCGGCGTCCACTCCGAGCTCGGCGCACAGGGTCGCCAGGGTGGTCGCCTTCGTGACGCCGCGGGCGCTGATCTCCACGAGTGCCCCGGTCGAGGACCACGTCACGGTGGCGAGGTCGCCCACGACGGTGTCGAGGGTCCGCCAGTAGTCCTCGGGGTCGGCCTCGTCGTGCCGGGCGAGGAGCTTGACGCAGGCGGGGGCGTCGTCCGCGACGAGCGCGTCGAGCGGGGCGACCACGGGCTCGGGACCGCGGTGCGGCCGTCCCCCGCCGGGGCGCGGCAGCCAGTCCGGCTCGTGGGCGAAGCCCGTCAGGGTCTCGAGGGCGAACATGGAGCCCGGCACGGCGGAGCGGACCCGGGCGGCGACGTCGAGGAGGACCGGCGGCGTCAGGGGGAACGCGTCGCGGACCTCCCGGTTCGCCACGTCGAAGATGATGCCGCCGTTCGAGCAGATCGCGAGGCCGTGGCCGCCGACGTCCGTCCAGAGCTCGTCCATCCAGCGCACGGGGCGGCCCGTGACGAACACGACCGGCACGTCGTGCTCCTCCTCGAGCGCCACCAGCACCGCGCGGGTGCGGTCGCTGACCCGACCGTCGGCGCCGAGCAACGTGCCGTCGAGGTCGGTCGCGACGAGGCGGGGGCGGGACGTCACCGGTGGGACCTCAGCCGAACCAGCGGTCGATCTCGACCGCCGCGCCGTCGTCGTCGACGGTGCCGGTCACGGCATCGGCCGCGTCGCGCACGACCTGGACCGCCTGGCCCATGGCCACGCCGCGGCCCGCCCACGCCAGCATCTCGACGTCGTTGCGTCCGTCGCCGATCGCGAGCACGTCGGCGGCCTCGAGCCCGAGGTCGGCGCAGACGTGGGCGAGGCCCGAGGCCTTCGAGACCCCGACCGGCGTGAGGTCGAGCCACGCCGTCCAGCCCACCACGTAGTCGGTGCCCTGCAGGCCGAGCCGTCCGGCCATCTCGACGAAGTCGTCCGCGGTCGCGTCCGGGTCCCGCACGATCACGCGGCTGACCGGCTGCGCGACCATCTGCTCGAGGTCGGTGACCACCAGCTCGCCGTCGAGCTCGCCGTCGGGGAACGGTCGGCTCACGTGGTAGCCCCGCCCCCCGCGGTCCTCGACCGCGATGAGCGCCGTCGGGTGCTGCTCCAGCACGGAGCGCACCGCGTCGCGCGCGTCGAAGGTCTCCTCGTGCACCACCTCGAGCGGGGCGTACCGGCTGAGCACGGCGCCGTTCGACGCCACGATCCACAGGCGGTCGTCGCCGCTCGGCGTCTGCTGGCCGCGCAGCGTCAGCAGGTCCGCCACCGGCGTCATGGCGTGGACGGACCGGCCGCTCGACAGCACGACGTGGGCGCCGGCGTCCATCGCACGGCCGATGGCGGCGACGACCGCCGGGCTGACCTCCTCGTGGGGCGTGCCCGAGCCGTCGACCCAGCGCAGCAGGGTGCCGTCGATGTCGAGCGCGACGAGGCGGGGGCGCCAGCCCGGCCCCCCCACGACCTCAGCCACCGACGACCTCCAGGACCTCGCGCCCGCCCAGGTAGGGCCGGAGCGCGGCGGGCACGCGGACCGAGCCGTCCGGGAGCTGGTGGGTCTCGAGGATCGCCACGATGGTGCGCGTCATGGCGCACAGCGTGCCGTTGAGGGTGGCGATCGGCTTCGTCCCGTCCGCGAACCGTCCGCGCGTCTCCAGGCGGCGCGTCTGGAAGTCGGTGCAGTTCGACGTCGAGGTCAGCTCGCGGTACTTGCCCTGCGTCGGGATCCACGCCTCGCAGTCGAACTTGCGCTGGGCGCTGAGGCCGAGGTCGCCCGCGGCCACGTCGATGACCCGGTACGCCAGCTCGAGCTTGTCGAGGAACGCCTTCTCCCAGCCGAGCAGGCGCTGGTGCTCGGCCTCGGCGTCCTCGAGCGTCGTGTAGACGAACATCTCGACCTTGTCGAACCAGTGCACCCGGATGATGCCCCGGGTGTCGCGGCCGTGCGAGCCGGCCTCCTTGCGGTAGCAGGGGCTGAACGCGGCGTACCGCAGCGGCAGCGACCCCGCGTCGAGGATCTCGTCCGCGTGGTACGCCGCCATGGGCACCTCGGAGGTGCCGACGAGGTACATGTCCTGGCCCTCGATGCGGTAGACGTCGTCGGCCGCCTGGCCGAGGAACCCCGTGCCCGCCATCGCCTCCGGCTTCACGAGCGCGGGCGGGATGACCTCGGTGAAGCCCGACTCGTGCGCCTGGTCCATCGCCATGTTGACGAGGGCCCGCTCCAGCTGGGCGCCGACCCCGGTGAGGAAGTAGAACCGGCTGCCCGAGACCTTCGCGCCCCGCTCGATGTCGATCGCCCCGAGCAGCCGACCGAGCTCGACGTGGTCGCGCGGCTCGAAGCCCTCGGAGGCGAAGTCCCGCGGCGTACCGACCTCCTCGAGCACGACGAAGTCGTCCTCGCCGCCCGCGGGCGTGGCCTCGGCGGCGGGGTTGGGGATGGCGAGGAGCGCGTCGTTCCAGGCGACCTCCGCGGCCTTCTGCTGCTCCTCGGCCGCCTTCACCTCGGCGGCCAGCGCCTTGGTGCGCGCCAGCAGCTCCTGCTTCTCCTCCGGCGCGGCCTGCGGGATCAGCTTGCCGACCTGCTTCTGCTCCGCCCGCTTCGCCTCGAAGACCGCGATGGCGTCGCGGCGGGTGCGGTCGGCCGTCAGCGCGACGTCGACGACCTCGTCGGAGAGCCCCCGCTTGGCCTGGGCGGCGCGGATGCGGTCGGGGTCGTCACGGAGCAGGCGGGGGTCGATCATGGGCCGAGGTTATCGGTCAGGCTCAGAGCAGCTCGGTGCGGCGGTCCGCCTTGAGGCCCTCGACGATCTTCTTCACGTCCTGCGCGCGGGCCCGCGTCGTCACGAGGAGCGCGTCGCCGGTGTCGACCACCACCACGTCGTCGAGGCCCACCACCGCGATCTCCCGCCGGCCGTCGGCCACGACGATGCCCGAGGCGTCGATCGTGCGCACCCGTGCAGGGTCGCCCAGCACGGCGAGGCCGGTGCCCGGTGCCCCGTCCCCCGTGTCGGCGCCGAGCAGCCCGGCGAGGGCGTCGAAGTCGCCGACGTCGTCCCAGTCGAAGGTGCCGGGGACGGTCGCGACGACGCCCAGCTCGGCCGCGGGCTCCGCGACGGCGTGGTCGATGGCGATCTTCTCGAGGTCCGGCCAGAGCGCGTCGAGCCGCGTCGGGTCGGCGGCGATCTCCCGCAGGCCGGCGGCCAGCACGGGGTGGTTCGCGGCGAGCAGGTCGAGCAGCACGCGCGCGCGCACGACGAACATGCCGCCGTTCCAGCGGTACTGCCCCGTCGCCAGGTACGCCGCGGCGCGCTCCGCGTCGGGCTTCTCGACGAACTCCTCGACGATGCGGGCGGTGCCGCCGCCCGCGGGGTCCACGAGGTCGCCGGAGCGGATGTAGCCGAACGCCGTGGACGGGTGGGTGGGCTCGATGCCGATGGTGACGACGACCTCGCGGTCGGCGGCCAGCGCGACGGCCTCGGCGACGCAGGCCGTGAAGCCGTCGACGTCGTGGATCACCTGGTCGGCGGCGAACGAGCCGAGCACCGCCTCCGGGTCGCGGGCCTCGAGCACCGCGGCGGCGAGGCCGATCGCGGCCATCGAGTCGCGCGGCGTCGGCTCGGCGAGGAGCTGGTCGGCGGGCAGGTCGGGCAGCTGGGAGACGACGGCGTCCCGGTGGGCCGTCCCGGTGACGACGAGCACGCGGTCACCCGCCAGGGGCTGCACGCGGTCCCAGGTCTGCTGCAGGAGCGAACGGCCCGAGCGGGTGAGGTCGTGGAGGAACTTGGGACGACCCGCCCGCGACACCGGCCACAGCCGCGTGCCGGCGCCGCCCGCGGGGATGACCGCCCAGAACCGCTCGTTGCCCGTCATGGGGGGAGAATCTCACGGCGCCCGGGGCGTCGCCGGGGAAGGCCGGTGCCCGCGGTGTGACGTGCATACTCTCCCGGGTGCCCTGCCGGGCCCTGCGCGCCCGGCCCCACCCCCGTCGTACGCCGCTGCACCGCCGCGGAAGGAGACCGCATGCTCGACCGTTCCCGCACGCTGCTGCTCGGCTGGGCGGCCGTCTGCCTGGTGCTGCTCGCCGGGCTGGGGGCGGCCGTCACGGGCGGGTGGGGACCCCTGGCCGAGCTCGACCAGCGCGGGGAGGGCGTGCAGTCCTGGCGCACCGACGTCGACTGGCTGCGCCACCTGCTGGCCGGCGTGGAGGTGGTCTTCGGCACCGTCGGCGTGACGATCATGACCGTCGTGCTGGCGCTCGCGCTGGTGCGCACGCAGCGCCGGGCCGCGATCTACGTCGTCATCGTCATGGTGGCGACGGCCGTCGCGACGACCGCGATCAAGCTCGTCGTGGGTCGCCCGCGACCGGAGTGGCAGGACGTCGTCGGCACCCTGACCAGCAAGTCCTTCCCCTCGGGCCACGTGTCGTCGGTGACCGCCCTCGCGGGCGTCAGTCTCGTGCTGTCGGTCATGGTCGTGCGCCGCAAGACCGTACGGCGCGTGGTCGTCGCCCTCGGCGTGCTGCTCGTCGTCGTGGTCGCGCTCGACCGCGTGCTGCTCGGGCGCCACTACCCCACGGACACCGTCGGCGGGGCGCTGCTGGGCGTCGCGATGGTGCTCGCCGGCCTCGCCCTCTTCTCCCCCCTGCCGCGGAGCATCGCGGTGAAGACGGAGCCGCTGCCGGAGGTCTACTCCTCGGAGCGACGCCTCGCCGTCGTGCTCAACCCCATCAAGGTCGAGGACGTCGAGGTGTTCCGCACGGTCGTGACCCGTCTCGCGACGGAGGCGGGCTGGTCGGAGCCGGACTGGTACCTCACCACCATCGAGGACCCCGGCACCGGCATGGCCCACGCCGCCGCGACCGCCGGCGCCGACCTGGTGCTCGTCTGCGGCGGCGACGGCACCGTCCGGGAGGTCTGCGCGGAGCTCGCCGGCACGGGCGTGCCCGTCGGGATCATCCCGGCCGGCACCGGCAACCTGCTGGCCCGCAACCTCGACATCCCGCTCTACCTGCGCTCCGCCATCGACGTCGGCCTCAACGGCCAGGACCGGGCCATCGACCTCGTCCACGTCGGCGGCGACGGCATCGAGGACACGCACTTCATGGTCATGGCCGGCATGGGCTTCGACGCCGCGATCATGGAGGGCGTCAACGAGGACATCAAGAAGAAGGTCGGCTGGCTGGCCTACGTGCTCTCGGGCATGACGTCGCTGATGTTCCCCGCCGTCAAGGTCGACATCACCGTCGACGGCGGCGAGACCACGACCCACCGCGCCCGCACGGTCGTCGTCGGCAACGTCGGCTACCTCCAGGCCGGCATGCCGCTGCTGCCCGACGCGACCATCGACGACGGGATGCTCGACGTCGTGCTGCTGCACCCGCGCCGCTTCTGGTCGTGGATCCCGCTCGCGGTGCGCGTGCTCTTCAAGCGCCAGCGCACCGACGAGACCATCAACCGCTTCCGGGGCCGCTCCATCGTCGTCCGCGCCCACACCGACACCCCGCGCCAGCTCGACGGCGACTCGATCGGCTCGGGCCGCGAGCTGCGCATGGAGTGCATCCACGGGCGCCTGCTCGTGCGCGTCCCGCGCTGACGCGGCGCGCGATCGCGGGATCGCGGGATCGCCCCCGGGTGAGGAAAGTGCGCGGGGCGCCGCCACCCGGGAAAGAAAACGCGGACGGGCTGCGGGGGCGGCCCGGCGGGGACGAAGAAAACGCGGACGGACTGCACCCTCGTACGGCGTGTCGCGGGCCAGGAGTTCGCACTCTCCTCGACCCGGATCGGGCCGTGGCGCACTTTCCTCCACCCCGCCTGATCACGGCCCGGTCACGGTCCGCGTTTTCCTTCCGCAGGGCCCGGCACCACCCCGGGAGCGAGGCCTCGCCGGCTCACTCCCGCCGCGGCGGGCCCAGCCCCTCGACCTCGCGCTCGCGCACGAGCTCGTCGGCGATGTCCACGAGCTTCCGGTTCTGCTCCTGCGAGAGGCGCCGGAGCACCTCGAACGCGACGGTCTCCTCGAGCTCGAAGCGCTCCATCACGATGCCCATCGCGGCCCCGATGCGGGTGCGGCGCGTCATGGCGTCGGCCATGCGCTCGACGTCGTGGGCGGCCGCGAGAGCGACGGCACCGTGGGCGGCGATGACCTGGGCGCTCTCCCGCTCCTCGTGCCCGAAGCCTCCGACCGCGTCCGAGTAGAGCGTCAGCACCCCGACCTCGTCGCGCTGCGTGGAGAGCCGCACGCTGACCAGGGAGCGGAGACCGAGGTCGCGAGTGGCCTCGTGCGACCAGTCCGGCCAGCGGCCGTCCGCGGCCAGGTCGTAGGAGTGCACCAGCACCTCGCCGCGGAGCGCGTCGAGGGCGGGCCCCTCGTCGAGGGCCTGCTGGCGCTCGTCGGCCCGACCCACGCGGGGGTCGGTGGCGGCGACGCTGCGCAGGGAGCCGCCCGGGCCGAGCACAGCGAGGCTGGCGTCGGTGCAGGAGGGGAGGAGCTCGCGGGCAGCGGTGACCACCTGGTCCCGGGTGGCCCTCACCCCTCGCAGGTCGTGCAGCTCGCGAGCGAGCTCCGCCATTCGTCGACCGAGGTCCGACACACGCACGTCGAGCAACCTTCATCCGCAGCCCGGGCACACTCCGCCCTCGGCTGCCTGCTCAACCGCAGGGCATAAGTTGCCAGGTCAGGGGGCCCGCGAGCAAATGACGCGCTCAACCGTCGGTGAGACGACCGCCCTCCACGACCTCGCCCGCGATGTCGTGGAGCTTGCGGTTCTGCTCCTGCGAGAGGCGACGCAGCACCTCGAAGGCCACCGGCTGCGTGAGGCCGTGCCGTTCCATCACGATCCCGATCGCGGCCCCGATCCGGGTGCGGCGCTCCATCGCGGCGTGCATGTCGTCGATGTCGGACGACGCCGCGATCGCGACGGCGGTGTGCGCGGCGAGGGTGAGGGCCGTCTCCCGCTCGTCGTGGTCGAAGCCCCCGACCTCGGTCGAGTAGAGGTTGAGGGCGCCGATGTCGTCGCGCCGCGTCCACAGCCGTACGGCGAGCATCGAGCGCGCGCCGAGGTCGGGCACCACCTGCTCCACCCACCGGGGCCAGCGGGAGTCGGCCGCGAGGTCGGGCGAGTGCACGACGGCGTCGTCGCGGATGGCCTGCACGCACGGCCCCTCGCCCAGCTCGTACTGGAGCCGGTCGCCCTTGAGGACCGCGTCGTCGGTGGCGGCGACGGTCTCGAGCGTGCCGTCCCGGTGGAGCAGCGTCAGCCCGGCGCCCGCGCAGGACGGCATCGTCTCCACGGCCGCCCGCACGGCGTGCTCGGCCGTGTCGACGGTGCCGCGCGTCCCGTCGAGGTCACGCGCCAGCTCGGCCATCCGGTGGCTGAGATCGTTCATGGTGCCGAGGGTGGCAGCGACTCCCCGACCCCGCAAGCGGTCAGGGCCGCGCGGCGCCGATGGCCTCCGCCTCCTCCGGCGAGAGCTGCTGCTCGCTGGTCCACCCGCTGACGGTCTTGGCGTAGGTGCGGGCCTCGCTGCGCCCGTGGATCGAGGTCACGACGGCGCCCGAGCCGGTGTCGTCGAGCAGGGCGAGGCTCCACGACAGGTGTCCGCCCATGTCGCCGTGGGCGTCGTACCGCACCACCGCGAGGTGCCGCAGCGACCCGGTGGCCTCGGCGCGCAGCGCGGCGACCTCCTGGCGCAGGCCGAGCACGTCGGCCGGCACGTCGGCGTCGGGGGTGGGACGCGCCGTACGCCGCAGCGCGGCCACCGCCACCCCGAGGCTGGCAGCGGCGAGGGCGAGGGCGAGCACGACGACGATCCACACGGGAGGGGACCCTAGTCGGTGGCGGGCCGCGGCCGTGGGAGCGTCAGTTGAGCAGCAGGTCGACGTCGCCGGTCGGGTCGCCGCCGTCGTAGACCTCCACCTCGACGGTGTAGGTGCCCGGCTGGAGCTGGACGTCGAGCCACTCGTCGTCGTAGGTGTAGCCCGCATCGGCCCGGTCGACGATGTCGCCGTCCGCGTCCAGCACGGTGAGCGCGATGTCGCCCTCCTCGTCGTAGGTGATCGCGTCGAGCAGCACCCAGCCGGCACCTGTCACCTCGAGCTCGACCCTTGCCACCCCGTCGACCAGCGCGGTCTCGAGCAGGCCGTCCTCGGCTCCGGCCAGGGTCGCCTCGGCCCGGGGCAGGTCGTAGGACTCCTCGCCGCGCGGGGCGCCGAAGTCCTCGAAGGACTCCACCTCCAGCACGACCCCCGGGCCGGCGGCGACGACGAGGCTCATGCAGGACTGCTCGTCGCTCCAGCAGTACCCCGTCGTGCCGGGGCCGGTCGTCCCGACCTCACCCTCCTCGCCGCCCGCGCCGCCGTCGAAGGAGGCCACCCCGTAGGTGCCGTACTGCAGCTCGACCGCGTCCCCGGGCACCACGGTCGGCACCGCGCCCACGTTGACGGTCACCGCGACCTCCGCGCTCCGCCGCTCGGCGAGCTGCACGTGCACGAGCTGGTCGCCGGACTCGGTCACGGTCGTCGCGACGACGGCGGGCTCCCCCTCACCGCCCTCGTCCCAGAGGCCGTGGTGGACGGACGTCTCGTAGTCCGGGAGGTCCGGCTCCGCCGCCTGGTAGACGTCGAGCCCGTCGACCTCGACACCCGCCTCCACCGCCACCGACAGCACGTCGCCGGCGTCCGCGGGCACCTCGAGCACCACCGAGCCGGCCTCGTCGGTCGTCACCGTCGTGGTGCCGGTGCCGACGGGGGTGCGCTCGCCGTACGTCGCGGGGCCCATGAGCTGCGTCAGCCAGGCCTCGGGCAGCTCGGCCGCCACGGTGGCGAGGTTGTCGTAGAGCGTCGCCAGCGGATCGACCTGGTAGCCGCCCTCGACCTCGACGAGGGTCAGCACGAGACCGTCGATCGTCGTCGCGTCCACGAAGTCGGCCGGCAGGCACTCCTCGTCGCCCTCGACCGTCAGGCAGGAGCCGTCGAGCACGAGGTCCACGTCGTCGGAGTGCGTGCCCTCGACGGCCGTGCCCTCCGCGGCGAGCCGGTCGACCCGCACCCGCACGAGGCCGTTCGCGTCGCTGACCTGCGTCGTCGCGAGGTCGGTCACCGCGAGGTCGAGCGCCAGCCCGTCCTCGTCCGCGAGGTCCTGCAGGGCCGACGCGAACGGGTAGAGCCCACCGACCAGGTCGACGGGAAGCGCGTCGAGCACGTCGGTGACCTGCCCGTCGCCGAAGCTCTCGACGAGCAGCCGGATCGCATCGTCCGGGGTCGCCCCCACGGCGCGGTCGCCGCTCTCCGCCGCGTCCAGCGCGTCGGCGAGCGCCCCGAAGTCGGGGACGGGCGCGTCGGTGACGCGGGCGACCACGTCGGCGACCGTGCCGACGATGCTGACGTGCCAGCGGCTGTCGTGGCGCACGACGAGGAAGGTGGTGTCGACGTCGGGGCCGTCACCCAGGTCGTCGTCCCCCGACCAGGCGAAGGGCACCGCCGCATAGCTCCACAGCGCCGCCAGCGGCACCTCGATGCGGTCCAGGACCTCGGGCTCCTCCTGTGCCTCCGCCTCTTCCTCGGGCGAGTAGGCGTACCAGCCGTAGCCGTCGTCGATGCCGTCGAACGACCGCGACGGGCCCTCCGACACGATCACGGAGCCCGACCCCGAGGCGTCGGACTCGACCTCGATCGACGCGAACGCCCCCAGCCCGACGAGCGCACCCAGCGGCCCGAAGGTCTCGCCGAGGTCGATCGGCTCGCCGTCCTCGCGCTCGATGACGAACGTGCCGCCCTCGACGGTCACCCGGGCGACGCCGTCGGCGAGCTGCTCGGACGACAGCTCGAGGTCCTCGATGCTCGCCACGAGGCCGTCGCCCGCGAGCGCGGTGCCGTCGAGCTCGAGGCTGGCCAGCCGCTGCTCGACGGCCTCCTGGAGCGCGTCGGCGCCCCGGGCCTCGCCGGGGCTGAGCGCTGCGAGCGAGGCGACCCCGTCCTCGGCGGCCGCGCCCTCGAGGAAGTCCTCGACCGCCTGCTCGGGCGACGAGGCGCCCGACGCGACGCCGGCGAGCACGCGCACGGCGGCGACGCCGAGCAGCACCACCGCGAGGGCGACGAGGGCCAGGACGAGCCAGGTACGGCGTCCCCCACGGCCCGCCGGGTCGGTCGACCCCGCGGGCCGTGGCGGCAGCGGCGGCAGGACGGAGGCGTGGCTCATCGGGGGTTCTCCTCAGGGGTCGGCGACCGGACGTCGGCGCCGAGGGCGGCGAGGGCGGCGAGCGCCCCCAGGGCGGCGAGCAGCGCTCCGGGACCGGGTCGGGCGCCGCTCAGGTCGGTGGGGTCGAGGTCCGCCACGCGCACGAGCAGCAGACCGGTCACGGTGACGGCGCCGAGCCCGAGGAGGGCGCGCACGCGGCGTACCGCACGGCCCGTCAGGGCGGCACCGGCCAGCAGCACCGCACCCAGCACCGGGAGCGCGACGAGGGCGACGACCTCCGCGGTCGAGACCGACGACAGGGAGCCGGCGCGGACCAGGCCGAGCACGTCGACGGGGGCGGTCGTGGACAACGCGCCCCGCGACGTCCAGGTCAGCAGCGACTGCACCAGCAACGCGGTGCCCGCCACCGCCCAGAGGGCAGGCGGGACCGCGGTCGTCAGCGGACGACGTCCCCCCATGTGCCCTCCCCCGGCGACCCGCCCGGCGGGCGTCGAGGAAGGGTACGGCGCAGCGACCCCGGGCCGCGGGGAAATGGCTGGGTCCGGGCGTACCGGTCCAGTCCCCCCGGAATGCACGACCGGAGCACTACGGTGGCCGCATGACGGCGACGACGACGGCCGGGTGGGGTGCCGACAGCGAGGTGGGGCGCCTGCGCACGGTGGTGCTGCACCGGCCCGGCGCCGAGCTGCGCCGGCTCACCCCCCGCAACAACGACCGGCTGCTCTTCGACGGGATCCCGTGGGTGGGACGTGCGCAGGAGGAGCACGACGCCTTCGCCCAGGCCCTGCGCGACCGGGACGTCGAGGTGCTCTACCTGACCGACCTGCTGACGGAGACGTTCGCGTCGAGCGACGCGCGCCGGGACGCGATCGCCGACGTGCTCCGCAGCCGCCACCTCGGGGACACGCTGCGCGACTACCTGGCCGACGCGCTGGCCGACGCCTCCCCCGCCGAGCTCACCGAGGCGCTCACCGCCGGCATCCGCAACGACGAGGTACGCGGCGGGCACGGCCTCGTGACGTCGCTGCTGGCCCCCGACGACTTCCTCGTCGATCCCCTGCCCAACCTGCTCTTCACCCGCGACTCCAGCGTGTGGGTGCGCGACCGCGTGGCCGTCACGAGCCTCGCGATGCCGGCGCGCAGCCGGGAGACCCAGCTGACGGAGCTGATCTACGCGCTCCACCCGCGCTTCGCGGGCGCCGAGCGGATCCACGGCTGGCAGAACGAGTACGTCGAGGGTGGGGACGTCCTGCTCCTCGCCCCCGGCGTCATCGCCGTCGGGGTCGGTGAGCGGTCGACGCCCGCCGGGGTCGAGCGCCTCGCGCGCCAGGCGTTCCACGGCGGGCTGGCCCACACCGTGCTGGCGGTGCCCATAGCGCAGGAGCGCGCCACCATGCACCTCGACACCGTCTGCACGATGGTCGACGTCGACAAGGTGGTGATGTACCCCAACGTCGCCGACACGCTCCGCGCCCACGCGGTCACGCTGGCGGAGCCCGTCGGCGACCGGAGCGAGTCCGAGCTGGTGCTCCGCGTGGCGCCGGCCGCGCCGTTCCTCGAGGCCGCCGCGGCCGCGATGGGGATCGAGCGGCTCCACCGGATCGACACCGGGCTCGACCCGGTGACCGCGGAGCGGGAGCAGTGGGACGACGGCAACAACACCCTCGCCCTCGCACCGCGGGTGGCGGTCGCCTACGAGCGCAACGACGAGACCAACGCCCGGCTGGAGGAGGCCGGCATCGAGGTGGTTCGGATTGCCGGGTCCGAGCTGGGCTCGGGCCGCGGCGGGCCGCGGTGCATGAGCTGCCCGGTGCTGCGGGACCCCCTCGCCTGACACCGGACTGCTGCGCGCGCGTGACCCCGCACGCCCCGGCACGTTGGGCGGGTGGGGCCGACCCTGGACACCCCGCGGGCCATTCCGCGAGGATCGCGCCACATCGATCCTGATCATCACGAACCGGCACCGAGAGCCGCTGCCGGTGAGTCCCGAGAGGTAGCGCATGCCCATCTTCGACGCACTGACCCCCGCCGAGATCGCCACGGTGAAGAAGGCCGGGACGGAGCTGCCGCTGCCCGCCGGCTGGTCGCCGATCAGCGAGCGGACCGGCGCCGACAAGGCCTACATCATCCTCGAGGGCGAGGTGTCCGTCCGCCGCGGGGGCGAGGAGATCGCGACCCTCGGGCCGGGCGACATCATGGGCGAGATGGCGATCGTCAACCACACCCTCCGGTCCGCCACGGTCGTCGCGACCACGCGGCTCAAGGTGGTGCACCTGACCCCGCAGGCCATCGACGAGCTGAGCACGACGGTGCCGGCCTTCGGCGAGGCGATCCGCGCCGCCGCCGCCGAGCGGCTCGGTGGCAACGGCTGACGCGAGCCGCCAGGTCGAGGCGGCGCTGCTGGGCGGCGAGCCCCACCTGACGCGGCGCCAGGTCGCGGAGCGGGTCGGCGTGCCCCTCGCCCTGGCCGAGGAGCTGTGGCACCGCCTCGGCTTCCCGCACCACGACGACGACGACGTCGCGTTCACCGAGGCGGACGTCGAGGCGCTGTCGCTGGCCCGCGACCTGGTGATGCTCGGCATCCTCGACGCCGAGTCGCAGGCCGCCCTGGTGCGCACGTGGGGTCGCAGCTTCGCCCGCCTGGCCGAGTGGCAGACCGACCTGCTCGCCCGGCGCGCGCTCGACTCCGACGAGCCCGACCTGCGCGTCGCGGAGCTGACGGCGGAGGTGCTGCCGCGCCTCGAGGTGCTGCAGAGCTACATCTGGCGGCGCCACCTCGTGAGCGCCGCCAACCGGATGCTCACCCCGACGGCCCTGCCCGGCCAGGCGCTCACCGTCGGCTTCGTCGACATCGTCGGCTACACCACGCAGAGCCGGAACCTCTCCGAGGCCGAGCTCGTCGCCTGGGTCGAGGGCTTCGAGGACACGGCCACCACCGTCGTCACCGACCACGCCGCCCGCGTCATCAAGACCATCGGCGACGAGATCCTCTACGTCACCGACGACCCGGTCGCGGCCGTCGAGGTGGCGCTCATCCTCACCGAGCGCGGCGCCGACCCGGACGACCCGTTCCCGCCGGTACGGGCCGGTCTCGCCCACGGCGAGGTCGTCGTGCGCCTCGGTGACGTCTACGGGAGCACCGTGAACGTCGCCGCTCGACTCACCTCGCTCGCCCGCCCGGGGACGGTCGTGGTCGACGAGGGCCTGCAGCACGTCCTCGTGGGGATCGCGACGCCTCCGGAGGACGACGAGCCCGACGATCCCCCGGAGGAGGACGAGCCCGACGAGGCCCCCGCGCCCGACGGGGGCGGCCTCGCGCCGTACGACGAGGTGCGGCGCCGGGCGGAGGGGCTCGCCGACGACGCCTACCAGCGCGCACGCGAGGCGTTGTCGCTGCTGACCGGCGAGGAGAGCCCCGAGCACCTGCCCTACCGGTTCCGGAAGATCCGTCGCACCGGGGTGAAAGGTTTCCCGGGACTGCGCGGGCGGGTACTGCGCCGGGCGGAGCCGCAGGGCTAGGCTCCGACCGGCCCGTCGGGGGAGCACCCGCGGGGTGACCAGGGAGGCGCTGCGTGGCTCGTCTGACCGCGAACAAGAAGGTGCTGCTGGCGGACGTCGCCGGCACCACCGTGAGGGCGATGTCCGGCTCGATGGTGGCCTACCAGGGCCAGGTCGAGTTCAAGAGCGCCGGCATGGGCGGCGGGGGCGGCTTCCGGGCCGCGATCCGCCAGCGCGTCGCCGGCGAGTCGATCTCGCTCATGGAGTGCACGGGCAACGGCCGGGTCCACCTGGCCTACCAGGCGCAGGACGTCACCGTCATCAACGTGCAGAACGACACCGTCACGGTGGAGTCGGAGCACATCCTGGCGGTCGCGGGCGAGCTGAAGCTCGACGTGCAGTTCGCCGGGCTGCGCGGCATGACGACCGGCCAGGGCCTCGCCACCACCAAGGTGATGGGCTCGGGCCAGCTGGGGATCGTCTCCGACGGTCCGCTGATCGGCCTCGAGGTGGTGCCCGGACAGCCGCTGGTGGTCGACCCCGACGCGTACGTCGCGGGTCTCGGCAACCTGCAGATGTCGCTCGTCTCGGGCGTGAGCTGGCGCTCGCTCGTCGGCGACGGAGGTGGCGAGCCGTTCTCGCTGCGGTTCGAGGGGCACGGCCGGGTGTACATCCAGCCGGCCGAGCGGTGAGGGGGCTCGACGTGACGTACGAGGTCGTCAACTCCAAGGTGGTCCGCGTGCAGGTCTCGCAGGCCAATCCCGTGCTCGCCCGCCGCGGCGCGATGCTCGGCTACTCCGGCCAGGTCGCCTTCCGACCCGTCTCCGGCGCCGCACAGGGCATCGGCGGCATGGTGGGCACGATGATGGCGGGCGAGAGCAACAAGATGATGGTCGCCGAGGGCCAGGGCTCCGTGCTCTACGGCTTCCGGGGGCTCTACGTGACGGTGATCGACCTGACCGGCGACTCGCTCGTGGTCGAGGCCGACCGGCTGCTGGCCCACGACGCGAACCTCCAGACCGGCGTCGAGATGGTGGGGCAGGGCGGTGGCCGCTCCGCCGTGCGGGGCGCGATGACCGGCCAGGGGCTGTTCACCACCCGGGTGTCGGGCAACGGCACCGTCTCCGTGCTCTCGCACGGCGGCACGTTCCCCATCCAGCTCAACGGCGAGACCGTGGGCGTCGACCCGCAGGCGTACGTCGCGCACACCGGCGCGCTGCAGGTCGACCTCAAGGCGTCCGTCGGCATGCGCGACCTCATCGGCCGAGGCTCGGGCGAGGCGTTCCAGCTGCACGTCTCCGGCCACGGCACCGTCTACGTCCAGGCCTCGGAGGAGAAGTTCTGATGATCGACGGCATCGAGACCCCGACCTGGGACGCGAGCAGCCTCCCGGCCGACGACAACGTCAACCCCTATGCGTTCTCCATCGCGCTGGCCGGCGAGTGGTTCGTGTCGAAGGGCGCGATGATCGCGTACTACGGCAACGTCGAGTTCGCCGGGGTGAGCCAGTACGCCTCCCGCGCCTCCTGGGTCGCCGCCCGCTTCTCCTCGCCGCTCTACGCGAGCGAGTGGGTCGTCGCCGCCGGCCAGGGCAAGGTGATCGTGGCCGACCGGGGCTACGACGTGAACTCCTACGACCTCGACGAGGGCAACCTCACGATCAAGCAGACGAACCTGCTGGGCTTCCAGACGTCGCTGGAGCTGAAGCAGTCGATCGTGCCCGGCTTCGTCACGCTCATCGGCACCGGCAAGTTCCTCGCGTCCTCCAACGGGCCGGTCATCTTCGTGGAGCCGCCGTTCCGCGCCGACCCCGACGCGCTGCTCGGCTGGGCCGACTGCCCGTCGCCGAGCCAGCACTACGACCACCACTGGATGGCCCAGTCGTTCATGGCCGGCATCCAGGGCATGTTCGGCCGCGAGTCCGGCGAGGAGCGCCAGTACGACTTCACCGGCGCCGGCACCGTGCTCATGCAGAGCTCGGAGCAGCTCCGCGTGGACGGCGCCCTGATGAAGCTCGTGGAGAGCCAGACGAACCTCCTCGACGCCCAGTCCGCGGGGGCACTGGGGCACCGCCTGGTGCAGCGCTCGCAGCAGCAGTAGGCGGTCCCGCGACGTACGGGGTGTGAACACCGGCCGTGGCGGGCACTCCGGCGACCACCGGTTCGTTACAACTGGACGAACCACGACGCACCACTGACGACCGCGGCGACCGCCGGGGTCACGACCGAAGGGAAGCTTTCATGGGAGTCTCGCTCAGCAAGGGCGGCAACGTCTCGCTGTCGAAGGAGGCCCCTGGCCTCACCGCGATCGACATCGGCCTCGGCTGGGACGTCAACACGTTCTCGGGCGGCGACTTCGACCTCGACGCGTCCGCGATCCTGCTCGGCGCCAGCGGCAAGGTCGTCTCCGACCAGCACTTCGTCTTCTTCAACAACCTCAAGTCCCCGGACGGCTCGATCGAGCACGCCGGCGACAACACCACCGGTGAGGGCGACGGCGACGACGAGGTCATCAAGGCCAACCTCGCCTCCGTGCCCGCCGAGATCGAGCGCATCGTCGTCGCGGTCTCGATCTACGACGCCGAGACCCGCAGCCAGAACTTCGGTGCGGTCCGCAACGCGTTCATCCGCGTCGTGAACCAGGCCAACGGCTCGGAGATCGCGCGCTACGACCTGTCGGAGGACGCCTCCGTCGAGACCGCGATGGTCTTCGGCGAGGTCTACCGCAGCGGCGGCGACTGGAAGTTCAAGGCCGTCGGCCAGGGCTACGCCTCGGGCCTGCGCGGCATCGCCTCGGACTTCGGCGTGAACGTCTGACCCGTCCGGGTCGCAGAAACGGCGACGGCCGGCACCCTGCAGGGTGCCGGCCGTCGCTCACGTTGAGGGTCCGGCCGCTGCTGACGGGGGATACAGCAACGACCGGACGAGAGGAATCTACTGACCCGACCGGCTGGTGGCAACTCCCCACGACCAGTCGATCTCGCGTGTCGCGTGCCACCTGACCTGCGCGTTCGCTGGAATCTGACTCAGCGGAAGAGTGTCAGGCCCGTCGGGGGATCAGCGGATGGTGACCTGGCGGCCGGCCAGCGCCGACCGCACGGACCGCTGCTCCGTCGTCAGCGGCTCGGTGGTGGCCAGCGCGGCGTCGAGCCGCTCCCGGAACGCCGCCGCACCCTCCTCGAGCACCTCGGCGCCGGTGCCGGCGGGCAGGTCCCACACGGGCGTGAGCAGGCCGTGGGCCCGGAACATGCCGACGAGCCTCGAGCCCTCCGCGACCTGGTCCTCCCCGGCCGCGTGCAGCCGGGCGAGGGCGTCGAGGAGCTCGTCCTCGGGCTCGGGCATCACCCAGCGCAGGTGCTCCTTGGTGTGCACGTCCGCCCAGTACGCCGCGGGCACGCCGGTGAGCTTGCGGCTCGGCGTCATCTGGGCGTCCGCCTGCTCGGCCGCGGACGCGACCGCGCCGGTCTCGTCGCCGATGAGGTCGGCCCAGTAGCCGAAGGAGTCGTGCACCGTGACGTCGAGCGGCTCGTCCACGACGAGGTCCTGCAGGCGCGGACCCTCGCCCGGGTCGCTCGTCAGGCCCACGGTGCCCGTCTCGCCCTGCTCGGCGTAGTCGAGTGCCTGCACGAGCACCGCGCCCAGGTCGCGGGCGGGGTCGCCGAAGCCGTGGAGCACCTGGAGCGCGAGCACGACGCGGCCGTCACCGTCGACGTACGCCGGGGCGGCGCCGGGCAGCAGCGTCGCCAGCACGACCTCGCGGTCGCCCTCCTTGAGCTTCAGCGGCGCGGTCGCGGCGGGGACGAGCTCGCGCAGCGCGATGAGGTCGCCCTCGGCGACGAGGCCCTCGAAGGGCCGCTTCACGAAGACCGGGGGCGGGCCGTCGGGCGAGCCGTGGCACGCCTTGTAGCGCCGGCCGGAGCCGCACGGGCAGGGCTGCCGGGGCCCGACCTCGCCGGGGGTCTGCTGCTGGTCACGTGCCTTGGTGCGGGAGCGCTTCGCCATGCGCGCCAGCGTAGAGGGCGGGCTCAGGGGTCGTCCGCGGGGAGGGCGTCGACGAGGCCGCGCATCACGCGGGGGCGGTCGGTGATCACGGCCGTCACCCCGAGGCTGCGGCACAGCGCGAGCTGCTCGGGGGTGTTGACGGTCCAGACGTTGATCTCGTGCGGCGACTCGGCGAGCCGCCAGGCGAGGCCCGGGTGGTCGGTGAGCTCGCCGATGCCGGGTCCCACCAGCCAGTCGCGGCCGACCATGCGGCGCAGCGCGGGCCACATCTCCGCGCGCTCGAAGAGCTGCACGACGCGGACCTCGGGGGCCAGGCGCTGCACGCGCTGCAGCGCCGTGTGGGCGAAGCTCATGATCCGCACCGGCGAGTCCGCGCCGTCCCAGCCGAACTCGCTGAGCAGCTGCACCAGCCGGCGCTCGACGAGGCCGCCGTACCGGGTCGGGTGCTTCGTCTCGATGAGCAGCTCGATCCGGCGGGGCGCCTCGGCGGCGACCTCCATGAGGCGCCGCAGCGTCAGCACGCCGTGCATCGACTCGTCGACGACCGGCGCCTCGTCGTCGAGCTCCGCCCAGGGACGCTTCCAGGACGCGATGTCGACCTGGTGGAGGTCGGCCAGGTCCATCGTGGAGATGAGGCCCCGCCGCTGGGCGGCGACCCGACGGAGGTCGCGGTCGTGGACGCAGACGAGGTGCCCGTCGGCGGTCAGCCGCACGTCGCACTCGAGCCCGTCGGCCCCCGCCTCGATCGCGGCGAGGAAGGCGCCGAGCGTGTGCTCGGCGTTCTCCTCGCTGTCCCCCCGGTGCGCGACGACCTGCGGCCTCATGCGGGACATCCTGCCTGGTGGGGGCGCCGAGTTGTCACGTACGCCGCGGCGGGGGCGTCGGGCTGGGTTGTGCGGGGCGGTGGTGGCGCCGAGTTGTCACGTACGGCGCGGTGGGGGCGAGGGGTGCTATCCCCGCCGCGGCGGCTCTACGCTCGCAGCCGGCGTGCTGGCGTCACCGAGCGAGGGAGAGCGACATGGGCCGGACCTCGATGACGTCGTTCGACGAGATCGCGAGGGACGTGGCCCTCGCCGGTGTCCGCGACTGGGGAGTCCTGGACGGCCGTGGGTGGATCTTCCGTACAGGCGATCCGGCCCTGCTGCTCACGCCGGACGAGAGCGATCTCGACGTCGACGCGCTGCGCATCGTGCGGACGAACGGCTGGAGCCTGCTGCCCTCCGACTCGCCGGAGCCCTTCGTGCTCGACGATCTCCAGACCCTCGCCTGCGAGGAGATCTGGGGCCCCTTCCCCGAGGTCGACGGCATCGTCCTCCGTCTCGCGACCGACGATGACGGCCGCCTGGTGTGGACGACACCCGACGGCGACCCCGTGTGCGAGGTCGGCGCGCTCAGCTCGGCGTACGTGCCCCGCCCCTCCCGGTAGCCCCGCCGCAATCGGTCATCCACAGATCACCATCGAGAGGTGGTGATCGTATGTCTGTTCGACTAGGGTCGGTGACATGGATCGGGGGACCCACACCACGGCGACTGCGTTGATCGAGGCGGTCCGCGAGCGCACGGCTGCTGCTCGTGTCGCGGAGGCGGCTGCGTTCGTGGCGGTGGGTGACTGGGCTGCGGCGCACACCTCGGACGAGGTGGTGGGTGATCCGATCACGTCGTTGGGCGAGTGGGATTCCGAGGCTTTGGCTGGGGATCAATTCCTCGAGCTGGGTGGGCCGGGGGCGCCGGTGGTGGCGGAGTTCTGCATCGGGGAGGTCGCCGCTGCGCGGGGTTGCTCGTTCGATGCCGCCCGTCGGCTGGTGGGCGATGCGGTGGAGCTGCGCTGGCGGCTGCCGCGGGTGCATGCGCGGGTGGCGGCGGGTGAGGTCGACGTCTGGCGGGGCCGGCGGATCGCGCAGACCACACGGTCGTTGACGTTCGAGGGGGCCGGGTTCGTCGACCGGCACATTGCGTACGTCGCGGGCAGGGCCACCGGTCCCGAGGTCGACCGGCTGGTGGCGGAGGCGGCAGCGCGGTTCGACCCCGAGACCACCGAGGCCGAACGCCACGCAGCCGATGGCGACCGATACCTGTCGATCGACCTGGGCGAGGTCGGTTATGCGGACCCGTTGACCGGGACCCTGCGCGGCACGGTGAACGTCCACGGCTCCCTGGATCTGGCGGATGCGCTCGACCTGGAGCGGAGCATCGCGCACGTCGCCCGGCAGCTCGGCGAGCTGGGGTGCGACCCGAACCTGGATATCCGCCGGTCGATGGCCCTGGGTGAGATCGCGCGGCGCTGCGACGGGGTGACGACGTTGGAGTACGACGTCGAGCAGCCGCCAACGCGGGCGCGGCGCGAGGTGGTGCTGTTCGTGCACCTCGACCAAGCGGCGATCACCGGCACCCTCAACGGGATCGGTCCCGGGATCGATGCCTGCACCGGGATGACGGGCATCGACCTCGCGAGGCTCGACACCCCGGGACTACCGAGAGGTGCGGTGACCGTCGAGCAGGTCCAGTCCTGGTGCGGCTCGCCCGACACCCGAGTGACGGTCAAGCCGATCATCGACCTCAACCACCACGACGCCGTGAACGGCTACAACCCGCCCAACCGCACCGCCGACCACGTCCGAGCCCGCTGGCCCCGGTGCGTCTTCCCCTACTGCACCCGCTCATCACGCACCGCCGACCTCGACCACTGCGCCAGATACGACGAGAACGGCCCACCCGGCCAGACCTCCACCCGCAACCTGTTCCCGCTCTGCCGACGCCACCACCGCATGAAGACCCACCCGGAACGAAGAACCGGAAAACGGTGGACCTACCGCCCCACCAACCCGACACGGAACGAACCACCCAACGCCGTCATCTGGACCAGCCCGATGGGCCTGCGCTACCTCGTCGACCGCGACGGCACCCGCCCCTGGCCCGAGGACCCGGGACCCGGCTGACAGAAGACATCAACCATCACGCCGCCCGCCCACACCCCGTGGCCGGGCGGCGAAGCACGCCCACACGCGGGCGCCCGGCGCTAGGCTCGCCGCATGCCTGAGCTCCCCGAGGTGGAGGCGCTGGCGCTCGACCTGGGCGGCCGGCTGGACGGCCGTGCGATCGCGAAGGTCCACGTCGCCGCGTTCAGCGCCCTGAAGACGTTCGACCCGCCGCTGTCGGCGCTCGAGGGCGCGTTCGTCGACGGCGTGACCCGCCACGGCAAGTTCCTCGACATCGATGCCGGCGGTCTGCACCTGGTGCTGCACCTCGCCCGCGCGGGCTGGGTGCGGTGGCGCGACGAGGTGCCGACGGTCCCGCCGAAGCCGAGCAGCAAGTCGACCCTCGCCGTACGGGTCGTGCTCGACGACGACTCCGGGCTCGATGTCACGGAGGCGGGCACGCGGAAGAGCCTGGCGATGTACGTCGTCCACGATCCCGCCGACGTCCCCGGCATCGCGCGGCTCGGGCCGGACCCGCTGACGCCCGACTTCACGCGCGACGTGCTGGCGGGGATCCTCCAGACCGCAGGACGCGCCCAGATCAAGGGCGTGCTGCGCGACCAGTCGATCATCGCGGGCATCGGCAACGCGTACTCCGACGAGCTGCTCCACGCCGCGAGGCTGTCGCCGTTCAAGCCGGCCAACAGCCTCACCGACGAGCAGGTCGACACCCTCCACGCGGCGCTCGGCGAGGTGGTGGGGGCCGCCGTGCGGCGCTCGCGGGGCCTCGCCGCCAGCGAGCTGAAGGGCGAGAAGAAGACCAACCTCGCCGTCCACGGCAAGACCGGCGAGGCGTGCCCCGTGTGTGGCGACGTCGTGCGGGAGGTGTCGTTCGCCGACTCGAGCCTGCAGTACTGCGCCACCTGCCAGACCGGCGGCAAGCCGCTCGCGGACCGGCGGATGTCGAAGCTGCTCAAGTGAGGCGCTGCCGGGTCCACGTGCTGGGCGCCAGCGGCTCGGGCACGACGACGCTGGGGCGCGCTCTCGCCGACCACTGGTCGGTGCCCCATGCCGACGCCGACGACTACTTCTGGGTGCCGACGGTCCCGCCGTACGTCACGAAGCGCCCGGTCCCCGACCGGCTCCGCCTGATGTCCGAGATGTTCGTGGCGCGCGGCGCCTGGGTGCTCTCGGGGTCGATGGTCGGCTGGGGCGAGGAGGTCGTCGACGTGTGCGACGCCATCGTGTACCTCGCCCTCGACCCGACCGAGCGGCTGCGGCGTCTCGAGCGGCGCGAGGAGCGGCGCCGGGGCAGCGAGACGTACGACGCGGAGGCGTCGGCCGCGTTCCTGGAGTGGGCGCGGGGGTACGACGACCCGGCCTTCGAGGGTCGCAGCCGTGTGCGCCACGACGCCTGGCTGGCCGAGCGTCGGCAGCCCGTGCTGCGCCTCGACAGCGCCCGGGAGCCCGCGGCGCTCGTGCGGGAGGTCCTCCGGTGGGAACCGGAGCGCCGGTAGCGTCTCCCCCATGGTCTCCATCCCCACCGTCGCGATCGACGGCGTCCCCGACCCGCTGCCCGAGGGCCTCGCCGTGCTCGACGTGCGCGAGCCGTTCGAGTGGGAGGCCGGGCACATCGCCGGCGCCGTCCACATCCCGCTCAGCGAGCTCCCCGCGCGGCTCGACGAGGTGCCGACGGAGCAGACGCTCGTCGTGTGCAAGGCGGGCGGCCGGTCGGGCCAGGCGGTGGCGTGGCTGTCGCAGCAGGGCCGCGACGTCGTCAACCTCGACGGCGGGATGCTCGACTGGGCCGGCGCCGGCCGCCCGATGGAGAGCAGCTCGGGCCAGCCCCCGCACGTGGCCTGAGGATCACCCCTCGGTGGGCTGCTCCGTGGGTCCACCCGACGGCTCGATGGTCTGCGGCGGGTTCGTCACCTGCGGGCACCCCTCGAGGTAGCGGGACCACGCCTCCAGCTGCGCGATCTGCTCGGGCGCGTAGTCGGGCTGCTCCAGCTCGGCCGCCACGGCGTCGGGGGGCACGGCTGCGGCGTACTCCTGCAGCAGCGCCAGTCCCGCCGCCGCGTCCTCGGGCAGGTCGGCGGGGCGCTCGACCTCGCCCATGCTCTGCGCCCAGAGGCGGAGGTCCTCGCCGGACTCCATGAACGCGACGAGCCCGGCGGCGGTGCAGAAGTCCTCGAGCACCTGGTCGGGACCGAGGGTCGTGTCGAGGGCCGTCGGCGCGCTCGACGGCGCGCCGGACGACTCGTCGGCGGCGTCGCCGTCCCCGTCGCTGCAGCCCGCGACCAGCAGGAGCACGGTGACCGCCGTGGCGGCGAGGGCGGAGCGGGTACGGCGCACCCGGCTCACGCTACCCGGCGTCAGAGGCAGAGCGCGGTCTCGTAGTCGGCGTAGGCGTCGAAGTCGGCACGGTCCGACGGGCTGAGGTCGTCGTAGGGGTTGTTGCCCTGGAAGTCCGCCGTCGGCTCGCCGTCGACCTCCCGCAGCACGTCGAGGTAGAGGAGGAACCCGGCACGCTCGTCGGGTTCGGCGTCCGCCGGAGTGCCCACCTCGGCGAGGTCGTCGGCGATGCTGCTCGTGTCGAAGGTCGTCACGATGCCGTCGATCTGGTCGCCGAGGTCGTCGTCCGCCGCGACGACGGCCTCGCAGAAGTCGTCCTCGGGGGCGTCCGTGGGCGGCTCGTCGGAGGGGGCCTCGGTCGAGCTGGTCGCGGAGGTGGAGGGGCCGTCGTCGGGATCGGCCGTCGTGTCGTCACCTCGGCCGAGCGCCAGCACCAACCCGATCGCGACCAGTCCCGCCACGATCACCGAGGTCAGCACGACCGCGAGCAGGGTGCGACCACCGACAGCACCGCGCTGGTCGTGGATCGTCCGTGCTCGCATGCGTCCTCGTTCCCGTCGGTCGCGCCTCAGAAGCTCGCGCACGTGTCCGTGTAGTAGTCGCCGAACGCGTCCTCGCCGTCGAGCTCGGCCTCGTCCTGCTCCTCGAACTCGTCGACCGTGAGGCCGTCGGCGGCCTCCATCGCCTCGATGATCGCCTCGAACCCCGTGCGCGCGTCGTCGGGGATGTCGGACGGCGTGCCCGTGGCCCGCAGCACCTCGATGGCCACCCCGAAGTCGACGGTCGCGTCGCCGTCCTGGGACGACTGGTCGACCACGTCCTCGCCGGCGACCTGCATGGCGGCGCAGAAGTCGGACTCGCTCGCGTCGGTCGGCACCTCGAACGTCGGACGCGTCACCGACGCCCCCGGGCTCCCCGTCTCGCTCGGACGGTCGTCGCGGTCGCGGTCCTCGTCACCGCGGTCGTCCCGGTCGTCGTCGCCACCGAGCGTGAGGACCAGGATCACCACCACCAGGGCGACCACAGCGACGAGCGCCGCCACCAGGGCGACGACCAGACCGGTCCGCTTCGGGCCCGGCGTGGGCTGACCCGGCTGACCGCCCGGGAAACCTCCCACCGCCTGCGCCGGGTACGCCGGGGGCGGCGGCGTCTGGTCGACCCACCTCGAGCCGTCCCACCAGCGCTGCGTGCCGGAACCGTCGTCGTACCAACCAGGAGGAGTGCTCACCGGCCACATTGTGTACGACGCGGACCGAGCCGAAACATCACGAGGCGCCGGCGGCGTGAGCCACCGGCGCCTCGTGGGGAGCGCTACCGAGAACGTCAGGCGGGGCTGCAGGTCTCGGCGTAGTAGTCGCCGAACTCGTCGTCGCCGTCGAGGTCGTCGTTCTCGTCGCTGACCTCGTCGACGGTCTTGCCGTCGAGGTCCTTCATCGCGTCGATGATCGACTCGAAGCCCTCCCGGGCGTCGTCGGGGATGTTCTCCGGCGTGCCGGTGCTCTCGAGCTCGTCGATCGCGTCGCCGAAGTCGACCTCGTCGCTGCCGTCCTTCTCGGACTGCTCGAGGATCGACTCGCCCGCGGCCTGCATGGCGTCGCAGAACTCGGACTCGCTGGCGTCGGTCGGAGCACCGCCACCACAGGCGGTCAGGGTGGCGCCGGCCAGCACCAGGGCGGCGGCGGAAAGAACGCGCTTCATGGGGATCTCCTCGGGTTCGGGGATGTCACGGGGTCACACGGGTTGCTCCGCCGCTTCGCGGCGCGACGGCGGACCGTCAGAACATGCCCTCTTCGCCACACGTGTCGCTCGTGTAGTCACCGAAGGCGTCGACCTTGTCGTTGTCGTCCTCGCTGATCTTGTCGTCGTCGAGGTCGTTGAGGTCGTCCTCGCTGAGGCCGTCGCCGGCGTCGCGCAGCTCCTTCACGGCGATCTCGAAGCCCTCGCGCGCGTCGTCGCTGATGCCCTCGGGCGTGCCGACCTCGGCGAGCGCGTCGCCGTACTCCTTGGCGTTGAACTCCTGGTTCTCCTCGTCGAAGTACTCCAGCACCGACGTGCCGCCGGCGACGCCGCAGAAGTCGTCCTTGCTGGCGTCGGTCGGGGCGTCCACGCCACCGCCGCAGGCGGTGAGGGAGGCGCCGGCGAGCACCAGCGCAGCGACGGACAGAACACGCTTCATGAAGGCTCCTAGGTCTCGGGTTGCCACCCGCCTCCGCACGTCGGCGGCGGTGGCGCGAGCCGCACCATCCCCGGGCCGCCGACGACCAAACCCGACCGGCTCAGGAATTTCTCAGTGGTCGAAGGGCGCCGGCAGCGGCAGCGCCAGCGCGCGCTCCAGCCGCGCCAGGTACTCCGCCCGGTCGACCTCGACGACCCCGAGGCTGGCGAGGTGCGGCGTCTGCCACTGCACGTCGAGCAGGCGTGGCGTGGGGAGCTCGTCCGCGTCGGCGGCGAGCAGCTCGACGAGGCCGACGAGCGCCACCTTCGAGGCGTCGCGGACCCGGTGGAACATCGACTCGCCGGCGAAGAGTCCGCCGATGGCCACGCCGTACAGGCCCCCCACGAGCTCGCCGTCCTGCCACGCCTCCACCGAGTGCGCCCAGCCGAGGTCGTGCAGGCAGCCGTAGGCCTCCGCGACCCGGTCGTCGATCCAGGCCCCGCTGCGGGCCGGGTCCGCGCAGCCGGCGACGACGTCGGCGAACGCGGTGTCGACGCGGATCTCGAAGTCGCGCCGCGCCCGGCGCAGCGAGCGACTGATCCGCACCCCGTCGAGCGGCAGCACGCCGCGACGCAGGGGCGAGAACCACAGCAGGTGGTCGTCGTCGGGCATCGGGAACTGGCCGCTGCGGTACGCCGCGAGGAGGGTCCCCGGCTCCAGGTCGGCACCCGCTCCGACCACGTCGTCGTCATGCGTGCGCAGGCGCGGGTCGTCGAAGTCCCAGTACGTGGGAGGAGGTTCGACGGGCACGCCACCAACGTACGCGGGGCCGCATGACCGGGTGCTCCCTACGATCTTGCGCATGGGGCTGAAGCAGACACTGGGCCGAGCGGCCGCGACCAACGTGCCGACCGTGGCACCGAAGCTGACGTCCGGGTTCGTGAGGAAGGCGCTGCACCACGCCATCCACGGAGCCGGGCCACTCAAGCCGGCGGCCGAGGCGGCCGCCGCCTACCTCGCCGACCACGACGGCGACGTCGAGGCCGCGATCAGGGCGGCGCAGCTGCGCCACGCCCAGTACGCCGGCGCGCAGGGCCTGCTCACCAACATCGGCGGCATCGTGACGGTGGCCGTGACCATCCCCGCGAACATCTCGGGGCTGACGATGATCCAGGCCCGTCTCATCGCGATCACGGCGCACCTGCGGGGCTACGACCTGCAGGACCCTCGGGTCCAGAACGCCGTGCTGGCCTGCATGATGGGCCCCGGCGAGGTCAAGCGGATGCTCAAGAAGAAGACCATCCCCGCGCCCCCGATGGCGATCGCGACCGCGCCGCAGCACGACCCGGAGCTCGACGTGCGGCTCTCGAACGAGGTCGCCGTCGACCTCATCACCCGGGTCATGGGCAAGCGGTTCGCCGTCACCGTCAGCCGCCGGGTCCCCGTGCTGGGTGGCGTGGTCGGCATGACCGCGGACGGGTGGGCGACCTGGCAGCTCGGCCGGTACGCCGCGAGCGAGCTCCTCGCCCGCCCGAAGAAGAGCTCCTGACCCGACCCCACCCGGTGGTGGGGGGGGGGGGGGGGGGGGGGGGCCGCCCCCCCGCCCCCCCCCCCCCCCCCCCGCCCCGGGGGGGGGGGGGGGGGCCCCCCCCCCCCCCCCCCCCCCCCCCCCCCCCCACGACCGGGGGGTCAGTTGAGGTAGACCGAGATGTAGTCGTCAGGGTCGGCGCTGGGGAGCACGTCCGTCACGTCCGCCGCGAGCAGGACGGTGTAGGTGCCCGGCACCGCCTCGAACGAGCAGGACTCGTCGCCGAACACCGCGGTGTCGTCGGCGGAGCACACCGTGTTGCCCTCCGCGTCGTACACCGCCATCCGGATGTCGAAGTCGGGGTAGAGGTTGACCGCGTCGACCTCCATCGAGCCGCCGGTCGTCACCTGGAAGTCGAGGCTCGCGAGGGCCGGCTCGCCCCCTGCGGTCGGGTCCGCCAGCGTGGTCGGCGAGTTGAAGGTCATCCCGTTGGGGAACCGGCCCTCAGCCAGGTCGCCCGTCGGCTCGGTGGGCCCGTCGGTCGGGCCCTCGGTCGGGTCGTCCGAGCCCTCGGCCTCGGGCTCCGGGAACACCAGACCCTGCTCGGTCGCGACCACCAGCGTCTCGTTGTAGAGGTAGCAGCCGTCGCCGTTGCCGCAGAAGTACGCGTCGACGTCCGTCGTGTAGATGCCCTCCGGCACCTCGTAGCTCGCGCCGTCCAGATCGAAGAACGCCGCGCCGATCGGGGCGTCGTCCGCGACCGGGACCTCGTCACCGGGGCTGAGGGAGTCCGCGTCCTCCACCTGCACCCACAGCTCGACGGTGTCGGCGTCGCCGGCGTAGTCCAGCGTGATGGTCTGGGTGCCGTCCTCGGCCGCGCCCCAGACCGCGAAGGGGTCGTCGCCCTCCCACGTCTCGAGCATCGCGAAGTCGTTCGCGTCGACGTCCGGCTCCGACAGGTCGCCGTTGCCCGACGCCGCCAGCAGCACGAGGTCGTCGGCGTCCACGTCCTCCAGCTCGATCTCGACCTGGCCGTCGGTCACGTCGAACTCGTTCGTCGTGCCGAGCTCGATGCCCGTCGAGGTGCCGCGGTCACGATCGCGGTCGTCGTCGCGGTCGTCGTCGTCGTTGCCGTTGAGGACGAAGACGAGCACGAGGGCCGCCACGATCGCCAGCACGACCACCACGGCGCCGACGACGATCCAGATGCCTTTGCCCTTCTTGCCGCCCGCGCCGCCCGGTCCCCCCGGGCCCCCGGGACCGCCGGGGCCGAACCCCCCGCCGTACCCGCCCGGAGCCTGCGGGTAGCCCTGGCTGTAGCCCTGCTGGCCGTACCCCTGCCCGTAGCCCTGGTCCTGCCCGTAGCCCTGGCCCTGGTCGTACCCCTGGCCCTGGTCGTAGCCCTGCCCGTAGGGCTGGTTCCCGTACGACTGGTTGCCGTACGGCTGGTTCCCGTAGGACTGATCGCCGTAGCCGCCGCCCTGCGGCGGGTAGGGGCCGGCCACGGAGGTGGGGGCGTCGTCGGACGTGCTCCCGCCGTACGGCGCGTTCGAGCCCGCGTCGACGGGGGTGCCGCAGCGGTCGCAGAAGGCGGAGCCCGGTGTGATCTCGCCGCCGCAGGCGGTGCAGGTGGACATGAGCAGCTCCTCGGTCAAGGTCGTGTCAGGGGGCCGTGGCCGCGGGGGCGGGTCCGGCCTGGCGGCGTCGTCTACCCCGACGGTGGTCCGTCTAACCCGCCGGTCCGTACCGCGGGAGGTGAACGACCACTAACCTGGGCCCGTGACCACGCCGACCCGCCGCGAGCAGATCCTCGCCACCGCGGCGGCCCTCTTCGCGCGCCGCGGCTTCCACGGCGTCGCCGTCACCGACATCGGCGCCGCCTGCGGGATCTCCGGGCCGGCGCTCTACAAGCACTTCGCGTCGAAGGACGCGCTGCTCGCCGAGCTGCTCGTCGGGATCAGCGAGGAGCTGTTGCGCGTCGGCCTCGAGCGGGTCGAGGCCGCCGACTCCCCGCGGGCCGCCCTCGACGCGCTCGTCGACTGGCACCTCTCCTTCGCGCTCGACCACCGCGACCTCATCGTGGTGCAGGACCGCGACTGGAGCTCGCTCCCCGACGAGGCGCGGGAGCAGGTGCGCAGCCTCCAACGCGCGTACGTCGACGTGTGGGCCGACCGGCTCCGCGAGCTCGACCCGGACCTCGACCTCGAGGCGGCCCGCGCCACGGCCCACGCCGCGTTCGGGCTGCTCAACTCCACGCCGCACAGCGCGCTGCTGCCGGACGCCGCCATGCGGGAGCTGCTGCACGGCATGGCGCTGCGGGGGTTCGGGGTCGCCTGAGCGACCGGATCCGGGAAACCGCTTGCGGGCACGCCTGCCCGGCAGCACCATCAGCCCGTGCCCGACCTCCACCAGTGGGGAGCCTTCCTCCTCGCCTCGCTGCTGTTCATCCAGCTGCCCGGACCCAGCCTGCTCTTCACCATCGGCCGAGCGCTCACCGTCGGTCGCCGCGACGCGCTGCTGTCCGTCGTCGGCAACGGCGCGGGGGTCTTCGTGCAGGTGGTGCTCGTCGCCGTCGGGCTCGGCGCGGTCGTCGCGGCGAGCGCCACGGCCTACACGGTGGTGAAGCTCGTGGGCGCCGCCTACGTCGTCTACCTCGGCATCCAGGCCGTCCGCCACCGTGCCGACGCCCGGCGTGCTCTCGAGGACGCGACCACCGGCGCGGGGGCCGCACCCGTCGGATCCCCGCTCTCCGCGCTGCGGATCGGTGCGCTCGTGGGGGTCACCAACCCGAAGACGCTCGTCTTCTTCGTCGCGTTCCTGCCGCAGTTCACCAACCCGTCGGCCGGCGGGACGGGGCTCCAGGTGGCCGCCCTCGGGCTCGCGTTCGCCGCGATGGCGGTCGTGTCCGACTCCGTCTGGGCCCTGGCCGCCTCCCGGGCCCGTGCCTGGTTCGCCCGCCGGCCCACGCGGCTCGACCGTCTCGGGGCGACGGGCGGCGTGATGATGGTCGGGCTCGGCGCGTCGATCCTGGTGGCGGACCGCTAGGAAGCCGGTCGACCCGGCCCCCTCACCAGCCGCTCCCTCACCAGCGCTCCGGCACCTCGCCGCGGTCGAGGGCGGCGAGCACCCGGGCGGCGCGCAGCGCGGCGTCGACCGCCACGTCGAGCTCGTCGGGCTGGCCGGGCTGGCCGGGCTGGCCGGGCTGGTCCGATGTCAGGGCCACCAGGCCCTGCGCGCGCACGGCCGCGCCGCGGGCGTGCAGCCGGGCGACCAGCTCGTCGCGCGGGAGGCCCCGGAGCGCGAGCAGCACGAGCGGGTCCTCCGCGACCAGCCAACCGAGCTGGACGAGCACCGCGAGCGCGTGGGCACAGGGATCGAGCGTGTGGGGACACGTGCAGGTGGTGGCGAGCTCCCCGCCGTACGGCAGCAGCTCGGCCCCCACCTCCTCCGCCTCCTCGACGAGCTGGTGGGGCAGGTCTCCCGCCAGGAGCGCGGCGATCCGACCCGACACGGCCGCGACCACCTCGACGAGCCCGTCGAGGGCGTCGTCGTCGCACCGGGGCACCTCCACGGTCACCGTCCACGCGTCGTCGTCGTCGCGGACGGCGGCCAGCGCCGAGCCCGGCCCGATGCCGATGGCGCCCACCATCCCGGCGCGGGCGAGACGGGACCCGTCACGGAGGTCGCGCTCGGCGAACGCCGCCTCCTCGACCGCACGCGCCCAGGCCTTCGCCCACCAGGGGCGCGGACCGCTGGAGCGGCGGGGCGCCAGCCGCGGGTGGGTGACCCGGACCTCCGGCCCCGGTGCCACGTCAGACCGTCCCGGGGTCGCGCCGCAGGGTGACGAGGTCGCGCAGCTCGGCGTCGTCGAGCTCGGTGAGCGCGGCCTCCCCGCGACCGAGCACCGCGTCGGCCAGCCCACGCTTGCGCCGCAGCAGCTCGGCGATGCGCTCCTCGATCGTGCCGCGCGTGACGAAGCGGTGCACCTGGACGGGCCGGGTCTGGCCGATCCGGTAGGCACGGTCGGTCGCCTGCTCCTCCACCGCCGGGTTCCACCAGCGGTCGACGTGGACCACGTGGTCGGCGCGGGTGAGGTTCAGCCCGGTGCCGCCGGCCTTGAGCGAGAGCAGGAACACCGGCGGGCCGCCCGCCTCCGGACCGGCCTGGAAGGCGGCCACCATGCGCTCGCGCTCCGCGACCGGCGTCTGGCCGTGGAGGAGCTGCAGCCCGACCCCGGCCGCCGCGAGGTGACGCTCGACGAGGCGCGCCATCGCGACGTACTGCGTGAAGACGAGCACCGAGGAGCCCTCGGCGACGACGGTGCGCACGAGCTCGTCGAGCAGGTCGAGCTTCTCGGAGCGGCCCGCGATCCGCCCCTGGCTCTGCTTGAGGAAGTGGGCGGGGTGGTTGCAGATCTGCTTGAGCCCGGTGAGCATCGCCAGCACCAGCCCGCGACGGGCGTCCTCGTCGGAGCGCTCGATGCGCTCCATGCAGTCGCGCACGTAGGTCTCGTAGAGCACCACCTGCTCCCGCGTCAGGTCGAGCACGTGGTCGGTCTCGGTCTTGGGCGGCAGCTCCGGGGCGATGCCCGGGTCGGACTTGCGACGGCGGAGCAGGAAGGGGCCGATGAGGTCGGCGAACTGCCGCGCCTTCGCCGGGTCGGCGCCCGACTCGATGGGTGCCGCCCACACCTTGCGGAACGCGTTGCGGCTGCCCAGCAGGCCGGGCGTCGCCCAGTCGAGGATCGCCCAGAGCTCCGTGAGGTTGTTCTCCACCGGCGTGCCTGTCAGCGCGACCCGCGCGTCGGTCTCGAGGCGGCGGAGAGCACGGGCGGTGCCGGAGGCGGGGTTCTTGACGTGCTGCGCCTCGTCGGCCACGACCAGTCCCCACCGCACCCCGGCCAGGGCACGGGCCTCGCCGGTGAGGTCGCTGCGCATCGTGCCGTACGTCGTCAGCACGAAGCCGGGATCCCCGTCGGCGCCGGTCCCGGCGCTCGGCCCCACGTCGAGGGTCTCGTCCGCCGTGGCGCCCAGCGAACGGGCCGCGCCGTGGAACCGGCGCACGGGCACCCCGGGCGCGAACCGCCGGATCTCCGCCTCCCAGTTGCCCAGGAGCGAGGCCGGGCAGACCACGAGGGTCGGACGGAGCGGCTGCTCGGGGTCGACCGCCGCTCGCTCGGCCCGGTGGAGGTGGAGCGCGATGAGCGTCAGGGTCTTGCCGAGACCCATGTCGTCGGCGAGGCAGGCGCCCAGCCCGAGCCCGGTCAGCTCGGCCAGCCAGGTGAGCCCGTGCCGCTGGTAGTCCCGCAGCGTCGCCTCCAGCCCCGCGGGCGGCGGCACCGGCTCGCGGCTCGCGGCGCCGGTGATGCGTTCGCGGACCTTGAGCAGCGAGGCCCCGACGACGACCTCCGCCGGCGCGTCGTCGAGGTCCACCACCCCGGTGAGGGCGGCGGCCAGCGCCTGCGTGGGCCGTACGGCGCGCACCAGCCGCTTCCGGGCCCGCCGCGCGACCTCGGGGTCGACCACCGTCCACGAGCCGCGCAGCTTGACGATCGGCGCCGCGGCGCGCGCCAGGTCGTCCATCTCCTCGTGGGTCAGCGGCTCGCCGTGGAGCGCCACCTGCCAGGAGAACGCGAACATCGCCTCGGGCCCGAAGAGACCGTCGTGGAGGAGGTCCTCCCGCTTGCCGGCCCTGGCGGCGTCACGGGGGACGCCCGTGTGGTCGAGCACCGCGCGGGTCGTGAGGTCGTGGCCCAGGCTGCGCGGCCACAGCACGTCGACGCCGCGGTCGCGCAGGGCGCCGACGCCGTCCTCCAGGAGGCTCGCGATCTCGTCGGAGTCGAGCGTGATCTCGTCGGGGACCGCGAGGGTCAGGAACCGGTCGAGCACCGGCCACGCGCCCGCCGCGTCGCGCAACGCGATCGTGGCGTGCGTGCGGGCGCGAGAGCCGAAGCCGTGCTCGTCGGGAGCATCGCTCCACAGGAGGGCCGCGTCGCACAGGTGGAGCGGGTTGCGCTCGTCGTGGACCTGCAGCACGAGGCGCACCGCGCCCGCGACCAGCTCCTCCTCGTCGGCCTCGACGCGGAGCGACAGGGTGACCAGCTGCGGGAGGCTCTCCTCGGCCCGCGCGCGCTGCGCCGCCTGGATCCGCTCGCGGAGGCGGTCGGTGAAGGCCGCGCGGGCCGGCCCGGGGACGGCGTCGGTGCGGGGCGGGTGGGGGCGGCCGACACCGGGCCGGCTGCCCCGGTCCCCGCGGCTCCCCTGGCTGCCTCGTGCGAGGCTCGCGCCCGCGCTCGGCGGGGTGCGCGGCATGGTGTCGACCACGGCGTCGAGCGCGGCGCGGCCGATGGCGAAGGCCGCCGCGGCGTCGACGTCGTCGTGGGCCCGGGCCCGGGCCAGCTGGGTCAGGCGGTCGTGGTCGTCGGGCTCCAGCACCGCGCGCCAGCAGTCGACGCTCTCGTCGGGCTCGAACCGCCCGGCGGCCACCATGCGCACCGCGAGCAGCGCCGCCCCCGCGAGCAGGCCGACGCTCGGGTGCGCCGACGCGTCGGACTGCGCGCGCGTCAGCACCGGCAGGGCCGCCCGGATCGGCAGCTCGACCTCGCGCCCACCGCCCGTGAACGCCACGGCGCTCTCGCGCGGCACGGCGCCGGGCCGCAAGGTCGCGGGACCGACGAGGGGGACGAAGCTCAACAGGACCTCAGGGGTGGGACGGGGCGATCGACAGCCCGACGAACCTAGCGCGGCCCGCCGACGGTCCTGGTCGGCCCGATCACGGACCGCCCCAGAAAGGTGACGATACGACGCGATCCGTGCGCGACGGGCCGCACCAGCCGCACAGTTCGGCCCTCCGCGGCGCCGGACCGATCGGCCTGCTGCCCGCTCGGGCCCCCGTCGTACCCTGCGCTCATGACCCTTCTCGACACCCCCATCGCCCGCCTCGACGGCACCCCCGCGACCCTCGGCGAGATCACCGGCGGCAAGCCTGCCCTCCTGGTCAACGTGGCGAGCAAGTGCGGGCTGACGCCGCAGTACGAGGCCCTCGAGCAGCTCGCCGAGACCTACGCCGACCAGCTCACCGTCGTGGGCCTGCCCTGCAACCAGTTCGGCGGCCAGGAGCCCGGCTCCAGCGAGGAGATCGCCGAGTTCTGCTCCGCGACCTACGGCGTCTCGTTCCCGATGACCGAGAAGATCGAGGTCAACGGGGAGGGCCGGCACGCGGTGTACGACGCGCTCGTCGGCCAGCCGTACGCCGACGAGGGCGGCTTCAAGAAGAACCCGGAGCCCGGTGACGTGCAGTGGAACTTCGAGAAGTTCCTCGTGGACGCCGACGGTCAGGTCGTGGCCCGGTTCGCGCCGACGACGACGCCGGACGACCCCGCACTCGTCGCCGCCGTGCAGGGCCTCGTCGCCTGACGTCCGGACACGCGCCACGGCTCACCTGGTCTAGACCTCTCCCTCCTCTTCAGATTTAACTCAAGACTTCTGCAAGGCTCGCGCGTTGACGCTGACGGGGTGCCGGCTCCGCAGCGCTGCGGAGCCGTCTGGGGAGCAGAGGGCACCGCCACGTCACGCGCTCGGGCACTGCCTGCGCGCCGTTCGTCGCGAGGGGTCAGGGGAGACGCACGTGTCCACACCGCCGGAGGCACCGACACCCATCGAGCTGCACCAGCGCCAGGCGGAGGCCCGGTTGCGCCAGCACCTGCAGGTGCTGACCGGGCACGTCGAGGCGGAGCCGCACGAGGCCCGGCCCTCGGCTGCTCCCCTCTGGCTCGACCACCTGCCCGGCATCCCCTGGCGCCGTACCGGCCAGGACCTCGTCGCGGTGATCGACCCGGTGTGGATCGCGCCGCGCAGCGCGTCGGCGCGGATGCACGCCAGCCAGTCCGTGCTCGAGGAGGTGACGCCGCACCTCGTCCCCCACCTCCAGCCGGGCGAACGCGTCGAGGCCACCCACGACGGCCTCCTCGTCTTCCGTCTCCACCACACGGGCCACGGCGCACGCCCGGTGCGCCTGCAGGAGATGGCCTACTTCACGCTCGAGGCGCTGGGGCGTCTCGGCGGGTCGGTCCACAACGTCGAGCTCGGGGTCGGCTGGGCCCCGATCACGCCCCGCATCGATGAGGCCCGCGCCATCCGCATGGCCACCGACGGCGCCCGTCACTCGGTCGCCCAGCGCGACTTCCAGCCCGTCGGGCGGCACGCGGACGAGCGGGAGGCGGTGATCTCGCGCCGTACGTTCACGGCCCAGGTCCTCATCGCCACCGTCGGGGCGTTCGTGCTGCCGCTGGTGCTGCTCTTCGCGACGTACGCCCTCGGGCTCGACATCTCCGGGGTCCTCTACTGGGCCGTGGTCGGCGCGCTGGCCCTCACCGCGACGGCGATCTGGGCGGAGTGCTTCGCCTCGCTCGACCCGACCCCGCCGCCGCCCCTGCCGGACGGCGAGGCCGGCGAGGCCCCGCCGGCCTCGGCGATCATCGCGGCCTACCTGCCCAACGAGGCCGACACCATCCTCGAGACGCTCGACGCCTTCCTGGCGCAGCAGTACTCGGGCGGCCTCCAGGTCGTGCTCGCCTACAACAGCCCCGAGGACCTGCCCGTCGAGGCCGACCTCGCGCGGCTCGCCGAGCAGCACCCCGGGCTCGTCGTGCTCAAGGTGCCCGACAGCACCTCGAAGGCGCAGAACGTCAACGCCGCCCTGCGCGTCACCACCGGCGACTTCATCGGCATCTTCGACGCCGACCACCACCCCATGCCGGGCGCCTTCGAGCGCGCGTGGCACTGGATCGCCGACGGCGCCGACGTCGTGCAGGGCCACTGCGTCATCCGCGACGCCGACACCCCGCTGGCGCGGCTCGTGGTGGTGGAGTTCGAGCAGCTGTACGCCGTGGCGCACCCCGGGCGCACCCTGCTGCACGGCTTCGGCATCTTCGGCGGATCCAACGGCTACTGGCGGCGCGACACCCTCCTGCAGCTGCGGCTGCGGGGCTCCTACCTGACGGAGGACATCGAGGCGTCGATGCGGCTGCTGCTCGCCGGCGGCCGCATCGTCAACGACCCGGGCCTCGTCAGCCGGGAGCTCGCCCCGCCGAGCCCCACGGCCTGGTGGCGCCAGCGGCTGCGGTGGGCGCAGGGCTGGTTCCAGGTGTCGCTGCGGCACCTGTGGCCGCTGCTCCTCACCTCCGGGCTCGACGCACGCCGCAAGCTGGGCGTGCTGTTCCTCCTCGCCTGGCGCGAGCTCTACCCGTGGATCGTGCAGCTGGTCTGGCCGCTCATGCTGTTCCTCGCCTGGCGCGACCAGGGCGTCGACCTCAGCTCGCCGATCTTCTTCTTCCTCAGCCTCTACATCGTCAGCTCCGGGGCCGTGCAGACCCTCGTGGCCTGGCGCGTCGCCGTACCGGAGGTGCGGAAGCACACCCGCTGGTTCGCGGCGTACGCCGTCGCGAACGTCGTGTTCTACACCGGCGCCAAGAACCTGGTGAACCGCGTGGCCCACCTCAAGCAGCTGCGGGGCGAGCGCGAGTGGGTCGTCACGGCCCGCACCGCCGCCACCGACGGCACGGTCGCGTCGGCCCACCCGCGCGACACCTCGCGGAAGGCCGTGGCATGAGCGAGCAGCCCACGAACGGCGCCCCCTCCCGCGCCGCGCTGACCGGGGTCACCGGCACCTTCGAGAAGGCGTCGGCGTCCGCCGGCATCGGCAAGACCCGCGGCACCAGCGGCGGCGGCCGCGCCATGTACCCCCTGGGCTGGCTGCGCGGCGTCGCCGCGCTGCTCGTCGTGATCGTGCACGCCTACATGTGGAACCGCACCGGGCCGTTCGGCACGTGGCCCTACGACGGCGTCGGCCACCAGCTCATGTACGGCGTCGACCTCTTCGTCGACATGTTCTTCGTGCTGTCCGGGTTCGTCATGTGGCTGCCGCTGGCGGCCGCCGCGCTGAGCGGCAAGCCCGGCCGTGGCGGGGCGCTCACCCTGGCGAAGCGCCTCGCGCGCGTGCTGCCGCTCTACTGGGTGCTGACGATCATCGTGTGGGCCTGGAGCAACCCGAACCTCCCCGGCCACTGGGAGGACCTCGTCCTCCACCTGACCTTCACCCACGTCTACTCCGACCAGTACATCTTCTGGACCAACGGCCCCGCCTGGACGCTCGCCGTCGAGTTCCACTTCTACGTGCTCATCGCCCTCGTGACGCCGCTGATGCACCGGGCCGTCGTCAAGGCGCGGTCGAAGGACGAGCGGGTCGCGCTCGCCCTCGGCGTCCCGCTCGTGCTGACCGTCACCGGGCTCGTCTACATCGCGTGGCTGACGCAGATCGCGCGGCCCGCGACGACGGACTGGTCGATGATCTTCTCGCCGATCGGCAAGGCCACCGACTTCGGCATCGGCATGCTGCTGGCCGTCTTCACCGTCGCGGGCGTGAAGCTGAGCCGACCCGCCCGCGCCGCCTGCGCGATCGTCGGCGCGGGGTCGGCGCTGGCCCTGGCGCTCGCGCGCCCCATCGACACGCTCCAGCAGGAGTGGTGGCACCCCGGCTACGCGATCGCCGTCGCCGTGTTCATGGCCTCGATCGTGCTCCACGCCGGACCGTGGCCCCGCATCCTGTCGTGGGGTCCGCTCGCGTGGATCGGCGGGCTCGGCTACGGCATCTACCTCATCCACGAGCCGGTCATGCGGTGGGTCGGCAGCATGGGACTGCTCCCCGAGAAGGCCCCCGGGCACGTCTTCTGGATCACGTCGATCTGCGTCGCCGTGCCGACGATCGCCTTGGCGTGGGTGAGCGCGAACACCGTCGAGCTCATCGGCGAGAAACTGCTCGCGACGGTGGACCGCAACGGTCGGCCGCGCAACTACTACCCGCACCTGCCCGACGAGGCGCCGCGCCCGCCACGGCGCGGAGCGGCCGACGCGCCGGTCCCCTCGCCACGCCCCCGACGGCTGCCGGCGCTCGCGCGGTCGGTCCTCGAGCGGTCGGCCCTGGCGCGGTCGGGCAGCTGACCCGGGGCCGGCACCCGTCTCAGCTGCCGGCGGCCAGCACCAGCGGGCGGACGGTCTCGACCCCGGCCTCGGCCAGGGCGTGCGCGGCGAGCGTGAGGCACCAGCCGCTGCCGATGCGGTCGTCGACCAGCAGCACCTCGCGCGGCGGCGGCCCGTCGTGCTGCGACAGGTCGAGCGCGAAACGACGGCCGACGGCCGCGACCCGCCGGGCGGAGTTGGCCGCGCCCGCCGCGGGCGGGACGGACGGATCGACGACCGACCAGGTGCCGACGATCGGCACCTGCAGGTAGCGGGACAGCCCGGAGGCCAGGTCGCGCACGAGCGTCGGCCGGCTCGTGGAGTCGACGACGACGATCGCGTCGACCGACGGTCGCCACTCCTGCAGCACCTCGACGACCGCGCGCACCAGCGGCGTCGGCACCGGCCCGTCGACCGGACCGTCGGGGCCCTCGCGGAACAGGTCGCGCAGGGCCTGGCCGTGGCCGAGGTCGGTGAGCCGCGCGACGGCGCGGCCCTCCGCGGCGGGCCGCTTCAGCTTGCCCTTCAGCGCGATCCCCAGCCGGTCGAGGCCGGTCGGCCACATCTTGCGCGGCTCCACCACGACACCGGGCCGGTCGAGACGGGCCCGTGCCTCGGCGACGGCCCCCTCGTCGACGCTGGTCGAGACGCGCAGGCCGCCGCAGTTGTCGCAGCGGCCGCAGTCGCCCGCGGGCCCGTCGGCGACCGGGTCGTCGAGCTGCTCGCGGAGGAAGCGCATGCGGCACACGTCGGTCTCCAGGTAGGCCAGCATCGCCTCCTGCTCCCGCTGTCGGGCCTCGGCGACGCGGGCGTAGCGCTCCGCGTCGTACTCCCACGGCCGGCCCGTCGACTCCCAGCCGCCCTTGACACGGCGCACCGCGCCGTCGACGTCGAGCACCTTGAGCATCGTCTCGAGCCGGTTGCGACCCAGCTCGACCTCCGTCTCGAGCGTGGCGGTCGACAGGGGTCGACCGGCGACGTCGAGCACCTCGAGCGTCTGGCGCACCAGCCGCTCGGGCGGGAAGGCGAGCGAGCCGAAGTAGGCCCAGATGTCGCGGTCCTCCCGACCGGGGAGCAGGACGACGTCGGCGCGGTCGGCACCGCGCCCGGCGCGGCCGACCTGCTGGTAGTAGCTGACCGGCGACGACGGCGCGCCGAGGTTGACGACGAACCCGAGCGTCGCGTCGAAGCCCATCCCGAGCGCACTGGTGGCGACGAGCGCCTTGATCTCCCCGGCGACGAGGGCCGCCTCCAGGGAGGCACGCTCGGTCGGCTCGGTCTGGCCCGAGTAGGCCGCCACCGCGTAGCCGTGGTCACGCAGGTGCTGCGCCACCTCCTGCGTCTGGGCGACGGTCAGGCAGTAGACGATCCCCGAGCCGTCGAGCTCCCGCAGGTGCTCCGCCAGCCACGCGAGCCGCTGCTCGCTCGTGCGGAGCCGCACGACGCCGAGGTGGAGCGACTCCCGGTCGAGCGACCCGCGCCGCACCAGCACCTCCTCGCCCGCCACCTCCAGCTGCTCGGCGACGTCGGTCGTCACGCGCTGGTTGGCGGTCGCGGTCGTCGCCAGCACCGGTACGCCGCGCGGCAGCTCCGCGAGCAGCGTGCGGATCCGGCGGTAGTCGGGCCGGAAGTCGTGGCCCCAGTCGGAGATGCAGTGCGCCTCGTCGACCACCAGCAGGCCGGTGGTCGCCGACAGCCGCGGCAGCACCTCGTCACGGAACGACGGGTTGTTGAGGCGCTCCGGCGAGACCAGCAGCACGTCGACCTCGCCCGCGGCCACCGCCGCGTGCGCCTCGTCCCACTGCTCGAGGTTGGTCGAGTTGATGGTGACGGCGCGGATGCCCGCCCGCGACGCCGCCTCGATCTGGTTGCGCATGAGCGCGAGCAGCGGCGACACGATCACCGTCGGGCCCGCCCCCCGGGCGCGCAGCAGCGCGGTCGCCACGAAGTAGACCGCCGACTTGCCCCAGCCCGTGCGCTGCACGACGAGCGCGCGCCGCTTGTCGAGCGCCAGCGCCTCGATCGCGGCCCACTGGTCGTCGTGGAGCCGCGCGTCGTCCCGGCCCACGATCGCGCGCAGGTGCTGCTCGGCCTCGGCGCGCACGGCGGTGCGGTCGGTGCGGTCGTCTCCCATGCATCCTTCCTAGCAGCGGGGGGCGACAAGTCGCGACGCGCGGGCAGCAGGGCTGTGGAGGAGGTCAGCCTGCGCGCACGCGCTGGACCACCGTGTAGCGCGTCGCACTGACCGCCGCGCCGCGGGCGGGCACCACCCGCACCTCGTAGGTGTTGCCCGGCTTGAGGGCCTGCACCCGGGTCGTCCGCCCCATCACCGGCGCGCCCTGGTGGACCACCCACGGACCACCGGTGGTGACGTTGCGGTACGAGACCTGAGCGCCGTAGACCCCTGCGGGGGCGCTCCACGACACGGCGAATCCGCGCGGCGCGGCGCTGACCCGCACGTCGGCGAGAGCACGCGGGGGACCCGCGGCGGGGAACGTGGCCGGGTTCACCGGGTTCGGGCGGGCCGCGAAGCCCAGCCGCTGCAGGCTGAGGTGGACCTCGTGGGCCAGCTTGATCTCGCCGACCTGGTTGGGGTGGTAGCGGTCCCAGGTGTCCTTGCCGTGCTGGTAGACCGGCGGTACGGCGGCGATGTCGACCCGCGCGCCCCGGCGGTCGAGCCGGGAGGCGACCTGGGTCAGGAGCCGGTTGAGGTCGTTGACGCCGGCGACCCAGGTCGGTGTCTGGTGACTCAGGACGATCGCGACCCCCGGTGCCGCGGCGCGCGCCTCGTTGATGATGCGCTCGACGTGGGGCACGACGGCCGTCGGAGCCGAGCCCTTGAGGAGGTCGTTGAGCCCCACCGACAGGACGATGACGTGGGGGTCGGTCGTGCGCACGAGCTCGGCCAGGTCGTACCGGAGGGACGACGCCCGCATGCCGAGGACCGCCGCGTGGTCGCGGTCGAACCGCGGGTCCGCGTAGTCCTCCACCTCGGTCTTGAGCTGCTGGTCGTACACGGCCGTGCGGTTGCCGACGAAGTCGTAGGCGCGCGTGCGGCCGGCGGCGTCGATGCTCTTGGACTGCACGGCCGCGAGGCTGCGCTGGAGCCGGAAGCGCCACGTGTAGTCGCCCGCCACGCCCTGCGTGACGGAGTCCCCGATCGTCAGCACGCGGACCTCGACCGTGCGTCCCGGTCGCGACTTCGAGGGGTCGGCGTGCGCGGGGAGGGCGGAGGTGAGGACGAGACCCAGCACGAGCGGGACGACGAGGGACAGCAGACGCAGATGACGCATCGGACCAACTTAGATGGTCACCTTATTGAATGTCTTGACTTTGATTGAAAAGGTGCGCACTTCGCTCGAGCGTCGGCAGGTCAGCCGATGCGGCCGAACGACACCGTCTGGTTCAGCGACTTCCACGTCGGCTTGCTGACCGCGATCCCGAGCGTGAGGGTCTTGCCGCGGGTGCTGGCCGGCGGCGTCCAGGAACGCGACGTGGCGCCGGGGACCTTCTGGCCGTTGA
>NZ_JAAGXA010000015.1 GCF_010686755.1 Nocardioides zeae | reverse complement strand
GACCGGCACCCACAACTCCGGCCCCCTCGCCCGCCGCAACCACCGCTGGAAGACCCACGCCGGCTACCAAGCCCGCCAGCGCGCGCCCGGCCACTACGTCTGGCTCACCCCGAACGGCCTCGGCTTCCTCACCGGCCCGAGCGGCACCCACCCCTGCTCGGAGATGGAGGCCCGCCTCCACCTCGCCCTCGCCGACCGCCGCGCCGCCGCGGGACCGCCGGGTGCGGGTTAGGCGCGCCGACCCCGGGGTACGAGGCGCGGCATGCCCGAGACCACGGCCGACCTCGCGGCCTACGCTCGCCTTCTTCCGCCACCCCACGAGCTGCGGCGGCGCCTGGAACGGCTCGCGCTCCTCGACCTCGTGCTGGGCGGGGGGCGACTTCCGCGTTTCCGCTTCGACGCGCGGTGGGGCACGACGACCGACGGTGCTCCGATCGCCGTGGGCACCTTCGACAGTGGCGGCGGCGACGGAAACCACGCGGTGTTCGCCGGCGGTCTCACGCTGCTGCGGGTGCTCGACCACGAGTCGGTGATGAACCGCTACGACGCGGGTGAGACGTGGCCCGGCCTGCTGGACGGGCTGCCCGACGAGCTCCGGCCCTACCTGACCGACGAGCGGCTCAACCTCGATCCGTCCGTCCCGGTCCTCACCCTCGCGCTGTGGTGCGAGAGCGGGGCGAGCGCCTGGCGGCACGGGCGGTCGGAGCGCCACGACGGCGACGACCCCGAGATCACGTCCTGGCCGTTGGACCTGGTCGAGGAATGGGATCTCGACGACGTGTACGGCGCGCTGTCCTACGACCACGGCGACGCGTCCGGAGGGCGCGCGATCGACGAGGACGCGTTCGACGCCGTGGTCGACGACCGTCCGCTGACCCACGAGCTGGTGCGGGCACTCAACCCGGGCGTCGTCCTGGCGGTCGTGGCCGAGGGAGCCGCGCGCATCGGTCGGCCGCTGGCCTGAGCGCGCGGCGGTCGCCGGGCCTGCCACCGACCCGGCAGGACTGTCGGACCCGCACGGCAAGATGGTGCCCATGAGCGATGTCGAGGTCCCCGAGCCCGCGCCGGTGACGCCTGCGTCGGAGGACGCCCGGGAGCGTCACCGCGAGCTGGCGGAGCAGGTGGAGGACGCGCGCTGGCGTTACTACGTGCTGGACCAGCCGACCCTGTCGGACGCCGACTTCGACACCCGCATGCGCGAGCTGGAAGCGCTGGAGGAGGCGCACCCCGAGCTCCGCACCCCCGACTCGCCGACCCAGCGGGTCGGCGGCGCCGTGTCGACGGAGTTCACGGCCGTCGACCACCTCGAGCGCATGATGAGCCTCGACAACGCCTTCACGCTCGACGAGCTGGCGTCGTGGCACGCGCGGTTGGGCCGCGACGGCGTCGAGAGCCCCGCGTTGCTGTGCGAGCTGAAGGTCGACGGCCTCGCCATCAACCTGCTCTACGAGGACGGCCGCCTCGTCCGCGCCCTCACCCGCGGCGACGGACGCACGGGCGAGGACGTCACGCCCAACGTCAAGACGATCGAGTCGATCCCGCACCGCCTGACCGGCACCGACGACTTCCCGGTGCCGGAGCTCGTCGAGGTGCGCGGCGAGATCTTCCTCCCCGTGGATGCCTTCGAACGCCTCAACGTCGCCATGACCGAGGCGGGCAAGCAGGTGTTCGCCAACCCCCGCAACGCCGCGGCGGGGTCGTTGCGCCAGAAGGACCCCCGCGTCACCGCCACCCGGGCTCTCGGCATGGTCTGCCACGGCATCGGTGCGCGCCGCGGCTTCGAGCCGACCGCCCAGTCGCAGGCCTACACGGCGCTCGCCGCGTGGGGCCTCCCCGTCTCCCCGCGCGTCGAGGTGGTGCCGGACCTCGCGGGCGTGCAGGCGTACGTCGAGAGGTACGGCGCGGAGCGACACTCCGTCGAGCACGAGATCGACGGCGTGGTCGTCAAGGTGGACGACGTGGCGCTGCAGCGTCGCCTCGGCTCGACCAGCCGCGCGCCGCGTTGGGCGATCGCGTTCAAGTACCCGCCGGAGGAGGTCAACGCCAAGCTCCTCGACATCCTCGTCAACACGGGGCGCACCGGTCGGGTCACCCCGTTCGGCCTCATGGAGCCGACCCGCGTGGCCGGCTCGACCGTCGAGATGGCGACCCTGCACAACGCCCACGAGGTGGCGCGCAAGGACGTGCGGCCCGGCGACACCGTCATCCTCCGCAAGGCCGGCGACGTCATCCCCGAGATCGTCGGCCCGGTCCTCGACCTGCGCCCGACCGACGCCGAGCCGTGGGTGATGCCGACGGAGTGCCCGGCCTGCGGCACGGAGCTCGTCCAGCAGAAGGAGGGCGACAAGGACCTCCGGTGCCCCAACCACGAGGAGTGCCCCGCCCAGGTGCGCGAGCGTGTCTTCCACGTCGCGGGCCGCGGCGCGTTCGACATCGAGGGGCTGGGATACGAAGCGGCGGTCGCGCTCCTCGGGGTGGACGGCTTCGCCAACGAGGGCGACGTCTTCCGCATCGACGAGGGCATGCTCCTGCGCACCGAGCTCTTCACGCGGGCGCCGAAGAAGGGGGAGGAGGGCCGTCAGCTGACCGCCAACGGCGCGAAGCTGCTCGCCAACCTCGACAAGGCGAAGGACGTGCCGCTCTGGCGCGTGCTCGTCGCCCTCTCGATCCGTCACGTGGGTCCGACGGCCGCGCGTGCGCTGGCGACCGAGTTCGGCTCGATGGAGGCGATCCGCGCCGCGAGCCTCGAGGAGCTCGCGGCAGCCGAGGGAGTTGGGCCGACCATCGCCGAGGCCGTCACCGAGTGGTTCGGCGACGCCGACGACCCTGACAACTGGCACGCCGCGATCGTGGACAAGTGGACCGCTGACGGCGTCCGCATGGCCGACGAGCGCGACGAGTCGACCCCCCGCACGCTCGAGGGCCTCACCGTGGTCGTCACCGGCTCGCTCGTCGACTTCAGCCGTGACTCCGCCAAGGAGGCGATCCTGTCCCGCGGCGGCAAGGCCGCCGGCTCGGTGTCGAAGAAGACCGACTTCGTCGTCGTGGGCGAGAACGCCGGCACCAAGGCGGAGAAGGCCGAGCAGCTGAAGGTCCCGATCCTCGACGAGGACGGCTTCAAGCGGCTCCTCGCCGAGGGCCCGGGCCCGTTCCGCCCCGAGGAGCCCGAGGAGCCCGAGGAGCCCGAGGAGCCCGAGGGGGCCGACGGCTGACCGTCAGTCGGACGGCTCCATCCCGAAGAAGAGCCAGGTGCCGTCGGTCCGCACGAACAGGGTGTCGACGTCCTCGGGCCCGTCGCCCTGGTCCCACGGCACCACGAACAGGGCGAGGTCGTCGACGGACTCGAGGTCGAACTCGTCCTCGACGGAGGTCAGGAACTCCTCGCGGTCCACGTCGCTGAGCTCCTCGTCCGGCTCCGCGGCCAGGATCGCCTCGAACCCGACGAACGCCTCGGGCTCCCCCGGCAGCTCCAGCTGGCCGGTCCCGGCCGCGTCGACGAGGCTCGCCAACAGGTCCGCGTCGTCGTCGGTGTCGCTCAGGTCCGACCACGCCCCGTCCACCGAGGCGGCGTCGAACGCGTCGAGGTCGTCGTCGAGCACGGAGGCGCGCCACGCGGCGTACGCCTCCTCGGCGGTCGCCGCCCCACCCGCGGCGCCGTCGGCGGACGCGCTCGAGGAGGCGTCCGAGGACGAGCCGCCGGATCCGCCGTCGCCCCCGTCCGAGGACGAGCCGCAGGCGGCGACGGCCGACAGGGCCAGGGTGAGCGAGCCGAGCGTCGCGAGGCGGGGGAGGGAGACGTCCATCCCGTGACCCTACGACGCCCGACCCCCGCTCATCCCACGTTCGCGACGTCCGGGAGCAGCCAATTTCGGTCCGTCGGGTCCAGGTCCACCCTCCACAGGGTGCACCCGTCCGCCCTGCACACCGAGAACCCCTCGGCCACGGCACCGAGCACCGAGCCGTCCGGCGTCCACGTCGCGTTGAAGCTGACGTCGTCGAGCGGCGCCTCCACCCCGGTCCCCACGTCGAGGACCGCCGCCGTCTCGCCCGCCTCGAGCGTGCGCGCCAGGTAGAGGGTGGTGCCGTCCGGGGACAGCGACGCGAAGCTCTCCCAGCCCCGCTCGACGCGGCGCACCACCTCGCCGGTCGCGACGTCGACGACGATCCAGTCACCCATGCCGTCGGCGCTCGCCTCCTGGGACAGTCGACGGACACCAGCGGCCTTCTCCGGCACCTGGCCCGTGGGCAGCACCTCGCCGGTGCGCCAGCGGAGCCACCGCACGGAACCGGCATAGTCGTCGACGACGAGGGCGTCGCCGACGAGGTCGGGTGCGACGGAGTACTCGCCGGTGAGACCCGGCGCCGGCACGTCGCCGCCCCCGACCTCGCGGTCGGCCTCCACGTCCCAGACGTGCACCTCCGCCGTGCCGTCGCCGGGGACGAGCCAGGTGACGTACGGCGCGTCGACCTCCGCACCGAGCTCGATGGCCTCCACACGCGCGCCCAGGTCGGCGGTGGTGCCATCGGGCCGCACCAGCACGAGGCGCCGGGCGTCGCCGTCCCCGTCGCCCGGCAGGAGCGCGACCGCACCGGCGGACGTCTGCGCCAGGTAGTACACGGTGTCGTCCAGCGTCACGGTCTCGTCGCCCCCGATCGTCACCTCGTCGCCGATCGCCCAGGCCCCGTTCGCGGCGTACGCCTCCGCTGCGGCCGTGTCGGCGACCGCGACCGGCGGCGCGGGAGCAGGGGTGCGCAGGAGGTCGCCCACGAGCACCCCTCCGGCACCGACGGCCAGCACGGCGGCGGCCGCGACGAGCGCCGTACCGGCACGCCGGCGGCGTCGCAGCGCGCGACCGCGGGCGAGCACGGCGGCGGGATCGGGGGCGGGCACGCGGACGGCGTCGGCGTCGGCGTGGAGCAGGTCGGTCAGCTGGTCAGGCACGGGAGTCCTCCGGGGTGGCGGGGGTCGGGAGGCTGGCGAGGGCCGCGGGCAGCGCGGCGCGCAGCTTGTCGAGGGCGTGGGAGGTCTGGCTCTTGACCGTCCCCTCGCTGATGCCGAGCACCTCGGCCGTCTCGCGGACGGAGAGGTCCTCGTAGAACCGCAGCACCACCACGGCCCGTTGTCGGCGGGGGAGCGTGGCGAGGGCGGCGACGAGGTCGAGCCGCTCCTCCACCGGACCGTCCACGTGGGCGCGCTCCGGCAGCTCGTCGGTGGGGCTCTCCCCGCGGAAACCGCGGCGGCGGTACCACGTCGTCGCCGTCGTGACCACGACCCGGCGTGCGTACGCCGGCGCGGCGGCCACGTCACGCACCGAGCCCCACCGGGCGTAGGTGCGGGCGAGCGCGGTCTGCACGAGGTCCTCGGCCTGGCCGTGGTCGCCCAGCAGCAGGTAGGCGGTGCGGTACAGCGACGGCCACGCGGCGACCACGAGGTCGCTGAACTCGTGGTCGGACGGTGCCCGAGATGTCCGTGCTGGCATGGGTCCCCCTTCGTCGTCGATCCTCGTGGATCGACAGGGAGGACGACGTGCCCCCGCCGTTCGGTTGCACGCCGGCGTCGTCACTAGGATGACGGCCATGCCCGACACACCTCCGTCGCTGACGCGTGAGGACGTGGCGCACCTCGCCGACCTCGCCCGCATCGACCTGTCCGACGCCGAGCTCGACCACCTGGCGCCCCAGCTCTCCGTGATCCTGGAGTCGGTGGCGTCGATCCAGGGCGTGGCCGGCGACGACGTGCCGCCGACGTCCCACCCGATCCCGATGACCAACGTCTTCCGCGAGGACGTCGTGGTCCCGGGCCTCACCGCCGAGCAGGCGCTCTCCGGCGCGCCGGCCGTGGAGGAGCAGCGCTTCAGCGTGCCGCGGATCCTGGGGGACGAGCAGTGAGCGCCGCGACCACCGACTGGACCCGCCGCACGGCGGCCGAGCTGGCCGACGCGCTGGCCGCCGGCGAGGTCACCTCGGTCGAGCTGACCCGGGCCCACCTCGACCGGATCGCCGCCGTCGACGGCGACGCCGACTCGGGCGTGCACGCCTTCCTGCACGTGGACGCCGAGGGCGCTCTCGCGCAGGCCCGGGCCTCCGACGAGCGTCGCGCGGCGGGTGCACCGCTCCACGCCCTCGACGGCGTGCCGATCGCCGTGAAGGACGTGCTGGCGACGACGGGCCTCCCCACGACGTGCGGCTCGCGCATCCTCGAGGGCTGGGTGCCGCCGTACGACGCGACGGTCGTCGCCAAGCTGAAGGCCGCCGGCCTGCCGATCCTCGGCAAGACCAACATGGACGAGTTCGCGATGGGATCCTCCACCGAGCACTCGGCCTACGGCCCGACCCGCAACCCGTGGGACCTGACCCGCATCCCGGGCGGCTCCGGGGGCGGCTCGGCGGCTGCGGTCGCGGCGTACGAGGCCCCGCTGGCCATCGGCACCGACACCGGTGGCTCGATCCGGCAGCCGGGCGCCGTCACCGGCACGGTGGGCGTGAAGCCGACGTACGGCGCGGTCTCGCGCTACGGCCTCGTGGCGCTCGCCAACTCGCTCGACCAGGTCGGCCCGGTGACCCGCACGGTGCTCGACTCGGCGCTGCTGCAGGACCTCATCGGCGGTCACGACCCGCGCGACTCCACGAGCATCCCGCAGGAGCTGCCCAGCCTCGTCGAGGCCGCCCGCCAGGGCGCCACCGGCGACCTGACCGGGCTCAAGGTCGGCGTCGTGACGGAGCTGAGCGGCGAGGGCTGGCAGCCCGGCGTGAAGGCCCGCTTCGACGAGACCGTCGCGCTGCTGGTGGACGCCGGCGCCGAGGTGGTCGAGGTCAGCTGCCCGAACATCGTGCACGCCATCGCGGCCTACTACCTGGTGCTCCCCGCGGAGTGCTCCTCGAACCTCGCGAAGTTCGACGCCATGCGCTACGGCCGGCGGGTGCTGCCCGCGGGCGTCGAGGCGCCGAGCGCCGAGGAGGTCATGCGCGCGAGCCGCGACGAGGGCTTCGGCGACGAGGTGAAGCGCCGGATCATCATCGGCACCTACGCGCTGTCGTCGGGCTACTACGACGCCTACTACGGCCAGGCGCAGAAGATCCGCACGCTCATCGCCCGCGACTTCGACGCCGCCTTCGAGCAGGTCGACGTGCTCGTCAGCCCGACGGCGCCGACGACGGCGTTCAAGCTGGGGGAGAAGCTCGACGACCCGCTGGCGATGTACGCCGGCGACCTCGCCACGATCCCCGCGAACCTGGCGGGCATCCCGGGCATCTCCGTGCCCGCCGGCCTCGCTGACGAGGACGGGCTGCCGGTCGGCTTCCAGGTGCTCGCGCCGGCGATGGCCGACGACCGGGTCTACCGGGTGGGCGCGGCGGTCGAGGCACTGCTGGCACGCACGTGGGGCGGGGCCTTGCTCGCGCAGGCCCCCGAGCTCGAGGAGGTCGCTCGATGAGCACCGAGACCCTGGTCGACTTCGACGAGGCGCTGACGCGGTACGAGCCGGCGCTGGGCCTGGAGGTCCACGTCGAGCTCAACACGGCGACCAAGATGTTCTGCGGCTGCCCCGCGACGTTCGGCGGCGAGCCGAACACGCAGGTCTGCCCGACCTGCCTGGGGCTGCCGGGCGCCATGCCCGCGGTGAACGCCAAGGCGGTCGAGGCCGCGATCCGCATCGGGCTCGCGCTCAACTGCGACATCGCCGAGTGGTGCCGCTTCGCGCGGAAGAACTACTTCTACCCGGACATGCCGAAGAACTTCCAGACGTCCCAGTACGACGAGCCCATCGCCTTCGACGGCTACATGGACGTCGACGTGGACGGCGAGACGTTCCGGGTCGACATCGAGCGCGCCCACATGGAGGAGGACACCGGCAAGTCGACCCACGTGGGCGGCGCGACGGGCCGCATCCACGGGGCCGACCACTCGCTGGTCGACTACAACCGCGCCGGCATCCCGCTCATCGAGATCGTCACGCGGCCGATCACGGGCGCGGGCGAGAAGGCCCCCGCGGTGGCGCGGGCCTACGTGCAGCAGCTGCGCGACCTCATCCTGGCGCTCGGCGTCTCGGAGGCCCGGATGGACCAGGGCAACCTGCGCGCCGACGTGAACCTCTCGCTCGCCCCCGCGGGCTCGGGCGCGCTCGGCACCCGCAGCGAGACGAAGAACGTCAACTCGTTCCGCTCCATCGAGCGCGCGGTGCGCTTCGAGGTCTCGCGCCACGCGGGCGTGCTCGACGGTGGCGGCAAGGTCGTGCAGGAGACGCGCCACTTCCACGAGGACACGGGCATCACCACGTCGGGTCGCGAGAAGTCGGACGCGGAGGACTACCGCTACTTCCCCGAGCCCGACCTGGTGCCGGTCGCGCCCAGCCGGGCGTGGGTCGAGGAGCTCCGCGCCACGTTGCCGGAGAACCCGACGACCAAGCGCGCCCGTCTCCAGGGCGAGTGGGGCTTCACCGACCTCGAGATGCGCGACACCGTCGGTGCGGGCGCGTTCGGCCTCGTCGAGGAGACCATCGCCGCGGGCGCCGCGCCCCAGGCCGCGCGCAAGTGGTGGGTCGCCGAGCTCGCGCGCCGGGCGAAGGACGCGGGCGTCGAGCTGGCCGAGGTCGGCGTCACGCCGGCCCAGGTCGCGGCCGTCCAGGCGCTCGTCGACGCGGGCACGATCAACGACAAGCTGGCGCGCCAGGTCTTCGACGGCCTCGTCGCCGGCGAAGGCACGCCGGAGGAGATCGTCGCGGCCCGCGGTCTCGCGATCGTCTCCGACGACGGGGCGCTCGGTGCCGCGGTCGACAAGGCGATCGAGGCCAACCCCGACGTGGCGCAGAAGATCCGCGACGGCAAGCACGCCGCCGCGGGCGCCCTCATCGGTGCGGTCATGAAGGAGATGCGCGGCCAGGCCGACGCCGGCCGGGTCCGCGAGCTCGTGCTGGAGCGCCTGGCCTGACGGGCACCGCCCAGGGGCCGCACGGACAGGTCTTCTCAGCGCGATCTCAGCTACAGTGACGAGCGCCCGCCGGTCGGCGGGCGCTCGTCCACGTCGCGTGCAGGGGAAGCCGGTCCGAATCCGGCGCTGACCCGCAACCGTAGGCCGGGACCCTCGGGGCCCGGCGAGCCGGAACACCTGCCGCGAGGTGCCTGACACCACGCTGTCGCGGAACGCGGCGGGGGTCCTGAGGGGATCTCCGTGCGCTGCAGCGGAGAGGAACCCATGTCCCTGCGTCACCTGATCGGCCCCCGTGCCGGTGCGCTCGCCATCGCCGCGGTCGCGGCCACGGCCACCACGGCGGCCCTGCTGCCCCCGCTCACGGCGTCCGCCGCCACCCCCGCGGTCGCCGCCGTCACCGAGGACGGCTACGACACCGCGCCCGCCGCGGCGGCCGCGGCGTGGCTGACCGCCCAGCTCGCCGAGGGCGACGGCGTCCTGCAGACCAGCTTCGGTCCCAACACGAGCGCCACGGTCGACGCCGGCCGCAGCTTCTACTACACGGGTGACGACGAGGCCCTCGCCGCGGTCGTCGACGCCGTCGAGCCGCTCGCCGAGTCCTACACGGGCGACAACGGCTTCGGCACGCTCGTCAGCGCGGGCGGCACGGCCAAGCTCCTCACGCTGGTGCAGTACGCCGGGGGTGACGCCACGTCGTACGGCGGTGTGGACCTGGTGCAGCGCCTCGAGGGCCAGGTCACCGTCGACGGCCCGGCCGAGGGCCGGATCTTCGACGACTTCGACCCGGAGAACGAGTTCGCGGCCGACTACGCCAACGGCTTCGGCCAGGCGTTCGCGGTCGAGGCGCTCACCAGCGCCGGCAGCGACCTCGGGCCCCTCGCCACGGACTTCCTGCTGCAACAGCAGTGCGCCGACGGCGGCTTCCGGCTCTACTTCTCCGACCCGGCCGCAGCCGACCAGTCCTGCGACGCCGCGGGTGGCGAGGGCAGCACCGACGTGACCGCGCTCGCGATCCTCGCGCTGCTCGACCAGGTGGCCGACGACGAGACCGCCCAGGACGCGATCCTCGGCGCCGTCGACTTCCTCGCGGCCACGCAGGGCGACGAGGGCGCGTGGGGCGACGGCGGCGAGATCGGCGCCAACGCCAACAGCACGGGCCTCGCGGCCCTCGCCCTCGGCGTGCTCGGCGAGCTCGACGGCAACCCCTTGGACATCGGCTTCGAGCCGGAGGCCGCGGCCGCCTGGCTGCGCCAGCACCAGGTGAACGAGATCGCGTCGTGCCGCTCGCAGCTCAACGCCGACCAGGGTGCGCTCGCCTACGACGACGCCGCGCTCGCGGCCGGCCGCACCGACGGCATCACGGAGGACACGACCTACCAGTGGCAGCTCGCCAACGCGCAGGCGCTCCCGGCGCTGCAGTGGGCGCTCGCCGCCGAGAAGCGCCCCGGCATGCGCGCCGACTCGGGTCGCCAGCGTTCCGGCGGCACCATGTCGGTGCTCGTCGCCGGCCTCGCCCCGGGCGAGACCGGCTGCCTCGTCGGCGGCCAGCAGCCCGTCTTCGTGACGGCCGACCTCGACGGCCAGACCACGGCGACGGTGCGTGTGCCCGTGGGCACGGCGCTGCGCAACCTCTACCTGGGCACCACCGGCCGCTCGTCGGTCAAGATCTCGTACTGGTCCCTCGCCGCCAAGCGCTTCGGCCTGACGTCGACCCCGACCGTGCGCCGGAACGGCCAGGTCGCCGTCAAGGTCAGCGGCCTCGCGCCCGGTGAGCCGTTCACGCTCAGCTACCACGGCCGCGTCCGCGGCACCGGCAAGGCGGACGCCAACGGTCGCGCCTCCTTCGCCTTCCGTGGCGGCAGCACGCTCGGTCGGTGGGAGTTCGCGATCGTCGGTCAGTACTCCGACCGTTTCGTGAAGTCCACCTTCACCGTCATCAAGTGAGGTTCGCCCGCTTCGTCGCCGCCACCGCCCTCGCGGTGGCGGCGACGCCCGTGCTCGGCGGCGTCACCGCCGCCCCCGCCGCGGCGGCCGGGTGCACCGGCGCCGGTGGGGTGACGGTCGTCGTCGATCGAGGTTCGCTCGGCGGCGGAGTCACGGAATCGTGCGTCAGCTCGGGAGGCAAGGCTCGGACTCTGTTCAACTCCGCGGGTTACTCCCAGCGCGATGACCCTCGACAGCCCGGCTTCGTCTGCTACGTCGATGAGCTGCCCGGCAAGGACTGCGGAAAGAACACCAGCGAGGGCCGCTACTGGGGTCTCTGGTGGTCTGACGGCACGTCATCAGGCTGGAAGTACGCGACGCTCGGCGTTGACAGCCTCCAGGTTCCCGACGGTGGATACGTCGCGTGGGCCTGGCAGGACGGTTCGACGTCGGCACGGGATGCTGTTCCGCCGAGGAGCTCGGCCCCGGCCCGAGCTGGCTCGGGCAGCGGCGCGGGCTCCAGCCCGTCGGCGCCGTCGGACCCGGGCAGCGGCGCGGGTGGCTCCGGCTCCCCGAGCGGCGGCTCGTCCCGCGGCACCGCGCCGTCGACCACGCCCGGGGGCAGCGGTGCGCCGGGCAGCGGCGTACCGAGGTCCGCGACGCCCGGCGCCACCGACGCTACCGACGCTCCGACGGACGCGCCGACGACGGGCGCGACGGCGGACCCCACGGCGGACCCGACGGCCGGCGCCACCGACGCGCCGACCAGCGGTGAGCCGAGCGCGGGGGAGACGGCTGCCTACGACGAGGACGCGGTCGTGCCCTCCGAGGGCAGCAGCGACGCCGCCGACGAGGCCGCAGGCGGCAGCGTGCCGTGGTGGGCGCTCGGGATCGTGGCCGTCGTGCTCGCCGCCGGTGGTGGCGGCGTCGCCCTCGCCCGTCGGAGGAGGTCGGAAGCGGGTCCGCTGCTGTGAGCGGGCGGGCGACGGTCGCCCGCCTGCCCCGTGAGCTGCACCCGCTCGCGTGGTGGGGCTGGGCGGTGGGGCTGGCGGGGGCGGCGTCCACGACGTCGAACCCCTACCTCCAGCTGCTGCTCGTCGCCGTCGCCTGCATCGTGGTGCTGGCCCGTCGCACGGACCACCCGTGGGCGCGGGTCTTCCACCTCTACCTCGCGGTGGGTGCGCTCATCGTCGTGCTCCGGGTGCTGTTCCGCCTGCTCGTCGGTGGCGCCTACGGCACGCGCGTCCTCGTCGACCTGCCCGAGATCCCGCTGCCCGACGCCGTGCTCGGCATCCAGCTGCTGGGGCCGGTGACGCAGGAGGCGCTGCTCGGGGGGCTCTACGACGGGCTCCGCCTCGCGACCATCGTCATCTGCGTCGGCGCGGCCAACGCCCTGGCCAACCCGAAGCGGCTGATGGCCTCGATGCCGGCGGCGCTGTACGAGGTCGGCACCGCCCTCGTCGTCGCGGTCAACGTGATGCCCCAGCTCGCGCAGTCGGTACGCCGCGTGCGCGCCGCCCAGCGCCTCCGCCCCTCGCCCGGGGGCCGGGCACGTCGGTGGACGAGCATCCGGCGGGTGCTCGTGCCCGTGCTCGAGGACGCGCTCGACCGGTCCCTCGCCCTCGCGGCGGGGATGGACACGCGCGGCTACGGCCGGTCGGGCGAGGCGACCCGGGCGCAGCGGCTGCGCACGGGAGCCCTCATGCTGGGAGGCATGGTCGGGATCGGCGTGGGCGTCTACGGGGTGCTCGACCTCACCGCCCCCCGGTGGCTGGCGCTGCCGATGCTGGCGCTCGGCGTCGCGCTCGCCGTTGCCGGCATGGTCGCGTCGGGCCGGCGGGTGGGGCGCACCCGCTACCGCCCGGCCCCGTGGCGCTGGCCCGAGGTCGTCGTCGTGGGGACGGGCATCGCCGTGCTGGCGGCCTTCCTCGTGCTGCGGGGCTCGGAGCCGCTCGTGCTCGAGCCCGACCTGCTCGCGGCCCCGGTCGTCAGCGTGGCGGCGCTGGCGGCGGCGCTGCTGGGGCTGGTGGCGCTGCTGGCGCCGCCCCCGCCCGGAACCGACGGGGGTGCACGGTGATCGAGCTGCGCGGGATCACCTTCACCTACGACGACGCCGCGACGCCGGTGCTCGACCGGGTGGACCTGGAGGTCGAGGAGGGCGAGCTCGTGCTCGTCGCGGGGCGCACCGGGGTGGGCAAGTCGACGCTCCTGGGCGTCGTACCGGGGCTCGTGCCGCGCTTCACCGGCGGCACCCTCGGCGGGGACGTCCTCGTCGACGGCACGAGCATCGTGGACCTGCCGCCGCGCGAGCGGGCACACCTCGTCGGCTACGTGGGGCAGGACCCCGTCGCCGGATTCGTCACCGACACGGTCGAGGAGGAGCTGGCCTACGGCATGGAGCAGCTCGGCCTCGCCCCGACGACGATGCGCCGGCGCGTCGAGGAGACCCTCGACCTGCTCGGCATCGCCGATCTCCGCGCGCGGGACCTGCGGGCGCTGTCCGGCGGGCAGCAGCAGCGGGTCGCGATCGGTGCGGTGCTCGCCGCCCACCCGCGGCTGCTGGTGCTCGACGAGCCGACGTCGGCGCTGGACCCGACGGCGGCCGAGGAGGTGCTGGCGAGCCTCACCCGGCTCGTCCACGACGTCGGCCTGTCGGTGCTCCTCGCCGAGCACCGGCTGGAACGCGTCGTACCGTTCGCCGACCGCACCTGCCTGCTCACCGGCGACGGCCGCGTGCGGGTCGGCGACACCGCCGACGTGCTGCGCGAGGCCCCCGTCGTGCCCCCGATCGTCGACCTCGGCCGTCGACTGGGCTGGGAGCCGCTGCCGCTGACGGTGCGCGACGCGCGGCGCCGGGTGCGCGGGCTCGGGCTGCCCGCGGCGCCCGACGCTCCCGTCCGTACGGCGACGGCTGCGGGCCTCACGGGCCGCGGCGTGACCGTCGCGCACGGGCGCCGCGCGGTCGTGCGGGAGGTCGACGTCGACCTGCCGAGCGGGATCGTGACGGCCCTGATGGGCCGCAACGGCGCCGGCAAGTCGAGCCTGATCTGGGCGCTGCAGGGCTCCCGGAAGCGCTACGCAGGGCGGGTCACCGTCGACGGCGTGGACCCTGCGGCGCTGTCGGCGGACGAGCGGGTACGGCGCGTGGGGCTGGTCCCGCAGACCGCGGCCGACCTGCTCTACCTCGAGACGGTGCGCGAGGAGTGCGCGGCGGCCGACGCCGGCGCCCGCGCGGAGGCGGGCTCGTGCGCCGCCCTGCTGGCGACGATGGTGCCGGGGATCGACCCCGAGCAGCACCCCCGCGACCTGTCGGAGGGCCAGCGGCTCGCGCTGGTGCTCGCGATCGTGCTCGTCGCCGAGCCCCCGGTGCTGCTGCTCGACGAGCCGACCCGGGGGCTCGACTACCCGGCGAAGGAGGCCCTCGCGGTGACCCTCCGTCGTCTCGCCGACACCGGGCACGCGGTGCTCGTCGCCTCCCACGACGTGGAGTTCGTCGCGCGGGTGGCCGACCGGGTCGTCGTCATGGCGGAGGGCGAGGTCGTCTCAGCCGGTCCCGTGCGCGACGTGCTCGCGGAGTCGCCGTCCTTCGCGCCGCAGGTCGCCAAGATCACCGGCGCGGGCTGGCTGACGGTCGACGAGGTCGTCGCGGCGGCGGGGTCGGCGGGGGAGTCCTCGTGAGCGCGGTCGGCACGCCGGTGCCCATCGGCCGACGCTCGGCGCTCGTGCTCGGCGCCGCCTCCGTCGCGGGCCTCATGATGCTGGTCTGGCCGCTGCTGGTGCAGGCGGAGGACGGTGCGCGGGTGCAGCCGCCCTTCCTCTTCCTCGTGCTGCTGCCCGTGGTGCTCGCCGTCGTCGTCGCCGAGCTCAGCGAGGGCGGGCTCGACGCGCGGGCCCTCGCGGTGCTGGGCGTGCTGACCGCCGTCAACGCGGTGCTGCGCGGCATGGGTGCCGGGGTCGCGGGCCTCGAGCTCGTCTTCTTCCTGCTCATCCTGGCCGGCCGGGTGTTCGGGCCCGGGTTCGGCTTCGTGCTGGGGGCGCTGTCGCTCTTCGCCGGGGCACTGCTGACGGCCGGCGTCGGGCCGTGGCTGCCCTACCAGATGCTCGTCGCGGCCTGGGTGGGCCTCGGCGCGGGGCTCCTGCCGCGTCGGGTGCTGGGACGTCCCGTGACCGGGCGCTGGGAGATCGCGCTCCTCGCGACCTACGGCGTCGTCGCGGCCTACGTCTACGGCCTCCTGCTCAACCTGCAGGGCTGGCCCTACCTGCTCGGCATCGGCATCCCCGGCGTCGACGGCGAGGGCCTCATGTTCGTGCCGGGCGACCCATTGCACGAGAACCTCGGCCGCTTCCTCGTCTACACGCTCGTCACCTCGACGACGAGCTGGGACACCGGCCGCGCGATCACCACCGCGCTCGCCGTCGTGCTGCTCGGCCCGTCGGTGCTGGTCGTCCTGCGCCGCGCCGCGCGACGGGCGCGCGTCGTGCGGGCTTGAGGACCGCTGCCCCCGATCTCGACGCCCGCGGCGCGAGGCCAGACGGCACCGCCGCGCGAAATGTGCAGCTGGGACAGCCCCGACGCGGCCCAGCCTGCACCAACCGCACAGTCCTGACCCACCCGCCCTGGACCGCGCCCCATCCGACGCCCGCGGCGCGCTCGTGTCCTGAGGGAGGAGCGGCCGCGTCGGGGGAGCGCAGCGGGGGAGGCGTGGTCGGGATCGACTGAAGGGCGGGAGCCTGAAGCGCCGCGGGCACGCCGAGCGGAGCGAGGCCAGGGGGCACCGCGGCGCGCTCGTGTCCTGAGGGAGGAGCGGCTGCGTCGGGGGAGCGCAGCGGGGGAGGCGTGGTCGGGATCGACTGAAGGGCGGGAGCCTGAAGCGCCGCGGGCACGGCCGAGCGGAGCGAGGCCCGACAAGCTAGCCCAGCGTCAGCCGCACGATCCGGTCGTCGCCGTCGCGCGGGGTGACGCGTCCGTCGGTGTTGTTGGTGAGCAGCCACAGGCTCCCGTCGGGAGCGGGCGTCACCTGGCGCATACGCCCGTACTCGCCCTCGAAGTACGCCGTCGGCTCACCCGCGACGGTCCCTGCGTCCGCGTCGAGGTCGATCCGCCAGAGCCGCTGTCCGCGGAGGGCGGCCATCCAGAGGGAGCCCTCGGCGTACGCCAGCCCGGAGGGCGAGGCCTCGTCGGTGGTCCAGGTGGTGACCGGGTCGATGAAGCCCTGGTCCTCGCCGCCGGTGCCCTCGACCTCGGGCCAGCCGTAGTTGCCGCCGGCAGTGATGAGGTTGAGCTCGTCGAAGGCCTGGTCGCCGAACTCGCTGGCCCAGAGCCGGCCGGCGTCGTCGAAGGCGAGGCCCTGCACGTTGCGGTGGCCGAGGGAGTAGACGGGGGAGGCGGGGTCGGGGTTGCCGGGGGCCGGGTCGCCGTCGGGGGTGATCCGCAGGATCTTGCCGGCGAGCGAGTCGGGGTCCTGGGCGAGGTCGGGCTGGCCGGCATCACCGGTGGCGACGTAGAGGTAGCCGTCCGGCCCGAACTCCGGGCGCCCGCCGTCGTGGCGGTTCGAGCTCGGGATGCCGGTCAGCACGGCCTCCTGCTCGCCGAGGGTGCCGTCCTCGGTGAGGGTGCGACGTACGACGCGGTTGTCGTCGGCGGTGGTCAGGTAGAAGTAGAGCTGGCGGTCCTCGGCGAACTCGGGCGAGACCGCGACGCCGAGCAGGCCGGCCTCGTCGGCGCCTTCCGCCTCGGGGAACTCACCGGCCTCGATGACGGTGCCGTCGTCGTACACGAGCTTCACGAGCCCCGTGTCCCGCTCGGGCACCACGGCGGCGCCATCGGGCATGAAGGCCACGTCCCACGGGGCGTCGAGCCCCGTCGTGACCTCCCCGTCGGCCGCGGGCACGCGGGGCGTCGTCGGCGCGGGCGCGGAGGACGAGGACGGCGCGGGCGCCGAGGACGAGGAGGACGGCGCCGAGGGGGACGGTGCCGCCTCGCCGTCCTCGTCGGGCTCGTCGGACCCGCAGGCGGCCAGCGCGAGCAGGGCGGAGGCGGTCACGACGGCGGCGGTGCGGCGCATGGCCCCACCGTACGCACGCGCCGTCCATCGAACCCGCTGGTCGCTCCGGTCAGTCGGTCCCGCCCGCCGGGGCCTCCCGCTCCGCCACGCGGGCGAGCAGCTCGCGCAGCAGGCGGTGCACCTCGGCCGGCTGCTCCATCGCGATGAAGTGGGAGCCGCGGAGCTCGACGTACGTCGCGTCCGCCATCCGCTCCGCCGCGGAGCGCATCGCGTGCGAGCCGGCGAGGATGTCGGCGGAGCCGGCGACGAACATCGCGGGCACGTCGATCGTGCTGAGGGAGACCCGCTGGTGGCGGGCGGCGTGGAGCGCGAGGTGGAAGTACCAGTCGAACGGCGTCGTCAGGAACTCGCGCACGGCCGCGGCCGCGTTCTCGCGGTCCTCGATGGGGAACATGAAGCCGGTGCGACCGAGCACGGAGATGGTGCGCGGCGTGACGGGCAGCGCCTGCGCGACGGTGCTGATCGCAGGCCCGAGCAGCCGGGCGACCCGGGTCGTGCCGACGGCGAGGCTGCGGCGCACCGGCGCCGGCAGGCGGGTCGGCTCGAGCATCGTGGAGAACGTCGCACCGGGCACCCCGGCCAGCGCGAACAGGCCCGCGACGCGGTCGGGGTGCAGGGTGGCCAGCTCGAACTGGGTGTTGACGCCCATCGACCACCCGATGGTCGGCGCCCGGTCGAGACCGGCGTCGTCCATGACGGCGACGGCGTCCTCGACGAGCGAGTCGATGCCGATGTGGCAGCGGTCGACCGGCCGCTCCGAGCCGCCGACGCCGCGGTGCTGCCACGACACGACGCGGACGTCGCACGCCGGGTCGAGCAGGAAGGGCCACGTGTAGGGGTTCGTCCCGAGCCCGTTGCACAGCAGCACCGTGGGGCCGGGCAGCGCGCGGTCGGGGTCGTTGGTCCAGGCCCGCAGCCGCGTCCCGTCGGCGCTCGTGACGTCGTGGTAAGTCAGGCGGACGGGGCTGTCGGACGGGCTCTCGTCGGCGCCGACGGCCCGGAGGGAGGGAGGCACAGCACCCGATTGTGCACGAACCGGCGACTGTTCACCTCCCGGTCGCCGCGACGGACGGCGCCCGTCGCCCACGGGGCGTGGGCTCGCGACCCGTGCACTCATCTCGGAGAACCATCCTGGGTGCCGGCGCCGTCGTGGTGCCCGCGCTCGCCCTGCCCGCCCTCCCCGCGTCCGCCGCGGGACGGCCCGACGCGCGGCCGACGGCCGCCACCCGCACCCCGGTCGCCGACCCGTTCACCCTCGGCGTCGCCTCGGGCGACCCCGCGCCCGACGGGTTCGTCGCCTGGACCCGCCTGGCCACCGAGCCGCTCGCCGCAGACGGCTCGGGGGGCATGGCGTCGCGCCGGTTCCCGGTCCGCTGGGAGGTGGCGCAGGACGCCGGCTTCCGCCACGTCGTACGGCGCGGGACCGTCAGCGTCGGACCGGAGTCCGGGCACGCCGTCCACGTGGAGCTGGGCGGGCTGCGGGCGGGGCGGGAGCACTGGTACCGGTTCGCCCTCGGCGCGCACCGCTCCCCGGTGGGCCGTGCGGTGACGGCGCCCGCGCCGTGGGCGCTGCCGAGCGAGCTGCGGATGGCGTTCGCCTCGTGCTCCAACTACCCCGTCGGCTTCTTCACGGCCTACCGCCACCTGGCCGAGGAGCAGCCGGACCTGGTGCTGCACCTGGGGGACTACCAGTACGAGGGAGCCGCCAACCCGGCCCACCTGCGTCCCCACGCGGGCCCCGAGACGACGACGCTGGCCGGCTACCGGCAGCGGCTCGCGCAGTACAAGACCGACCCCGACCTGCAGGCCGCCCACGCCGCGGCGCCGTGGCTCGTCGTGTGGGACGACCACGAGGTGGACAACAACTACGCGGCCGGGGTGTCGGAGAAGCCCGCCGAGCAGGGCGGGTTCCTCGAGCGCCGCGCCGCGGCGTACCGCGCCTACTACGAGAACATGCCGCTGCGCCGCACCTCCGTGCCCCGCGGCCCCGGGCTCCAGCTGTTCCGGCGGGTGACCTGGGGTCGGCTGGCGAGCTTCCACATGCTCGACACCCGCCAGTACCGCTCCGACCAGGCCCAGGGCGACGGCTGGAAGGAGCGGGGCGGGGGCTACGACGACCCGGCCCGCACCCTCACCGGTCGGGCGCAGGAGTCCTGGCTGCTCGACGGCTTCGCCCGGTCGCACGCGCGCTGGGACGTGCTCGGCCAGCAGGTCTTCTTCGGTGGCCGGCGCAACGCGGAGGGTGCCCGCGAGACCGTGTCGATGGACTCGTGGGACGGCTACCCGGCGTCGCGCGACCGCATCCAGCGCGGGTGGGTGGACGCCGGGGTGCGGAACCCCGTGGTGCTCACCGGCGACGTCCACACCCACTGGGCGGGGGACCTCCACCTCGACTACGCCGCGCAGGACGCGCCGATCGGCTCCGAGCTGGTCACGACGTCGATCACCTCGGGCGGCAACGGGTACGACGAGCCGTCGGGCAGGCACCCGTGGTTCGACGACAACCCGAACCTGAAGTTCTGGAACAGCCTCCGCGGCTACGTCGCGACGACCATCACGCCGGACGCCCTCACCGCGGACTTCCGGTGCGTGCCGGCGGTGACGACGCCCGGCGCCGACGTCTTCACCCGGCGGTCCTACGTCATCGAGGACCGGGTGCGCGGCCTGCAGCAGGTGGCGGACACCCCGCTGGCGAGCGCCGTCCCGGGGGTCGCCGCACGGCGGGCGCGGCCCAGCGACGCGCAGGTCGTGGAGGACACGATCCGGGAGGAGACGGGCTCCTAGCGCGGTCGGGTCCGGTCGGGGCCGGTCGGGAGTCAGTCGGGAGTCAGTCGGGGGCGGGCTCGGCGTGCACGGGCCCGCCCCGCGACGTCGCGGTCGCGCCGGCCACCGCCGCGACGACGCAGGCGATGGCCGCCACCTGCAGGGCGGTGAGCAGCTCGCCGAGCACGACGAGCGCCGCGACCGCGGCGGCGGCTGGCTCCAGGCTCATGAGGATCCCGAACACCGACGGCGGCAGGGTGCGGAGCGCGACCAGTTCGCAGCTGTAGGGGATCACCGAGCTGAGCAGCCCCACCGCGAGCCCGATGAGCAGCACCCGGGTGTCGAGGAGCACGTCGCCGTGGGCGGCGAGCACGTACGGCGTCAGCGGGAGCACCGCGACCAGGCTCGCCACGGCGAGCCCGTCGAGGCCCTCCCAGCGGGCGCCCGTCTGGGCGCTGAGCAGGATGTACGCCGCCCACGCGGCCCCGGCGAGGAGCGCGAAGCCCACGCCGACCAGGTCCAGGTCGGCCGGCTCCGCGCCGAGCAGCACGACGCCCGCGCCCGCGAGGCCGACCCACACCAGGTCCCGGATCCGGCGCGATCCCAGCAGGGCGAGGGTGAGGGGCCCGACGAACTCGATGGTGACGGCGATGCCGATCGGGATCCGGGCGAACGACTGGTAGATGGCCCAGTTCATCAGCCCGAGGCTGAGCCCGAAGCCCACCACGACGTACCAGTCCGCGCGGCTGCGGCCGCGCAGCGACGGCCGCACCCACGCCAGGAGCACGAGGGTGCTCGTCAGCAGCCGCAGCCAGACGATCGTCGTCGGCGACACCTCGCCGAAGAGGCTCTTGGCGAAGGCGGCGCCGATCTGCACCGACGCGATGCCGACCAGCACCAGACCCACCGCACGTCGCACGCGCCGATGCTAGTGCGGTGGGTCCGGCGGGTCTCAGACGGGCAGCTCGTCGTCCGGGCCCACGACGGGGCTCGGCACGCCCGCGGTGATGACGGTGCCGTCGGCGCGGTGGCCGCCGATGAGCGGGCGGTCGCCGAGCAGGCCGTCGATGCGGGGCCCGTGGCCGTCGAGGTCGACGACCACGTCGTGGCCGGGTCGCGCGACGTGGTCGACCCCGCGCACGCGGAAGGGGAACGCGCCCTCGTCGCCGCGGACCGCGACGGTCATCGTCTCCTGGGTGACGGTGATGTCGGCGGTGACGTCCTGCCAGCGCAGCGGGAACGACAGCGAGGGCCAGTCGACGGGCAGGCGCGGGTCGAACGAGAGCCGCCCGCCGTGGTCGCGCATGCCGCCGAACCCGCAGACGAGCGTCTGCCAGACGCCGCCCATCGACGCGACGTGCAGGCCGTCGACGGTGTTGCCGTGCAGGTCGGCGAGGTCCACGTAAAGCGCCGAGCGGAAGTACTTCATCGCGGCCTCGTGGTAGCCCACCTCGGCCGCCATCACCGACTGCACGACCGCCGAGAGCGTCGAGTCGCCCGTGGTGATGGGGTCGTAGTAGTCGAAGTCGGCCTTCTTCTCCTCCGGGGTGAACCGGTCGCCCTGGAGGAACAGCGCCAGCACGACGTCGGCCTGCTTGAGCACCTGGAACCGGTAGATCACCAGCGGGTGGTAGTGCAGCAGCAGCGGGCGCAGCTCGATCGGCGTGCGCGAGAGGTCCCACACCTCGCGGTCGAGGAAGTGCTCGTCCTGCGGGTGGATCCCGAGCGTGTCGTCGAACGGGATGGTCATCCCGGCCGCGCAGCGCGCCCACTCCTCCACCTCGTCCGGCTGCAGCCCGGTCCGCGCGACGATCTGCGTGTACGCCGCGGGGTCGCTCACGGCGACCTCGCGCACGGCCTGCACGGCCTGCTCGAGGTTGTAGCGCGCCATCACGTTGGTGAACAGGTTGTTGTTGACGACCGTCGTGTACTCGTCCGGGCCGGTGACGCCGTGGATGTGGAACGACGCGGCGCCGTTGGTGCGCCAGAACCCGAGGTCGGCCCACATCCGCGCGGTCTCCACCAGGATGTCGATGCCGTCGCGCACCAGGAACCCGGAGTCGCCCGTCGCGTCGACGTACTTGCTGAGGGCGTAGGAGATGTCGGCGTCGATGTGCACCTGGGCGGTGCCGGCGGCGTAGTAGGCCGAGGCCTCCTCGCCGTTGATGGTGCGCCACGGGAAGAGCGCGCCCTCCTGCGCCATCTCCCGCGCCCGCTCCCGCGCCGCCGGCAGCATCCGGCACCGGAAGTGCAGCGCGTTGCGCGCGGCGTCGGGCTGCGTGTAGGTGAGGAACGGGAGCACGTAGATCTCCGTGTCCCAGAAGTAGTGCCCCTCGTAGCCCGAGCCCGTCACGCCCTTGGCGGGGATGCCCTGCTGGTCGGCGCGCGCGCTGGCCTGCGCCAGCTGGAAGAGGTTGAAGCGGATCGCCTGCTGCAGCGCCGGGTGCCCCTCGACGCGGATGTCGGCGTCGGCCCAGAAGCGGTCGTACCAGGCGCGCTGCTCCGCGTGGAAGTGCGGGATGCCGAGGCGGCGCACCCGGTCGAGCGTGCGGTCGCAGCGGTCGGAGAGCTCGCGCACGGGCACGCCGCGCGACGAGTGGTAGGCGACCGCCTTCTCGAGCTTCACCGTGTTGCCCTCACCTGCGTCGACGCGCACGACGTACTTGGCGGAGTCCTCCTCGGCGTTGTGGATGATCTCGTAGGTGTCGTCGCAGGTCAGCAGGTGGTCGGCGGCGACCGCGACGGTCATGCGCGACCGCGCGCAGACGTAGCCGAGCATCATGCGCTCGTCGGTGGAGTAGTGACCGCGGGGGAGCAGCACGCGGTGGTCGAACCCGGCGGCCTTGCGGGGGTCGATGCCCTCGCCGAGGGCGGCGTCGGCGACGTGGTACTCGTCCTTGCCGTCCTGGCGGTTGAGCATCTGCGAGGAGATGACGATGGGGGCGTCGCCGTCGAGCATCGTGACCTCGAGGCTGAGCAGCGCGAGGTGACGCTCCGTCATCGACACCATGCGGGTCGAGACGACCCGCACGCGCTTGCCCGCCGGGGTGCGCCACACGAGCGTGCGCGTGAGGACGCCGGAGGCGAAGTCGAGGCTGCGCTCGTAGTGCTCGAGGTCCGCCGTGCCGAGGTTGAGCGGCTCGTCGTCGACGTAGAGCTTGAGCACCTTGACGTCGGGGACGTTGACGATGGTCTGGCCGGTGCGCGCGAAGCCGAACGCGCTCTCCGCGTGCTGGATCGGCCAGGTCTCGTGGAAGCCGTTGATGAAGGTGCCGTGCGCGTGGGCGTCGCGGCCCTCGGCGGGGTTGCCCCGCATGCCGAGGTAGCCGTTGGAGACGGCGAAGAGCGTTTCCGTCAGCCCGAGGTCACCCGGGTAGTGGTCGGTCTCGACGAACCGCCAGGGATCGATGGGGAACCGGCCACGGTCGAGCGGGTCCTCGGGGATGTCCTTGGTCATGGTGGCCATCAGGCGTCGCCCTCCCCGTCCGTCGAGCCGGGCACGAGGTCGGCCAGGTCGGCGACCACGAGGGTCGCTCCCGCGGCGGTGAGCGCCTCGGCGCCCGCGCCGCGGTCGACGCCCACGACGTCGACGAACCCGCCGTCGGCCCCCGCACGGACGCCGGAGACGGCGTCCTCGAGCACGACGCTGGTGGCGGCGGTCGCACCGAGCACCTCGGCGGCGTGCAGGAAGGTGTCGGGCGCCGGCTTGCCCGGCAGGCCCAGCTCGTGGGCGACGGCACCGGAGACCACGGTCTCGAACCGGTCGAGGAGCCCGGCGGCCTCGAGCACCGCCGGCGCGTTGGCCGACGACGACACGACGCCGAGTCGCACCGGCAGGGTCGCCAGGTGGTCGAGGAGCGCCACGGAGCCCGGGTACGCCGTCACCCCGTCCCGCTCGAGCACGGCGTTGAAGGCGTCGTTCTTGCGGTCGCCCAGCCCGCGCACCGTGTCGGTCTCGGGGCCGTCCGACTCCTCGCCCTCGGGCAGCGCGATGCCGCGGGACGCGAGGAAGTCGCGCACCCCGTCGTACCGGGGCTTGCCGTCCACGTGGTCGAAGTAGTCCTGGTCCGTGTAGGTCGAGGTGTCGCCCTCGCCCTTCCAGTCGGCGAGGAAGTCGTTGAACATGACCTCCCACGCCCGCATGTGGACCTCGGCGGTCGGGGTGATCACCCCGTCGAGGTCGAAGAGCACGGCGGCACGGTCGGCCCAGTCGATGTGTCGCGTCACGGCTACAGGCTAGGGGCCGGGCCGGTCGGGCGGGGCAGGCGCGTCGTAAACGGCCGGTGACGACCGCGTCTCACCCGCCCCGCCCCGGCTCAGATGACCCCGAGGGCCAGCATCGCGTCGGCGACCTGCGTGAAACCGGCGATGTTGGCGCCCGCGACGTAGTCGCCCGGCGTCCCGTACGCGTCGGCCGTCGTCAGGCAGCGCTCGTGGATGCCGCGCATGATCTCCGCCAGCCGCGCCTCGGTGTGCTCGAACGACCAGGAGTCGCGGCTCGCGTTCTGCTGCATCTCCAGGGCGCTGGTCGCGACGCCGCCCGCGTTGGCGGCCTTGCCGGGACCGAAGGCGATCCCGGCCTCCCGCAGCACGTCGACGGCCTCGGGCGTGCACGGCATGTTGGCGCCCTCCGCCACCAGCAGGCAGCCGTGGTCGACGATGAGCCGCGCGTCGGCGGCGTCCAGCTCGTTCTGCGTCGCGCACGGGAGCGCGACGGTCGCGGGGACGCTCCAGACGGAGCCGGTGCGGTGCTCGATGCCCCGCTCCTCGGCGTACGCCGTGAGGGAGGTCCGCCGCCGCTCCTTGACGTCGCGGAGGAGGTCGAGGTCGATGCCCGCCTCGTCGACGACGAAGCCGCCCGAGTCGGAGCAGGCGACGACGGTGCCGCCGAGCTGGTGGACCTTCGCGATGGCGTGGATGGCGACGTTGCCGGAGCCGGAGACGACGACGCGCCGGCCGTCGAAGGACGTGCCGCGATGGGCGAGCACCTGCTCGGCGAAGTAGACGAGGCCGTAGCCGGTCGCCTCGGGGCGCACCTGCGAGCCGCCCCAGGTGACGCCCTTGCCGGTGAGGACTCCCGACTCGTACCGGTTGGTGATGCGCTTGTACTGCCCGAAGAGGTAGCCGATCTCGCGCCCGCCGACGCCGATGTCGCCCGCGGGCACGTCGGTGTGCTCGCCGATGTGGCGGTAGAGCTCCGTCATGAACGACTGGCAGAAGCGCATGACCTCGCCCGGGCTCTTGCCCTTGGGGTCGAAGTCGGAGCCGCCCTTGCCGCCGCCGATGGGCAGGCCGGTCAGGGCGTTCTTGAAGATCTGCTCGAAGCCGAGGAACTTGACGGTGCCCGCGAGCACCGTCGGGCGGAAGCGCAGCCCGCCCTTGTAGGGCCCGAGGGCCGAGTTGAACTCCACCCGGAAGCCGCGGTTGATCTGCACGCGGCCCGCGTCGTCGACCCACGGCACGCGGAAGACGATCTGGCGCTCCGGCTCGCAGAGGCGCGTGATGATGCCGGCGTCGGTGTACTCCGGGTGCCGCTCCACGACGGGTCCGAGCGACCCGAGGACCTCCCGCACCGCCTGGTGGAACTCGAGCTCGCCGGGGTTGCGGCGCAGCACCTCGGTGTAGGCGTCCTGCAGGTGCGGGTCCAGCTCGTCCGTCACGGTTCGTCCTGTCGCTCGTCGTCGCTCGTCGTCGCTCGTCCGGGGTTCGGATCGGGCGTGACGCTAGCGAAACCGCGAAACGACGGTTTCAGCGGGGCGGTCGTCGCGCGGGATGGCCGTACGGCGCGGGAGCGGCCCGGTCTACCCTTGCGCCATGACCGGTGGCACGCCCTCGACCCCCGCCGCGCCTGCGGCGTCCAGCACCCCTGACATCAAGCCGCGTTCCCGCGACGTGACGGACGGGCTCCAGGCGACCGCCGCGCGGGGCATGCTCCGTGCGGTCGGGATGGGGGACGAGGACTGGGTCAAGCCCCAGATCGGCGTCGCGTCGTCCTGGAACGAGATCACGCCCTGCAACCTGCCGCTCGACCGCCTCGCGAAGGCCGTCAAGAACGGCGTGCACGCGGCCGGCGGGTACCCGCTCGAGTTCGGCACCATCTCGGTGTCCGACGGCATCTCGATGGGCCACGAGGGCATGCACTTCTCGCTGGTCTCCCGCGAGGTCATCGCCGACTCGGTGGAGACCGTGATGATGGCCGAGCGCCTCGACGGCTCCGTGCTGCTCGCGGGCTGCGACAAGTCGCTGCCCGGCATGCTCATGGCGGCCGCGCGCCTCGACCTCGCGAGCGTGTTCCTGTACGCCGGCTCGATCATGCCGGGCAAGGTCGACGGGCGCGACGTCACGATCATCGACGCCTTCGAGGCCGTCGGCGCCTGCCTCGCCGGCAAGATCTCCCGCGAGGAGGTCGACAAGGTCGAGCGCGCCATCTGCCCCGGCGAGGGCGCGTGCGGCGGCATGTACACGGCCAACACCATGGCCGCCGTCGCCGAGGCCCTCGGCATGTCGATCCCGGGCTCGGCCGCCCCGCCGGCCGTCGACCGTCGCCGCGACGGGTTCGCCCACAAGTCGGGCGAGGCGGTCGTCGAGATGCTGCGGCGCGGCATCACCGCCCGTCAGATCATGACGAAGGAGGCGTTCGAGAACGCCATCACCGTCGTCATGGCGCTCGGCGGTTCCACCAACGCCGTGCTCCACCTCCTCGCCATCGCCCGCGAGGCCGAGGTCGACCTGACGCTCGACGACTTCAACCGCGTCGGCGACAAGGTCCCGCACCTCGGCGACCTCAAGCCGTTCGGCAAGTACGTGATGTACGACGTCGACCAGAAGGGCGGCATCCCCATGGTGATGAAGGCCCTGCTCGACGCGGGCCTCCTCCACGGCGACTGCCTGACCGTGACCGGCAAGACGATGGCGGAGAACCTGGCCGACATCGCGCCCCCGCAGGTCGACGACGACGTCATCCGCACGATCGACCGCCCGATCCACGCGACCGGCGGCCTGACGATCCTCCACGGCACGCTCGCGCCCGAGGGCGCCGTCGTGAAGTCGGCCGGCTTCGACGAGTCGGTCTTCGAGGGCACCGCCCGGGTGTTCGACGGCGAGAAGGCCGCGATGGCGGCGCTCGCCGCGGGCGAGCTGAAGTCGCGCGACGTCGTCGTCATCCGCTACGAGGGCCCCAAGGGCGGCCCGGGCATGCGCGAGATGCTCGCCATCACCGGCGCCATCAAGGGAGCCGGTCTCGGCAAGGACGTCCTGCTCCTCACCGACGGCCGGTTCTCCGGCGGCACGACCGGCCTCTGCGTCGGCCACGTCGCGCCCGAGGCCGTGGACGGCGGCCCCATCGCCTTCGTCCGCGACGGCGACCCGATCACGCTCGACGTGGCCAACCGCCGCCTCGACGTCGCCATCGACGACGAGGAGCTCGAGCGTCGCAAGGTGGGCTGGGAGCCGCTGCCGCCGAAGTACACGCGCGGCGTCCTGGGCAAGTACGCCCGCACCGTCGGCTCGGCCGCCCACGGCGCGGTCACGGGCTGATCCGCTGCCGACCCGCTCGGCCGCCCCGGAGGAGCACCCCCCGTCCGCGGCCGAGCTCGACGCGCGGCACCCGCTCGCGGCGCACCACGTCCACCACGTGGGCGCCGCGGGCACGCTGGTCCGTCTCGGTGTCGACGCGCTCTGCCGGCCGCCTCCGCGCCCGCCCGCCCGGCTGGCCCGGCCCCTGGCGGCGCCCCGGCCCGGCGGGGTGAGGGGCGGGTGGCACTTTCCCCGGTCGACCGGGGAACACGCCGCTTTGACCATCAACGTTGATGGTCAAAGCGGTCGGTTCGGTGCACGCCGTTCGCTCGGTGGACGCCGTGTCCGCTGAGCGAACGCGCTCGACGGCCTCGTCCGCGAGGCCCCGACATCTGAACCCGGCGGAAGAAAACGCGGATCGGACGCGGCCCGGACGAGGAAAACGCGGACGTCTCAGCGCCCCCGGTCCGCGTTTTCCTCACCCGGGCGGCCGGCCCCGGGCGGCCGCCCCCGGCCGGCCCCGGCCGGCCCCGGACCAGCCGGGGGCCAGCCGGCCGGGCCGGGCACGTCGGACTACCGGGCAGCGCGCTCCGGCGCCGCACCCTCCCGCGCGAACGCCGGCCGCGCGAAGAACAGCACGATCACGATCCCGACGGCCATCGCACCCGCGGGGAGCAGCACGGCCTGGGCCATGGCGTCGGAGAACCGTGCCGCGACCTCGGGCGGCATGGCGCCCGTGCCCGTTCGGATCTCCTCGACCGAGCCGCCGGCGCCGGGGAGGTTCGCCGCGATCCGCGCCTGGATGAGTGCGGCGACGGCGGCGCTGCCCAGGACGGCGCCGATCTGCCGCGTCGTGTTGTAGACGCCCGACCCGGCGCCCGCCGACGACAGTGGCAGGTTGCGGGTGGCGGTGGCCGAGAGGGGTGCCCAGAGGAACGCGCTCCCCGCGCCGAAGAGCGCGAGGGGCAGCAGCACCTGCCACACCGGGCTGTCCGGCGACATCACGCGGCTGAGCCAGGCGAGCGCGACGGCCGAGAACAGGAACCCGACCACGGTGATGGCGCGGGGGTGGACACGGTCGACGAGCCGCCCCACGACCGGGGCGAGGAAGCCCGTCGCGAGGGCCATCGGCACGAGCAGCAGCCCGGTCTCGGTCGGTGACCAGCCGCGGGCGGCCTGTGCCCACAGCGTCACCGGGAAGCTGAACGCCGTCACCGCGAACGAGACGAGGGTGATGCCGCCGTTCGCCAGCGAGAAGTTGCGGTCGCGGAAGAGCCCGAGCGGCACCAGCGGCTCACGCTCGATGCGCGCCTGCCAGACGAGGAAGACGGCGAGCACGACGAGTCCGGCGACGATGAGGAGCGGCACCGAGAGGACGCCGGTGATGGTCCCCCAGTCGTACTTCTCGCCCTCCTGGATCCCGAACACCAGCAGGAACATGCCGACCGCGCTGAGCGCCACCCCGACCCAGTCGAAGGTGTGCGCGTGGGTCGGCAGCGCGGGCACGAGGCGCAGGGCGAGCACGAAGGCGACGATCCCGACCGGCACGTTGATGAAGAAGATCCACTCCCAGCCGGGGCCGTCGACGAGCACCCCGCCGAGGATCGGCCCGACGAGCGTGGCCACGCCGGCGGTCGCGCCCCACAGCGCCATGGCCGGGCCGCGCCGGGTCGCCGGGAAGGTGCGGGTGATGACGGCCATCGTCTGCGGCGTCATCATCGAGGCACCGAAGCCCTGCAGCACCCGCGCGACGATCAGGCCCTCGACGCTCGACGTCAGCCCGCACCACAGCGAGGCGAGCGTGAAGACGCTGAGCCCGACGAGGTAGATGCGCTTGGGCCCGACCCGGTCGCCGAGGCGGCCCGTCACGAGCAGCGGCACGGCGTACGCCAGCAGGTACGCGCTCGTCACCCAGATGACGCTGTTCACGTCGGTGTCGAGGCCGGTCATGATCGCGGGCGTCGCCACCGACACGATCGTCGTGTCCACGAGGATCATGAAGAAGCCGATGACCATCGCCCACAGTGCGGGCCAGGGGTTGGTCTCGGGGGTGTCCGTCGTCGGGGCGGGGGAGGCGGTCACGTCGGCCACGGCAGGTCTCCGTCGGTGAGTCGGGTGATGAGGGTGTCGAGCCAGGCGATCTCGGCGCGGCGCAGGTGGAGCGCCCGGTCGGCCTCGATCCAGTAGGCCTCCCACACGTCGCGCTCCCGCACGGAGGCGATGAGGCCCTCCAGCTCGGCGGCGTCCGTGCGGAGGATGGCGCGCTGGTGGGACAGGTCGGCGACCACGTCGGCGCGCGGCAGGTTGTGCGCCTCGGCGAGGCCGAGCGCGGCCTCGGGGTACGCCGCGGCCGGCGCCCGCAGCAGCTCCCGGAGGCGCGTAGTGAGGGCGCCGCGGCCCGCGTCGGTGATCCGGTACGTCGTGCGCTCGGGTCGGTTGCCGTCGCGCTCGGTGCCCGCGGCCTCTGCGAGCCCGGCGCCCGCGAGGCGCTCGACGGCGTGGTAGAGCGAGCCCGGTCGTACCTTGACGACGCGGTCCTCGTGGCGGTCCAGCAGCGTCTGGAACATCTCGTAGGGGTGCATCGGCCGCTCCGCCAGCAGGGCGAGCGCCGCGACGGCGATCGGTGTGAGCGCCACCGGACCTCCCGTTGTTCCGCACCGAATATTCCGTGCGGAACAATAGGCCGACGGGGTCGAGCGATCAAGCCGTGCGTTCAGGGGCGGGCGAACACCACGTGGTTCTGGGTGTAGCGGCCGGCGGCCCGGTCGTACGGCCCGGTGCACGTGATCAGCCGCAGCTCGTCGCCCGCGGTCGCCCCGAACACGAGCTCGGTCGGGAACCGGTCCTGCGCGACGGCCTCGGCCCGCTCGACGACGTAGGACACGGCCCGGCCGTCGGCGCGGTGGACGACGACGGTGTCGCCGACCTCGAGCGTCGCGAGGTCCGCGAACACCGCTGGCCCGTCGACCCCGTCGACGTGGCCGACGACCACCGTGGGTCCCCGCTCCCCGGGGCGGCCTCCGCCGACGTACCAGCCCACGTCGTCCGGGTCGACCGGCACCTCGAGCTCGCCGTCACCGCCGATGCCCAGGTCGACCGGCGCGGCGTCGACCCCGATCGCCGGGATCTCGACGCGCACCGGGCGCGCGTCGTCCTCCGTGGAGGACGACGGGACCGACGAGGTCGTCGCGTCCGACGAGGGTGCTGCGGACGGGGCCGCGGAGGTCACCGAGGACGGGGCCGAGGACGGGGCAGCGCCCCCGCCCCCGCCGCAGCCGGCGAGGGCCAGCGCGGCGAGGACGAGGGCGAGCGACCGGTACGGCGCGGCGCGCTCAGGCACGCCGGCGTGCGACCACGAGCCCCCCGCCCGCGGCCGCGACGGCGATGCCCGCGAGCCCGGCGACGGCCAGCGCCGTACCGGTCCCGTCGGTCCCGGCCTCCGCCACCGTGCCCCCCAGGCCGGTGTCGACGCCGCCGACGGGGATCTCCTGCAGCTGACCGCGCACGGCGCCCGCCGTGAACGCGGCCGTGTGGGTGTCGGCCGAGAACGACGTCGGGTCGGCCTCGAGGTCGGCCAGCGTGAAGCCGGTGCCCGTGTCGTTGCCGTCGTCGCCCTCGATGCCGGTCGTGAACGGCCCCTGCAGGCAGCCGCTGGACGTCCGGGTGTCGCCCTCGCCCTCCGGGTTCGGGAACGCGATCCGCGGAGGCCCGCCCTGCCCGGCCGGCGCGGCGTGGATGTGCGTCGCCGTGCGGGCGGGGCTCTGGTACTCGCCCGTCACGCCCGTGAGCGTGATGTCGTAGCAGATGACGTCCTCGTCGGAGTTCACCATGAAGGTGAAGGTGCCGGTCGCCCCCTCCTCGCCCGGGACGGACGCCCCCTCGGGGTCGATGATCGTGTCCGGGGTGGCCATCACGGTGTAGGCGCTCGTGAACGACGCGGGCCGGGGCACCTCCTCGTCGGCGGCTGCGGGCGCGGCAGCCGCGGCCAGTCCCAGCGGGGCAGCCACGGCGAGGGCGGCGAGACGGATGGGCGTGCGGGTCGTGCTCATGCGTGCTCCTTCGTCGGGGGCGCCCACGCAGCGCCCGTCACGAGGGGGTACGTCGCCCGGCCCGGCCCCGTTCACCGGCATCGAGAATTTCTCGGTACGGCGCTGAACGGGCCCCGCTCGCGCGTCGTACCCCCTGTCATGACCACGGCTAGGGTCGGTGCGATGTCCGACCTCGACCTCGCGGAGGCGCACCGGCTGCACGCGGGCGAGCTGCTGGGCTTCGCCGTCAACGCGCTGCGCGACCGCGGCGCGGCGGAGGAGTGCGTGCAGGACACGTTCACGCGGGCCTGGCAGGCGCGCGCCACCTACGACGCCACGCGCGCCTCCCTCCGCACCTGGCTGTTCGCGATCGCCCGGAACGCGGTGGTCGACCACCTGCGCGTCCGGGAGCGGCGCCAGCGCCGGGCCGCGGCGGCGGCTGCGGAGGCGGGGCTCGAGGCGCGGGTGGTGCCGCTCCACCGGGCGCCGGAGTCGGCGGTCGTCGAGGACCGTCTCGAGCTGGCCTGGGCGCTCGCCCAGCTCAGCCCCGCGCACCGCCGCGTCGTGGTCGCGGTCCGGTTGGAGGGGCTCACCTACGATGCCCTGTCCGCCCGGGACGGGGTGCCGGTCGCGACGCTGCGGACGCGGATGTACCACGCCCTGCGCGCGCTCCGCGCGCTGCTGGAACCGGAGGGGGAGCAATGAGCACATCGTCCGAGCGCCGCGCCGAGCTGGTCGCCGGTGCGGTCACCGGTCACCTCGACGAGGCGGAGCAGGCGGAGCTGGACGCGCTGGTCCGCGACGACCCGTCGGTCGCGCTCGAGATCGAGGAGCTGCGGGCGGTGTCCGAGCGGATCGGCGCTCTCGGAGCGTGGGAGGAGCCGCTGCCGTCTTCTGCTGTCGGTGCTCCGCGACGGCGGCGGACCCTGATCGCTGCTGCGGCGGCCCTCGTGGCGGGCGTCGGCCTCGGCACGGCCGGGACCCTCGTCGTGCAGCAGACGGGCGACGAGCCCGCGCGGACCGCGACCACCGGGCCGCCCGGGACCCTCGGCGTGGCCGAGCCCGTGCGGTTCGAGCCCGCCACCGGCGCCCCGGCTGCCGCCGCCGAGGTGCGCGCGGAGGTCATCCCGCACACCTGGGGCACGGAGGCGGTGCTCGACGTCGAGGGCCTCGCCGTGGGGGAGACCTACGACGTGCGGTTCCTCGATGCCGAGGGCTCGCCGGTCAGCGCGGGAGCCTTCCTCGGTTCCGCGGTGGAGATCCACTGCAGCCTCAACGCCGCGGTCCTCCGGGAGGACGTCGTGACGCTGCAGATCGTGGGCCCGGACGGCGAGCTGGTGCGGTCGGCGGACCTGCCGACCGTCGCCGGCTGAGCCGGTCTCGAGGAGCTCCCGAGCAGCTCTAGCAGCTCCCGGAACGGCCGACGGCCGCCGCCCCCGAGGGGGACGGCGGCCGCCGGTGGTGGTGCGGGTGGGGCGTCAGTCCACCGCGGGAACCGGGACGATCTCTCCGCGGCGGCCCGGCGCACCGTAGAGGTGCAGGACCAGGGCGTCGGCACCGCCGGCGCCGAGCAGGTCGATCGTGGCCCCGTCGGTGTCCTCGAACAGCGGACCCTCGGTGCGGATGCGGGGGTTGCCCGCGTCGTACTCCACCTCGCCGGTCGCGTCCGTGGTGCCGCCGACCGCCGCGTCGTACACGCCCGCCACGTAGGTGATGGGCGCGCTCGCCGTGCCGCTGGTCGGCAGGCCGATGGCCGCCTTGCGGACGGGGAGCAGGACCACGTCGGTGTCGAAAACGTTCGTGTCGACGTCGGCGTCGAAGAAGTTCACCGGCTGCTGGTCGACCGTGTCACCGGACTCCAGGTCGACGGTGACCGAGTAGAGGACGTCCGAGTCCGGGAAGAACTGGAGGTACGTCTCGTAGTCGGGGGTGCCGTCGCCGTTCACGTCGTAGTCGACGAACGGGATGCTCAGGCGACCCATCGTCGCCCAGTCGCCCCAGGTGTCGATGCCGAACCAGAGGTGGGTGCTCGACGAACCGGCACCGACGGACTGGAGGTCCATGCCGCGGTCCGAGCCCTGGTCGACGCAGCCGACCGTCTGCGTGCCCGTGCAGATCGGCATCTGGCCGCTGCGCGCGCCCAGCTCGAGCACGGAGACCACGGAGCGCTGGCGCGCCGTGCCCTCGCCCTGGTCGACGCCGTTGCCGCTCAGCACCAGCTGCTGGTTGGCGACCGACGCGGTCGTCGTGGAGTTGACCCGCGCGACGCCGTGGACCGGGACGCGCAGCGCCGGCTTGTTCGGGGCCGTGATGGTCAGGCGACCGGAGGCGGCCGAGACGAACTGGCGCGGGGTGGAGAGCTGCTCGACGTCCATCGTCGGGTCGATCTGGCGCTGGACGGCGCTCGGCGTGACGGTCATGGTGAGGGTGACCGACCGCTCCGAGCGGGCGGGGACGGTCACCGAGGTGGCCGACAGGCCGTAGCGGACGCCCGGCTGGTTCGTCGAGCCCTGCCAGCCCAGCTTGTAGGTGACCGAGGCGGACGAGTTGTTGCGCACCGTCACCGTCTTGGAACGGGTCGCGTTGGCCGAGCCGGCGGCGACGTTGACCACGCCGAACGTGGCGGAGACGGGGTTGTTGGTGCCGCTCGTCCAGGCCAGCGTGGTGGTCTCCGTCGCCGAGCGGGCGTCGATGCGACCGGCGCCGACGCGGGCCGGGCCGTACTTGGCGCCCGTGCGGCCCTCGTCGGTGAACAGGTCGTTGGTCGCGGTGTTCATGATCGCGGCCTTGACCTGCAGCGGCGTCCACTCGGGGTGCTTGGCGACGACCAGCGCGGCGACACCGGCCGTGACGGGCGCGGCCATCGACGTGCCCGAGAGCGAGGCGCTCCGGCTGCCCGTGCCGACGGCGGCCGAGCTGATGGTGTCACCGGGGGCGGCGACGTCCGGCTTCACGCCGTTGAAGGTGCCGTGGCCACCGCGGGAGGTGAAGCCCGAGACGGTGTCGGTGATGGCGTCGTCGTAGGTCGAGATGCTCTGCGCGAGGTCGCCGTCGAAGGTGATCACCAGGGTGCCCGCGGCGGCCGCGGAGCGGAGCCGCTCCGTCTCGGTGCCCGTGAGCTGGATGACCGGGATGTCCGGGTCGCCGGAGATGCCGGCGCCGAAGACGTCGAGCTCGCTGGTGAAGATCGCGCCGATCGCTCCCGCGGCCTTGGCGTTCGCGGCGCGGGCGATGGAGCCGCACCGCCGCGTGGCGTCGACGTCGTCCCACTCGAGCCAGGCGATCTTGCCGTCGACCTTGGCGGCGTCCGCCGCCGAGAACGCGTCACAGCCGTCGGCGTTGCTGCCGGGGACGGCCGCGACCGTGCCGGACACCGGCGGCTCCGAGGCGAAGTCGTAGGCCTGGGAGAACTGGCCGGCGGCGGGGCCGGCGAGGTTCGACGGGGCGGTCACGTTCACCGCGTCGCGGCGCTGCATCGAGTCGACGCTGCTCGCCACGGCGAGGGAGCTCGTCGCGCTGCCCGGGGAGCCGCCGGCGTCGGTGAGGTCGCCCTCGTTGCCGTTGGAGGCGACCGTGAGGACGCCGTGACGGGTCAGCGCGTCGATGACCGCGTTCTGCGGGTCGTCGGCCGGCACGAAGGCCGAGCCGAGCGACAGGTTGATGATGTCGAGGCGGTCGGAGAAGTCGCCGTCGCCGTTGGGGTCGAGCGCGTAGTCGAGCGCGGCGATGACCTCGTTGGTGCTGCCGCCGCAGCCGAACACGCGCAGCGCGTAGATCTCGGACTCGGGCGCCATGCCCGGGCCGATCTCGAGGGCGCGGAGGGTCTTGGGGCCGACCGAGGCGTAGTTGCCGGCGAAGGTGCCGCCGCCGGGCAGCACGCCGTACCCGCCCGCGCTGCCGGCCACGTGCGTGCCGTGGCCCTCGCAGTCGAGGGGGTTGGGGTCGGGCGCGGGGACCGGGTCGTAGGTCGGCGACGTGGGGTCGGCGTTGTAGTCGTCGCCCACGAAGTCGTAGCCGCCGGCGATCTTGGCCTGGCCGCGCGCGGGGAGCGCCTCGCGCCAGCCGTCCTCGGTGGAGGCCGCGTTGGCGGCCTCGAAGGCCTCGACCGTGCCGGGGCCGCCGAAGGTGGAGTGGGTGTAGTCGACGCCGGTGTCGATGACGCCGATCTTGACGCCCTTGCCGGTGTTGGCGCCGAGGTTCCAGACCGTGTTGGCCCGGACGAGCGCCGCAGCGCTGGAGTTGTCGAGCGTGCGCTCCGCGATGCGGGAGACCTTCGCGACGCCGGGCTCGGCGGCGAGGGCCTCGATGGCGGCAGGGGTGCCGGTGATGGACACGCCGGGCACCGCGTTGCTCACGGTGAAGGACGACGTCGCTCCCGAGTCGGCGGCCTGCGCGACGTCGACGAGCTGGTCGGCGGTCGCCTCGACCTGCGCGCGGCGCTGGGTGGCCTGCGTGCGGGCGGAGCTGCCCGAGCGCTGGGCGGCCACGTCGGCCGCGCCCGAACCCGTGATCTGCACGAAGACGGTCTGGCGGGCGTCGGTGTCGAGGTCGACACCGGGGGCGATCTTGGCCCGCTCGACCGACGGCGGCGTGGCCTCCGGGATCGGCAGGGGCGCGTCGCCGTCGCCGGGGGCGGCTGACGCGGGGGAGATGGTGAGCATGGAGGCGCCGAGCGTGGCGACGGCAAGGCCGACCCACCGACGTGGTGGTGTGAGGTGCACCCGAGATCTCGCTTTCCGAGCCCGACCCGACGCGTCCACGGGCCCGATCCCGCGGCCGGAAGACGTCCGGCGGTGCGAGCACTGTAGGTCCGAAAGGCGCTGTCGACCACGGGTCGCGACGAGGAATTTTCCAGACCGTGACCTACCTCCTCCGGTGGTGTCGGTGCCGGGTGCTGTGATGGGGGTCATGACCGAGAGCAGCAGTGCCGACCCCCGCGCCCTCCTGAGCGGCGACGACGTCCTCGCCGCGGACCTCCCCGACTGGCGCCTGCTGCTGCGGTCGCTGCACGCCCGCTTCGAGGTGGGGTACGACGCTGCCCTGGCCCTCGTCGCCGCGATCGGTGCCCACGCGGCGGAGGTCGACCACCACCCCGACATCGAGCTGCGCCACGGCTCGGTCCGTGTCGTGACGCAGAGCCACGACGTCGGCGGGGTGACCGCCCGCGACGTGGCGCTGGCCCGCCGGGTGTCGGAGCTGGCGCGCGAGCACGGCGCCCGGCCGGCGCCGGAGGAGGTCCAGGCCCTGGAGATCGCGCTCGACACCCCCGACCTCGCCCGGATCAAGCCGTTCTGGCGGGCGGTGCTGGGGCTCTCCGACGACCCGCGCGACGGCGACGAGCTGGCCGACGCGCGGGGCACGGGCCTCCCGGGGTTCTGGTTCCAGTCCAGCGAGCCGACCGAGGAGGACCGGTCCGGCGAGCCGGCGGGGCGCATGCGGTTCCACCTCGACATCACGGTGCCGCACGACGTCGCCCTCGACCGGGTGGAGGCCGCGCTGGCGGCCGGCGGCCGACTCGTCACGGCCGAGCACGCGCGCTCCTTCTGGGTGCTGGCCGACGCCGAGGGCAACAAGGCTTGCGTGTGCACGTGGCAGGACCGCGGCTGACGGCCGCGGTGGACCGTCATCTGGGACGGGCGTACCAGGATGTGGGACCGGATGGCAGACTGGTTGACGTCGTCCGGTCCTGACGGCGACCGTAGGCGCATGCGCATTCTTCTTGTACGCACGCGACGCGTGGACTGAGCCCGGAACCACTCCGAGCGCGTCCCCGCGTCACCCCTCGTCGCCATCAGGCCCGAGGGGTTTTTTGTTGGGCCGAGCCAGGTGGCGGACACTGTCCCCGCCGGTCCCGGGCCGACGAGCCGCAGTGCACGACCGATCGAGACCGCCCCCGCGACGACGCGGGAGCAGACAGGGAAGAACCGAGCCGATGAGTGAGCAGAGCGAGGCGTCCACGCCGACCGTGACCGGGGCGCAGAGCCTCGTCAAGTCGCTGGAGAGCGCCGGGGTCGACACGATCTTCGGCATCCCGGGCGGAGCGATCCTCCCGGCCTACGACCCCCTGATGGACTCCACGCAGATCCGCCACATCCTGGTGCGCCACGAGCAGGCGGGCGGGCACGCCGCGCAGGGGTACGCCGCGGCGACCGGCCGCGTCGGCGTCTGCATGGCCACCTCGGGTCCGGGGGCGACGAACCTCGTCACGCCGCTGGCCGACGCCCACATGGACTCGGTGCCGCTCGTCGCGGTCACGGGCCAGGTCGGCGCGTCCATGATCGGCACGGACGCCTTCCAGGAGGCGGACATCCGCGGCATCACGATGCCGATCACCAAGCACAACTTCCTCGTCACCGACCCCGCCGACATCCCGGTCAAGATCGCCGAGGCGTTCCACATCGCCTCGACCGGCCGCCCCGGCCCGGTGCTCGTCGACATCGCCAAGTCGGCGCTGCAGGCCTCGACGACGTTCCGCTGGCCCACCGAGCTCAACCTCCCCGGCTACCGCCCGGTGACGCGCCCCCACGGCAAGCAGATCCGTGAGGCCGTCAAGCTGATCCTCGAGTCCCGCAAGCCGGTGCTCTACGTCGGCGGTGGCGTGATCCGCTCGGGCGCCTCCCGCGAGCTCCGCCTGCTCGCGGAGTTCACGGGCATGCCCGTCGTCACGACCCTGATGGCGCTCGGCGCGTTCCCCGACAGCCACCCGCAGCACATGGGCATGCCCGGCATGCACGGCACGGTGGCCGCGGTCGCGGCGCTCCAGAAGAGCGACCTCATCATCAGCCTCGGCGCGCGCTTCGACGACCGCGTCACGGGCAACCTCGACTCGTTCGCCCCCCACGCGAAGGTCATCCACGCCGACATCGACCCGGCCGAGATCGGCAAGAACCGTCCCGTCGACGTGCCGATCGTCGGCGACGCCCGGGAGGTCATCGACGAGCTGCTCGCCCTGCTGACGTCGCAGGCCGACGCCGGGCACACCGGCGACTACGAGGGCTGGGTCGCCTTCCTCTCCGGGGTCAAGGGCCGCTACCCGCTGGGGTACGACGCGCCCCCGGACGGCGCCCTCGCGCCGCAGTACGTGCTCGAGCGGCTCAGCGACATCGCCGGCCCCGACTCCGTCTACTGCTCGGGCGTCGGGCAGCACCAGATGTGGTCGGCGCACTACGTGCAGTACGAGCACCCGCGCACGTGGATCAACTCCGGCGGTCTCGGCACGATGGGCTTCTCGGTCCCTGCGGCCATGGGCGCCAAGGTCGGCCGCCCGGACGCGACCGTCTGGTCCATCGACGGCGACGGCTGCTTCCAGATGACCAACCAGGAGCTGGCGACCTGCGCGATCGAGGGCATCCCGATCAAGGTCGCGGTCGTCAACAACGAGTCGCTCGGGATGGTGCGCCAGTGGCAGTCGCTCTTCTACGAGGGCCGCTACTCCAACACCGACCTGCACTCGAAGCGCATCCCCGACTTCGTGAAGCTGGCGGACGCCTACGGCTGCGTCGGCCTCTCCTGCGAGACGCCGGACCAGGTCGACGCGACCATCGAGAAGGCCATGGAGATCAACGACGTCCCCGTCGTCGTCGACTTCCGCGTGCACCGCGACGCCATGGTGTGGCCGATGGTGGCCGCCGGGTCCAGCAACGACGACATCAAGTACGCGCGGGACCTCGCGCCCACCTTCGACGAGGACGATCTGTGATGAGCGACAAGCACACTCTCTCGGTCCTGGTGGAGAACAAGCCCGGCGTGCTCGCGCGCATCGCGGCGCTGTTCAGCCGCCGCGGCTACAACATCGACAGCCTCGCGGTGGGCCCGACGGAGCACCCGGAGATCTCCCGCATGACGATCGTCGTCGACGTCGAGACGTCGCCGATGGAGCAGGTCGTCAAGCAGCTCAACAAGCTGGTCGAGGTCATCAAGATCGTCGAGCTCGACCCGACCAACTCGGTCAACCGGGAGCTCGTCATGGTCAAGGTCCGGGCCGACGCGGAGACGCGCGGCCAGGTGCTCGACACCGTGCAGCTCTTCCGCGCCAAGGTCATCGACGTCGCCCCCGACGCCGTGACCATCCAGATCACGGGCAACTCCGGCAAGATCGCCGACTTCCTGCGCGTGCTCGAGCCCTACGGCATCCGTGAGCTCGTGCAGTCGGGCATGGTCGCGATCGGCCGCGGCTCGCGTTCCATCACCGAGCGCACCGCGCGCCCGGTGCCCGTCCCGGTCCCGGCGGCCGGCTGACGCCACCCTCGGGGGCGCGGGTCCCCACTCGCGCTCGCCAGCGACGTACCACTCGAGAAGTCAACCCAGAAGGAGTAGCCCCCAGTGGCTGAGATCTACTACGACGACGACGCCGACCTGTCCCTGATCCAGGGCAAGAACGTGGCCGTCATCGGCTACGGCAGCCAGGGGCACGCCCACGCCCTCAACCTGCGCGACTCCGGCGTCGACGTCCGCGTCGGCCTGGCCGCGGGCTCGAAGAGCCGCGCCAAGGCGGAGGAGGAGGGCCTGCGGGTCCTCGACGTCGCCGCGGCGGTCGAGGAGGCCGACGTCGTCGTCATCCTCACGCCCGACCAGGTGCAGCGCCACGTCTACGCCGAGTCCATCCAGCCCCACCTCGCCGCGGGCGACACGCTGGTCTTCGGCCACGGCTTCAACATCCGCTACGGCTACATCACCGCGCCCGAGGGCGTGGACGTGATCCTCGTGGCCCCGAAGGCGCCGGGCCACACGGTGCGCCGCGAGTACGTCGCGGGCCGCGGCATCCCGGACATCATCGCCGTCGAGCAGGACGCCTCGGGCGCGGCCTGGGACCTGGCGAAGTCCTACGCGAAGGCCATCGGCGGCACGCGCGCGGGCGTCATCAAGACCACCTTCACCGAGGAGACCGAGACCGACCTGTTCGGTGAGCAGGCCGTGCTCTGCGGTGGCGTCTCGCACCTCGTGCAGGCGGGCTTCGAGACCCTGACGGAGGCGGGCTACCAGCCGGAGATCGCCTACTTCGAGGTGCTCCACGAGCTCAAGCTGATCGTCGACCTCATGTGGGAGGGCGGCATCGCGAAGCAGCGGTGGAGCGTCTCCGACACGGCGGAGTACGGCGACTACGTCTCCGGTCCGCGCGTCGTCGACGCCGGCACGAAGGAGCGGATGCAGGGCATCCTCGCCGACATCCAGGACGGCACCTTCGCCAAGCGCTTCATCGGCGACCAGGACAACGGCGGCGAGGAGTTCCAGCGCCTGCGCGAGGAGGAGGCCGGCCACCCGATCGAGAAGACGGGCAAGGAGCTGCGCGCCCACTTCTCGTGGCAGCAGGCCGACGCCGACTACACGGAGGGCTCGGCCGCGCGCTGACCCCCTGAGCGGTACGACGAGGCCCCCGGGACCGAGCGGTCCCGGGGGCCTCGTGCGTCCGGTGGGTCTCCGGTCGGGGCCTCACTTCACCTCGGAGCGCCGCAGCAGGAGCAGGCCGACGGCGAGCGGGAGGACCAGCCAGGGCACGGAGGCCGTCGCCAGGTGCGCCCACTCCTGGCCGGTCGGCCAGTCCTCGAACAGCGCCGTCTGCGCGTAGTTGAAGTCCAGCCACGGCTGCAGGTCCGCCCACCAGTCCTGGTAGGCGGCCAGGGTGTAGCTGAGGGTGCTCAGCACGAACGAGTAGACGAAGTACCCGACGATCGCTGCCGGGGAGCTGCGCAGCAGCACGCCGAGCATGAAGCCGACGGCCATGCCGAGCAGGTTGGCGATGACGATCGAGGTGAACTGGGCGACGGTCACGTCCCACACGGGGTCGATGCCCGCGATGGCGGAGCCGACCAGGGTCCCGACCGCACCGACGCCGAGGGCGACCACCATGGAGACCACGCCCACGACGACGGCCACCGCCGCCTTCGCCCCGATGACGCGACCGCGCTGCGGCACCATCGTGAACGTGGTGAGCCCGCTGCGCTGGCTCCACTCGCTGGTCACGGAGAGGATGGCGAGCACCGGCAGGATGATCGCCATGGGTGTGCCGATCGCGCCGGCGAACTGGCCGTAGTCGAGGTCGGCCTGCGGTGCGAACGCGATGACCGCGCCGGTCGCCACGAGCGCGAGCAGCACGATGCTCGCGCACAGCCACAGTCCCGCCCGCGTGTCGAAGGTCTTGCGGGCCTCGACGACCACGAGGCGACCGAACGAGATGCGGCGCAGGTCGGGCCGCGCCGCCCGTCCCGGGCGGGCCGGTCCGGCCGGTCGGACCGGGTGGGTCGAGGTGGTGGTGGGGGCGCCCGTCGGAGCGGCCCCGGCGTCGACGGTCGTGCTCATGCCGCCATCCCTCCGGCCGTCGCGACGCGGGTCTCCCGCTGGGTGTCGGCGGTGAGCTGGAGGAACATGTCCTCCAGCCCGGTGCCGCCCGCGGGCTGGAGCCGGGCGAGCGGTACCCCGGCCTGGTGCGCCAGGCGCCCGACCTCGGGTGCGTCCGCCTCGACGCGCAGCGACCCGTCGTCCTGGCGGGTCACGGCCAGTCCGGCTCCGGCGCAGGCCCGCACGAGCGTGGCCGCGTCCGCCGTCTCCACGGGAGCCACGACGGTGCCGGCGCGCTCGAGGAGCGACGCCTTGGTGCCCTCGGCGACGATCCGGCCCCGGCCGATGACGACGAGGTCGTCGGCGATGACCTCGATCTCGTGGAGCAGGTGGCTGGAGAGGAGGACGGTGCCGCCGTCTGCCGCGAACCCGCGCAGCAGGTCGCGCATCCACCGGATGCCGGCCGGGTCGAGCCCGTTCGCCGGCTCGTCGAGCACGAGCACCTCGGGCTCGCCGACCAGGGCGACCGCGATGCCCAGCCGCTGACGCATCCCCAGGGAGTAGTTGCGCACCCGGCGGTCGGCCTCGTCCTCCGTGAGGGAGACCAGGTCGAGCATGGCCGTGGCCCGGCTGCGGGGCAGGCCGGCGGTCATGGCGGCGATGGTGAGGATCTCGCGCCCGGTGCGTCCCGCGTGCTGGGCGGAGGCATCGAGGAGCACGCCGACCTCGCGCGGCGGGTTCGGCAGGTCGGCGTACGCCGCGCCGCAGATCCGCGCGGTGCCCGAGGTCGGGGGTGTGAGGCCCACCATCATCCGCATGGTCGTGGACTTCCCGGCGCCGTTGGGGCCGAGGAATCCGGTGACACGACCGGGGCGGGCGGTGAGGCTCACGTCGTCGACGGCGCGGTGCGCGCCGTACGTCTTGGTCAGTCCGTTGACGTCGATCATGGTCCTGAGCCTCGCCCGGCCCGACGGGCGGGCGCATCGGGGTCGGACCCTGGGGCGACCCTGGCCCACCCCCGGGACGGCACTGGGCGGGGGCGGGGAATGCAGCCGTCCTCCTCGGGGTTGGGGGCGGCGTGCGTATCGAGATCTGGTCTGACGTCGTGTGTCCCTGGTGCTTCATCGGCAAGCGTCGGATGGAGTCCGCCCTGGCGGCCTTCCCCCACGCCGACGAGGTCGAGGTGGTCTACCGCTCCTTCGAGCTGGACCCCTCGGCGCCGCGGAACGGCACGGAGCGCACCGTGGACGCGCTGACCCGGAAGTACGGCCCCCAGGCACCGCAGATGATGGCCCAGGTCGACGGCATCGCCCGCGAGGAGGGCCTGGACTTCCACCAGGACCGCACGGTGCACGGCAACACGGTCGACGCCCACCGGCTGCTCCACCTCGCCCTCGCCGAGGGCGGTCCGGCCCGACAGGTCGAGGTCAAGGAGGCGTTCCTGTCGGCGTACTTCGAGCACGCGCGGAACCTCTCCGACCCGGCCGAGCTGCGCGCCGTCGCCGTCGAGGCGGGCATGGCCCCCGAGCGCGTCGACCAGGTGCTGGCGAGCGACGAGTACGCCGACGCGGTCGCCGCCGACGTGCAGCAGGCGCGCGCGTTCGGGGCCACGGGGGTGCCGTTCTTCGTGGTCGACCGCGCCTTCGGGCTCTCGGGCGCGCAGTCGGTCGAGGTGTTCACGCAGGTGCTCGAGCGGGCCTGGGCCCAGTCGCACCCTGCGCTCGTGCAGGTCGGTGGCGACGACGCGGAGGCGTGCGGTCCGGACGGTTGCGCCGTGCCGCAGGCCTGACGCTCGCCGGCCCCGCTCCGGTCACCCCGGGCGGGACGGCGTCAGGCGGCTGCGCAGCACCCGCCAGGCCCACCGGAGGCGCGCGGGTCGTGCGACGAGGCGGCGGACCACGCGGGCGACGTCGCGGATGCGGGCGAGGAGGAGCGCGAGCGCGCCGATCGGGCGGGCGTCGAGACGGACGTCGAAGCGCTCCAGCGCGGTGGGGGAGACCCGGATGCCGTGGACGGCGTTGACGAGGTTGTCCCCGTGGATGTGCTGGATCCACATCGGTGGCCCCTCCAGCTGCCGCACCGGGGCGACCTCGCCGGCCCGGGGGTGCCGCACGGCGTAGACGGTGGTGGCGTCTGCCCGCCGCTCGGTGCGGGTGAGGAACGCGTTCGACGGATCGCGCAGGCGGTGGACCGTGCCCTCCGCCGTCACCTGGAGGCCCGAGGCGAAGTTCAGGAACTCCTCGGTCGGCCGGAGCGCCGCGCGCGTGCGGGCGACGAAGTCCCGGGCGAGCGCGTCGTCGTTGTCGAGCCGCGTGGTCGCCACCCAGGGCCCGTCGCTGTGGCGACGGACGTGCTCGGCGTAGACCGACATCGGCACCTCGCCGGGCAGCCAGACGGGCTCGAACGTCCCGTCCCCCAGCTCGTGCGCGAGGTCGCGCAGCCAGGTCGGGCTGCTGCTGTCGAAGAAGACGAGCCAGCCGGTGGGCGGCTCGGTCTGGCCGACGACGGAGGGCAGGCAGACCCGGGTGAAGTGACGGACCCGCTCCCGCAGCCAGGGGTCGCCCGCGGTGCGCCCCCGGCGCTTCACGTTGAACCTCGTCAGCAGGAGCAGGTCGATGGGCGCGGCGAGGCGGGAATGGGGCTCGATCACCCGAGCACCATATATAAATGCGCATCACCAGATGGTCATCGCGGCGCGATCCGCGTCAGCAGCCGCCCCAGGTCGCGCGCCGTCGCGAGGGTGACCGTCAGGCGGTGGCGTGCGCCCTCCGCCTCGCTGACCTCGACCCAGGTCGTCGCGCCACCGACCGGCCGCATCACCTGCACCACGAGGTGGGCGGGTTCCTCCTCGAACTCGGTCGGCACGGCCCCGTGGGCGATGAAGCCGGCCAGGGTCGCGCTCGCGCCGCGGTGCACGCGGTCGTCGGGATGGTCCTCCTGGCGGTGCTCCGCCGCGCACCAGTGCGGGCAGGGCTCCCTGAGCCAGGTCGGTCGTTCGTCGTGCATCGGCAACCCCCGTCGTCGGACTGCTCGGAACCTAGGCGCCACCACCGACGACCTCGCCCGCGCGGCAGGGCGTCCTCCACAGGTCCGCGGTGTGATTCCGAGATTCACATATATTGATGGTCGTAGCGAGGTGGCCGCGCGGCGATGGTGGAGAGGTGATGGAAGACGAGTGGAAGACGTTCTCCCGCGAGGTGGGCGTCCGGCTGCAGCAGGCGCGCCAGCGCAAGGGCCTCAGCCAGGAGCGGGTGGCCCACCTGGCCGGTGTCGCGGGGTTCACCTACCAGAAGTTCGAGAAGGGCGAGTCGCGCCCCGGGGTCGCCATGAACCCTCGCCTGCAGACGCTGCTCGCGGTCTGCGAGGTGCTCGAGATCGACGTGGCGACCCTGTTGGAGGGCGCGCCCCGGCTGACCTGAGCGCGCGCGCCCCGGGGAGCTGGTCGGTCGGACGTGGTCATGCGAAGGCTGCTCCTGGCGTCGACGGCGGTCCGGGTCCTGCGGAGCCGTCACCATTTATAGATGGACACCAAAGGGTGGTCAAGCACCTGTGGCGTGTCCCGCACGACCACGACCTCGGTCGGTGGGTGCGACGGATCTTGGCAAATTCTTGCCGGTCAGGTGAGGCGAACCTAAGTCCGCAGGTCTAGAGTCAGCGCTCGTGCTTGCCAGCTACCTCATCGGTCTGCGCGAGGGACTCGAGGCCGCGCTCGTCGTGAGCGTCCTCGTGGCCTACCTCGTCAAGACCGGCCGTGCCTCCCTGCTCTGGAAGATCTGGGCGGGCGTCGGCCTCGCCGTGGCCGTCAGCCTCGCGTTCGGGGCGGTCCTCACCTTCGGGCCCCGGGGCCTCACCTTCGAGGCGCAGGAGGCGATCGGCGGCAGCCTCTCGATCGTCGCCGTCTGCTTCGTGACCTGGATGATCTTCTGGATGGCGGGCAACGCCCGCTCCCTCGCCGGTGAGCTGCGCGGCCAGATCGACTCCGCGGCGGGCGGGAACCCGCTGGCCCTCGTCGTCATCGCCGTCCTCGCCGTCGGTCGGGAGGGGCTCGAGACGGCCCTCATCGTCTGGTCGACCACCCGCTCGGTCACGGGGACGGGCACCGTCGACGGTCTGCCGACGTGGGAACCCCTCGCGGGTGTGGCGCTGGGCCTCGCGACCGCCGTGGTGCTGGGCGTGCTCATCTACCGGGGCGCCGTCACGCTCAACCTGACCGTCTTCTTCACGTGGACGGGCGCCTTCCTCGTGCTCGTCGCCGGCGGTGTGCTCGCCTACGGCGTCCACGACCTCCAGGAGGCGCGCTTCCTGCCCGGTCTCCACAGCCTCGCGTGGGACGTCACGAGCTGGTACGACGCCAGCTCCGTCTACGCCGCCGTCCTCAAGGGCATCTTCAACTTCTCGCCGCAGACGACGTGGCTCGAGGCGACCGTCTGGGTCCTCTACGTCGTCCCGGTGATGTTCCTCTTCCTCCGCGCCGTCCGTCGGCGCCCGACCGGTGCCGTCCGCCCGGCCGACCCCACTCCCACGAAGGAAACCGCATGATCCGCCTCCTCTCGACCCGTCGCGGCCGTGCGCCGCTGGCCGTGCTCGCCCTCGCGCCGCTCGCGCTCGCAGCCGCCTGCACCGAGAACGCCGACCCGGGCGACAGCGGGGACCCCCGGGTGCTGGCCGTGGCCTCCTCCGCCGACGGCTGCGAGCTCTCCTCGACCGAGGCGCCGGCGGGCACGCTCACCTTCGACGTGACCAACGCGGGTGACGACGTCACCGAGTTCTACCTGCTCGACTCGGACGGCCTGCGCATCCTGGGCGAGGTCGAGAACGTCGCGCCCAACACCAGCGCGAAGCTGACCGTCAACGTCGCGGCCGGTGACTACGTGACGGCCTGCAAGCCGGGCATGGTCGGGGACGGCATCCGCGGCGACTTCACGGTCGCCGCCTCCGACGACGGCTCCGCACCCTCCGCCTCGGACGCCGAGCTCGTGGAGCAGGCGCAGACCAACTACGCGGCGTACGTCGAGGACCAGGCCGACCAGCTGCTCACCGGCACCACCGAGTTCGCGGCCCTCGTGAAGGCGCGGGACGACGAGGCCGCGCGTGCCCTGTACCCGCAGGCCCGGCAGCACTGGGAGCGGATCGAGACCGTGGCCGAGTCGTTCGGCACGCTCGACCCCGAGATGGACCTGCGCGAGGCGGACCTCGAGCCCGGCCAGGAGTGGACCGGCTGGCACGTCCTGGAGAAGGACCTCTGGCCCGAGGACGCCACGGACTACACCCCGCTCACCGACGAGCAGCGCGCCACGCTCGCGGACAAGCTGGTCGCCGACACCGAGACCCTGGTCGAGCTCGTGAACGCGCCCGACATGACCTACCCGATCGACTTCATCGCCAACGGATCCCGGGGCCTGCTCGACGAGGTCGCGACCGGCAAGATCACCGGTGAGGAGGAGGCCTGGTCGCACACCGACCTGTGGGACTTCCAGGCCAACGTCGACGGGGCACGGGTGGCCTACGAGGGCGTGCGCCCGATCGTGCTCGAGAACGACGCCGACCTGGCGGCCGAGCTCGACGAGGAGTTCGCCGACCTCCAGACGCTGCTCGACGCCCAGCGGGAGGGCGACGGCTTCGTCTCCTACGACACCGTGGGCGAGGACCAGCGCGGCGAGCTGTCCGACGCGGTCAACGCCCTGTCCGAGCCGCTCTCGCGGCTGACTGCCGCCGTCGTCGCGTGAGCGGCGGCCTCTCGCGGCGCGGGCTCCTCGGCGGGGGGCTCGCGGCGGGGGGCGTCGCGCTGGCCGCCGGTGGGTACGCCGCGGCTCGCCTCGGCGAGGACGCGGCGGCCGGCGGGGGCGAGCCCGCGTCGTACCCCTTCCGGGGCCAGCGCCAGGCCGGGATCGTCACCGCGGCGCAGGACCGCCTGCACTTCGCGGCGTTCGACGTCGTCACCGACGACCGTGACGAGCTGGTCGAGCTCCTGCGCCTCTGGACGGACGCGGCCGAGCGCATGGTGCAGGGGCAGTCCGCGGGGCCGGTCGGCGCCGTCAACGGTGCCCAGAACCTGCCGCCGGACGACACGGGGGAGGCCCTCGACCTGCCGCCGTCCCGGCTCACGCTGACGATCGGGTTCGGGCCCGGGCTCTTCGAGCACCCCGAGCTCGGCGACCGGTTCGGGTTGTCCGACCGTCGGCCCGAGGCGCTCGCGGACCTGCCGCACTTCCCGGCGGACGTGCTCGACCCGGCGCGCTCGGGGGGCGACCTCTGCGTGCAGGCGTGCGCCGACGACCCGCAGGTCGCCGTGCACGCCGTGCGCAACCTGGCGCGGATCGGGTTCGGGACCGTCTCGGTGCGGTGGTCCCAGCTCGGCTTCGGGCGCACGTCGACGACCACGACGAGCCAGTCGACGCCGCGGAACCTGTTCGGGTTCAAGGACGGCACGATGAACGTCCGCGCGGAGGAGACCGCTGCGCTCGACGAGCACGTGTGGGTGGGGGCCGACGACGACGCCGCGGGCGGTTGGCTCGCCGGTGGCAGCTACCTCGTCGCGCGGCGCATCGCCATGACCATCGAGGTCTGGGACCGGCAGCAGCTGGGCGAGCAGGAGCAGTCGATCGGTCGCTTCAAGGGCTCCGGCGGGCCGCTGTCCGGCGGCGCGGAGGACGCACAGCCCGACTTCGACCTGCAGGGCAGCGACGGCCCGATCATGCCCGTGGACTCCCATGTCGCGGTGGTGCACCCCGACCGCTTCGGCGGTGCCAGGATGCTCCGGCGCGGCTACAACTTCGTCGACGGCAGCACCGACGTGGGTGGCCTGGACGCGGGCCTGTTCTTCATCGCGTTCGTGCGCGACCCCCGCACGCACTTCATCCCGCTCCAGACCGAGATGGCGCGCAACGACCGGCTGATGGAGTACCTGCGCTTCACCTCCTCCGCACTGTTCGCCGTGCCCCCGGGGGTGCGCGAGGGCGAGTTCGTCGGGCAGGCGCTCTTCGCCTGAGTTGTTGCCAGCCCACGGCTGGGCTCGTGGGGGCTCGTGCGACTCCCGGCTCGCCCTGGGGGCCGGAAGAGTGCGGTTGGTGCGCTCCCGGCGGCGCGCGGCCTGCACCAGGCGCACATTTCGCCTCCGTCGGACGCGGTGGGTGCTGCTCGGGGCTGGTGCCGGGGTTGGCCAGTGGGGGGTCGTGGGAGCTCGTCCCGGCTCGTGCGGGCTCGATCCGGGGGCTCCCGGCTCGCCCCGGGGGCCGGAAGAGTGCGGTTGGTGCGCTTCCGGCGGCGCGCGGCCCGCACCAGGCGCACATTTCGCCCCCGACGGACGCGGTGGGTGCTGCTCGGGGCCGGTGCCGGGGCTGGCCGGTGGGGGCTCGTGCGAGCTCGTCCCGGCTCGTGCGGGCTCGATCCGGGGGCTCCCGGCTCGCCCTGGGGGCCGGAAGAGTGCGGTTGGTGCGCTCCCGGCGGCGCGCGGCCCGCACCAGGCGCACATTTCGCCTCCGACGGCCGCGGCGGGCACTCCGCACAGCCGACCCCGGGCTCCCCCCGTTATCCACAGGTCGGCCGGGGACGGCTTCCGCCGAGGCCCCGTTCCCGCCACCCTGGAACGGCGGCCGGAGAGCGGTCGCCCGAGATGACCAGGGGGAGACATGAGGAGTGAGGGACTGCAGTTCCGTGGTGCCGACGAGGCCCTGGACGCCGTCGACGCGATCGTCGCGGGCGCGGCGGCCGAGGCTCGTCGCGCGGAGCAGTACGCGGCGGCCGTGGACGCGTTGCGCGTGCACGGCCGCCCGGCCGACGGCAGCGACGTGACCGTCACGCTCGACCACGCCGGCGGCCTGATGGACCTGGCCGTCGGGGAGCGGGTCGCCGCGCAGGGCGGCGCGGCGGTGGCGAGGTCGGTGCTCGCGGCCAACGCGACGGCACGACGTCGACTGCCCGCGATGCTCGGCGGGCTGGCGCGGGAGGCGTTCGGTGCCGACTCCCGCACGACGGCCCACGTCGCTGAGCACGCCGCGCGCATGTTCGGGTCCCCGGCTGGCCGTGTCGCCACGGACGAGCACCGTGACGCGGCTGCGGCGGGGGTGCTGCGATGAGCGTCCTGGGCATGGATCCCGGCGCCCTGCGGCTCCACGCCGCCCGGGTCGACGTGCTGGCCGGCGAGCCCCGCTCGGCCCTCGAGGCGGCGCGGGCCACCGCGGCCGACCACGACGCGTTCGGCGTGCTCTGCTCCTTCCTCGTCCCCGTCCTGGCGGGCACGCAGACGACGGGGATCGCCGCGTGCGCGACGACGGTCGGGTCGCTGGCGACGGCGGCGACCGAGGTCCGGGCGGTCGCGACGGGCGTCGAGGTCACGGACGTCACCGTCGCGGCGACGGCGACCGGGATCGGCCGCGTCGTCGACGCGGTCCGCGACCGGGCCTGGCCGGCAGCGGTCGGCGCGGGCGAGGCGGTCGTCGACGCCACCCGCGAGGCGGGCGAGGAGGCTGCGCGGTGGGGCGTCCGGCAGACGGCCGGCGTCATCGCCGGGACGGCCCGGTGGATCGAGCGGCTCGAAGAGGCGGGTCCCTCCGCTCCGCTGCCCGTCGGGGTGCCGGTGCCCGGGGCGGGGGTGGCCCCGTGAGTGTCGAGGTGGTGGAGGAGGACGACACCCGCACGTGGCACACCGGCGGGGCCGTCGTCGACACCCTGGCGTCCACGGCGGAGGCCCTCGAGCGGGGCGACTGGGCCGAGGCCGGCCTGCTGACGCTGTGCAGCGTCTCCGAGGTGGGCGACCTGCTCAGCGACCCCGTCGGGGCGCTGGTGGGCGCGGGCATCGGCTTCCTCCTCGAGCGCATCGAGCCCCTGCACCAGTTCCTCGACCACCTCGCCGGCAACCCCGACGCGGTGCTGGCGCAGGCGGCGACCTGGGACGCGGTGGCGCGGGGGCTCGCAGCGACGGCGGCGGACTACGAGGGCGAGGTGACGACCGTGACGGCGGACTGGGAGGGGGCGGCGGCAGCGGCGTACTCGACCTACGGGCGCGCCCGCAGCCTCGCCGTGCACGCGTGCTCGGTGGCCGCCACGGGCGTGGCCGCCTCCGTGCAGCTCGCCAGCTCGCTCGTCGCCGGTGTGCGGCAGGTGGTGCGCGAGACCATCGCGGAGATCGTCGCCTGGCTCCTGCCCATGGCGCCGGTGCTGATCTCCGGCGTGGGCACCGGACCCACCCTGGTCAGCCTGGGCATGCGGGTGCGCTCGGCCGTCCAGCGCATCGGCGAGCTCGCCCAGCGCCTGATCGCCTCGGTGCGCGGTCTCGGCGAGCGGCTGCAGGAGGTCGGTGCGCACCTCGACGAGGTCGCCGCCGCGGTCACCGAGGGCGGTCGGGCGCTCCAGGTCGTGGCCGCGCCCGCCAGCCGGGTCGAGACGGTGGTGGCCGGCGGGGTCCGCCATGCGGCGGGGTACGACGACGCGCCGTACGGGGTGGGGGTGCCGGCCTGAACGGTGCCCGGGTGGGACGGGAGGGACGGGGCGGGGTGGAGCGGTGCGCCTCGGCTCAGGCCACCAGCACCGTGCCCTCGCCGCCGCGCCGCGCGCCCGTGTCCTCGTCGGCGCCACCGGTGACGCGGTCCCACGCCGCGGCGAGACGCTGGACGGCGAGGTCGAGCTCGTGGGGCGGCCGCGTCCACGGCAGGCGCACGAAGTGGTCGAGGCCGCCCCCGGTCGCGAACTGCGGTCCGGCGGCGATGGCCACGCCGAGGCGTTCCGCCTCGTCGGCGAGGCGGCTGGCGACGGGGACCGGCAGCTCGCACCACAGCACGAGACCGCCGCGCGGCACCTCGAAGCGCCACGCGGGGAGGTGGCGTCGCAGCGCGGCGACGAGGTGGTCCCGCTGGGCTCGCATGCGCTCCCGCTGGGCGTCCTCCGCGGTGGGGTCCGCGAGCAGGCGGGCCAGCACGAGCTGCTCCAGCACGGGGGCGCCGAGGTCGAGGCCCAGGCGGGCCTCGACCGTCGCGGCCACGGATGCGCTGGGCAGCCGCATCCAGCCGAGGCGGAGCCCGCCCCACAGCACCTTGCTGGCGCTGCCGACGCTGACGGCGTCAGGGGCGAAGGTGGCGAACGCCGGCGGCAGGTCGGCGGCAGCGAGGTCGAGCCGGAGGTGGCGCAGCGACTCGTCGACGAGGGGCACCACGTGGGCCCGGCGCAGGGTCTCGGCGAGGCGCTCCCGGTCGGCGGTGCCGAGGAGGTGACCGGTGGGGTTCTGGAAGTCGGGGATGACGTAGGCGACCCGCGGTGCCGCCTGGCGGACGGCCGCGACGTAGGCGTCGAGGTCCCAACCCTCCCGTCCCACGGGGGCGGTGGCGATCCGGGCGCCGGCCCGCCGCAGGGCGTGCACCGCGTTGGGGTAGACCGGGTTGTCCACGAGCGCCCGGTCGCCGGTGCGCAGCAGCGCCGTGGCGGCGATGGCGGTCCCGGCCAGGGCGCCCGCCGTGACGACGACCTGGTCCGGCGTGGTCGGCAGTCCGTCGGCCTCGTAGCGCGCCGCGATCGCCTCGGCGAGCTGGGGCAACGCCGTCGGGAAGTACCCGTGTCCGCCGAGGTAGCCCGGCAGCTCGTCCGCCGCCGCGGCGTACGCCTCCGCGATCCCCGGTGGCGCCGGGCAGGCGGCGCAGACGAGGTCGACGAGGTCGTCGTCCCCCGAGACACCGAGACCACCGGCGTCACCGCGTCCGTCGGCTCGCGGCACGGCGCGGGTCGGTCGCGGCGTCAGCGCCCGGTCCCGGGCGCGTGCGGGCCCGCCCGGCACCTGGGCGAAGGTGCCGGCGCCGCGGCGGGCGGCGGCGTACCCCTGCTCGACGAGGAGGGCGTAGGCCCGCGTCACCGTGGTGCGCGAGACGGCGAGCACGCCCGTGAGGTCGCGCTCGCTCGGCAACCGCGCGCCGTAGGGCACGCGTCCGTCGCCGATCGCGAGGCGCAGGGCGGCGGCGAGCCCCTCGTACGCCGGCGAGCGGTCGAATCCCGCGACGAGAGTGGCTACGCGTGAGGCGGTCACGGTGGGGCTCATGCAGGCCACCATCCCAGAAGTGGCTATAGAAGTGAAGGCCAATGATCGAGCAGAGTGCAGGCATGAGCACGCCCCTCGCCTCCCGGACCCTCCAGGACCTCGGCCCCGTCGCGCAGCTGCGCGCCGGGCACCTGCCACGCCGGCTCGTGCAGATGACCGTCGGGCTCGTCTGCTACGGCGTGTCGCTGGGGCTCATGGTCGGCGGCGCGGTCGGGCTGGCGCCGTGGGACGTCCTCCACTCCGGCATCGCCACGCACGTGCCGCTGACCCTGGGCCAGGTGCTGATCCTGGCCAGCTTCGTGGTGCTGCTGGCCTGGATCCCGTTGCGGGAGCGACCGGGCCTGGCGACCCTCGCCAACCCGTTCGTCCTCGGCCTCAGCGCCGACGCCACGATCGCCCTGGTCGGCCAGGTGGACGGCCTGCTCGACCGGGTCGCCCTCATGGTGGGCGGCGTGCTGCTGTGCGGGTTCGCGTCGGCGCTCTACATCGGCGCCCAGCTCGGCCGGGGGCCGCGAGACGGGCTGATGACCGGGCTCGCGCGGCGGACCGGGCTCTCCCTGCGGCTGGTCCGCACCGGCCTCGAGGTGGCGGTCGTGCTCGGTGGCCTCGCCCTCGGGGGGATCGTCGGGGTGGGCACGCTGCTCTACGCGCTGGCCATCGGTCCGCTGACCCAGGCGATGCTCCCGCTCTTCACCGTCGACCTGCGGGCACCGCGGGCCGTGGTGCCCGGTGCGTCAGCGCCGGGTCGCGACGACGGCTGAGGCGTCGGAGGCCACCATCACCTCGACCGCGGTGAACCGCTCGTCGGTGAGCCACTGCTCGCGCAGGACGTCGACGCGGCCGTAGGTGATGGGCGGCCACATCTCGCACGGCACGAAGTCGTCGAGCACGACGATCCCGCCGGGCTCCACGAGGTCGGCGATCTTGTCGACCGCCACCGAGGCCGGGTCCCCGGAGTCGAGGAACAGCAGCGAGAAGGGTCCCTTCCCGCCGAGGGTCGACCAGTCGGCGGCCAGCACCTCGACCTGGGGGTCGTCGACGAAGATCTCGGCGGCCGCGTCGGCGAGCCGCTCGTCGAGCTCGGCGGTCAGGATGTGTGCGTCGCCCTGCATGCCGCTGCGCAGCCAGGCCGTGCCGACCCCGCAGCCGGTGCCGAACTCGGCCATGACGCCGCTGCGGGTCGCCGCGAGCATCGCGAGCAGCCGCCCCGTCTCGTTGCGGCAGAAGGAGACGTAGCCCGCCCGCCGCGACACGTCGAAGGCTCGGGTGACGACGTCGGGCAGCTCGGGCGGGGCACTCACGGGAACGAGTCTGCCATTCCGGTCATCCCGTCTCAGATGGTGAGCGGTTCGCCGCAGGGTCTCCCGCCGGCTGCGGGTGCGGCGTACCTTCGACCCACTATGCGGAGCGTGATCGTACTTATCGTTCGCCGCGGCGAGGCCCACTGAAGGTGAGGCCACCTCGCCGCGGTGTTCGGCGTTGTGCTCCCTCCGGCCTCATCGGATCCCCGCATCCGCTCCTCGCTCCCACCCCTGAGCCAGCGCACGCGATGCGGGCACGACGCCCCGCGGCGGCGCACGGCACCTCACGCGTGATCCGCTGAACCGCTCGAGTCCTCCTGGTGATCCCGGTCCGGACGCAGCCCCGCCGAGGGGCGTCGCACACGCAGCGCAGCTGCAACCCGCACCGACCGACACTCATCACCCCCGGCGACCGCCCGGTCCCGGCGACCAGAGGAGACGACCATGTACGACATGTATCCCGAGTGGGGACCCGCCAGCCACGACCCGCAGAACCCCCACAGCCGTGAGGCCCTGCAGGCGTCGCTCGACCTGCGGGACACCCGCGGCGACCGTCCCGACGACAACTAGGCTCACCCGCCATGACCGACTCCTCCACGACGTCCGCCGCTCCCGGCTCGCTGAAGCTCGCCGTCATCCCCGGCGACGGCATCGGCCAGGAGGTGACCGCCGAGGCCCTCAAGGTGCTCGAGGTCGCCGCCCCGGCCGGTGTGAAGTTCGAGCCCACCCGCTACGACCTGGGTGCGGAGCGCTACCTCGCGACCGGCGAGGTGCTCCCGGACGGAGTGCTGGAGGAGATCCGCGCGCACGACGCGATCCTGCTCGGAGCCGTCGGCGGCAAGCCCGGTGACCCCAACCTGCCGCCCGGTCTCCTCGAGCGTGGTCTGCTGCTGCGCCTGCGGTTCGAGCTCGACCACTACGTGAACCTCCGACCCTCGCGGATCTTCCCCGGCGTGACCTCGCCGCTGGCCGCCCCGGGCGACGTCGACTTCGTCGTCGTCCGCGAAGGCACCGAGGGTCCCTACACGGGCAACGGCGGCGCCATCCGCGTCGGCACGCCCGCCGAGACCGCCACCGAGGTCTCGATCACCACCGCGTTCGGTGTCGAGCGCGTCGTCCGCGACGCCTTCGCCCGGGCCGAGCGCCGCCCGCGCAAGAAGCTCACGCTCATCCACAAGACGAACGTGCTGACCTACGGCGGCGCGGTGTGGAGCCGCATCGTGAAGGAGGTCGGCGCCGAGCACCCCGACGTGACCGTCGACTACCTGCACATCGACGCCGCCACCATCTTCATGACGACCGACCCGTCGCGCTTCGACGTGATCGTCACCGACAACCTGTTCGGCGACATCATCACGGACCTCGCCGCTGCCGTGACCGGCGGCATCGGCCTGGCCGCGTCCGGCAACGTGAACCCGGACCGCACCACCCCGTCCATGTTCGAGCCCGTCCACGGCTCCGCGCCCGACATCGCGGGCCAGCAGAAGGCCGACCCCACGGCGGCGATCCTGTCCGCCGCGCTGCTGCTCGACCACCTCGGGCACCACGCCGCTGCCGCGACGATCGAGGAGGCCGTGATCGCGGACCTCGCCGGTCGCGCGGGCGCCGAGCCGCGCCGTACGGCTGCGGTCGGCGACGCCATCGCCGCACGAGTAGCCGGGTGAGCCCCGCTCCCTGACGACTCGTCACGACGCCGGGCACCCCGCGGGTGTGCCCGGCGTCGTCGCATTTCCCGGCGCCCACCGACCTGCCACCGACCTGCCACGACCCCCGAGGAGTGGACTACCGTGCCCCCCATGCAGATCAGCACCACCCCCAACCCGACCCCCGTCGACGACGCGCGTCTCGCCGAGATCCTGGCGGCGCCGGGGTTCGGCACCTACTTCACCGACCACATGCTCACGGTGGAGTGGACGCCCGAGGAGGGGTGGCACGCGGGCCGCATCACGCCCTACGGCCCGCTCACGCTCGACCCCGCCACGGCGGTGCTGCACTACGCCCAGGAGATCTTCGAGGGCATGAAGGCCTACCGCCACGCGGACGGCTCCGTGTGGCTGTTCCGGCCCGAGGCCAACGCGGAGCGCATGGCCCGCTCCTCGGCGCGCCTCGCGCTGCCGGTGCTCGACCCCGCCGACTTCGTCGCGACGGTCGACGCACTGGTGCGGGCCGACGAGCGCTGGGTGCCGGACGCCGAGGGGGAGAAGAGCCTCTACCTGCGGCCGTTCATGTTCGCCTCGGAGACGTTCCTCGGGGTGCGGCCCTCGCAGCACGTCACCTACATGGTCATCGCCTCACCGGCGGGGGCCTACTTCAAGGGCGGCGTGAAGCCCGTCAGCCTGTGGCTGACGGAGGAGTACACCCGCGCCGGCCGGGGCGGCATGGGGGCGGCGAAGACGGGCGGCAACTACGCCAGCTCCCTCGTCGCCCAGCAGGAGGCCTCGGCGCACGGCTGCGACCAGGTGGTCTTCCTCGACGCGCAGGAGGGGCGGTACGTCGAGGAGCTCGGCGGCATGAACATGTACTTCGTGCACGCCGACGGCAGCATCTCCACGCCGGAGACGGGCACCATCCTCGAGGGCATCACCCGCAGCTCCATCATCGAGCTCGCCGGCAAGCTGGGCCACCAGGTCCGCGAGCGGAAGTTCACGATCGACGAGTGGCGCGACGGTGTGACCAGCGGCGACATCGTCGAGGTCTTCGCCTGCGGCACGGCCGCGGTGGTCACCCCCGTCGGGTCGCTGAAGTGGGCCGGTGGCGATGTGCCGTCCGCCACGGGTGACGCGGAGGGCGGCCCGGTCACGACGATGATCCGCCAGGCGCTCGTGGACATCCAGTACGGCCGCGCCGAGGACACGTTCGGCTGGATGCACCGCGTCGTCTGACGCGACCGACGATGGAGCCCTGGCCCCTCGCCGTCCCGGGTCCGTTCGACGGCGAGCGCGGCGGGGTCCGTGCCCGCTGGCTCGACCTGCCCGGCACGGTGGTCGGCACCTGGACCTTCGGTGTCGGCGCAGCGGACGAGCCGCCGCACCTCGCGGGCATCACGCACCTCGCCGAGCACCTGCTCTTCCGCACGATCGGGGACGTCGGTCACCGGGCCAACGGCGCCACCGGCCCCGACACCGTCACCTTCTACACGGGCGGCACGCCGCAGGAGGTCGCCACCTTCCTCGAGGCCGTCGCCGGTGCGGTGCGGGACTGCCGGTTCACGCCCGAGGACCTCGTCCGCGAGCTCCACGTGATCCGTGCGGAGCGACCCGGCGGCGACGCGGCCGATCCCGGGCTCCTCACCTACCGCTACGGGCTCGGCGGCCTCGGTGTGACGGGCGCCGGTTGGCCGGCGCTCCCGTCGATCACGGTCGGCGAGGTGCGGGACTGGGTGCGGCACTGGTTCGTCGCGGGCAACGCCGTGCTGACCTCGACGGCACCCCTGCCCGTGGACCTCGCGGGCGGCCTGCCCGCGGGGCAGCGCCCGCGTCGTGCCGTCCCGGAGCCGCTGGTGCGGGTGCCGACCCTGGTCGAGTCGCCGAAGAACGGGGTGGCCGCGTCGTTGCTGGTGCCGAGCGCGCACGCGGTGGTGCTCCTGGAGTGCCTCGAGCGCGAGCTGCACGACGAGCTGCGCGGCGCGCGGGCCCTCGTCTACACCGTGAACGGCCACGTGACTCCCGTCGGTGCCGCCGAGGCGCAGCTCGACCTGGTGCTGGACCCCGTCGTCGACGACGTCGCGGCCACTGTCGACGGCGTCGTCGCCACGCTGCGCCGCCTGGCCGGGGAGGGGATCCGCGCCGACGTGCTGACGGAGGCCGTGGCGACGATCGCCGCCCGCCGTCGCTGGTGGTCCGACCCGGTCGACCAGCTCGACGCCTGGGCGGAGGCGACGCTCATGGGGCGCGACGCCCCCCGGACCCCTGACGCCGAGGTCGAGCACGCCCGCAGCGCCACGGCGGAGGGCCTGTCCCGCACCCTCGCGGCGGCGCTGCGGACGCTGGTCGTGGCGCACGAGCAGGGCCCGGACCTGACGTCCCGAGCCTCGGCCCTGGGTCTCGAGGTCGACGACGGGCTGCCGTGGCAGGTGGCCCCGCGGACGCACGTCGTCCCGCGGTCGGTGCGGTGGCACCGGGGCAGGGGAGAGGCCCGTGGTGCCCGCATGGCCGTCGACGGCGCCGACCTGTGGGGGCGGGTCGGTGGCGACCTGCGGTGGCTGCCGCTCGCGGACCTGGTCGTCGTCGCCCGGGACGCCTCCGGTGCGGTCCAGCTCGTCGACCGGAGGGGCCGGGGGTGGGGCATCGACCCGGCGGAGTGGCGGCGGGGCGACGAGCTCGTCGGCGCGGTGCTGGCCGGCGCCTCGCGCGCCGTGGTGCGCGACGCGACGTGGCCCGACCGGGGCCGGGCCGCGTTCGCGCGCGGGTCGGAGGGTCGTTCCTAGTGCCGCACCCGATCATGTTCGACGACGCCGACCCGTGGCTCGGGCGGCTGCGCGAGGTCGCGCTGGCCTACCCGCGGGCGGAGGAGGTCGTCTCCCACGGCCGTCCGACCTTCCGCGTCGGGAAGATCTTCTGCCTCTTCGGCAGCGAGGAGAAGCTCGCCGACGGGTCGCGCCGCCCGCACCCGGCGGCGGTCGTGGTGAAGGCCGAGCCGTCCGAGCTGGCGGCCTGGGACGAGGACGGACGGTTCTTCCTCCCGCGCTACTGGGCCTCGTCCGGCTGGCGGGGGATCGACCTCGACACCGGCCGGATCGACCTCGACGAGGTGGCCGAGCTGGTGGACGCGTCGTACCGGCTGGTCGCCCCGAAGGGCGCGCTCGCCGAGCTGGACGCGCGCGGCTGAGCGGTTCGCGGCGCGCGGCGCGGGTACATTCGCTGCCGTGCCGACCACCGCCTCCGACCCGCAGCGCCCGCCCGCCGGGCTGCGCGTGGGGGAGTACCGGCTGCTGACCCGCCTCGGCGAGGGCGGCATGGGGGTCGTGCACCTGGCCCAGAAACCCGGGGGTCCGCGGGTCGCGCTCAAGGTGCTGCGGCCCCACGTCGTGGGTGACGACGAGGCCCGGGCGCGGCTCGCGCGCGAGGTGAACTCGCTGAGCCGCGTGCGCAGCCGTCGGGTGGCCGAGATCATGGACGCCGACCCCTGGGCGGAGATCCCCTTCGTCGCGACGCGCTACGTGCCCGGCCTCAGCCTCCACGACCACGTGCAGGAGGAGGGTGCGATCGACGAGCGCGACATCGTGCACGTCGCCTCCGAGCTGTGCGCCGCCCTCGACGCGGTGCACCGCGTCGGCGTGCTGCACCGCGACGTCAAGCCGTCGAACGTGCTCATGGAGGGCCGCAACCCGATCCTCATCGACTTCGGGCTCGCCCGCGTGGCGGACGACCCGCGCCTGACCCACACGGGCTGGCTGCTCGGCACCCCGGGCTACCTCGCGCCGGAGATCCTGCACGGCGAGGACGCCTCGCCGGCCGCCGACGTGCACGCGCTGGCCTCGACCATCGCCTTCGCCGCCCTGGGGCGCGCTCCGTTCGGGCGCGGCCCGGCGATGGCGGTCATGGACCGGGTACGCCGCGGGGAGCACGACCTCGAGGGCGTGCCGGCCCGGCTGCGCGGGCCCCTCGAGCGCGCCCTCGACCCGGACCCCCGCCGGCGCCCCACCCTGACCGAGCTCCGCGCCTGGATCGACCCGGACAGCCTCGACGGCGCGACCCGGGCCCGTGCGGCGCTGGTGGGTGCAGCGGGGTCGGAGGGGGCGGACCAGGTGGACCAGGTGGACCAGGCCGGCGCGGCCACCGCCGTGCTCCCGACCATCGACGACACGCCCGCCGCCGCGCCCCCGGCCGCTGCGCCGCTGGAGGGCGGCACCCGGATCATGCCGCCGGAGCGCGAGCCCTACCAGCAGCCGCCCCCGCCGCCGCGACCCGTGGCGCCCCCGGTGCGGCAGCCGGTGCGGCAGCCGGTGCAGCAGCCGGTGCAGCAGCCCTACCCGCCGGCCCGCCCGGTGCCGCAGCAGGTCCCGCAGCAGGTCCCGCAGCGCGCGGCGTACCCGCCGCCGTGGCAGGAGCCGACACCGCGCCGGGGCGCGGGCGCGCGCTTCCGCTCGGGCGTGCTCGTCCTGCTCCTCGGCGGTGCCGTCACCGCCGCGGGCATGCTCGCGCCGTGGGTGACGGCGGGTGTCGTGGCGGCGCTCGTCTGCGTGCTCCGCGCCCTGTCGCTCGGTGCGAGCACGCGGCGCGAGCGTCGGGAGCGCCGCGGACGGGCGCACTGGAGCGACGGGCCCCTGGCGGTGGTGGGGTTCCCGTGGTTCTTCCTGCTCTCGTTCCTGGGCTCGGTCGCGCTCGTGCTCTGGGGGGTGCTGCTCGCGCTCAGCGCGGGGCTCCTGGCCCTCGCGCTGGGCCTCACCACCACGGTCTGCCTGGCGATCGGCGCCGGCGTGCTCGCGGTCGCGCTGTGGACCGGGCCCGGCAGCTCCCGGCTGCGGGGACCCGTGCACGCCGTCGTCGACCCCGTGGCCGACTCCGCGCTGCTGTGGCTGGTGTTCGCCGCGCTCCTCGCGGCGGTCGCCGGCGGGACGGCGCTCGCCGCCGACGCCCAGGGCGTGTCCTGGGCCCCCGCCCAGGACGCCCCCGACGCGCCGCCCGCCCCGGACGCGCTCTGGGACGACGTGCGCGACGCCGTGCTCTTCTGGCGCTGACACGCCCCGTGGACGCTGGCGCGGATCGCGCGGGCCGTGCCACACTGGCCCGGTGCACCGTGCTGTCGTCGCTGGTCTGATCGGCATTACGTAGCGCGTCCGGAGCTCCGGGCGCGCCGACCTCTCGTTCACCCGAGGGGTTTTTTTGTGCCCGGGACCCGCCGGGACGGTGCGTCGGAGTCCGTCCTCACCCCCGTCGTACTCCCGATGAGAAGGATCCCCGATGAGCCTCGCCGAGCAGCCCCTCGACCTCCAGGGTGCGTTCCACGTCTACGACACGACGCTCCGTGACGGCGCGCAGCAGGAGGGGCTCAACCTCTCCGTCGGCGACAAGCTCGCCATCGCGCGGCTGATCGACGAGCTGGGGGTGGGGTACGTCGAGGGCGGGTGGCCCGGCGCGAACCCGAAGGACACCGAGTTCTTCCGCCGGGCCCGCACCGAGCTCGACCTCAAGCACGCGCGCCTGGCGGCCTTCGGGTCGACGCGCCGCGCCGGCGTCGCGGCCGCCGACGACCCGCTGGTCGCGGCCCTGCGCGACTCGGGGGCGGGCACGGCCTGCCTCGTCGCCAAGTCGCACGACCGCCACGTCGAGCTGGCGCTGCGCACGACGTTGGCGGAGAACCTCGCGATGGTGCGCGACACGGTGGCCCACCTGCGGTCCGAGGGGCTCGAGGTCTTCGTCGACGCGGAGCACTTCTTCGACGGCTTCCGCCGCAACCGCTCCTACGCCCTCGACGTGCTCGGGGCGGCGTTCGAGGCGGGCGCGGAGCTGGTGGCGCTGTGCGACACCAACGGCGGCATGCTGCCGCCGTGGGTGGGCGAGATCGTCGCGGACGTCGTCGCGACGACCGGGGGCCGGGTCGGCATCCACGCCCACAACGACACGGGCTGCGCGGTCGCGAACTCGGTCGCCGCGGTGCAGGCCGGTGCGACGCACGTGCAGGGCTGCATCAACGGGTACGGCGAGCGCACCGGCAACGCCGACCTGGTCGCCGTGGTCGCCGCGCTGGAGCTGAAGCTGGAGCGCCCGGTGCTGCCGGCGGGTGCGCTCGCCGAGGCCACCCGCATCGCGCACGCCGTCGCCGAGGTGACGAACGTCCCGCCCGCGTCCCGCCAGCCGTACGTCGGCACGTCCGCCTTCGCCCACAAGGCGGGTCTGCACGCGAGCGCGATCAAGGTCGACCCCGACCTCTACCAGCACATGGACCCCGCCGGCGTGGGCAACGACATGCGCCTGCTGGTCTCCGACATGGCCGGCCGCGCCTCGATCGAGCTGAAGGGCCGGGAGCTCGGCTACGACCTGTCGGTCGACAGCCCCGAGGGCAAGGAGCTGGTCACCCGCGTCACCGAGCGCGTGAAGATCCTCGAGTCGCGCGGCTACACCTTCGAGGCGGCCGACGCCTCCTTCGAGCTCCTGCTGGTCGAGGAGGTCAGCGGTCGCCGGCCGGCCTACGTGGACGTCGAGTCGTGGCGCGTCATCACGGAGAGCCGGTCCGGGGGAGAGGCGCTGTCCGAGGCGACGGTGAAGCTGCACGCCGACGGGACGCGCATCGTGGTGACGGGCGAGGGCAACGGCCCGGTGAACGCCCTCGACCAGGCGCTGCGGACCGCGATGGGACAGGCCTACCCGGAGGTCGGTCGGTTCCGCCTCATCGACTACAAGGTGCGGATCCTCGACCAGGGGCTGGGCACCGACGCCATCACCCGCGTGCTCATCGAGACCAGCGACGGCGAGTCCTCGTGGGTCACGGTGGGGGTCGGTGCCAACGTCGTCGAGGCCTCGTGGGGGGCGCTGCTCGACGGCGTGACCTTCGGGCTGCACCGCGGGGGCGTGCGCCCGGTCGGGTGAGCCGGGGCGTGTCGCAGCCCCGCCTGCGCGCGCGGGTCCACCAGGGGGCTGGCAGGATGCGCGCATGACCCTCTTCGGTGCCCACGAACCCGAGCGAGAGCCCAACCCCGAGGTCTTCGGCGTCGACGCGCAGGCGTCGCCCGGGTGGCTCTCGCAGGAGGGCCTGGCGGAGACCCGTGGGCGCGTGCCGATCCTCTACGTCGAGGCCGTCCCCGTGCGGGTCGACCACCTGGGCCAGGTGGAGAAGGTCGGTCTGCTCCTGCGCGGCTCGATGGACGGTCGCATGTCGCGCAGCTTCGTCTCCGGGCGCGTGCTGCTCGGCGAGACGGTGCGGCGCGCCCTGCTGCGCAACCTCGAGAAGGACCTGGGGCCGGCGGCGTTCCCGCGCATCCCGGCGAGCCCGGTGCCGTTCACGGTGGCCGAGTACCTCCCGCTCCCGGGCGTGACCCCCCTCCACGACCCGCGCCAGCACGCGGTGTCGCTGGTCTACGTCGTGTCGGTGACCGGCGACTGCCAGCCGCGCCAGGACGCGCTGGAGCTGACGTGGCTGACGCCGGCGGAGGCCTCGGCCCCCGAGGTGCTCGCCGACATGGAGGGCGGCCGGGGCGTGCTGCTCACGCAGGCGCTCGCCCACCTCAACGCGTTGGGCTGACCCCCACGACGCGGCTGGCCACGTCGATCCAGGCGGCCGTGAGCCGCTCCAGGGGCAGGTGCTGCACCTCGAGCTGGGCGCGCAGCAGCGGCACCTCCAGCGGCGCGAGCACGGCGGCGGCGAGCAGGGGCAGGTCGCCCTCGACGCCGAGCTCGGCGAGCAGGTGGCGCACGTGCAGCAGGCCGAAGCTGTACGCCGCGTGCGAGCGCCCGCCGCCCGCGGCCTCGAGCAGGTCGATGCGCTGGACGCTCTCCTGGAAGCGGGCGACCCCGAACGCGATGAGCCGCTCGTAGGGCGGAGCGCCGGGACCCAGCGGTGGCTCGCCCCGCATGACGCGCGCCTGGAACTCGGCCTCCGACCCGTCGAGCACCGCGGCCATGAGGCCGGCGCGGTTGCCGAAGCGCCGGAAGATCGTGCCCTTGCCGACGCACGCCTCGGCGGCGAGCCGGTCCATCGTCACGGCGGAGGCGCCCTCCTCGGCGACCATCCGCGCCGCGGTGCAGAGCAGCGCGTCCCGGTTGCGCGCCGCGTCCGACCGCACGCGCGGCGTGCCCGCCATGGGCAGGAGCGCCAGGGCGGGGTCGGGGTGCCCGGTGGGCGCGGAGTGCGGGGTCACGGGGCCAAGGGTAGACGACAGGGCGTGATGCGGACTATGGTCCGGAATGCAATCGGACCGTGGTCCGTTCACTGTGTCCGACCGTACCCACCGACTCCGCGTCCCCCTGGAGGAACCATGACCACCCCCGTCCGCGTCGCCGCCCTCGTCGGCAGCGTCCGCACCGGCTCCGTCAACCGCCGCCTCGCCGAGGCCCTGCGCGACCGCGCCCCCGAGGGCGTCGAGGTCGAGATCGTCGACGGCCTCGCCGACCTGCCGTTCTACGACGACGACGTCGACGCCGCCGGTGCCCCGGAGGCGGTGCAGCGCGTCCGCGAGCGCATCGCCGCCGCCGACCGCGTGCTCTTCGTGACCCCGGAGTACAACGGCCGCATGCCCGCGGTCCTCGCCAACGTCATCGACTGGGCCTCGCGGCCCTACGCCGCCGGCGCCATCAAGGACAAGCCGTTCGCCGTCGTGGGCGCGTCCTTCGGCCGGTACGGCGGCGTGTGGGCCCACGACGAGGCGCGCAAGTCCGCCGTGATCGCCGGCGGGCTCGTCGTCGAGAAGGGGCTGTCCGCCACGCCGACCACGCCGGACCTGTCCGGCGACGACCAGCTCGTCGCCGACGCGCTGGCCGTGCTGACCGAGCTGGTCGAGAACGCGCCCGAGGTCGCCGCGGCCTGAGCCGGGCGCCCGCCCTCAGTCGCCGAGACCGCGGGCCTGGAGCGCGTCGCCCGTCTCCTGGGCGCGGCTGACGACCCGCACCACGAACGGCGTCAGATAGCTGCGCGGATGCCGTCCGAGCCCCCGGGCCCGGGCGGCATCGCGCGTCTCCAGCGCGAGCTCGACCATGCCCGGCAGGGCGGCGATGGCGAGCGCGAACGCGAGCGAGACCCGCTCCGGTGCGACGCCGACGCGGCGGAACGGGCCGAGCCAGCGCACGAGGGCGTCGAGCATGGCGTTGACGGGCGTGCTCGCCGTCAGGCAGAGGGCGAGCACGGCGAGCGCGACGAGGTCGACCAGCGTCTCGATCGCCTTGTCCCGCCCGTAGAACCACCACTGGAAGGCGCCCACGACCAGCGCGGCGATCAGCACGGGGCGCGTGCTGCGCACCAGCAGGCGCAGGCTGACCCCCGTGAGGAGCGCCAGCCCCAGCGCGAGCGCCAGGAACACGAAGGACGCCGGCATGCTGCGGACCGCGACGATGGTGACGCTGGCGACCGCCAGGCCCACCACCTTCGGCCCCGGGGGCAGGCGGTGCAGCGGCGTCGTCCCCGGCTGGTAGAGCCCGACGGCGATCCCGCGGCTCACCGGCCCGACCCGCCCGCGCCGGCCGGGCCGCCCGCCTCGACGGACGCGACGTACGCCGCGATCGAGGCCTCCGCGGGGCCGTCGGCCACGACGGCACCGTCCGCCACCACGAGCACGCGCTCGCAGCGGGCGGCGAGCTCGAGGTCGTGGGTCACCAGCACCAGCTGGACGTCGAGGTCGAACAGGGTCGCCGCGACCAGGCGGGTGTTGCGGAGGTCGAGCAGGGTGGTCGGCTCGTCGGTGACGAGCACGTCCGGTTCCGTGGCGAGCACGCCGGCGAGGGCGAGCAGCTGGCGTTGCCCGCCGGAGAGCGCGTGCACGCTGACGTCGGCCAGGTGGGCCAGCCCGAAGCGGTCGAGCACGTCGATCGCCGCCGCCCGCCGGGTCGCGCGGTCGCGGACCGTGCGCCGCAGCGACAGCTCGACGTCCTCGACGCAGGTCGGCATCACGAGCTGCGCCGAGGGGTCCGTGAAGCAGAACCCGACGCGGCGCCGCACCGCCGCGCCGCGACGGGCGACGTCGACGTCGTCGAGGAGCACCCGCCCCGTGGTGGGCGTGACGAGGCCGTTGAGGAGCCGGACGAGCGTCGACTTGCCCGACCCGTTGCCCCCGACGACGCCGATGCGCCGCTCGGCGAGCTCGAGCGTCGTCGGCGCGAGGATGGTGCGCTCGGCGGGCGGGCCCGGCACCGTGACGCCCGCGGCGTCGAGCCGGATCAACGCCACCGCGCTCGCTCCCTCGTCAGCCTCGTCGTCGGACCGTTCGTCAGCGGCCGCGGAGGAGGCGCGGGAAGGCCCGGTGCACCTCGGCGGCGATGAGCGCGACCAGCGTCGTCTTCAGCAGGTCGCCGAGCCAGTAGAGCACGTCGATCTTGAGGGCCGCGGTGAAGGTCATGTCGAGGTGGACCATGAGCCCGACGATGCCCATCGGGTGGATGACGAGGACGCTCGCGGTGAGCGAGCACGCGAACACGACGAGGGCGCGGGTCTTGCCGGCGTTGCCCGCGGCGTACTTCACCATGAGGCCGCCGACGAGCGCCGCCAGCGGGAAGGACAGCAGGTAGCCCGCGCTGGGCTGCGACAGCACGCCGACGCCGGCGGTGTGCTCGGCGAAGACGGGCAGCCCCACGAAGCCGAGGCCCAGGTAGAGCAGCACGGCCAGGAGGCCGCGGACGGGGCCGAGCAGGCAGCCGGCGAGCATCACGCCGAACGTCTGGAGCGTGACCGGGACGCCGGCGCCGCCGACGGGGATCGCGCCGAGGTAGGTGAGGGCCGAGATGAGCGCGGCGAACGCCGCGATGAGCGCGAGGTCGGTCGCGGAGACCCGCGGGGACCGGGTGGGCTCGTGGGTCGCGTCGGCGTTCGTCGCGGCGTCGGTCGTCATGGCGTGCTCCTGGGCTCCTGACCCGGCCCGTGGCCAGGTGAACGGCGTTCAGGTTAGGGTCGACCCGCAGTCCGGTCAACCGAGGGGGAGAGATGGCAGCAGTGCGCTACCACCGCGAGACGGTCGTGGCCCGCGCGGTCGAGGTGCTCGACCGGTTCGGACTCGCCGACCTCTCGATGCGTCGTCTCGGCACGGAGCTGGGGGTGCAGCCGAGCGCGCTCTACCACCACTTCCCGAGCAAGCAGGCGCTCCTGGCGGCGGTCGCCGACGAGATCCTGGCGCGCACGCACCTGCCCGCCGACCCCGGAGCGCCCTGGGACGAGCAGGTGGCCGGCATCTGTGCCTGGGTCCGCGACGCCACGCTGGCCTACCGCGACGGGGCGGAGCTCGTGGCCACCGTGTGGTCGTTCGGCCTCGGGGCGTCGACGCCGTACGAGGCCCTCGTCGCCGCGCTGCACCTCGCCCCCTCCGCGGAGCGGGGGGACCTGCCGGAGATCGGCGCGCGCACGCTGCTCCACTTCGTGTTCGGGCACGCCACCGACGAGCAGGCCCAGCTCCAGGCGGCGAGCGCCGGGGCGATCGACGACCTGCCCCGGGGCGGCGCCGACTTCGCCGTCGGCCTCGGGATCATCCTCGACGGCCTGCGGGCGCGGGTGCGGGCGTAGCGCTCCCGGCACCGCCGAGGAGTGCTGCGGACCCCCTGTCGAGGGGGCGGGAGGGACGCCGTAAGGTTGCCCCGCAGCCACGGAGGAGGCGGGTTCCGGCCCGATTTCTCGTGCGTGTCGAGGATGTGTATGCTTCCTCGTCGCTTGCCCCTTTAGCTCAGTCGGCAGAGCGTCTCCATGGTAAGGAGAAGGTCTACGGTTCGATTCCGTAAAGGGGCTCGGGGAAACGGGCCCGGCACCGGTCGTCAGACCGGGGTCGGGCCCGCTCCCGGAATGGCGGGGTAGCTCAGACGGTTAGAGCGCACGACTCATAATCGTGAGGTCGCGGGTTCGATACCCGCCCCCGCTACCAGCACGACTCGCAGCATCCAACGACAAGGAATCACCGTGGCCAGCAAGAGCTCTGACGTTCGCCCGAAGATCACGCTCGCCTGCGTGGACTGCAAGGAGCGCAACTACATCACCAAGAAGAACCGCCGCAACGACCCCGACCGCATGGAGCTGGCGAAGTTCTGCCCGCGCTGCCGGACGCACACGGCGCACCGCGAGACCCGCTGACGCGGACCGCACCCAGCACGGCCGAACGGCCCACCCGAGCGTGTCGGGTGGGCCGTTCGTCTTTCCGGTGGGGTCGTGCGCCCGAGCGGACCCCAGCCACCCGGCCGACCCCGGCCGACGCACCGGTAACCGCTAGCGTTCGTTTCATGAGCCTCGACAGCACGCTGGTGGGACGGACGTTCCCCGCGACGCCGCCCTACCGGGTGAGCCACGAGAAGGTCACCGAGTTCGCGCGGGCCACCGGCACGCCGTACGCCGCGGACGGTCCCGTGCCGGCGACCTTCCCGATCGTGCTCGCGTTCGCCGCCATGAACGACTTCCTCGACGCCGTGGGCGTCGACCTGAGCCGGATCGTGCACGGCGAGCAGAAGTTCGCCTACGAGCGCCCGATCCGCACCGGGGACGTGCTGACGACGGCCCTGACCGTGGCGTCCCTGCGCCAGATCGGCGGCAACGACATCATCGGCACCCGCAGCGACGTCACCGACGCCGACGGCGCCCTGGTCTGCTCGACCAGCGCCGTCCTCGTCCACCGAGGAGGCACCGCGTGAGCATCCCGAGCGGCATCGAGGCGGGCACCGTCCTGGAGACCCGCACCTACCCGGTCACCCGGGCCACCCTCGTGCGGTACGCCGGCGCGAGCGGTGACTTCAACCCCATCCACTGGTCGGACCGCGTGGCGACGGCCGTCGGCCTGCCCGGCGTCATCGCCCACGGCATGCTCACGCAGGCGCTGGCCGCCCGTGCCGTGGCGGAGTGGACCGCGGACTGGTCCGACGGCGCGCCGGCGCAGGTCGTCGAGCTCGGCGCCAAGTTCACCAACCCCGTCGTCGTGCCCGACGACGACACCGGCATCGAGCTGGTGGTGGCGGGCACCGTGAAGGCCGTCGACGGCGACCTGGTCACGCTCGCGCTCGAGGTCACCGCCGGCGGCACGAAGGTGCTCGGCAACCCCCGGGCGGTCGTGCGTGCCTGACGAACGGGCAGCGGTGGTGCGGCTGGCCGACCTCACGACGCTGCGGCTGGGCGGGCCCGCGGGCCGGTACGTCGCGGCGACGACCGAGGCGGACCTCGTCGCCGCCGTGGCGGGGGCCGACGCGGCGGGCGAACCGCTCCTGCTCGTGGCGGGCGGCTCGAACCTCGTGGTCGCCGACGCGGGCTTCCCCGGCACCGTCGTGCACGTGGCGACCACCGGCGTGCACGCCGACCACGGCTCCGACGACCCCACCTGCGGTGGTGTGCTCGTCACGGTCGCCGCGGGCGAGCCGTGGGACCCGTTCGTCGCCCGGACCGTCGAGCGCGGCTGGGTGGGGGTGGAGGCGCTCTCCGGCATCCCGGGGGCGGTGGGGTCGACACCGATCCAGAACGTCGGCGCCTACGGCCAGGAGGTCGCCGACACGATCGCGAGCGTCCGCACCTGGGACCGCGCGGCGGGCGCGCAGCGCACCTTCGCGGCGGTCGACTGCGGCTTCGGCTACCGGCACAGCCGGTTCAAGGCCGAGCCCGACCGGTACGTCGTGCTCGAGGTGACCTTCCAGCTCGGCGTCGGTGGCCCCGAGGCGCTCGGGGCGCCCGTCCGGTACGCCGAGCTCGCGCGCACGCTCGGCGTCGCGGTGGGGGAGCGGGCGCCGCTCGCGGACGTGCGGGAGGCGGTCCTCGGGTTGCGGGCGGGCAAGGGCATGGTGCTGGACGCCGACGACCACGACACCTGGAGCGCGGGCTCGTTCTTCACGAACCCGGTGCTGGACGGCGACGCCGCCGCGACGCTGCCGCCCGACGCGCCTCGGTTCCCGCAGCCGGACGGCTCCGTGAAGACGAGCGCCGCGTGGCTGATCGACCACGCGGGGTTCGGCAAGGGGTACGCCCTCGCCGCCGACGCCGCCGTCAGCCTGTCGACGAAGCACCCGCTCGCCCTGACGAACCGCGGGGGAGCGACGACCGAGGAGCTGCTGGCGCTCGCCCGTGCCGTGCGCGACGGGGTCGAGCGCGCCTACGGCGTGCGGCTGGTCAACGAGCCGGTCACCGTCGGCTGCGCGCTCTGAGCGGACCGCTCCCGGCGCAGTCGGATCAGGGGGACGTCGACGCGGTCGCGAAGATCGCCACGATGATGCCGGCCAGTGCCAGCAGGCCGAGCCCGAGCAGCACGGTGCCGACGATGCCCATGATCTTGCCGGCGCGCGCCGCGGACGCCCCGCCGACCCGGCCCTCGGACGCCTCGATCTCCTTGAGGGCGCCGGACCCGATCGCCCAGGCGAACGGCGAGAGCAGGAAGCCGACGCCCGCGAAGGACAGGCCGGCGAACAGGCCGACCGCGCCGAGGATCATCGCGGTCATCGCCTTCGGGTGGTCCGGTGCCGGCAGCAGGTGGGCCGGGATGGGGGTCGGCGACGGCTGGTACGGCGCGGGTCCGCCCCCGTACGCGCCGTACGGCTGCTGCCCGTAGGGCTGTCCGTACGGCTGCTGGCCCTGGGCCTGGCCGGCCTGCGGGAACGGCGTCTGCGGGTAGTCCTGGGCGTAGGGCTGCTGCTGCGCCGGGGGAGGGCCCCACGAGCCCGCACCGGGGGTCGGCTCGGGGTCGGGGTTCTTGTCCAGCGACGGGCGCTGCGGTTCGTCGGTCACGGCGTCCAGTGTTCCACGGGGGAGTCGAGCCATGCGTCGACATCGGCGAGACACGCGGCGCGCAGGTGCTCGGGCATCCGGGCGGCTCGGAACGACATCCGGGCGAGCTCGGCGAGGGTCGCGTCGTCGAGGCCGTGCGCGGCCCGCATCGTGGCGTACTGCCCGGCCAGCCGGGAGCCGAAGAGGAGCGGGTCGTCGGCCCCCAGAGCGACGGTCGCACCGGCGGCGAGCAGGGTGGGGAGCGGCACCGAGGTGAGGTCCCCGAACACGCCGAGCGAGACGTTCGAGGTCGGGCAGACCTCCAACGCCACCCCGGCGGCGACGACACGGTCGAGCACCCGCGGGTCGTCGGCGGAGCGCACGCCGTGGCCGATGCGGTCCGCCCCGAGGTGGTCGAGCACCTGGGTGACGGAGTCGGGGCCCAGGAGCTCGCCGCCGTGCGGCACGAGGGCGAGGTCCGCGCGCCGGGCGATCTCGAAGGCGCGGGCGAAGTCGGACGTGGTGCCCCGCCGCTCGTCGTTCGACAACCCGAACCCGACCACGCCGCGCCCGGCGTACTGCGCCGCGAGGCGTGCCAGCGCCCGGGCGTCGAGGGGGTGGCGGGTGCGGTTCGCGGCGACCACGACCGCCATGCCGAGCCCGGTGGTCCGGGACGCGTCGGCCACGGCGTCGAGCACGAGGTCGGTGAAGGCGGTCATCCCGCCGAAGCGCGCGCCGTACCCGCTGGGGTCGACCTGGATCTCCAGCCACCGACCCCCGTCGCGCACGTCGTCCTCGGCGGCCTCGCGCACGAGCCGCCGGACGTCCTCGGGCGTGCGGAGCACCGACCGGGCCACGTCGTACAAGCGCTGGAAGCGGAACCAACCCTTCTCGTCGTCGGCCGCGAGGCGCGGGGGCCAGTCGCTGACGAGCGCGTCCGGCAGGCGGATCCCGTCGCGGGCCGCCAGCTCGAGCAGCGTGCCGTGCCGCATGGACCCCGTGAAGTGCAGGTGCAGGTGCGCCTTCGGCAGCGCGTCCAGGGGGCGGGGTACGACGTCGGCCATGGGGACACCGTAGTGTCGGCACCTCGGCGCAGCGGCCGGGCGTGGTGCGGAGCATTTGGACGTTGATCCACACCTACCCGTACACTCGTCGGCTGGTGGTCCACCCCGTGGTGGAGCGCGCCCGGGTTCCGGGATCGTTCACGGGACGGAGCGCCGAAGGGCACTAGCTCAACTGGCAGAGCATCGGTCTCCAAAACCGAAGGTTGGGGGTTCAAGTCCCTCGTGCCCTGCGAGACAGATCCCGTGGTGCCGATCATCGGCACCACGGGCCTCGATCAAGCGACGAAGGGTGGACAGCGTGTCGGACTCCCGCGCGGTGCGGAGCTCGAAGGACGACGACGCCCCCGGTGGTGAGGACAAGGCCGTTCGCACCGGTCCCCTGACCTTCTACAAGCAGGTCGTCGCCGAGCTCCGCAAGGTGGTCTGGCCCACCCAGTCGCAGCTCGTCACCTACTTCGCCGTCGTGCTCGTGTTCGTGGTCGTGATGATCGCGATCGTGTCGCTGCTCGACCTGGCGTTCGGCAAGCTCGCGTTCGAGGTCTTCACGACCACGAGCGGCGACTGACGGCCTCGCCGCCCGTCCCCCGACCAGCAGTCCAGCAGATGATGGAGCACAACGTGCCGGAGCAGTACGACGCCCTCGACGCCGAGGAGACCTCGGCCGACCTCACGGAGACGGCCGACGACGCCCTCGAGGCGGACGCCGTCGACGAGGAGTCCGAGGAGTCGTCCGACACGTCCGTCGAGGACCCGGAGGGCTCGGAGGAGCCCGGGGAGCCGTCCGCCGAGGAGGCCGAGGAGGCCGCCGAGGAGGAGGACCCGCTCGAGCAGTTCCGTCGCGAGCTGTGGGCGAAGCCGGGCGACTGGTACGTCGTGCACACGTACGCGGGCATGGAGAACCGGGTCAAGGCCAACCTGGAGAACCGTGCCGTCTCCCTCAACATGGAGGACTACATCCACGAGATCGTGGTCCCCACCGAGGAGGTCGCGGAGATCAAGAACGGGCAGCGCAAGCTCGTCCGTCGCACGGTCCTCCCCGGCTACGTCCTCGTCCGCATGGACCTCACCGACGAGTCGTGGTCGGCCGTGCGCCACACGCCGTCGGTGACCGGGTTCGTCGGTCACAGCAACTCGCCGGTGCCGCTGAGCCTCTCCGAGGTGGAGAGCATGCTCGCGCCCGCCGTCGAGGCCAAGGCCGTCGCCGACGCGCAGGCCGCGGGCCAGCCCGCGCCGGCCGGCACCACCGCGGCCAAGACCCCGGTCGAGGTCGCCGACTTCGGCGTGGCCGACTCGGTCATGGTCGTGGACGGCCCGTTCGCGACGCTGCACGCGACGATCACCGAGATCAACGCCGAGTCGCAGAGGGTCAAGGCCCTCGTCGAGATCTTCGGCCGGGAGACCCCGGTCGAGCTGAGCTTCAGCCAGATCCAGAAGGTCTGACCCGGAGTCGACCTGCTGGTTCCGGCCGGAGCCCGCAACACAGGTGGCAGAGCGCGTCCTCGCTGAGGGCGCGCTCGTCATGACCACGAGAACAGAAAGAGGATCCAGGACATGCCTCCGAAGAAGAAGATCGCTGCGCTCGTCAAGGTGCAGCTGCAGGCCGGTGCCGCGACGCCGGCCCCGCCGGTCGGTACCGCGCTCGGCCCGCACGGTGTGAACATCATGGAGTTCTGCAAGGCGTACAACGCCCAGACGGAGTCCATGCGCGGCAACGTCGTCCCCGTCGAGATCACGATCTACGAGGACCGGTCGTTCACCTTCATCACGAAGACGCCGCCGGCCGCCGAGCTGATCAAGAAGGCCGCGGGCGTCAAGAAGGGCTCGAGCGTCCCCCACAAGGACAAGGTCGCGCACCTGTCCAAGGACCAGGTCCGCGAGATCGCCACGACCAAGCTGCCCGACCTCAACGCGAACGACATCGACGCCGCGATGAAGATCGTCGAGGGCACGGCTCGCTCGATGGGCATCACGACCGACTGACCACGCCGTCGCGCTGCCCCGCGGGCAGCACCCGGCCCCCACCGCACCCGTGGCAGAGCCGCGCTGGCTCACACGACCACACCTGGCAGGAAAGAGAACCAGACATGCAGCGCAGCAAGACCTACCGCGCGGCCACCGAGGCGTTCGACGCCGACGAGCTGCACAGCCCCCTCAAGGCCATCACCGTCGCCAAGTCGGTCAGCAAGAAGAAGTTCGACGAGACCGTCGACGTGGTCATGCGCCTCGGCGTCGACCCCCGCAAGGCCGACCAGATGGTGCGCGGCACCGTCAACCTCCCCCACGGCACGGGCAAGACCGCCCGCGTCCTCGTGTTCGCGAACGCGGACAAGGCCGAGGCGGCCCGTGAGGCCGGTGCCGACCACGTCGGTGGCGACGAGCTGATCGAGAAGGTCAACGGCGGCTGGCTCGACTTCGACGCCGTCGTCGCGACGCCGGACATGATGGGCAAGGTCGGTCGCCTCGGCCGCGTGCTCGGTCCCCGCGGCCTCATGCCGAACCCGAAGACGGGCACCGTGACGCCCGACGTGGCCAAGGCCGTCACCGACATCAAGGGCGGCAAGATCGAGTTCCGCGTCGACCGCCACTCGAACCTGCACTTCATCATCGGCAAGGCGTCCTTCACCGAGCAGCAGCTCGCGGAGAACTACGCCTCCGCGCTCGAGGAGGTGCTGCGGCTCAAGCCGTCGGCGTCCAAGGGCCGCTACATCAAGAAGGTCACGTTCTCGACGACCATGGGCCCCGGCATCCAGGTCGACCCGAACCGGGTCAAGAACGTCGCGGTGGACGACGAGGCCTGAGCCTCCTCCCACCCCGCTGGCACGAGCCGGCACTCGCGCCTCCGGGCGCGGGTGCCGGCTCGTCGGCATTTCGCGAAGAAGTTGTGGAGGATGACCACCTATAGATGGGAATCTGCGGTAGGGTCGACCTGTTCGATCCATCCACACCTCGGGGGTAACCACCATGAACAGGTTGACGCGTCTCGTCCTGACCATCTGCGCCGCCATCGCCATCGTCGGAGCCGCGCAGCCGGCGATGGGCGCCTACTGGGGGAGCAAGAGCTCCCCGCTGAAGAGCCCCGGCGGTGGTCAGGGCTACGGCAACTTCTACGACAACCGCGGCATCTACGCGGCCAACTCCTCCCACCGCCGGGACAGCAACGGCGGAGGCGGGATCTACGTGGAGACGCAGTTCTACTTCTTCTACGACGGCGGGGCGGGCCCGGGCTACCAGTCCGGTGGCCGTGGCCAGACGGAGCGCACCGGCTCGCGTGACTGGCAGTACAAGACGGTGACGCGCAACCTGCACCCGGAGGGCACCTCGGCACGCGGCGTCATCAAGGTCTGCGAGGACCGCAACTGGGCTCCCGACGGCTGTTCGGAGGCGTCCACCCGCACCTTCAACTACTGAGGTCGGGGTGCAGCTGGTCGTCGGCGAGGGGATCCTGGTCGCCCACCAGGGACGGCCGGTGCTCGACGGGGTCACCCTCTCCGTCGGCACCGGCATCACCGGTCTCCTCGGTGTCAACGGCGCGGGCAAGTCGACCCTGCTGCGGGCGCTCGCGGGGGTCGCCGCTCCGCGCGGCGGCAACGTGCGGATCGGGGGTCACGACCCCTATGCCGCCTCCTCCCGCCCCTCGGCGCTCCGCCTGCTGGGCTACGTGCCGCAGCACCTCGAGGCCCCGCCGGCCTTCTCGGTCGCGGACTACCTCCTGCACCTGTGCTGGCTCAAGGCGGTGCCCCGCCGCGACCGGCCCGACGCCGTCGGCCGGGCGCTGGCAGCGGTCGACCTCACCGATCGTGCCTCCGCGCGGCTGAGCACCCTGTCGGGCGGCATGCGACAGCGTGCGTCCATCGCGCAGGCGCTGCTCACCGACCCGCAGGTGCTGCTCCTGGACGAGCCCACCACCGGCCTCGACCCGCACCAGCGGGCCGAGCTGCGGGCCCTCGTGCAGCGGCTGGGTGCCGACCGGGCGGTCCTCCTCGCGACGCACATCGTCGAGGACGTGGAGTACGTGGCCCATCACCTCGTCGTGCTCCACGGGGGCCGCGTGCGCTTCGACGGCCCGACGGCGGAGCTCGCCGCGACCGTCGGCGACGGTGGCGGTGGCGCAGGAACAGTCGGAGGGCGGCTGGAGCGCGGGTTCCTCGGTCTGGTGGTGGGCGCGTGATCCCGGCGCTCCGCCGGTGCGCCGCGGCGCGGCTGCTGCCGCTGCTGCTCGTCGTGGCCGCCGGTGTCGTCCTCTCGCGGGGCACGCCGTGGCTCGGCGAGCCGTCCTGGACGGTGGCCCGCATCGCGGGCAGCGTCATCATCCTGGGGCCGGTGGTCGCCGGGCTCGCCGCCATGGACGCGGCCCGCTGGAACGAGGAGCAGCTCACCGCCACGTTGCGTGCGCTGCCCCGGAGCGCGGTCGCGCGGTGGCACGTGGTGCTGGCCAACGCCGCCGTCGGTGTCGCCGTCCTGCTCGTCGTGCAGGCGGCGGGCTACGCGGCGAACGTGGCCGTGGGGGTGGGGTACGTCGCGTCGCCCGGCTCCGCTCTCCTCCTGGTGCTCGGTGGGGGCGCCGTGCTCGTGGGGTCGGCGGCGGTCGGCGCGCTCGTGGGCCTCCTCTGGGGGTCGGTGCTGGCGGCACCGCTGGCCGCGGCCGGGCTCTACGGCCTCGCGCTGCTCGCCCTCAGCCTGGACGTCCCGGCGCTCTTCGCGGTCATCGGTGGCGCGAACGGCATGGTCGGGCTGCGCGCCGCGACGTCGGCCTTCGTCGCCCTGGTGGGCTTCCACCTGTTCCTGACGGTGGCGGTGCTCGCGGCGTACACGCTGCGGGACGGCGTCGTGCGTCGCCGCGTCGCCGGACCGGTGCTCGGCGCCGGCACCGCGGGCGCGGTGGCGGTGGCGGCGGTCCTCGTCGTCACCGACCCCGACCAGGTCGTGATCGACGACCGTCCGGTGGCGTGGACGTGTGCCGGCACGGAGCCCCGGGTGTGCCTCCCGCGGGAGAGTCCCCGCCAGCTCGACTGGCTCGCCGCGGAGATGCACGAGCTGGCGGAGCCCCTGGTGGCGGCGGGGGCGACGGTGCCCGCGACGTACCGGCTGGAGGTGCCGGGGCAGCGTCGTGACCTCGCCGAGGGCAGCTTCGCGCCGCTCGACACCGGTCGGCTCACCCGCCCCGCGGGGGATCCGCAGGAGGTGGCGGTCTACCTGAGCACCCCGGCACCCTGCGCGGCCTACTCCGATCCCTCGGGGCCGCCGCCGGCGATCGTCCACGAGACGCGCGAAGTGCTGCGGGTCTGGCTCCTGGTGCGCAACGGCCTCGCCGATCCCGCGGACTTCCGCACGGCGGGGTTCGGGCCGTGGCTCGCGGCCCCGCTGGAGGAGCAGGAGTCGTGGGTCCGCACGACCTACGAGCAGCTGCGCTCCTGCGAGCTCGACCGGCTCACCCCGCCGGTCGCCCCGGCGGGGTGAGGGCGTCGGCGCTCGGCCTGTTCGCCCGGCGGTGGTCCGTGCTGCCGGCGACCGGGGCCGCCGGCGTCCTGGTCGTGGCGGTCCTCGTCTGGGCCGACGCCCTCGTGCCGCTGCCGGTGGCGGACGCACGGCTGCCGCTGTGGACCTACCTCCCGGCCGTGAGCGCCCTCGCGGCCGGGGGAGTGGTGGCCGCCCCGCTGACCGACGCCGAGCGGGCGACCCCGCGCGGCGGGCGGCGGGTGCAGCTGCTCCGGGCGTCGGTCGCGGTGGTCGTCGCCCACGGCGGACTGCTGGGCGCGGTGCTGGTCATCGACCCGCGCCACGTCGCGCTCGCCACGGCCGGCTTCACCGGTCTCCTGCTCGTCGCCGCGGCGGTCGTCGGGCGCTACTGCTGGTTGCCGGTGCTCCTCGCGGCCGTGGGGCACGTGCTCGTGCTCGCCTCCACCGGGCCCGGACGGGCACTCGCCGACCTGGGGCAGCGTCCCCTCGCGCTCCTCGCGGCCCAGCTCCTCGTCGTCCTGGGGGTGGGGACGTACGTGCTGCGCACGGGCCGCCGATGACGGTCGGCGGTGGCGGTCGGCGGAGCGTCGGGGCGTCGGGTCAGGCGTGCCGTGCCGTCGCGCGTGCGACCCGGGCGACGAGCCGCTCGAGCGGGCCGCGACCGAGCAGCAGCGCCCAGACCGTGCAGCCGACCACGAGGCCGAGCGACAGCCAGCCCCAGACGGCGTTGCTCTCGAGGTAGCCGTCGGTCCCGGCGATGACGCGGATGGCGAGCACGTGCGCGGCGTACGCCGTGAGCGGCATCGAGCCGAGCGCGGCGAGGGGGAGGAACGGCCAGCGGACGACCCGCCGCACCACCAGGAGGAGCAGCCCGATGATCCCGACGGCGAGGCCGCCGGACCCGAGGACCTCGAGGGTTCCCCCGGAGTGCGGGTCGTCCGAGCCGAGCGCGACGAGCACGGCGGTGCCGACGTGCGCGTCGCGCACCTGGGCGAGGTACCCCGGCGCCTCCTCCGCGACGGAGGCGGAGGCACCGTCGTCGAGGTCCGTCGGCTCGGGGTCGGGGTCGTAGCAGTAGGCGCCGTAGGCGTCGACGTCGCAGACCAGGCCGTCGAGGTCGACGTCCTCACCCGGGACACCCGACTCGTAGTCGTCGGGGAGGGAGTACGACGACGATCCCGACTCCTCCTCCGCCCACGACCGCTCCTGCAGCCGGTCGAGGGCGGGTCCGACGGCGGTCGCGGTGCCGTAGCCGATCGCGGAGACCGCCGCCCCGACGGCCAGTGCCAGCAGGGCCGTGCGGAGCCGCGTGAGGTCGCAGCGACCGAGCGCCATGCCGGCGAGCAGGAAGGCCAGCCACACCGTGATCGGGTAGACGCCGAAGAGCGCGAGGTCGATGCCGGGCCCGTAGGCGCCGATGGCCACCGCGTGCAGCGCCGCGAGCAGCGGGGGCCCGGCGACCGCGAGCGCCAGCGCGGCCGCCAGGAGGCGCGAGGCGCGCCAGCGCAGGAAGGGGAGCGCCGCGACGTACAGCAGCCCGTAGAGGGTGAGGATCACCGCCACCCCGGTGCCGAGGAGCTCCACCACGAGCCCCACGACGAAGATCGCCGCACCGCGGCCCACGAGCGAGAGCCGCAGCGCGGGCAGGTCCGCGGGCTCGGGCCGGTGGGTGCGGCCCGTCAGGAGGGCGACGGAGACGCCCGCGAGCACCGCGAAGAGCACCGAGGACCTGCCGTGGACGAGCCCGTCCCAGCTGGACGGGTCGGTCCACGACGGCTCGCCCGTCGACCCGACGTGGGCGCCGACCATGCCCAGCACGGCGATCGCCCGTGCCACGTCGACGGCCGTGAGGCGTGGGGGACGCACGAGGGTGCGGGCGCGGTGCAGCGGGGTGGGCAGGTCGCGGAGCCGGTGGTGCAGGATCGTCACCGGCGCACGCTAGCGGCCGGGCGACCCGCGCGGCGCCCGATTTGGTCGCGCGTCGGCCGCCCCGTAGTGTGCTCCTCGCAACCAGAGACCGCCGGTTGTCGTGCCGCGCCCGTCAGGGCGGGGGCGACCGAAGGGTTCCGCGTCAGCGGACGGCCAGCGCAGGAAGCGGAGAGTAGACCGACGTGCAGCGCACGTCATGTCCACGCCCCGGTCCCTGTGCCCGGGGCGTTCGTCATTTCACGGGCCTCTCGCGGACGGTCTCACGACCGTAGTTCGGAAGGAGACCCATGGCGCGGCCAGAGAAGGCAGCAGCCGTCGCGGAGATCGTTGACTCGTTCAACGATGCCGCCGGTGCTGTGCTGACCGAGTACCGCGGTCTCACCGTGAAGGAGCTGCAGAACCTGCGGCGCTCCCTCGGCGAGAACGCCAACTACGCCGTGGTCAAGAACACGCTGGCCAAGATCGCTGCCCACGAGGTGGGCATCGAGGGCTTCGACGACCTCCTGAACGGCCCCACCGCCATCGCCTTCATCACGGGCGACGTCGTCGAGGCCGCGAAGGGTCTGCGTGACTTTGCCAAGGCGAACCCCGCCCTGATCATCAAGGGCGGTGTCCTGGACGGCAACGCCCTCGACGCTGCCGAGATCGCCAAGCTGGCCGATCTCGAGTCGCGCGAGGTCCTGCTCGCCAAGGTGGCCGGTGCCCTCACCGCCACGATGGCCCAGGCGCTCTACGCGTTCAACGCCCTCCCCTCGCAGACCGCTCGCCTCGCGGGCGCGCTGCAGGAGAAGGCGGCGAACGACCCCTCGATCCTCGCAGGTGGTGCCGGTGAGCCGGCTGCAGCCGCTGCTGAGGAGGTCCCCGCGGCCGAGGCCGACGAGGACACCCCCGCCGAGGCCTGAGCTCCCGCTCAGCACCGACGCAACCACCACCTGAAGAAACCCCGGCCCGCCGGTCGAGCACCACGGGCCAGAGAAGGAAGGACGCCACCATGGCGAAGCTCAGCACCGAGGAGCTCCTCGACGCGTTCAAGGAGCTCACGCTCATCGAGCTCTCCGAGTTCGTGAAGCAGTTCGAGGAGACGTTCGGCGTCACCGCCGCCGCTCCGGTCGCCGTTGCCGCCCCGGGCGGCGCGGGCGCCGCCCCGGCCGAGGCCGAGGCCGAGAAGGACGAGTTCGACGTCGTCCTCGAGTCCGCCGGTGACAAGAAGATCAACGTCATCAAGGAGGTGCGCGCCCTGACCTCCCTCGGCCTGAAGGAGGCCAAGGAGCTCGTCGAGGCGGCCCCCAAGGCCGTCCTCGAGGGCGTTGCGAAGGACGCGGCGGAGAAGGCCAAGGAGGCCCTCGAGGGCGCCGGCGCCACCGTCACGCTCAAGTGACCTCTGCTCGGGCGCACGCCTGAGCCGTCGGTACGCCGACACAGCCGCGAAGGGCGGCCATCCTGCGGGATGGTCGCCCTTCGTGCATGCCGGGGGTGACCCGCGTAACATCTCCGCACGTCGCTAGTTGACCCACCAGTAGGTCCGGCGGGACGCGAGGGAGAAGTGCGGATGGGTGTCGAGATCAAGGTCGACGGGCTGACCAAGTCGTTCGGCAAGCAGGTGATCTGGCGGGACGTGTCGCTCACGGTGCCGGCCGGGGAGATCTGCGTGATGCTGGGCCCCTCGGGCACGGGCAAGTCGGTGTTCCTGAA
>NZ_JAAGXA010000014.1:16940-84330 GCF_010686755.1 Nocardioides zeae | reverse complement strand
TCGACATCACCCCCACCACCTACACCTGGGACTTCGGCGACGGCACCACCACGACCACCACCACCCCCGGCGCCCCCTACCCCGACCTCGACATCACCCACACCTACACCCGCACCGGCACCTACCCCACCCGCCTCACCACCACCTGGACCGCCGACTTCCGCGTCAACAACGGCCCCTGGCAACGCGTCAACGGCACCGTCGACATGCCCAGCCCCACCACCGACCTCCAGGTACGCGAAGCCACCCCCGTCCTCACCGACTGACTCCCAAAAGGGCCATCTACGACACCGACCCCGGCCTCGGACTTGTCGTCTGCGCCCCTTTCGCGGGGGCTTCGGACGCACAGCGGCGTCCGGCCGCACGAACTGTGCGGCCGGGACACGCCCGGCTCACCCACGGACGCACCAAGGTCCCACTTCCGGCACCCGCCCGAGCCAAGCCGAGCCGAGCCGAGCCAGCCCCGGGCCCGTCGCACGCGTCGTCCAGCAGAGGTCCGAAGCGGCCGCCGCCCCACCCCCACCGAACTGTGCGGCTAGGACACACCCGGCTCACCCACGGACGCACCAAGGTCCCACTTCCGGCACCCGCCCGAGCCAGCCCCGAGCCCGTCGCCCGCGTCGTCCGGCAGAGGTCCGAAGCGGCCGCCGCCCCACCCCCACCGAACTGTGCGGCTAGGACACGCCCGGCTCACCCACGGACGCACCAAGGTCACACTTACGGCACCCGCCCGGCACTCCGCACCGGGCACCGGGCACCGGGCACCGGGCAGCCGCACGCACCAGGCGAAGAGCCTCGGGGGCGCGACCCCGCGCCGTACCGGCCGAGCGCGAGGACTCCGCGCCGTACCGGCAGGCGGGTCAGGAGACGGACACCTCGGCGCCGGCGCCCTCGACGGGCTCCATGCTCTCGGCGATCCGCATGGCCTCCTCGATGAGGGTCTCCACGATCTGGCTCTCGGGGACGGTCTTGATGACCTCGCCCTTGACGAAGATCTGCCCCTTGCCGTTGCCGGAGGCGACGCCGAGGTCGGCCTCGCGGGCCTCGCCGGGCCCGTTGACGACGCACCCCATGACGGCGACGCGCAGCGGCACCTCGAGGCCGTCGAGCCCGGCGGTCACCTGCTCGGCGAGCGTGTAGACGTCGACCTGCGCGCGGCCGCAGCTCGGGCAGGAGACGATCTCGAGACGGCGGGGGCGCAGGTTGAGGGACTCGAGGATCTGCAGGCCGACCTTGACCTCCTCCACCGGCGGGGCGGAGAGGGAGACGCGGATCGTGTCGCCGATGCCCTGGCTGAGCAGTGCACCGAAGGCGGTCGCCGACTTGATGGTGCCCTGGAAGGCCGGGCCGGCCTCGGTCACGCCGAGGTGGAGGGGCCAGTCACCGGCATCGGCAAGGAGCTCGTAGGCCCGCACCATGACGACGGGGTCGTTGTGCTTGACCGAGATCTTGAAGTCGCGGAAGCCGTGCTCCTCGAAGAGCGACGCCTCCCAGACGGCCGACTCGACGAGCGCCTCGGGGGTCGCCTTGCCGTACTTCTCGAGCAGCCGCTTGTCGAGCGAGCCGGCGTTGACGCCGATCCGGATCGAGGTGCCGTGGTCGGTCGCGGCCTGCGCGATCTCCTTGACCTGGTCGTCGAACTTCCGGATGTTGCCGGGGTTGACGCGCACGGCCGCGCACCCGGCCTCGATGGCGGCGAAGACGTACTTCGGCTGGAAGTGGATGTCCGCGATGACGGGGATCTGCGACTTGCGCGCGATCGCGGGCAGCGCGTCGGCGTCGTCCTGGCTCGGGCAGGCGACGCGCACGATGTCGCAGCCCGACGCGGTCAGCTCGGCGATCTGCTGGAGGGTCGCGTTGACGTCGGACGTCAGCGTGGTGGTCATCGACTGCACCGAGATCGGGTGGTCGCTGCCGACGCCGACGGAGCCGACCTGGATCTGGCGGGTGGTGCGGCGCGGGCTGAGCACCGGAGGCGGGACCGCAGGCATGCCCAGGGCGACAGAGCTCATGGCTCGATGCTACGCGGCACTCCCCCGCCCCACCGACTCGGCAAGGTCCGGTGCGCCCCGCTCACGAGTACGGGCTGAGCGGCACCACGAGGTCGCCGACGATGAGCACGATGCCCATCACCAGGATGGCCGAGCCGACGACGTACGCCACCGGCAGCAGCCGCGCGACGTCCACGTAGCCCGGGTCGGGTCGACGCCGCAGGCGGGCGAGCCGCCGGCGGATCCCCTCGTACGCCGCGCCCGCGATGTGTCCACCGTCGAGCGGTAGCAGCGGGATGAAGTTGAACATGCCGATGAAGAAGTTGAAGCCCGCGATGAGCAGGAGCAGGAAGACGACCTTCTCCTGCACCGGGAACTCCTCCAGCGCCGTCGTCTCGCCGGCGATGCGACCGCCGCCCACGATCGACACGGGGCTCTCCGGGTCGCGCTCCTGGAGGCCGACGATGGCCTTGCCCACCCCGAACACCTTGGCGGGCAGCTGCACGAGCGCCTCTGCGGTGCGCACCGTCATGGTGCCCATCTGCTCCAGCGTGTAGATCGGTCCGCCGGTGCCGAGCTCCGTCGTGGGGGTGACCCCGAGGAAGCCGACCTCCGTCGTCGCTGCGGGGTCCGCGTCCTCGTCGTTGCTGGGGCGCGCCGTGACGGTGGTGTTGGTGGTCAGCGTGAGCTCACGGCCGTCGCGCTCGACGACGATCTGCGCCTGCCCGTCGGAGTTGCCGCGGATGAGGTCCTGCATCTGCCGCCAGTCGCTGATCCGGGTGCCGTTGAAGGCGACGATCTCGTCACCGGGCTGCAGCCCCGCGGCCACGGCCGGGGTGACCGGGTCCTCGGCGGTGCACTCGCGACCGGACTCGGCGTACGGCACCACGCACTGCGAGATCGTCCCGACCGTCGTGGTGGTGCGCTGGTCGTCGGGGTTGCCGTACGTCGCGAACACGCCCGCGAAGATTCCGAAGGCGATCGCGATGTTGACGCTCGGGCCCGCCGCCATCACGACGATCTTCTTCCAGGGCCGCATCTTGTAGAACAGCCGGTCGGCGTCCTCCGGGCCGATCGTCTCCCACTCGGCGGCGCGCGCGTCGCTGACGAGCTGGGTGAACATGCCGGTGTTGGACTTGCGGACCCGGTAGACGGGCTCGCCGCCGGGGTCCACGCCCGCCTGCTCCGCCAGGTCGTCGGCGCCGGGCGGCAGCATCCCCACGATCTTGACGTAGCCGCCGAGCGGGATCGCCTTGACGCCGTACTCCGTCTCGCCGACCTGCTTGCTCCAGACGGTCGGACCGAAGCCGACGAAGTACTGCGTCACCTTCCCGCCGAACGCCTTCGCCGGGATCATGTGGCCGAGCTCGTGGAGGGCGATCGAGACCAGGATCGCCACGACGAACACGACGACACCGAGGGTGTAGAGCAGGGCGGCGGTCATGACGGTCCTTCGGGGTGCGGAGCGGGGTCGTGCGGGTCTGCTAGGCCGAGGCCGACCCGAGCAGGGCCCGGGCGGTCTCGCGTGCCCACGCGTCGGCGTCCAGGACGGCGTCGACGGTGAGCGGCTCGATCGAGGGTACGTCGTGGCGCCCGAGAACGCTGGCCACCGTCGGCACGATGTCGACGAACGGCAGGCGACCGGCCAGGAACTCCTCGACGCACACCTCGTTGGCGGCGTTGTAGACCGCCGGGGCGGTGGACCCCGCCGTACCGGCCCGACGGGCCAGGTCGACCGCCGGGAAGGCCTCGTCGTCGAGCGGGTGGAACTCCCAGGTCTCGGGCCGCGACCAGTCGACCGACGGCGCCGCGTCGGGCACGCGGTCGGGCCAGCTGAGGCCCAGCGCGATCGGGATCATCATCGTGGGCGGGCTCGCCTGCACGAGGGTCGAGCCGTCGACGAACTCCACCATCGAGTGCACGACGCTCGTCGGGTGCACGACCACGTCGATGCGCTCGAACGGCAGGCCGAAGAGCAGGTGCGCCTCGATCACCTCGAGCCCCTTGTTGACCAGCGTGGCCGAGTTGACGGTGATGACCGGGCCCATCGCCCACGTCGGGTGCTGCAGCGCCTCGGCGGGGGTGACGTCGGCGAGCTCCGCGCGGGTACGTCCGCGGAACGGCCCACCGGACGCCGTCAGCACCAGGCGGCGCACCTCCTCGGCCCGTCCCCCGCGCAGGCACTGGGCAACCGCGGAGTGCTCCGAGTCCACCGGCACGATCTGACCGGGAGCGGCCGCCCCCACCACGAGCGGGCCGCCGATGATGAGCGACTCCTTGTTGGCCAGGGCCAGCGTCGACCCGGCCTCCAGCGCCGCCAGGGTCGGCCGCAGGCCCACCGCCCCGGTGATCGCGTTGAGCACGACGTCCGCCGCGAGACCGGCGGCCTCGACCGAGGCCTCCTCCCCCAGCCCGGAGTACGCCGGCGCGAACTCCGCGACCTGCTGCTCGAAGAGGTCCGGGTTGGACCCCCCGGCCGTCAGTCCCACGACGCGGTAGCGGTCGGGGTGGCGGCGGGCCAGCTCGAGCGCCTGGGTGCCGACCGATCCGGTGGAGCCCAGCACGACGACGTCGCGGCGGTGGGGCGCGGGGCCGCCGCCCGGGAGGGGTGCGGACGGCGAGGACGAGGTCGTCGAGGTCACGGCCGGAGTGTCGCAGGCCCGCCGCGCGGCGTGACCTCCGGCGTCGGGGATCGTTGACGACCTCAAGCAGATCTCCACGAATCTTCAAGGAATCTGCAAGCATGACGTGGGGGCGGACGGACGCACTGGGGCGCGCCCGTCCGCACCCGCCCCCACCCCTTCCTCCTCCCGGCAGACTGGCGACGACCCAGTCCCGACCCGAGGAGCGACCTTGATCTTCATCACCGCCGTCTTCGACGTGCTGCCCGAGCACGCCGACGACTGGCCCGAGATCTCCCGCGAGTTCACCGAGGCGTGCAACGCCGAGCCCGGCTGCAAGTGGTTCTTCTGGTCGCGCTCGGTGACCGACCCGCACCAGTACGTGCTCGTCGAGGCCTTCGACGACGGCGACGCCGGAGCGGCCCACGTGCAGTCCGACCACTTCAAGGCGGCGCAGGAGAAGCTCCCCCGCTACCTCGCGGCGACCCCGCGCATCGTCAGCCAGGACGTCGACGCCGACGGCTGGTCCGAGCTCGGCGAGATGGCCGTCGACCGGGGCTGATCCGACCTCTGCGTCCGGTAGTCCCTGACGTTCCCGACCGTGAGAACGATCCACGTGGACGGAGACGTCAGGGACTACCCGCGGGACTCAGCGCCCCAGCGTCACCGGACGCCCGCCGAGCAGCCCGCCCAGGCGGCGGCCGACCTGGGTGGCCGCCTCGGGCACCTCGCGGTGCAGCACGGCACGGTTCCCCACGACGTACGCGCACGCCTCGGCGGCCGCCTCGTGGGCGTCGGTCGGTGGCTCGTCGACCTCGTCGGCGCGCGACGCGGGCGCCGGATCGGTGCGCCCGGCCCGCAGCGCCAGCTCCCACGCGACCTCGGTCTCGGGGTCCTGGGGCTCCGGGCCCCGGTAGAGCACCGCCGCGGGGCGGTGCACGTGGCCGGGCCAGGGCACCGCCGACACGACCAGGTGGGGGCGGTGGCGCACCGCCAGGGTCGCCGCCGAGGGAAGGTGTGCGGCCGGGGCCGCCTCGGGCTCGACGGCCGCGTGCACGCGCTCGACCAGCACGGGCACCGCCCGCAGGCGGAGCGCGGCGAGGAAGGCGAGCAGCTCGTCGTACTCGTCCGCCAGCGCCACGAGCACCGACGCCCCGGGCGCCACGCCCAGCGCACGCATCGCACCCGCGAGGGCACCGACCTCCTCCAGCACCGTCGCGTAGTCGACCTCCCGGTCGGGCGTCGAGACGGCCGGCGCCTCCGCGCGGCCGCGGATGACGTGGAGGTCGAGAGCGTCGTACGCGAGGTTCGTCACCCTCCGGAGCCTAGTGGCGCGTCAGGCCGCCCGCGCCGACCGGACGGCGCGGCGCTCGGCGAGCACCTCGCGGTAGTGCCGCACGAGCAGGGCGTTGACCGCCGCCCAGGACCGGCCCTCGACGCTGCGCCGCGCAGCGAGGGCGGCGCGGCGCCGCAGGGGCGCGTTCTCGTGGAGCATCCGCACGTAGGTCGCCATCGCCGCCCCGCTGCCGGGCTCGTAGAGGTAGCCGGCGGTGCCGTCGTCGACCACGTCGATCGGGCCGCCGGCCCGCGGCGCGACGACCGGCACGCCGGAGGCCAGCGCCTCCTGCGCGGCCTGGCAGTAGGTCTCGTGGCGGCCGGTGTGGACGAAGACGTCGAGGCTGGCGTACGCCGCGGCGAGCTCCGCGCCGTGCAGCACCCCGAGGAACGCGGCGTCCGGCAGCAGCCCGCGCAGGCGCTCCTCCTCCGGACCGCCACCGACGATCACCACCCGCACGCCGGGCAGGCGGTCGACGTGCGTGAGCAGCTCGAGCTCCTTCTCGGGAGCGAGGCGACCGACGTACCCGACCAGCAGCTCACCGTTCGGCGCGAGCCGACGGCGCAGCTCGTCGTCACGGCACGCGGGGTCGAACTGCGTGAGGTCGACCCCGCGTGGCCAGCGGCCCAGACCGGGCACCTCCATCTGCTCGAGCTGACGGAGGCTGGCGGTCGAGGGAGCGAGCGTCCGGTCGACGCTCGTGTGGATGCGACGCGTGAGGTAGGACATCGCCCGCGTGCCGCCGGCGATGCCGTAGCGGTCCGCGAACCCGACGAGGTCCGTCTGGTAGATCGCGACCGTGGGGATCCCCAGGTCCGCGGCGGCCCGTGCCGCCTGGTAGCCCAGGGTCGCCGGGGAGGCGATGTGCACGACGTCCGGGCGGAACCGCTCCATCGCGGCCCGCAGGCGACGCTGCGTCTCGAGCCCGATGCGGAAGTCGCGGTAGAACGGCAGGTGGGCGCCGCGACAGATGGTGACGGGGAACCCCGCGTACGTCGCGGGTCCCGTCGGCGCCACCAGCTCGGCCTCGTGGCCCTCGGCCGCGAGGTGCTCCAGCACGCGGCGTACCGAGTTCGTCACCCCGTTCACCTGCGGCAGGAACGACTCGCTGACGACCAGCACCCGCAGGCGGTCCCCGCGGCGCGGGAGGTGCGTGACGGTGCTCGGGCTCGAACGGTGCAGCCGCATGCGGCGGTCCTCCTCCGTCGGGGCACAGTCGTCGTCGCTGTGCGCTCGCTGACGGGTCGGACGCTAGGAGCGGGCCGGAACGGGGCGGGGCGGCGCCGATGGACGCCAGTTGAACCGAGCGGGAATCTCCACCGGACACCGCTGCCTCCGCGTCACGCGGCGTTCACCTGGGCTCGGGGAGCAGGGACGACAGCGCGGTGGTCCGCAGAGCAGACAGGTGCTCAGCGGACCGTCGCGCTGTCCGGCGCTGGGGGGACTACTCGGCTGCGGCGAGCTGGCCGCAGGCCGCGTCGATGTCGTCGCCGCGGGTGTCGCGGATCGTCGTGCTGATGCCCTTGGCCTCGAGCCGACGCACGAACTCGGCGGTGTCGGCGTCGCGCGACCGCGTGAAGCGCGAGCCGGGCACCTCGTTGAGCGGGATGAGATTGACGTGCACCCAGCCCCAGTCGCCCCGCGCGTTGAGCACGTCGGCGAGGAGGTCCGCTCGCCACGCCTGGTCGTTGACGTCGCGCATCATCGCGTACTCCACCGACACGCGACGCTTCGTGCGCCGCGCGAACTCCCAGGCCGCGTCGACCGTCTCCGCTACCGAGTAGCGGGTGTTGATCGGCACGATGTCGTTGCGCAGCTCGTCGTCGGGCGCGTGGAGGCTGAGCGCGAGCGTGACCGGCACGCCCTCCTCGGCCAGCTGCAGGATCCGGGGCACGAGGCCGACCGTGGAGACCGTGACGTTGCGGGCCGAGAGACCGAGCCCCGCGGGCGCCGGATCCGTGAGCCGGTGCACCGCCGCCACGACCGCCTTGTAGTTGGCGAGCGGCTCCCCCATGCCCATGAACACGACGTTGGAGAGACGTCCGGGACCGCCGGCGACCTCGCCGCGGGCCATCGCCCGCGCGCCGTCGACGACCTGGTCGACGATCTCCGCCGCGCTCATGTTGCGCTGGAGGCCGCCCTGGCCGGTGGCGCAGAACGGGCAGGCCATGCCGCAGCCGGCCTGGCTCGAGACGCAGATCGTGGCCCGCTGGGGGTAGCGCATCAGCACCGACTCCACGAGCGCGCCGTCGAAGAGCCGCCAGAGCGTCTTGCGGGTGGTGCCCTTGTCAGCCTCCATCGTGCGCACGGGCGTCAGGAGCCGCGGGAACAGCGCTGCCGCCAGCTCCTCGCGCTGGGCCGCCGGGAGGTCCGTCATCTCCGCCGGGTCGGAGGTCAGGCGCGCGAAGTAGTGGTGCGAGAGCTGCTTGGCCCGGAAGCCCGGCAGGCCGGACTCCTCGAGCAGCGCCTTGCGCCCGGCCTCGTCGAGGTCGGCCAGGTGGCGCGGCGGCTTCGCGCGCCCCCGCGGCGCCTCCATGACGAGGGGCAGGGAGGTGCGCTGGGGCTCGGGCGTGGGGGTGTTCTCGGACATCGCCCCCCGATCATCCCACCGCAGCCACGCCTGCGCCGAAACGCGAGCGACCGCCCCCCGGCGGGGGAGGTCAGCCGGCGCGGAACAGCAGGAACAGGACCACGATCGCGGTGGTCGCGACCACGACGCCGGTCAGGGCGAGCCCGAGCACCATGTAGAGCCCGAACCGCCGCGTCCGCGGCACCGCCACCAGGATCGCCGGCACGGCCAGGAGGAGCAGCACGAACGGGGTCAGCTGCGCCGACGTCTCCGCCTCGAACAGCCAGTCCGTGGCGCTGAAGTAGAGCACCGGGGCGAAGAGCATGCAGACCAGACCGGTGTAGAACCCGCTCAGGGCGACCTTCGTCGACCCCGGCTCCTCGTCCTCGTCCTGGTCCTCGGGCTCCAGCTCGATCGCCTGCTCGGACGCGGGCTCCGGCTCCGGTACGGCGCGGACCGCCGCCACCTCGACCGTCGGGGGCGCGAGGGGCTCGGGCTCGGGCTCCGGCTCGGGCTCCGGCTCGGGCTCCGGCTCGGGCTCCGGGTCAGGCTCGGGCTCCGGGTCAGGCTCCGGCTCGGGCTCCGGCTCCGGCTCGTCGCGCACCGGCTCGAGCGGACCGGTGGCCGTCAGCACCTCGTCCGCGACGGGCTCGGGCGACGCCACGGGCTCGACGGGCTCGACGGGCTCGACCGCCTCGGGCTCCTCGAGGACGAGCGGCGCGACCGGCTCGGGCAGCGCGGCCGGGGCTGCGGGGCCCGCCGGGAGGGCCCGGCGTCCACGACGGGCCCGGTCCGCGGCGTACGCGGCTCCGGCGCCGGCGACGGCGACCGCCACCCACTTGGCTCGCACGGTGCGGCCCCCTCTCGTCGGCGCTCACCTTAGTGGCGGGGCGAGCGGCGGCGGCACGGCGCGCCGGGGGTCAGAAGACCAGGTAGTGCAGCAGCAACCACGTCGGGGCGACGGTGGCGAGCAGCGAGTCCAGCCGGTCCATGAGGCCGCCGTGGCCCGGGATGACCTGGCTCATGTCCTTGATGCCGAGGTCGCGCTTGATGACCGACTCGCAGAGGTCGCCCAGGGTGGCCATGACGACCGTGATGAGGCCGAGGCAGATGCCGACCCACCAGTCGCCGTCGAGGAGGTACTCGACGAGCAGCCATCCGACGACCACGCAGGCGATCGCGGAACCCGCGAAGCCCTCCCACGACTTCTTGGGCGAGATGACGGGGGCCATCGGGTGCTTGCCGAAGAGCACGCCCGCGACGTACCCGCCGATGTCGGACGCGATCGTCACGAGCACGAAGGCGATGACGCCGCGCACCCCGTCGTCGTACCCCTCGAAGCCGGTCGAGCCGCCCTCGGCGAGCAGCAGCGCGACGAACGAGCCGAGGAAGGGGACGTAGATCAGCGCGAAGATCGCGGCCGACGCGTTGCGCACATAGCCGTCCACACCGCGGTGGAGCAGCCACAGCATGATGGCCAGGCCGGTCACCGCCGTCGCGGTGACGAGGGCGGGCGCGCCGAAGAAGTACGCGACGACGACCATCACGACGCCGCCGACCATCAGCGGCTGCTCGGGGAGGTCGATGTCCTTCGCGGCGAAGCCCTGGTGCAGCTCCCACACCGCGACCACGACGGCGATCGCCACGATCACCATGAAGGCCGTCTTGTAGAACGCCAGGGACGCGGCGATGGCACCCAGGAGCACCACCGCGGACGCGACCGCGGCGGGCAGGTTGCGACCTGCCCGCCCGTGGTCCTTCGCGGGGGGGGCTGCCGGGGCGCCGGTGTCGGGAGGAGTCACGCTCACGCTGCGGTTCCGGGCTGCTCAGACCTCGAGCAGCTCGGACTCCTTCGACTTGAGCATGTCGTCGATCGCGTCGACGTGCTTCTTGGTGAGGCCGTCGAGACGCTTCTCGGCTCCGGTGACGTCGTCCTTGCCGACCTCGCCGTCCTTCTCGAGGCGCTCGAGGTTCTGCTTCGCGGTGCGTCGCAGGTTGCGGACCGCGACGCGACCCTCCTCGGCCTTCGTGCGGGCGACTTTGATGAACTCCTTGCGGCGCTCCTCGGTCAGCTCGGGGAACACGCAGCGCAGCACCTTGCCGTCGTTGGACGGGTTGACGCCGAGGTCGGAGTCGCGGATCGCCTTCTCGATGGCGTTCATCGCCCCCACGTCGTAGGGCGAGATGAGGATGATCCGGGCCTCGGGGGCGGTGAACGACGCGAGCTGCTGGAGCGGCGTCGGGGAGCCGTAGTAGTCGACGACGATCTTGTTGAACATGCTCGGGTGGGCGCGGCCCGCGCGGATCGCGGCGAACTCCTCGCGGGTCGCCTCGACCGACTTGTCCATCTTGCCGTCGGCCTCGTTCAGGACCTCGTTGATCACTGCTTGCTCCTCATCGATCTGCGCGCGTCGCTCGTCGGGCTGACGCCCAGCGACTCTGGTCTACGTTCGGCTCCCACCGCAACCGGGCCGTGGCCGGTCGGAGTGGACTCGGCTCAGCTCTCGGCGCTGACGAGCGTCCCGATCTTCTCACCCTGCACGACGCGCAGGATGTTGCCCTGCGGCTGCATGCCGAACACGACCATCGGCAGCTTGTTCTCCCCGCACAGGGCGAACGCCGTCTGGTCCATGATCCGCAGGCCCTGGCTGATCGCCTCGTCGTAGGTCACCTGGTCGAGCTTGACCGCGTCGGGGTCGATGCGCGGGTCGGCGGAGTAGACGCCGTCCACCCCGTTCTTCGCCACGAGCACGGCGTCGCACTTGTTCTCCAGCGCACGCTGCACGGCGACGGTGTCCGTCGAGAAGAACGGCATGCCCATGCCGGCGCCGAAGATGACGACGCGGCCCTTCTCCATGTGGCGGATCGCGCGGCGCGGGATGTAGGGCTCGGCGACCTGACCCATCGTGATCGCGGTCTGCACGCGCGTGTCGACGCCGAGCTTCTCGAGGAAGTCCTGCAGGGCCAGGCAGTTCATGACGATGCCGAGCATGCCCATGTAGTCGGCGCGCGAGCGGTCCATGCCCCGCTGCTGCAGCTCCGCCCCGCGGAAGAAGTTGCCGCCGCCCGTGACGACGGCGACCTGCACGCCGGCCTCGACGACGGAGGCGATCTCGGCGGCGATCTCCGACACGACGTCGGGATCGACGCCGACGCTCCCTCCTCCGAAGACCTCACCGGAGAGCTTGAGGAGGACGCGGCGGTATGCGGGCACGGGGTTCCTTTCGGTACGGCGCTGCGGCGGGTGGGCGCGGGCGGCTCGGTCAGGCGGTGGGTGGGTCCGCGACGACGCGGTCGGCATCGGTGCGGCGGTGACCCGGGCACGACGAAGGCCGGTCCGCGTGACGGCGTGGAGCTCTGCACGTCATGCGGACCGGCCTCCTCGTGTGGCGGTGGATCGCGAGGACCACTGCCGGGGTCAGTGCTGCCGGTGGACAGCGGGCCTCACCTTACTGGCCCGCGTGCCCGGAGGGGACACCTCCGATCAGGCGCCGGCCTCGAAGCGCGCGAAGCGCGTCACGGTGGTGCCGGCGGCGTCGAGGATCTGCTTCACGGACTTCTTGTTCTCCGTGACCGAGGGCTGCTCGAGCAGCACGACGTCCTTGAAGAACGCGTTGAGGCGACCCTCGGCGATCTTCGCGGCGACCTGCTCGGGCTTGCCCTCCTCCTGGGCCTGAGCCTGGGCGATCTCGCGCTCCTTGGCGACCACGTCGGCGGGCACGTCGTCGCGCGTGAGGAACTGCGGGCGCATCGCGGCGGCCTGCATGGCGGCGCCGCGAGCGGCCTCGGCGTCGCCCGAGTACTCGACGATGACGCCCACGGCGGGCGGCAGGTCGGCGGAGCGGCGGTGCAGGTAGACGACCGTGTCGCCCTCGAACACGGCGACCTGGCCGAGCTCGATCTTCTCGCCGATCTTGACCGCGAGGCCCTCGACGACCGAGCCGACGGTGCCGTCGCCGAGCGGGACGGCCTTGAGCGCCTCGGCGTCGGCCGGCTTGGCCTCCGCGGCGGCGTCCGCGATCTGCTGGGCGACGGCGACGAACTCGTCGCTCTTCGCGACGAAGTCGGTCTCGCTCTTGAGCTCGACGAGCGCGTTGCCCGACGAGGCGACGAGGCCGGCGGAGGTCTCGCGCTCGGCGCCGCGCGCGGCGGCCTTGGCGGCGCCCTTCACGCGGAGGAGCTCGACGGCCTTGTCGAAGTCGCCGTCGGTCTCGGTCAGTGCCTTCTTGCAGTCCATCATGCCCGCGGCGGTGAGCTCGCGGAGCTTCTTGACGTCAGCGGCAGAGAAGCTGGCCATGGTGTCTTCTTCCTCTGGCTTCGGGGGTGGGGGGTGGCGCTACGTCGCGCCGGGCCCGCGGAACGGCGTCCACGAGCCCGGCGCGACGTCGGTGCTGGTCAGGTCGAGCTGAGGCTCAGGCCTCGGCGGGGGCCTCGGCGGGGGCCTCGGTCGCCTCCGCCGGAGCGGCCTCGGTCTCGACGGCCTCGACGGCGGCGTCGGCCTGAGCGGCCTCGGACGCGGCACCCGTGGCCTCGGCGGCCGGCGTGTCGCCCGCCTCGCCACCGGTCGCGGCGACGGCGGCCTGCTCGGCGTCACCCGTCAGGAGCTCACGCTCCCACGCGGCCAGGGGCTCCTCGGCGGTCGCGCCGGCCTTGCCGCCCGAGCGCTCGATGAGGCCCTCGGCGACCGCGTCGGCAACGACGCGCGTCAGCAGGCCGACGGCGCGGATCGCGTCGTCGTTGCCCGGGATCGGGAAGTCGACCTCGTCGGGGTCGCAGTTGGAGTCGAGGATGCCGATGATCGGGATGCGCAGCTTGCGCGCCTCCTCGACCGCCAGGTGCTCCTTGTTGGTGTCGACGATCCACACGGCGGAGGGCGTGCGGCTCATCTCGCGGATGCCGCCCAGCGTCTTGTCGAGCTTGTCGCGCTCGCGCTTGAGCTGCAGCAGCTCCTTCTTGGTGCGGCCCGAGCCGGCGACGTTGTCGAAGTCGAGCTCGTCGAGCTCCTTGAGGCGGTTGATCCGCTGGTGCACCGTCTGGAAGTTGGTGAGCATGCCACCGAGCCAGCGCTGGTTGACGTAGGGCTGGCCGACGCGCGTGGCCTGCTCCGCGATGGCCTCCTGCGCCTGCTTCTTCGTGCCGACGAAGAGGATCGTGCCGCCCTTGGCGACCGTCTCCTTGACGAACGCGTAGGAGCGGTCGATGTAGGCCAGCGACTGCTGGAGGTCGATGATGTAGATGCCGTTGCGGTCCGTGAGGATGAACCGCTTCATCTTCGGGTTCCAGCGACGGGTCTGGTGTCCGAAGTGGACGCCGCTCTCGAGGAGCTGGCGCATGGTCACGACTGCCATGATGTTCTTCTCTTCTCCCGGAGGCGCACCCGTTGCGTCCGCCCTTGGCACGACGCGGACGTCGTGAGGCGCGGACCGGGAGCGGAGCTCCTGATCGTTCCCAGTTGTCACGACCGGCGGTCGCCGGTCGTCCTGGTGCTCGCACGCGACCGGACCCGGTGGACACCGGGACTGAAGGTCGCGCCCCCGGGCGGTCACCGTGCACCGCCGGAGCGGTGCGCGATGTCGCGGTCAGCGAGCACGCGTAGTCAACCCATACAGCGGGCTGCGGCGGCCAGCCTAGACCCGCGCCCGCGTCGTACGCCAATCGTCCACAGCCCGCCCCTCCCGCCGCGTCCTCCACAGCTCGCGCAGCACGACCCTCGCGACCGGCGCCGGGCCAGCACGATGCCTCCATGCCCCGCCGTCGCCGCCACCTCCTGCCTGCCCTCGCCCTCGCCGGCCTGCTGCTCCCCGGTGCGGCCGCCCACGCTGCCGACGACCCGGTTGGCGGGTGGCCGCTGCGTCCGGAACCGACCGTCGTGACGCGCTTCGACCCGCCGACGAACCCGTACGGCGCGGGTCATCGCGGCGTGGACCTCCTGGGCAGTGCGGGCCAGGTCGTCCACGCCGCGCTGCCCGGGACCGTCACGTTCGCGGGGCGGATCGCCGGGCGGGGCGTCGTGGTGGTGGGCCACGGGGCGACCCGCACGACCTACGAGCCCGTGGCGGCGTCGGTCACCGTCGGGGACACGGTCGCGGGCGGCGGCACGATCGGCACGTTGGAGCCGGCCGGGTCGCACTGCGCGCCCCGCGCCTGCCTGCACTGGGGCTGGTTGGAGGGCGAGACCTACCTCGACCCGCTCCGCCTCGTCGGGGCCGGCCCGGTGCGCCTCGTGCCCCTGGACGGCCTGCCGAGCGGCACCGTCCCCCGTGCGGCGCGCCCCTCCCCCCGGCTGCCCGTCCCCGCTCCGGCGACGCCTGCACCGCCGACGCCCGCGGACGGCGCGTCCGAGGTGCGCGCCGGGGCGGGTCACGCCGGACTGCGGGCAGTCTGATGCCCCTGCCCCGCCCGGCCTCGTCCCTCGCGACGTCATGCGGCGCGGTGCCCCGGCCGACCGGCCCGCATGACGTCCCACGGGGCCTTGCCACCGCCCGGCCACCGCCCGGCCACCGCCCGCCCTCGTCCCTCGGGACGTCATGCGAACCGCCGGCCGGAACCACCACGTCGCATGACGTCCCGGGACGCAACCGGGCGGGGGCAGGGGCCGCAAGAGACATCGGACGGGGAAAGGGGCACGAACGACACCCGGATCCGGCTCCGGCCCGTCGTTCGTGCCCCTTCCTGCCTGGCTGACCTACGTCAACCCGTGTCGCTCCCCGGTCGCGGAGCGAGGCGCCACCCCGAACCGCTCTGCTCGACGAACCCGTCGGCGTCGAGCTCGGCGATGTCACGCTGCGCGTCGGCCGAGGTGACGCCCGCGGCCCGGGCGATGGAGGCCACCGTCGCGCCGCGGTGGACCGGGACGGCGTCGAGCACCTGCTGCTGCCGACCGGTCAGGCGGTCGCGGGGGCGTGCCGGACCCCGGGGTACGACGAGGAGGTGCTCCCCCGGCGCCCCGACGGCCTCGAGGACCTCGGCGCCCTTGGTCACCAGCAACGCGGCGCGCGACCGGATCAGCTCGTGCACACCCTGGGAGAGCCCGCTGGTGACCGGACCCGGGAGGCCCATGACCACGCGCCCGACCGACTCCGCCCAGCTGGCCGTGTTGAGCGCACCGCTGCGCAGCGCCGCCTCGATGACGACCGTGCCCCGGCACAGGGCTGCGATGAGCCGGTTGCGGGCCAGGAAGCGGATGCGGGTCGGCGCCTGGCCGGGCGCCGCCTCCGAGACGATCGCTCCGTGGTCGCCGATCAGGTCGATCAGGGCGGCGTGCGCGGCCGGGTAGGCCTTGTCGACCCCGCTGGCCAGCACCGCGATCGTCGGACCACCGGCTCCGAGCGCACCCCGGTGAGCGGCCTGGTCGACGCCGAAGGCGGCTCCGGACACGACGCACAGACCCGCGACTGCGACCTCGGAGGCGATGTCGTGGGCCGCGCGTCCGCCGTACGTGGTCGCAGCACGCGATCCGACGATCGCAACCGAGCGCCCCACCTGGTCGAGGCGGAGCGGTCCCCGCACCCACAGACCGACCGGCACCTCGCCGCGGCGATGGAGGGCGGGCAGCCCGGCGAGGTCGTCGAGCGCCGTCGGCCACTCCTCGTCCCCCGGCACCACGAAGCGGGCACCCTGACGCATCGCCAGCTCCAGACGACGCCCGGGCTCGACCCCGTCGACCCGCGCCGCCACCCCGGACAGGGCACGATCGACGCGCCGGGGGTTCCGCTGCACCTCGCACACGGCCTCGTACACGGCCTCCGGGCCGACGCGGCGCACCATCTCCAGCAGACGCGCGTCGCCCGGTTCGCCGATGTGGCTGAGCGCGACGCGGGCCAACCGCTCGCGGTCGTCGACGCTCATCCGGCACGCTCCACGAGCTCGAACGGAAGGGGAAGGCCGAGGCGCAGCGCGAGGGCCACGGTCACGTCCTGGGGCCGGGGCGCCGGGGCACCGGCGAGGTCGGCGACGGTCCAGGCCAGGCGGTGCACCCGCGTCGCCCCGCGCCGAGTCAGGAGCCCGTCGTCGACGTGGGCCTCCACCTGCTCGACGCTCGCCCCGTCCAGCGGCCACCGGGCGCGCAGGGCGGACCCGGGGGCGTGGCCGTTGAGGCGCCAGCTGGCGCCGACGTACCGCTCCGCCTGGAGGCGGCGCGCCGCCGTCACCCGTGCTCGCGCCTGGGCGCTGGTGGTCACCGCCCCGAGCGCCGGGCCGCCTCCCCGTGGTGGCGGGCGCACGTCGCGCACGATGTCGACGCGGTCGGCGACGGGGCCCTCGAGCTTCTCCTGGTAGGTCCGCAGCTTCACCGAGGGGCACGTGCAGGCACCCGTGCCCGAGTCACGCTCCCCGCAGGGGCAGGGGTTGGCGGCGAGGACCACCATCGCGCGCGCCGGGAAGGTCGCGGTCTCCTCCCCGCGCGCGATCGTCACCTCGCCGCTCTCCAGCGGCTCCCGCAGTCCCTGCGCCACGGTGCTGGAGAACAGCGGGAACTCGTCGAGGAACAGCACGCCGCTGTGGGCCCGGCTCACCGCGCCGGGACGGGCGCGTCCGCTGCCGCCGCCGAGGATGCTGGCCTGGCTCGCCCCGTGGTGGGGCGCCAGGTAGGGCGGACGGCTGATCAACGTGGTCGTCGCCGGCCCACCGGCCAGCGAGTGGATCGCGGTCAGCTCGAGCGCCTCCTCGTGGTCGAGGTCCGGCAGGATCGACGGGATCCGCTCGGCGAGCGTCGTCTTCCCGGAACCCTTCGGCCCGCGCAGCAGGAGGTGGTGACCACCCGCGGCGGCGACCTCCGCGGCGTACACCGCCTCCCCGATCCCGACGAGGTCGGCGAGGTCGCCCTCCTCCAGGCGCTCCTGGCCGCGCCACGAGAGCAGCCTGCTGCCGGACTCGGCCACGACCGGTGGCGCCTCGGGCACCTCGACGCCGCGGAGCTCGGCCACGACCTGGGCCAGCGACCGCATGCCGAACACCGCGACGTCCGGCACGAGCGCCGCCTCGGCGGCCTGCGGCTCGGGCACGAACACACGACGGATCCCGTGGCTGGCGGCGGCCAGCACCATGGGCAGCACCCCGGGCACCGGGCGCAGCGCCCCGGCGAGCGTGAGCTCCCCGAGGAACAGCGCGTCGTCGGTCGGGATCGGCGGGTCCTTGCGCGGGTCGACGGCGGCGGCCAGCACGGCGACGGCGATGGCGAGGTCGAAGTGCGTGCCCCGTTTCGGCAGGTCGGCGGGCGAGAGCAGGATCGTCGTGCGACGGGTCGTGGGCCAGGCGAAGCCCGAGTTCGACACGGCCATCCGGCAGCGGTCCCGGGCTTCGCTGATCGCCGCGTCGGGACGGCCCACCATGATCGTGGCGACCATGCCGGGCGAGACGTCGACCTGCACGTCGATGAGGTGGCCGGTAGCGCCCTGGAGCGCGATGGTGCGGGAGGTGGCGACCGCCATCAGGCGGCCCTGCGGTGAGGAGTCATGGATCGATCCTCGGAGCGCGGACGGCCCCGTGGGTCGGCCCGGACCGCTGCTGTGGAGAACCCGGCCCGGCGGGCCGGCTGGGGACGGGGAGCGGGCTACCCGATGCCCGCGACGTGCTCGACCTCGGCCGGCCCGGTGCGCGGGCAGAGCACCCCGACCATGTCGATGCGCACGTGCTCGACCCGCAGGCGGTGCTCGGTCATCCAGCGCGCGCCGAGGCGACGGAGGCGCCCGAGCTTGGCAGGCGTGACGGCCTCGAACGGGGAGCCGTACGCCGCCGAGCTCCGCGTCTTCACCTCGCACACCACCAGCACGTCGCCGTCACGGAGCACGAGGTCGAGCTCACCGGCCTCGCAGCGCCAGTTGCGGTCGAGCAGCACCATGCCGGCGGCGACGAGGTGGCGCGCGGCGAGCTCCTCGCCGTGGGCGCCGAGGGCGAGGCGGTGATGGGTCACCGCTCCACCGTGGGCCGTCGGCGTCCGGGCGGCCACCGGCACCGGGGCGTCTGTGGACAGGCGCGGCTCAGGCCGACGCTGGGGACGGTCCCCGGGCTGTCACTGCCGCAGGCGCGGCGCCCGGCAGGTCGGCTCCCGGACCGCGAAGACGTCGGCTCCGCCCAGCTGGACGCCGAGGAGCTCGGCCAGCGGCAGCACCAAGGCGTTCTGCAACGTCGTCACCAGGGGCGTCAGCACGGATCCGGTCAGTGACGACAGCACCGGGTTGACGACCGAGCTGAACAGCGGTGCCGTGTTGAGCACGCGCTGCGTGCGGTACTGCCCACCGATGCCGAGCAGACCCGGATCCCAGTAGCGCAGGTCGAGGGTGGTCGCCGACGTGACCGACACGGACGGCACCGTGAGAAGCACACCGGACCCGGAACCCTGTGGGATCTCGTAGCTGCCCGGCAGCTTGAGGGGGATCTCCTTGTCGAACCCGCCGGCCGTCGCGTGACCGGCGATCGACACCGGGGCATCGAGCTCGAGCGACGGCGGCCGGAGCAGGCTGCCGAGACCCAGCAGGTTCAGGATCGGCGTGATGAGCGAGTCCCCGAGCGGCACCCCGATCGACGCCCGCAACCGCGTGGAGGCGTTGAGGCTGATCGCGCCCACCAGGGCGGACCGCACCCGCACGCGCACCGTGTCCGGACCGGTCGGGTTGCACTGCACCCCGAGCAGCGTGGCGACCGCCTTGCCGAGGTCGATCGAGAGGCTGAGGTCCGTCGCGTCCATGCTCACGCTGGATCCCAGGGCGCTGATCGTGCGACCCTCCACCCGCGCCGTGAGGTCGAGCCGCACCTGCGCGGTCTCCGCCGAGTCGTTGACGCCGAGGCATGCCCCCTGCGTCGGCTCGACGATGGTGAGCCTCGTGGACGTCACCACGGCGCCGGGCAGGTTGATCCCCAGGTTGGGCACGTTCACGGTGCGCCCGTCGTTGACGAGGTACGCCGCGCCCGTGATGAGGTCGAGCACGTTGAGGCTGGCGGCCAGTGCGGCCTGCGGGGTGCCCTGCACGCCGAGGAGGTCCGCCACGGAGATCGTCGGTGTCCCCACCGTCGCGGCCAACGCCCGCAGCACGTCGGCCTGGACGCCCTTGCCCTGGCGGTCCAGCACCGTCGCCGAGGCGATGAAGAGGTCCGCGACCCGCACCGCGGGCAGGTCGAGCAGCTCGTCGACGGTGCCGACACCGAGCCCGGGCACCTGCACGAGGTCGAGCAGGGACACGTTCGCACCCGCCAGGCCCTGGTAGGAGACCGCGGTGAGGTTGACGGCGCTGCCGAACAGCGCGCTGAGGAGGGGGTTGAGCAGAGCGCTCTGCGCCGTGTCGAGCGAGGCGAGGAACGACCCGATCCGGATGCACGCCGACTGGTCGGACGTGGACACGGCGCTCCGCGTCACGTCGCCCCGCCCGCCGGTGAAGAGGTAGCCCACCGAACCGACCGCCGTCACCTTCACCGCCGTCGCCACCACGCTCCCACCGATCGACTGGAACGACCCCGTGGCGTCGAGCCGGCCCAGCTCGTAGGAGTAGTCGTCGGGCTCGGCGCCGAGGCCGTCGTCGTTGCGGTCCACGCTCGCCGCGAAGGCACGGTCGAGCGCGGCGCCCGAGTACGCGCTCTTGGCCCGGCCGTCGAGCTCGCGGGCCATGTCGAGGGACACCAGGTCGGCGATCGCCTGGGCGTCCCGTCGGGCGACGCGCTGCATCCCGAGGTCGACCGCGAACGCGGTGATGATCATGAGCAGGGCGAGGCTGAGCGCGACGAACAGGGCGACCGCACCGCGCTCGTCCCGCGACGTACGCCCTGCCGGCCCGGACGGGCCGAGCAGCAGCCGCCGCAGCATCAGCTCGTCCTCGCCGAGGCGGCGTAGCTGAGCGTGTCGGGCATGACCGCGCCGACGAGCGGGAGCGGGATGAGCGGGTGGCCGTCGTAGTCGTAGGACAGGCTGACCTGGAAGCAGCTGGTCCCGGCGGCGCACCCCGCCGGCGCCGGGTCGAACGTGCAGGTCATGCCGGCGTCGGAGCACGAGACGCCGTACGCCCGCAGGGCCTCCTCGACGGCCGCGCGGGCGTTGCCCTCACGCTTCGAGGAATCGATCGACACCGCCGCCGCACGGGCGCCCTCGGCGGCGGCCTGGCTCATGGAGCCGCGGAAGCTCAGCATGTAGCCGTAGGCGATGATCCCGAACAGCAGCAGGAGCAGCAGCGGGAGCACGAGGGCGAACTCGACCGCCGCCGCGCCGCGCTCCCCTCGCGCCGCGCTCCGCGCCCGGAGCCGGGCCACCACAGCCGCTACCACCATCGCCGTACCTCGACCTGATCACGGGGACGCAGTTGTCCCCTCCCGCAGGTCAGGCTAGGACCGTCACGGCGCCTTGTCCGCGGAGTCGCAGAACAAACCTCTGGAAAGCCGCAAGATTTTGCCAGCCTTCTTGAGGAAGCGCCGCTCAGCCCTTCGGGGGCTCGAAGTCGTCGGGAGCCAGCTCCTCGACGTTGACGTCCTTGAAGGTCAGCACGCGCACGTTGCGGGCGAAGCGCGCCGGCCGATACATGTCCCACACCCAAGCGTCCGACATCGTCACGTCGAAGAACACCTCGCCGTGCTCCGACTTCGACCGCACGTCCACCTTGTTGCAGAGGTAGAACCGGCGGTCGGTCTCCACCACGAACTTGAAGATCTTCACGACGTCGCGGTACTCGCGGTAGAGCTTGAGCTCCATCTCGGCCTCGTACTTCTCGAGGTCTTCGGTGCTCATCGAGGCTCCTTCACGCGGGGACGGACGGGATCACGCCGGCGGCGCCGGGCGCGCCGGGGGCGACTCTAGCGAGCGGGCGGCAGCCGCGCGCCGCACATTGACGAAGCACCACCGGTGGAGGACGGAGGGCCCGTGGGCGGTCAGCCGCTCCTCGTGGAGCGGCGTGATGTATCCCTTGTGGACGTCGAACCGGTAGGCGGGGTGCTCCTCGTGGTGCGCCGTCATGATGCGGTCCCGCGTGACCTTGGCGATCACGGAGGCCGCGGCGACACAGCCGGCGACCCGGTCGCCCTTCCACACGGCCAGGCTCGGGGCGCGCAGCCCGTCGACCGCGAACCCGTCGCTCAGCACGTACGACGGGGCGATCGTCAGGCGCGCCACCGCCCGTCGCAGCGCCTCCACGTTCGCGACGTGCATCCCCATCCGGTCGCAGTCCCCGGGCTCGACCACCACCACGCTCCAGGCGAGCGCGCGGCGCAGCACCTCGTCGTACGCGCGCTCGCGCGCCCGAGCGGTCAGGAGCTTGGAGTCCGCCAGCCCCGGTACGACGCCGGACCGGCCCTCGGGCAGGATCGCGGCGGCAGCGACGAGCGGCCCGGCGCAGGCACCGCGGCCGGCCTCGTCGACGCCCGCCACCGGGCCGAGCCCGTGCCTCCGCAGGGCGCGCTCGTAGCCGTAGAGCCCGGCGTCCCGACGGATCGTGACACCGCGGGGACGCGCGGTCACGCGGCGGTCACTGGGGGTCGGGGACGTCGGCGAACGTCGCCGGGCGCTCCAGCCAGTCCCAGCTCGACCGGGGCCACACGACCGCGAAGACCTTGCCGACGACGAGGTCGGTGTCCACGAACTCGCGCCCGGTCGTGCACGCGGTGTTGACCGCGGGGTCGCAGATGCGCGCCGCGGAGTCCTCGGACTGCGCGCGGTTGTCACCCATGACGAACATCTGGCCCTCCGGCACCTCGACCGTCTCCCAGTCGGCGGTGCAGCCGTTCACCTCGGGGCCGTTGCACTGCAGGCCGTCCGCCAGGTAGGGCTCGTCGAGGGGCTGGCCGTTGACCAGGATCCGACCCTGCTCGTCGCAGCACGAGACGACGTCCCCCTCGAGGCCGATCACGCGCTTCACGAGGTGGCCGCCCGTCGGGTAGAGGCCGATCTTCGACATGACCTGCGCGATCGGGTTGCTCGGGCCCTCCGCGGCGGCGGGGCCGAGCCACCCGCCCGGGTCCTCGAACACGACGACGTCGCCGCGCTCGGGGCCGTTGTCGCCCCAGTACGACGGCTTCTCGACAAGGATCCGGTCGTTGACCTGGAGGCCCGGCACCATCGACTCCGACGGGATGTAGAACGCCTGGAGGAAGAAGGCCTTGATGACGAAGGCCAGGGTCAGGGCCACCACGAGGAGGAGGATCGTCTCCTGCCACAGGGGCAGCTGCTTGCGCTTGCGTCGACGCCTCGCCCGGCCCGCCGGCGCGGCCTCGGTGGTGGTGCCGCCGGCCGTCTCCTCCGCGGCATCGTCGGAGAACGACGACGACCGCGGGTCCCCGTCCTCGTCGTGAGGGTGGGGGGACACGCGGTCGTCGGACGTCACGGGGACGAGACTAGCCACCCGCGCGGCACCCGGCTCGGGCGCCTCGCGGCAAGCCGGTTCAGCTGTCGCGACGCTCCTTGATCTTGGCGGCCTTGCCGCGGAGGTTGCGCAGGTAGTACAGCTTCGCGCGGCGCACGTCACCGCGGGTGACGACCTCGATCGTCTCGAAGATGGGCGAGTGCAGCGGGAAGGTGCGCTCGACACCGACGCCGAAGGAGACCTTGCGGACGGTGAAGGTGCGGCCGATGCCCGAGCCCTGCACGCGGATGACCACGCCCTGGAAGATCTGGACGCGGGAGCGGCTGCCCTCGACGACCTTCACGTGCACCTTGACGGTGTCGCCGGCGCGGAAGGCGGGGATGTCGCTGCGCTTGCTCGCCGCGGCGAGCTCGGTGATGACGTTGTTGCTCATGTGTGCTCCTCGCGAGTGCCACAGGTCAGCCGCGGTTCGATGGTGCGGATCCGATGAAGTCGCGCCGGCACGGCAGTTCCCCTGTGGCAGAGGCGTGCGTGGCGCGACTGGTGATGTTCGCACAGACGGCCCGCCCCGATCCAATCGGGGCGGGCCGCGTGCGGCTGGATCAGTTCAGGGCGTAGCCGTCACCGTGCAGCACGGTGTCGATGCCCGCGATCTCGTCCTCCTCCTTGGCGCGGAAGCCGATGGTCTTCTCGATGAGCAGACCGATCGCGCCGGCGACGACGAACGAGAAGGCGATGACCGTGAGGGACGACAGCAGCTGCGCCGCGAAGAGCTTCCACTCGCCGCCGAAGACCAGGCTGCCGCCGGTGAGCGCCTCGGAGCCGAAGACACCGACGTAGAGGCAGCCGATGAAGCCGGCCACGAGGTGGATGCCGACGACGTCGAGGGTGTCGTCGTAGCCGAGCTTGAACTTGAGGTCCACGGCGAAGGCGCAGATGGCACCGGAGACGAGGCCCAGGACGAGGGCCCACAGCGGGGTCACGAACGCACAGGCGGGGGTGATGGCCACGAGGCCGGTCACGATGCCGGACGCGGCGCCCACCGCGGTGGCCTTGCCGTCGCGGAGCTGCTCGATGACGATCCAGCCGATGAGGGCAGCCGCCGGGGCGACCAGCGTGTTGAAGAAGATGAGCGACGTCTGGCCCGCGTCGGCGCCGTAGACGCCGGTGTTGAAGCCGAACCAGCCGAACCACAGGATCGATGCACCGAGGAGCACGAGCGGCACGTTGTGGGGCACCGACTCCTCCTTCGTGAAGCCGACCTTGCGGCGGCCGAGCACGAGGGCGAGAGCGAGCGCCGCAGCACCGGAGGACTGGTGGATGACCGTGCCGCCGGCCCAGTCGAGGGCACCCTGGCCGAGGCCCCACACGTCGTTCGCGAGCCAGCCGTAGAACTCACCGTCGGCGTTGACGCCCCAGATCCAGCGGAACGTCGGGAAGACCACGAAGGTCGTGAAGAGGGCCGCGAAGAGCATCCAGGGCCAGAAGCGCGCCCGGTCGGCGACCGCACCCGAGACGAGGGCGACCGTGATGATGCAGAAGGCGACGAGGAACGCGTGGCCGCCGAAGAGGTTGCCGGCCTCACCGCTGCCGGCACCCGTCACGAGGTCCGACATCGCGAAGTCTTCGAAGGGGTTGCCGAACAGCTTGCTGCCGCCGTCGGTGCCGTTGCCCGCGATCCCGGTGCCGCCGATGAGCACGTAGAGGATGGTGACGACCGCGATGGAGCCGAAGCTCAGCATCATCATCGACACCACGGACTTGGACTTCACCAGGCCGCCGTAGAAGAACGCCAGGCCCGGGGTCATGAAGATCACGAGAGCAGCGCACAACAGCTGCCACGAAAGATCGGTATCCATTGCCAACCTCTTTGCTTGTCTCGGAGGGAGCCGTGCGACCGCTCCGTCGCCAGTCACCACGTCGGCGGGAATGTTTCCGACGCCGTGTTGCGGGGGGCGCGCCGAGTTGTTTCGACCGCGTAACACCCTTCGAGGCTGTGTGACGCTCAGGTCACAGGCGCGTCATCGGAGCCTCAGATGTGGCTCACACGACACTCAGGAAGCCCTCAGGCTCCGTCGCGCCCGCCGAGCAGGTCCGGCCGCCGCTCGGCCGTGCGGCGCAGCGACTCCTCGCGGCGCCAGCGCGCGACCGCTCCGTGGTCGCCGCTGAGCAGCACCGGGGGCACGTCGCGTCCGCGCCACGACGCGGGCTTGGTGTAGACGGGGTACTCCAGCAGCCCGTCCTCGTGCGACTCCTCCACGAGGGACTCGGGGTTGCCCATGAACCCGGGCAGCAGCCGCACGACGGCCTCGACGATCGCCAGCACGGCGACCTCGCCACCGTTGAGCACGTAGTCGCCGATCGACACCTCGCGCACCTCGGCGCCCGCCTCCGCGGCGTGCTCCACCACGCGGGCGTCGATCCCCTCGTAGCGCCCGCACGCGAACACGAGCCGCTCGCGCGTGCTCAGCTCGCGCGCCGTCGCCTGGCGGAACACCTCGCCCGACGGGGTCGGTACGACGAGCGTGGCGCCCGCGATGTCGAGGGCGTCCAGCGCCTCGCCCCAGGGCTCCGGCTTCATGACCATGCCGGCTCCCCCGCCGTACGGGGTGTCGTCCACGGTGCGGTGCCGGTCGTGGGCGTGGTCCCGCAGGTCGTGCACCCGCAGGTCGAGCAGGCCGGAGCGCTGCGCCTTGCCGGGGAGGGAGAGGTCGAGCGCCCGCAGGTACTCGGGGAAGATCGTGACGACGTCGACGCGCACGCCTCAGGCCCCGGCCTCGCCGGCGCCGCTGGCCCCGTCGGTCTCCTCGGGGTACGGCGCGACGAGCCCCGGCCGGTCGGCGACGACCACGTGGCCGGCCGCGAGGTCCACGGTCGGGACCAGCGCGACGACGAAGGGGACGAGCGTGTCGCGGCCGTCAGGGGTGCGGACGCCGAGCAGGTCCTGGGCCGCACCGTGCAGCACCTGGGTGACCTCGCCGATCACCTGGCCCTCGAGGTCGTGCACGGCCAGGCCCACGAGCTGGTGGTCGTAGAACTCCTCGGGATCGTCCGGGGTCTCCCCCGCCTCGATGGTGGCGTGGAGCATCAGCCCCCGGAGCGCCTCGGCCTCGTCGCGCGAGGCCACGTCCTCGAAGCGCACCAGCAGCACGCCCTGGTGCCACCGGGCCGACTCGATCCCGATGCTGGTGCGCGACGTCGTCACGTCGCGCGGAGCCGTCACCCGCAGCCGGTTCCCCGGCGCGAACCGCCGCTCCGGCTCGTCCGTGCGTACGTCGACGGTGACGTCCCCCCGGATGCCGTGCGGCTTCCCGATGCGACCCACGAGGACCTCGATGCTGCTGCTCACGGGACCGGATCCTACGTGTCGGCGAGGCCGGGAAATGACGGACGGGCGCCACCCCCGAGGGGGTGACGCCCGTCCGGCGAGCGGTCTGCGTCAGCGACGGCGGTCGACGTCGACGAAGTCGACCCGAGCGCCGCTCCGACCGGCGAGCGCACCGATCACGGTGCGGAACGCCGTGGCGGTGCGACCGTTGCGGCCGATCACCTTGCCGAGGTCGTCGGGGTGCACCCGGACCTCGAGCACGGAGCCGCGTCGCAGCTCCTTGTCCCGCACGGTCACGTCGTCGGGGTGGGCGACCACCCCGCGGACCAGGTGCTCGAGCGCGTCGGCCAGCACGGTGCTCAGGCCTCGGTGCTCTCGGCGGGCGCCTCGTCGGCCGCGGGCTCCTCGGCCTTCGCCTCGTCAGCCTTCGGCTCGTCCTTCTTCGCCTTCTTCGTCACGGCGGCACCCTTGGGCTCGTTCTGAGCCTCCTTGAGCGCGGCGTTGAAGATCTCGAGCTTGTCGGGCTTCGGAGCCGCCGTCTTCAGCGTGCCCTCCGTGCCCGGCAGGCCCTTGAACGTCTGCCAGTCACCGGTGATCTTGAGGATGGCCTCGACCGCCTCGGTCGGCTGCGCGCCGACACCGAGCCAGTGCTGAGCCCGCTCGGACTTGACCTCGATGAACGAGGGCTCCTCCTTGGGGTGGTACTTGCCGATCTCCTCGATCACCTTGCCGTCGCGCTTCTTGCGCGAGTCGACGATGACGATGCGGTACTGCGGCACCCGGATCTTGCCCAGGCGCTTCAAACGGATCTTGACGGCCACGGTGGGTGGTGTCTCCTCGAACGTTGCGGGTTGATGAGGGACGTCGCGACGGCGTGGGGCACCGGCTCCGGACCTCGAAGGGCGAGCGGCTCACGGATGAGAGGGTCCGCGGGTCGCACGACTCAGCCGGTCATTCTGCCAGAGCGCGCACGTCGCGGCGAATCGGGTCCACCCGCGTCGTACGCGCCCCGGCAGCGCCGGACCTCAGCTGACGCCGGCGTCGTCCAGCAGCGCGTCGCGACGGGCGCGGCGCGCCCGCTGCTCCACCGGGTCGGGCACGGGCACCGCGGCGACGAGGCGCTGGGTGTACGGGTCCTTCGGGTGGTTGATGACCTGCGCGCTGGGGCCGATCTCGACCAGCTTGCCGTGGTGCATCACCGCGATCCGGGACGCCAGCATCTCGACGACGGCGAGGTCGTGGCTGATGAAGAGGCACCCGAACCCGTGCTGCGCCTGCAGCTCGGAGAAGAGGTCGAGCACACGGGCCTGGACCGAGACGTCGAGGGCCGACGTCGGCTCGTCGGCGACGAGCAGCCGCGGCTCGAGCGCCAGGGCCCGGGCGATGCCGACGCGCTGCCGCTGACCGCCGGACAGCTCGTGCGGGTAGCGGTTGCGCATGGCGCGCGGCAGGTGCACCTGGTCGAGCAGGGTCTCGACGCGCTGGCTCAGCTCCTTGCCCTTCACCCCGGTGTGGAGGTGCAGCGGCTCGCCGATCGACTCGCCCACGGGGATGCGGGGGTTGAGGGAGGACCCCGGGTCCTGGAAGACGATGCCCACCCGGCGACGCAGGTCGCGCAGCGTGCGCCGGTTGGCGTCCGCCATGTCGACGCCGTCGACCATCAGGCGTCCGCCGGCGACGGGCAGCAGGCCGACGACCGCGCGCCCGATGGTGGTCTTGCCGGAGCCCGACTCCCCCACCAGGCCGACGACCTCGCCCTCGCCGATCTCGAGGCTGACCTCGTCGACCGCGCGGAAGACCGGCTGCGATCCCCGCTTGGGGTACTCGAGCACGAGGTCCTCGATGACCAGCACCGGCTCCCGCTTCTCGGTGGGCACGGGGTCCGGCCGCGTCGTGGCACCGTCACGGGCCTGGGTGCGGGTGGCCTGGCCGAAGTGGGGCACCGCGGCCAGCAGCTGCTGGGTGTAGGGGTGCTGCGGGCGGGCGAAGACGTCGGCGGTCGTGCCGGTCTCGACGATGCGTCCGTCCTTCATGACGACCATGCGGTCCGCCATGTCCGCCACCACGCCCATGTCGTGGGTGATGAGCACGATGCCCGAGTCGATGCGGTCCTTGAGGTCCGCGATGAGCTTGAGGATCTCGGCCTGCACCGTGACGTCCAGCGCCGTCGTCGGCTCGTCCGCGATGAGCAGCGTCGGGTCGCAGGCCAGCGCCTGGGCGATCATCGCGCGCTGCCGCTGGCCGCCCGAGAGCTGGTGGGGGGAAGGAGTTGAAGCGTCGCTCCGGCTCCGGGATCTCGACGAGCCGCAGCAGCTCGAGCGCCCGCTCCTTCGCCGCCGACGGCGACATCGGGAGGTGGGTACGCAGGGCCTCCACCACCTGGGCGCCGATCGGGTAGACCGGGTTGAGCGCCGTCATCGGCTCCTGGAAGATCACGGCGATCTCCTTGCCGCGCAGCCGACGCTGGGCGGCGCCCCGGAGCCCGAGCACCTCGGCACCCTTCAGCTTGGCGCTGCCCGTCGCCCGGCCGTTCGGCGGCAGGAGGCCGAGCAGCGACATCGACGACTGGGTCTTGCCGGAGCCGGACTCGCCGACGATCGCCAGCACCTCGCCCGCGCGCACCTGGTAGGACACGTCGAGCGCGGCCGGCACCCACTCGTCGTCGACGAAGAAGTGGACGCTGAGGTCCTCCACGTCCAGCACGACGGGCTTGGCCGCGGCGTCGTCCGACGCCGGCTTGGTCAGCGACGGGCCCTCGGGGGTGGTGGTCACAGCTCACCTTCCTGGATGGATGCCCGGGGCGACCCCGGGGTGCTGCTCTGCTGGTCTGCGTGTCGCTCTGGGAGGCTGGCCCCATGGCCACCCCGTACGTCCAGACCTACCGATCCGCGGTCGCACGCCGTCTGGCGGTCGCCCTCATGGGCGGCGCCGGCGTGGTGCTCGTCGGCCTGGCGGTCGGCGGTGACGTCGAGCTGCTCCTGCGTTGGGGCGGCGCCGTGCTGCTGGTCGGCGCGATCGGCTGGGTCGTCTACTGGCGCCCCGCCCTCCACCTCACCGACGACGGCCTGCAGGTCGTCAACCCCTTCCGCACCGTCGAGGTGCCGTGGGGTGCGCTGGTGGAGGTCGACGGCCGGTACGGCGTGCGTCTGGTGCTCCTCGACGACAGCTCCGTCGACGCCTGGGCCTGTCCCCCACCGCTCGGCATGGACCGGGCGAAGGGGAAGGAGTCCGAGGCGGCCGGAGCGGTGCGCGATCGCTGGCGCCGCGAGGAGGCCACCGGTCGCGCCGGCGGTCCCGAGGCCACGCGGTCCGTGGTGCGCCCCGACCCCGCCGCCGTCACGACGCTCGCGCTCCTGGCGCTGGCCGCGGTGGTGACGCCCTTCCTGGTCTGAGGCCCGGTGGCGGCACGAGGTCACGCGGAGCCGCCCGGCTCGTCGTCCCGACGGTCCGTCTCCCGCGCCCTCTTCTCGACGTCGACGCCCGCGACGTCGACGCCCGCGACGTCGGCGCCCGTCGGCAGCGCCGGGGTGGCCGCCACGAGGCTCTCCTGCTGGGCCAGGCGCGCCCGGTTCATCGCGCGGACGGACGGGATCTTGCGCTGGCGCGGGTCGAACGCGTCGCGGAGGCCGTCGCCGATGAAGTTCACGCACAGGGCGATCACGATGATGAAGGCACCCGGCCACCAGAACAGCCAGGGCCGCGTCTGGAAGTAGGACTGGTAGTCCGAGACCATCTTGCCGAGGGAGATGTCGGGCGCCTTGACGCCGAACCCCAGGTAGCTGAGGGAGGCCTCGAGGAGCACCGCCGCCGACATGAGCAACGTCGTGTTGACGATGATCGGGCCCATCGCGTTGGGCAGCATGTGCTTGAGGATGATGCGGGTGTCGCCGGCCCCGGCGACGCGGGCGGCGTCCACGAACTCGCGTTCGCGCAGCGACAGGAACTCCGCCCGGACGAGACGGGCGAGCGTCGTCCACACGACGAGACCCAGCACGAGGGCCAGCACGTAGACACCCGCTCCACCTGCCATCTTGCCGAGCACCGCGCCGATGACGATGAGCGGGAAGGTGATGACGAGGTCGGTGAAGCGCATGAGGACCTGGTCGGTCGCACCGCGGTAGTAGCCCGCGAGCGCACCGACCGCGATGCCCATGACCGCGGCCACGATGCCCATGATGACCATCACGATGAGCGAGGTCTGGGCGCCCAGCATCGTGCGGGCGAAGATGTCGCGCCCGAGGTTGTCCCGGCCGAACGGCGCGTCGCCCCAGGCCAGCCCGCTGCCCCCGAGCCAGGAGGGCAGGCCGAGGGTCGGACCACCGCGGTCGTTGACCGCGTCGAACTCCGCCGGGCGGTCGCCCGGTGCGTACTTCCACCAGCCGGGGATGTTGCCGACGCCGATGGAGCTGAAGGCAAGGATCGCGACGAGCGCGAGCACCACCATGCCGACGAGGGCGCCGCGGTGCGTGAGGAAGCGCCGCAGGACGATACGGCCCTGCGAGAGGCCCGCGACGTCGCGGTTCTCGATGCCGTTCTCGTGCGGCTCGTCCGGCGTGGGGGCCGGAGGCGGGGTCGTCATGGTCATGCGAGTGGTCCTCCGTGCAGAGGTCGGCAGGGGGCGGTCACGGGACCCGGACGGGTCGGGGTCGACGCACTCATGCGTTCACCCGGATCCGGGGGTCGAGCACCGCGTAGACGAGGTCGGCGACGAAGTTCGCCACGACGGCCAGGATCGCGACCACGAGCAGGTAGGCCATGATCGGGTCGATCACGTTCTTGCCCAGGGAGTCCACGAACAGGAAGCCCATGCCGCGCCAGCCGAAGATGCGCTCCGTGATCACCGCGCCGCCGATGAGCGTGATGATGTCGACCGGCACGATCGAGGCGAGCGGGATCAGCGCGTTGCGGAACGCGTGCCGCATGATCACCGTCCGCTCGGTGAGGCCCTTGGCCCGCGCCGTGCGGATGTAGTCCTGGTTGAGCACCTCGAGGGTGCTGGCCCGGGCGTACCGCGTGTAGGCCGCGAACGAGATGAGCGTCAGGGTCAGGGTCGGCAGCAGCAGGTGGCCGAACAGGTCGAGCGTCTGCATCCAGAAGTTGCCGTCGAAGTTCGGCGTGCGGCGACCCGACGTCGAGATGGGACGCCCGCCGATGCGCACGTGGTTGACGTAGACGTCCCACGTCGAGAACAGGCGGTCGATGAAGAGCAGGAACGCCACGGGCAGCGCGGTGAGTGCCGCGGTGCGCACGACGGTGCTGCGGTCGGGCCCGCCCCACAGGAAGCCGACGAGGCCGCCGACCACCACCGCGAGCAGGCCCATGCCGATGACGATCGGCCAGCTGGCGCCCGCGTAGTACCAGAAGAAGCGCATCGGCTGATAGAGCGCGATGCCCAGCCCGGCGACGGTCAGGGCGGCGTAGAGCGAGCGCCGGTCGCCGAGACCGGTCGAGAGGATCGTGACGCAGAGCGCCGCACCGATCGACAGCACGGCGACGCCGACGATGCCGAGGGTCGGGTTCGAGATGAAGTCGGTGAGCTCGACGTAGAGGAGGACGGCGAGCGTCGCGCCGCCGGCGATGGCGAAGTTGCGGAGCCGGTTCGTCGCGGTGCCCCCGAGCGCGGCCATGAGCGTGACGCCTGCGAGGAGCACGCACACCACGTAGAACCACCACGCGATGGACGGATCCGCGAGGAAGTCGTTGAAGCCGATGGCCAGGAACTGCTTGAGGAGCACCGCCACCCAGAAGGTGGGCAGCGAGTAGAGCAGGAACGACACGAAGGTGATCGAGTAGTCGAAGCCCGAGTACTGCCGCAGCGCGCTCACGATGCCGACGAAGACACCGATGAGGATGGCGAGCACCGTCGCCAGCGAGACCAGCTGCAACGTCGTGAGGATCGCGCCGCTGAGCAGGTCGCTGACCTGCTGGTTGGTCTGCCAGTTGGAGCCCAGGTCGCACTGGCCGACGACGCAGCCCGCGGCGCCGCCCAGCCAGTCGAAGTAGCGGTGGAACACGGACTCGTCGAGCTGCAGCAGCTGGCGCCGCTGCTCGATGAGCTGTTCCTTGTTCTGGGCGGTGCTCGTGCGGAGATCGGCCAGCGGGTCGATCGCGATGCTGACGAGGACGTACATCACGAACGTCGAGACCAGCACGACGAGGCTCGAGGTGAGCAGTCGTCGGACGAAGAACATGACCATCGGTGTGCCAGGACCTTCGGGGTGAGGGGGGCCGTCGGTTTCGACCCCGCAGGGGTGGACGGTCGCGAGCAGGGGCCGCCGGCCGGGCGACGGCCGACGGCCCCTGACTCACGGGTGGAGGCGGAGGATCACTCCGTCTCGGGACCCGTCCAGTTCCAGTAGCCGTAGAAGATCGTCGGGTTCAGCGGCGCCGAGGTGACGTTGCCGATGACGTTCTTGTTGTAGGCCTCGACCGACGGGAACTGGAAGACGGTCGAACCGATCGCGTCCTCCGTGAGGATGGCGTCGATCTGGCCCTGGATGTCCTCCTGCTCGCCCTCGTCCGTGGTGACGGCCAGCTCGTCGAACAGGTCGTCGACCTCGGGGTTGCTGTAGCCGATGAGGTTGTTCAGGCCGCCCGTGTAGAACGTCGCCTGCGACTCCGTCACCGCGGTGGACGTGGACTGCCAGCCGAAGGAGACGGCGTCGTACGTGCCGGAGCCCAGGTCCTCGCCCCACGTGCCGCGACGGTCGGCGATCAGGTTGAAGCCCGCGTCGGCCAGCTTCGGCTGGACGATGTCGAACTGGTCCGAACGGCGCTGGTTGTCCGCGGGGATCAGGAAGCGGACGTCGATCGGGCCCTCCACCCCGGCCTCGGCCAAGATCTGCGCAGCCGCCTCGCTGTCGCCGTCGCCGTACGCCTCCTCCATGCCGCTGGCCTCGGAGACCGCCTCGTAGGACGGGGAACCCGGGGTGACGAGGAACGAGTTGCGGACCTCGGCGTCGGGGTTGATCGGCTTGATGAGCGTGTCGACGATGTCCTGGCGCGGGTAGGCCGTGAGGAATGCCTGACGCACCTGGCGCGCCGTCTCGGCGTCGCCGCCGTAGGTGGCCGGGTCGAACGGGCCACCGTTGTCCATCACGAGGTCGACGTGCTCGTAGGTGCCCTCGACGCCGGTGTCGACCTCCGCCTGGTCGACGGCCTCCAGGGCCTCGAGCACGTCGGTCGTGGCCTGCGGGCCGAAGAGGTCGAGCTCACCGTTCTGGAGCTGCTGGACCTGCGCGAGCGGGTCGTCGCTGTAGGTGACCGTGACCTCGTTGATGGAGGCCGGCAGCTCGCCCGTGTAGTCGGGGTTCGCCGTGAGCGTCAGGTACTCGCCCTCGACGTAGTCCGTCAGCTCGTAGGCACCGCTCGAGAGGTGGAGCAGCTCGTCGTCGGGAAGCGCCGTGAAGTCGTAGCCCGTGTTCCAGAACTCGGCGAGCGACGACAGCGCCGCCTTGTCGTTGCTCTGGACCGCGTCGACGAGCGCGTCCTTCGCCGCCTGCGGGTCGTCGATGCCGAGGGCCTTCATCGCAGTGACGTGGGCCGGGACGCCGAAGTCGAGCGCCACCTCCCAGTCGGCGAAGGGCTCGGAGTAGACCAGCGTCAGCGTCTTGTTGTCGTTGCTGAGCTCGGGGAGCTCGGTCACGAGGGGCAGACCGGGCGAGGACGAGTTGAAGTAGACCTCGCCGCCCAGGTTGCCGACGTCGTCGGAGGCGTCGATGGTGTTGAGGTTGCCGCTCGTACCCACGAACTGCAGCAGGAGGTCCGTGGCGTCGATCGGCGTGCCGTCGGACCACGCCGCGTCGTCGGCAACCGTGTACTCGACCGTCAGCGGGTCGTCGCTCGTCTTCTCGAACGTGCCCAGGGACTCGTCGCGGACGAGGGCTTGGTTCTCGTCGTAGTAGAAGAGGTTGCCGCGCAGCATGTAGTTGATGATCGAGTTCGCGGTGGCGTTGCCGTCCGACGTGTCGTCGTTGTACGAGTAGTACGGCTGGTTCCACCCGATGGTGATCGCGTCCGGCGCCTCGCCCGCGGCGGCCCGGTCGGAGTCCTCCCGGGCCCGCTCCTCGCTCTCGTCCTCCGGTGCCGAGCACGCGGTCAACGCCATGGTGACCGCGATCGCGGCCACGGTGAATCCCCTGAGTCTCACAGGTCCTCCCGCTCTTTCCGTCTCACCGGTGCACCCCACACCCCTCGGGTGGGACCGAGTGGCACCGCGGCGTGAAGTTAGCGTGCGGGTCGAGCCCACGAACAGAGAGCGGCAGCGTCTAGACCTCTATCGTTACGCAAGCGAGACTTGCGGTGTCCTCCCCGTTCAGCCGCAAGGACCCGCCTCCACGCCGCACTCGCCGCAAGATCTTCGCCCTCGCGCCGACCTGTCGGACCGATCTGCGGCGGAGTGGTCGCGTCAGCGGACGCCCGCCACCACCCGGCCACGCAGCACGACGGCGCGGGGAGCGAAGAGGGTCGAGAGATCGCGCAGCGGGTCGGCTGCCGTGACCACGAAGTCGGCCGGCGCGCCCTCGGCCAGGGTGGCGTTCCACCCCAGCCAGGCACGCGCTCGCCACGACGCGGCTCCGAGCGCGTCGTACGCCGGCAGGCCGAGCGCAGCGAGCGCGACCACCTCCCCCACGAGGTTGCCGTGACGGGCGACCCCACCGCCGTCGGACCCGGCGTAGAGCGGTACGCCGGCCTCGAAGGCGCCCATGAGCGTGGCGCGGCGGCGCACGTGCAGGTCGGTCATCGTGGCGGCGTACGCGGGGAAGCGAGCCGCCCCGCCGCGGGCGTGCTCCGGGAACTTGTCGAGCTGCATGACCGTCGGCACCAGTGCCGTGCCGGCCGCGACCATCCGCTCCACGAGCTCCGGCGTCAGCCCCGTGCCGTGCTCGATGCAGTCGATGCCCGCGTCGAGGAGCCCGGCGAGCACGTCGTGGCCGAAGCAGTGGGCCGTGACCTTGGCGCCCTGCTCGTGGGCGGCGGCGATCGCCGCGGCGAAGGACGGCGCGTCGAAGGACGGCGCGAGGTCGCCCGTCTCCCGGTCGATCCAGTCCCCCACGAGCTTGACCCAGCCGTCGCCGCGCCGCGCCTCGTCGGCGACCCGGGCCGCCAGGTCCTCCGGCTCCACCTCGTGGGCGTAGCCCCGGATGTAGCGCTTGGTGCGCGCGACGTGCCGCCCGGCCCGGACCAGCCGCGGCAGGTCCTCGCGCTCGTGCATCCACGCGGTGTCGAGGGCGGAGCCGCAGTCGCGGATGAGCAGCGCACCCCCGTCGCGGTCCGCGATCGCCTGCGCCTCGGCCTCGGCGTCCGAGACCGGACCGTGGTCGTCGAGCCCGATGTGGCAGTGGGCGTCGACGAGACCGGGCACGATCCAGCCCTCGGCCGCGACCTCCGCGCCAGGCTGGGGCTCGTAGGTCACGTGCCCGTCGACGACGTAGAGGTCGGCGACCTCACCGTCGGGCAGGACCGGTCCGGAGAAGCGCAGCGCCGTCATGCGCCGGACGTTACAGGCGGTCGAGCAGCCAGGTCGGGCCGACCGCGAGCGCACCCAGGTGGGTCACCCGCGCCTGCAGTGCCCGGTCCCCCGTGACCACCGTGGTGCGAGCCCCGTCGGCCACGGCCGCCTCGGTGCGCGCGACGATCTCGGAGTCGCCGTCCCGCGGCGCGTGGACGACGAGCACGTCGCCGTCCCTGCCGGCGCGGACGCCGCCCTTCGCGCCACCCTCGAGCACGAGGACGACCCGGTCGGTGTCGAGGTCGGCCACGAGCAGCCCCTCGTGGAGCCGCCGGGCCGCCCCGGCGCGGTCCTTCCACCACCCGTCGGGACGCGCGCCCACCACGTTGGCACCGTCGACGACGAGCACCCTCACGCCGGGCCCTCGCCCCGAGAGCTCACTTGAGGAACTTGGAGAAGTCCGAGGGCAGGTCGAGCGCCGCGGCGGCCTTCTCGTAGTCCACCGGCTCGTCGTTGCCGCCGAACGGGTTGCCGCCCCCGGCGGCGGCCTTGTCCTTGGACGCCCGCTCCTGCTGCGCGGCCTTCGCGGGGTTGCCCGAGACGCGGCGCCCCTTGCCCTTCTTCGGCTGCTGCTTGGCCTTCGCCTTCTTGCCGCCCCCGCCCGGCATCCCGGGCATGCCCGGCATCCCCGGCATGCCGCCGCCCCGGGCCATCTGCTGCATCATCTTGCGCGCCTCGAAGAAGCGGTCGACGAGCTGGTTGACGTCGGAGACCTGGCGGCCGGAACCCTTGGCGATGCGGGCGCGGCGCGAACCGTCGATGAGCTTCGGGTTGGCGCGCTCGGCCGGCGTCATCGACTGGATGATCGCCTGGATCCGGTCGATCTCGCGCTCGTCGAAGTTCTCGAGCTGCTCGCGGAACTGCCCCATCCCGGGCAGCATCCCCATGATCTTCGACAGCGAGCCGAGCTTGCGCACCTGCTGCATCTGCTCGAGGAAGTCGTCGAGGGTGAAGTCGCCGTCGCCGCGCCCCGCGAGCTTGTCGGCCGCCTTCATCGCCTGCTCGGCGTCGAAGGTGCGCTCCGCCTGCTCGATCAGGCTCATCATGTCGCCCATGTCGAGGATGCGGGACGCCATGCGGTCGGGGTGGAAGAGGTCGAAGTCGGTCAGCTTCTCGCCGTTGGAGGCGAACATGACCGGCTTGCCCGTGATCGAGGCGATCGAGAGGGCGGCGCCACCACGCGCGTCGCCGTCGAGCTTCGTGAGGACGACGCCGTCGTAGCCGACGCCGTCGAGGAAGGCCTGCGCGGTCGAGACCGCGTCCTGGCCGATCATGGCGTCGACGACGAAGAGGACCTCGTCGGGCTGCACGGCGTCACGGATGTCAGCGGCCTGCTGCATCAGCTCGGCGTCGACGCCGAGACGGCCGGCCGTGTCGACGATGACCACGTCGTGCAGGCGACGCTTGGCCTCCTCGATCGACGCCCGCGCCACCGAGACCGGGTCGCCGACGCCGTTGCCCGGCTCGGGCGCGTAGACCGGGACGCCGACGCGCTCGCCGTTGACCCGGAGCTGGTTGACCGCGTTGGGGCGCTGGAGGTCGCAGGCGACGAGGATCGGGGTCTTGCCCTGGTCCTTCAGCCACAGCGCCAGCTTCGCGGCCAGCGTCGTCTTGCCGGCGCCCTGGAGGCCGGCCAGCATGATGACCGTCGGGCCGTTCTTGGCGTACCGCAGCCGCCGGGTCTCGCCGCCGAGGATCGCGACGAGCTCCTCGTTGACGATCTTGACGATCTGCTGCGCCGGGTTGAGCGCCTTCGAGACCTCCTCGCCGCGCGCCCGCTCCTTGACCGCGCCGACGAACTGCTTGACGACGGGCAGGGCGACGTCCGCCTCCAGCAGCGCGATGCGGATCTCGCGCGCGGTGGCGTCGATGTCGGCCTCGGAGAGCCTGCCCTTGCCGCGCAGGTTCTTGAAGGTGTCCGACAGGCGGTCGGAGAGTGTGGCGAACAACGAATCGTTCCTCAGGCTCGTGCGGACGGTGCGCGGCCCGACGCCGCGACGTCCCAGGGTAACCGGCGGGCGCCCCTCACCGGTCCACGGTCGCCGAGAGCAGTCCGCGCAGGGTGTGCGCCGCCTCCGCCGCCCGCTGCTCGGACAGCACGCCGGCCGATGCCTCCTGCACGTAGAAGACGTCGACGGCCTGCGGGCCGAGGGTCGAGATGTGCGCCGAGCGCACGGAGATGTCGAGCTCGGCGAGCGCCCGGCACACCAGGGCGACGACGCCCGGTCGGTCGTCGGTCCGCACCTCGAGCACCGTCGCGCGCCGCGACGCCTCCGGGCGCACGACGACCGACGGCTCCCGCGTCGACCGCACCATGCGGGCGATGCGGTCGCGCGGGTCGAGGCGCGCGTCGACGATGGCCGCCACCCGCTCGCGCAGCACCGCGGCGGCCACCTCGCGCTCCCCCGTCTCCCACACCGACACGGCGTACGGGCCCTGCGACCAGGCGCGCGCCGCCCGCACGGTGATCCGCTGCACGGCGAGCGCCGCGGCCACGTCGGCGAGCACCCCGTTGCGGTCCGCGGCGAGCGTCGTGATGCGCGAGCCGTCGACCGTCTCCTCCACGGTGACCGCGACGGCGCGGGGGTCGCGGCGTACCTCCGCGGGGACCTCCAGCTCCACCTCCCCGGCGACCGGGGCGGCCGCGCCGGTCGCGCGGGCGAGCAGGGAGGCGAGGGTACGGCGCGCCAGCTGCCGCACCAGGCCGGCGCGCCAGCTGGACCAGGCCTTGGCGGAGGCCGCACGGCAGTCGGCCTCGGTGAGCGCCACGAGCAGCGAGAGCGCCTCCGGGGTGGTCACGTGCCGCGCGACGAGCTCGACCGTCGCCGGGTCGTCGGGGTCGCGGGTGGTGGCCGTCTCCGACAGGAGGAGGTGCCAGCGCACCAGGTCGCCGACGAGGTCGACCTCGTCGGGCGCGAAGCCCATCCGGGCCGCGACCTCACGGGCGATCGGCTCGCCGGCGACGCTGTGGTCGACGAGCCCGCCCTTGCCGATGTCGTGGAGCAGCGCCGCGACCATGAGCACGTCGGGCCGGGCGACGGTGCGGATGAGCGCCGCGGCCTCGATGCAGGTCTCGACCACGTGCCGGTCGACGGTGAAGCGGTGGATCACCGAGGCGTGCGGCAGGCCGTGCACCCGCGACCACTCCGGCAGGAGGCGCTCGGCGACGCCGGTCTCCTCGAGGGTGCTCCAGACGTCGAGCAGCCCTCGGCCCGAGGCCAGCAGCCGCACGAAGAGCTGGCGCGCCTCGGCCGGCCACGGCACCGGCAGCGGAGCCGACTCGGCGCCGAGACGGGCCGCGGTCGCCGGCGCCAGCAGCACGTCGCGCTCGGCCGCCTCCGCCGCCGCCCGCAGCACGAGCAGCGGATCAGCGGACGGACGCGCCCCCTTCTCCAGCACGATCTCCCCGGCCGCCAGCGCCACCCCGGGCGCGACCCGCTCCAGCTGGGGACGGCGGGGGCGCGTGGGCACACGCTCCTGGGCCAGCACGGCGTCGACGCGCCGCCAGGTCGTGCGCGAGATGTGGTCGATGCGGCGTCCGATGCCCCGCACGTGCCCCTGGGCCGCGACCGCGTCCGCGAGGCCCAGGCGCGCCGCGAGCTCGTCCCACAGCTCGGGGGCGACCCGGTCGGTGGCCCGCCCGGCCGCGGCCTGCAGGTGGTCGCGCACGTCGAGCAGCGCCCGGCGGCTCTGGTCGAGGTCGGTGTGGGGGATGTCGACGAGCCACGTCGCCACCAGTGCCTTGAGCACGGTGGCGTCGCGGAGGCCGCCCTCCGCCTCCTTGAGGTCGGGCACCGACACGTGGGCCAGCTCCCCCACGAGGTCGTGGCGCGCCCGGGTCAGCGCACGCAGGCCGGGCAGTCGTCGCCGGGCGTCGCGCCGCCACGCGGCGAACAGCTGCGCCCGCAACCGCAGCGTCACGTTGGGGTCGCCCGCGAGGTGCCGCGCGTCGAGCAGCCCCAGGGCGACCTTGAGGTCGTCGGCCGCCGCGGTGAGCGTCTCGTCGACGGTCCGCACGGCGTGGTCGACCTTGAACCCGCCGTCCCACAGCGGGTACCAGAGCCCCCCGGCCAGCGCCTCCACGTCGACGCCGGCGTCGTGCACCAGCAGGAGGTCGAGGTCCGAGTACGGCGCGAGCTCGCGCCGCCCGTAGCCCCCGACCGCGACGAGCGCGACCCCCACCTCGGGGCCGCCCCCCGCGTCGTACGCCGCCGTGCACGCCGCGTCGGCCACCGCCGTCCGCTCGCTCCGCTCCGTTGCGCTCACGTGCTGCTCCCTCCCGGACACGCACGACGCCCGGCCGCTCCGAGGCGGCCGGGCGTCGCGGTGACGTCGTCGGCGGCGTCGTGGATCAGGGGTCGGTCAGATCGCCGAGGCGTCGCGGTCGCCGGTGCGGACCCGCACGACCGTGTCGATGCCGGAGACCCACACCTTGCCGTCGCCGATGCGACCGGTCTGCGCGGTCTTGACGATGATGCCGACGATGTCGTCGGCGTCGCCGTCCTCGACCACGATCTCGATGCGGATCTTGGGGACGAGCGCGATGTCGTACTCCGCGCCGCGGTAGACCTCCGTGTGGCCCTTCTGCCGGCCGTAGCCGCTGACCTCGCTGACGGTCATGCCGGTGACCCCGAAGGTCTCCAGCGCCTCGCGCACGTCCTCCCACTTGTGGGGCTTGATGACTGCGGTGACGAGCTTCATGTTCACACTCCCTCGGAAACGTGCGTGGACCCTGCCAGGTGCTTGGAACCGCCGAGACCACCGCTGCGGGCGCCGACGAGATCGTAGGCCGACTCACCGTGCTCGACGCCGTCGATGCCCTCGACCTCGTCGTCCTCGTGGACCCGCAGGCCGACGATCGCCTTGACGACCAGGCCGACGACCAGCGTGGCCACGGCGGACCACAGGACGGCGAAGAGCGCGACCGCGGCCTGCACGACGAGCAGCTTCGGGCTGTGCCCGTAGGCGATGCCGCCCGAGGTGCTGAGCACGCCGATCGCGACGGTGCCGATGAGGCCGCCGACGAGGTGGACGCCGACGACGTCGAGCGAGTCGTCGTAGTTCCAGCGGTACTTGAGGCCGACCGCCAGCGCACACGCCACACCGGCCACGATGCCGAGGGCGATCGCACCCAGCGGCGAGAGCGCACCACAGGCGGGGGTGATGGCGACGAGGCCGGCGACGACGCCGGACGCGGCGCCGAGCGACGTGGCGTGACCGTCGCGGATCTTCTCCACGACGAGCCAGCCGACGATCGCGGCGCAGGTGGCGACGGTCGTGTTGAGCCACACCAGGCTGGTCTCGTCGAGCCAGTACTGACCCATCGCGTCGCCGGTGAGGTCGCCGGGCACCCACGAGCCGACGTTGAAGCCGAACCAGCCGAACCACAGCAGGCCGGCACCGAGCATGGTCAGCGTCAGGTTGTGCGGCTTCATCGGCTCCTTGCCGAAGCCGATGCGCCGGCCGAGGAGCAGCGCGAGCACGAGGCCGGCCACGCCGGCGTTGATGTGCACCACCGTGCCGCCCGCGTAGTCCACCGGGGCGACGGCCGCACCGCCGTCACCGGAGAAGACCAGGTCCGCCAGACCGTTCTGCGCACCGCTCAGGAAGCCACCGCCCCACACCATGTGCGCGAGCGGGAAGTAGGAGAGCGTCACCCACAGCGGCACGAACAGCAGCCACGCCGAGAACTTGAGGCGGTCCGCCACGGCACCGCTGATGAGGGCGGCCGTGATGACGGCGAAGGTGAGCTGGAAACCGACGGTGAGGTACGTCGCTCCCTCCACGTTGCGCAGACCGAACAGCTCGAACGGGTTGCTGAACAGCAGCGCGACGTCCTGGGTGCCGTAGGTCATCGACCAGCCCCACAGCACGTAGACGAGGCCCACGACGCCCGCGGCCGAGAACGACATCATCATCATGTTGAGGACCGACTTGGACCGGCTCATGCCCCCGTAGAACAGGGCGAGGGCCGGCGTCGTCATCAGAAGCACCAGCGATGCCGAGGCCAACATCCAGGCCTGGAGCGCGTACTCCATGGAAACTCCCGTCGTCGTACGTCGTCCTGCCCGTCCGCGACGGCGGTGTGCGGCGCACGGGAGGACCGGTGCAGGCAACCATCGAGTCCCGAGGTTTCCTCGCCGACCTCACCTTGTTTCGCGCGGGAAACACGTCCGGACGCTTTGTTACGTTCCGGTGAACCGCGCGGTCGACGCTCAGCCGTTCGGCGGAGCGCTCGCCTCGGCCTCATCCATCGCCGCCAGGACGCGGTCGACGAAGAACGGGGTCAGCGTGCGCACGAAGGTCGCGGTCATGTGGGTGAAGTCCCGGTAGACCGCGACGTTGCCGATGACCGGGGAGCAGGACCGCTCGGTGCACTGCAGGTCGCGGAGGCTGACGAGCGCGCTGCCCGGCGTCTGCTCGACGGCGGGCGCGATCGCGTCGTAGCCCGCGAACGCGCGCGACGGCGGCTGCGCGCACTCGGTGACGGCGGCGAGGCCCTCGCGCTCGACGCACTGCACGACGTCCTTGTCCATCATCGGGTTGTCCTGGATCGCGACGACGACCGCGCCCCGCGCGATCTGCGACTCCCAGGCCTCGCGCAGCCCGCGCACCGTCGTCTCCTCCGGCGTCTCCCCGTCGACGGGCTCGGCGAGGAAGCCGGACTGGAGGCTCGTCGTGATGATGAGGTCGTAGGGCTCGGAGTCGGCGAGCAGGTCGGCGACGTTCCGCTTCCACTCGTTGCACTCGTCGCGCCGCGCCCCGACGCTGTTGCCCTGGGGCACCGTGCTCCAGGAGCACCCCGCGCGGCCCGTCACGTCGATCTGCCACCCGAGCTCGGAGTACATCTCCTCGTAGGCCGGCAGGAACACGTTGTTGTGGGAGTCCCCCACCGCCAGCACCCGGAGCGGCTCGGCGTCAGCGGGGGGCTCCGGGGTGTCGTCCCGCAGCGGCAGGCTGCAGACCTGCGGGTCGCTCACCCCGTACGGCGCCCAGCAGCGCCCGTCGTTGTAGTCGTCGCGCCCGGCGACGGACGGGTCGGGCACGATGACGGTGCCGAAGTCGCCGCAGTCGTCGTTGACCAGCTGGCCCGCGCCGAGGCAGCGGAAGTCCGCGCTGGCGAGGAGCGCGTTCGCCTCCGCGATGAGCTCGTCCTGGCGGTGCTCGGCGTAGCGGATCCCGCCGAACGCCGACCCGGCCACGACGCACGTGACCGCGAGCATCCACGCCCCGACGGCGCGGGCGGACCGCCCGCCGCCGAGCAGGCGCGGAGAGAACCGCACCGGGTCCTCGATGAAGCGCGTCGAGATCCACGCGAGCAGCACCGTGACGACGGCGATCCCCAGCTTGTCCACGGTGCGCAGCGGCTGCTCGGTCACGAACGGCACGAGCACGATGAGCGGCCAGTGCCACAGGTAGATCGCGTAGGACAGGTCACCGATCCAGGTGACCGGGCGGAACCGGCTCGCGAGCGCGACCGGACCCGCGTCGGCCGCCGCCAGGAGGGCCACGGTGCCGAGGACGGGCAGGGCCGCGGCGTACCCCGGGAACGCCGTCTCCCCCGTGTAGGTGACGACGGTGACGAGCACGGCGGCCGCGCCCGCCCAGCCGAGCACCTCACGCGTCCAGCGCGGCAGCCGCGGCGCGAGCGCGGCGAGGAGCACGCCCGCGAGGAACTCCCAGGCGCGCGTCCAGGTCGAGAAGTAGGCGATGCCCGGCTCGGCGGTGGTGAGGTGGATCGAGTACGCGAGGCTGGCGCTCGCGAGCACTGCGAGCACGGGCACCACGACGACGCGGCGGGGCCGGCGGCTGCCACCCTCGCCACCCTCGCCACCCTCGCCGCCGCGGCGGCGGAGCAGCAGGGCCAGCGCCGCCAGGATGAGGGGCAGCAGGATGTAGAACTGCTCCTCGGTCGACAGCGTCCAGTAGTGCTGGATGGGCGACGGTGCGTCACCGGCCGCCAGGTAGTCGACCGCCTCGTTGGCGAGCACCCAGTTCTGGACGTAGAAGGCCGAGCCCACGACCTCCTTCAGCACGCCGGTGCGCTCGCTCAGCGGCATCACGACGTGGGCGGCGACCGTCACCACGAGCAGCACCAGCAGCGAGGCGGGAAGCAGGCGCTTGGCCCGCCGGGCCCAGAACCGGCCCAACCGGATGCGCCCCGTGGACTCGAGCTCCCTGAGCAGGTGGGACCCGATGAGGAAGCCGGAGATGACGAAGAAGACGTCCACCCCGACGAAACCGCCGGTGAGACGGTTCGGCCACAGGTGGTAGAGCAGGACCGACCCGACCGCGACCGTCCGCAGGCCCTGGATGTCCGGCCGGAGGTCACCGGGGGCCGGTGCCGCCGCACCGGGCTTGAGCGGGGCGGGCGCGCGGTGGGCGCCGCGCGGGCTGCCCCCGGAGGTGGTCGCCACCAGGGTCAGCCCAGCAGGGCGTCGACGAACGCGCCGGCGTCGAACGGCGCCAGGTCGTCCGGGCCCTCGCCCAGGCCGACGAGCTTCACGGGCACGCCCAGCTCGCGCTGGACCGCCACGACGATGCCGCCCTTGGCGGAGCCGTCGAGCTTGGTGAGCACGATGCCGGTCACGTCGACGACCTCGCTGAAGACGCGGGCCTGCACCATGCCGTTCTGGCCGGTGGTCGCGTCGAGCACGAGGAGCACCTCCGTGACCTCGGCCTGCTTCTCGATGACGCGCTTGACCTTGCCGAGCTCGTCCATGAGGCCGGCCTTGTTCTGCAGGCGGCCCGCGGTGTCGACCAGCACGGTGTCCACACAGTCGGCGATGCCCTGCTTCACCGCCTCGAAGCCGACGCTCGCCGGGTCGGAGCCCTCCGGACCGCGGACGACCGGAACGCCGACGCGCTCGCCCCAGGTCGCCAGCTGCTCGACGGCGGCCGCACGGAACGTGTCCGCCGCACCCAGCACCACGCTGCGGTCCTGGGCCACGAGGATGCGCGAGATCTTGCCGACCGTCGTGGTCTTGCCGGCGCCGTTGACGCCGACGACCAGGACCACGCCGGGCTTGCCGTCCGCGCCACTGACCTTCAGGGTGCGGTCCATCGTCGGGTCGACGAGGGTGACGAGCTCCTCGCGCAGGACGGCGCGCACGTCCGTGGCGCCTCCCTCCACGCGCAGCCGCGTGCGGAGGTTGTCGACGAGCTGCTGGGTGGGCGCCACACCGATGTCGGCCGTGAGCAGCGTGTCCTCGATGTCCTCCCACGCGTCCTCGTCGAGACGGTCGCGCGACAGGATCGCGAGCAGCCCGCGGCCGAGGCCGCCCTGGGAGCGGGAGAGGCGCTGGCGCAGGCGCACGAGGCGCGACTGGGTGCCCTCGGGGCGATCGAGCTCGGGCGCCGGAGTCGGCGGCTCCTCGATCGTGACGGGGCCTTCGGGGACCTCGGTGAGGGTGCCCGTCCCGCCCGCGGGGACGTCCTCGCCGTCGCGGTCGCCGTCGCGGTCGCCGGGGCGGCGCTCGTCGACCGGACGCTCCGGCGCCAACAACCCGCCGGCACGGTCCTCCGGGGCCTCGACGGGCGGCGCGCCGCGTCGGCGACCAGCCGTCGCGACGAGTCCGACGATGGCGACGACGGCCAGGACGCCGATGCCGATGACGAGGTAGAGCCACTCACCCATGGGCGCAATCCAATCATCCGCGAGCAGTCCGACCGGCATCCGCGCGAACGCGGCGGGGCGTGGCGCGCTCCGGACCCCAGGAGGGGTCGGGGCTCGCAATTGGCTTGGACAGATCCGGCACGTCGACCGCCGCGCCAGCACCCGCGCGCGCCGTGATGAGGGCCGATCGAGTGCCGATCGACGCTGTTCGACCTGTTCCGCGTGGGATCGAGGGCGGATCGAGTGCGGCGCCCGTGCCGGATGTGTCCAAGCTGTTCGGGACCGTGGGGGACATCCCTGCCGCGCCTGAGCCCGTCGGCCATCCCCAGGTGGCCCCGACAGGTCGGCCGTCCCCAGGGTGGGCCGAGCGAGGCCGGCGGGCGACCTTCCCGGGCAGGCTCGTCCCATGAGCCCTCGGGACCCCGTGCTGCCGCCCACCCGCTACAAGCGCCACTACCGGAGCAACCATCCCGGGCGCGCGCCCGGCCGCACCATGAAGGGGGCGACGGCGGCACTGTCAGCCATCTACTGCGCTGCGGAACGGTGCGATCGCGACGGATGGGAGCGCACGCGGCTGGCGGACGTCGCGGGTGACGTCGGGATCGCCCGGGGGTCGCTGCACCGCTACTTCCCGACGAAGGACGCCCTGGGGCTCGCCGTCGTCGAGCACGGCTCGGCGCAGTGGGCAGCGGCCGCTCGCGACGCCCGTGACGCGAGCCGGGTGTCGGCGGACCCACCGGAGGGACTGCTCGATCCCTTCCAGTGGTCGGCACGGACGACCATGCGGGCCGAGGCGCCGCGACGGCTCGGCGCTGTCCTCGTCGATGCGGCACGTCACCACGCGACGGTGCGGGTCGTCACCACCCTGGCGGCCACTCTCGGCGCCAGCTCCCACGCGGACGAGGTGCGCGACCTGGTCGCGTCCGCCGACGCGGAGGTCGCGGAGGCCATCGAGCAGGCAGCGGACCTGGCCTTCCGTGCGGCCGTGGCACGAGAACGAGGCGCACTGCGCGGTCACACCACCGACGGCACCAGCCGCTCGACCGACGGAGACGACGAGGCGTGGGCCGCGAGGAGTCCGGGCCGGGCGCACCCCGATCCCGACTTGCAGCTCGCCCTCGCTCGCGTCCTGCGCAGCGCAGCGGCCGAGGTGCGGGACGAGACGGCTGTCGCCGCCTTCAGCCGCCTTGCCTCGGTCGCCGTCGGCTGACCGGTCGCCCCGACGTCAGCGACGCAGGTGGACGTCCTCGTCCTCGCGGATCACCGGGAGGCTCGGCACCGAGCCGCGCAGTCGCTGCACCCAGCGGTTCTCGCTCCCCTCGGCCTCGGCCGAGGTGCTCGCCGCGACGGCGACGACGACGCCGGCCACGACGAGGACGAGGAAGAGGGACAGCCAGACGACGAGCACAGGGGCCTCCGAGAGGTGGGACGGGAAGGAACGCAGGGCTGAACCACACGTCTGCGATTCAGGGTGCCACCTCCACCCAAGCGGCGACGAAACCGCGCGACCGTCCCGGGTCCCGGCCCGGCCTCAGCCCCGGAGCAGGGGCTCCACCGCGGCCCGGACGGCGGCCGGGAGCGGGGCGACGGGCCGGTCGCCGGGGCCACCGGTGTTGTCGACGTAGACGTGGACGAAGCGCCCCTCGGCGGCCGCCTCCTCGTCGGGTCCCCCGTCGGGTCCTTGGAAGAGCCCGATGCGGTAGATCACCGACGACGTGCCCACGCGGTCCACGACCAGGCCCATGTCGATGGGGGCGGGGAACCCGATCTCGCGGAAGTAGCGGCACGAGGTCTCGGCGACGATCCCGATCTGCGGCTGGGCGCGCACGTCCAGCCCGGTCGCCTCGTAGAGGTGGGCGTTGACGGCGGTGTCGAACAGCTCGTAGTAGGTCGCGTTGTTGAGGTGGCCGTAGGCGTCGTCGTCCCGCCACCGGGTGGTGGCCCGGCGCCAGACGGCGAAGTCGGAGCGGCGGGGTCGGGGTGGGCGGTCGCTCATGCGGGTTCCTCCTCGCGGGAGCCCTCCCGCAGTCGCTGGCTGATCACGGTGGAGACGCCGTCACCGCGCATCGTGACGCCGTACAACGCGTCGCCGACCTCCATCGTGCGCTTCTGGTGGGTGATGACGAGGAGCTGCGAGCTCTCCCGGAGCTCCTCGTAGATCTCGAGCAGGCGCCCGAGGTTGGTGTCGTCGAGGGCCGCCTCCACCTCGTCGAGGATGTAGAACGGCGAGGGCCGCGCCTTGAAGAGCGCCACCAGGAAGGCGACGGCGACGAGCGAGCGCTCACCGCCCGAGAGCAGCGACAGGCGCTTGACCTTCTTGCCCGGCGGCCGCGCCTCGACCTCCACGCCGGTCGTCAGCATGTCGCTGGGGTCCGTGAGCAGCAGCCGCCCCTCGCCTCCCGGGAACAGCCGCGCGAAGACGTGGTCGAAGGCCGCCTGCACGTCCAACCAGGCCTCGGTGAAGACCTGCTCCACCCGCGCGTCCACCTCGCGGACGATGTCGAGCAGGTCCTTCCGCGTGCGACGCAGGTCCTCGAGCTGCTCCGTGAGGAACTGGTGACGCTCCTCCAGCGCGGCGAACTCCTCGAGCGCCAGCGGGTTCACCTTGCCGAGCTGCGCCAGGGCGCGCTCGGCCGTGCGCAGCCGCTTGGCCTGCTCCTCGCGGTCGTACGGCGCGTGCCCCTCCTCGAGCGGCACGGGCACGTCGGGTCCGTACTCCGCCACCAGCACCTCGGGATCCGTGCCGAGCTCCTCGACCGCCCTCGTCTCGAGCTGCTCGATGCGCATCCGCTGCTGGGCGCGCGCCATCTCGTCGCGGTGGACGCTGTCGACCAGCTCGTCGTGCTGACGCCCGAGGTCGCGCAGCGTCGCCCGGACCGCCAGGAGCTGCTCCTCGCGGGAGCGACGCGACTCCTCGACGCGACCCCGCTGGACCGCCGCCTCCGCGACCGAGAGCTCGAGCCACGACAGGGCCACGTCAGCCCCCGTCACCACGGCCTCGGCGGCGGCCGCCTGCCGTCGCAGCCGCTCGCGCCGCTCCGCCGCCCGCGCCCGCGTCTCGCGCTCCTGCCGCGCCTGGCGCAGCAACCCGTCGGCCCGACCCTGGATCGCGCGGCCCCGCTCCTCCGCGGTGCGCAGCGCCAGGCGCGCCTCCATCTCGGCCTGCCGCGCGTCGCGCGCCGCCGCGGCGAGCTCCTCGCGGTCGGTCGTGTCCGGTTCCTCCTCCGGCGCGGACTCGGCGCGCGCGAGACGCTCCTCCAGCTCCGCGAGCCCGGCGATGCCCTCCTCACGGGCCTGCTCCGCGGCCGCGGTGGCGGCACCGAGCCGCTCCGCCTCCCCGGTCGCCGCCCGAGCAGACGACCCGTGCTGGGCGAGCTCCTCGGCCACCGCGGCCAGCGCGGCGTCCGACTCGTGCAGCCGGGCCAGCGCGGCCTCGACCCGCTCGGCCGCGTCCTGCCGCTGCGTCTCCGCGGTCCGCACGGTGAAGGTCAGTCGCTCGACCTCGGCCGTCGCCGCGGTCAGCTGCTCGGTCGCCTCGTCGACGGCGGCCTGCACCTCGAGCAAGCTCGGCTGCGCCTGCGAGCCACCGCTCGCGCGGTCGGCGGCGAGCACGTCCCCGTCCTGCGTCACGACGACGAGCTCCGGGGACGCGGCCAGCAGCGTCCGCGCCGTACGGAGGTCCGCCACCACCGCCACCCGCTCCAGCAGCCGCTGCACGCCCGCCCGCAGGCGGTCGGGCACCTCGACGACGTCGAGCGCGTACGTCGCGTGGCCCGGCAGCGCCGGCCACGTGGCGCGGTCCGACACCCCGGGCGGGGCGGCCCCGTCCGCCTGGGCCACCACGAGCTGGGCGCGGCCTGCGTCGTCGTCCTTCAACAGCTCCATGGCCGCGACGGCCCCGTCGACGCCCTCGACGGCGACGGCGTCGGCGGCCGCACCGAGGGCCGCGGCGACGGCGGTCTCGAAGCCGTGGCGCACCGCCAGGAGCTCGGCGGTCGACCCGAGCACGACCCCGAGCCGGTCACCGGCCGCGAGCAACGCGCCCGCGGCGTCCTTGCGGGTGAGTCCGAGCTCGAGGGCCTCCTTGCGGGCGGCGAGCGCCGAGCGACGCCGCTCCGCCTCCTGCAGCGCGGTCCGCGCGCCCGCGATCTGCTCCTCCAGGTCGTCGAGCGCATCGGCGGCCGCCTCGTGCTCCGCGTCGAGGCCCTCCTCGCCCGCGTCGAGCCCGGCGACGCGGGTCTCGAGCGCCGTGAAGTCGCGGTGGGCCCGCTCCGCGCGGGCGAGCGCGTCGGCGCGGGCCTGGGTGAGCCGCCCCACCTCGTCCTCGGCCGCGCGGGCCCGGGAGCGGACGGCGTTCACCTGGCCGTGGAGACGAGCCAACCCCTCGCGGCGGTCCGCGGCCGCACGCTGCAGCGCGCTGATCCGCCGCTCCTCCGCGGCGGCTGCCTCCTCGGCGTCCGCCCGACGCTCGACGGCCCGGGCCAGCGCCGCGGCCTTCTCCTCCACCTCGGCCCCGATGCGCTCCTCGTTGGCGCGCACCCGCTCGGCCTCGGCCTCCAGCTGCTCGGGGTCCCGGCCGGACGGGGTGGCGGGTTCGTCGTGCCGCGCGGTGCGCACCCGCTCCGCGGCGAGCGATCGCGTGCCCTGGAGCCGGTCCCGGAGGCCGGACAGCGCGAACCAGGTCTCCTGCGCGGCGGCCAGCGCGGGGAGGTCCTCGCGGAGGGCGGCCTCGACGGCGCCCTCCGACTCCCGCGCCGCGGCGAGCTCGGCGGCGACCGCCTCCCGGCGCTGCACCAGCAGCGACTCGTCGGCCAGCTCCTGGGCGAGCGCGGTGCGTGCGGTCACGATGTCGTCGGCGAGCAGCCGCGCGCGGGCGTCGCGGACGTCCGCCTGCACCGTCTGCGCGCGCCGCGCCACCTCGGCCTGCCTGCCCAGCGGCTTCAGCTGGCGGCGGATCTCGGTGATGAGGTCGGAGAGCCGGTGGAGGTTGCCCTCGGTCGCGTCGAGCTTGCGGAGCGCCTTCTCCTTGCGCTTGCGGTGCTTGAGGACGCCGGCGGCCTCCTCGATGAACCCGCGCCGGTCCTCCGGCGTGGCCCGCAGGATCGAGTCGAGCTGCCCCTGGCCGACGATGACGTGCATCTCGCGCCCGATGCCCGAGTCGCTGAGCAGCTCCTGCACGTCGAGCAGGCGGCAGGCGGTGCCGTTGATGGCGTACTCCGAGCCGCCGTTGCGGAACATCGTGCGGCTGATCGTCACCTCGGCGTACTCGATCGGCAGCGCCCCGTCGGCGTTGTCGATCGTCAGCGCCACCTCGGCGCGACCGAGCGGCGGACGACCGGAGGTGCCGGCGAAGATGACGTCCTCCATCTTGCCGCCGCGGAGGCTCTTGGCTCCCTGCTCGCCCATCACCCAGGCCAGCGCGTCCACCACGTTGGACTTGCCGGAGCCGTTCGGGCCCACGATGCAGGTGATGCCGGGCTCGAGCTGGAGGGTCGTCGCGGACGCGAAGGACTTGAACCCCTTGAGGGTCAGGCTCTTCAGGTACACCCGCGGATCTCCTCGCCGACGCCGGTCGCTCCCGGTAGGTCGGGCCAGGCTAGGCCATGGGAGCCCGCGAGGAGGGGGACCGACTCACTCCCCCGCGTGCGCGATGCGCGGCAGCTGGCGCCAGATGAGGGCCAGGATCAGGGCCGAGCCGGCACACCCGAACCACAGCGTCGCCCGCACGCCGCCGACCTGGGCCAGTGCGCCGCCCAGCACCGCACCCGCCACGAGGCCCGCCTGCATGCCCAGCAGGTAGACGCTGGTGACCCGTCCCTGCATGGCCGCGGGGACCGCCCGCTGGCGCACCGTCGTCGACGTCGTGCCCCACACGGAGGCCTGCACGCCGAAGGCGACGAGCACCGCCATCGCGACCACCGGCCACGTGGTCAGCGCCAGCACCCCGTGGGTCGCGGTCTCGACGAGCAGCCCCACGCGCATCATGGAACCGAGCGCGAAGCGGCGCTCGAGCGCGCCGTACGACAGCGCCCCGACCACGCCACCCACGGCCGCGCACGCGGTGAGCAGGCCGAAGCCGAGCTCGCCGAGGCCGAGGCGGTCCGACGCGTAGACCACGAGCACCGCCCAGGTGGCGCCGAAGGTGACGTTGAAGCAGAGGATGGCGAGCGCCAGCGTGCGGACCGGGGGGTTGCCCGCCAACCAGCGCACCCCCTCGGCCACGTCGCGGCCCACCGAGCGCCGGCCGGGCTCGCGCACGAGGGCGGGGAGCTCGAGCCGGGCCAGCTGCAGCACGACGAACGCCAGGAGCACCGCCTGCGCCGCGACCGGCCACACGGCACCGGCCGCGAAGAGCGCCGCACCGATCGGCGGTCCCGCGAGCTGGTTGATGGTCATCGCGCCGACCATCACCCGCGCGTTGGCGATGCCGAGGTCGCGCTTGGCGACGAGCATCGGCATGAGGGTGGCGCCCGCCGTGTCGCTGAAGCACTCCGCGGCGCCGAGGAGCAGGAGGCTGACGAGCACCCACGTCACGCCCACCCGGTCGGTCGCGAGGGCGACGACGAGCACCGTCACCACCACCACCCGCACGACGTTGGTGACGAGCATGAGGAGGCGCCGGTCCACGCGGTCGGCGACCACGCCGGCGTACAGGCCGAGGACCACCCACGCGGCCCGCGGCGCGGCCGCGCCGAGGGCGATGAGGAAGGGGTCGCTCGTGAGCGAGGCGAGGAGCAGCGGACCGGCCGCGATCATCACGCCGTCGGCGAGGTTGGCGGTCCAGAAGGTGAGGACGAGGCGGCGGAAACCAGGGCCGAGGCGGGCCGGGGCCAGCAGGTTCCAGAGACGGTGCACCGAGATGGGGGACGTGCTGCGGAGCCCCGGTGACCGGGGCTCCGTCCAGCGGCCGTCAGGCCGGCTGCAGGTCCTGCGCGTCCTCGAGGAGCACGGCCGCCTGCGCGGCCGTGAGCCGGTCGTTCTCCGCCTGGAGACGCAGGACGAGCTGCTCGAGGTCGTTCACCCGAGCGCGGAGGCGGGCGTTGTCCACCTCGAGGCGGGCGGGAACCCGCAGGTCGCTGTTCAGGTAGCCGATCAGCGCCTTGGCCATGAAGATCCTCCGGGAGCGTGACGCAGTGGGTGGGTGGGCCCGATCGGGCCGTCGTCTAATGTCTCACCCGGCCGCGCGACGGTCAATCCGACGCGTGGTCCTGCGCGGGACCGGTTGGCAGACCGGGCAGAAGTAGGACGAGCGGTTCATGAACGCGACCCGGCGGATGGCGGTGCCGCAGCGCGGGCACGCCCGCCCCTCCTGCCCGTAGGCCGACAGCGAGCGGTCGAAGTAGCCCGACTCCCCGTTGACGTTGACGTAGAGCGCGTCGAAGGACGTGCCGCCCTGCGCCAGCGCGTCGCTCATGACCGCCCGGGCGTGGTCGAGCAGCTCCTGCACCTGGGCGGCCTTGAGCCGCTCCCCCGGCCGTTCGCCGTGGATCCGCGCCCGCCACAGCGCCTCGTCCGCGTAGATGTTCCCGACCCCCGACACGACGGTCTGGTCCAGCAGGATGCGCTTCACCGCGGACACCCGACGACGTACGGCGCGCACGAACGCCTGGTCGTCGAACGCGGGGTCCAACGGGTCGCGCGCGATGTGGGCCATCTCCGGCGGCAGCTCGGCCCCACCGACGCTGACGGCCACGCCGCCGAACATGCGCTGGTCGACGAACCGCAGCTCGCGACCCTCGGCGGCACCCTCCAGGTGGAACCGCACGCGGAGGTGGCGCTCGTCGGCGGCGTCAGCCGGCTGCACGAGCATCTGGCCGCTCATGCCGAGGTGGGCGGTGAGGGCGTCGCCGTTGTCGAGCGGCAGCCACAGGTACTTGCCGCGCCGGCGCGCGCCGGTGATCCGGCGGTCGAGGAGAGCGGCGGCGAAGCCGGCAGGACCGCCGGGGTCGCGGCGTACCGGCCGGGGGTGGAGCACGTCGACGGCCGTGATGCGCGCACCCACCACGTGGCGCTCGAGCCCGGCCCGGACGACCTCGACCTCAGGGAGCTCCGGCACCGTCGGTGCTCCCGGCGGCGGGGCCCGCGGCAGGCTCCGGGGCAGGCTCGGCGGCGGCCCCGACGGACAGCTCGCCGTAGGCCGTCTGGGCGGCCTGCTGCTCCGCCTCCTTCTTCGAGCGCCCGACGCCGTGGCCGTAGACGCCCTCGCCGACGCGCACCCGCGCCGTGAAGGTCTTGAGGTGGTCGGGGCCCTCGTCGGTGATCAGGTACTCCGGGACGCCGAGGGAGCGCTCGGCGGCGATCTCCTGCAGCGAGGTCTTCCAGTCGAGGCCGGCGCCGAGGGCGGCGGCGGCCTCCATGAGCGGGTCGAACAGCAGGTGCACGACGTCGGCGGCGACGGTGATGCCGCCCGAGAGGTGCACGGCTCCGATGACGGCCTCGAGGCAGTCGGAGAGGATGGAGGCCTTGTCGCGGCCCCCGGTGGCCTCCTCGCCCCGGCCGAGCTTGATGTTCTCGCCCAGACCGATGCCGCGCGCGACCCCCGCGAGGGCGCGGGCGTTCACCACGGCGGCGCGCAGCTTCGCCAGACGCCCCTCCGAGAGGTCGGGGTGCGTCCGGTAGAGCGTCTCGGTCACGACGATGCCGAGCACCGAGTCGCCGAGGAACTCGAGGCGCTCGTTGTGGGGCAGCCCGCCGTTCTCGTACGCGTAGGAGCGGTGCGTCAGAGCGCGCTCGAGCAGCTCGGGGGCCAGCTCGGGGCCCCCGAGCGCTGCTCGGAGCTCGGCGTAGTCAGACAGGGCGAGCGAGGGGTTCAGCGAGTCGCCGGAGGCGCTCAGAGGACCTGGCGACGGCTCGCCTTGGCGCCGTACTGGCCGCAGCTCGCGCACGCACGGTGCGGGAGGTGCTGAGCACCGCAGGCGGGGTTGACACAGGTCACCAGCGACGGCGCGGACGCCTTCCACTGCGAGCGACGGTGGCGCGTGTTGCTGCGCGACATCTTCCGCTTCGGGACAGCCACTTCATTCTCCTCGTTCGTCCGCCGGCCTGGTGCCGACCGATCCTCACCCCGCCGGGTCCGGCGGGTCCCCCTGCGGGGACGTTCTCGGGTCTTGCTGCGAGCCTCGGCTCAGGTCGTGCTGTCGTCGCCGCGGTCCTCGACCAGCCCGACGAGACCGGCCCACCGGGGGTCGATCGGCTCGCCGTGCGTGTGTCCCGGGTCGTCCGCCAGCCGCGCGCCGCACTCGACGCACAACCCCGGGCAGTCCTCGGAGCACACGGGCTGGAACGGCAGCGCAAGCACCACCGCGTCCCGCAGCAACGGCTCGAGGTCGACCAGGTCGTCCTCGAGCCGACGGACACCGAGCTCGTCGTCGGCCTCGGGATCGGCCGCAGCCCCGTCGTCGTACACGAACAGCTCCTGGAAGGACACCGACAGCTCGTCGGAGATCTCCTCCAGGCACCGCACGCACTCGCCGACGAGAGCGGCGCGTGCCGTTCCCGTGACCAGGACGCCCTCCATGACCGCCTCCAGCCGCAGGTCGAGGTCGACCTCCGAGCCTTCGGGGACAGCGAGGACCTCGATGCCCAGCTCTGCCGGCGCCGGCACCGAGCGCTCCACCTCGTGCTGGGACCCCGGGCGGCGGCTCAGCTCGCGTGTGTCGAGCACGAGCGGCGCTCTCGGGTCCAAGCGGTTCAGTGGTCCACCTTCGGTGCACGGACAGGACAGAACCGGGAAAGCGTACCGACGACCCTCGGCTGCGCCAAACCGGTCCCCGTCCGGCGCGACCCGTAGCGACCGGCGCGCCTCAGGCCTCGGCCCGGCGCTCCGCGATCCGGGCGAGCAGCCGCGCGTGGACCTCGGGCGTCAGGAACGGCTCCACGTCCCCGCCGAGGCCCGCCACCTCCTTGACCAGGCTCGACGAGACGTGCGCGAACGCGGGCCGCGAGGCCACGAACACCGTCTCCAGACCGCTGAGGTGGTCGTTCATCTGGGCCATGGGCAGCTCGTACTCGTAGTCCCCGGCGCTCCGCAGCCCCTTCACCACGGCGACCGCCCCGACCGCCGTGCAGAAGTCCGTGAGGAGGCCGCTGAAGCCCTCGACGCGCACCCCGGGGAGGTCGGCCGTCGCCGACGCCGCCATCTCGAGCCGCTCCTCGTCGCTGAAGAGGCGCCGCTTGCTGGCGTTGACCCCGACGGCGACCACGACCTCGTCGAAGAGCCCCACCGCGCGGGTCACGATGTCCAGGTGGCCCCGCGTGAGCGGGTCGAACGAGCCCGGGCACACCGCACGCGTCATGGCGCGGAACGGTACCAGCCGCACCAGAGGGTCGTCTCGCCGTACTTGCGTCCCACCTCGAGCTCGATCCCCGGCGGCCACGCGGGCTCCGGGCTGCGGGTCGAGCGCTCGACCACCACGACCGCCTCGGCGGCCAGCCAGCCGTGCGCCACGAGCGCGGCCAGGTCCGCCTCCACCGCGGCGTCGGCCAGCGGGTAGGGCGGGTCGCTGAACACGACGTCGTACGGCGCGGACGGCGCCCGTCCGAGCGTCGTGCCCACGGAGCCCGCCACGACCTCGACCTCGGCGTCGGGACCGCCGAGCCGGGCGCCCACGGTGCGCGCGTTGGCCGTCACGAGGGCGGCCGTGCGGCGGTCGTGCTCCACGAGCGTCACGACAGCGCCCCGCGACCACGCCTCCAGCCCGACGGCGCCCGAACCGGCGTAGAGGTCGAGGAACCGCAGGCCCTCGAGCGTGCCGACCCACGACGCGAGGCGCGAGAACAAGGCCTCGCGCACCCGGTCGGAGGTCGGCCGCGTCGCGTCGCCCCGCGGCGTGGCCAACCGGCGTCCGCCCGCCCGACCCGCGACGATGCGCGTCACGACTTCTCCAGGTACGACGCGGTCGACGACGCCTCGAGGTCGAGGACCGCGGCGCGCACGCGCGGCAGGCCGTCGAGCTCGGGATCGTCGGCGAGGAGGTCCTCGGCGGTGCCGCGTGCGGCGACGATCGTCTTCTCGTCGCGGAGCACCCGCAGCGTCTGCAGGCTCGACCGGTAGCCCGACTGGGAGGCACCCAGCACGTCGCCCTCCCGGCGCTGCTCGAGGTCGACGCGGGAGAGCTCGAAGCCGTCGGTGGTCGAGGCGACCGCGTCGAGGCGCTCGCGGGCCGGCGTGCCCGCCTGCGCCCGCGTCACCAGCAGGCAGAGGCCGGGCAGGCCGCCACGGCCCACGCGGCCGCGCAGCTGGTGGAGCTGGGAGACGCCGAAGCGGTCGGCGTCGAGCAGCACCATCGTCGTGGCGTTGGCGACGTCGACGCCGACCTCGATCACGGTGGTGGAGACGAGCACGTCGATCTCGCCGGCCGCGAACCCGCGCATCACCGCGTCCTTCTCGTCGGGGTGCAGCTTGCCGTGGAGCGCCGCGACCCGCAGCCCGTGCAGCGGCCCGCCCGGGCCGGTGAGCTGCTCGAGCGTCGTCTCGACGGCCGCCGGGGCCGGGGTGGCCCCGCCCCCGTCGCCGCCCCCCGACCTGCCGGTCGCGATCGGCAGCACCTCGCCGTCCTCGTCGAGGTCGACGGCGTCGCTCTCGCCCTGCTCGCTGGTGCCCTCGCTGATGCGCGGGCACACGACGTACGCCTGGTGGCCCATCTCCACCTCCTCGCGCACCCGCGCCCACACCCGGTCGATCCAGCGGGGGGCGTCCGCGAGCGGGACGACCGTGGTCTGGATCGGGGCGCGGCCGGCGGGCAGCTCGCTGAGCACGGACGTCTCGAGGTCGCCGAACACCGTCATGGCGACCGTGCGCGGGATCGGGGTCGCCGTCATGACGAGCACGTGCGGCGGGGTGGCGGCCTTCGCCGTGAGTGCGGCGCGCTGCTCGACGCCGAAGCGGTGCTGCTCGTCCACGACGACGAGGCCGAGATCGGCGAGGACGACGTTGTCCTCCAGCAGCGCGTGGGTGCCGACGACGATCCCCGCCTCCCCCGACGCGATCCGCAGCAGCGCCGCGCGCCGCTGCGCGGTCGACATCGATCCGGTCAGGAGGGCGATGCCCGTCGCCTCGTCGGCGCCGCCGAGCATCCCCGGCTGCGCGAGCGGGCCGAGCAGCCGCGTCAGCGAGCGCTCGTGCTGCTGGGCGAGCACCTCGGTGGGCGCCAGCAGCACGGCCTGGCCGCCCGAGTCGACGACGCGCAGCATCGCCCGGAGCGCGACGAGCGTCTTGCCCGAGCCGACCTCGCCCTGCAGCAGCCGGTTCATGGGGTGGTCCGCCGCGAGGTCGGCCTCGAGCTGGGCCCCCACCTCCCGCTGGCCCGCGGTCAGCTCGAACGGCAGCAACGCGTCGAAGGCCGCGAGCAGCCCGCCCACCCGGCCGTCCGGGTGGACGCCGGTGCGGGGTGCGGCCGCGACCCCGCGGAGCGCGGCACGCCTCCGGGCCAGCACGAGCTGGGTCACCAGCGCCTCGTCGAAGCGGAAGCGCTGCATGCCCCGGGTGACGTCGCCCCACGAGTCGGCCTGGTGCACGCGCTCGAAGGCCTCCCGCAGCCCGACCAGCCCGTTGGCCTCGCGCAGGGACGGCGGCAGCGGGTCCTCCGGCTCCTCGAGCACGCTGAGGGCGAACCCGATCGCCGCCTGCAGGTCCCACGACTCGACCCCGGCGGTCGCGCGGTAGATCGGGAACAGGTTGCGCAACGCCGCCACCGCGGCCCGGCCCGCCTCGTCCTGGTCGGTCGGCGCCACGGTGTCGGGCAGCTCGAGCGGCACCATCGTGGGGTTCGTCAGCTGCCAGCGCCCCCCGAACGTGTCGAGCTTGCCGAGGAACACCCCCACGGTGCCCACCTGGTGACGCCGCTCGTGGTGGGTCGCCATGCCCTTGTGCGGGGCGAAGTAGGTGAGCCGCAGCGACGGGCCGTCGGTCGCGACCACGACCTCCAACCGGTACGCCGTGCGGCGGGTGCGGCGGTCCGTGTAGGACCGCAGGCGGGACTCGCTGACCCGGCCCACGACGCTGACCTGCCGGCCCACCTCGAGGTCGGGGTCGAGCGCGGTCAGCTCCCCCACCGGCAGGTAGGTGCGCGGGAAGTGCCGCAGCAGGTCACCGACCGTGCGGAGCCCGAGCTGCTCGCGCACCTTCGTGACCTTCTTGGCCGCCCCACCGAGGACGGCCTCGATCGGCGAGTCGAGCGTGATCATGGGGCTCTGCCTACCTCACTCCACCGACAGCAGGAGGGAGTAGCGCGGCTGCCCGCCGTCGTAGGTCACCACGTCGACGCCGGGGTGGACCGTCTCGACGTGGGCCGCGAGCCGGGCGGCCAGGTCGCCCGAGCCCTCCCCACCGACGATCGTCACGAGCTCGCCGCCGACCGCGAGGAGCCGCGTGAGCACCTCGACCGCGACGCCCAGGCGGTCCTGTCCGACGACGGCGAAGTCGCCCATGACGACGCCGAGCACCTCGCCCGGCTCGCACGGGCCCGCCGACGTGATCGCCCGCTTCGAGGCCTCCGTCACCGCGCCGTGCCGGCAGTGCCGGGCCGCCGCCGTCATCTCGAGCACGTCGGACCCGAAGGCGCGGCCCGGCTCGTGGACCGCCAGGGCGGCCAGCCCCTGCACCTGCGCCCGGCTCGGCACGACCGCGACCTCCACGTCGCCGTCCTCCTCCGCCGTGCGGGCCGCGATCTCGGCGGTGCGCAGTGAGTCGTGGTCGTTGGGGAGGATGACGACCTCGGCGGCACCCGTCCGGCGCACCGCCTCGAGCAGCAGGCCGGCCGAGGGCCGTTCACCCGGACCGCCCGGCACCGCCAGGGCGCCCGCGTCCTCGAAGAGCGCGGCCAGGCCCGGACCTGCGGAGACCGCGACGACCGCGCGGCCGGTGCGCCGCGTCGTACCGGCGCCGTGGCTCCCCGGCCGACCGTGGCCGTGGCCCCCGCCGTGACCGTGCACGGAGTCGTCGAAGTGGGTGATGCGGACCTGGTGGGGACGCCCCGCGGCGATGCCGGCCTCGACGGCCGCGCCGGCGTCGTCGACGTGCACGTGGATGCTCCAGAGGTCGTCGCTGCCGACGACGACGAGCGAGTCCCCGATCTCCGCCAGCCGGGCGCGCAGCTCGGCGACCGCCTCGGCGGAGGTGGGCTCGAGGAGGTACATGACCTCGTACGCCGGGGTGGCCGTCTGGTCCGCCGCGTCGGCGCCGTCGGGCTCGGGCGCCGGGAGCGGGATCTGGTGGTGGCCCAGGCGCACGGGGCCCGACAGCCGACGGCGACCGGTGAGCGCCGTCTCGGCGGCGTCGAGGATGACGCTCAACCCCCGGCCACCGGCGTCGACGACGCCCGCCGCCGCGAGGGCCGGGAGCTGCTGGGGCGTGAGGAGGAGGGCATCGCGTGCCGCGGCGGCCGCCGCCACGTAGACGTCGCGCGAGCGGGCGCCCGGCGCTGCCGCAGCCTCCGTCGCCGCCTCGCTGGCGGCGCGGGCGACGGTGAGGATCGTGCCCTCGACGGGCTCCCCCACCGCGGCGTAGCTGGCGGCCGTCGCCTCGGCCAGCGAGCCCGCCACGAGCGTCGCGGCGCGCACGTCGGGGGTGGCCCGCTCGAGGTGGCCCGCGATGGCGCCGAGCATCTGGGCGAGGATCACGCCCGAGTTGCCGCGCGCGCCCATGAGCGCCCCGCGGGCCAGCGCGCGCAGGGCGAGCACGAGGTGCTCGGGACGCACGGCACCCGGCACGGGCGGACCGGCGTGGGCGTCACCGGCGATGCGTCCGAGCCCGGCCTCGCGCAGCACCTGGCGCAACGACTCGCGGGCCGTCGACATGGTGAGGAACATGTTGGTGCCCGTGTCCCCGTCGGGCACGGGGAAGACGTTGAGCGCGTCGATCTCCTCGCGCGCGTCGCCCAGGGCGTCGGTCGCGATGTCGACGAACCGAGCCACGACCTCGAGCCGCACGGGCTGACCGGGCGGACCGGGCTGCCCGGGATCGGTCATGGGTCCTCCGGGGCTGGGCGGGGCGCAGCGGTGCGCCGTGGGGTGATCGAGCCGAGGTTAGTCGGACCGGGCCCGTCGTGGGACGATGCGGTGGTCGCGGCACGGGGTCGCGGCGACGATTGGCCCACTCTCGCGGGCATCCGCTACTCTTCTGCGGTTGCCTTCTCCGAGCACCGCACCCGCGGACCCGTTCGGTGGTGACAATCGAATCGTCTCTACATCGACTTCAGGAGTTCACGGTGGCTGCCGTCTGTGACATCTGCGACAAGAAGCCGGGCTTCGGCAACAATCGGCCGTGGTCGCGGAAGATCACGAAGCGTCGCTTCAACCCCAACATCCAGCGCGTCCGCGCGAAGGTCGGTGGCACCCCCACCCGCCTCAACGTCTGCACCGGCTGCCTCAAGGCCGGCAAGGTCACGCGCTGACCTGACGCCTCGCGTCTCACCGGAGGGCCCGCCAGCACCGCTGGCGGGCCCTCCGGCATTTCGTCGCCGGGCGCCCGGGGTCAGAAGTGCCGCCAGCCGGTGGGGCCCTCGTGGGGGGCGCCGTCGACGGTGACCCAGGGCTCGTCGGCGGCGACGCGCTCGTGCACCCGTCCGATCACGCTCCACCCCTCCGGCAGCTCGGCGTCCGCTGCGAACGCCGCGAGCAGGCCGTGGTCGTCCCCGCCGCTCAGCACGAACTGCTGCGGGTCGGCCCCCAGCGCCGCGCCGACCGCGTGCAGCGGCTCGTCGACGCCGAGCGCCTCGGTCGCGACGTCGATCCGCACGCCCGAGGCGACCGCGACGTGCGTCGCGTCCGCCAGCAGCCCGTCGGACACGTCGACGAGCGCGTGGGCGCCGGCCTCGGCTGCGGCGGCGCCCGCGTCGTACGGCGGCTCGGGGCGCCGGTAGGCGTCCACCAGCACGCGCGGCGACCGGAAGCCCCGCCCGAGCACGGCGAGCCCGGCCGCTGCCCAGCCCTGCCGCCCGCAGAGGGCCAGCACGTCGCCCGGGAGGGCACCCGAGCGCAGCACGGGGGCCTTCGCCACGCTGCCGATCACGGTGACGGCGGCGACGATCTCGCTGGCCCGGGTGACGTCGCCGCCGACGACCACCGCCCCGACGCGCGCGGCCTCGGCGGCGAACCCCGTCGCGAAGTCCTCGACCCAGCCCAGCGTGAGGTCCTCGGGCAGGGCGAGCCCGAGGGTCAGCGAGTGGGCGCGGCCGCCCATCGCGTTGATGTCGGACAGGTTCTGGGCCGCGGCACGGTGGCCGACGTCCTCCGCCGAGCACCAGTCGCGGCGGAAGTGCCGGTTCTCGACGACGAGGTCCGTGGACACCACCGCGTGGCCGCGGCGGATCCGGAGGACGGCGGCATCGTCACCCGGCCCGACCAGGACGTCCTCGCGCTCGGCGCGGAACCGCTCCAGCAGGGCGGCGACGACGGCGAACTCGCCCGCCTCGGACAGCGGGGTCTCACGGGGAAGCGACGCCATGGGTCCATCCCACCAGACGCCGCCCACGCTTCCGTGCACGCCCTGCGGAGCCCGGGTGCCGGGCTGCGTGGGATGCTCGGCGGCGCTCGTCCCGCTCGTCCCCTCGCGCCACGGAGGTCCGCGTGCTCCTGTCCCCGCGCCGTACGCCGCGTGCCGCCGCCGGCCTGGCCCTCGCCCTCGTCGGGACGGCCGTCGGCCTCACCGCCTGCGGGGCCGACCCCGTGCGCGTCGAGGGCGCCCCGGCGCTGGCGGACCTCCCCGACGCCGACCGCGCCGCCTGCGAGGCCGTGCTCGACGCCCTGCCCGACGAGGTCGACGGGCAGGAGGTGCGGGAGGTCGAGCAGGACGGGCTGTCCGCGCGGGCCTGGGGCGAGCCCGCGGTGGTCGTCGTCTGCGGGGTCGACATGCCCGCCTCGTTCACCGAGATCTCGGACTGCGAGGAGGTGGGCGGTGTGGGCTGGTACGCCGAGCCCGCGACCTACCGCGACCAGACGACGGACGCCGTGCTCACCACGATCGGCCAGGAGCCCGTCGTCGAGCTGCGCATCCCGGCCGAGCGCCGGCCGCCGGTCGAGGAGATGGTCGACGTCGCGCCCGCCGTGCTCGCGGGCACGGAGACCGTCGAGCCCTGCGTCTGAGCCCGTGCCGGGGGCTCAGCGGAGCCCGACGTCGCGGCCGAGCGCGAGCGTGACCAGGCGGTCGACGAGCGTCGGGTAGTCGACCCCGCTCGCCGCCCACATGCGGGGGAACATCGAGAGGCTGGTGAAGCCGGGCATCGTCTCGACCTCGTTGAGCACGACCCGGCCGTCGGGGAACACGAAGAAGTCGACGCGGGCCAGGCCTTCGCAGTCGAGCGCGTCGAAGGCGGCCACGGACAGCTCGCGCACGCGGGCCTCGACGTCGGCGGGCACGTCGGCGGGCACGTCGAGGGCGGTGTTCTCCTCGGGCAGGTACTTCGCCTCGAAGTCGTAGAACGCGTGCTCCGAGGTCACCCGGATCTCCGCCAGCGCACTCGTGCGGTGGTCGTCCGCGCCCTGCCCCGCGAGCACCCCGCACTCGATCTCGCGGGCACCGACCGCAGCAGCCTCGACGACGACCTTCGGGTCGTGCTGCCGGGCCTCCGCCAGCGCGGCGTCGAGGTCGGCGAGGTCGTCGACGCGGGAGATGCCGAAGCTGGAGCCGGCCCGCGCCGGCTTGACGAACACCGGGAGCCCGAGGTCGGCGATCCGGCGACGTACGCCCGCCTCGTCGCGCGCCCAGTCGCGGGGCGTCACCGTCACGTAGGGCAGGACCGGGAGGCCCGCCGCCTCGAAGAGGCGCTTCATGTGGATCTTGTCGGTGCCGACGGCCGAGGAGAGCACCCCGGCGCCGACGTAGCGCACCCCCGCCATCTCCAGCAGCCCCTGGAGGGTGCCGTCCTGCCCGAACGGGCCGTGCATGACGGGGAAGACCACGTCGACGTCGCCCAGCACGCGCGGCACGTCGGCGGCGTCGTTGACGACGAGCTCTGCGGTCGCGCCCGGCACGAGCTGCACCGCGGTCTCGCTGCGCACCGACGGCAGGACGCCGCCCGGCCCGAGCTCGAGCCGGTTCGTGGCGGGGTCCTCGAGCACCCAGCTGCCGTCGCGAGCGATGCCGATGGGCACGACGTCGTACTTCTCCGGGTCGAGCGCGGCGATCACGCTGCCGGCGGAGATGCAGGAGATCGAGTGCTCCGCCGACCGTCCGCCGAAGACGACGGCGACCCGGGGACGTGGGGAGGGCGCGCTCATGGGGGCTGACCCTACCGGCCTAGGCTCGCTCCCATGCCCGACGACTCCCCGTCCGTGCCCCGGCCCGCGGCGCCCGCGCACTCCCCCGAGCCCGCGGCGGGTCTCCGCCCCGCCACCCGCGCCGTCCACGTCGGCCGCCCGCCGGTGGTCCCCGACGCCCCGCTCAACACCCCCATCACCATGGCCGCGACGTACGTCGGGGGTGGCGACGTCGAGTACGGCCGCTACGGCAACCCGACCTGGCTGGCCTTCGAGGAGGCGCTCGGCAGCCTCGAGGGCGGACGCGCGCTCGCGTTCTCCTCGGGCCTCGCGGCCGTCGCGACCGTGCTCGACCTCGTGGCGGACGGCGAGACCGTCGTGGCGCCCCAGCACGCCTACCAGGGCACGCTGGGCCAGCTGGGCGACGCCGGGCTCCGCGGACGGGCCCAGGGGAAGCTCGTCGACATCGCCGACACCGCCGCCGTCGCGGCCGCCTGCGAGGACGCCGCGATCCTCTGGATCGAGTCGCCCACCAACCCGGCGCTCGAGGTCGCCGACATCGCGGCCGTCACGGAGGCGGCCCACGCCGCCGGCGCCCAGGTCGTCGTGGACAACACCTTCGCGACGCCCCTGCTGCAGCGGCCGCTCGAGCTCGGCGCGGACATCGTGCTGCACTCGGCGACGAAGTACCTCGCCGGGCACTCCGACGCCCTGCTCGGCGCGCTCGTCGTGCGCGACGACGCCCTCTTCGACGTGCTCAAGGGGCGCCGTGACCTCCTCGGCGCGATCCCCGGCACCCTCGAGGCCTGGCTCGCGCTGCGCGGCCTGCGCACCCTGCACCTGCGCGTCGAGCGCGCCCAGGCGAACGCGGTCGAGCTCGTGCGCCGCCTGGAGGCCCACCCGGCGGTGTCCCGGGTGCGCTACCCCGGCTTCGGCGCGATCGTCGCCGTCGAGCTGCACGCCGGCCCCGACGCGGCCGACCTGCTCTGCCGCACCACGGACCTCTGGGTCTTCGCCACCAGCCTCGGAGGCGTCGAGTCGACGCTCGAGCGGCGGCGTCGGTGGAAGACCGAGGCACCGACCATCCCGGAGTCCCTCGTGCGGCTCTCCGTGGGCGTCGAGGACGTCGAGGACCTCTGGGCCGACCTCGCGCAGGCGTTGGACCGGCTGGGCTGACGTCCCGCGGAGGGGCTCGTCCGGACCCCTGCTCCCTTCAGGACGTCATGCGGTCCGGTGCCCGTGGCGACCGGCCCGCATGACGTCCGCCGTCAGTCCGTCTCGGCCTTGGTCTCGCGCGCCACGAACGACTCCATCATGTCGCGCGCCGTCATCCGTCCCGCGACGACCTCGTCGACGTGGTCGGCGATCGGCGCGTCGACGCCGGTGCGCCGCGCGAGGTCGCGCAGCGAGCTGCACGACTTGGCGCCCTCGGCGACCTGGCGGGTCGACGCGTAGATCTCCTCGGTCGTCATGCCGTGGCCCAGTCGCTCGCCGAAGGTGCGGTTGCGGCTCAGCGGCGACGAGCAGGTGGCGACGAGGTCACCGAGCCCCGCGAGACCCATGAGGGTCAACGGGTTGGCGCCGAGCGCCATCGAGAGCCGCGCCGTCTCCGCGAGCCCGCGCGTGATGACCGATGCCGTCGTGTTGTCGCCGAACCCGAGGCCGACCGCCATGCCGACGCTGAGCGCGACCACGTTCTTGTAGGCGCCACCGATCTCGCAGCCCACGACGTCCGTCGTCGTGTAGGGGCGGAACGCCGGCGTGTGCACGAGCTTCTGGAGCCGCACCGCGGTCTCCTCGTCCTCGCACGCGACGACGGACGCGGCGGGCTCGCGGCGCGCGATCTCCTTCGCGAGGTTGGGGCCGCTGACGACGGCCACCTGGCGGCGCGGCACGTCGAGGGACTCCTCGATCACCTCGCTCATGCGCTTCACGGTGCCGAGCTCGACACCCTTCATGAGGGAGACCGAGACCGCGTCGCGCGGCACGAGGTCGCGCCAGCCCTCGAGGGTCGACCGGAGCGTCTGGGACGGCATCGACCAGACGACGACGTCGGCCCCCGCCAGGGCCTTCTCGGGGTCGGTGGTCGCGTCGACCGTGGGCGGGACCTGGATGCCCGGGAGGTACTCCGTGTTCTCGTGCCGCTCGTTGATGCGGTCCACGACCTCCTGCCGACGGCCCCACAGGGTCACGTCGCCGCCGCCGTCGGCGAGCACGAGCGCGAACGCCGTCCCCCACGACCCGGCGCTCAGCACCGCCACCTTCGTCATGCGTCCTCCTCGTCGTGGCGCTGGTCGGCCAGCTGGTCCTGCGGTCGCTCCGTCGTCCCGGCCGGCTGGGGTGGCACGGCCCGGGGCCGCCCGAACTCGCTCACGCCCTGCGCCCGCGGGTCGAACCGCTCGGCGGGCGGGTCCTCGCCGCGGATCCCGGCGAGCAGGTCGGTGATGGCCCCCATGATGCGCTCGGTCGCCTCGGCCGCGGTCGCGGTGTCGACGCGGTCCCCGGTGAGGTCGGCGAGGTCGACGGGCGGGCCGGCGTGGATGGTCACGTGCTTGCGCGGCAGCAGCCGCGGGGTGGAGGAGTACGGCGCGAGCACGTCCTGCGCACCCCAGTGCGCCACCGGGATCACGGGCGCGCCCGTGGCCAGGCCGATCCGCGCGGCGCCTGTCTTGCCGGTCATGGGCCAGAGGTCCGGATCGCGGGTGATGGTCCCCTCGGGGTAGACGACGACGCAGGCGCCGGCGTTCACGGCGGCCACCGCCGCCTGGTACGCCGAGAGGCCGGCGCTCTCGCGCTCGACGGGGATCTGGCCCGCCCCCGTGAGGAACGTGCCCAGACCCTTCACCTCGAACAGGCTCGACTTCGCCAGGTAGCGCGCCAGCCGGCCGTGGTCGTACACGAAGTGCGCTGCGAACAGCGGGTCGACCTTGGTGATGTGGTTGAGCGCGATGACGCACCCGCCCGTGGCGGGGATGTTCTCGCCGCCCACCCACGTCCGCGTCACCGCGGCCGTCAGCGTGGGCTTCAGGATGGAGGCCCCGAGCGTGTACGCCCACCCCCGGCGCTCGCTCAGCCTGCGCACCGACATCGTCTGCTCCTCACCGACACCACCCCGCGGGCGCCGCACGTGAGGATAGGCGCTCGTCGTGCGGAGGGCCGACCCCGCCGTGCCCCTCCCCCGCCCGACCTGCTGCGACAATCGCTCCCGATGAGCCCGTCCTCCGCCGTCGTGATCCTGCCCGTGAAGCCTCCCGCGGTCGGGAAGTCGCGCCTGGTCTCGATCCCGGTGCCCCGCCGGGAGCTCGCCGCGGCGTTCGCGCTCGACACGGCGGCGGCCGCGTTGTCCACCCCGCGCGTGACCGCCGTGCTGGCCCTCACCGACGACCACCGCTTCGCCGACGAGCTGGCCGGCGTGGGCTGCGTGGTGCTCCCCGACCCCGTCGACGGCGACCTGAACGGCAGCCTCCGCCAGGGCGCGGCGGAGGTGCGCCGCCGGTGGCCCGAGGCCCGGCCCGCAGCGCTCTGCGCCGACCTGCCGGCCCTCCTGCCCCAGGACCTCGACGCCGCGCTCGCCGTGGTGCTCGGGCGACCGGGTCCGTCGTTCGTGGCCGATGCCGACGGCACCGGCACCGTGCTCTACTCCGCCGACGCCGAGGAGTTCGACCCCTGCTTCGGCGTCGGGTCCGCCGACGCCCACGCCCTCGGCGGCGCGGACGCCGTCCCGGGCGCCCTGCTCACGCTGCGCCGCGACGTCGACGACGCGACGGCCCTCGTCGCCGCGACGCGCCTCGGCCTCGGCGCCCGCACCCGCGCCCTGCTGCACTGAGCCCCCGCCCGGGTCTCAGGCTCCACCCGGGTCTCGGGCTCCACCTGGGTCGGGGGGGGGGGGGGGGGGGGAGGGGGCGGGGGGGGCCCCCCCCCCCCGGGGGGGGGGGGGGGGGGGGGGGGGG
>NZ_JAAGXA010000014.1:0-16930 GCF_010686755.1 Nocardioides zeae | reverse complement strand
CCCCCCCCCGTGGCGGCCGCCCGCGGGGGCGCGGGCCCCCCCCCGCGGCTGCCCCCCCCCCCCCCCCCCCCCCGACCCGGGGGGCAGGGGGAACCGGGGTACGGCGGCGCTTCCGTCAGGCGTCGCTGCTCGGCTTCTCGGGGGCCGGGGTGTCCGCGGCCCCCGTCGCCTTCTTCGCAGGGGCCTTCTTCGCAGGGGCCTTCTTCGCAGGGGCCTTCTTCGCAGGGGCCTTCTTCGCAGCAGCCTTGGTCGCCGGGGCCTTCTTCGCAGCAGCCTTCGTGGCCGGGGTCGACGAGCTCGTCGTGCTCTCCGTCGTAGCGGCCTTGGTGGCGGGCGTCTTCGTCGCCGGGGCCTTCTTCGCAGCTGCCTTCGTGGCCGGGGCCTTCTTCGCGGGGGCCTTCTTCGCGGGGGCCTTCTTCGCGGGGGCCTTCTTCGCGGGCGTCTTCTTCGCGGGCGTCTTCTTCGCGGGCGTCTTCGTCGCCGGGGCTGCGTCCGTGGCGGTGTCCGTCGGCGCGGGCTCGCTCGTGCTCGTCTTCCGCGACCCGCGGCCCGTCACCTTCGCGACCAGCCCGCTGGCGGCGTCGCCGGCGGCCTCGACGGTGGCGGCGGGCAGCTGCTTCGCCCCCGAGATGACGTTGCGGAGGTCGGCGCCCGGCGTGAACTTCGGAACGGCCTTTTTCGCGGCCTCGATCAGCTCACCCGTCTGCGGGTTGCGCACCACACGGGCCTCGCGGACCCGCTTCTCGAACGCACCGAAACCGGTGATGACGACCTTCTCGCCCCGAGCGACCTCGCGGGTGATGGTGTCCACGACGGCGTCGAGCGCCTCGGCGGCCGCCTTCTTGTTCCCCTCGAACTTCGCGGACAGGGCGTCGACGAACTGCGACTTGTTCACTGGTGTCCTTCCGGTGCCCCCGGGTGGCCCCGTGCCGCGCGGGTGGTGATCGAGAACGCTAGGACGCGGACGCCCCCGCCACAACGGGCGTTGCCCGATTTCCTGCGGCGGGGGCGTCGCTGCCGGTGCGACAGGTGGCGTTCAGCGCGCCAGGAAGTCGCCCAGCGCGGCGTTGAACTCGGCGGCGTGGCTGACGTTGAACCCGTGCGGTGCGCCCTCGACCACCACGAGCTCCGCGCCGGCGATCGCGTCGGCGGAGCGCTGGCCCGACACCTCGAACGGGACCGTGGCGTCGCCGTCGCCGTGGATGACGAGGGTCGGGACGGTGATGGCCGCGAGGTCGCCGCGGAAGTCCGTGCGCGCGAACGCGTTCACGCAGCCGGCCAGCGACGCGGTGGTGGCGGGCTCGGTCAAGGCCAGCGCCTTCTGCCGCTCCTCCTCGCTCACCTGGAGCTCACCGTCCACCGAGAAGAAGTCGGTGGTGAACCCGTCGAGGAAGTTCTCGCGGTCTCCCGAGACACCGTCGACGAACTCCTGCACGTCGTCCTCGCCGAGGCCTCCCTCGGGGTTGTCGTCGGTCTTCAGCAGGTAGGGCGGCACCGCGGCGGCCAGCACGGCCGAGCGGACGCGGTCCGCGCCGTACGTCGAGAGGTAGCGGACCACCTCGCCGCCACCCATGGAGAAGCCGATGAGCGTGACGTCCCGCAGGTCGAGCTCGGTGAGGAGGCCGTCGAGGTCCGCGGCCAGCGTGTCGTAGTCGTAGCCGGTCTCCGGCTTGTCGGAGTCGCCGAACCCGCGCCGGTCGTAGGCGACGACGCGGTGCCCGGCCTGCATGAGGACGCTGGCCTGGTTCTCCCAGGAAGCGGCGCTGAGGGGCCAGCCGTGGATGAGCACCACGGGGCGGCCGTCGCCACCCGTGTCGGTGACGTTGAGGGTGATGCCGTTGGACGGGACGGAGGTCATCGGTGACTCCTCGGGTCGTTGCTCGCGCCGGCCCTCGGAGGGGACCGGTCCAGACCATCGTGCTTCGGCACCGGTCACGGACCGGATGGGTCAGTCCTGCTCGCCCGTCGACCCCGGCCAGATCTCGTCGGTGACGTAGCGCTCGCCCACGGCGACGTCGTACTGCACGAGACGCAGGTCCTGCAGGAGGCGCTGCTGCTCCTCGTCGAGGTCGTCCTCGGCCACCACCTCGCCCTCCGGGGTGACGATCTGGCCCTGGAAGACCGACCCGACGCGCTCGTGGAAGGTGCGCAGGAGCGCGAGGTACGGCGGCAGCGGTGCGTCGGCCACGTCGTACAGGTAGGGCATGAGGAGGGCCGACGAGCTCACGCCGGCGTCGCGCGGCACGTTGCCGCGGTTGCTCCACGCGAAGAAGGGCGTCGAGTGCATGGCGATGTCGCCGTTGAGCCGACGGAAGCTGTCCCCGTAGAAGCCCGGGAGGTGGTCGCCGTAGAAGAGCACGACCGTGTCCTCGTCGCTCTCCTCGAGGGCGTCGAGGAAGTCGCGCAGGGCGGCGTCGGTGTCGGAGATGCCCCGCACGTAGTCGCCGAGGGCCAGCGTGAACGACGGCCCGAGCGTGAAGCCGTCCGTGCCGACCTCGGGCCTGTCGTCGTACTTGTTGCCGTACTGCGCGTGGTTCTGCATCGTCACCAGGTTGGTGACGAGCGGGGCGTCGGAGTCCTCGATCTGGGCGAGCACCTCGTCGAAGGCCGCCGTGTCATCGATGTAGGGGTTCTCGTCGGTGCGGTCGGTGAACCGCATGTCGTCCTCGGTGACGAACTCGTCGAAGCCGAAGGTCTCGTAGACGCTGGGCCGCTTGTACATCCCCGCCAGGTAGGGGTGCACGGCCACGGCCCGGTGGCCCTCGGTGCGGAGCGTCCCGACCAGGGACGGGTACGTCGCGAAGTTCGGCACCAGCATCTGGTACGGCACGACCATCTGGGGCGCGAAGAGCCCCAGGTGCTCGCCGGTCAGCACCTCGAACTCGGCGTTCGCCGTGCCGCCGCCGATGCCGGTCGCCAGCATGGTGCCCGCCGTCGTGCCGGCCATCGTCTCGCGCGTGAGCGGGATGGGGTCCTCGGGGATGTCGAGGCCCTCGAGCTGCGTCGGGTCGGAGAACGACTCGCTGAGCACGACGACCACGTTGGTGTCCGCGAACGATCCCTCACGGCCCACGTTGAGGCCGTCGGCGGCGGTCTGCCAGCGGTCGACGAGGTCCTCCATCGCGGCCTCCGAGTAGCCCTCCGGCCGCTCCATGGCGGCCGTCGGCATGTTGTAGAGGAAGCCGCCGACCACGCTGTTGGAGAGGTAGTTCTCCTGCTGGCTCCACGGGCGCCACTGGGCGCCCCGCTCCTCGTAGAGGTTCCGCCAGGCGTTGCCGTCCTGGTTGAAGCGACCCATCTGCACGACCATGAGGCCGGTCACGACCAGCACGAGGGCACGCACGCCGACGACGGTCCAGAGCTCGCGGCCGCGGGTGCGCGGGCGACCGCGCCGACCGGTCAGCCACTCACCACCGCCACCGACCGCGGCGATGATGACCACGACGAGGACGAGCACGAGCACCGCCAGCACGGGCGACACCATCGAGAAGAGGAAGCCCGGCTCGCTGAGGAAGGCCAGGTCCGCGGGGTAGAGCGGCTCCTGCCGCTCGTCCAGCTTGACGAGCGCCGCGACGAGGACGAGGGGCACCAGGGCCAGCACGAGGCCCGTCGTCCACCACCATCGACCGATCGCCGCCCAGGCGAGCATCAGCAGCGTCCAGAGCACGAGCACGTCGGCGGCGAGGAGCCCGGAGCTGCGCATCAGGCGCTCGTCCCAGGCGTACTGCGGCTGTGTGCCCATGAGGGTCAGGTTGAGGACGAGCGCGATGACCACGGCGATGACGAACATCCCGGCAGCGCCCAGGAAGGCGCCCAGGAGGCGACGGGTCCACCACCGCGACGTACCGAGCGCGAGCACCCGTCGACGCCGCCACCACGTGTTCGAGCGCGCCTCGACGCGCTCCTGCTCCCCCATCACCACCCCGAGAGGGTAGGTGAACGTCCGGTGGACGTGGGGAGAACCCCCCGCGTCGGGTCGAGATCACACCCACCGGGACGACCCAGGCGGGGCGGACCGATCGGTCCGCCCCGCCTGGGTCGTGATGGGCTTCCTCGTCGCTCAGGCCCGCTGCGTGACGGGCTTCCAGCGCGGGCGCTCGGCCTCGTACGCCGCGATGTCGGCGTCGTGGCCCAGCGTGATGCCGATGTCGTCGAGGCCCTCGAGCAGCCGCCACCGCGTGTAGGGGTCGATGTCGAAGGAGTCCTCGACCGCGTCCACGCCCTCACCGGCGCGCACCGTCTGCGACTCGAGGTCGACGGTGACGGTCGCCCCCGGGTTCTCCTCGAGGACGGCCCAGATGCGCTGCACGACCTTCTCGTCGACCTGCGCGGCCACGAGGCCGGACTTGCCCGAGTTGCCGCGGAAGATGTCCGCGAAGCGCGGGCTGATGACGGCACGGAAGCCGTAGTTCTGCAGCGCCCACACCGCGTGCTCGCGCGACGAGCCCGTGCCGAAGTCCGGGCCGGCGACGAGGACGGAACCCGCGGCGTACGCCGGGTTGTTGAGCACGAAGTCGGGGTCGTTGCGCCAGGCGGCGAAGAGCCCGTCCTCGAAGCCCGAGCGGGTCACGCGCTTGAGGTAGACCGCGGGGATGATCTGGTCGGTGTCGACGTTGCTGCGGCGCAGCGGGACGCCGATGCCGGTGTGCGAGGTGAACTTGTCCATGACGACTCCTCGTCAGCTCAGCGGGCGCCGGCGGTGGCCGGCTCCAGGTCGGCGGGGGACGACAGCGTGCCGCGGATGGCGGTGGCGGCGGCGACGGGGACCGAGACGAGGTGCGTGCGACCGCCCTTGCCCTGACGTCCCTCGAAGTTGCGGTTGGAGGTCGACGCGCTGCGCTCCCCCGGGGCCAGCTGGTCGGGGTTCATGCCCAGGCACATCGAGCAGCCCGCACCGCGCCACTCCGCGCCGGCCTCCTTGAAGACGGCGTCGAGGCCCTCCTCCTCCGCCTGCAGGCGCACCCGCACGGAGCCGGGCACGACGAGCAGCCGCGTGTCGGGGGCGACCTGACGGCCCTTGAGCACCTCGGCGGCGACGCGCAGGTCCTCGATGCGGCCGTTGGTGCAGGAGCCGACGAACACGGTGTCGACCTTCACCTCGCGCAGGGGGGTGCCCGCCTCGAGCCCCATGTAGGCGAGCGCCTTCTCGGCGGCCACCTTGTCGTCGGGCTCCTCGAACTCGTCGGGCGACGGGACGCTGGCGCCGAGCGGCGCGCCCTGGCCGGGGTTGGTGCCCCACGTGACGAACGGGGTCATCTCGGAGGCGTCGAGCACGATCTCGCGGTCGAACTCGGCGTCCTCGTCGGTGACCAGCGTGCGCCAGTGGGCGACAGCGGCGTCCCAGTCCTCGCCCTGCGGGGCCTCGGGGCGGCCTTCGATGTAGGCGAACGTCGTCTCGTCGGGGGCGATGAGCCCGGCCTTCGCGCCCCACTCGATCGACATGTTGCAGACCGTCATGCGGGCCTCCATGGAGAGCTCGCGGATGGCCTGGCCGCGGTACTCCACGATGTAGCCCTGGCCGCCGCCCGTGCCGGCGTGCGTGATGAGCGTCAGCACGAGGTCCTTCGCGGTGACGCCCTCGGGCAGCGAGCCGTTGACGGTCACGGCCATGGTCTTCGGCTTGGCCTGCGGCAGCGTCTGCGTGGCGAGCACGTGCTCGACCTCGGAGGTGCCGATGCCGAACGCGATCGCGCCGAACGCGCCGTGGGTCGACGTGTGCGAGTCGCCGCAGACGATCGTCATGCCGGGCTGCGTCAGGCCGAGCTGGGGACCGACGACGTGCACGATGCCCTGCTCGATGTCGCCCAGCGGGTGCAGGCGCACCCCGAACTCCTCGGCGTTCTTGCGCAGCGTCTCGACCTGGGTGCGGGAGACGGGGTCGGCGATCGGCTTGTCCCAGTCGACGGTGGGGACGTTGTGGTCCTCGGTCGCGAGCGTCAGGTCGGGGCGGCGGACCCGGCGGCCCGCGAGGCGGAGCCCGTCGAACGCCTGGGGCGACGTGACCTCGTGCAACAGGTGCAGGTCGATGTAGAGGAGGTCGGGTTCGCCCTCCGCGCTCCGGACGACGTGCTCGTCCCACACCTTCTCCACCAGCGTGCGTGCGCCCGCCTTGCCCATGATTCCTCCAACAACGCCACAGTTGTCATCTGACGCGGAGCACCTTACCCCTTGCGTCCCACGCAATGAGACGTCAGTATTGCCATATGGACAAGGGAAGTGGCGTCGGCGTTCTCGACAAGGCGGCGCTCGTGCTGACCGCGCTGGAGGCCGGGCCAGCCACGTTGGCGGGTCTCGTGGCCTCCACCGGTCTCGCGCGCCCCACGGCCCACCGGCTCGCCGTCGCGCTCGAGCACCACCGGCTCGTCGCCCGCGACATGCAGGGCCGCTTCGTCCTCGGCCCCCGTCTCGCCGAGCTCTCCGCCGCCGCGGGCGAGGACCGCCTGCTCGCCGCCGCCGGCCCCGTGCTGGCGCGGCTGCGCGACATCACCGGCGAGTCCGCCCAGCTGTGGCGGCGTCAGGGCGACCACCGCGTGTGCGTCGCCGCCGCCGAGCGTCCCAGCGGTCTCCGCGACACCATCCCCGTCGGTTCGCAGCTCACCATGCGCGCCGGGTCCGCCGCGCAGGTGCTGCTCGCGTGGGAGGACCCCGACCGCATGCAGCGCGGCCTGCAGACCGCCGCGTTCTCCGCGACGGCCCTCTCCGGCATCCGTCGCCGCGGCTGGGCGCAGTCCGTCGGCGAGCGCGAGCAGGGCGTCGCCTCCGTCTCCGCGCCGGTGCGCTCCCCCAGCGGCAAGGTCATCGCCGCGGTGTCCGTGTCCGGCCCCCTCGAGCGCCTCTCGCGCCAGCCCGGACGCATGCACGCCCCCGCCGTCCTCGCCGCCGCCGAGCGCCTCTGCGAGTCGCTGCGCCGCGCCGCGGCCGAGTAGGTCCCGGCGCCGAGTTGTGGCCGACGCCCCCCAACCGCGGCCGGCGGGGAAAAACCACCCCCCCCCCCCCCCCCCCCCCCCCGCGCCGGCCCGGGGCGGTTTTGGCCCGGGCCCGTTGTTGTCCGTACCCCCGCTAACCCGCGGCGTACGTGACAACTCGACGCACCAGACCCCGCACCAGACCGCGGCGTACGTGACAACTCGGCGCGACGAGCTTCAGGACACGCGCCCGAGGGCGACGGCGGCGAGCATGAGGGCGGCGAGGGTCTCGCCGTCGGGGACCTCGCCCCGCGCCAGCATCCCCATCAGCTCGGGCCAGGGCACGCGGCGCACCTCCGAGATCCCCTCCAGCGCCTGCTCGTGCGCCACGCCGCTCCCGTCGCCGGGCGCCACCGGCGCCAGGTCCTGCGCCAGGAACACGCGCCCGGGAGCCCGGCAGATGCCGTTGAGCGACGTCACCGGGCCGAGGTCCCGCCAGCGCTCGGCCCGCAGGCCGGCCTCCTCGGCGAGCTCGCGGCGCGCGCCGGCGAGCAGGTCGTCGCCGTCCGCGCCACCGGCGGGCACCTCCCACCCCTCGCCCGTCGTGTAGCGGTCGCAGCGCACGAGCACGACCTCCTCCGCCCCCGGCGGTCCGTCCACCGCCACCACGAAGACGGCGTCGCTGCGCACGGTCACGACGCCGTACTCCCCCGGCGTGCCGTCGGGTCGCACCACGTCGTCCTGCGTGACGACCATCCACGGGTTCTCGTGGACCACGCGGCCCCCGACGCGCTGCCAGCGCCCCATCAGAACAGCCCTCCGTCGTCGCCACGCTCGAGGTCGAGCAGCACCTGCTTGCGCTCCACCCCGCCCGCATAGCCCGTCAGCCGGCCGTCCGCCCCGATCACCCGGTGGCAGGGGACCACGACGGGGATCGGGTTGCGACCGTTGGCGAGCCCGACGGCCCGCGCCCCGTGCCCGGTCAGCCCCAGGTCGCGGGCGAGCGCGCCGTACGACGTCGTCGCGCCGAACGGGATCTCCGCCAACGCCGCCCACACGCGCCGCTGGAAGTCGCTGCCGCCCGGCGCGAGCGGCAGGTCGAAGCGGGTCAGGGAGCCGGAGAAGTACGCCGCGAGCTGCGCCGCCGCCTCCACCAGCACCGGGTGGTCGTCGGCCCGCTCCCCCACGGGACGCGCCGGCGCCTCCGGGTGCGGCGCGAAGTCGATCGCCGTCACGGCCTCGCCGTCGGTCACGATCCGCAGGTCGTCGATCGGTGACCCGATCACGCTCCACATCAGCTGTCCTCCTCGGGGTGCGCGCCCGGGAGCGCGGGCATCAGGGTGTTCCACAGGTGCATCAGGGCGTAGGAGCGCCAGGGCCGCCAGGCGGCCTCGAGCGCCGGCAGCGCGGCCACCTCGGAGCCGAGGGGGACGAGCGCGCGCCGTACCCCCACGTCCGTCGGCAGGAAGACGTCCGGGTGGCCGAGCGCGCGGAGCCCGACGTAGTCCGCCGTCCAGGGCCCGATCCCCGGCAGCGCGAGCAGGGCGGCACGCACGTCGTCGCGCGCCCACCCCCGGTCGAGCCGCACGGCGCCGGACGCGAGGGCGCCTGCCAGTCCGGTCAGGGCGCGCCCGCGGGCGCGCGGCATGGGCAGGGTCTCCGGGTCGGCGTCCGCGAGCGCCGCAGTGGTCGGGAAGAGGTGCGTCACCCCCGGTACGACGCCCGCGAGCCCCGCCGGCAGCCCCCGACCGTGGCGCGCCACCAGGCGGGCCGTGACGGTCCGCGCTCCCGCGAGGCTGACCTGCTGGCCGATGACGGCCCGCAGCGCGACCTCGGCACCGTCGACGGCGCCCGGGACGCGGAGGCCGGGGGTGGCGGCGACGAGGGGCGCGAGCATCGGGTCGCTGCCGAGCTGGTCGTCGAGCACCACGGGGTCCGCGTCGGCGTCGAGGAGTCGCCGCACCCGCTCGACCAGCGTCCCCGTGTCCCGCAGGTCGGTGAGCCAGGCCGTGACCGGCACCTGCCGGACGCCCGCGTCCACCGGTCCCTCCAGCCGGCCCAGGTCCACGGCCAGCACGGCCGGACCGTGCGGCAGCGCGAGGCTCCGCGCGTAGACCGTGCCCGCGACCGCCTCGATCCCCTCGACGACGTGCTCGGCGAGGAAGGCGAGCATCGCCCCGGCGGCGTACGGCGCGCGCACCGCCACCCGCAGGGAGAGCGCCCCGGCGGGAGCGGCCGGGCCGCTGCGGCCCCGGAGGTCGCGGGGCGGCGCGGCGTAGACCTCCTGCATCGTCGCGTTGAACTGCCGCAGGCTCGCGAAGCCCGCCGCGAAGGCGATGTCGGTGACCGCGAGGTCGGAACCCTCGAGCAGGGCCCGCGCGGTCTGGGCGCGGCGGGCCCGGGCGAGGGCCAGCGGGCCGGCGCCGAGCTCGGTCGTGAGGACGCGGACGACGTGCCGGGGCGAGTAGCCCAGCGCGGCGGCGAGGCCGTCGACGCCCTCCCGGTCGACGAGGCCGTCGCCGATGAGGCGCATCGCCCGGCCGGCGAGGTCGGCGTGGAGGTCCCAGGCGGGGCTACCGGGCACGGCGTCGGGGAGGCAGCGCTTGCAGGCCCGGTAGCCGGCGCGCTGCGCGGCGGCCGCGCTCGCGTGGAAGGTGACGTTGCGCCGGGCCGGGGTGCGGGCCGGGCAGGAGGGACGACAGTAGATGCCGGTCGAGCTCACGGCCGTCCAGAAGACGCCGTCGAAGCGGCGGTCGCGGCTCGCGACGACGCGGTAGCAGGCCTCGGGCTCGAGGGCCGGCGGAACGCCGGGGGCCGCGGCGGGAGGCGGGACGGGGGTGGGCACGTCCCCATCCTGCCGCAGTGCCCGTCACCGGACCGGCGGGAATCGGACACGACGGTGGGTCGCGCCCGACCCCGCTCGGTCGGCCGGTGCCGGGGAGGGCGGGGTCAGGCGGAGAGACGCGCGGCCAGGTTGCCGAGCAGCTCCTCGTGGATGCGGCGCAGGCCCTTGGGGGCGAAGGTGCGCTCGAAGAAGCCGCCGATGCCGCCCGCGCCCTGCCAGGTCGTCGTCGCGGTGACGGTGCTGCCGGCACCCGAGGGCGCGACGTCGAAGCGCGTGACGAGCGTGGAGTTCCGGTCCTTCTCGACGACCGAGGTGGCGTCCGCCGTGACGTCGGCGACGACGTGGCGCACGCGCTTCTCGGTGGCGTGCAACCGCCACGTGGCGACCGTGCCGGAGCCGGTCCCGCCCTCGAGCACCGCGTAGTCGGTGTAGCGGTCGGTGAGGATCGCCGGGCGCGTCGTCGTGTAGTCGGCGAGCGCGGCGATGACGTCGGCGGGCGGAGCCGCGACGGCGGCTTCGGCGACGGCGGTGACCTGGGCCACGGGAGTGCACCATCCTTCGTGAGGGAGCGGACGACCCGCAGCCTAGCCAGGCGGTCGAACGACGATGGGCCCGGTCTCGCGACCGGGCCCATCGTGGTGATGCTGGTACCCCCGACCGGATTCGAACCGGCGCTACCGCCTTGAGAGGGCGACGTGCTAGGCCGCTACACAACGGGGGCATTGTCCTTCAGCCGGCCTCGCGGCCACCTTCCGGCAACTCGAGAGACTCTAGCGAAGCCTTCGTCTCCCACAAAATCGGGGCTCTCGCCGCGATCTCGCTGGGATACAAGGACTCGAACCTTGACTAACTGAACCAGAATCAGTCGTGCTGCCAATTACACCATATCCCAATGGTTACGACCCCTGAGGAGCCGAGGCGAAACCATACACGCGGCCCCGGGACCGGATCAAAACGGCCGGGTCGGCATGGCGGGAGAGCCGCATGCCGCGGTGCACGGCGAGGGCCAGACCGAGGAAGACCAGCTCCTGGGTGAGGGTGACGGGGATGCTCAGCCAGGAGCCGCCCGTGGGCGTGAGCACCGTCGTCATGTCGCCGAACGCCAGCGCGAGCCCGAACGCAAACCAGTTGTTCATGACGTGCAGCGCGATGCCCGCCTCCAGCCCGCCGGTGAGGATGACGAGCACCCCCGTCGCCAGCCCGAACGCGAAGCGGTCGAAGAACACCGGCGGGTCCTGCGCCCCGTGGGCGAGCGCGAACAGGAGCGCGGGCACCACGACGGCGACCGTGCGCGCGACGGCCGGGCGTTCGAAGATGCCGCCCGCGACCTGGGTGAGGTAACCCCGGAACAGGTACTCCTCCCCCGCCGCCTGCAGCGGCGTCAGCAGCACGACGACGAGGAGGAAGTCGCGGGTCGTCGACGTGAAGGCGTTGAGGCCGCCGACGTCGCTGTCGCCCGGCAGCGCGTCGGGGTCGAAGCTCGTGACGAGCACCGACATCGCCATGCTCGCGATGAGGGCGAGGACCGAGACGCCCATGCAGGCGAGGAAGAACCCCCAGCGCATGCGGGGCAGGACCGACGTGGTCCACCGGGGCTTCAGCCCGTGGAGCAGCCGGGTGACACCCCAGACGAGCGGCGTCAGCAGCGCGAGGCTGACCATCAGGTACGCCAGCGTCACGGGCTGCACGTCCTCGGTGTCGACGATCGTGTCCACGTCCACGACACCGGTCGCGCCGAGCCCCACCGCGAACAGCGCGAGCACACCGAGCGGCAGCACCACCTGCATGCCGACCGCGACGGCGAGCACGCCGAGCACCGGGCGCCACCAGCCGCGGTCCCCCGCGCGGTGCAGCTGGTGGTACTCCAACGGCGGGTACGCCGCCGCCCGCTCCTCCTCCGACATCGGGACGGGCGGGTACGGCGACGTACCGCTCATCAGGCCAGTGCGCCCTGCAGGCGCCCCAGGCCGCGCTCGCGACCCAGCAGCTCGAGCGACTCGAACAGCGGCGGCGAGACGCGGCGACCCGTCACGGCGACGCGCACGGGACCGAAGGCGTTGCGCGGCTTGAGCCCGAGGCCGTCCACGAGGGCCACCCGCAGCGCCTCCTCGATGGCGGCCGTCGACCACTGCGGGAGCGCGGCGAGCGCCGCGTGGGACGCCTCGACGACCTTCCGACCGCCCTCGTCCAGCACCTTCGCGACGTCGACCGGGTCGCGGGTGAACGCGTCCTCGTCCACGAACAGGAAGGCGAGCATGTCCACCGCCTCGGTGAGCTTGTTGATGCGCTCCCCGACCAGCGGCATCGCCTGCTCGAGCAGCTGCGCGTCGGCGTCCGACACGGGGTCGGAGACGACACCCGCGTCCTTGAGGAACGGCAGCACGCGGTGGGTGATCTCGTCGAGGTCGAGCATGCGCATGTGCGCCGCGTTGATCGCCTCGGCCTTCTTGGTGTCGAAGCGGGCGGGCTGCGGGTTCACCCGACCGATGTCGAACGCCGCGACCATCTCGTCCATGGTGAACACGTCGCGGTCGTCCGCGATCGCCCAGCCGAGCAGCGCGAGGTAGTTGAGCAGGCCCTCCGGCAGGAAGCCCTCGTCGCGGTAGGCGAAGAGGTGGGCCTGCGGGTCGCGCTTGGAGAGCTTCTTGTTGCCCTCGCCCGTGATGAGCGAGAGGTGGCCGTAGGCCGGCGTCTGCTCCGCCACGCCCAGCGCGACGAGGGCGTCGAACAGGGCGAGCTGGCGGGGGGTGGAGGACAGCAGGTCCTCGCCGCGGAGCACGTGGGTGATGCCCATGAGCGCATCGTCGACGGGGTTGACCAGCGTGTAGAGCGGGTCGCCGTTGGCCCGGCAGAGCGCGAAGTCGGGCACAAACTCGGTCTCGAACGTGATCTCGCCGCGCACCAGGTCGTCGAAGGTGATCGACCCCTCCGGCATCCGGAACCGCACGACCGACGACCGGCCCTCGGCCTCGAACGCCGCCCGCTGCTCGGGCGACAGCTCGCGGCAGAAGCCGTCGTACCCCATCACCTTGGAGCCCGACGCCTTGCGGCGCGCGTCGACCTCCTCGGTGGTGCAGAAGCAGTCGTAGGTGTACGACGAGCCCGCCAGCCGGGCGAGCACGTCGCGGTAGAGGTGCTCGCGCTCCGACTGCCGGTACGGCGCGTGCGGGCCCCCGACCTCCGGCCCCTCGTCCCAGTCGAGGCCGAGCCACCGCATCGCGCCGAGCATCGCGTCGTACGACTCCTGCGTGCTGCGCGCCTTGTCGGTGTCCTCGATGCGGAAGACCAGCGTGCCACCGTGGTGGCGGGCGAAGGCCCAGTTGTAGAGGGCCGTGCGGGCGAAGCCCACGTGCGGCGACCCCGTCGGCGACGGGCAGAAGCGGACGCGGACCGGACGGTCGGCACTCATCGGGACACCACCTTGTTCGTGAGCGAGCCGAGCCCCTCGATGGCGACCTCGACCTCGTCGCCGGGGAGCATCGGGCCGACACCCTCGGGGGTGCCGGTGAGGATCAGGTCGCCCGGCAGGAGCGTCATGACGCTGCTGACGTGGGCGATCAGGGTCGGGATGTCGAAGATCAGGTCGGCCGTGGAGCCGTCCTGCACGACGTCGCCGTTGAGGAACGTCTGCACGCGACGTCCCTGGGCGAAGTCGTGGGGGTCGAGGTCGGTCTCGACCCAGGGGCCGAGCGGGCAGAACGTGTCGAAGCCCTTGCCCCGGGTGAACTGCACGTCGCTCTTCTGCAGGTCGCGCGCGGTGACATCGTTGGCGATGGTGTAGCCGTGGATGACGTCGGTCGCCTTCTCCGCCGGCACGTCGCGGCAGATGCGCCCGATGACGACGGCGAGCTCGCCCTCGAAGTGCACGTTCGTCGACTGCGTCGGGTAGACGATGGCGTCGTTCGGGCCCACCACCGACGTGTTCGGCTTGAGGAACATCAGCGGCTCGGACGGCACCTCGTTGCCCATCTCGGCGGCGTGCGCGGCATAGTTGCGGCCGATCCCCACCACCTTGCTGCGCGGCAGCACCGGCGCCAGCAGGCGCACGTCGGCCACCTTGTGCTCGGTCTCGAGCAGCTTGATCCCGACGTAGAGCGGGTCCCCGGCGAGCGCCACGATCGTGGCGTCCTCGCTCAGCTGCCCGTGCTCGTCGAGGTCGCCGGTCACGACGCCGTACTGGGGGTCTTCTCCTGTGGTGAATCGAGCGATGCGCACCCGTCGACCTTATCGGGGCAGGGGGCGGCTAGCGGCGCACGAGGCTCGTGATCGACCGCGCCATCGCCTCGGGTCCCTCCGCGAGGACACCGGAGCGGAGGCCGTGCGCCCGGAGCCGCGTCATGCCGAGCAGCACGGCCCAAGCGGTGAGGCCGAGGTCCTCGACGCCGACGTCGCCACCCCAGCCGTGAGCCCGGGCGTGGGCGACCACCGGGAAGAACTCCTGCCACACGGCGGCCCGCGCCGCGTCGAACTCCGCGCCGCCGTCGGTAAGGGACGCACCCCCGCCGTACAGCAGGTCGAAGAGGGCGGGGTGCTCGTCGGCGAACCGCAGGTACGCCGCGCCCACCGCCGCCACGCGGTCGACCGCCCGGTCGGCGGGGTCGACCGCCGGGTCCGCCGGATCGGCCTCCGGCAGCGCCGCGAGCGCAGCCCGGATCTCCGCCCGCAGCTCACCGAAGCCCTCCACCGCCAGCTGGGTGAAGAGCGCCGAGCGCGAGGTGAAGTAGTGGCTGATGGCCTGGTGCGTCATGCCGACCCGCCGCGCGATCGCGCGCAGGCTGATCCCGACCACGCCCGTCGTGGACAGCTCGTCCAACGCGGCGCGGAGCACCCGCGCCCGCACGTCCTCGCCCCGCGTCGTCGTCACGGGCGACACCCTACGAGTCGCCGGGCGGCCCCGCAGCGGATGCCGGCGCTGCCGCCCGGACGTCCTACCCTCGTGCCCATGCAGGTGGAGGTGCTCGACGCGGCGGAGGCTGACCGGCGCCGCCTCGCCCACGAGCAGCGGGTGGACCGGCTCGTCGCCCCGCACCTCGCCCGTCGCGGGCAGGGCGTCAAGCACCCGGTGCACGACTTCCTCTTCACCTACTACTCCCACCGGCCCGCCCAGCTGCGCCGGTGGCACCCCGGCGTCGGGCACGGGATCGACGCCGCGGGCGGGGCCGCGGCGTACCGCTCGTGGAAGGGGTACGACGAGGTGGCGCCCGGGGTCGTCGGGGTCACCGCCGCGCACGTCGCGACCCAGCGCCCCCTGCTCGAGGCCCTGCGGCGCCTGCTGCGCGCCACGGCCGGTCGCGCGCCGCACCTCGGCTGCTTCGGGATGCACGAGTGGGCGATGGTCCACGGCCTGACGCCCGAGGAGGTGCGGCACGCCGACTGGCCGCTGCGCCTCGGCGCCGCCGGCACCGACGCCGTCGTCGAGGGGCACCGCATCGCCTGCTCGCACTTCGACGCGTTCCGGTTCTTCACACCGACCGCCCGTCCCCTCAACCACCTCTCCCCCACCGCCGACGACCGGGCCGAGCTCGAGCAGCCGGGCTGCCTCCACGCGGGGATGGACCTCTACAAGCACGCGTTCCGGCTCAGCCCGATGATCTGCTCCGAGCTCGTGGCCGATTGCTTCGAGCTCGCGCGCGACATCCGCGAGCTCGACATGCGCGCGGCGCCCTACGACCTCCGCGAGCTCGGCTACGAGCCGGTGCGGGTCGAGACGGCCGAGGGCAAGGCGACGTACGCCGCGGCCCAGCGCCGGTTCGCCGAACGGGGCGCGCCGCTGCGGGCGCGGCTCATCGCGTCGTGCGAGGAGCTGCTGGTGGTGGCGCGGGACCCGGCCTCGGCCTGAGCGCTCACCAGGTGGCGCTGTCGAACGCCACCCAGGAGCCGTAGACCCACACCACGGACGCCCCCACGACCGCCAGGGTGCTCGCCCACCACGACGGGCGCTGCCGTGCCATGAGGAGGATCGCGACGGCCCCGAGGGGCAGGTAGACCAGCCACGGGCCGGCGATCGCGATCGCCACCCCGTCCTGGACGCCTTCCGAGCAGGCGTCGCCGGGCTCGCAGCCGATCTGGAGGACCTGCAGCACGAACGCCGTGGCTGACGCCACGATGCCGGCGAGCAGGCCGACGACGAGGAGCACGACCGACGCGACGATGTCGGCGGTACCGCCGGCGCTGGGCTGTGGCGGCGGCGGGTACGGCGGCGGGTACGGCGGCGGGCTGGCGTACGGGTGCTGGTGCGACGCGGGGTCGACGACCGTCGGGGGTGCCGGCGGCCACGGGGCGGGTGCCGGCGGCCACGGGGCGGGTGCCGCGCCGTACGGACGCGTCTCGTCCGCCGGCGGCCGTTCGGTCATGGCGGTGCAGGCTCCCCGGGACGCGGTCGTCGAAACGCGGTGGCCGGGGCGGAGCGTCCGTCGTACGGTCGCTCGATGACGACTCCGGATGCCGCTCGGGTGCTGGCCCAGTTCCTCGACGCCGACGGCGCCCTGCACACGATCCCGACCAAGCGGCGCAAGCAGCTGGTCGTGCTGGACCACGTGGCGCAGGCGTTCGAGCTCGGCGTCGTCTACCCGGAGGTCGACGTGAACGCCGTGCTGCGCCGGTTCCACCCGGACGTGGCGGCCCTGCGGCGGTACCTCGTCGACGACGGGTTCCTGACGCGCGAGGCCAACCAGTACTGGCGGTCCGGCGGGACCGTCGCGCTCGACGAGGGCCGGGGCCCGGGCCCGGGCCCGGCGTCGGACGTCATGCGAAGCGGCGCTCCTGACGACCGGAGCGCATGACGTCCCGAGCCCGACCGCGGGACGTCATGCGAAGCGGGACTCCCGGCAACCGGAGCGCATGACGTCCCGAGCCCGACCAGTCCTGACGGTCGATCGCGGTGTCGCGCGGGAGACCGATGGCCCGGTGTGGTCGGCGCCCTAGTTGTGATGTCCAGGCACGTTGGTCAGCCGGGTGATCGGTGGCCGGCCTCCGATCGCTGAGTGGGCGCGGTGGTGATTGTAGAAGTGGAGCCAGCCCGGGAGGGCTGTGTTGCGCTGTTGGGTTGACTCATACAGCCGGGCGTAGGCCCAGCCGTCGGCCAGGGTGCGGTGGAAGCGTTCGATCTTCCCGTTGGTCTGGGGCCGATACGGGCGAGTGTGCTTGGGTGTGATCGCAAGGTCTTTGCAGGCGTCGCGCC
>NZ_JAAGXA010000013.1 GCF_010686755.1 Nocardioides zeae | reverse complement strand
GATCGCCGCAACCCTCAACCAACGCCCACGACCTACCCTCGACCTACGGACACCAGCCCAAGCGCTGGCCGAGCTGCTCGCCAACCCGGCAGCAGCATGACCGTTGCTTAGACCGATGGACACCGCCATGGTCGAAGTGGCACTTTCCCCGGTCGACCGGGGAAAGTGCCAGAGGCCTCACCCCACCGGCCGCAGCGCGACGAGCCACCGCCGGTGGGGGTGCTCGGTGGGGGTCCACAGCAGGCGCTCGGCCGGCGACCACGACAGGTCCTCGGGGCCCATGGGCGCCGCGGCCACGGTGCGGCGCCACCCGCGCGCGTCGTGGGACCGGGCGGTGACGAGGCTGCCGGGCAGCCACCCGCCGTGCGACGTGGTCACGTGCAGCCGGCCGTCGACCGACGCCACCCCCTGCATCCCCTTCACGCCCGTGTCGATCACCTCGCTGGCCCGCGTCAGCGCGGCGTCCTCGGCCGACCCCGCCGGGAGGCCGTCGTCGGCGAGCGGGAAGCGTGCGATCCGCGTCGACTTCTCGCCGCGCCCGTACTCGCCCACCACCAGCGACCGCGTCCCGACGTCGAGGGACAGGAACGACCAGCGCAGCTTGTCGGTGCCCTCGTCCGCGCCGCCGCGGTGGTCGACGCGCGTGGGCAGCACCCAGCGGTAGCCGAACGCCGTGCCCCGCTCGCCGTCCCCCAGGTGCACGAGGTCGTCGAGGTGTGCCGACACGCAGCCCTTCCCGGTGGCGGCGACGTGCAGCCACGACCCCGACCAGACGACGCCGCCCGCGTGGACCGGCACGGGCTCGTGGCCGACGATGCCGTCGTCGCGGCGTACCGGCTTCACCAGCAGCACGTGCCGGTAGGCCCCGGTGTCGAGGTCGAGGAACGTCAGCCGCGCGCCCTGCTTCATCGGTCCGTCGGGGCCCGGCACCGCCTTCGCGTACGACGACACGACCGCCACCCGCCGGCCCGCGATGCCCTCCGGGACCGTGCCGAGCCCGGTCGCGTCGACCGTGGTCGACACGCCCTGCGGCCACCACTCGTTGCGGCGGTCCTCGGCGTCCCAGCCCCAGGCGGCGGCGACGCGGCGGCCGAGGAGGCGGGGCAGGACGCTGCGGTGCGCCCGGCGGTCGAGGTCGGCGAGCAGGGCGGCGAGCCCGGGGCGGGTGCCGGTCCGGGCGGCGAGCTCGACGACGAGGGGCTCGCGGGAGGGCGTGCGGCGGACGTGGAGCGCGGCGGTCATCCCCCGACGCTACGGGGACTGTTCACAACAGCGGAGAACGCACCGCCGGACGCCCTCTGGGGCGGCCCAGGCGGTGCGTTCTCCGCCTGGGCCGAACGCCGACCCAGCGCCCGGGTCCAGAATGGAGCCGTGCGCGCCATCTTCTTCGACCCCGACGCCGCCGACGCCGCCGTGGCACGCCTGCGGCGGGACGGGTACGACGCCGTGGTCGAGCGCGAGCGGCTCGCCGGCGAGGACGACGACGAGGACCAGCCCTGGGCGGTCGTGAGCGACGCGCCGCCCTTCGTGCTCGAGGTCGTGTGCGACGACCTCGACGGGTGGTTCGACGCCGAGGAGGCCCAGCCGGTGGCGCCGCCCCCGCCCCTCGTGCTCCCCACGGCCCCGAAGCGGATCAAGCGCCCGCAGCAGTGATGTCGGTGCCGCGCCGTACGCTCGCTCCGTGACCAACCAGCACCTCCTGCTCGTCCATGCCCATCCCGACGACGAGACGATCGGCCAGGGCGCGACGATGGCGAAGTACGTCGCGGAGGGCCGCGGCGTCACCCTCGTGACCTGCACGGCCGGCGAGATGGGCGAGGTGCTCGTGCCCGAGCTCGAGCACCTGGCCGCCGACCGCGACGACGCCCTCGGGGAGCACCGCAGGGGCGAGCTCGCCGACGCGATGGCGATCCTCGGCGTCACCGACCACCGCTTCCTGGGCGGGTTCGGGCGCTACCGCGACTCCGGCATGAAGTGGCACCCCGACGGCCACGCGATCGCGGCCGACGAGACCGACGAGCGGGCCTTCGCCAACGCGGACCTCACCGAGGCGGCCGACCACCTCGTGGCGATCATCCGCGAGGTGCGCCCGCAGGTGCTGGTGACCTACGACCAGTTCGGGGGCTACGGGCACCCCGACCACATCCAGGCGCACCGGGTGGCGATGTACGCCGCGCAGCTCGCCGCCGTGCCGTCCTACCGCCGCGACCTGGGCGAGGCCCACGACATCGCCAAGATCTACTGGGGCGCGATGTCCGAGACCCAGCTGCGCGACGGGCTCCGCAAGCTCCGTGCCGCGGGGGACACCACGACCTTCGAGGGCATGGACCCCGAGGGCCCGATGCCCATGGGGTCGCCCGACGCCGACATCGCGTGCCGGGTCGACGCCGGTGCCCTGGCCGACAAGAAGATGGACGCGATGCGCGCCCACGCCACGCAGATCACCGTGGACGGGCCCTTCTTCGCCCTCTCCAACAACCTCGGCACGGCGATCTGGGGGGTCGAGCACTACCGGATCGCCAAGGGCGAGCTCGGCCCGGTCGACGCCGACGGGTGGGAGACCGACCTGTTCGCCGGGCTGTGACGCCCGCCCGCCGCGTCGCGCTCGCCCTCGGCCTGGCCGTCGTGGGCGCGGTGAGCGGGTTCGCCTCGGTGATCGCCGGCGGACACTGGTGGGGCATCGCGCTCGCCGCGGCGACGGCCGCCGCCGTCTTCCTCGCGCTCCCGCCGACCCGGCTGGCCTGGTGCTCGTTCGCCGGGGGGTGGGTCGCGATGCTGCTGCTGGTGCTCAACGGCAACGCCAAGGGCGACTTCGCGGTCGCGTCGGACGGGAAGGGCTACGGGATCCTCGCGCTCGGCTTCCTCGTCGCGCTCGCCGGTGTGGTCGCGCTCGCCGGTGGCCTCGACCGCCGCCCGGCGGGGGGCCGCCCGGACCCTCCGAAGGGGTGAACGGGGTGCACGGACTCGGCGCGCCGACCCGGCATACCTAGGATGACGCCCGTGACTGACGCTGACGAGCCCGCCGACCGGCCCGACGCCGGCTTCGAGGGCGGCGACACCGCCGAGCGCCCCGTCGTGCGGCCGTCCGCGGCGAGTCCCGAGCAGGCCCCCGACACCGAGCGCCTCTCGCTGATCCAGCCCGACCAGCCCGACCAGCCCGACCAGCCCGACGAGCCGACGGAGGAGCCGGTGGTGAAGCAGCGCCGTACGGGCCGGGTCGTGGCCCTCTCCGCGCTGGCGCTCGTGCTGCTGGCGGCGGGGCTGTACGGCGCGGCCTACGCGGTCGCGGGCGACAAGGTCGCCCGGGGCACGACCGTGGCGGGTGTCGACATCGGCGGCCTGACGCAGGCCGAGGCGGAGCAGGAGCTCGAGGACGGCCTCGCCGAGCGCCTGCAGCGCCCGATCTCGGTGACGGTCGCGGACTCGGACCTGTCCGACGAGCTCGACCCGGCGGCCGCCGGCCTCGAGGTGGACTACGCAGCGTCCGTCGCCGCCGCCGGTGGCGAGCGCAGCTGGGCGCCGGGCCGGCTGTGGGACTACTTCACGGGCGGCGACGAGCTGCCCGCCGTGGTGGACGCGGACGACGCGGCCGTCGAGGAGTTCCTCGGCGGGCTCGAGGAGGCGGCCGGCCAGCCGCCCGTCGAGGGTGCGATCACCTTCACCGACGGCCAGCCCGTCGTCACCGACCCGATGCCGGGCCGCGGCTTCGAGCGGGACGAGGCCCTCCCGGCCATCGAGGACGCCTTCGTCGCCGAGGACAGCACCGTCGAGCTGACCCTCACCGACGTGGCGCCGAGCATCGACGCCGCCGACGTGGAGACCGCGCTGGCGACCTTCGCGGAGCCGGCGATGTCCGGTCCCGTGACGCTCGTCTTCGGCGAGACGCCGGTCGAGCTCGCCCCGGTGGAGTACGCGCCGGCCGTGTCGATGGTCGCCGAGGACGGCGCCCTCGTGGGCCGTGTCGACGGCGCCGTGCTGAAGGATCTCGTCGACGACCGCGTGGGCGACCCGGGCCGCCCGGTCGACGCCACCGTCGTCATCGAGAACGGCGCCCCCGTCGTCGTGCCCGCGGAGCCCGGCGTCGACTTCCTGCCGGAGACGCTGGCCTCGGTCTTCACCGAGATCGTGACCGCCCCCGAGGGCAGCCGGGAGGGCACCGTCGAGGCGGAGGCCGTCGAGCCCGAGTTCACGACGGCCGACGCGGAGGCCCTCGGCATCGTCGAGGAGGTCAGCGAGTTCACGACGTACTACCCGCACGCGGCGTACCGGAACACCAACATCGGCCGTGCGGCCGAGCTGATCGACGGCACCGTGCTCAAGCCCGGCGACGTCTTCTCGCTCAACGGGATCGTGGGGGAGCGCACCTACGAGAACGGCTTCACCGACGGGTTCATCATCTCCAACGGTGTCTTCCGCTCCGAGCCCGGCGGCGGCGTCTCGCAGATGGCGACGACGACGTTCAACGCGGCGTACTTCGCGGGCCTCAAGGACGTCGAGCACAAGCCCCACTCGCTCTACATCGACCGCTACCCCGAGGGTCGCGAGGCGACCGTGGCGTGGCCGACGGTGGACCTGAAGTTCGAGAACGACACCGAGCACGGCGTGCTCGTGCAGGCGGTGCTCAGCCCCAGCTCGCCGGGCAACCGCGGCTCGATCACGGTGCGCATGTGGTCGACGAAGGTGTGGGACATCGAGTCCGACGTCTCGGGCCGCTACGCCGTCACCAGCTCGAGCACCCGCACCCTCGACACGGCGGACTGCGAGCCGCAGAGCGGGTCGAGCGGCTTCTCGGTCGACTACGACCGGATCTTCCGCGAGGCGGGGTCGGACGAGATCGTGCGCACCGAGGACTTCAGCTGGACCTACAGCCCGACCCCGACGATCCGCTGCGTCTCGCCCGAGCCGGAGCCGACGCCGCCGCCGGTCGAGCAGGCCGACCCGGTGGAGCCGGGCGAGGCGGGCACGGGCGGCTGAGGCTCCCGTCCCGCGCTAGCGCGGTGGGCCGAGGTACGTCGCCGTGTGGTGCTCCTCGAACCCGAGCCCCGCGTAGAGCGCCAGCGCCGGGTCGTTCGTCGTCAGCACGTGCAGCACGACGGTGGTGACGCCCCGCTCGGCGACCTCGTCGAGGAGCCCGGCGACGATGCGTCGCGCGAGCCCCGTGCGCCGGTACGCCGCGTCCGTTCGCACGTCGTGCACGCACGCCCAGTCGCCCCGGAGGTCGGCGAGGCCGGTGGCGATCCGGTCGCCGCTGGCGGTCACCGACACCCGCACCCGCTCGACGTCGGGCGCCGCGCCGGCGACCGGTCCGTGCTCGGTCGCGACGGTGCCGGTCGCCGCGGTGTGCGGGCTCGCGCCGAGGGCGCGCCGCAGTCGCGCCACGGAGCCGACCTGCACCGCGACGGCGTGTCCCGCGAAGTCCGCCGGTTCCGTCCAGCCCTCGGCCCGCAACGCGGTCTCCTCGGCCGAGCCCACCGCGACGCACAGCTCCGGGCGGCGGTCGCGGGCGGCGTACCAGTCCTGGATCGCCGCGAGCGCCTCGCCGAGCGGGCGGTCGGGGCTGCCGTAGGCGAGCACCGAGCTGGCGCGCCGCCGCACCCGTCCCTCGTGCGGCGGGGACACCTGGAGGAGCCAGTCGCCCAGCGCGGCGGTCTCGCCGGGCCACAGCCCGCGCACGCGTCGCTGCACCTCACCGCCCGGCACGTGCTGGAGCCGGCTGGCGCGGGGCGGGACGGGCTTGCCCGAGACGATGAGCGCGTGCGGGACGGTGACGGCGGTGCCGTCCTCGCGCCGTACGACGAGGTCGGGCCACCACGTCTCCGCCACCCCCAGCACGTCGGTGAACGCGGGCCCGCCGGTGGGGCCGGTCTCGCCGGGGACGAGTCGGCGCACGACGACCCGGGTACCGACGACGTGCGGGCCCAGGCCGTGGGCCCCGGTGGCGGGTGCTCCGCTGCTCACACCGCTGCTCACATCGTGGGGTTCGTCGGGGGAGGTCACCTCGCGGATACTAGGCTGGCGGCCGCGCGTGATCCGCGCCCGCTGCATCCCGATCGACCCCGCTCCACCAAGGCACGACCACGTGCCCGTGACTCCAGGAGGACCCCGAGATGACGTACGTCGTCGCCCAGCCGTGTGTGGACGTCAAGGACCGCGCGTGCGTCGACGAGTGTCCGGTCGACTGCATCTACGAGGGCAACCGGATGCTCTACATCCACCCCGACGAGTGCGTCGACTGCGGCGCGTGCGAGCCGGTCTGCCCGGTGGAGGCCATCTACTACGAGGACGACACCCCGGAGGAGTGGAAGGAGTACTACACGGCCAACGTGAACTTCTTCGACGACCTGGGCTCGCCCGGCGGCGCAGCGAAGATGGGCGTGATCGAGGCCGACCACCCCTTCATCGCCGCCCTGCCGCCCCAGAACCAGGAGTGAGCGCCCCGGCGCGGCGCGCCGTCTCCCAGCGCCTGCCCGACTTCCCCTGGGACGGTCTGGTGGTGCACGCCGAGCGGGCGCGCGCCCACCCTGACGGCATCGTCGACCTGTCCATCGGTACGCCGGTGGACCCGACCCCCGCGGTCGCACAGGCCGCGCTGGCCGCGGCCGCCGATGCGCCGGGCTACCCGACGACGATCGGCATCCCGGCCGTGCGCCAGGCGGCCATCGACTGGTTGGCGCGCAACCACGGCGTGACGGGCCTCGGGCTCGACGGCGTGCTGCCGGTGGTGGGCTCGAAGGAGCTCATCGCGGCGCTCCCGCTGCACCTGGGCATCGGCCCGGGCGACCTCGTGGTGCTGCCGGAGGTCGCGTACCCGACGTACGAGGTCAGCGCCGCCCTCGCGGGCGCGGAGTCGCTGGCGACCGATTCGCTGACGGCGATCGGGCCGCGGGTGCCGGCGCTGCTCTACCTGAACAGCCCGTCCAACCCCACCGGCCGCGTGCTGCCCCCGGCCCACCTGCGCAAGGTGGTCGAGTGGTGCCGCGAGCGTGGGGTGCTGCTGGTCAGCGACGAGTGCTACATCGAGAACAGCTGGGACGGCCCCGTCGCGTCGGTGCTGCACCCCGACGTCTCGGGCGGCTCCCACGAGGGCATTCTCGCCATCCACTCGCTGTCGAAGCGGTCGAACCTGGCCGGCTACCGCTGCGCCTTCGTCGCCGGCGACCCGGCCGTGGTGGGCGAGCTCCTCGCCGTGCGGAAGAACCTCGGCCTCATCATGCCGCTGCCGCAGCAGCACGCGATGATCGCCGCTCTCGGTGACGACACGCACGCGCTGGAGCAGCACAGCCGGTACGCCGCCCGCCGCACCCGCCTGCGTTCCGCCCTGGAGCGGGCCGGGTTTCGGATCGACCACTCGGAAGCATCGCTCTACCTGTGGTCCACCCGCGGCGAGGACGCCTGGGACACCGTCGCGTGGCTCGCCGAGCGCGGGATCCTCGTGGCGCCGGGTGCGTTCTACGGCGCCGCCGGGCGCCAGCACGTGCGCGTCGCGTTCACCGCGACCGACGAGCGCATCGACGCCGCCGTCGCGCGCTTGGGCTGAGGCCTGGGGCCTGGGGCCTGGGGCCTGGGGCCTGGGGCTGGGGCTTCGGGGCTCGGCGCCGCGCCGGGGCCGCGAAGTGTGCGGTTGGGGTGGGTCTGGTTGCGCCGGGCCTGCCCCAGCGGCACATTTCGGCCCTCGCGGGGTGGTGGCTGGGGCCTCGGCGCCGCGCCGACCCGCGAAGTGTGCGGTTGGGGTGGGTCTGGTTGCGCCGGACCGGCCCCAGCTGCACATTTCTGGGCCGCTTGGCGGGGCGCCCGCCCCGGCCTCGGCCTCGGCCCCGGCCCCGGCCCGGTGCGAAATGTGCGGTTGGAGCAACTGGCATCGTGTCGGACCGGCCCCAGCTGCACACTTCTGGGCCGCTTGGCGGGGCGCCCGCCCCACACCGGCTCGCCTACGCCGCCCGGCGCCCGTCGACCTCGGGCTCGACGTCCCCGGCCTCGCACGGGCCCTCGCCCGGAAGCTCGCCCGGAAGCTCGCCCGGAAGCTCGTCCGGAACCGGGTCCCGCCGTGCATTGGTCCGCAGCGCCCAGCGCGAGCTCAGCCACGCCCGTCCGGCGGGGGTCTCGCCGCTGGTGCGCAGCATCCGCCACCACGTCAGCACCCGCCGCTGGTCGTGGGGGAGGCCCGCCGCGTCGTACAGCTCCCGCGCCAGCTGTTGCGACCGTTCCCCGAGGTCGTGCTGCGTGACGGCGATCCGCCCCCAGCCCTCCGTCCTGAGCCGTCGGTCGCGACGCAACCCGTCGGCGTACGCCTCCTTCTCGCGGTGGCCGGCGCCGTCGTACTCCACCAGCGTCCTCGTGCCCGGGATCCACAGGTCGCCGCGCGCGACGAAGGAGCCGTCGGCCGCCTGCACCTCGTGCTGCGCAGTGACCGGGACCCGCAGCGTGCGGCACAACGCCCCCAGCGTGACCTCCGGTGCGGACTCGGCCCGACCGGGATCGACCAGGAGTGCCAGCGCCGCGCGGAGGGCACTCGCCCCCCGCACGCCGGGTCGCCCCGCGGCCGCCTCCACCTCGGCGGGACCCACGCCACGTGCATCTCCCTGCGGCCGGAGCGCCCCGCCGACGACGACCGCGAGGTCCAGCGGCCCCAGCACGCGGCCGCAGTCGAGGAGCGTCCGCACCGGCGACGCCAGCCGCAGGTCCCCGACGCGTTCGACATCCGGGGCCTCGACCGCGCGGATCAAGCGCACGCCCGGGCGCCGCGACTGACCGGTGCCGACCTTCGTCGCGGCGAACACGGGCACGTCGTCGGGAAGCCCCGGCAGCCACCACCCCCGCACCCGTGCAGCGGTCAGCCCCGTCAGCACGGCGTCGTCCGGCAGCGCCTCCTGGAACCCGCGCAGGTCCAGCAGCTCGGCCTCCTCCGCGCCCGACCGGCGATGGACCCCGCGCGTCACCCGCTCCCACCCGGCCTGCCGCGAACGCCCGAGGCGCAGGTCGGCGGGGAGGTCGAGGTCGTCGTCCAGGGACACGGGTACGACGCTGCCCCACCCCCGGCGCTCCCGGAGCCGTCCGGTGACGGCCTGTGGAGGGGTCCGGCCCGGCGAGCGCCTGGGGACGTCCAGCGGGCCGGCGTCGTCGCGGGTCCGCCTCAGCCCCTACCCCACCCCAGCGAAATGGGACGTCGGGACAGGCCGGGCGCGACCAGACCCACCCCAACCGCACATTTCGCGACCACGGGATCGTGCGCCCCAGCCCGACAACCCAAGCCCCCCACCCCATCTCACCCACCGAACACCGGTCCCACCATCCGGACGCCGAATTCGCGCCCACCCAGCATCCGCCTACATTGGGCGACGTGTTCACGACCTTGCTGACGAAGCGACGCGCAGTCGACCACTGCCGCGTGCGCTCCGCCCTGTGTCGCTGCTCCTGATCGACCGCCGCCCCTCCGCGCCGCGGGACGTCCACGCCCACCGGCACGTCCACCTGGGCCCCGACGACGCCGACCAGCAGCCCCGCACCCCGAACACCACCGTCAGGAACTCCATGTCCACCGACTCTGCCGCGCTCACGCCGGGCACGCGCCCCCAGGTCCCGGCCGGCATCGACCCCCGCGGCCCGCAGGTCGCCGCCGCCATCACCTCGGTCGTGCTGGCCGTCACCCTCCTCCTGGGCGACAGCACGGCGGCGCTCGTGCTGCTCGGTCTCCAGGCCGCGGTCTTCGCGGTCGGGGCGGCGGCGGGGCCGCAGCACGCGCCGTACGGCTGGGTGTTCCGCACCCTCGTCCGTCCCCGCCTGCAGCCGCCCACGGAGCTGGAGGACCCGGCGCCGCCGCGCTTCGCCCAGGCCGTGGGCCTCGGGTTCGTCGTGGTCGCGCTGGCGGCGTACCTGCTCGGGGCGACCCTCGTCGGCCAGGTGGCCGTCGGCTTCGCCCTCGTCGCGGCCCTGCTGAACGCGGTGTTCGCGTTCTGCCTGGGCTGCGAGGTCTACCTGCTGGCCAAGCGCGCGACCGCCTGACCCGGCACGCCCCCGCACCACCGCACCACCCACCCGACGTCCAGCACCACAACCGAAAGGCACCAACCATGAGCCGCGAGTCCGCACTCGTCTCCACGCAGTGGGTCGAGGACAACCTCGACACCGACGGCATCGTCGTCGTCGAGGTCGACGAGGACACCACGTCCTACGACAAGGGCCACATCCGTGGCGCCGTGAAGCTGGACTGGACGACCGAGCTGCAGGACCAGGTCCGCCGCGACTTCGTCAACAAGCAGCAGTTCGAGGAGCTCCTGTCCCGCAAGGGCATCTCCAACGACGACCTGGTGCTGCTCTACGGCGGCAACAACAACTGGTTCGCGGCCTACGCGTTCTGGTACTTCACGCTCTACGGCCACACGAACGTCAAGCTGGTCGACGGCGGCCGCAAGAAGTGGGAGCTCGAGTCCCGCGAGCTGACGAACGAGGTGCCCGAGCGCGCCGCCACGCAGTACGTCGCGCAGGAGCAGGACCGCTCCATCCGCGCCTTCCGTGACGACGCCGTCGCCGCCATCGGCGTGCAGAACCTCGTCGACGTGCGCAGCCCCGACGAGTACGCGGGTCGCCTCCTCGCCCCGGCCCACCTCCCGCAGGAGCAGGCGCAGCGTGCCGGCCACGTCCCCACGTCGATCAACGTGCCGTGGAGCAAGAACGTCAACGACGACGGCACCTTCAAGTCGGATGAGGACCTCAAGGCCCTCTACGCCGACGCCGGCATCGACGACTCCAAGGACACGATCGCGCTCTGCCGCATCGGTGAGCGCTCGTCGCTCACGTGGTTCGTGCTCAAGGAGCTCCTCGGCCACCAGAACGTGAAGAACTACGACGGTTCGTGGACCGAGTACGGCTCCCTCGTGGGCGTGCCCGTGGCCCTCGGCGACGAGCCCGGCGAGGCCTGACATGTGCGGAGCAACGAAGGGCGGCCTCTCCCTCGACGGCGTCAACGTCGCGAAGGAGGCCGTGATCCAGGGCCAGGTGCTGCGCGACGGCGAGCCCGTCGAGAGCGCCTACGTGCGTCTGCTCGACCGCACCGGTGAGTTCACCGCGGAGGTCCCGACCTCCGCGACGGGCCACTTCCGGTTCTTCGCCGGCGACGGCGAGTGGACCCTGCGCACGCTCGCCCCGAAGGCGGAGACCGTCGACCGCACGGTCGTCGCCCGCACCGGCGTCGTCGCCGAGGTCGAGATCGCGATCTGACCAACGGTCAGCAGCGCACCACCAGCACAGCACCACCGCACGGGCCCCGGAGCACTGCTCCGGGGCCCGTCGGCGTCCTGGCGCCGATGCGGTTCACTGGTCCGGTGCCGTCTCCCGCCTCCGACCTCGTCGTCGTGCGCCGCGGCGCGCTCGTCGTCCTCGGCATCGTCGCGCCGGTGGTCACGCTGCTCGGGTTCGCCCTCCTCCTCGGCAGCGGCAACGGCGTGGTGCTCGTGCCGGGTCTCCTGCTCTGCGTCGCGCTGGCGGGCGGGGTGGCCCAGGAGCGTGCGTACGTCGCGGGGGAGCGCCACCCGCCCGCACCGACGCTCGTCGTGCTGCGCGGGGGCGAGCCGGCCCTGTTCCTGCCGCGCGACCGGGCGGTCGTCCAGAACGTCACCCGGGTGCTGCTCGGGACCGGTGTGACACTGCTCATCGGGGCGGTGCTCGCCCTCGTCTCCGCCCACTGGCTCCTGGCGTCGGCCTGCGGGCTCGCGGGTGTCGCGTTCCTCGTGGTCGCCGCGCCCGGGCGGGACACCGCGGGCGGCGTCTGGCTGACCCCGCACCGGGTCATCGCGGAGCACCTCGGCACGACGTGGGAGGTGCCGTGGACGGCGATCGCCCGCGTCGATCCCGGGGAACCGCTGGAGATCGCGCTGCACGACGGCGCCCGGCCGGTGGTGGACCGCCACGGCCCTCCGGTCCGTTCGTGGCGGGTCCGCCCGCTCACCCTCCGCACGCGCTGGCTGGCGGGCGGCGCGGAGACCGCGGCGTACGTCGTGGGGCGAGCGGCTGCCGACCCGCGGTTCCGCGCGGGGCTGGGCACGCCGGGGTCGCTGCCCCCGGTGGTCTAGACGCGCCCTCAACGTTGCCGCAAGGGCGGCGGGATCCGCTGACGTCCGCCCTAGCGTCTTCGTGTCGAGACCACGGCGATCCGAGGAGCTCTGAGTGCGCAGGATGAAGCGGCTGGCCCGCGCGGTGCGGTGCCGGATGAAGTACGGCGACAGCTGTCCGCACCACCCGGCCTATCACCCCTGAGCGTGGTCGTGGGGAAGGTCACGGCACCGCTGGTCCAGACATGGTTCTCCGGCGGTAGCAATCGGTGCCACCCTTAGGGGTGAGCGCCAACGTCACGTCAGGGGAGGGTTCAGGGGCACATGGCTCGTCGCAGTCCGGTTGAGGAGCGTCGCCTGGTGAGGGCGCTGCAGTACTCGCTGCTCGTCATCCTGTCGATCGTCACTCTCGTGCTCTGCTACCTCGCGGTGACCCGCACGCCGTAGGAGATCCTCCCGCCGGAGGTGTTCTCGACCGCAGGATCTTCTGCCAGCATGGCGGGATGGCTGACACCGTCGTCGACGACCTGCTCATCACCGTCGCCCCCACGGGGGCCGAGACCGCCAAGGCGGACTGCCCGGACCTGCCGACGACGCTCGACGAGCTCGTCGCGACGGCGAAGGAGTGCGAGGCGGCGGGTGCGGGACTGATCCACGTCCACGTGCGCGACGCCGACCACCGCCCGACGCTCGATCCCGGGCTCCTGCGCGAGACGGTCGCCGCGCTGCGGGAGTCGACGGCGCTCGTCGTGCAGCTGTCCACCGGGGGCTCGGTGCACGACCCCCTCGAGGACCGGCTGCGCGTGCTCGACGCCGCCCCCGACTCCTGCTCCATCACGCTCGGCACCGTGAACTTCGGCGACGACGTCTTCCTCAACCCGTGGCCCTTCGTGCGCGACCTCCACCGCGCCGCCCGGGAGCGGGGCATCGCGCCCGAGTTCGAGCTCTTCGACCTCGGGCACGTCGCGGCCCTGGGCCGGCTCCTGGCGAAGGACGGACTGCCGGTCGGCGACCGGGTGCACTGCGACCTCGTCATGGGGGTGCCGGGTGGGATGCCGGGCACGGCCGACGCGCTCGTCGCGGCCGTCGCGGCCCTGCCGCCGCAAGTCACGTCGTGGTCGGCGACGGGCATCGGGCGCACGGCGATGACGGTGGCGATGGCCGCCCTCGCCAAGGGGGGCCACCTCCGTGTCGGCATGGAGGACACGCTCACCCTCGCGCCGGGCGAGCCGGTCGGGAGCAACCGCCGTCTCGTGGAGCGGGTCGTGACCCTGGGTGGTCTAGTCCACCGGACGCCGATGGCACCGTCTCGGGTCCGGGAGGTCCTGGGATTGGCCCCGGCGCGGTGACCTGGGTCTCGGGGAGCGTTACGAGAGCGTGAACTTCGACCATAAGTGTCGATATTTGCCGAGAGTGGTCCGGAACCCTCCCGGGATGCCCTAGAGTTCGGGGCGGATGGATGAGGGGTTCATCCGTCCGCTTCGATCTACGTCAGGGGTTCTCATGAAGAAGCTTCTCGTGGCGATCATCTCCACGGTCGTGATGGCCGTTGGCGTGCTCGCCGGTTCGGCCGCAACTGCACAGGCTGCGGAGGGCTACCCGGGTCAGTACTCCACGGGTTCCCGCCTCACGCCCGACCCGATCTCCAACGTCGGCAAGGCCGGCACGGGCAAGGGCTTCACGATCTTCTACGCCGGTGAGCCCGGCGTGCGCCTCAACGGCACGGCCTACGTCTCGATCCGTCGCTACGGCACGAGCACCGTGCAGGTGAAGCAGTACCGCTACACCGGCACGACCCGCTACTTCACGACGCCGACCTTCACGCCGGGCGTCAAGGCCAACTACCGCGTGACGATCACGTTCGTGCCGGACGACGAGCAGTTCCGTCCCTCGGTCCGCGCCTGGAACGTCTGGGTCACGGTGTCCGGTCGCGCCTGATCCGTCAGCTCACCAGAACGGCCCCCGCCTCGCGGCGGCGGCCGTTCTGCATTTCCCGGGTGCGTCGGGACGCGTGAACGACGCCGGAGCCGCCTCAGTAGACGAGCGCCTGGACGCCGTCGCCCAGGATCTCCTCGGCGAAGGTGGCGGCACCGGCGATCCGCACGCCGGGCAGCAGGTCGGGCTCGGAGATCCCACGGCGCACGGCGCACTGCGTGCACACCGTCACCTGGCCCAGGTCGACCACGGTCGCGAGCAGGTCGGCGAGCGGGGCAGCGTGGGGGAGGGCGAACTCCTCCGCGCGACCGGGCACGCCGAACCAGGCGGCCTCGCCGGTGAGCCACAGGCCGACGTCGGCGCCTGCGGCGGCTGCTGCCGCGGCGACCGTGAAGGCCTGGTTGCAGCGCTCGGCGTCCTCGGCCCCGCAGGTGACCTTGATCCTCAGGCTTCGCATCCCGCCAGCCTAGGACGACGCGCGGACGGGCGCCGATAGACTCACCCGTCATGGATGCCGTGCTGATCGCCGTGCTCGTCGCCGCGCCCCTGGGGCTCGCGGCGTTGGCCCTCCGCGCGGTGGCGCGCCTCGTGGGCGCCGGGGCCGGAGGGCGGGCCTGATGGCGTTCGAGCTGCCGGTCGACCTCCACCCCGACTGCGGGCCCATTGCCTGGATGCTCGGCACCTGGCGGGGCAACGGCCACGGGGACTACCCGACGATCGAGCCCTACCAGTTCGGCCAGGAGCTCATCTTCACCCACGACGGGCGGCCGTTCTTCCACTACATGGCGCGCTCGTGGGTGGTGGACGCCGAGGGCACGAAGGTCCGGGACGACGCGATCGAGACCGGCTTCCTCCGCGGTCTGCCCGGGGGCAAGGTGGAGCTGCTGCTCAGCCACGAGTCTGGGGTCGTCGAGATCTGGATCGGTGAGGCCGAGGGCGGCAAGGTCGAGATCGTGACCGACGCGATCGGGCGCACCGAGGGTGCCCCCGAGGTGACGGGCGGCAAGCGGCTCTACGGCAACGTCGAGGGCGACCTGCTCTACGCCTACGACATGGCCGCCTTCGGCGAGGCCCTCCAGCCGCGCACGTGGGCCCGTCTGCAGCGGGCCTGACCGTGGGCGCGCACCAGCCGGCTGCGCCGGGGGACGGCGTCGAGCCGGACTGGCGTGCCCGCCTCCGTGCGCAGGGGTACCGCCTGACGCCCCAGCGCGAGCTCATCCTCCAAGCGGTGACGACCCTGCGCCACGCCACCCCCGACGAGGTGCTCGCCGAGGTGCGGAAGTCGTCGTCGGCGGTCAATCTCTCGACGGTCTACCGCACGCTCGAGGTGCTCGAGGGCCTCGGTCTCGTGCGGCACGCGCACCTGAGCGACCGGGCGCCCACCTTCCACGCCGTCGACGACGGCCACGAGCACTTCCACCTCGTCTGCCGGAAGTGTGGGCGCACCTCCGCTGTTGACGTGGGGGAGGCCGCTCCGTTCCTCGACGCGCTCCGCGACCGCCGCGGGTTCGTCGCCGACGCCGGCCACCTGGCCATCTTCGGGGAGTGCGTGCGCTGCCCGACCGAGGAGGAGACGCAGTGACCACCGACGCACCCAGCCCCGCCCCCGCCAGCAGCCCGCTGCTGCGCCTGCCGGGAGCCGTGGCCGCGAACGGCATCGACGCCCCCGTGGCGGCGCACTACGGCTCGTTCAACGTGGAGCAGCGCGCCCTGGTGGCGGGCGAGGGCTTCGTGGACCTGTCCCACCACGACGTGATCCGGGTGTCGGGGGAGGACCGCCTGACGTGGCTGCACTCGTTGACGACGCAGCACCTCACCGACCTCGCGCCGCGGGAGTGGACCGGCGTGCTCGTCCTCAGTCCGCAGGGCCACGTCGAGCACGCCTTCTTCGGGTACGACGACGGTGAGGCCTTCCTCGCGCACACCGAGCCCGGCCAGGGCGCGGGCCTGGTGGCGTTCCTCGACCGGATGCGCTTCTGGTCGAAGGTCGAGGTCGCCGACGTGACCGCGCAGTGGGCGCTCACGTGGCGCCCGGCGTCGCGCGGCGACGGCCCCTACGCGGCGTACGAGCTCGTCCCGCGGGACCAGCTGGAGTCGTACGCCGCGGCGGCGGGCCCGGCGGCCGGCCTGTGGGCCTTCGAGGCCCTGCGCATCGAGCGCGGCGAGCCGCGCCTCGGCCTCGACACCGACCACCGCACGATCCCCAACGAGGCGGGGTGGATCGGCCCGGCCGTGCACCTCGACAAGGGGTGCTACCGCGGGCAGGAGACCGTGGCGCGGGTCCACACGCTGGGGCGTCCGCCCCGGCGCCTGACGCTGCTCCACCTCGACGGGTCCCAGGAGACGTTGCCCACACCGGGCGCGGAGCTGCGGCTGGGGGAGAAGGTCGTCGGCTTCGTCGGCACCTCCGCGCGGCACCACGAGCTGGGCCCGATCGCGCTGGCGATGGTGAAGCGGAACGTCGCGCTGGACGCGACGCTCGAGGTCGAGGGCATGCCCGCGGGCCAGGAGGTACTCGTCGACCCCGAGGTGGGTCTGCACGTCCGTCCACGCCTGCGCTGATCCCTCGCTAGAGTCACGCCCATGCGTGCTGCCCGCGGCTGGAAGCTGCCCGTCCTGCTCGCCGGCGTGCTCCTGCTCGGGGTGGTGCTGTGGGGGGTCTGGCTGGTGGTCCGCACGAGCACCGACCTGGCCGCTGCGGCCGACGACGCGCGCACGCTGCAGGACGCGGTCACCGACGGCGACGATGCCGCGGCCGACGCCGCCCTGGCCAGCCTGCAGGACCACGCCGCCTCGGCGGCCGGACGCACCGACGGTCCCCTGTGGTCGGTGATGACGTGGACGCCGTTCGTCGGCGACGACCTCGAGGGTGTGCGCGCCGTCAGCGCGGTGCTCGACGACCTCGCCCAGGACGGGCTGGCGCCGCTCGTGGAGACGGCTGGCAACCTCGAGACGCTGAGCCCGCGCGACGGTCGGGTGGACCTCGAGGCGGTCGCCGCGCTGCAGGAGCCGGTGGCCCGTGGCAACGAGGCGTTCCAGCGGGCGGTGGCGGAGCTCGACGAGCACGACTCCGAGGGCTACGTCGGGGTGGTGCGCGACCAGTACCGCGAGGTGGTGAGCGAGGTGGGGCGCGCGGCGCGCGTCCTCGACTCCGCTGACCGCGCGGCGCAGGTGATGCCGTCGATGCTGGGCGCCGACGGCCCGCGGCAATACCTGCTGATCTTCCAGAACAATGCCGAGATCCGCGCCGGCGGAGGCCTGCCCGGATCTGCGGCGCTCGTCACCGCGGTGGACGGCAAGATCGACCTGACGCGCCAGGTGGCGGGCAGCTCGTTCGGCATGACGGACGAGCCGGTGCTGCCGCTGACGGACGCGGAGGACGAGATCTGGAACCGCCAGCTCGGCACCTACTTCCTCGACGCGAACTTCACGCCCGACTTCCCGCGCTCGGCCGAGCTGTGGCAGGCGCGGTGGGAGCAGGAGTACGAGCCGGTCGACGGCGTCCTGGCCATCGACCCGGTCACGTTGTCCTACGTGCTGGGGGCTGTCGGGCCGATTGACGTGCCGGGCGGGCCGCGCCTGACGCAGTCCAACCTGGTCGACGAGCTGCTGCACCAGGTCTACCTGCGCTTCGACGAGCCGTCCGCCCAGGACGCCTACTTCGAGGCCGCCGCGGCTACCACGTTCGACGCCCTGGCGTCGGGCGGCGGGAACCCGCGTCTGCTGATCGAGGCCCTGGCCCGCGGGGTCGACGAGGGTCGGGTCAAGCTGCACTCGTTCGACGAGACCGAGCAGTCGGTGGTCGCCGGAACGCGGATCGCTGGCGAGCTCGTGACCGACCCATCGGACGAGAACCCGCAGGTCGGCGTCTACCTCAACGACACCACGGGCGCGAAGATGTCCTACTTCCTGCGCCACGAGGTGCACGTCACCGCGACCAGCTGCGCCCGCGGGGAGCAGCGGCTCTCCGGGCGGGCCTACCTGCTCTCCGACGCGCCCGAGAACGCGGCCGACCTCCCCAGCTACATCACCGGTGCCGGGCGCTACGGGATCGAGCCGGGCAAGCAGCTCGTGTCGGTGCAGATCATCGGACCGGTCGGTGGCGAGATCGACGACGTCATGTTCAACGACGAGCCCTACATCGCAGCGCCCACCGTCGACCTCGACGGGCGCCCGGTGCTGACCGTGCTGGCGTTCCTCGACCCGGGGTTCACCGCCGACATCCGCTGGACCATGACGAGCGGCCGCGGCCAACCCGGTGACGTCGTGGTGGACACGACCGCTGGGGTCGAGCCCGATGACCTGTCCTCGACCGTGACGTCGGCCTGCCGCCCCTGAGCTGCCCGTGCGGGCTGGAGCGGGACGGGCCGGGGGTCGTCGGCGCCGTCGGCCGTGTCGGGCCCGGGGCACCAGGCGAACCTCTCCGCTGGTGACGGCCGGAAGGGAACAACGACGAAGCCCCCGGGTGCCGGCGGTACCGGTGCCCGGGGGCTTCGATCAGCGGTGGAGCGTCAGTCAGCGGGAGCGCTTGCCGCGCGGTGCCCCGTCCTCGCTGTCCTTCGCGGAGCGGGCGGCGCGCCGTCCCTCCTCGGGGCCGTAGCCGTACCCGTAGCCGTACCCGTAGCCGTAGCCGTAGCCGTAGGCGCCCCCGGCCTTCGGCGTCATGTTGAAGACGACGCCGAGTGCGGCCGCGTCGACCTGCTCGAGGCGTCGCACCGCCCCGTTGAGCTGGTCCACGGTGGTCTTGCCGTGACGCACGATCACGAGTGCGCCGTCGGCCTGCGCGGAGAGCAGCGCGGCGTCGGTGACGGGAAGCAGCGGCGGCGCATCGATGAGCACCACGTCGTACTTCTCCCGGACCTCGGCGAGGAGGTCCTTCATGGCGGCCGACTGGATGAGCTCCGCCGGGTTGGGCGGGATCGCACCGCCGCCGAGCACGTCGAGGCCGGACTCGTGCGTCTGCACCGCGTCGGCAAGCGTGACCCGCCCCAGCAACACGGTGGTGACGCCGATGCTGGAGTCGAGCCCGAGAGACGCGGCGGCCTTGGGACGGCGCAGGTCGCACTCGATGAGGAGGGTGCGCTCGCCGCCCTGGGCGAGCGCCAGCGCCAGGTTGACCATGGTGGTCGTCTTGCCCTCTCCCGGCACGGCCGAGGTGCCGACGAAGACCTTGGAGGACTTGTCGAGGTCGATGAACTGGAGGTTGGTGCGCAGCACGCGGAACGCCTCGACCCGCGGCGCGTGGGAGGGCAGCGTGGTGATGAGCGGGTCGTTGCGCACCGACGCGTCGTAGCCGATCGCACCGATGAGGGGTGCGTCTGTCGCCCCCGCGATGTCCTCGGTGGACTTGACGGTGCTGTCGAGCAAGTCGCGCAGAATGGCGAACGCAACGCCGAGGAGGACGCCGAGGATCAGGCCCATCGCTATGTTGCGCACTGGCTGTGGTGATACGGGGGTGCCGTCGAAGTCCGCCGGGTCCACGATCGTCGCCTTGATCGGTGCGACGGTCTGCCCCGGCGGTGTTTCGAGCTCCCGCACGAGGGCCACCATGGCTTCGGCGTAACCCTGCGCGATGCGTTGCGCGTCTTGGGGGTCAGCCTGGAGCACAGTTATCTCAAGGTTCACGGTGTCGGGAACGACGCTCGCTGACACTCCGCCCAAGAGCTCGGATGGTGTGAGGTCGAGCCCGAGCTCGTCGATGACGTCCCCCGCGAGCTCACGGCTCTGGATCAGGTCGGCGTAGGACGCAACCCGCTGCTGCGAGTAGAGGCTGCCCGTGTAGGCATCCCCCGTCGTGCTGCCCTGGGTGCTGACGAACAGCCGAGCCGACGACTCGTACTGCGGGGCGACGGTGAAGGTGTACGCCGCGCTCGCGGCGACACAGAGGAGCGTGACGATCGCAATCGACAGCCACGCCGAGCGGATGATGCGCAGGTAGTCGCGGAGAGTCATCCCTCTCCCGCCAGCGTGGTCTGGGCCATGGTCGGTCATGCTATCCGTGCCGTCCCTCGTCCGCCGATCTTCGGGCCTATCACACGTCCGGGTGTGGCGTACGTGTCATTTCTCGGAAGCAGGTGCGCTGCGCGGTTCGATGCCCCAGACTTGGGGTCGGCCCGTCCCCCTTCTCGACCTCTCGGAGCCCGCGTTGACGCTCGCCCTCACCTCCCTGCGACGGGACAGTGCTGCGGTCGACTCCACCCGCGGTTTCCGCCATCGGGCCCTCGTCTCGATCCCGCTGACGGCGCTGGCCACCGACACGATCGCCATCGCCGTGACAGCGGCGCTCGCGATCACGGGGCGCAACCGGCTCGCCTTCTTCGAGGTCGGGAGCGACGTCTCCGGCATGCTGGGCGTGGTCGGACCGCTCATGTTCTTCGCCTGGATCGCCACGATCGCCGCGTCCGGCGGCTACGCACGCTCGGTCTTCGGGGCCGGCCCGGACGAGTACAAGCGGGTCGTCAACGCCTCCTTCCTCACCGCGGCCGTCGTCGGTGTCGGCTGCTACCTCGCCAAGTTCCCCCTCTCGCGCGGGTTCTTCCTCCTCGCCTTCGTCATCGGCGTCCCGCTCCTCGTGCTCGGGCGGTTCGCCCTGCGCCGCGCCCTCCACAAGGCGCACCGCCTCGGCGTGCTCCAGCACCGGGTGGTCATCGCGGGACGTCCCTCCCACATCGACGAGATCGCCGCGGTGCTCGACCGGGAGTCGTGGCTCGGCTACCGCATCGTGGGCGCCGTCACTCCGGCGGGACACGTCAGCACGACGACGGCGTCAGGCATCCCGGTCATCGGCGACTCCGCCGACCTGGCCTGCGTGGCCGGTGGAGCCGGTGCCGACATCGTCTTCTTCGCCAACGGCGCCTTCCGCACCTCCGACGAGATGCGCCGCGCCGCCTGGGACCTGGAGCAGCACCGCACCCAGGTCGTGGTGGCGCCGAGCGTCACCGACGTCGCCCGCGAGCGCATCACCGTCCGTCCTGTCGGCGGGCTCCCGCTCATGCACCTCGACACGGCGCGGTCGGCCAAGGCGTCGCGCTGGGCGAAGCGCACCTTCGACCTGTTCGGTGCCTCCGTGCTGGTGACGGTGCTCAGCCCGATCCTCGTGCTGGCGGCGCTGCGGGTCTGGGCCTTCGACCGTGGCCCGATCCTCTTCCGGCAGACGCGCACCGGGCGGGACGGCGTCGAGTTCGCGTGCCTCAAGTTCCGCTCGATGGTGACCAACGCCGAGGAGCTGCTCGCGACGCTGCATGCCGAGGCGGGATTCGACGGCGGTCTCTTCAAGATGAAGGAGGACCCGCGCATCACCAAGCCCGGCAAGTGGCTGCGCCGGTTCTCCATCGACGAGCTGCCGCAGCTGTTCAACGTGATCCGCGGCGAGATGAGCCTGGTCGGCCCCCGTCCTCCGCTGCCGGCCGAGGTCGCGACGTACGACGACGACATGCGTCGCCGCCTCCGCGTGCTGCCCGGCATGACCGGTCTCTGGCAGGTCTCCGGGCGCTCGGACCTGTCGTGGGAGGAAGCGATCCGCCTCGACATCTACTACGTCGACAATTGGTCGATGATGCAGGACCTGAGCATCCTCGCTCGCACCGTCGGCGCGGTCGCGAGCTCCCGCGGCGCCTACTGACGCCTGCGGTTCCCTCTCGAACTACGACCGGGGTCGCCTTCCTGGGGGACGGCGAGCCCGGTCGTGTCGTTCGGGCAGGTGAGGGGAGGTCAGGGGAGGTCCGACCCCAGGAGGCCCTCGAGGTACGCGCCGTACCCGCTCTTGCGCAGCGGCTCGGCCCGGTCCCGCAGCTCGTCGTCGCTGAGCCAGCCCATGCGCCAGGCGACCTCCTCCGGGCAGCCGATCTTGAGACCCTGGCGGCCCTCCAGCGTGCGCACGAAGTTGCTCGCGTCGTTGAGCGAGTCGAACGTGCCCGTGTCGAGCCAGGCGGTGCCGCGGGGCAGGATCTCGACCTGCAGCCGGCCCTCCTCCAGGTAGATCCGGTTGAGGTCGGTGATCTCCAGCTCGCCCCGCGCCGAGGGCGTGAGCGCCTTGGCGCGGTCGACGACGTCGTTGCCGTAGAAGTACAGACCGGGCACGGCGTAGTTGCTGCGGGGCTTCGTCGGCTTCTCCTCCAGCGAGGTCGCCACGCCCGATGCGTCGAAGTCGACGACGCCGTACGCCGTGGGGTCGGCCACCTGGTAGCCGAAGACTGCTGCTCCGTCGATGTGCTCGAAGCGGCGCAGCTGGGTGCCGAGGCCGGGGCCGTAGAAGATGTTGTCGCCGAGCACGAGAGCGACGGACTCCGTCCCGATGTGCTCCTCGCCGATGACGAACGCCTGGGCGAGCCCATCGGGGCTGGGCTGCACCGCGTAGGTGATGCTGACGCCCAGCTGCGACCCGTCGCCGAGGAGACGCCGGAACGCCTCGTTGTCGTGCGGCGTCGTGATGATGAGGACGTCGCGGATGCCGGCGAGCATCAGGGTGGTCAGCGGGTAGTAGATCATCGGCTTGTCGTAGACGGGCACGAGCTGCTTGCTGACGCCGAGGGTGATCGGGTGGAGTCGCGACCCGGTGCCGCCGGCCAGGATGATTCCGCGCATGGGGGCAGCCTAGTGTTGCGACCATGCAGCGCATCCTCGTGACCGGCGGCGCCGGCTTCATCGGCTCCAACTTCGTCCACTACCTCGTCGCCCACACCGACGTGCGGGTGACGGTGCTGGACAAGCTGACGTACGCCGCAAGCCGTGAGTCGCTGGCTGCCCTGCCCGCCGACCGGGTCGAGCTCGTGGTGGGCGACATCGCCGACGCGAGCGTCGTCGAGCCGCTCGTGGCCCGCCACGACGCGGTCGTGCACTACGCGGCGGAGTCCCACAACGACAACTCGCTGAACGACCCGAGCCCGTTCATCCAGACCAACATCGTGGGCACCTTCGTTCTGCTCGAGGCCGTCCGCAAGGCAGGGGTGCGGTTCCACCACATCTCGACCGACGAGGTCTACGGCGACCTCGAGCTGGACGACCCGCAGCGCTTCACGGAGGCCACGCCCTACACGCCCTCGTCGCCCTACTCGGCGTCGAAGGCGGGCTCCGACCACCTCGTGCGGGCCTGGGTGCGCTCCTTCGGTGTGCAGGCGACCGTGTCGAACTGCTCGAACAACTACGGCCCGTGGCAGCACATCGAGAAGTTCATCCCGCGCCAGATCACCAACGTCATCGACGGCGGCCGCCCCAAGCTCTACGGCGCGGGCCTCAACGTGCGCGACTGGATCCATGCCGACGACCACTCCTCGGCGGTCTGGACGATCCTGCAGAAGGGCCGCATCGGCGAGACCTACCTGATCGGCGCCGACGGCGAGAAGAACAATCTCGAGGTCGTCGGTATGATCCTCGAGGCCTTCGGCCGCCCGGCCGACGACTTCGACCACGTCACCGACCGGGCGGGTCACGACCTGCGCTACGCCATCGACTCCTCGAAGCTGAGGGAGGAGTTGGGGTGGCAGCCGGCGTTCGGTGACTTCGCCGAGGGCCTCCAGCGCACGGTCCAGTGGTATCGAGACAACGAGCCCTGGTGGCGGCCGCACAAGCGGGCCGTCGAGGCAACCTATGCAGCCAAGGGGCAGTGACAGTGGCAATTGCTAAGCGGTCCATTCCGGAGCTCGCCGCGCGGGCGGAGCGCGTCCTGGCGGCGCGCGCCCGTGAGGGCGTCGAGCCCATGACCTACGGCGAGCTGGCCGCAGCGATCAGCGACGACGAGCGCACCTACCCCGCCACGGGGATGGGTGCGGTCCTCAAGCACATGGGCGAGCGTGGGCAGTACTCGTGGTCCCGCTCGCTGCTGGCGTGGGCCGTCAACGAGACGGGCAAGCCGAGCGAGGCCTACGTCGGCTCGCCGGCCGGTGCCGACGACCCCGAGGCCGAGCGCGAGCTGTGGCACCCCCGGATCGCCCGGCACTTCGCGCTCGACGAGGAGTAACCGACAACCGGTATTAGTCCAGCTCGACGGGGCACGCCTCAACGAGATCGTTTCAAGTTGGCGATTGCTGTGCCGTCCCACGCTGCCCCCTCCTGCCGCCGCGCAGTCGGGGCCAACGATCGCGGCCCTACCCGCAGGTCCGCTCGCTGGCGTTGAGGCGTGTCTACCGGCTGGTGCAGACTCACTCGGTTGGGGACGCCCCTCACTCGCCGACCACCGCTCCGGATCATTGAACTGGCAGCCTTGCGCGACGGGCGCTCCACGGAGCGCGAGCGGTACTGCAACGGGACCGGACGGCCCGCCGTCTCTTGTCCTGATGACTGGTCGACAAGTGGCTCGCTCATCGTATGACGGTGGTTGCATCCACTCCGAGCGGAAGGCCCCTCGGACATAGGCTGCACCCTCGTGACCGAGGTGACGAAGCAGGCCTACCGTGGGGATGTCCAGGGGCTGCGCGCCATCGCGGTCGGCCTAGTGGTTCTGTACCACGCGGGACTCCCGTGGCTCAGTGGCGGATATGTCGGTGTCGACGTCTTCTTCGTCATCTCGGGGTTCCTGATCACCAACCACCTCCTGTCCGAGCTGACCAGGACGGGCCGAGTCCAATTTGCCGCGTTCTACGCGCGACGCGCCCGCCGCATCCTCCCCGCGTCGGTCGTGGTTCTTCTTCTGACGCTCGTTGCTTCGGTGCTCTGGCTTCCTCGGCTGCAGTGGCGTGCGACGTTCGAGCAGGCTCTCGCGACGGCGCTCTACGTCCCCAACCTGCTCTTCGCGAAGACCGGCACGGACTACCTCGCGGACAGCACGCCGTCCGTCTACCAGCACTACTGGTCGCTAGGTATCGAGGAGCAGTTCTACTTGATCTGGCCCGTCCTGCTCGTTGGTAGCTACATTGTCGTCCGTCGCTCGCAGGCGCGCACAGCCCTCGTGACCGTCCTCCTCGTCGTCAGCTCGCTCTTGGCTTGCGTCTTGCTCACCGGCTCATCACAGCCCGATGCGTTCTTCCTGCTCCCGACCCGGGCGTGGGAACTCGGTGCCGGCGCTTTGCTGGCACTAGCCGCCGCGCAACTGTTGCGAGTTCCGCAGGTGCTGCGAGTTGCCGGAGCATGGGCCGGCCTGGCTCTCGTCGCCGGCGCCGCGGTTCTCTACGACTCCGACGTGACCTTCCCCGGGTACGCCGCGACGGTGCCGGTCGTGGGCACGGCACTGCTCATTGCATTCGGCGACACCGAGGGGCCGGGGCCGCGACGACTGTTGAGCCTTCGTCCGATGGTGTTCATCGGAACAATCTCCTACTCGCTGTACCTCGTTCACTGGCCCATCCTCACCATCCCGAAGCAGGCTGGTGACTACCCGGGTGAGCTGTCGCCGCTCTTGGCGGCCGTGCTCGTGCTGGCAAGCGTCGTCGCTTCCTGGTTCCTCTTCAACGTTGTGGAAAGACCCGCTCAGAACGCGTCGTTCCTGCGACGGACGTCGGCGGGGCGGAGTCTCGGTGCGGCGGCCGCTCTGACGGTCGTGGCCGCCTCGACCGCGGCCGTTGCCTTCGTCTTGTTCCACTTCGTACCGCTGCACAGCGATAGGACGGCAGCAGAGCGACCACTCGTTCGGGAGCCGGAGTTCACTGACTATGTGCCAGCCAACCTAGAACCGTCGCTCGAGGGTGCGGCCGATGACAACCCGGCTATCTACGCCACGGATTGCCATGCAGGTTTCGCGGAAACCGACCCCGTCGGGTGTGTATACGGTCGCGAGTCCGCCCCCATCGAAGTGACACTGTTCGGGGACTCCCACGCCGCTCAGTGGTTCCCGGCGCTCGAAGTCGCTGCGGCCACGGGACGCATTCGTCTGACGGTCCACACGAAGTCCTCGTGTCCGTCCGTCGACATCGTCAAGATGCGCGACGGCAACCGCTACACGCAGTGCGAGACCTGGCGCGACGCCGTCATCCGTGCGAACGCCAGCGACCCGGCGGACCTCGTGGTCGTCGCCAACTACGCCCGCTCTGATGGCTTCGACCGCGTGGCGGACCTGCCGAGAGAGTGGGAAGACGGCCTGGAGTCGTCTCTCGAGCGTCTCGAGGCCGCTGGAAGCAGAGCTCTCGTGATCGCGGACACTCCTGAGTTCCCAGGGGTTCCGGCGGTATGTCTTTCAGCGAACCTCGACGATGCCAACGCCTGCGCTGTCGGCCGAGACGACGCTGTCGAGGACGAGCTGCAGGCAGCGGAGGAATCGGCCGCAGCTGCGGCGGACGCCGAGTTCGTCGACCTGACCGATTGGCTGTGCGACAGCGACACCTGCGGCCCGATCATCGGTGACCGGCTCGTCTATCGCGATTCCAACCACGTCACTGCCGAGATGAGCGAGGCGCTGGCTTCGCCGTTGCTCGAGGCGATCGAGGAGGCAGTTGAGGCGTCGGGCTCTCCCGACGGATCGCCCTAGCGGCTGTGGTCCGCGGTGGCGTCGACACGTAGGTGGGATGATCCTTTCGTGACCACCGAGCTCGCCGTCGAGACCACCCCGATCCCCGGCCTCCTGGTCGTCCGCCTCCCCGTCCACGGGGACTCCCGCGGCTGGTTCAAGGAGAACTGGCAGCGCGCCAAGATGACCGCGCTCGGCCTGCCCGACTTCGGCCCGGTGCAGAACAACGTCTCCTACAACGCGACCAAGGGCGCGACCCGCGGCATCCACACGGAGCCGTGGGACAAGTACGTCGCGGTCGCGACCGGCCGCGTCTTCGCCGCCTGGGTCGACATGCGGGAGGGCAACTCGTTCGGGGCGACCTTCTGGATCGAGATCGACGAGTCGGTCGCGGTCTTCGTGCCGCGCGGGGTCGGCAACTCCTACCAGGCGCTGGAGGACGGGACCGTCTACAGCTACCTGGTCAACGACCACTTCGTGCCCGGCAAGGCCTACCCGGCGCTCAACCTCGCGGACGAGACCGCGGGCATCCCGTGGCCGATCCCGTTGGCGGAGGCGGAGATCTCGGAGAAGGACCAGCGCAACCCGCGCCTGGCGGAAGTCACGCCGATGCGGCCGCGCAAGACGCTGGTCGTCGGCGCGGGCGGTCAGCTCGGGCGAGCGCTGCTCGCCGAGTTCCCCGACGCCGACCGGGTCGACTTGGTCGCGGGCGAGGGCATCGCGGCGCTCGACCTCACCGACGCCGACGCGGTGGCCGCGTGGCCGTGGGGCGACTACGGAGTGGTGCTGAACGCCGCGGCGTACACGGCCGTCGACATCGCCGAGACCCCCGACGGTCGCGCCACCTGCTGGGCAGCCAACGCGACGGCGCCGGCGACGCTGGCGCGTCTCGCCGCCGAGCACCGCTTCACGCTGGTCCACGTCTCGAGCGACTATGTCTTCGACGGCACCGTCGAGCTCCACACGGAGACCGAGCCCTACTCGCCGCTCAGCGTCTACGGCCAGTCCAAGGCCGCCGGTGACATCGCCGTCGGCCTCGCGCCTCGTCACTACCTGCTGCGCACGTCGTGGGTGATCGGTGACGGCGGAAACTTCGTGCGCACGATGCAGAAGCTCGCGGGCAACGGGGTGGCGCCGACGGTGGTCGACGACCAGTACGGCCGCCTGACCTTCACGTCCGAGCTCGCCCGGGCGATCAAGCACCTCCTCGACGTCGAGGCGCCGTTCGGCACCTACAACGTGACCGGCGCGGGCGCGGTGCTGTCGTGGGCGTCCTACGCCCAGCAGGTCTACGAGCTCTCCGGACGCCCGCGCGAGGACGTCACCCCGATCACCACGGCGGAGTACGTCGCGGGCAAGCAGGTCGCGCCGCGTCCCACTCACAGCGCCCTCGACCTCACCAAGATCGAATCGACCGGCTTCGTGCCGCGCGACGCACTGGAGCAGCTGGCGGAGTACGTCGCGGCGGGATGACCCTGGGGCGCCGCGTCACCAGCGCGGTCGGCGCATGACCTCCTTGAGCGCGGGCCGCACGTCGGCGAGGTAGACGAGCGCCGCGATGGTGAAGCCGATGTTGAGGATCCCCCCGATGAAGCCCAACGCCACGAAGAGCGTCGCGAGCTCGAGCACGAGGCCCACGGTGAGGATGCCGACCCAGGTCGACTTGGTCTGCTTGCCCGTCGCCTCGTAGGCGTCGGGACGGAACCCGATTGCGCTCACGAGGGTGAAGCCCTTGACCGCGATGATCGCGAGCAGGAGGGCGAGCATGAGCCACGATTCGACCTGGTACACCAGCACGAGGCCCAACACTAGGGTGTTTCCGGGGCTCGCGAGGAGGAGGGAGACGTCGTGGTCGCCTACACAGAGCAGTCCGTGGCCGCGCTGCGGCAGACGGTCCGCCGTCTCCTCGACGGCGAGACCGGTGTCGCGACCACGGCGAGCCCGACCGACGACGCCGCCTACCTGGCGGCCGCCGAGCGCCACCGTCTCGTCGTGTTCCTCGCGCTGCGCCAGGAACGGCTCGTGCTGACGCTCGAGCTGGCCCGGACGCTCCAGGAGTCGGCGCGACGGGAGCGCATGGCGACGCTCGGCATGGCTCGGGCTCTGCACCAGGCGACCGACGCGCTGACGGCGGCCGGAGTGCGCGTGCTGAGCTTCAAGGGGTTGGCACTCGCCGCGCAGGCCCACGGCGACTTCGCGGCCCGCGGCTCGGGCGACCTCGACCTGCTCGTGCCGCCGTCAGAGATCGCCGAGGCGCGCGCCGCGCTGGCTGGCGCCGGCTGGACACCGGACAGGTCCTACCCGGCGCCCGGGCCCACGTGGGCCTGGCGCCACATGATGCGCAACTACTACGAGATCGCGATGCACGGGTCGGGACTCTCGATCGACTTGCACTGGCACCTGGGTCTCGCGCGCAGTGCTGCGCCGTCGTTCGACACGCTGTGGAGCCGTAGGGCGAGTGTCGACGTCGGTGGGCGCAGCGTCGCCACGCTGTCGATCGCAGACGCGTGGCGCCACTCCGCGATGCATGCAGCGAAGGACGAGTGGGCGTCGCTGCGCAGCCTCGTCGACGTGCGGTTGCTCGGCGACGCCGTCGATCCCGGCCAGGACGGGACCCTGGGGGCAGCGCCACGCGCGACCATCGGCGTCGTTCGCGCCCACCTCGGCGGAGACCACGGGCCCCTCGCCCCGGACCGTGTCGTGGCGCGCGCCGTGCTGCTGCAGGCCTCCGCCGCTGACGTGTCGACGGGGCGGTTCCCGGGGCACCGCACGCTCACGGGTGCGCGGCGCCTGGCGCGGGGCATCCGCACCGCGGGCGATCTGTGGCGACTCGCTGCGGTGACGGTGGCGCACCCCAGCGACCTCGGCGGTGTCGACGCCCGCACGGCTGGGGGAGCGGCCCTCGCGGTTGCCCGCGTGCGGGGAGCTACGGCGCGCCGCCGCTTCCGGGAGTGGCGGCGCACCTGACACGCCACGAGGCCGGGAGCGCATCGCGTGCGCTCCCGACCTCGTGGGCTCAGCCCTTGGCGGGCTCGATCGTCAGTCGCCGACCTTCTTCGCGGCCTCGGTCACCGCGGTGGTCGCCTTCTCCGCGGTCTTCTTCGCCGTCGTGCCGGTCGCCTTGGCGGTCGACTTCGTCGTGGCCGCCTTCTTGCGCGTGGTGGTCGTGGCGCGCTTGGTCGCCGGCGACGTGGTCGCGGACTGGGCAGCCTTGCGGGCCTCGGACGAGGCGGTCTTCGCCGTGGTCTTCGCCGAGCTGGCCGTCTTCTTCGCCGTCGTCTTGGTCGCCTTCGCGCGGGAGACCGTGGCCTTCGCCGAGGCGGCGGCCTCCTTGGTGGACTCCTGCTTGCGGATGCGGCCGACGAGGGTCTCGCCGCGCTTCGCGAGGTCCGCGTAGGCGCCGGTGACGGTGGCGACGTACTCGTCGCCCGCCTTGCGCGCCTTCTCCGGGAGCGCGCGCGCCTCGGCCTGGAGGTCGGCCACGCGGGTCTCGATGGCGGCGCGGCGCTCCTCGACCTCCTTGGTGATGAGCTCGACGCGCTTGTTGACGGTCGCGACGGCCTGGTCGCGCAGGGCCTCGGGCTTCAGCTCGAGGTTCGTCGCCTTCTTCTGCGCCTCGGTCGCGCGGGCCTGGACGCCCTTGACGCGTGCCTCGACGTCGCCCTGGAACGCGGTCACCTTGGCCTGCGTGGTGCTGACGTACTCCCGAACGACCTCGACGGCGAGGTCGACGACGCCGGCGCCGGCGTACAGGCCCTTCTGGGCCTCGGTCTTGATGTCGAACTTGGTGGCAGCCATGTCCACTCCTTCTGCTTGTGTGCGGGGATCAGCCTTCGCTGGAGTTGAGCGCCAGGAACGACGCGTACACCTCGAGAAGGGACTGTTTCTGCCGCTCCGTGAGGTTCGGGTCGGCGAGCACCGCGAGCTCGACGGAGCCACCTCCGCCGTCCGTCGGGCTGACGATGCCCGCACGGATGTAGAGCTGCTCGGCGGAGATCCGCAGTGCCTTGGCGATCTGCTGCAGCACCTCGGCCGAGGGCTTGCGCAGACCGCGCTCGATCTGGCTCAGGTACGGGTTCGACACGCCGGCCTGCTCGGCCAGCTGCCTCAAGGAGAGCTGCGCGGAGGTGCGCTGCTCCTTCAGGTACTCGCCCAGAGTCTCGACCGTCTTGCCGACCTTGCCCTTTGCCATGAGTTCCATGCTGCTAACTCCAGCAAGCAAACTCAACCCCTGAGTAACGTGAGGAGGGGCACAGCCCGCGGAGAATCCGGCCACCGAACAGGTGAGAAGCACCAGTCGGCGTCGCTTGCTCCTGCTTGCACGTCGCAACGGTCGCTGTCGGCCGTCGGAACTCTCCGCAAAGTTGCGCCGGACTTGCTTTGTACGGGGGCCTCTCGCGTGGGACAGTTGTCCTCGGAGCGAGTCTGCCGCTGGCAATCCCTGACGGCCGGCAGGTGGACGGCCTCCAGGAGCCGCCCTGCCGAACCCCAGAGGGCAGGGCGGCTCCGCCTTCTCGGACGGCCGCCGGCGTGCGGCCTCCCCGCTGGCAGGATGAGGCCGTGGCCGCCGTTCCCCAGCACAACCCGAGCCAGCGCACCCTCGACGACATCGAGCTGCTGCTGACGGGCGTGCTCTCCTCGCCGCCGAGCATCGACGATCTGCGCCTGCCCCGCGACCTCGCTGGGCTGCCGACCGTGGACCTCGTCGATCCGGAGGGCCTGCCGCTCGCCCGCGTCGACCTCGACGGGCACTCCGGTCTGCGCGTCGAGCCGCTCGCCCGGCCGTCCTACGGTCCCTTCCGGCGGCTGCGGCTCACGCCCGCCGAACTGCGCGACCGCTACCCGGGCGCGGTCGTCGTCCCGGTCGAGTCGCCGCTCACCGCCGCGCAGCTGGCCGACGTGCGGGGCGCGGGTGGTCCGGTCGTCCTCCTCGCGCTCGCGGGCGCCGGCTGGCCCGTCGGCGTCTCCCCGCTCGCGCTGGTGCGCTCGACGGTGGCGGCGACCCGCGGCGTACCGGACGTGCACGTGGTCGTCGTGCCGCTCGCGCGCACCGGCGACGCGACGCGGGACGCGGAGCGTCGCGGGCAGGTCCTGGCGGCGTACGCCGAGGGGGCCACCCTCGTCGAGCTCGCGGGCGACCGCGGCGCGTCCGCCGCACCGGCCGTCGACGAGGCCAGGGGGGTGGTCGTGTTCTTCACCGGGCTGTCCGGCAGCGGCAAGTCCACCCTCGCCCGCGCACTGGTCGACGAGGTCCTCGAGACCACCGACCGCACGGTGACGAGCCTCGACGGCGACGTCGTGCGTCGCAACCTCTCCGCGGGCCTGACGTTCTCGCCGGCCGACCGCGAGACCAACATCCGGCGGATCGGCTGGGTCGCGGCGGAGATCGCCCGGCACGGCGGGGTGGCGGTGTGCAGCCCGATCGCGCCGTACGACGCGACCCGCCGCGAGGTGCGCCGCACGGTCGAGGAGGCGGGTGGGAGGTTCGTGCTCGTGCACGTCGCGACTCCTGTCGAGGAGTGCGAGCGACGGGACCGGAAGGGGCTCTACGCCAAGGCGCGAGCGGGAGAGATCAGCGACTTCACCGGCATCTCGGCGCCCTACGAGGTGCCGGACGACGCGGACGTCGTCGTCGACACGACCGGACTGACGGTCGAGGCGGCGCTCGCGCCGGTGCTCGCGGCGGTGGGCCTCACGGCCGACCCGGAGCCGGCGCCCGTGGCGGACCCGCTCCGCGTGCTCGTCGTCTGCACGGCCAACATCTGCCGGTCGCCCTATCTCCAGCTGGCCCTCCAGGCCGCCGCGGGGGAGACGGTCGAGGTGACCAGCGCCGGCACGCACGGCTTTGTCGACAAGGAGATGGATGCCGAGATGGCGGCGCAGGCGAGGGCCCGGGGTCTCGACCCCGTCGGCTTCCGCAGTCGGCCCCTCACCCGCGACCTCGTGGCCGGTGCCGACCTGGTGCTCACCGCCGAGGCGCGGCACCGCGCCTTCGTGCTCGAGGAGCACCCGGCGGCCTTCAAGAAGGTCTTCACCGTCGGCCAGTTCGCCCGCGGCGTCGCCGGCCTCCCGGACGGTACGGCGCCGCGCGAGGCGGTCGCGCGGCTCGCCGCCAGCCGGCCGAGCGCGGAGGGTGTGGACATCGCCGACCCCTACCGGCGCGGCCCCGCGGCGGCCGAGGCGTGCGCGGATCACATCGACCGTCTCGTCACAGAGGTCACGCCCGCCCTCGCGCGCCGTTAGGCTCCCGACCATGAAGATCGCCGTCGCGGGCCTGGGTTACGTCGGGCTCTCCAACGCCGTCGTCCTCGCCCAGCACCACGAGGTCGTCGCCGTCGACGTCGACCAGCACCGGGTGGACCTCCTCAACGACCGGACCTCGCCCATCGAGGACCGGGAGCTGGAGGACTACCTCGCGACGAAGCCGTTGACCCTCACCTCGACGCTGGACAAGGCCGCGGCGTACTCCGACGCCCGGTTCGTGGTCGTCGCGACGCCGACGGACTACGACGAGCGCACCAACTACTTCAACACCTCGACGGTGGAGTCGGTCATCGCCGACGTGCTGGCCATCAACACGGACGCCACGATCATCGTGAAGTCGACCGTGCCGGTCGGCTTCACCGAGCGGATGCGCTCGGAGAACCCGGGGGCCTCGATCATCTTCTCCCCGGAGTTCCTCCGCGAGGGCCGGGCGCTCTACGACAACCTGCACCCCTCCCGCATCGTCGTCGGCGACACGGGCGAGCGCGCCCGGGAGTTCGCCGCGCTCCTCATCGAGGGTGCCATCGAGAAGGACGTCCCGACGCTCTTCACCGACGCCACCGAGGCGGAGGCGATCAAGCTGTTCGCCAACACCTACCTGGCGCTGCGGGTGGCGTACTTCAACGAGCTGGACACCTACGCCGCGGTGCACGGGCTCAACTCGTCCCAGATCATCGAGGGGGTCGGGCTCGACCCTCGGATCGGCGGGCACTACAACAACCCGTCGTTCGGCTACGGCGGCTACTGCCTGCCCAAGGACACCAAGCAGCTGCAGGCCAACTACTCCGACGTGCCGCAGAACCTCATCTCCGCCATCGTCGAGGCCAACACGACGCGCAAGGACTTCATCGCCGAGGACGTGCTGCGCCGCAACCCCACCACCGTGGGCATCTACCGGCTCATCATGAAGTCGGGCTCCGACAACTTCCGTGCCTCCTCGATCCAGGGCGTCATGAAGCGGATCAAGGCGAAGGGTGTCGAGGTCGTCATCTACGAGCCGTCGCTCGACGATGACCTGTTCTTCAACTCGGAGGTCGTGCAGGACCTCGACGAGTTCAAGAAGAGGGCCGACGTCATCATCGCCAACCGCCGCACCGACGTGCTGGCCGACGTGGCGGACAAGGTGTACACGCGGGACATCTACGGTCGGGACTGAGCCGCCCTGGTCTAGACCGTCCGGTTCCGCCTCGGTGAACCCGGGGCGGGCGGGAACGAACTGCCGGAGAATCGGTTCGTTCACAGCGCGCGTCAGGGCGTAGCTGGGACGCGCCGGTCCGCTCCGTGGCTCCGGTGCTGCATCGTGCGGCCGTCGCGCCGCGTCTCTGGGAGAGTCGACCGTGAGTGTTGTTGCTGGTCAGTCCGAACGATCGCGTTCGACGTCGGGTCGTTCTCGGTCTTCCTCACGGGGGCGCGGTCATCGCTCGAAGTGGAAGAAGCTCCGGGCAGCCTTGACCCCGCAGCCGAAGCGACGCAACCCGGCGACACGCTACGACCTCCAAGGCGTTCGCGGTGTCGGCGTCATCCTCGTCGTCATCGGCCACCTCTACCTGGCTCCCCAAGGCGTCTTCACGGCGCTCGACATCTTCTTCGTGTTGTCGGGCTTCGTCATCACCAAGGTCCTGCTGGACATGGCCGACGAGCACGGTCGGATCTACTTCGTGCCGTTCTACCTGGCGCGGGCGCGACGGCTCCTGCCCATGGGTCTCTTCGTGACCGCGGTGACCATCGCGGCGAGCTACTGGGTGTTCAATCCGGAGCGCGGCGACCGCATCGCCGAAGATGGGTTCTGGTCCAGCATCTTCTGGGCGAACTGGCACTTCGCGAACCAGGGAACGGACTACTTCGCAACCCAGGGCAAGTCGCCCTTCCTCCACTACTGGTCCCTGTCGGTGGAGGAGCAGTTCTACGCCGTCTGGCCCCTGCTGCTCTTCGCTGTCATCTTCGTCTCGCGTCGAATGCGGTCGAACCGCCCAGCGCTCTTCGTCGCCGTCTCCGTCGTCGTGGTGGGCTTCTTCTGCTACTCGCTGTGGCACTCGGTCGCCGCGCCGACCGTCGCATACTTCTCCACCTTCGACCGAGCCTGGCAGTTCGGTATCGGCGGTCTCCTCGCCATCGCCCAGCCAGTTCTCGCACGCCTGCCATCGCGCGTCGCACTCGTGCTCAGCTATGGCGGCTTCCTGTCGCTCGCCTTCCCGATCTTCCTCTTGCACCACGAGGTCGCGTTCCCCGCGCCCTGGGGCCTCCTGCCGGTGTTGTGCACAGCAGCTGTCGTCGCGGCGGGCGTCGGTCGCGACACGCGGAGGTTCGTCCTCATCGACAACCGGCTCATGACCTACATCGGGGACATCTCGTACTCGGTGTATCTCTGGCACCTTCCGCTGATCGTTCTGCTGCGGCCGTTCTTCGAGGTCGACTGGCAGTACGAGGTGGCGGTGATAGCCCTCACGGCGATCTTGTCGGTCGTGTTCTTCTACCTCGTCGAACGACCCATGCGGACAGCGATGTGGTTGATGACTCCCCCCGAGAAGAAGAGGTTCAAACGTCGCGTGCGGCGGTCCGAACGCAAGCGGAGACAACGGCGCCTGGTTCAAGGTTGGTTGGTCGCCGGGCTGGTGCTCGTGGCCGCAGTAGGTGCTGTCGCGACGACAAGCCGGTCAATCGAGGCAAGTGGGGAACTCGATTCACTGGCTTCAGCCCCGCAGCCGCAGACTCAGACGACTGGTGCCGCGGACGGACTCGCCGGCATGATTGCCGTACAGCGGCAGCGGTTGATTCTTGCGCTCAACTCAACGACCTATCCCACACTCAACCTGTCCTTCGAGGACTTGGACACCGAAGTGTGGCGCCGCCAGTTGGATGACGTTGCGTGCTCGACCCTGACCGAGAACCAATCCGTCAACTGCGTGTTCGGAAGTAGTGCGCCCGACGCTGAGGTTGTGGTGGTCGTCGGCGATTCAGTCGCCGCGGCGTGGATGCCCGGTTTGTTGAGCGCACTGGGTCCGGAGGTGAAGGTTGTACAGCTGACCGGCAGCCAGTGCGGCACATGGACCCTGCCTGGCTATTTCCGATCGGACGGGGCGCCCTACCCCGAGTGCGCCGACCTGAACGGCGAACGCGACCGAACAATCGCGACCTTGCAGCCAGACCTAATCGTCTTGGCCAGCGGCGAGGGGCATGTCGAGAACGCTCGACGCACCGACCTCTCCTACACCCGAGAGGGCGTGGCCGAGGCTGGGATGAGGGATACGCTCCGTCGCTATGCACAGTGGTCTGACCATGTTGTCGTGCTGCAGCCTCGGCCGAAGTCACCCTCGCTCGTGGATTGTATGACTCGCTTCGGCGACCCCGATGATTGCGAGGCGACCCCCAGTGCTCAATGGAGCTCGCACGCCGCCGGGGAACGAGCCGCCGCCGAGGCCGCCGGCGCAACCTACGTCTCGACGGAGGACTGGTTTTGCGTCAGCAACCGATGCCCCGGCTGGATCGGCACCACACCCGCGACGGTTGACGGTATCCACCTGTCCATTCCGCTGTCCGAGGAACTGGCCCCGCTCCTCGCAGAGGCGCTCTCCGGAGTTCGATAGTCGCTGGACAGGTGAATGCTCAGTAGTTGGACGAAGGCGCGGGCATGAGACACCTGTCCGTACTCTGAACCGGTGTCCGTGACCCACCCCGACTACCGCCTGAGCCAGCTCGACCAGCTCGAGGCCGAGTCGATCCACATCTTCCGCGAAGTCGCCGCCGAGTTCGAGAAGCCCGTCCTGATGTTCTCGGGCGGCAAGGACTCGATCGTCATGCTGCGCCTCGCCGAGAAGGCGTTCTACCCGGCGAAGATCCCGTTCCCCGTGCTGCAGGTCGACACGGGCTACGACTTCCCCGAGGTGCTCGCGTGCCGCGACGAGTGGGTGGCCCGCCTCGGTCTCCGCCTGGTGGTGGCGTCCGTGGAGGAGGCGATCGCCAACGGCGTCGTCGTCGACGACGGGCGCACGACGCGCAACCGGATGCAGATCGGCACCCTCCTCAACGCCATCGAGGAGGAGGGCTTCACGGCGGCCTTCGGCGGCGGTCGTCGCGACGAGGAGAAGGCGCGCGCGAAGGAGCGGGTCTACTCCCACCGCGACGAGTTCGGCCAGTGGGACCCGAAGAACCAGCGCCCCGAGCTCTGGAGCCTCTACAACGGGCGCATCCATGAGGGCGAGCACATGCGGATCTTCCCGCTGAGCAACTGGACCGAGCTCGACATCTGGCACTACCTCGACCGGGAGCAGATCTCGATCCCGTCGATCTACTTCTCCCACCAGCGCCGCGTCTTCGAGCGGGACGGCATGCTGCTGAGCGAGAGCGAGCACAACCCGCTGCGGGCCGGCGAGGTCGCCGAGGAGCGCACCGTCCGGTTCCGCACCGTGGGCGACCTGACCCTCACCGGCTGCGTCGAGTCGACCGCCGCGACGACGGCCGAGATCATCGACGAGATCGCCGTCGCCCGCCTCACCGAGCGCGGCGCGACCCGTGGCGACGACCGGTTCTCCGAGGCTGCCATGGAGGACCGCAAGAAGGAGGGCTACTTCTGATGGACCTGCTCCGTTTCGCTACCGCTGGATCCGTCGACGACGGCAAGTCGACCCTCATCGGTCGGCTGCTGCTCGACTCGAAGGCGATCTTCGAGGACCAGCTCGCTGCCGTCGAGGCCACCAGCGCCTCCAAGGGCTACGACTACACCGACCTCGCGCTGCTCACCGACGGCCTCCGCTCCGAGCGGGAGCAGGGCATCACGATCGACGTGGCCTACCGCTACTTCGCGACCCCGACGCGGAAGTTCATCATCGCGGACACGCCGGGCCACGTGCAGTACACGCGGAACATGGTCACCGGCGCCTCCACCGCCGACCTCGGCCTCGTGCTCGTCGACGCCCGCCACGGGCTCACGGAGCAGTCCCGCCGACACGCGGTGCTGCTCTCTCTGCTCCGCGTGCCGCACCTCGTGCTGGCCGTCAACAAGATGGACCTCGTGGACTACTCGGCCGAGCGGTTCGAGGAGATCAAGCGCGAGTTCAGCGCCTTCGCCACGAAGCTCACGATCCCCGACCTGACGATCATCCCGATCTCTGCGCTCAAGGGCGACAACGTGGTCACGCGGTCGGCCAACATGCCCTGGTACGACGGGTCCTCGCTCCTCCACCACCTCGAGAACGTCCACGTGGCCTCCGACCGCGACCTGCGCGACGCGCGGTTCCCGGTGCAGTACGTCGTGCGTCCCAAGTCGGACGAGCACCACGACTACCGGGGTTACGCGGGTCAGGTCGCCGGCGGTGTCTTCAAGCCCGGCGACGACGTCGTCGTGCTGCCCTCCGGCATGCCGGCGACGATCGCGGGCATCGACCTCTTCGACCGCGAGGTCACCGAGGCCTACCCGCCGATGTCGGTGACGATCCGACTCAACGAGGACGTCGACGTCTCCCGCGGCGACCTCATCGCGCGGCCCAACAACCAGCCGGCCGTGACGCAGGACGTCGACGCGATGGTGGCGTGGATGAGCACGACGCCGCTGCGCCCGCGTCAGAAGCTGCTCGTCAAGCACACGACGCGCACGGTCAAGGCCCTCGTCAAGGAGCTCGACTACCGCCTCGACGTCAACACGCTCCACCGCGACCTCGAGACGGGGGAGCTCGGCGTCAACGAGATCGGCCGCGTGCGCCTGCGCACGCAGCAGCCGCTGCTGCTCGACCCCTACTCGCGCAACCGCACGACCGGCGCCTTCATCCTCATCGACGAGGCGACGGGTGTGACGGTCGGCGCGGGCATGGTGAACGACTGACCCGTGGAGCGTCGGCGTGGGAGGCTGTGACCGTGCCTGAGGACCTGCCGCCGGTCATCGATCTCTCCCGCGCTCCCGGAGCCCGCGCCGCCTGGGGACGTCCCGCCTGGATGGTGCTGCTCTGGGGGCTGGTGGAGCAGGTCTTCGTCACCAACGCGTTCCAGATCAGCTCGCGACTGCGGGTCGCGGTCCTGCGGAAGTTCGGAGCGACCATCGGTGACGGCGTGATCCTGCGCCCCGGACTGCGCGTGAAGTTCCCGTGGAAGCTGACGATCGGCGACCGTTCGTGGGTCGGCGAGGACGTGTGGCTCCACAACCAGGACGAGCTGACGATCGGCCACGACGCGGTGGTCAGCCAGGGCACCTTCATCACCACTGGTTCCCACGCGCACCGACGCGACATGGCCCTGATCACGAGGCCGGTGGTCATCGAGGCCGGTGCCTGGGTGACGGCGCGGTGCGTGGTCACCGGAGGTGTCACGATCGGACGTTCTGCGCTGGTCGGCCCCGGGACCACCGTGCAGTCGGACGTGCCGCCCAACACCATCGTGGGCAGCGGGGCCCCTCAGGTGCTGGGAGAGCGCTTCCCGGCCACGAGGTCCGCTGCCCAGGAGCGATAGGCGGCGACGGCGGCGGACTGGCTCAACGTCTCCGCGGCGAAGACCGGGCCGCGGGAACCCCGCTCACGCCCCGCGTCGCCCACAAGCGCACTGACCCCGTCGAGGAGCGCTTGCGGGTCTCCGGGCGTCACCACGAGGCCGGCGCCGCTGGCCCGAACATCGTGAGCGGCAGCGCTCTCCGCTTCGGTCGCGGCGACGACGGGCACACCCGTCGCGAAGTACGACGTGAGCTTGGAGGGCGCGCACATCTCCTTGAGCCCCGGGCGCTCGTTGAGGCAGAGCACGTCGGCCGCTGCCAGCACGTTGGTGAAGTCGTCGTTGCCGACCGGGGCCATGAACTCGACCCGTTCCGCACCTGACGCCAGCTCACCGAGCCGCTGTCGCTCGCTGCCGTCTCCCATGAGGATGACGCGGACGTCCTCCGGCCGCGAGCTCGCAGCACGTCCGGCGGCCACCACGTTCTCGAGGCCCTGCTTCGCCCCCATGTTGCCGGCGTGGAGCAGCACGGTCTGGTCAGGGCGCCACCCGAGCCGACGGCGCATCTCCTCCCGCGCGACCGTGGGCGCCGACACGTGCGTCCAGTTGCGCACCACCGTGACGTCGTCGACGGGGATGCCCGACAGGGCGCTGACGGCGACGGCCATGCGGTCGTGGATGGTCGCGACGCCGTCGGCCTGCCGGAGGGTCCACGCCTCGAGCTGACGCACCCGGGTGGCCAGTCGTCCGCCGAGGCCGCCGATGGACTCGACGGCGAGGCTGTAGATGTCCTGCACCTGGATGCCGCACGGGACGCCCCAGCGCTTGGCCATCCGCACGGCGGCCGACGCCGAGAGCAGCGCCGGCGTCACCGCGATCACGAGGTCCGGGCGCTGCACGCGCGCGGCGTACGCCCGCGCAGCGAAGCTCAGCTCCGAGACGATGCGCGAGGTTCCGGCCGGTTCGGCGGGCACGTAGTGACGGAGCCGGCTCACGTGCACGTCGGCGTCGCGGACGTCCGCACGCCATCCGCCGTAGCCGTCGTGGACCCGCCACTGCGGGTAGTGCGGGTGCGCGGTGAGCACCTGCACGTCGTGGTCCTCGGCGAGCGCGCGGGCGATACCGGCCGTGTACGGCGCGATTCCTGTCGTCTCCGGCGCGTAGTTGAGGCCGACGAGGAGGATCCGCTGACGAGCACGCGGAGCGGGGGAGCGGTCGTTGCGGAGCTTCACGGTCGCACCACTTCCTGGTAGATCCGCTCGAGCCGGTCGACCACGGATGCGGGGGAGAAGTGCGCGGCGACGTCGGCGCGCGATCGGAGTGAGGCCTCGGTCCAGGTGGCCTCGTCGTTCGTCAGCCGGGCAGCGGCGTCCGCGAGCTGCGCCGGGCTGCCATCGGTCACGGCGGCGGTGCCCCGGGACCGCAGCTCGTCGCTGAGGCCGCAGTCGTCGGTGAGGATGCTGGGAACCCCTGCGGCCATGGCTTCGAGGAGCGCCATCGGGAACACCTCGCGGACGCTGGGCAGGACGTACGCCTGTGCCGACGCCAGGATGGTCGCGACCTCCCGCGGGTCGACGGCGCCGTGGTAGGCGACGCGCTCCTCCAGACCCGACGACGCGATGAGCTCACGCACCCGAGAGCCCTCGCCCTCGTCGGGGCCGTAGAGGTCGAACCGTGCCGGGGACCCGTCCGCGATCATGCGAGCGGCCATCTCCACGAACGCCAGCGGACGCTTGCGCTCGTGCAGGCGGGCAAGGAACACGATGCGGGGACGGGACGACCAGGTCGCCGCGGTGGCGGTGAGCGGAACTCCGTTGCGGATGCGGGCCACGATGCCACCGACGGGTCCCAGGTCGCTCAGTGCTGCTTCCTCGTCGTCCGTCAGGCAGAGGTGCGCGGAGGCACGCCGGTAGGCCGGCCGGACGAACAGCGCGTCGAGGAGCCGGGCCGTGGCGCGAGCGTCGGGTCGGACCATCCCGTGGACCTGCAGGACCGTCGGGGTGCGGCGGGGGATCGACGCCGCGCTTGGCATCTGGACGAAGTCGCGGGCGTAGTGCAGGTGCACGACGTCCGCGTCGCGAGCGAGGCGGCGCACGTCGGCCCAGGCCCCTGGTGACGTGAGCCCGGCGAAGCCCAGTCCGGGCAGCCGGGCGGCACGGTGGGGCCTCACCCGCACACCGGGCACCGTGGGATCCGCCTGCTCGTCCCAGGCCGTCACCAGCTGGACCTCGTGCCCACGAGCGGCCAGCTCAGCGCACTGGGCGCGTGCGACCGCCACAGGTCCGCCGTACGCACCGTCGGCACTGATGTAGGTGAGGACCTGGAGGATGCGCATCGGTCAGCAGCCCGTGACCGTCACCCGCGGAGCTCGCCCTGGTGGGAGCGGTACCACTCGACGGTCGACTCGAGCCCCTCGCGCAGACCGACGCGAGCGGTCCAACCGGCGTCGTTGATGAGCGAGACGTCCATCAGCTTCTGGGGCGTCCCGTCCGGCTTGCTCGTGTCCCAGCGCACCTCGCCCTCGTAGCCCACCACCTCGGCGATGGTCTCGGCGATCTCCTTAATGGTCACGTCGCTGCCGGTGCCGACGTTCACCTGGGACGGGCCGTCGTAGTTCTCCAGCAGGAAGAGGCAGGCCTCGGCCATGTCGTCGACGTGGAGGAACTCGCGCCGCGGCGAACCCGTGCCCCAGTTCTCGACGACGTCCGCGCCGGTCCGAGCCGCCTCGTCGTAGCGCCGGATGAGGGCCGGGAGGACGTGCGAGCCCGTCGGCGAGAAGTTGTCCCCGGGGCCGTAGAGGTTCGTCGGCATCGCTGAGATCCAGGGCTTGCCGTACTGACGGCGAGCGGCCTGGACTGCAAGGATGCCGGCGATCTTGGCGATCGCGTACGCATCGTTGGTCGGCTCCAGCGGTCCGGTGAGGAGGTACTCCTCCTTGAGCGGCTGGGGTGCCAGCTTCGGGTAGATGCACGACGAGCCGAGGAACAGGAGCCGGTCGACGCCGTGCTCCAGTGCCGCGTCCATGACGTTCGTCTGGATCTGCAGGTTCACCGAGAGGAACTCGACGGGGTAGGTGCTGTTGGCCAGGATGCCGCCCACCTTGGCGGCCGCCAGCGCGACGTACGTCGGCTTCTCGGTCGCGAAGAAGTCGAACACCGCACCGCGGTCGGTCAGGTCCAGCTCTGACGACGTGCGCCCGACGAGGTTGGTGAACCCGTTGCCGTCCAGCGTGCGCCAGAGGGCGCCGCCCACGAGCCCACGGTGCCCGGCGACGTAGAACGGCGCGTCCCGGTCGAGGGGACGCGGGGCGAACTCGACGCCGTCGCTCACGCGGTGCCCCACGACGCCAGCTTGACGTCGTCGATCCAGCTGCTGCCGGCGTGCTTGAGTGCCTCGATGTCGGCATCCACCATGAGCTTGGCCAGCTCGCGGCCGTCGACGGTGGGCGTCCAGCCGAGCTTCTCCTTCGCCTTCGACGGGTCGCCGATGAGGGCGTCGACCTCCGTCGGCCGCAGGTAGCGCTCGTCGAACTTGACGTGCTTCTCCCAGTCCAGACCGGCCCGCTCGAAGCTGATCTCCAGGAACTCACGCACCGTGATGCCGAGACCCGTGGCGAGCACGAAGTCCTCGGGCTCGTCGACCTGCAGCATCCGCCACATGCCCTCGACGTACTCCGCTGCATAACCCCAGTCACGCACCGAGTCGAGGTTGCCCATGTAGACGTAGTCCTGCTTGCCGGCAGCGATGGCGGCGACCGCGCGCGTGATCTTGCGGGTCACGAAGGTCTCGCCGCGACGGGGCGACTCGTGGTTGAACAGGATCCCGTTGACCGCGAACATGTCGTAGGCCTCGCGGTAGTTCTTGGTGATCCAGTAGCTGTAAAGCTTCGCCGCGGCGTACGGCGAACGCGGGTAGAACGGCGTGTTCTCGTCCTGCGGAGGCGGGGTCGCCCCGTACAGCTCCGAGGACGACGCCTGGTAGAACTTCGTGTCCACGCCGGAGAGCCGGACCGCCTCGAGGAGCCGGATCGAGCCGGTGCCCGTGGTGTCGGCCGTGTGCTCGGGCTCGTCGAAGGACACGCGGACGTGCGACTGGGCCGCGAGGTTGTAGACCTCGTCCGGGTTGATCTCCGACATCAGCGTCACGAGGCGTGCGCCGTCGCTCAGGTCGCCGTAGTGGAGGAAGAGCTTCGCCTCGGGGTCGTGGGGGTCGACGTACAGGTGGTCGATCCGCGAGGTGTTGAAGGTGGATGCCCGGCGGATCAGGCCGTGGACCTCGTACCCCTTGGCGAGCAGGAGCTCCGCGAGGTAGGAGCCGTCCTGTCCGGTGATGCCGGTGATGAGGGCGCGCTTCATTCGATCTCCTGGTGCCTGACGCGGACTTGGCGTGACCCTCTCACAAAGTGGGTGCCCCAGAACGGGTGTTCCGAGAACCCCGGTGGTGAGGGCCGTCTCACCTGTCCCTCGGGCCCGGGGATGGATACGCTCCCGGCGTCCCGGCCACGCGGGACGCCCACCCAGCTAGAAGGGGGCCACGTGCCCGAGGTGTCGGTCATCGTTCCCGTCAAGAACGCCGTGGCGCACCTGGCCGGCCTTCGTGAGCAGTGCGAAGGCCTGACCGGTGCGAGCACCATCGAGGTCCTCGTGGTGGACGACGGATCGACCGACGGCAGCTCCGAGGTCCTGCGTTCCTGGGCCGAGGGAACCGCACTCGACCTCCGCGTTCTCCGGGGGAGCGGACAGGGCGTCGCAGCCGCTCGCAACCTCGCGGTGAGCGAGGCCCGCGGCGACTACCTCTGGTTCACCGACGCCGACGACCGATGGTCCCCCGACATCGTGTCGACCCTGCTGGCAGCAGCGCGGCATACGGACGCCGACCTGGTGGTCGCGAACGCGCGCAAGGTCGGCGTCGCGGGCGAGGACCTCGGGGAGATCACCGATGCCGCTCGGGCGGGGACCGCGACGGGAGTCGAGGCGATGGAGCGCCTCCTCGTCGGGTCCCTCCAGGGACACCTGTGGAACAAGCTGGTGCGGCGCAGCGTGCTCGGAGTTGCGCCGTTCCCTCCCACGCGGGCCCACTCCGACCTCGGAGGGCTCCTGGGTGTGCTGGGCCGGAGCGCCACCGTCGCCTTCGAAGCACAGGAGGTGTACACCTACATCATTCGCCCGGGTTCGATCCTCAACAGCAGGGGCTACCGGTGGCGCGACCTCCCCGACTGCCTGGACCTCGCCCGTGAGGTGGGTGAGGGGCGGGTCGCGGACGCCTCATTGGAGCTGTTCGCGACGAACCAGGTCGCCCTGCCCCTGTTCCACGAGAGCGTGCGGCGCGAGGGCGTGCTGGACGTTTCCGAGGTCCGGGCGATGCGTGCCTACGCGCGATCGCTCATCTCCCGGCGGTCCATCGTCCGCGCGTTCCGCGGGGGTCACCGCGGAGCCGCCGCGCGTGCGGTCGGTGTGAAGCTCGGCTCGGCGCCCTACGCGGCGCTCTACCGGCGCTACCGCGTGCGGCGCTACGCCACGCTCGACGCGGCTGCCGGCGAGCGCAGCGCCCGTCGCCGCGACCCTTCCACGTAGGCGTTGAGGCGCGCCTCGGCAGCGTCCACGAGCGCCGTGATCTCCGGCCCGCGCGCGGCTGCGGCCCCGAGGAAGGCGACGATCTCCTCCGCGGGCAGGCCCGCGACGTCGAGCGAGATGTCGTGGATGCCCGCCGTCGCGAAGTGCGTGCGGCACTTCGACTTCGGGCCGGGCACGACCTCCGTCGGGATGGCCCCGCACTTGGCGGCGATGAGGAGCACGTGGAGCCGGTCGCTGATGACGACCTTGCACTCCGTGTACAGGTCACGCAGGCGACGCTCGTGCTCGAGATCGGACGCGTCCGTCCACTCCACGTGATCGACGGTCGCGCCGAGGGCACGGAACCGCGCCGCCAGCTCCGCTGACCGATCCCGGTCCTCGTCGACCTGGGTGGAGAGCGTGATGAGGAGGCCCGAGGCGCGCGCGAACTCGGCCACCGCATCGAACCAGGCGTCGGGCGGGAGTGGTCGGGCCCCCCGCAGCGAGATCGCCACGCGGTGCGGCTCGTCGGCCTGCGCTCGCCGCGGTTCACCGAAGGCCGTGTCGGGCGTCAGGTCGCCGCACCGCATCGTGCGGTGGGAGTCGGCATCGCGCCACATCACGGTCTGCGAGAGCAGGCAGCCCATCTGGTGCAGCCACGCCGTGGGACGGTCGACATGGGCCACCGCTCGCGGTGGGCGCACGACCGACGCTCCCCGCAGCCGCAGCACGATGCCGATGAGAAGGAAGACGAGCTCGGACTTCAGGTGCTCCCGTCCCAGGGGAACCTCGCCCGGGTCGAAGACGAGGACACGGCGACCACGTCCGAACAGCAGCTTCTTGAGCCAGGCGCGGCGTTCACCTGCGCCGTACACCACGTCCGTGGTCGGCAGCTCCAGCTGCTCGACCCAGCCCGGGGTGGTGCGCCCGACGTACACGTGACGGGTGCTCCCGGTCTCGAACCAGCGCAGCACACGTCGCCGGATCACGGCGTCACCCAGGTTGCCGCTGACGCCGGTCGACACGATGAAGAGCTCAGGCGGGTTGCCCATCAGGACGAGGCCTTTCGGTTGGAGCGTGCGGTGCGGAGCTTGGACAGGACTCGGTAGGTCTCGCGGCGAAGCTTGTTGCGGAGGCGCGTGCGGAACGGCATGGAGGTGCGTGACTGGTAGCGCTCGATGAGCGGTCGCATGCGGTCGAGGTAGACCCCGAGATCTCCGGCGCGCCGGGCGCTCTCGAAAGCGACGTGGCTCTCGCGCGTGATCTCACGACGATCACGGATGAGATCCACGCGGTCGGCGGGGAGGTGCTCGGTGTCGGGCTGCACACGCTTGCGCGGTGTCCACCGGCCCGCGGCCCGGTCGTCCGCGAGGCGGACCGCCAGCCCGTCGCGCCGGTGGCGGAAGTTGCCGCCCTGCGTCTCGGCCACCTTGTCCATGGTCAGGTCGTCGAGCTCGATCGCCCCCGACGTGCGGGCCTCGGTGAGGATCGAGTCGAGGTAGCGGTCGCGAGTGAGCACGACGTTCGTGCCGCGCCAGTCGATCTCGTACTTCGACAGCCACGCGTCGCCGAACACGACGTCGGCCGACTCGGCGAAGATGTCGTCGCAGAAGTCGCAGGCACCGAGCTGGAAGACCGCGTGGCCCCAGCTCCCGCCGACGAGGGAGAGCGTCTTGCGCTCCTCGCGGTGCCCGGTGGCGTCGACCGCGGCGAACCCGTACTCGCGCGACGTGCGCTCCGGGTCCTTCACGCGGAAGTCCACCTTCTCCAGCGCGTCGGGCGCGATGCCCAGCTGCCAGGCGAACGACTCCGCGTAGGCGATCGACTTGAGGTGTCCGCACACGATGCCAACGACGAAGCGCAGCTGCTCCTGGAGCACCGGGTCCTGCGCCATCAGGTGGCGCACTGCCGTGACCACGCAGGGGATCCCGACGAACGCGTAGTGCCGGCCGTCGCCACGAACCTCGCGGAGGACCTCGTTCATGCTCACCGGGTAGTACTGGCTCTTGCGACGGGCCATGAGCTGATCGACGTCGTTCGAGACCACGTAGGCGAAGATCGGCTCCCCGCTCCCGCCCGCCGCGCCCGTCTCGCCGACGTGGATGATCCCGTCCACGTCGCCGCGCTCGAGCAGGCTGCGCAGCAGGTACGACGTGAGGCCACCGGAACTGCTGTCGGGGACGAGGGCGGCATCCGGGTTCCGGCCGGCGTAGCCGGCGAGGTAGCGCCCCGTGCGCGGGTCCTCCGGCAGCTCCGGGTAGAGGCGGGCGCCGAGGGCGGTCTCGTCGACCGTCTCGTCCGCGAAGGGGCACACGCTCGACGCGGTGGCGCTATCGGCGAGCGATACGTCGGGGTCGGCCTGGTAGGTCCGGGTCGGCCCCAGACGAACGGTCACCGAGCCGCCGGTGGCGACCTCACATGCGCCACAGCCGACGCAGCAGCCGGAGTCGACAACTTGCGAGAACGATGCATCACTCATTGGCTCGCAGTCCTTTCACACTCAGGTCATCTGAATCACCGGTCCGCCGGTCCTCACCGGGGCCCCGTGGATGCTCCGGGGCCGCCTCGATCAACGGGGAGGTTGCAAGTCGCCGATCACGCGACGGGGATGCACCTAGGTTGCCCGAACTGGTTGGCCGGGGAGGTCGGCCCCTAGCGTGGGCTGGTTTTAGCCCGACCGAGAACAGGAGCGCGAGCAGAGCAGGAACGAGCGGGATGAGGAGCCGTTGGAAGTTGTAAGTAAAGGTGCCCCGCACCAAGGCGAACGTGAATCCGCTGGTCAAGGCGTAGACAAATAGCCACGGGACAGTACGGCTGGTTTCGAGCCGTGAGCTCAAGCGGCCCAAGAAAAAGCCAAAGATCAGAAACACCCCAATGGTACCGAGCCAGCCGAAGTTCAAATAGGGCTCACTGTACATGGAAAACGAGAAACCGATGCCGCGCTCTGCTGTCGCCGGGAAAACGTCCGCGTTGAGAAGCTGGTCGGTCGGCAGTGGTTTTGAGGGCCAGATGGCCCGTGGGATGGGCGCTGCCAGCAGGCCCAAGTAGGACGATCCGTACGTCTGCTCCAACGCGCCGCTGCTTTGTCGCGCCACTTGCAATGAGAAAGCATCAACCATTGCTGTGTCCAGGGAGCCGAGTGAAGTCTCGAAGATCTCTTTCGGGCTGAATGCGGCACCCAGAGCCGAAACCCATCCCACGCTGTCATCGGTCGAGTTTCGCCAAATGCGGGGAGCTACGAATCCCACCACCAGCAGTATTGGCGCGAACAACGCAAACCGTCTCCACGTGTTACGCCGTGGGGTCAGGTAGATCCAGACGATGGCCAGCGCCAAGATGATCGGGAGGAACTGAGAGCGCGTTCCGGAAAGCAGGCTGGGGAGCGCTAACGCTGCAAGGAAGAAGGCGGCCCTCACGGCCCGGCGCCTTTCGCCGCTCGCAGCTGCTTGGATGAAGAGCAGGACGATCGCCCCTGTGGCGATCATCAGGCCCGAGTAGAAGTAACCAGATGAGGTCCCCACCTCGGCTTGGAGCTCGCGATCGCGCCCTGCGGTCGAGACGGCCAAGTAGTTGCCGAGGCCGATGGACGCGATGTGCAGGGAGTAGAGTCCAGTCCCGACCAGCGCTACAACCACTACGAGCGGGCGCACCCTCCTCCACCCCGCCTCCGGAATCGGCAATATAGCTCGAGAGGGCCCACGCACCTCCACGCGAGAACTCAGCCCGTACGCAACGGAAAAAGCAAGAAATGCAACTCCTGCCGTTAGTTGGGCGGTGACGAAACTTCCGTCGTACTCCGTGCCGGTGAACAGGTTCCGCCCACCTTGGAAGCGAAGAGAATAGGCTGGCCGCGCCACAAAGAGAACCGTTTGGCCCACGGCAATCAGGGTGAACAGTGACAGCGGCCTAATAGGCTTCGCGGAGGTGAATGCCACAAAAAGAACTGAGATCACGACGAACACGATGGCAGTCAAGACGCCGACCTCGCCGTCGCTCAATCGCGGCAGCGTCTCGACGACGAACAGTGCCGCAGCGCTGAGGGCCGACGCTGCCAGAAACAACGCCGCCCAAGCTGCAGGTAGGCCCTGCGTTCGCCGCATCACGTCGCCTCCGCCTTCGGAAAGTGTTTGACGAATCTGAATCGCAGGGCCAGATGATACGCCATCCCGCTGACGAGTATGCCGACTGCCAATGCGTATGTCGTGGACGCGAAACTTGCTGCGCTGATGCATGTCAAGTAGAGAAACGTCGACAAAAGGATAATGACGGTGACAGCTCCGGAGAGACCTTGGTCTACCTCCCAGGCCAGGATGGTCTGATTCATCGCCGTGAGTCCAGCGCCGAAGATGATCGCCGCGGCAATGGGCCAGGATGGGCCGAACTCGCTTCCGTAGACGACGGTCATAAGTATTGGAGACGCGGAAGACGCAAGCGCCAGAACAGCGGCTACTAGTGTCATGTATCTCAAGGCTGAACGCAGAAACTGTGAAGTGTCTTCCTTTCCGCGTCTGACCATCTCCGGGATCATGGACTGCATGAGTGAACTGGTCAGGATTCCCAAGGGTGCGACCAGACGGCTCGCGGCTGCGAAGTACCCCGTGACGACGGGGCCAGCCAGCAGCATGACAATGACCGTATCGAGCTGGCGGAGATTATCGCCAAGGCCAGTCAGCCAGAACCGGCGTCGACTCGACAAGAGCTTGATGGGGGACTGCATCGGCAGAGAGGCATGGATGCTCAGGAGAGCGGGTCCGGCGACAAGGGAAAGCCCGCACGCAAAGAGAATAAGCTCGGTGGGTGAGGACACTCTTTGCGCTTGCCCTAACAGCAGTGCCGCCACCAAGACTGCTCTGCGTGCGAGAAGAAAAGCAATAGCCACGTTCTCTCGAAGCAAGCCAACGTACAGGTTTTGGCTCAGATTTCCCACGGCTTCAGAGGTCGCCCAGATGGTCGCAGCCAGGATCAAGCTGGGACTCATGTTCTCGAACGACAAAACGCATCCGACGAAAGTGAGCCCGATGGTCAAGGCGGTGGTGGTGCACCGCAATGCGAGCACTGCCGCGAGCGTGCCGCCGGGATCGTCTTCGCGTTTGATTCGCAGCGCCAGGGTGCCGAATCCGAACTCAAACGGTGTCATGGCCAAATAGGTGATGGACACGACGACAAAGAACCGGCCGAACTCTGCGACGTCCATGAAGGAGGCAAGGAGCGCCAGAGATGCGGCCTGCAGGAGAGCGCCCGCGATCTTGCCTCCGGTGATGAGTGCGAAGGTGCGCTGGAAGCGCGACAGCCTCATCAACTTCGGTCTGCCAACTCGCTTAGCAGTTCAGTCACCTCGGAGCCATACTGCTCCCAGGTTCGTGTCTGCCGTGCGATGCGTCTCGCAGATGCACCCATGTCTTGCCGGGTCGCCTCGTCCAAGAGGATCTCGATAGCATCCACGATTGCGCTGACTGACGCGGGTGGAACCACCACAGCGGCTTCGGGCACGAGTCCGATGTCGCGTGCGCCGCAGTTGTCCGTAACGATCGACGGAAGTCCAATGGCCGCAGCCTCCGCCAAGGAATTGCCGAAGCCGTCGACCAGCGTCGGAAATGCGAACGCATGCATGGCGGATAGGTGGCCCCAAAGGCTTTCCTGGTCGGTCTTCTCGGTGTGCTCGATCTGCACGCCCGGGTACGCCCTTCGGAGCTCGGGTACAAACCCGGTCGCATCGTTGCCAAAAAGGTGCAGCGAGACCTTGTCCTGGAGAGTCCCGTATATTGCCTCAGTTAGGTAAGAGATTCCTTTGCGCTGATTAATCTGTCCAGAGAACGCGACCCGCAACTTCTCGCCGGGGCGACGACGCTCGGTCGATGTCGGCAGGTTGAAACGCTCGGCGTAATTAGCCGCCAATGGAACGTTGATTACCTGAGCACTGCTGCCGCTGAAAGAGCGTGCTGTAAAGGCGCTGTTTGCGATGATGCAGTCAGGAACTCCGGCAGTTTCCGAGGAGTCGGTCCTCTCGTCCGGGGTGAAGCCTACGCCAAGGTGTCTGGCCCACCTGGCGTTGCTTTCCCGCTCGGCTTTCAAAATCGTTTGGACGGTGGAGGCTTTTGGGAGGGGTGTGTAATGCGCAAGGATCAGTCCGTGCTCGCGCACGACCTGGTCAAGGTCGCACGCTGTTCCGGTAGGGATGAGAACTCCGGAAACGCCGTCGGGATTTGTGCGTAACTGGCGGGCGACGGCGCGCCCTATAGAAAAGTCACGACGTTGGACAAGGGCCCGTCGGATCGGAGCTGCCCCGCATGCGAGGGCCACCGCGGCCCCCAAGTCTTGGGGCAGTCCGCGTCTCCGTATGAGGTCGTTCTCAAGTTGCTTCGGCAGCATTCTGTTCGCCATCGCCGATTGGGCGGGCGAGGGCACCGATCTGAATTGTGCGGCAGTCCAATACGTGTGCAACCGTCTAGCCGCGGACAGCCCCGATGCTGCCCACTTCGGCGCCGGGTGGTTCCCAGGGTTCACTACTATCCACTTGCCGACCTTGCTCATGCTGTGCTCCGAACGGCGTCGACGATGAGGTCCGCGAGGGCTTCGGGCGTGTGTCTCAGGATCTCTGGTTCGGGCACTGGGCCGCGCCACTGCGTCTTCGACTTCGCCATCGACTTCGCTATCTGCTCGACTGTGACGTCGGTCGGGATGACGCCACCCATGTGGCTGATGTCTTCCAAGATCCCCGCGCGGGTGCTTACGACCGCGTGAAGCCCGGCTGCCAAGGCTTCGTTCACGACGAGTCCCCATACTTCCTCTATTGACGGCAGAACGAGTGTGTCGTGTTCCCACATCACTGACGGCAGTCTGTCGTTCGGCACCGAGCCGATCAGTCTCACGCGATCTGCGACGCCGAGTCGCGCAACCTCGGCCAGAAGTGCCTGTTCGAGGTGCCCCTTGCCGACAATGGTCAGGTTGTCGTCGCGAAAAGTCGCCGATCCAAACGCTTGGACCAGGTTGATGACATTCTTGCGCTCGATCAACTGGCCGACGTAGATAAAGTTGTGCGCCGCACTTGGCGCTCGAAATGTCGTTGTTGTGCGGCGAAACTTGTCGACATCGACCGGATTAAAACCCTGCCGGATTCGATCTTGAGTGACTCCGGCGTGCAGCAATGCCTGAGCGGGGCCGGTGCCCGGGGCGACGACACAGTCCAGATCTGCGAAGTACTCGGAACGGGCGCGGGCGACGGGTCCACGGCTGAAGCGTTGCGTCTTCGATGTCGACTCGTAAAAGCCAATCAACGTTGATCCCGACCGGCGTGCCCACCTTTTGAGCTGAAAGTACGCGGGTTGTTCCCAGCCTCCCAGCACTACGCAGTCGTACTTCTCTGCGGGTGAGGTCCGCAGGACGTATGTTGGGCGGCCCCGAACGCTGAAGGCCGTTGTCCGAAGACTCTCAACCGCGAATCCTGGGGCGGTTGGTCTGATCCACTCCGAGCTGCGGTTCCGTGTTCTCTGAAGCCGCTCGAACTGGTGCTCATCGGCGAGCAGGAGGACCGTAAGGTCGACGCTCTGAGCCAGAGCGTTCCATACGGGCACACGGTAGGGCGGCGCCATGTTGGTAACCCATGCCATGCGCGGTTTCTGAGTTGTCACGGAGGTCTCTCGGCGGCGTTCAGCCAAGACGCCTGGTCCTGGTCTGGTGGTCATTGGCTGCTCGGGCGCCGCCGATCGGCTCGGCGGAAGGCGCCCGCTTCGGGGGCCGCGGGCTAGTGACGCTGAACTCTGGCTCGGAGTAAACCCCTGCGGTGCATGCTCATCCATCAGGTGCGTCCAGCTACGGGGTGCGTCCTTCGGTCCCAACGAACCTCCAATCGCGGCGCTGGTGACGGTACGTGGCTCTGCACGCCATTGTGTCGTAGCCAGCGATCGACGTTTGGGGTTTGTCGCGATCAGAGCCGCCCGGCGGGTGTGATGGGGCGCACTGCGCCGGGTCGAGATGGCTACCTGCGGCGATTGTGACATCGCTGCTGTCACAATCAGCGCATGACCAACGGGCGGGCACTCGTGACGGGCGCGGGCGGCCAGGACGGCCACTACCTCGTGCGGTGGCTGCTGGCCAAGGGGTACGAGGTCCACGGTCTCGTGCGCGGTGTGGGGGCGACTGCGTCGCCCGACGAGGCGCTGCCCGGCCTGCATCGCGTGCCCGGTGACCTCACCGACCTTCCCAGCCTGGTGCGTGCGATGTACGCCGCTCGGCCCGACGAGGTCTACAACCTCGCGTCGATGTCGCACGTCTCCAACTCGTGGGCGACGGCTCAGCTGACGACCGACGTGAATGCCAAGGGCGTCGTCAACATCCTCGAGGCGATTCGCCTCTACGAGGGCGACCACGTCGGCAGGGTCCGCTTCTTCCAGGCATCGAGCTCGGAGATGTTCGGGAAGGTGCAGGAGGTGCCGCAGCGGGAGTCGACGCTGCCGTGGCCGCGCTCGCCGTACGGGGTCGCGAAGACCTTCGGGCACCACGTGACGGTGAACTACCGGGAGTCCTACGGCATGCACGCGTCGTCGGGGATCCTCTTCAACCACGAGTCGCCGCGGCGACCCGTCGACTTCGTGACGCGAAAGATCTCGCGCGCCGTCGCCCGCATCAGCCTGGGCCTCCAGGACGAGCTCGTGCTCGGCAACCTCGACGTCGAACGCGACTGGGGTTTCGCCGGTGACTACGTCGAGGCGATGTGGCTGATGCTGCAGCAGGACGAGCCGGACGACTACGTCATCGCCACCGGCGAGACCCACTCGCTGCGGGAGCTCCTGGACACGGCCTTCCGGGTCGTCGGCATCGACGACTGGAGCCGCTACGTGCGGCAGGACCCGGCGTTCATGCGCCCGGCGGACGCCGGTCTGACCGTCGGCGACGCGAGCAAGGCGCGCGAGGTGCTGGGCTGGAAGCCGCGCGTCACCTTCGAGGAGCTCATCACCATGATGGTCGAGCACGACCTGGCCGAGAACCGGCCCTGAGACCACGAACGCCCACCCCCGTCGCGGGGGTGGGCGTGTGGCCGTGCAGTGAGACTCAGAGCTGCTTGTGCTGTCCCGTCTGCGCCTGGCCGGCGAGCAGGTCGCGGATCTCGGTGAGCAGCGCGATGTCCTCCGGCGTGCCGGGCTCGTCGGTCGGGTCCGGGAAGAACCGCTCCTTGGCCTTCGTGTAGGGCATCACGATCGCGAAGTAGACGACCGCCGCGAGGATGACGAACGCGATGAGGGCCGTCAGCCACGCACCGACCGACACCCCGCCGGGGGAGTAGGTCGAGAAGTCCGGCTGCCCGCCGACCTTGCCCACGAGGTCCATGATCAGCGCGACCGTGGCCGTCACCACCGTCGCGAAGGCGCCGCCCATGATGAAGGCGACGGCGAGCTCGATCAGGTTGCCGCGCAGCAGGAAGTTCTTGAATCCGGTCATCGCCAGCTCCTTGTCCCGAGGCCCCGGTGCCGGGGCGGTCGGCGCACGAGCCTAGTTCGTGAACGCGATGGTGAGGTAGTGGTGGACGGCCGCACCGGCCAGGGTGACCGCGGTCTCCCGAGGAGCAGCCACCACCACGAGGCGGCCTCCGAGACCCGCAGCGCCGACGTCGCCGTCGTCGGGTGGGAGCGCGACCACGCGGACGTCGCGGGCCGCGGTGCGCGTCGTACCGCTCTCCGCGTCCGTCGCCAGCACGTCCACGACGTCACCGACGCCCAGGAGGGCTGCGACGCCGGCGTCGGGCAGACGGAGGGGCACCGTCACCTCGCCCTCCGTCGGCGCGAGCGCGCTCGCCCCCACGATGCGCCGGGTGGTGAGGGGCTCCCGCGCGTCGACGGGCGCGGCGACGACGGCACCGACCAGCTCGTCGGCCGTCAGGCGGCCCGCGGGAGCAGCCTCCGGGGGAACGGCGACCGTGACGAGGTCGGCCGCCTCGATCACCGTGCCCGCCGGCAGGGGCGACGCGGCCACGACCACCGGGGTGCTCGCCGGGGGAGCGGGGCGGAGCACCGCCACCGTCGCGCCGACGGCGACGAGGGCGCAGGCGGCGGCCAGCCACCGACGTCGACGGACGAGTGCGTGACGGACCGAGCGGAGCCGCCGGGCGGGCGACGGCCGCGTCGGCCGCGACGGAGTGGAGGAGTCCGAGACCATGGCGACGACGCTAGGCGCCGAGCGCGATGTGCGCGGTGCCTCATCCACAGGCCGTGGCAGGCCCCCGGGGGTTCCCTAGGATCGGGGGATGACCTGGGTACGCCGCTGCTGCGCTCTCGCGCTGCTCGTCGGCGCCACCGCCTGGGTGGCCTTCGCCGTCACGGCGGCGCACTCGTCCGAGTCCAAGATCCTGCTGGCGCTGGGCGGCGGCCACGGTGTCGTCGCCAGCGACCTGCCGCGCGCCCTGGTGTGGGCGCTGGTCGCCGTGGTCAGCGTGCGCGCGATGCGCTGACGCGCGTCGCCCCCGCGTCCCCCTTCAGGCGGATGCGGGCGACGACGTGCTGCTCGACGTGCTGCTCGAGGAGCTCGACGAGTCGGACTTCGTCGTGCTGCTCGACGACGAGCTGTCGCTGCTGGAGCTGCTCGAGCCGCCGGACGTGCTCGAGCTCGACGAGGCACCGCTGCTCGAGGACGTGTCGGTGCCGCGGCTGTCGTTGCGGTAGAACCCGGACCCCTTGAACACCACGCCGACCGCGTTGAAGAGCTTGCGGAGCTTGCCGTGGCACTCGGGGCACTCGGTGAGCGCGTCGTCAGAGAACTTCTGCACCTGCTCGAAGGAGTGACCGCACTCGGTGCAGGCGTACTGGTAGGTGGGCACGTGAGACCTCCGGAGAACGTGACGTCGAGCGAGAGATTGGCACTCTCAAGCCTCGACTGCCAAGTCTAGGCGCTCGCCGGAGACGGTGGTCACCAGTCCAGCAGGTCGGCTTCCGCTAGCTCGCTGAACCCCGTGCACCCGCACGCCTCGGTGCACCCGTGGGGCGCGCGTGCCTCGTGCAGGAAGGCGAGGTGGTCGCAGGAGCAGCGCTGCTCGTGCGGCAGGTTGATGGCCATAACGGTAACTATGGCCACCCGCCGCCCGTTTCTAACCTGCTGGAGCGATGTCCGTCCAGATCTTGAGCATTCGCTCAGGACTTGTTCAGGACCTGCGGAAACCCACGACCCGGTGCGGCATGCACGCGAGCACGAGTGCCGCGATCCAGCCCAGGGCCGTCCAGCCCAGCAGCAGGTTGATCCAGAAGACGCCCCAGGCGTTCTGCTTGCCCCGGAACGCGGCCACCATCCACGGCACCATGTAGCCGAGGGTCAGGACCGCCACGACGATGCTGACGATCGAGCTGGCCGGGCGGCCCTTCTTGTCGGTCACGACGGCGTCCATGCCGTCATCCTTCCCGACAGGTGGTGGAGCCTCAGACGGTGATGGTGCCGGTGACCGCGCCGGTGCGGCTGTCGACGACCTCGAGCACGAGGCCGTGGCCCGTGATGGGCAGGTGCACGACGGTCGTCCCTGGACGGACATCGCAGTTGAGGAAGGCGCCGTCACCCGACGGGGTCGACGCGAGGACCAGGGCCTCGAAGGCCCGGTTGGACGAGATGGTGAGCGTGCTGCCCTCGGCAGCGAGGTCGACCTGCATGTGTGCTCCCGTGAATCTGACGACGGACCCCAGATCCGTCGTTCCCTCTCCCTGAGAGGAGTGTGGGTCCTACCCGGCGGTACGACTGCATCGCGCGTGTAAACAGTGCGTGACGCCTGCGCCGGGCAGCACTGAAAACGAATACCTCGACAGGGTATCAATTATTGACGGTGCGCGTGCACGATCCCGTCGACGGTCAGCGCACCGTCGACCGCCCGGTCGTGCGGCTCGGCCGGCACGGGCAGTCCGACCTCCTCGGGGTGCAGCACGACGAGCAGCGGGGCGTGCGGCGAGGCATCGGCGAGTGCTCGGTCGTAGGCGCCCCCGCCCCGCCCGAGCCGCATCCCGTCCGGCCCCATGGCCAGGCCCGGCAGCAGCACGAGATCGGCACGCCCGAGACCGTGGAGCGCTTCGGCCGGCTCCAGCAGCCCGCGGTCGGCGGCGACGAGGGCGTCGCGCGCGACGTACCGGCCCCACGTCATCGACCAGTCCGACCGCAGCGCGGGGAGCAGCACCTCGACCCCCCGCGCGACCAGCGCGTCGAGGAGGGGGAGGGTGCGCGGCTCGCTGCCCACCCCGACGTACGCCGCGACGCACCCCCCGGCGGACACGACGCCCGCGAGCGGTCCGGTGCGGAGCGCGGCGTCGGCGAGGGCGGTGCCGTGGGCCGCGCGGGCCGCGTCGCTCCGCTGCTCCCGCAGGCCGAGGACGGTGCGCCGCAGGGCGCGCTTGGCCTCCCGCGCCCCACCCGTCGGGACGGGTTGTGCAGGAGGATGTGTGGACGGCACCGAACAAGCCTACGATCGCGCTCATGGGTAGCCCTGGCCTGAAGAAGGCGGCCGCGAAGATGCGCGACGCCGGTGTCGACGAGACCGCCGTGGAGGTGTTCGCGCACTACTACCGGCTGCTCGAGCACGGCGAGACCGGCATGATCGCGGAGGACACGATCGAGCCGCTCGACATGCCGGCGCTGGCCGACATTGACGTGGACGACGAGGTCGGCGCCGAGGCGCTGGCCGCCACCGTCGTCATCAAGCTCAACGGCGGCCTCGGCACCTCGATGGGCATGGACCGCGCGAAGTCGCTGCTGTGCGTGCGCAAGGGCCTCTCGTTCCTCGACATCATCGCGCGGCAGACGCTGCGGCTGCGGGAGAAGTACGACGCGCGCATCCCGCTCGTGCTCATGAACTCGTTCCGCACGTCGGCGGACACGCTGGCGGCCCTGGAGCGGTACGACGCGCTCCCGGTCGACGGGCTGCCGCTCGAGTTCCTGCAGAACAAGGAGCCCAAGCTCCGCCTCAGCGACCTCGAGCCCGTCGAGTTCGGGCCGGACCCCGACCTCGAGTGGTGCCCGCCCGGTCACGGCGACATCTACACCGCGCTCCTCGGCACCGGCCTGCTCGACGAGATGATCGCGCAGGGCTACCGCTACGCGTTCGTCTCCAACTCCGACAACCTCGGCGCCGTCGCCGACCCGCAGGTCGCCGGCTGGTTCGCCTCCTCGGGGGCGCCGTTCGCGATCGAGGCCGTGCGCCGCACACCGTCCGACCGCAAGGGCGGCCACTTCGCGCGCCGCAGCTCCGACGGCCGCATCATCCTGCGCGAGACCGCGCAGACCCGCGACGAGGACAAGGACGCGCTGGCCGACCTCGACCGCCACCGCTTCATGTCGACCAACAACCTCTGGTTCGACCTCCGCGCGATGAAGAAGACGCTGACGGAGCGCCAGGGCGTGCTCGGCCTGCCCCTGATCCGCAACGTGAAGAACGTCGACCCGGCCGACTCCTCCACCGAGAAGGTGGTGCAGATCGAGACCGCGATGGGCGCCGCCATCGAGGTGTTCGAGGGCGCCCAGACGATCGAGGTCGGCCGCGACCGGTTCATCCCGGTGAAGACGACCAACGACCTGCTGGTGCTGCGCAGCGACATCTACGCGATCGGCGACGACTTCGTGCTCGACCAGGTCGCGACCGACGTGCCGTTCGTCGACCTCGACGGCGACGTCTACAAGCTCGTCGGCGACTTCGACCGCCGCTTCCCCGAGGGCGCCCCGTCGCTGAAGGAGGCCACGGCGCTCCGCGTCCGCGGTGACTGGACCTTCGGCAAGGGCGTCACCGTCAAGGGCGAGGTCGAGCTCGACGAGGCTCCTTCGGCGCAGCGCCTCGACCCGGGTACCGTGCTGGGAGGCTGACCTCGACCGAGGTCCCCCGCCCGACCGCCGAACCGAGGAGCCTGATGCCTGACGCGACCTCCCTGATCGGCGTACCGGAGTTCTTCGAGCGCGTGATGGACGCCGTCCACCCGCTCGCGCCGATGTCGCACTCGCTGCAGGAGGCCTCCGGGCTCGCGTGTGCCGAGGACGTCGCGGCGCCGGTGGCGCTGCCGTCGTTCGACAACGCGGCCATGGACGGCTACGCCGTGGTCGCCGCCGACGTCGTGACCGCGAGCGAGGACCACCCGGTCCACCTGCCCGTCGTCGGCGAGATCGGCGCCGGCCAGGCGCGGATCATGGCGCTCAGCCCCGGCACCGCCGCGAAGATCATGACCGGCGCCCCCGTGCCGGCCGGGTGCGACACGGTCGTGCCCTACGAGTGGACCGACCGCGGTGTCGCCCAGGTGCGCATCGAGCGTGCACCCGCCGTCGGCCAGCACATCCGCAGCCGCGGCGAGGACGTGACGGCCGGCGAGGTCGTCGTCTCCGCCGGCACCGTGCTCGGCCCGCGCCAGATCGGCCTGCTGGCCGCCGTCGGCCGCTCCCACGTGCTCGCCCGGCCCCGCCCCCGCGTCGTGGTGGTCTCCACCGGCTCCGAGCTGCGCGACCCCGGCGACGAGGTCGGCCACGACTCGATCTACGACGGCAACTCCTACATGCTCGCCGCCGCGGCACGCGCCGCCGGTGCGGTCTCCTACCGGGTCGGCATCGTGCCCGACGACCCGGGCGCCTTCCTCGAGGCCGTGCACGACCAGCTCGTGCGGGCCGACCTCGTCATCACCTCCGGCGGCGTCAGCGCGGGCGACTACGACGTCGTCAAGGCCGCGCTCGGCTCGGCCAGCTCGGGTGCGAACGTCTGGTTCGGCGGCGTCGCCATGCAGCCCGGCAAGCCGCAGGGCGTCGGCACGATCGGCGACGACCAGACGCCGATCGTCACCCTGCCGGGCAACCCGGTCTCGGCGTACGTCTCCTTCGAGGTGTTCGTGCTCCCCGCGATCCGCAAGCTCATGGGGCTGGCGCCCTACGCGCGGCCGCTGCGCCGGGCCGCGCTCACCCACCCGGTCACCTCGATCGCGGGGCGGCGGCAGTTCCTGCGGGGGGAGTACTCGGTGCCCACCGGCGTCGGCGGCAACGTCGCGCGCGGCGCCAGCGTCACGCCCGTCGGCGGCCACGGCTCCCACCTCCTGGGCGACCTCGCGGCCTCCAACGCCCTCATCGTCATCCCCGAGAGCGTCACGCGCGTCGAGGCCGGCCAGCCCGTGCACGTGCTCGCCCTCGACGAGCAGTTCTGAGGCCGGACATGACGACACCGCCCGAGGGCTCCCGCCTCACCCACGTCGACGAGCGCGGCTCCGCCCGCATGGTCGACGTCTCCGCGAAGACCGTCACGACGCGCACCGCGACCGCCACCGGCCGCGTGCTCGTGTCGCCGACCGTCGTCGGCCTGCTGCGCGGCGAGGGCGTGCCCAAGGGCGACGCGCTCGCCGTGGCCCGCATCGCCGGGATCATGGGCGCCAAGCAGACGCCCGCCCTCGTGCCGCTGTGCCACCCGCTCTCGCTGTCCGGGGTCACCGTCGACCTCGAGGTGACCGACGAGGCCGTCGAGATCAGCGCGACCGTGCGCACCGCCGACCGCACCGGCGTCGAGATGGAGGCCCTCACCGCGGTCTCCGTCGCCGCCCTCACCGTCGTCGACATGGTCAAGGCCGTCGACAAGCTCGCCGTCATCACCGACGTGCGGGTCGAGGCCAAGTCCGGGGGCAAGTCGGGGGACTGGACGCGATGAGCGCGGTCGCGGGACTCCCCGCCGCGGTCGTCGTCGCCTCCAACCGCGCCGCCGCCGGCGTGTACGACGACACCACCGGCCCGCTGCTCGTCGAGGCCCTCCGGGCCTGGGGCTTCGCGACGCCCGACCCGGTCGTCGTGCCGGACGGGGCGCCGGTCGGGGAGGCCGTCGACAGCGCCGTACGGGCGGGGGCGCGGGTCGTGCTCACCACCGGCGGCACCGGGCTGACGCCCACCGACCGCACGCCCGAGGTGACGCGCCCCCTGCTCGACCGCGAGGTGCCCGGCATCGCCGAGGCGATCCGGGCCGCCGGGGTGGCCAAGGGAGTGCCGACCGCGGTGCTGTCCCGAGGGCTCGCCGGCGTCGCCGGCCACTGCCTCGTCGTCAACCTCCCCGGCTCCCGGGGCGGGGTGAAGGACGCCCTCGGCGTGCTCGCCGACGTCGTGCCCCACGCCGTCGACCAGATCGGCGGCGGCGACCACCCGCGCACCGGCGACTGACGTGCCCTGGAGCCACGCCGCGGCCTGGCCCGCGCGCATCGTCGACCCCGACCCCGCGACCGGCCTGGTCCTGCGCTCGATGACGATGCGCGACGCCCAGGCGTGGCGCGACGCGCGGCAGCGCAACCGCGACTGGCTGGCCCGCTGGGACGCCACCGCGCCCCCCGGTGCCGAGACCGACACGCCCCTCACCCTGCGCCGCGGGCTGCGGCAGCTGCTGCGCCTCGCCGACCGCGGCGAGGCGATGCCGTTCGTGCTCGAGGTCGACGGGGCGTTCGGCGGCCAGGTGACCGTCAACAGCGTGCTGCGCGGCTCGGCGCAGTCGGCGTCGATCGGGTACTGGATCGACCAGCGCTTCGCGGGCCGCGGGCTCATGCCGCGGGCCGTGGCGCTCGCCGTCGACCACTGCTTCGGGCCCGGACGGCTCCACCGCGTCGAGATCGCCATCCGGCCCGAGAACTCCAGCTCGCTGCGGGTGGTGGAGAAGCTGGAGCTGCGGGAGTTCGGGTACGCGCCGCGGTACCTCCACATCGACGGCGACTGGCGCGACCACCGGCTCTACGCCGTCACCCCCGAGGAGTGCCCCGGCGGGCTGCGCGCGCGGTTGGGGTGAGAGCGAGCGACACTTTCCCCGGACGCCACACCAGTTGTCAACCGACACACCAGTGCGCCTCCCGGACTCGCGTGCTCCGCGCTCGTAGCCTCGGCTCGTGGATCTGAGCGGTGTCATCTTCGTGGCGGTCGCCATCGCATGGGTGGTGTACCTCCTGCCCCAAGCCATCAAGCACCACGACGAGACCGTCCAGACCCGCTCCGTGGAGCGCTTCTCGGCGACGATGCGGGTGCTCGTGCGCCGCGGCGGTGCCGGCTCCGCAGGCGCCGACCAGCCGGTCGAGGACGTCGCCGAGCCCGTAGCTGCGCCCACCCCTGCGCAGCTCCGGGCCCGACGCGCCGCCGCCCGCCGTGCCATGCAGCGCCGTCGCCGGGTGCTCGGCGTGCTCGTCACGCTCCTCGTCGTCGGCGTCGTGCTCGCGCTGACCGGCGTCATCGCGGGCGGGTACGTCGCCGCTCCCGTCGTGCTCCTCGGCGCCTGGCTCGTCACGTGCCGCGTCATGGTCAAGGGCGAGCTCGCCGCGTGGGACCAGGCCCGGGCCGTCGTGTCCGTCGCCGTGCCGCGCTCCACCGAGGCCCCCAACGCCGCCAGCAGCGAGGCGGACCTCGTGGCGGGTCTCGAGGGGTACGACGACGGTGGCGCCCACCTGCTCGAGGCCAACGCCGAGACCGGCCTCATCTCCGCCGTGTCCGCCGAGGGGGCCACCCAGCTCTCGCGGGCGCACACGCCGGGCGACCCCGCCGAGACGCGCGACCCGCGCACCCTGTGGGACCCGGTCGCGGTGCCGCTCCCGACGTACGTCAGCAAGGACCACGCGGCCGCCCGCGAGCTGCCCGCCTTCGACTTCGACGACACGGGCGTCTTCTCCTCGGGCCGCGACCAGGCCGACTCGGAGCTCGTCCGTCGGGAGCGCGCGGAGGCCGAGGAGCGGCGTACGGCGGCCCAGCAGGCCGAGCTGGACGACCACCGCCGCGCGGTCGGTCACTGACACCGTCCCCCCTCCGTCGGTCGTGGTGGGAGGCCTGCGGAAAGTGGGGGGCTGGCACCACGACCCGGATTCGGACCGCGGCGACGGTGGTGCTAACGTTTCTCCTCGCGTCACCACGGTGACGCACTGGGGCTGTGGCGCAGTTGGTAGCGCGTCTCGTTCGCATCGAGAAGGTCAGGGGTTCGAATCCCCTCAGCTCCACCATGATCGGCTTGCGCCGACCCGCGATCGCCGCAGTGCCGGCCACGTCGGGGCGGTCGAAGTGCTCCTCCGAAGCGCCCCGGAACATCTGGGGCGCTTTGCCGTTGCCGGCGTTGCCGCCGCGCCGCTCTCTGGTTCCGCGACTCCGCGACTCCGCGACTCCGTGACGCCTGTTGCCTCACCCGGTCAGGTGAATTTAGGTTAGCCTAAGCTCGGATCCGGATCGGCACGAAGGTGAGCCACATGAAAAAAGCAACGCTTCTCCTCGCTGCGCTGACGTCGGCGCTGGCTCCGATCGCGGTGGGCTGCGGTGCGAGCGACGCACCCGACAGCGGCTCGGGGACGGTCGTGGAGCACGTCTTCGGTGTCACGGAGGTGCCGGACGATCCTCAGCGGGTCGTCACGCTGGGATGGGGATCGACCGAGGCGGCCCTGGCGGTCGGTGTGGTTCCGGTGGCCATTCCCAACGGAGAGGGAAACGGGGGTATCGACGATGGTCTGCACCCGTGGGTGGCCGAGTTCCTCTCCGACGAAGGGCTCGACGCACCGGAGCTCCTGTCGGCGAACGCCGGCGCGGAGCCGCCCTTCGAAGAGATCGCGTCCTACGATCCTGACCTCATCCTGGCCGTCGAGGCGGGCTTGACGGACACGCAGTACGAGCGGCTGAGCGAGATCGCTCCGACCGTGGCCCATCCCGGTGAGGCGTGGGCCACTCCCTGGCGTGAGGTCATCACGATCACGGGCGATGCGCTCGGCGAGCCTGACCGGGCCGCCGACGTCCTCGCGCAGGTCGACGCGAAGACCGAGGCCGCTCGTCGGGCTCACCCGGAGTTCGCCGGCCGGTCGATCACGGCCTCCGCGATCTACGACGATGAGTTCTACATCTTCACGGGAAGTGAGCCACGCTCGCTGCTGCTCGCGCAGCTGGGCTTCGAGGTGGAGTCCTTCGGCCAGACCGAACCGTGGTACGAGCTGAGCTTCGAGCACGCTGGCCAGATCACGTCGGACGTGCTCCTCCTGTACTTCCAGACGGAGGACGAGGCGCGGGCGTTCGAGGCGAGCGCCCCGGCCCGACTCCTGACCCAGTATCGCGAGGGGCGGGTCGCCACCGTCATCGGCGGCGCGAACGTGGCTGCGGTCTCTCCGCCGACTGCGCTCTCCTGGGAGTGGACGCTCGACGACTTCACCGACGAGCTCTCCCGGGCCGCCGCCCACTGACCGATGCCCCACCGCCCGAGCGGGGGAGGCCGTCGCACCGACCGGTGCGACGGCCTCCCGCGCTCAGGTGCCCCGCAGCTCGCGGCGCAGGATCTTGCCGGTCACCGTCTTGGGCAGCTCGTCGAGCAGGACGACCTGGCGGGGGTACTTGTAGGCCGCCATCCGCTCCTTGCAGTGCGCGACGAGCTCCTCGGCCGTGGCCTGCCGGCCCGCGTGCAGGCTGACGAACGCCTTCACCGTCTCGCCGCGCTTCTCGTCGGGCACGCCCACGACCGCGGCCTCCCGCACGGCCGGGTGCTCGGCCAGGACGTCCTCGACCTCCCGCGGCCACACCTTGTAGCCCGACGCGTTGATCATGTCCTTCTTGCGGTCGACGATGAAGATCCAGCCGTCGTCGTTCATGAACCCCACGTCGCCCGACCGCAGCGACCGCCCGGGCAGGCTCGCCTCGGTCTCCTGCGGCTTGCCCCAGTAGCCCGCCACCACCTGCGGACCCTCGGCGACGATCTCGCCGACCTCCCCGAGCGGTACGTCGCGGCCGTCGTCCCCGAGCACCCGCACCACCGTGGAGGGCACCGGCGTGCCGACCGACAGCGCGCCGGAGACCGGGTCGACCGGCGACGGCGTGCCGAACGGCGTGAGCGTCATCGGGCTCGTCGTCTCCGTGAGGCCGTAGGCGTTGTGCACCTGCAGCCCGGTGGCCTCGAGGAACCGCTTCTCGGCCGTCGGCGAGATCGCCGCGCCGCCGGAGTAGACCGACGTGAACGAGGAGAAGTGGTCGGTGGTGAAGTCCGGGTGGTTGAGCAGGGCGTTGAACGCGGTGATCGCGCCGATCGTGCACGTCGGGCGGTGCTCGCGGAGTGCGTCGAGCACCACCGCCGGCTCGAACCGGTAGGCCAGCACCAGCGGCATCGGGGCCAGGAAGCTGACCGCGATGTGCCCGATCAGTCCCGTGATGTGGAAGAGCGGCGCGATGCCGAAGACCGAGCCGCCGGGCCGGAAGCGCGCCCAGTCGCGGTAGACCGTCGCCGTGAACACCACGTTCCCGTGGGTGTTCATCGCGCCCTTCGGCACGCCGGTGGTGCCGGAGGTGTAGGTCAGGAACGCGACGTCCTCGGGCCCGAGCGTGACGGGCGGCGGCACCTGGCCGCGGTGCTCGTGGATGAACGCGGCGAGGTCGGTCGTGCCCTCGTGGCGCTGCCGCTGCGTCCCCGCGAACAGGCGGGCGTCGTGCCGCGTCTGGTGCTCCAGCTCGCTGGTGGTGAGCACGAGCTCGACGGCGCTGCCGGGGACGACGTCGCGCGCCACCTCGTCGTACAACGACTCCAGGGACACGAGCACGCGCGCCCCCGAGTCCTCGAGCAGGTAGGTGAGCTCCCGCGCGCGGCTCATCGGGTTGACGGAGACCATGACGGCGCCGGCCTTCCACGCCGCGAGGAGCACGACGAGGAACTGCGGGACGTTCTGCAGGTACGCCGCGACGCGGTCCCCCCGCGCCACGCCGTGCGCGAGGAGACCGGAGGCGAGCGCGTCGCTCTGGGCGTCGAGCTCGGCGCGGGTGAGGACCCCGTCGAAGTAGCGCACCGCGACGCCGTCGGGCTCCTGGGCGAGACCCGCCCGGAACATGTCGAGGGCGTTGCGGTGGCCGGGTTCGATCTCGGGCGGCTGCTGGCCGTAGAGGCCCAGCCAGGGGCGCTCGTCGTAGACGCTCACGCCTCGCTCACTTCACGACGAGCGGGTTGACCGGCGAGCCGCTGCCCTTCGCGACCTTGAGCGGGGCGGCGGCGTAGAAGAACTCGTAGCGGCCGTCCTCGGCGCAGTCGGCCGCGAGCGCCTCGAGGTCGCAGATCTCCGTGAACGCGATGCCGAGGTTGCGCATGAGCGCGTTGTGGAGCACGAGGGCGACGCCGTTGTTGGGGTCGGTGGTGACCTCGTTGGCGATGGTGTCGGTGACGAGGTTGGGGATCTCCATGTCGGCGAACCACTGCACGAGCTCGGGGCTGTAGACCAGGCCGGGCTCGCAGAAGCCCTCGTAGAACTTGTCGCCGAGCTCGAAGAAGAGCTGCAGGTAGTTGGTGCGGATGAGGAGGATGTCGCGCTTGCGGAGCTCGACGCCCTGGGACTCGGCGCACGCCACGAGGTCCTCGTGCGTGTAGGTCTCGGCGGACTCGAGGGTGTCCTTGCCGCGGAAGCGGGCCATGTCGAGCAGCACGGCGCGACCGACCACGCCCCGCTGGGCGATCGGCTCGACGGAGGCCTTGTCCATGCCGCCGACCGTCGTGCGGGCGTCGTAGCCGTTGTAGAGCTGGCCGCCGTACCAGACGTGGCCGAGCGCGTCGTACTGCGTCGAGCCCTGCAGGAACGCGTCGATCTTGTCGTCCGCGTAGTGCAGGCCGCCCGGGAACGCCGGTGCGTCCTCGCCGTCCCAGCTCGACTCGTCGAGGATCTGGGTGCGGGTCGCGGGGGTGCGGCCCGGCCAGACGGGGTCGCCCTTCGGGTCGCCGATGAGGCGCTGCAGCGTGAAGACCTTGCCCGAGCTGATGAGGCCTGCCGCGGCCACGACCTGCTCGGGACCCAGGTAGTTGAGGCTGCCCACCTCGTCCTCGGGCCCCCACTTGCCCCAGTTGGACGGGGAGTCGGCGAGCAGCTCGGTGAGGTCGGGGGCGGTGCCGTCGGACATGGATCCTCCAGGGGTCGCGCCGAACGGATCTGAACGCCCGCTCGGCTGATGCATGACCTGGATCACACTCGCGGGGATGCGGGTGCGGCGTCAAGGGTCGGAGCGGCGCCGGAACAGCCGGACCGGGGTGGTTGTTCGGAGGGTCATGAACAAGATCGGGTTCCTGTCGTTCGGGCACTGGACGCCGTCGCCGCACTCCCAGACGCGGTCGGCCTCCGACGTGCTGCTGCAGTCGATCGAGCTCGCCGAGGCGGCGGAGGAGCTGGGCGCCGACGGTGCCTACTTCCGCGTGCACCACTTCGCGCGGCAGCTCGCCTCGCCGTTCCCGCTGCTCGCCGCGGCCGGGGCGCGGACGTCGCGCATCGAGCTCGGCACGGGCGTGATCGACATGCGCTACGAGAACCCGCTCTATCTTGGTGATGGACTAGTTCGTGCGGCGTCCCGAGGCTAGATTCTGAATCCGGGGCCTGCCGGATCATCGCCCCTGCAGATCGCCGTGCAACGACCTCAGGAGCGCCTTGATGACAGATGCTGCCGCCCTCGCCAGTTTGGACTTCGGGTCCGTGAATTCAGAGTCCGAGGCCGACCTGGACCGCCTGTTCGTTCGGACGAGCGACTTCGACAAGTTCCTTCAGCCGCATGTCTGGTTGGCGCTTGGAGCAAAGGGGACTGGCAAAAGTGCACTCTTCGAGTTGTTCACCAAGTTTGAAAGCACTGCCAGACGACTCGCTGGCTCAGCGCTGAACGACGTCATCATCGCCCCGGGTACTGGATTCGGTGACCTCACCGAGGTGGCGACGGGAGACCTCCAAGCGTTGAAGTCCGAGGCCAAGGACTTTGACCATGATCGCCTCTGGCGGCTTTATATTGCGATCAAGGCGGGCATGGCTTTGGATGAATCATTTAAGATCCCCCGGGGTCCTTTGAGGGATCTTCTGGCCGCCGTCGGCGAACGCCGTGACTACCGCGTTGGTCCAATGCTCCGAGAACTCTGGACGTTGGCTATCGGCAATGCCCCAGAGGTCGTGACCGTCTCTGCAGGTGGCGCAAGCGTGGCATTGAGCGGCGGTAAGCGCAGTCTTGATGTGGTGACACTCCTCGATGACGTGAATACAGCGCTCTACGAGAAGGGGAAGGTGCTGTGGCTCGTCTTCGACAAGATCGACGAAATCTGGCCCGCGGATAGGGGCGAGCGCCGCCGCGCACTCGAAGGTCTCCTGACCGCCTCGATGCACATTCGTCGGACGTTTCCGGCGATTCAGCCGGTCGTGCTGCTCCGCACTGACCTATGGAGCGAACTTGACTTCACCAACAAGGACCACCTGACTGACAAGCGCATCGAACTTAATTGGAATCCGATCCAACTTACGAGTCTTTTGGTGAAGAGGGCGCTTCGACGAGAAGCCGTTCTTGCATACGTCCTCGGCCAGATCCCTTCACTCTCTGGCCGCGAAGTCGAAGACTGGACGGCCGACGAACGCCTTGACGCCCTGAAGACCATCTTCCCGTCAACCGCTTACCCCGGTGAGCGCGAGGCCGCGATCATGGACTGGTTGGTGGAGCGAGTCACTGATGGCCGTCGCACCGCCTTGCCGAGGGACACGATCGTTCTCGCCAACGCAGCGGCCGATAAGCAGCGGGACCTGGGGGAGGTGGGGTCTCCTTCGTTGCTCTCGCGCGAGGCGGTGCGGGAGGCGTTCACGAAGACCTCCGAAATTCGATACGAGTCGTTCCTGGCTGAGTTTCCTGATCTGCGCGAACATTTTCGCAGGTTCAGTGGCCTGTCAAAGGCCGACTTCACTAGAGCAGAAATCCTTGAACTGATGGATGGCCTTGAACCCAACGGGGATGCTCTACTTGAGCGTCTCTTCGAGATCGGGGTCGTCCGCCCAAACACTGGGCGGGTTCTTACGGCTGCCTCATACGAGATTCCACGCCTCTATCGCACAGGGCTTGGCCTCGTCATCAGAGGCCGTCCGTAGATCGCGTCAGCCTCCGGCGAGATATGGCGATTTTGGCAGATCGGTCGAGGTACGCCTGCTCAGTCAATGCGTTTTGCGTGAGAACCCGCTCTACATGGCGGAGGACGCGGGCACCGCCGACCTGATCTCCGGCGGCCGGCTGCAGCTCGGCATCAGCCGGGGATCACCAAAGCAGGTCGTGGACGGCTACCGCTACATCGGTTACGGGGCCCGCCGAGGGCGAGGACCACGCCGACATGGCGCGCCGCCACACGTCGGTGTTCCTCGACGTGCTGAGCGGGCGCGGCTTCGCCGAGCCGAACCCGCGCCCGATGTTCCCCAACCCGCCCGGGCTGCTGCGCGTCGAGCCGCACTCCGAGGGGCTGCGCGACCGCATCTGGTGGGGCGCCGGGTCGCGGGGCACGAGCGCGAGCCGCGCGTCTCGGTGAGCCGCAGCATCTTCCCGCTCGTCGACGACCGCGACCGCGCCTTCTTCGGGCACGACCGCGCGAGCAGCGACCAGGTGGGCTTCATCGACGGGGGTACGGCGTGCTTCGGCAAGTCGTACGCCGCCGAGCCCGACCAGCTCGTCGAGGAGCTGGCGAAGGACGAGGCGACCGCGGTGGCGGACACCCTGCTGATCACCGTGCCGAACCGGTTCGGGGTGGAGTACAACGCGCACGTCATTGAGTCGTTGCTGACCCACGTCGCGCCGGGGCTCGGCTGGCGCTGACCGTCGCGCGGGTCGGGGTGGGCCCGAGCTCGGGTGGAGGAGAACGCGGACGGGCCCGACCGGTGAGACGAAACTGCGCGGGCCTGTGAGGCCCGAGAAAGAAAGCGCGGACCTGAGTGGCCCGGGCCTCGGCGTGTCGCGGCTGAGGGTCCGCGTTCTCCTTCTCCTTCGAGCCCGCTCCTCGCCGCGCGCTTACGCAGCCCGCGAGCCGGCGCCTCAGTCGAGACTCGACGCCCGATGCGTCCGCCCCGCGGGAAGCGCTCTCGCCTCGGCTCTAGGGCTTAGATAGCGGGAGGTGCGTCAGCGTGAAGCGAACTTGAATTCATCTTGTCGGTCACGTGACCAAGGTGTTCTACCTTGGCCGCATCGGCGGCGATTGGTCGACCGGTGTGCGCAGGTCTAGGAGCCGAGGGGGCGACCATGAAGTTGGCGAATCACGAGGACATCGTCCAAGCGATCCACGACTGTCGCGAGGTGGTGGTCGAGTGGCGGTCTCAGGATGACGGCGGGACGATCCAGCGGCGCCGTTGCGCGCCGATGGATTACGCGCTGAGCCGTCGCTTCCACGACCAGGCGCCGCGGTACCATTTCTTTGACTTTGAGAGCGACAGTGGCTGGAACCACCCGCTCTCCCTCCTGTCGAGCCAGATTGAACGCGTCGAGGTCTTGGAGTCGACCTTTGACCCGGCCATGTTTGTGACGTGGGACACGCGTCGGTCGCCCTGGGTGTTGCCTCGCAGCACCTGGGGCGACCACAACTGATCCTGGTGCGGGGGGAATGGGTGAGAAGCCCCGGCGTCGCTTGTCAGTCGTTCGGCGGGCGATGGCGCTGGCTCATGCGTTGAGTCCGGGCGCCAGAATGGACCGCCCGCTGACCGTTCTCGCTGACCATGCGGCGGTTCGGTATAGACCCAAGCGAGGCGGTGCTGACGCGGATGCTCGTCTGCTGCAGTGCGTCGCCCCGGGCGGGGAGTTGCTGGCCCTGGTGAGCGACATGTTCGGACCGCGTGTCTCGTCGTGCTCAGCGGGCTCGTACGCAGCCCGCGAGCGCGACCGCCGCTGCGGCCAGGGTGCCCGTGAGTACGACGATCTCCACGAGGGCGGTCTGGAGCGCGTCGGTCGCGTCGCCGGCGGTGGTGGCGGTGGCCGCGCTGCCGATCCCGGACGATCCCGGTGGCGAGGGTCTGGGCGAGCTGGAGCGAGCTGCTCGTCACCCCCTGGTGTCTGACGGCGCCTGACGAGTGTGGCAGCGGTCGACGCGTTGAAGGCTACGCCCATCCCGAGACCGCCCACCCGGCGACGGCGAGCGAAGCGGGGACGGTGTCAACGAGGACCGTCGTGGCAATGGCCGCGGCCCCCACGAGGAGAATTTCGGCGTCGGCGGCCACGCTCCGGCCGTGGCTGTCGGCGTGGGTGGTGCCGAAGCGGGCCTGGAGGAACGACCTGAGCACCCAGGTCAGGGCGCCGGCGCACAGGCTGAGGCCGGCCGCCGTGGCGCTCTGGCCCCGCAGCGCCTGCAGGCCCGGGGGAATGAAGGCCTCGCTGCCGAATTGGACCCCGCACAGCAGGGCGCGCAGCACGATCCCGGCGCCGATGTCCGGTCGAGCGGTGAGGGTGCCGGCGGGCGTAGCCCGTCGGAGCGCGGGGACGGACAGCGCCGTCCCGGCGAGCGCCAGGGCCACCAGCGCGACCACGTCTTGGAGCAGGAGGGCCCGCGGCAGCGCCGTACCGACCGTGAGCTGAACCGAGCTCACCAGCGGGCCGCGCCACCACGTCGTCCCTGAGGGTCCGTCGCCGTGCTCACCGGGGTCGCCGGGGTCTCCGCCGTGACCGAGCCGCTCGACGCGTCGCGCGCCGTGGTCACGATGTGCACGGCGCTGGCGCAGTGGTACCGGCCCACCGGTCCGGCGACGCCGGAGCAGGTGGCGGCGGGGTACGTCGAGCTCGCGCTCGACGCCGTACGGTGCCGTCCGTCGGCGCGACCGCTGCCGCGGCGGTGAGGAAGCCGCGCAGGAACATCGGTGGGAAGGTAGTTGTTCGTTCAACCATGAAGAAGATCGGGTTCCTGTCGTTCGGGCACTGGACGCCGTCGCCGCACTCCCAGACGCGGTCGGCCTCCGACGTGCTGCTGCAGTCGATCGAGCTCGCCGAGGCGGCCGAGGAGCTGGGCGCCGACGGCGCCTACTTCCGTGTCCACCACTTCGCGCGGCAGCTCGCCTCGCCCTTCCCGCTGCTCGCCGCCGCCGGCGCGCGCACGTCGCGCATCGAGCTCGGCACCGGCGTGATCGACATGCGCTACGAGAACCCGCTGTACATGGCGGAGGACGCCGGCGCCGCCGACCTCATCTCCGGGGGACGCCTCCAGCTCGGCATCAGCCGGGGATCACCGGAGCAGGTCGTCGACGGCTACCGCTACTTCGGCTACGGGCCCGCCGAGGGCGAGGACCACGCCGACATGGCGCGCCGCCACACGTCGGTGTTCCTCGACGTGCTCAGCGGACGCGGCTTCGCCGAGCCCAACCCCCGCCCGATGTTCCCCAACCCGCCCGGGCTGCTCCGTGTCGAGCCGCACTCCGAGGGGCTGCGCGACCGCATCTGGTGGGGCGCCGGATCGCGCGCCACGGCCGAGTGGACCGCCCGGCAGGGCATGAACCTCATGAGCTCGACCCTGCTCACCGAGGACACCGGCGTGCCGTTCCACGAGCTGCAGGCCGAGCAGATCCGCCTCTTCCGCGACGCGTGGACGGAGGCGGGGCACGAGCGCGAGCCCCGCGTCTCGGTCAGCCGCAGCATCTTCCCGCTCGTCGACGACCGCGACCGGGCCTACTTCGGCCAGGACCGGGCCAGCAGCGACCAGGTGGGCATCATCGACGGGGGCACGGCGCGGTTCGGCAAGTCGTACGCCGCCGAGCCCGACCAGCTCGTCGAGGAGCTCGCGAAGGACGAGGCCATCGCCGCGGCGGACACCCTGCTGATCACCGTGCCGAACCAGCTCGGGGTGGAGTACAACGCGCACGTCATCGAGTCGCTGCTGACCCACGTCGCGCCGGCGCTGGGCTGGCGCTGACCGTCGCGCGGGTCGGGGATGGCCTGGGCCCGGTGTCGGGCTGGGGGTCGGGCTCGGGTCGGGCTCGGGGTCGGGCTCGGGTGGAGGAAAACGCGGACGGGCCCGACCGGGTGGGACGAAAGTGCGCGGGCTGGTGGAGCGGGAGAAAGAAAACGCGGACCTGGGTCGCCCAGGCCTCGGCGTGTCGCGGCCGAGGGTCCGCGTTTTCTTCGTCCGGTCGGGATCGGCCCCGGGCCCGGTCCGCGTTTTCTTGGTCCGGTCGGGGTCGGCCCGCGCCCGGGTCCGCGTTTTCGTCGTCCGGTCGCGTCCGGCCCGCCGGGGCCTCAGGTCGCGGGAGCGGCGGCCAGCGCCGTACGCACGGCGGCGAGCCGCTCGTCGTAGCGTCCCGGGCCCACCCCGAACCCCCGCTGCTCCCACGGGTCGACGACCGTCTCGAGCAGCGCGCACGCGCGTTCCGCCCACGCCCGGAGCCGGGGGTGGATGCCGCCCGCGACCTTGAAGTGCGCCAACGCGGCGGCGACGTAGGCGTCGATCTCGCCGTGCAGGAAACGGACGTGCGGCTCGTCCGCGTCGAGCCAGGCGACGACTGCCTCGCCCGGTCCGTCCCACAGCTCCTCCGGCACGAGCGCCCAGTCGTCGAGGAGCGCGACGAGGGCCGCGGGGGCCTCGTCGTCGGCGCCACCGTCGAAGAAGAACTCCTCGAGGTGCCGCAACGTGTCGTGCCCGTCGTCCGAGCCGAACGGCGCGCGCGGGTCGGCGGCGTCCCAGAACCAGTCGGGCGCGACCGCGACGTACGACGGGTGGCTCGTCGCGCGCGCCAGACCGTCGAGTCCGTCGAGGTAGCGCGCCGGGGGGACCATGCCGCGCACCGTACCGACCCGCCGCCGACCCGATAGCGTCCCCCCGTGGCCGCCGACGGGCGGCGGCCCGCGAGCGAGGGGTGGCCATGACGGTCGAGGTGGTCGAGAACGAGCAGGAGAAGCGGTACGAGGCGCGCATCGACGGCGCGCTCGCCGGCTTCGCGGCCTACATCCCGGGCGAGGCGATGCGCGTCATCACCCACACCGAGGTGGATCCGGCCCACGAGGGCAAGGGCGTCGGCTCGGCGCTGGCCCGCTTCGCCCTCGACGACATCCGCGCGCGCGGCACGAAGGTCATGCCGCTCTGCCCGTTCGTGCTCGCGTGGATGCAGCGCCACCCCGACTACGCCGACCTCGCCTTCAACGCCCCGGCCAGCCGGGTCGTCGACTGAGCCGGGCGTGCGGGTCGTGAGCGACTGCTACCTCGACAAGGCCGAGCCCGCGGCGTACGCGGCCCTCGGGTCCACGGCGTCCGCCGTCACCGACGCCGCGAAGCGGGTCGGGCTCGACCGCCGGCTGGTCGAGCTCGTCAACATCCGCGTCTCGCAGCTCAACGGCTGCGCCTTCTGCCTCGACCTGCACCACCGGCGTGCGCTGGCGGCGGGGGAGGAGCCGCGACGGCTCGCCGTGCTGGAGGCGTGGCGGGAGACCTCGCTGTTCTCGGAGGCGGAGCAGGCGGCGCTCGTGCTCGCCGAGTCCATCACCCGCCTGCCGTCCCACGACGAGCGGTGCCGCGCCGAGGCGCGGGCCCGCCGGGTGCTGGGGGACGAGGCGTACTCCGTCGTCGCCTGGATCGCCGTCACCATCAACGCCTTCAACCGACTGTCGATGACGAGCCACCACCCGGTGGGTTGACGCTCCCCAACGCCGACCGGGTCGCGGTGGGAGACCTACGGAATCCGTAGGTCCCTCACCACGACCCGGTCGTGGGGCAGGGGGTACGCCGCGGGTCAGCCCGCGGCGACGTCGATGGGCTGGCCGTCCTTGGGGCGGCCGAGCGGCTTGCCGACGACGATGACGTTGTTCTCGTAGTACTCGCCGTTCCAGTCCGCGCAGGTGATGAGCACCAGCGCGCCGTCACCGTGGTCCTGGCCGAAGAGCTCCTCGGCCTTCTCGGCGACGTCCTCCCGGCTGTAGTAGCGCGGGGAGGAGGTGAGCTCGTAACGCATCCGGCCCTGGTCGCTCACCACGTCGACCAGGTCGCCCTGCTCGAGCTGGCCGACGCTGTTCATGGCGCCGCCCCCGGTGTGCACCGTGTGACCGGTGATGACGGTCTGGCCCTGGGTGGCCCCCGGCTTCGCGCTCAGGTTCCACCACCCGACCAGCTCGGCGTCACGGGGCGGGTCGAGCTCCCCGTCCGCCACGCTGATCGGGATGATCGGGGCCGAGACGTCGATCCTCGGCACCTCCAGCCGGATGGGCGCGGCCGGGTCGAGCGAGACGAACTCCGACGACGTCGTGCCGTCGTCCGCCTCGCCACCCGGCCACGCCACACCCCAGCCGATCATGCCGACACTCATCACGAGGAGCACCGTGGTCAGGGCCGAGAGGAGCGCGTCCCCCAGTCCGGGCCGCTTCTTCGGGGTGCTCTCGTCCATCGCGTCAGTAGATCACGCAGGATCAGATCGAGCGGCGCGAACGGACGAGCTGCGCCACACCGGCACCACCCGCGAGGACCGCCATGCCACCCAGTGCGACCGGGCCCCACGGGACCTCGGTCTCACCGGCCGAACCGGCCGGGACCGACACGGGAACGGCCGGGGTCGGGTCGCTCGGCGGCGTCGGGTCCGGCGTCGTCGTCGGCGGCGTCGGGGTGTCGATGTCGGCCACGCCGCCCTTGCAGAACGCCTTGCCCAGCTCGAGGCTCGCGAAGCTCGTGCCGATGAACTGCGAGGCCGCGGGAAGCACCTGCAGGTCGAGGGCGGTGACCTCGATCGAGTTGGCGGAGGGCTGCGACTGCTTGTTGAGCGTCAGGCTCAGCACGTTGTCGCGGATCGGCGCCAGCTGGCTCGAGATCTGCGCGATCACCAGGTCGTTGATCTGGTCGAGGTAGGGCAGCAGGGCGGTCAGCGGCTGGAGCGCGCCGTTGAGGCCGTTGGTCAGCTGCTGGTCCACCCCCACGAGCACGGCGTCGACGACGTCGTCGAGGTTGGTGACGACCTCGGTGTTCGGCGCGATGTCGCCGACGGGCAGGTCGAGGATCTCGATCTCCTGGCCGGCGACCGTCACGTAGCCGCGCAGGTCGGCGATGTTGGAGTCGGCCGAGGCGGACGTGGACGTCGCCTGGCAGGTGCTCTGGATCGCGCCCGCGGACTCGATGACGATGCCGAGGTTGCCCAGGCCGCCCAGCACCTGGTTGACCACGTCGCTCAGCGGCGTCGTCAGCTGGGAGACCAGCGGGCCGAGCGCGTCGTTGAGCGGCTGGGTCAGCGGGTTGAGGATGTTGGACTGGATCAGCTGGGCGTCACCCAGGTTGACCGTGCCCGGGAGGAGCGTGACCGCGTCGCCGCCGGTGAGGCAGGAGCCGTCACCGACCTCGGCGACGACCGCCCCGGTGCCGGCGACACCCGAGCAGGCGCGGGACGTGCCGCGGCCGTCGGCGACGGCGGTGGTCGCGTCCTGGTAGAGCACGCCCACCGAGACGTTGCTCTGGTTGGACAGGACGTCGGCGACCTCGGGCGAGTTCGTGCCCGTGGACGACTGCTCCTTGCCGTCGTTGACGACCGTGAACTGGCCGGAGTCGACCGGGCTCCCGGCGATCGTGAGGATCGCGGCCGTGGCGCTGGCCTCGGCGGCGGGCTCGGCGGCCATGGCAGGCGCGGTGGTCACGCCGATGATGGCGACGGTCGAGAGCGCCGCGAAAAGGCGCGTGGTTGAGCGTGGCAAAGGAATCCCTCCCCGGATGGATCACGACGAGCGATGCCTTCTGTGCCCCGCTCGAGGTGGTCAACGACACATGCTCGCGCAGGCTACTCTCAAGATTCCCTCAAGGCGACCTCAAGGGGCGTTGGATCTCATTACTGACCGGTACTCGGCACACCACGACCGGGCCCACGTGCCGCACTAGGCTGGCGCCGCTCGCCCCGACCGATCGGTCGTGGAAGGGCCCCGAAGACCCCTGACGAACGGAGCCAGCCGCATGACCTCCATCCCCGAGAGCCTCCAGGGCAAGACCGTCGCGGTGCTCGGCGGCACCGGACCCCAGGGACGCGGCCTCGCCCGGCGCTTCGCTGCCGCCGGCGTGCCCGTCGTGCTGGGCTCGCGCACGGAGGAGAAGGGGCAGGCCGCCGCGGCCGAGCTCGCCGAGGCCCTCGCCGGCTCTGGCGCCGGCGCGGAGGGCGTGGGTGCCGTGAGCGGCTCCGACAACGCGGGTGCCGCCGCCGCTGGTGACGTCGTGCTCGTCGTCGTGCCGTGGGACGGCCACAAGGAGCTGCTCGAGAGCCTGCGCGAGCAGCTCGCCGGCAAGGTCGTCGTCGACTGCGTGAACCCGCTCGGCTTCGACAAGCAGGGTCCCTTCGCGCTCAAGGTCGAGGAGGGCTCCGCGACCGAGCAGGCCCAGGCGGTGCTGCCCGACTCGACCGTCGTCGGTGCCTTCCACAACGTCTCGGCCGTCCTGCTCGAGGACCCCGCCGTCACCTCCATCGACACCGACGTGCTCGTGCTCGGCGACGAGCGCGAGGCCACCGACCTCGTGCAGGACCTGGCCGGGGTCATCCCGGGTGTGCGCGGTGTCTACGGGGGGCGTCGTCGCAACGCCCACCAGGTCGAGGCCCTGACGGCGAACCTCATCGCCGCGAACCGCCGCTACAAGGCCCACGCCGGCGTGCGCATCACCGACATCTGATCCACCCCTCGCGGGCTCGTGGCCCCAGCGCATCGGAAAGTGATGCGCTGGGGCCACGACTCGTTCGGGGTGGGGACTGGTGGCCCCGGTCCCGTCGGGCCCCGGTCCGTCGGGCCGTCGGGCCGTCGCTCGCGCCGTACCGGCTCGGTGGTCCCGCCCCCAGGGCCTGGGTGAGGAAAGTGCGCGGGGGCCCGTGCTGGGGGAAGGAAAACGCGGACCGGACGGGCCCGGGGTTCGGCGTGTCGCGCTGCCCCGTCCGCGTTTTCTTTTCAGCCCCCGGAGCCCGGTCCGCGTTTTCTTTCCAGCCCCCGGAGCCCCGTCCGCGTTTTCTTTCGCAGCCCCGCGCCTACCAGCTCGACTTCGTGATCCCCGGCAGCTCGCCGCGGTGGGCCATCGCCCGGAACCGCACGCGCGAGACGCCCGCCTTGCGCAGGTAGCCGCGGGGCCGTCCGTCGACCTGATCCCGGTTGCGCAGGCGCACGGGGGAGGAGTCGCGGGGCATCCGCGCCAGCGCCTGGACCGCCGCGGTCAGCTCGGCGGAGCCGGCGGGGGCGCGGCGTACCCGCTCCTTCGCCTTCGCCCGCCGCTCGGCCCACCGCGCCACGACCTGCTGGCGCCGCTTCTCGGCTGCGATCTTCGACTGCTTGGCCATCAGCGCTCCTCCCGGAACTCGACGTGGCGGCGGATCCGGGGGTCGTACTTCATCAGCACCATCCGGTCCGGGTCGTTCCGCCGGTTCTTCTTCGTGACGTAGGTGTAGCCCGTGCCCGCCGTCGAGCGGAGCTTGACGATCGGGCGCACGTCGCTGCCGCGCTTGGCCATCAGAGCCTCACCCCCGCCCGCTGCAGCTCCGCGACGACCGACTCGATGCCGCGGGCGTCGATCACCTTGATGCCGCGGGCGCTCAGGCGCAGCGTCACGGTGCGCCCGAGCGTGGGCACGTAGTAGCGCTTCCTCTGGATGTTGACGTCGAACCGTCGCTTGGTGCGGCGGTGGGAGTGCGAGACGTGGTGGCCGAATCCCGGCTCCCGTCCCGTCACCTGGCACACACGTGACATGGGGTTTCCTTCCGTGGCAGACTTGAGAACGGTTCTCATTCTAAACACACGGAAAGCGAGCATCTCGATGAAGCAGGGCATCCACCCCGACTACGGACCGGTGGTCTTCCGCGACCGCTCGGCCGGCTGGACGCTGCTGACGCGCTCGACGCTGGCGCGCACCACCGGCGAGACGACCGAGGTGGACGGCGTGACCTACCCCGTCGTCGACGTCGACGTCTCCTCCGCGAGCCACCCGTGGTGGACCGGCAAGGGACGCGTCCTCGACACGGAGGGTCGGGTCGAGGCCTTCAGGCGTCGGTACGGCGCGGCCGCCGCCGCCCGCGGCACGGAGCGCCCGGCGGCCGAGCGCCCGGCGGCCGAGGGGTCGGCGGCCGAGGGGTCGGCGTCGTGAGGGCCTCGGTGCTGCTCGTGACCGGTGTCGACCCGGACGCGATGGCCGCCGCGCAGCTCGCGCTCCTCTGGGACGCGCCGCAGGCCGTCGCCGTGCGCCATCGCATCGACGTCGGCCGCGGCGTCCTCGAGCGGGTCGTCTCCGACCTGACCGGCGTCGTCGAGCACCAGGAGACCGAGCTCGAGCACGCCTGCGTCAGCTGCGCGCTGCGCGAGGACGTGCTGCCCACGCTCGACCGGCTCGCCCGCGACGGGCGGTGGCGCTCGATCGTGGTGCAGCTGCCCGTCGGGGCGGAGGCCGACCAGGTCTGCACCGTGCTGGCCCGCGACCCGCGCCTCGCCCGGCGGCTGCGGGTCGCCGCCGTCGTGACCGCCCTCGACCACGGCACCGTCGTCGCGGACCTGCTGGGCGACGACACGCTGGCCGACCGGGAGCTCGGCACCTCCGCCGACGACGACCGCGGCGTCGGGGACGTCGCCTGCGCGATGGTCGAGCACGCCGACGTCGTGGTGCTCACCGGCGGGGCGGGCGACGCGGGGGTGGCCGCCACCCTGGTGCGCACGCTCGCGCGCCCCGACGTGCCGGTGGTCGAGGACGCCGCCCGCCTCGAGGCCGCTCCTCTCGTCGCGCGACCGCCGCACCGCCACGGGCGCACGGTGGCCTGGGGCTCCCACGTGCGGGAGGTGCCGTTCGTCGCGGCCCCCGGGCCGGGCGTGTGGTCCCTCGAGCTCCGCGCGGACCTGCCGTTCCACCCCGACCGGCTCGTCGAGGACCTCGAGTCCCTCGCGGCCGGCCCGTGGCGCACCCGGGGCTGCTTCTGGCTGCCGACGCGACCCGACCGCGCGCTGCTCTGGGAGGGCGCGGGCGGGCACCTGTCCATCGGCGACGGGGAGGCCTGGGGGGCGCGGCCGCGCCGTACGCACCTCACGTTCGTCGGGGTCGGCGAGCGTCCCGCCCACCTGCCCGCCACGTTCGAGTCGCTCCTGGTGCCGGCCGCCGCCGTCGGCCCAGGCATCCGCTGGACCGCCGCGGAGGACGGGTTCGAGCCGTGGCTCGGTCCCATCCGGCGCGTCGCCTGAGCTCCCCCGAGAATCGAGAAGAAGGAGACAACCGTGGCCGTCCCCAAGCGACGCCTGTCGCGCAGCAACACCCGGCACCGCCGCTCGCAGTGGAAGGCGACCCCCGCCGACCTCGTGCCCGTCGTCGTCGGGGGCGAGGAGCACGCCGTGCCCCGGTCGCTGGTCCGCGCCGTGCAGCGCGGCCTCGTCGACCCCGCCACCGGTCGCCCCACCCGGAACACCAGGAGAGGAGGAACGCGATGAAGGTCCGCAACTCGCTGCGGTCGCTGAAGAACCAGCCCGGCTCGCAGGTCGTGCGGCGCCGCGGGCGCACGTACGTCATCAACAAGCAGAACCCGCGGCTCAAGGCCCGCCAGGGCTGACGCCTGCGGCGCCCCCCGCCGCAGAGGCCGCACGACGGAGCGTTCGGTCGGCCCGGTGGTCGGCCGGACGCCCCGGTGCGGGAGACTGCGGAGTCATGAGCGCTGAGCAGACCCACGTGGCCTACGCGTACGACGCCGAGTCCGGCATCGCGCGCATCACCCTCGAGAACGCCGAAGCGGGCAACCCGATCCACACCGCGTCGCTCGAGCAGCTGCTCGCTGCCGCCCGCCGCGTGAACACGGACGGCGCGCGGGTCGTCGTGCTCGCCGCCCGGGGCCGCTTCTTCAGCGTCGGCGGCGACCTCGCGCAGTTCGGCGGTGCGGACGACATGGCGGGCTACATCGACGACCTCGCCGACGGTCTGCACCGCGCCGTCAGCGAGCTCGTGCGCTCCGACGCGATCGTCGTCGCTGCCGTGCAGGGCGCGGCGGCCGGGGCCGGGTTCCCCCTCGTGGCCGCGGCCGACATCGTGCTCGCCGCGCGCTCGGCCAGCTTCACGCTCGCCTACACGCGGGCGGGCCTCAGCCCCGACGGCGGCTCGTCGATGCTCGTGCACACGCTCGGCCTCCACCGCGCGCTACGGCTCGCCCTCCTCAACGACCGGCTCGGGGCCGAGGAGGCCCAGGCCGCCGGCCTCGTGGCCCGCGTCGTCGAGGACGCCGAGCTCGAGGCGGCGACCGAGGAGATGGCGTCCCGTCTCGCGGCCGGCGCTGCGGGCGCCCAGGCGACCACCAAGCGCCTCCTCCGCCAGGCCGCCGAGCCGGCGCCGGAGAGCCGCCTGCGCGCCGAGGCGCTCGGCATCCGTGCCCAGGCGGGCGGCCCCGAGGGGCGGGAGGGCGTCTCCGCGTTCCTCGCGAAGCGGGCGCCGGTGTTCGGGGCCTGATCGGTCCTTCGCGCAACGTCGGCCCCCCGCTCGACTACCCTCGGTGGTGGCCCGCTCGGGGTCGCACACCCAAGTTGCGTGGAGGTACGACGCGGATGCGCGCGAGGAGAAGCACCAGGATCGCGGCGCTCGTGGGCGCGCTGGCGCTGTCGGTCAGCGCCTGCAGCGGCGACGACGGCGACAACGAGGACGCAGCCCCCGACCTGCCGGAGAACCTCGCCGAGGCCTGCCCCGCCGTCGGCGAGATCGTGAGCCCCGCCGAGGACCCGGGCGAGACGGACTACACCCGGCTCGCGGCCGACCTCCGGGACTTCGTCGACAACGCCGACGACGAGACCGCCGACGCGCTCACCCCGCTGGCGGACGCCGCCGAGGCGCGGGCCGAGGCGGCGGCGAGCGTCGACGAGTCGGATGTCAACGAGTTCGCAGAGGACCCCAGCAACTTCCCGACCGACATGGTGCCGGGCCAGGAGTACACGTTCGAGGGCCCGCCCATCGAGGGCGACTCGGCGGCGCTCGAGGCGGCCGACGAGGAGTGGATCAACGCGCTCGAGACCGTCAGCGCCACGTGCGACGCCGAGGGCACGCCGCTCTACTCCGTGGAGCCGACCCCCGGCCTCACCGAGGAGCCGTCGCAGCCGGCCGACACGGAGTCCACGGTGGGCTGAGCGCCGAGGTCCCGCAGACACAGCGAGGGCGTCCGATCCGGTGGATCGGACGCCCTCGTCGCGTCTCCTGGGCCGGCCGGGACGTGCCCGGGCCGGCGTCAGGTCTCCGTGATCAGGAGCCGGAGACCTGCTTCTTCAGCGCGGCGGCGGCCTTGAACGCCGGCGTCGTGCTCGCGGCGATCTGGATCTCCTCGCCCGTCTGCGGGTTGCGGCCCGTGCGGGCCGCGCGCTCGCGGGTCTCGAAGGTGCCGAAGCCGGCGACGGCGACCTTGTCGCCACCGGCCAGCGCCTTGGCGATCGCGTCGAACACGGCGTTCGCGGCCGACTCGGCCTCGCCCTTGCCCAGGCCCGTGGCGGAGGCGACCTGGTCGACGAGCTCCTTCTTGTTCATGTGTGACTCCTTGTCGAGAACGTGCGGTCAGAGCGACCGTAGCGGGGAAATCCCCGCATCACGCTACCGAACCGCCGGGATTGCTGGCGTGTCGGGCGTGGACGCGGGCTCCGGGTCCCCGTCGGGGACCTCCGTCACGAGCGTACGACGCCAGGCCGCCACCCCCGCGAGCAGGAGGGCGGCGGTGCCCGACCCGACGGTGACGACGTACGCCGCGGTGTGCGCCCCGAGGTCGATCGACCCCGCTCGGGCCAGGTCGGCGAGCCGGCCCGCGAGGGCGGCGCCCGCGGCGTACCCGAGGCCGGTGGCGCCGGCCAGCAGCGTCATCGCGGTGGCGACCCGCGCGACCGGCACGACCCGCTCGGCGAGCGTGAAGGTCGTGATCATGTAGGGCGCCACGGCGAAGCCGAGCACCAGCGTCACCACGGCGACCGACGAGAGCGTGCCGACGAGCAGCAGCGGCGTGCTCAGCACCGCGAGCGCGGCGGCGGCCACGAGCAGGCGTCGGCCGAGGGTGAACCGGTCGGGCAGGTAGGCGTAGGTCAGCGCGGCGGTGACGCTGCCGATGCCCAGCAGGGCGTGCACGAGGCCCGCGGCGCCGGGCATCCCGGCGTCGGTGGCGACCGCGGTCGAGCCCGTCTGGATCGAGCCGAACACCATGCCGAGCAGGGTCTGGGCGCCGAGCAGCACGAGGACCGTGGCCGTCAGGAGCGGGGCGGAGGTGCCGGCGGTGCGCCGGCCCGTGCCGCGCGGGGCCGAGCCGTGGAGACCGAAGGCGGTGCCGAACACGGCGAGCGTCACCGCGGCGACGAGGAGCGCGCCGGCCGGGTCGACCAGGGCGGCGAGCAGGCCGACGACGGCCGGGCCGAGCACGAACGAGGCCTCGTCGGCCGCGCCCTCGTAGGAGAACGCGGTGGCGACGAGACGGCCCTGCTGGGCCTCGCCGGCGGTCAGCGGACGCCACCGGACACGCGCGAGCGGGCCGACCTGGGGGAGCGCCGCGCCGGCGAGGGCCGCGACGACGAGGAGGGTCGGGAGCGGTGCGTCGCCGGTGGCGCACAGCACGAGCGCGACGAGACCGGCCGCGCCCACGAGGGACTGGACGAGCACGACGGGGCGCTGGCCCCAGCGGTCCGCGAGGCTGCCCGCGACGGGGGCGCCGATGGCGTTCGCGACGGCGAGGGCACCGGCGGTCGCGCCGCCCGCGCCGTAGCTGCCGGTCTCGGCGGCGACCAGCAGCAGCGTGCCGATCTGGGCCATGGCGAGGGGGACCCGCGCGACGAAGGCGACGAGGACGTAGGTGGGACTGGTCAGGCTGACCAGCCGCCGGTAGGAGTGCATCGGTGACATGGGGGCTCCGGGCAGGGCGAGGCTGCGCGCCGTACCCACCTCCAAGACGCGCCCGAACCCTGAGCGCTCGCCATGTTACGGGGATGTTGCGCCGACGCGGTAGGCCGCGCGACGGAGTCGTGCGCCACCCCGGATCCGCGTCCTGCGGCGCCGTGTCACCTGACGCCCCTAGAATCCGCGCCGTGCCCGACCAGACCCCGCCGCTCGCGCCGGAGCTCGCGCCCCGGCGGCCCCGCGCCGACGCCACGCGCAACCGCGTGCGCGTCTCCGATGCCGCGGTCGAGGTGTTCGCCGAGAAGGGGCTCGTCGCCACCGTTGCCGACGTCGCCCGGCGCGCGGACGTCGGCAACGCCACCGTGTTCCGGCACTTCCCCACGAAGGCCGACCTGCTGAGCGAGGTCGCGGGCCGATGGTTCGAGACCTGGTCGGCGGACGTCGCGGCCTACCTCGAGGAGGACCGCGACGACACGCTGCGCGTGCTGCTCGCCGAGGTGATGGAGCGGTTCCGGCGCGACCGGTTCGCGCTCGACGCCCTCTGGGGCGAGGACTTCGACGACCGCATGCGCCAGGCCCGCGAGGAGCTGCTGCGGCGCTTCGGCGTGGCGCTCGACCGCGCGGTCGGGGCGGGACTCGTCGCGCCGGACGTCACCCTCGACGACCTCGCCCTCCTCGTGCTCGGCCTGGCGTCGCGGCTCTCGGCACTGGGCGACGCCGACCGTGCGTCGTGGCAGCGCGCCGGACGCTTCGCGTGGGCCGCGATCGCCCGCCAGGACAGCGTTTAGGGGAGCCTTTCCTGTCTGGAACGGTTCCAGAAAAGGTGGTTATGTGGGTGACGTCGCCGGCCCGAGCCGGCAATCCGGACCCCCAGGAGAGGAGCTCGCCATGAGCGACACGATCCAGACCACGACGCCCGCCGCGACCCACAAGGCCCACCCGCGCTTCACGGCGTCCCAGCAGCTCGCCGACCACCTGCAGGCGCTCAGCGCCGACCTGATCGACCTCCACCTCGTGGGCAAGCAGGCCCACTGGAACGTCGTCGGCAAGAACTTCCGCGACCTCCACCTGGCCCTCGACGAGGTCGTCGACGCCGCCCGCGACTTCTCCGACACGGTGGCCGAGCGCATGCGCGCCATCTACGTGACGGTGGACGGTCGCGCTGCGCGCGTCGCCACCCAGTCGAGCCTCCCGGAGTTCCCGGCCACCGAGGTCGACACCGCCCGGTGCGTGGACCTCATCGTCGCGTCGCTCTACGCGGTGTCCGGCACGGCCCGTCGGATCCACGACGACGTCGACGCCGAGGACCCCACGACCGCCGACATCCTCCACGGCATCATCGAGCGCCTCGAGCAGCTCGCGTGGATGATCGACGCCGAGAACCGCACCGCCGACGCGAGCGAGCCGGCCAACATCAACGAGTGACCTCCCGGGGTCTCCCCGCGGAGACCCCGGACCCCGTACGGCGACGAGCCGGTCCCCCTGTCCTCTGTGGCGGAGCAGGGGGACCGGCTCGTGGTGCGTCGCAGGGCCTCAGAGGCGCGCCGAGTGGAGCACGCGCGTGACCTCGATGCGCAGCGCCACCCGGTCGGGGCGCTCCTTCGGCTGGCGGTAGCGCGCGGCGTACCGCTCCACGGCCCGGGCCACCTCGTCGGGATCGGTGGTCGCGGTCGCCGTCCCCTCGAGCGTGACCCAGCGGGCGCCGTCGACGTGGCAGACGGCGACCGGTCCACCGGGGCTCGCCTGCACGTTCCGCGCCTTGCGCGCGCCGGCGAAGGTGATCACCCACGCGCAGCCGCGCTCGGCGTCGATGCCGACCCCGACCGGCACGACGTGGGGCCGGCCGTCGGGGCGCAGCGTCGTCAGCGTCGCGAGGTGGCGCTCGGCGAAGAAGGAAGCGAGGCCGTCGGGGACGGCGGTCCAGTCGGGGGTCCAGGACGGCACGGGCGGCTCCGTTCGCGCGGGGTCACAGGGGTACGGCGGTGGGTCGCCGCCGTCGTCGACCCTAGCGATCCGCTGCTCGCCCGTCGGGGTGGGACCGCCCACCTAGGCTCGGGTCATGGCACACCGGACCGGCCAGGCCCCCCTCGCGACGACCCTCGCCCGGGGTCTCGACACCGTCCTCGACCGCACCATCGCGCCGGGCTACACGAAGCTCGGGCTGAGCCTGCGGCGTCGTCTCCCCACGTGGCCCGCCGACCCGGCGCCCGACGCCCTCCGCGGGCGCGTCGCCGCGGTCACCGGGGCCACCTCCGGCCTCGGGCTCGCCACCGCCGAGGGCCTGGCGCGGCTCGGGGCCTCCGTGCGGCTCGTCGTGCGGAACGTGGAGAAGGGCGAGCAGGTGCGCGCCGAGCTGCTGGAGCGGGTGCCGGGCGCCGACCTCGTGGTGGACCGCTGCGACCTGGGCGACCTCGACGACGTACGCCGCGCGGCCGCCGCCATCGACGCGGCGCTCGACGGTCGCACCCTCGACGTGCTCGTGCACAACGCCGGGGTCATGCCGCCGGAGCGGACGCTCTCGCCGCAGGGCCACGAGCTCTCCATGGCCGTCCACGTGCTGGGCCCGGTGCTGCTCACCGACCTCCTCCGCGACCGGCTCGCCGCGTCGTCCGACGCCTCCGACCCCGACGACCCGGCACCGAGCGGCGCGCGGGTGGTCCTCGTGACGTCCGGGGGCATGTACGCGCAGGCGCTGCGGGTCGACGACCTGGAGTACGACGCGTCGCCGGAGGACTACTCGGGCACGACGGCGTACGCACGCTCGAAGCGCGCCCAGGTCGAGCTGCTCCCGTCGCTCACCGCGCGCTGGGCGCCGGAGCACGTCAGCGTCGCGGCGATGCACCCCGGGTGGGCCGACACCCCCGGCGTCGTCGACTCGCTGCCGGGCTTCCACAAGCTTACCGGCCCCGTGCTGCGCGACGCCGCCGGTGGCGCCGACACCGCCGTGTGGCTGGGGGCCGTGGAGCCCGCGCCGCCGTCGGGCGCGTTGTGGCACGACCGCCGGGTGCGGCCGACGTCCCTCCTGCGGCGCACCCGCCCGTCCGCGGCCGACCGCCGCGCGTTGTGGGACTGGGTGCGGGAGAACGCCGGCCTGACCGGCTAGATCCAGCGGTCGAACCAGATCCGGTCGAGCCACTCGCCGCGGGTGAGGAGCTCGGCCGTGTAGATCGGGTAGAACCACGCGAAGTTCACGATCACCAGCACGACGACGGCGCCGGCGACGACGACGCCGACCGTGCGGCGCGGGGTGGGCACGCGTGACCGGCCGACGAGCTGCCCCATCGCCAGCGTCAGGGCGATGACGGTGAACGGCAGGATCGCCATCGCGTAGAAGATGAAGATCGGTCGGTCGTCGTTGAAGAACCACGGCACCCACGTCGAGAGCGCGCCGACGACGGCGACGCCGTAGCGCCAGTCGCGGGCGCCCAGCCACATGAGCGCCGCGAACGCGAGCGCCACCGCGCCCGACCACCACAGCACCGGCGTGCCGAGGATGAGCACCTGGCGCAGGCACGTGGAGTCCGGGGCCGCGTCGCACCCCTGCGCGCCGGGCGCGATGCCGTTCTCGGCGTGGACGCCGACGGGCCGGTTGAGCAGCAGCCAGCCGCGCGGGTCGGACTGGTAGGGGTGGGTGGAGCAGTTCAGGTACTGGGTGTGGAACGTGTAGACGTCCTGGTGGTAGTACCAGAGCGACCGCAGCGACTGCACCACCTCGCCGAGGCCCGAGGCGTCCGGCTCCGTGGCGGTCGGCCAGCGCTGCGACGGGTCGGTCTCGGCCTGGCCGTCGCAGTCCGCGGCGGGGGCGACGAACTGCGTGTACTGCGTCGACGAGAACGCCGCCTCCTCCTGGTCGGCGTGGATCAACCACCCGGTCCAGCTGAGCACGTACGTCGCGAACGCGACCAGCACGAGGTAGCCGAACGCGGGGAGGCCGTCGGTGAGGGCCGCGCGGAGGAGGGAACGCCGTACGCCGAACATCCGGCGTGCGCCGGCGCTCCAGACCCACACGAGCAGGCCGAAGGCCGCGAGCGGGTAGAGCGCCGTCCACTTCGTGCCCACGGCCAGGCCCCACATGACGCCGCCCGTCAGCAGCCAGGGGCGCCAGAGCAGGCGTCGTACCGGACCCCAGGTGGCCCAGCGGGCCGTGCCGTCGAGCGGATCGAGGCGGGCGGTGGGGTCGTCGGGCCGTTCCGGCACGAGGTGGGCCAGCCGCGCGCGCAGCCAGAACCGGTCGTTGACGACGCACGCGACGCCGCAGGTGATGAAGAGGGCCAGGAAGATGTCGAGCAGCGCGAGGCGCGACAGCACGAAGTGCATGCCGTCGAAGGCCAGGAGGATCCCGGCGACGAGGCCGAGCATCGTCGAGCCGGTCATGCGCCGCACGAGGCGGCACAGCACGAGCACGAGCAGCGCCCCCGCGACGGCGGCGGAGAAGCGCCAGCCGAACGGGTCCATGCCGAAGAGCCGGATGCCCAGCGCGATCGCCCACTTGCCGACCTCGGGGTGCACGATCAGCTCGGGCTCGTCCGACCACGCGTCGAGGTCGCCCGCGAGGATCCGGTCGTTGGCGTCGTCGGGGTAGTCCCGCACGTAGCCCAGGTTGAGCAGCGACCACGCGTGCTTGGCGTAGTAGGTCTCGTCGAACGAGAACTCCCGCGGCGTGCCGAGGTGCCACAGCCGCATCCCCAGCGCCAGGGCGAAGACGCCGAGCGCGGGGAGCCAGCCGCCCCAGCGCGTCGACCAGCCGGCGAGCGCACGGGTGACCGCGGGCGGGGCCACGGCGCGTCCCGCCCGCTCCCTGGCGCGGGCGAGGATCGGCGAGGTCACGGGGGTGAACTCTACGATCGGGGCGTGAGCGGAGACGGGAGCGGCGTGCTGGTGCTGGCGGGTACCCCCATCGGGCGCCCGGACGACGCGCCCCCGCGGCTGGTCGCGGAGCTCGCGCGGGCCGACGTGGTCGCCGCCGAGGACACGCGCCGGCTGCGGCGGTTGACGACCGACCTGGGGGTGGAGCTCACGGGTCGCGTGGTGTCGTACTTCGAGGGCAACGAGACCGCGCGCACCCCCGTGCTGCTCGAGGCGCTGCTCGCCGGGGAGCGGGTGCTGCTGGTGACGGACGCGGGGATGCCGAGCGTCTCCGACCCCGGGTACCGGTTGGTGGCCGCCTGCGTCGAGGCCGACGTGCCGGTCACGGCCGTCCCGGGCCCGTCCGCCGTGCTCACCGCCCTCGCCGTCTCCGGCCTGCCCGTCGACCGCTTCTGCTTCGAGGGCTTCCTGCCGCGCAAGGCGGGGGAGCGCGGCCGCCGTCTCGCCGGCCTGGCCCGCGAGGAGCGCACGATGGTCTTCTTCGAGGCGCCCCACCGCACCCACGCGGCGCTCGCCGCGCTCGCGGAGGCGTTCGGCGGCGACCGCCCCGCCGCCGTCTGCCGGGAGCTGACGAAGACCCACGAGGAGGTACGCCGCGGCGATCTCGCCTCGCTGGTCGCCTGGGCCGCCGAGGGGGTGCGCGGGGAGGTGACGCTCGTGGTGCAGGGCGCCTCGCCCGGCGCGTCCGTCGCCTCCGACCCCGAGAGCCTGCGGGCGGCCGTCGCCGAGGCCGAGGCCGCGGGCGCGACGCGCAAGGACGCCATCCGCGACGTCGCCGACGCCGCCGGCGTGCCCAAGCGCGTCGTGTACGACGTGGTGCACAAGGGGTGAGCCCGCCACTTTCCCCGGTCGACCGGGGAACACGCCGCTTAGACCATCAATGTTGATGGTCCAAGCGACACCTTCCCCGGTCGACCGGGGAAAGTGCCACACCCGGCTACTACCCTCGCGACCATGCCTCCCGCACGCGTCACGTCGTTCGTCCACGAGGGCCTGACCTTCGACGTCGAGGACTCGGGTCCGATCGACGGGGAGGTCGTCGTGCTCCTCCACGGCTTCCCGCAGCGCTCCTCGTCGTGGCGCCGCGTGGCGCCGCTCCTGCACGCCCACGGCTACCGCACGGTCGCCCCCGACCAGCGCGGCTACTCGCCCGGTGCGCGGCCCACGCGTCGGCGCGACTACACCGTGCAGCACCTGGCCGGCGACGTGCGGGCACTGCTCGACGCGCTCGGCACGGCCGGCGAGCGCGTCCACCTCGTCGGTCACGACTGGGGCGCCGTCATCGGGTGGGGCGTCGCCGCGGCGTACCCCGACCGCCTGCGCACCTTCACCGCCGTCTCGGTGCCGCCCACGGGTGCGTTCGTCCGCGGCGGGCTGCGGGGGCCGCAGCTGCTGAAGAGCTGGTACATCGGCGCCTTCCAGCTGCCGCGCCTCCCCGAGCTGCTCGCCGGTCGCAAGCCGGAGGCGCTCGAGCGCGTGCTGCGCTCGACCGGCATGACCAAGGAGGACGTGGCGCGGTTCCGCACCGAGATCCTCGAGCACGGCGCGTTCCCGGGCGCCATCGGCTACTACCGCGCGCTGCCCCTCGCCGCCCGCGGCTCGTTCTCGGCGCGCGTCCGGGTGCCCACGACCCTCGTGTGGAGCGACGGCGACACCGCGGTCGACCGCGCGGGCGTGGAGCTGGCGTCGGACTACGTGGACGCGCCGTACGAGCTCGTCGTGCTGCAGGGCGTCAGCCACTGGGTGCCGGAGCACGCCCCCGAGGCGCTGGCCGAGGCGGTGCTGGAGCGCGTGGGGAGCGCGGCGTGACCGATCCCGACCGGCCCACCCGCTCGCGGGCGGCGGCCACGGAGCAGGGCTCGCGCCGCGACCGGTCCCGGCCGCCGGCGCCCGAGCCGCTGCCGCACCCCGTGGTCGACAACCACTGCCACCTCGACATCGCCGACGGTCCGGACGGGGCGTGGGTCGAGGTCGACGCGGCCCTGGAGGCCAGCGCAGCGGTGAACGTCCCGCGGATCGTGCAGATCGGCTGCGACCTCGAGGGGGCGCGGTGGGCGGTCGCGGCGGCGGAGCGGTACGACGCGCTCGTCGCCGGGGTGGCACTGCACCCCAACGAGGCGCCGCGCCTGGCTGAGGCGGGTCGTCTCGAGGAGGCCCTCGACGAGATCGAGCGGCTCGCGGGGGCGCACGCCGACGTGCGGGCCGTGGGGGAGACGGGGCTAGACTTCTTCCGCACCGGGCCCGAGGGCGTCGACGCGCAGCGCGAGAGCTTCGCCCGCCACATCGCGATCGCGAAGCGGCTCGACAAGACGCTCGTCATCCACGACCGCGACGCGCACGCGGCCGTCCTCGACGTGCTCGACGCCGAGGGCGCGCCCGACCGGTGGGTGATGCACTGCTTCTCCGGCGACGCCGAGCTCGCGCGCGCCTGCCTCGACCGGGGCGCCCACCTCTCCTTCGCCGGCACGGTCACGTTCAAGAACGCCGCACCGCTGCGCGAGGCTCTCGCCGTGACGCCCCAGGACCGGGTGTTGGTGGAGACGGACGCGCCGTACCTGACGCCCGTGCCCTACCGCGGGCGGCCCAACGCGTCGTACCTCGTGCCGCTGACCATGCGCGTCATGGCCGAGGTGCGGGGCGAGGACCTGGCCGAGCTGTGCGCCGCCGTGGACGCCACGACCGAGCGTGCGTTCGGGGGTTCGTGGGGTCGCACGAGCGGGTGAGCCCGGGCGGACGAGGGACGTGACCCTGTGCACGGGGGATTGGAGGCTCCCCCGATCCCCGCTATGGTCGGGGTCTTGTCAGCCGGGATCGGGCATCCACACCGACCGGCGCAGGGTGCGGCTCGCGGGCCGGGCGCGGACAGACAACCGCGTTCCGATCCCCGCTACTTCCTCAGTCGACCCGACTGGATCCCGATGGTTCCCGACGAGGTGCAGCAGGAGACCCCTGCGGCCTGCTCGCCGGCGGCACGTCGCGGCCCAGCGGTGCGCCGACGTCCGTGAACCGGGAACCACGTCGTTCGGAGAAGCGTGCAGCTCAACAGTGTCCTGGGCAGCCGAGGCGATCTCGCCCGGCTCGTCCGCAGTCGGGGGTTCGTCATCGCGCTGGTCGCGGTCGTGGTGCTGGCGGTGGCCGGCACCACCGCCGGCTACGCCGCGCTCGGCAAGTCCGTCACCCTCTCGGTGGACGGTCAGGAGCGCACGGTCACCGTCTTCGGAGGCACGGTGGGCGACGTCCTCGAGTCGGAGTCGATCGACGTCGGGGAGCGCGACCGCGTCGTGCCCAGCGTCGACGAGGCCGTCGAGGACGGCACCAAGGTCGACGTCCGCTACGCGCGTCCGCTCGAGCTGACCGTCGACGGCGAGTCCCAGACCCGGTGGGTGCTGGCGACCAACGTCGACGCCGCCCTGACGGAGCTCGGCGTCGACGACGCCGCCACCGTCTCGGTGAGCCGCAGCGCGTCGATCGACCGCGAGGGCCTCGCCCTCGAGCTGGTCACCCCCAAGACGCTGACCGTCGTCGTCGGCCTCGACGACCCGGTGCAGGAGCGCGTCGCCGCGACGACCGTCGCCGACGTGCTCGAGCAGATGGGCGTGGAGGTCTCCGAGACCGACGCCGTCGACCCCGCGCTCGACAGCACGGTCACCGACGGGCAGACCATCACCGTGGTCCGCTGGACCGCGGAGGAGGCGACCGTCGAGGGCCAGCGCGTGCCCCACGACACCGTCGAGGTCAACGACGCGAGCCTGGAGAAGGGCGAGCGCGAGGTCGAGCAGGAGGGCCGCGACGGCGCCGCCGACGTGACCTACCGCGTCGTCTTCCGCAACGGCAGCACCGTCGAGCGCACCGAGCTGTCCCGCGAGGTCACCACCGCGCCCGTCACGGAGCGCATCCGCGTCGGCACGAAGGAGCCCGAGCCGGAGCCGTCCAGCTCGTCCGGCTCGTCCGCTCCCGCGGGTGGCAGCAACTACGAGTCCGGCTCGACCGACTGGGACCGTCTCGCGCAGTGCGAGTCGGGCGGCAACTGGGCCATCAACACCGGCAACGGCTACTACGGCGGCCTGCAGTTCAACCTGCAGACCTGGCGCGCCTACGGCGGCTCGGGCTACCCGCACGAGAACAGCCGCGCCGAGCAGATCCGCATCGCCACCAAGGTCCGTGACGACCGGGGTGGGTACGGCGCGTGGCCCGGCTGCGCGAGCAAGCTCGGCCTGCCGCGCTGATCACCTGCTCCACCGCACGACACGCAGGACCCGGCACGACCCAGCACCAGCGACGAGCCGCCGTGGACGCCCGACCGGGCGACCACGGCGGCTCGTCCGCATCCGGCGTCAGTAGGGTGAGCCCCGTGACCGACCCCGGCGAGCCCCGCCTCCTCAGCGCCGCCGACGTCCGTCGGCTCGCGGCGGAGCTCGACCTGCGGCCCACCAAGCAGCGCGGCCAGAACTTCGTCATCGACCCCAACACGGTGCGCCGCATCGTGCGCGAGTCCGGCGTGGGGGCCGACGACGTGGTGGTGGAGGTCGGGCCCGGCCTGGGCTCGCTGACGCTGGCGCTGCTGGGCGTCGTACGCCGCGTGGTCGCCGTCGAGCTCGACCCGCTGCTCGCCGGGCGGTTGCCGGCCACCGTCGCCGAGCACGCGCCCGCGCAGGCGGACACCCTCGAGGTGGTGCTCGCCGACGCGATGCGCGTCGCGGAGATCCCCGGGCCGCCGCCGACCGCGCTGGTCGCGAACCTGCCCTACAACGTGTCGGTCCCGGTGCTGCTCCACCTCATGGCCCTCCTGCCCTCGCTGGAGCGCGGTCTCGTCATGGTGCAGTCCGAGGTCGCCGACCGGCTGGCCGCCGGGCCGGGCTCGCGCACCTACGGGGTGCCGTCGGTGAAGGCGGCCTGGTATGCCGACGTGCGCCGCGCCGGCGCCATCGGTCGCAACGTCTTCTGGCCCGCGCCCAACGTGGACTCGGGCCTCGTGGCCTGGACGCGCCGCGAGCCCCCGGCGGCGGTCGCCACCCGCGAGGACGTGTTCCGCGTCGTCGATGCCGCCTTCGCCCAGCGCCGCAAGACGCTGCGGGCGGCGCTCAGGCCGATGACGGCGGCGTCCGGCGACGGGGCGGCCGAGCGGCTCGAGGCGGCGTTCGCGCAGGCGGGGCTGGCGGCCACCGTGCGGGGCGAGCAGCTCGAGGTGGAGCAGTTCGCGGCGCTGACGGACGCCCTCGTCGCGACCGGTGCGCTGGCGCCCGCCGGTGCGGCCGGTCCGACCCGTGGGAGCCGCGCGTGAGCAGCCGCAGCCGGGTGACGACGGCGGTCACGGTGCGCGCGCCCGCCAAGATCAACCTCTACCTCGCCGTGGGAGCGGCCCGCCCCGACGGCTTCCACCCGGTGGCGACGGTCTACCAGGCCATCGGACTCTACGACGACCTCACGGCCCGCCCCGGCGGCTCCGGCACCAACCCGGTCCGCCTCGCGCTCCACGCCGCCGACCACGTCGACGCCGGCGCCGTGCCGCTCGCCCCGGGCACCAACCTGGTGCACCGCGCCGCGCAGCTCCTGGGCGCCCACCACGGACGCACGCTGCGGGCGGACGTCGAGATCGCCAAGGCCGTCCCCGTCGCGGGCGGGCTCGCCGGCGGGTCCGCGGACGCCGCCGCCGCGCTCGTGGCGCTCGACCGCCTGCACGACCTGCGCACCCCCGACGAGGCGCTGCTCGCGATCGCCGCGGAGCTGGGCAGCGACGTGCCGTTCTCCCTCCTGGGGGGCACCGCGGCCGGGGTCGGGCGTGGGGAGCAGGTCACGCCGTACAGCGACCCCGCGATCGCCGACGCCGCCTGGTGGTGGGTCGTCGTCCCGCAGGCGCTCGGGCTCTCGACCCCCAGCGTCTACCAGCACTTCGACCGGATGCGGCCCGACGCGGCCGAGTCGGTCGTGGTGCCCGACCGCGTCATCGCGGCCCTCGCCTCGCAGGACCCGGTGACGCTCGCCGCGGTGCTGCACAACGACCTCCAGGCCCCCGCCCTCGACCTGCGTCCCGAGCTGGCCGACGTGCTGGCCGACGGCGAGGCCGCCGGTGCGCTGCGGGGCATCGTGTCCGGCTCCGGCCCCACCTGCGTCTTCCTCTGCGGCTCGCCCGACGAGGCGCGGGAGGTCGCCGGGCGCCTGCAGGCGTCGTACGACGTCGTGCTCGTCGCCACCGGCCCCGTCGCCGGTGCCCACCGTGTGGAGTACGTCTGATGGCCGCCCCGAACCTCGTCAACCTCGAGAAGGTCTCGAAGTCCTACGGCGTGCGGCCCCTGCTGTCGGAGGTCTCCCTCGGCATCGGCGAGGGGCAGCGGATCGGCGTCGTCGGTCGCAACGGCGACGGCAAGTCGACGTTGCTCAACGTCTTCACGGGCACGGAGGAGCCGGACACCGGTCGCGTGTCGCAGACGCGCGGTCTCCTCGTCGGGCACCTCCACCAGGGTGACCGGCTCGACGACACCCACTCCGTGCGCGAGGCGGTGCTCGGCGGCAAGGCCGACCACGAGTGGGCCGCCGACGCCACGACCCGCGAGGTCGTCGAGGTCCTCCTGGCGGGGGTCGAGCTCGACCGCCCCGTCGCGGGGCTCTCCGGCGGGGAGCGGCGACGCTGCGCCCTCGCCGCGCTGCTGCTCGACCAGCACGACCTGCTCGTGCTCGACGAGCCCACCAACCACCTCGACGTCGAGGCCGTCGCCTGGCTCGCGCAGCACGTCGCCGGGCTCCCGTCCGCGCTCCTCGTCGTCACCCACGACCGCTGGTTCCTCGATGCCGTGTGCCAGTGGACCTGGGAGGTCCACGACGGGGTGGTGGACGTCTACGAGGGCGGGTACGCCGCGTTCACCCTCGCCCGCGCCGAGCGCGCCCGCGTGGCCGCCGCCGTGGAGTCGCGCCGGGCCAACCTGGCTCGCAAGGAGCTGGCGTGGCTGCGCCGGGGTGCCCCCGCGCGCACGTCGAAGCCCAAGTTCCGCATCGACGCCGCCAACGCGCTCATCGAGGACGAGCCGCCGCCCCGCGACACCCTGGCACTGCAGAAGTTCGCGACCCAGCGGCTCGGCAAGGACGTCGTGGACCTCGAGCACGTCGACCTGCGCCGCGGCGACCGGGAGCTGCTGCGCGACGCCACCTGGCGCCTCGGGCCGGGCGACCGGGTCGGCATCGTCGGCGTCAACGGCGCGGGCAAGACCTCGGTGCTCTCGCTGGTCGCCGGGGCGCTCGCCCCGGACGCCGGGCGGGTCAAGACGGGGCGCACCGTGGCGCTCGCGCACCTCACCCAGCAGCTCGACGACCTCGACCCCACCGCCCGCGTGCTGCCGATGGTGGAGTCGATCCGCCGGGTGACGACGACGGCCGACGGCGAGATCACCGCGACCTCCCTGCTGGAGCGCTTCGGCTTCACCGGCGACCGGCTGACCGCTCGCATCGGTGACCTCTCCGGCGGGGAGCGGCGACGGTTCCAGCTGCTCTGCCTGCTGCTCGAGGAGCCCAACGTGCTGCTCCTCGACGAGCCGACCAACGACCTCGACATCGAGACGCTGCAGGTGCTCGAGGACTTCCTCGACGGCTGGCCCGGCACGCTGCTCGTGGTGAGCCACGACCGGTACTTCCTCGAGCGCGCCACCGACTCCGTCTGGGCGCTGCTCGGCGACGGGCAGCTGTCGATGCTGCCGCGGGGCGTGGACGAGTACCTCGAGCGCCGGGCCGCGTCGACGTCGGCCAAGGGCGCGCTGGCCGAGCCTGCCTCGGAGCCCTCGGCGGCCGCTCCGAGCGGCTCGCCCGCCCGCGGGGCGAAGTCCGGCAGCGCCGAGGAGCGCGCCGCGCGCAAGACCGTCGCCCGGGTCGAGAAGCGCCTCGCGCGCATCGCCGGCGACGAGGCGGCGCTCAACGCCGAGGCGGTCGAGCACGCGGCCGACTACGAGCGGCTCGCCGACATCGGGGCACGCCTGCAGGCGTTGGCCGACGAGCGCGACGAGCTCGAGCTCGAGTGGCTCGAGGCCGCCGAGCTGCTGGGCTGAGGCGCGGCGGGGCTGGGCCGGGCTCGGCCGGGCTTGGTCGGCCGGGGCGCGAAATGTGCGGTCGGGACACAGCCAGCGGTCCGGTGGCCGCACCAACGTCCCTTTCTGCGACCCCACGCGGACCGGCCCCGACCCACCGTCGTGCCGCCCACCGCGTCGCCCGTCAGGCGTCCTCGCGGACGATGCAGAGCACCGGGTGGATCGGACCCTCCGCGGCGTGCGTCCGGCGCTCGGACCGGCTGTGGACGACGCCGCTCACGCCGCGACCTGGGGATGACGGGCGGGCCGGTTCGCGGCGTACCGAACACGCTTGAAGCATCAACACGCCGCTTTGACCATCAACGTTGATGGGCGGTGTCCATCGGTCTAAGCAACGGTCATGCTGCTGCCGGGTTGGCGAGCAGCTCGGCCAGCGCTTGGGCTGGTGTCCGTAGGTCGAGGGTAGGTCGTGGGCGTTGGTTGAGGGTTGCGGCGATC
>NZ_JAAGXA010000012.1:46484-160095 GCF_010686755.1 Nocardioides zeae | reverse complement strand
GCGTGGGACACGAAGGCCTCCTGGTGTGTGAAGCGGTTCCTTAGACAGCTCCACTTCACATCCGGAGGCCTTCACCTTTCAGACAGGCTCACCGACGCTGGTCGGTACAACCTCCCTGGACATCACACCTAGGCGCCCACGGGTCGGCCCGAGGGCGGCCGGGGCCCGGCCGGGGCCGGCCGGGGGCCGGCCGGGTGCTGGAAGTGTTCGGTTGGGGTGGTCCGGATCGAGCTGGGCCTGTTCCAGCCGCACATTTCGGCCGGGCCGGGGCGGGCCGGGCCGGGCCGGGGCGGGTTCGGCCGGCTCCGGCTCGAGCGGCGCTACTCGGCCATCCGGTCGCGGCGCCAGCGGAGGTCGGACCGGAGACGACGGACGCCGATCACGCCGAGGGCGACCAGCACGATCGGGTACAGCACGGCCATCGCGACCCGCACGGGCTCCGGGATCCCCTCGAGCTGCCTCAGCACGACCAACGCGACCATCGCGCCCACCAGCGCGAACCAGAGCGTCCGCTCGCGGCGGGCCGGTGGCGGTGGCGTGAGCCGCTCGGTCTCGGCCACGCGGCGTGCGGCCGCCGAGTCGGGGTGCCGCCGCGCGTGACGGATCCGGGCCGCGGCGAGCACGGCGCCGGCTCCCAGCACGGCCGCGAGCACCGCGGCGACGACCGCGAACGGGCGGGATCCGTTCGCGCCGTCGACCGCGAGGACGGTCATGACGGCCGCCGCCACCAGGCAGATCACGCCGTTCACCAGCATCCTCCCGGGAGTGAGGACGGTCGTGCGCTCACCGGGGTCGCTCACGGCGGGTCTCCTGCTCGTCGATGTCGATACCGGGCCCCCGATGGCCTGCCCCGTCGCTACCCGCGGTCCGGGTGGGCAAACACCGGGCTCGCGATGGCCGCGGCCGTCGCAGCGCGCCGTACCCGGGACGTCATGCGATGCGGCCCCCCGCGCCGCCGCCGCGCATGACGTCCGCGAGGGGTGGGCGCGCGAGGGGTGGGCGCGAGGGGTGGGCGCGCCCGACTCCCTCAGCACAACGGTCCACAAAAAGACAGTCTTGACTGTTTGTTCCCACCTGCGCCACGATCCCCCCATGCCCGCCCCCCAGGTCGCCGAGCCGGTCACCGAGCCGGCCACCGAGCCCGCCGCCGACCCGGCCACGGGTCGCGTCCCCCAGGGCGAGCGCACGCGGGCCATGCGGGCGCGGCTGCTCGAGGCCTGCGTCGACGTGCTGGTCGAGCGCGGCTGGGCGGGCACGTCGACGACCGTCGTCTCGCAGCGCGCGGGCGTCAGCCGCGGTGCGCAGCTCCACCACTTCCCCTCCAAGACCGACCTGGTGGTGGCGGCGGTGGAGCACCTGACGGCGGTACGCCGCGAGGAGCTCACCAGCGCCGTCGCAGCCCTGCCGGCCGAGGCGCGGAGCACCCGCGCGGTGCTGGGGCTGCTCGCCGAGCTGTTCACCGGTCCGGTCTTCGCGGCCGCCCTCGAGCTGTGGGTCGCCGCGCGGAGCGACGCGGCCCTGCTCGAGGTGGTGACCCCGTTCGAGCGGCACCTCGGCCGGGAGACGCACCGCTTCACGGTCGAGCTGCTCGGCGCCGACGAGGAGCAGCCGGGCGTGCGCGAGCTGGTGCAGGCCACGCTCGACCTGGTGCGCGGCCTCGGTCTCGCGCAGACGCTCGGCGACGACTCGGCCCGTCGTGCCCGGATCCTCGACCAGTGGGCGCTCACCCTCGACGCGGCGCTCGCCCGCACCGACACCCGCACCCGCACCGGCACCCGCACCGGCACCGACGGCGCCGCGCCTGCACGCCCCGACATCCACTGGACCGACAGCCAGGAGACCCGATGACCGACCCGAACCCCGTGCTCGAGGGCGTGCTGACCGACCTGGCGGCGCTCACCGGGCGCCTCGACGACCGGGTCGCGGACCTCCCGGACGACCCGACCGGCTGGCGCCGCGCGACGCCCGCCGCGGGCTGGGACGTCGCGGCCCAGGTCGCCCACCTGGCGTGGACGGACGTCGCCGCGGCCACGGCGGCCCGCGCCGTACGGGGGGAGCAGGAGAAGGCCGCGTGGGACGCGATCGTGATGGTCGCCATCGACGACCCGGCCGGTTTCGTGGACGCCGCGGCGGCGGAGGGGTCCGCCGTGCCGGCCGCCGACCTGCTGGCGCACTGGCGGACCAGCCGCGCCGACCTCGCGGCCGCGCTCCGCGCGCTGGCGGCGGAGCGGCCGGGGGAGCGGCTGCCGTGGTTCGGCCCGCCGATGAGCCCGGTGTCGATGGCGACGGCGCGCTACATGGAGACCTGGGCCCACGGCCTCGACGTCACCGACGCCCTCGGGCTGGACGCGCAGGACGACGACGGCCTGCGCCACGTCTGCCACATCGGCGCGCGCACCCGGGGCTTCTCGTTCGCGACGCGCGGGCTCGAGGCCCCGACGGCCCCGGTCCGCGTGCGTCTCACGCTGCCGTCCGGCGCCACCTGGAGCGACGGTCCGGAGGACGCCGACGAGCGTGTCGAGGGTCCGGCGGTCGACTTCGCGCGGCTCGTCACCCAGCGCGCGCACCGCGACGACCTCGCCGTCACGGCGACCGGCGCCGGTGCCGACCGCTGGCTCGACATCGCCCAGGCCTTCGCCGGCCCGCCGGGGCAGGGCCGTGCGCCCGCGGCGACCACCACCATCACCACGACCGAAGGAGCACACCCGTGACGGGTACGAGCAGCGACCTGCTGCGCATCGGCAACTGCTCGGGCTTCTACGGCGACCGGCTCTCCGCCATGCGGGAGATGCTCGAGGGCACGACCACCGGACCCGACGGCCGCCCCCACGGCGTCGACGTCATCACGGGCGACTACCTCGCCGAGCTCACCATGCTCATCCTCGGCAAGGACCGCATGCGCGACCCGGAGGCGGGCTACGCGAAGACGTTCCTGCGCCAGGCCGAGGACTGCCTCGGTCTCGCGCTCGAGAAGAACGTGCGGATCGTCAGCAACGCCGGCGGCCTCCACCCGGCCGGCCTGGCCCGCAGGCTCGCCGAGGTGGCGCGCGGGCTCGGGCTGAGCCCCCGGATCGCGTACGTCGCGGGCGACGACCTCGTCCCCGGCCTCAAGGCCGGCACAGTCCGCCTCCAGCCCCTGGCCGGCGAGGACCGCGACTTCTCCGACGCCCTCACGGCCAACGCCTACCTGGGCGCGTTCGGCATCGCCGAGGCCCTCACGGCGGGCGCGGACGTCGTCGTCACCGGCCGTGTCACGGACGCCTCCGTGGTCGTCGGTCCTGCCGCTGCCCACTTCGGGTGGACCCCCGACGACCACGACCAGCTCGCCGGCGCGGTCGTCGCGGGTCACGTCATCGAGTGCGGCTGCCAGGCCACGGGCGGCAACTTCTCCGGGTTCGGCGACCTGCCGCCCGACGCGTTGACGACCCCGCTCGGCTTCCCGGTCGCGGAGGTGCGCCGCGACGGCTCGTTCGTCGTCACCAAGCACGACGGCACCGGCGGCGCGGTCACGACCGACACGGTGACGGCGCAGCTGATGTACGAGATCCAGACCCACCGCTACCTCGGTCCCGACGTCACCGCCCACCTGGAGTCGGTGCGGCTCACGCAGGAGGGGCCCGACCGCGTCCGCGTCGACGGCGTCACCGGCAGCGCGCCGCCGCCGCGCCTCAAGGTCGCGGTCAACGTGCTCGGCGGGTGGCGCAACAGCATGGAGCTGGTGCTCACCGGGCTCGACATCGACGACAAGGCCGCCTGGGTGCGGGCCCAGGTCGAGTCGGCGCTCGACGCGTCGCCTGCCGGACGCCCCGCCACCCTCGCCTGGTCCGACACCGGCCCCGCGACCCCCGACGCGCCCACCGAGCAGTCCGCCTCGGTGCTGCTCCGCGTGACCGCCCTCGACCCGGCGCCCGAGCCCGTCGGACGCGCCTTCACCTCGGTGGCCGTCGAGCTGGCGCTCGCCTCCTACCCGGGCTTCGCGATCACCGCGCCGCCCGCGAAGCCCGTGCCCTACGGCGTCTACCACCCGGCGTACGTCGACCGGTCGGCCGTCGAGCACACCGTCGTGGTGCTCGACGCGGACGGCTCGGAGAAGGAGCGCCTGCTGGTGCCGCACCCGGTCCGCACCGCCGAGCCGGAGGACGGCGGTCTCGCGCGTCGCCCCTCGCCGTACCCCGCGCCCGTCGACACGCTGACCCGCCGGGTGCCGCTCGGCTCCTTCGTCCACGCCCGGTCGGGCGACAAGGGCGGGGACGCCAACATCGGGCTCTGGGTCGCCACCAGCGGACGTCGCCACGACCCCGAGCGGCACGCCGCGCGCGTCACCTGGCTCACCAAGCTCATCTCCCCGAGCCGCATCCGCGAGCTCGTGCCGGAGGCCGCCGAACTCGATGTGGAGGTGTACCCGTTGCCGAACCTCGGTGGCGTCAACGTGGTCGTGAAGGGACTGCTCGGCGAGGGGGTGGCCGCGTCGACGCGGTTCGACCCCCAGGCCAAGGGCCTGGGCGAGTGGGTCCGCAGCCGCATGGTGAGCGTCGAGGACGCGCTCCTGTGAGCCGCCGGGCCACCACGGGCACCGACGTGACGACCTCGCTCACCGGCGACGTCGCCTTCACGGCGACGCCGGAGCGCCGGGCCCTGCGGGAGGCCGCCGCCGCGTTCACGCGTCGCGAGGTCGCGCCCCACCTCCAGGAGTGGGAGGACGCCGGGGCCCTGCCCCGCGAGCTCCACGCGACGACCGCGAAGGCGGGCCTGCTGGGCGTCGGCTTCGACGAGGCCGTCGGCGGCGACGGGGGCGACCTGCTCGACTCCGTGACGGTCACCGAGGGCATCTTCGAGGGCGGCGGCTCGGGCGGGCTGATCGCCAGCCTCTTCACCCACGGCATCGCCCTGCCCCACATCGCCACCGCGGGCGACCCCGACCTGGTCGACCGGTTCGTGCGGCCCACGCTGGCCGGCGAGACGATCGGCTCGCTCGGCATCACCGAGCCCGAGGGCGGCTCCGACGTGGCGTCGATCCGCACCCGCGCGGTGCGCGACGGCGACCACTTCGTCGTCAACGGCGCCAAGACCTTCATCACCTCGGGCACGCGCGCCGACTTCGTGACGACCGCGGTGCGGACGGGCGGCGACTTCACGCCCGGCCAGGGCCACGGCGGCGTCTCGCTGCTCGTCATCGAGGCCGGCACGCCCGGCTTCACCGTCGACCGCGGGCTCGAGAAGATGGGCTGGCACTGCTCCGACACCGCGCAGCTGTCGTTCGTCGACTGCCGGGTCCCGGTCGCCAACCTCGTCGGCGCGGAGGGGTCCGGCTTCCTCCAGATCGCGCAGCAGTTCGTGGTGGAGCGGATCGGCCTGGCCGTGCAGGGGTACGCCGCGGCCGCCCGCTCGTTGGCGCTCGCCGCCGCGTACGCGCACGAGCGGGAGACCTTCGGCAAGCCCCTGGCGTCGCGGCAGGTGGTGCGGCACAAGCTCGTCGAGATGCGCCGCCAGGTCGAGGTCGCCCGCACCTACACGCACGCCGTGGCGGCGCGCCACGTCGCGGGCGAGCAGGTGATCGCGGAGGCGTGCCTCGCCAAGGAGACGGCGGTCAAGACCGCCGAGGCGGTCTGCCACGAGGCGGTGCAGCTGTTCGGCGGCACCGGCTACATGCGGGGCTCGGAGGTCGAGCGGCACTACCGCGACGTCCGGCTGCTCGGCATCGGCGGTGGCGCCAACGAGGTGCTGGCGGACCTCTCGGCCCGCCTGCTGGGGTACGCCGCGTGAGCCGCCTCCGGCTGGGCCGGGCCCTCGGCGGCGAGGTCTCCGTGCACGTCGACGCCCCCGTCGACCGCGTGTGGGCGCTCGTCAGCGACGTGACCCGGATCGGGGAGTTCTCGCCCGAGACGTTCGAGGCCCGCTGGACCCGCGGGTCCACCGGGCCCGCGGTCGGGGCCACCTTCAAGGGGCACGTGAAGCGCAACGGGGTCGGCCCGACGTACTGGTCCGGCTGCCGCGTGACCCGCTGCGAGCCGGAGCGGGTCTTCGAGTTCGCCGTCGGGACGGAGGCCGTGCCGATCAACAACTGGGGCTACCGGCTGGAGCCGGACGGCGCGGGGACGCGCGTCACCGAGTACTACCGCCTCGAGCCGACCCTGCCCGTGCGCCTCTACTGGCTGGTGCTCGGACCGCTGCGGGGACGCACCAACGAGCGCGGGATGCGCACGACCCTCGAGCGCATGAAGGCCGTCCTGGAGGAGGAGCAGTGAGCGTGACCAGCACGGACACCGTCACGGTCGAGCAGGAGCGGCGCGCGGCGATGCTCGCGAAGCTCGACGCGCTCGACGCGGAGCACGCCAAGGCCGTCGCCGGGGGCGGGGAGAAGTACGTCGAGCGTCACCGGCGCCGCGGCAAGCTGCTGGCGCGGGAGCGCATCGAGCTCCTCGTGGACGAGGGCACGGCGTTCCTCGAGCTGTCGCCGCTGGCCGGCTGGGGCTCCGACTTCACCGTCGGCGCGTCCCTCGTCACCGGCATCGGCGTCGTCGAGGGCGTCGAGTGCCTCATCACGGCCAACGACCCGACCGTGAAGGGCGGCGCGTCGAACCCGTGGACGCTGAAGAAGGCGTTCCGGGCGGCGCAGGTCGCGGCGGAGAACAACCTGCCGACGATCGCGCTCGTCGAGTCGGGCGGCGCCGACCTGCCGACGCAGAAGGAGATCTTCATCCCCGGCGGCAAGATGTTCCGCGACATCACGCGGGCCTCGGCCGACCGACGACCCACCATCGCCCTGGTCTTCGGCAACTCGACCGCGGGCGGCGCCTACATCCCCGGCATGAGCGACTACACGGTCATGGTCAAGGAGGGCGCGAAGGTCTTCCTCGGCGGCCCGCCGCTCGTGAAGATGGCGACCGGCGAGGAGTCCGACGACGAGTCGCTGGGCGGCGCCGAGATGCACGCCCGCGTCTCGGGGCTCGCCGACTACCTGGCGGCCGACGAGCGCGACGCGATCCGGATCGGCCGGCGGATCGTCGCCCGCCTCGGGCACCGCAAGGCGCGCGAGGACCGCGACCTCCCGGCGTACGCCGAGCCCGACCTCGACCCCGAGGGCCTGCTCGACCTCGTGCCGACCGACCTCAAGGAGCCGTTCGACCCGCGCGAGGTGGTCCTCCGGCTGGTCGACGGCACCCGGCCCGGCGTCGGGCCGGACGCCAACGTGCCCTTCGACGAGTTCAAGCCGCTCTACGGCCCGTCGCTCGTGACCGGCTGGGCCCGCATCCACGGTCGTCGGGTCGGCATCCTGGCCAACGCGCAGGGCGTGCTGTTCAGCGAGGAGGCGCAGAAGGCGACGCAGTTCATCCAGCTCGCCAACCAGGTCGACACCCCGCTGCTGTTCCTCCACAACACGACGGGCTACATGGTCGGCGCGGAGTACGAGCAGGGCGGGATCATCAAGCACGGCGCGCAGATGATCAACGCGGTCTCCAACTCGACCGTGCCGCACCTGTCGGTGGTCATGGGCGCCTCCTACGGCGCCGGCAACTACGGCATGAACGGCCGGGCGTTCGACCCGCGGTTCCTCTTCACCTGGCCCTCGGCGAAGTCCGCCGTCATGGGGCCGGCGCAGCTGGCCGGTGTCATGGAGATCGTGGCCAAGGCCTCGGCCGAGTCGAAGGGCCAGGAGTTCGACGCCGAGGGGTTCGCCGGCATCAAGGCCTACGTGGAGCAGCAGATCGAGGAGCAGTCGCTGCCGTACTTCCTGTCCGGGATGCTCTACGACGACGGCGTCATCGACCCGCGCGACACCCGGACCGTGCTCGGCATCTGCCTGTCCGTGATCGACAACAACCCGACCCGTGGCGCCGAGCGCTTCGGCGTCTTCAGGATGTGACGACCCGATGATCCGTTCTGTTCTGGTGGCGAACCGCGGCGAGATCGCCCGCCGCGTCATGGCCACGTGCCGCCGTCTCGGCATCGAGACCGTCGCCGTGCACTCCGACGCCGACGCGGACCTGCCGTTCGTCGCGGAGGCGGACCGCGCCGTACGCCTGCCGGGGAGCACACCCGCCGAGACCTACCTGCGGGCCGACCTCGTGCTCGAGGCCGCGCGGGCGTCGGGCGCGGACGCCGTGCACCCGGGCTACGGCTTCCTCTCGGAGAACGCCGACTTCGCCCGTGCCGTCGTCGAGGCCGGCCTGACCTGGATCGGGCCGTCGCCCGCGTCGATCGAGGCCATGGGCGACAAGATCCGGGCCAAGGAGCTCATGCTGGACGCAGGCGTGCCGCAGCTCGGCCGGCTCGAGCCGGCCGCGGTCACCGCCGCGGACCTGCCGGTGATCGTCAAGGCGTCCGCCGGCGGCGGTGGACGCGGCATGCGCGTCGTGCGGGAGCTCGACGACCTGGAGGCGGCCGTGAAGCTGGCCGCCGACGAGGCGGCCTCGGCCTTCGGCGACCCGACCGTCTTCGTCGAGCACTTCTTCGAGCGCGGCCGGCACGTCGAGGTGCAGGTCGTCGGCACCCCCGAGGGCGTCGTCGTGCTCGGTGAGCGTGACTGCTCGCTGCAGCGCCGCCACCAGAAGGTCGTCGAGGAGGCGCCGGCCCCGGGCCTGCGCGAGGAGACCTGGCGGGCGCTCCACGAGGCGGCACGGCGCGCGGCGGACGCGATCGACTACCGCGGCGCCGGGACGGTCGAGTTCCTCATGGACGCGGAGTCCCAGGAGTTCTTCTTCCTCGAGATGAACACCCGCCTCCAGGTGGAGCACCCCGTCACCGAGCAGGTCTTCGGCATCGACCTCGTCGAGGCGCAGATCGCCGTCGCCGAGGGGCTGCCGCTGCCGGACCCGCGTCGCGAGCCGCAGGGGCACGCGATCGAGGTGCGCCTCTACGCGGAGGACCCGGCCGCCGACTACCAGCCGCAGTCGGGCCTGCTGACGGCCTTCGACGTGCCCGGCGCCGACGTCGCCTTCACGGTCGACCCCGGGCCGTCCGGCCTGCGGCTCGACGCGGGGTTCGCAGCCGGTACGGAGGTGGGGACGCACTACGACGCGATGCTCGCCAAGGTCATCGCCTGGGCGCCGACCCGGCGGCAGGCGGCGCGGTCCCTCGCGGGCGCCCTGCGGCGGGCGCGGATCCACGGCGTCCGCACCAACCGCGACCAGCTCGTCGCGCTGCTCGAGGACGACGCCTTCCTGGCCGGTGACCTGTCCACGGCGTTCCTCGGCCAGCGGGACTGGACCGGCGGGCACGCCGCCGACCGCGACCAGCAGCACCTCGCCCTCGTCGCGGCGGCCGTCGCCCGCGCGGAGGAGGCGCGCACGCGCCGTACGGTGCAGACGCGGATCCCCGTGGGCTGGCGCAACGTCGCCTCGCAACCGCACGTGACGCGCCTCGAGGTCGCCGGCACGGAGGTGGAGGTCGGCTGGTGGTCGGGGCGGGACGGGTACGTCGCGGTCGAGGGCGGCGTGCGGGCCGTCGACGCCGCCGCGCTCGGCGAGCGGCGCTGGCGCGTCGTGGTCGAGCAGGCGGGCGTCCGCCACCCGATCGAGATCGCGCTCGACGCCGACGACACCGTCGCCGAGGTCGACGCGCCCTGGGGTCACCTCCAGGCGCGCATCGTGCCCCGGTTCGTCGACCCCGCCGACGCCGTGGCGAGCGGCTCGCTGCTCGCGCCGATGCCGGGCACGGTCGTGCGCGTCGCCGTCGAGGCGGGTGCGCGCGTGGCCGCCGGCGACACCGTGCTCGTGCTCGAGGCGATGAAGATGCAGCACGCGGTCGCCGCGCCCCACGACGGCGTGGTCGCCGAGGTGGGTGTGGCAGCAGGTCAGCAGGTGGCGGCGGGCGACGTGCTCGCGGTCGTGGAGTCCGACGAGGAGCAGGCATGAGCACGATGTTCACGGAGCCCGACGAGCGCGTGGCGCTGCGGGAGGCGGTCGCGAAGCTGGCCGGGAAGTACGGCCACGAGTACGTCGCGAAGCAGGCCCGCGACGGCGGCAAGATGACCGAGATGTGGCTCGAGATGGGCCGCGCCGGCTTCCTGGGCGTCAACATCCCCGAGGAGCACGGCGGCGGGGGCGGCGGCATGGCCGACCTGGCCGCGGTGCTCGAGGAGTCGGCCGCGGCCGGCGCGCCGCTGCTCATGATGGTCGTCAGCCCCGCGATCTGCGGCTCGATCATCAACCGCTGCGGCACGCCCGAGCAGAAGGAGCGCTGGCTGCCCGGCATCGCCGACGGCAGCCACCTCATGGCCTTCGGCATCACCGAGGCCGACGCGGGCTCCAACTCGCACAACATCACGACGACCGCCACGCAGGACGGCGACCACTACGTCCTCAAGGGCCAGAAGACCTACATCTCCGGCGTCGACGAGGCGCAGAGCGTGCTCATCGTGTCGCGGATGAAGGACGCGAGCACCGGCAAGCTGCGCCCCGCGCTGTTCGTCGTGCCGACGGACGCGCCGGGGTTCAGCAAGCAGGTCATCCCGATGGCGTGGCAGGCGCCGGAGAAGCAGTTCACGCTGTTCCTCGACGACGTGCGCGTCCCCGCGACGTCGCTCGTCGGCGACCCGCACTCCGAGGACGGCGGCATGTGGCAGCTCTTCGCCGGCCTCAACCCCGAGCGCATCATGGGCGCCGCGTTCTCCTGCGGCATGGCGCGCTACGCGCTCGAGAAGGCGGTGGCCTACGCCAAGGAGCGCTCCGTGTGGCGCGAGGCGCCCATCGGCGCCCACCAGGGCATCGCGCACCCGCTGGCGAAGGTGAAGATCGAGCTCGAGCAGGCGCGGCTGCTGTGGCAGAAGGCGGCGGCCCTGTACGACGCGGGTGACGACTTCGGCGCGGGTGAGTACGCCAACATGGCGAAGTACGCCGGCGGCGAGATCGCCTGCAACGCCACCGACGTCGCGGTGCACACCCACGGCGGCAACGGCCTGACGGTGGAGTACGGGCTCGCGAACATGCTCGTCGCTGCACGGCTCGGCCGGATCGCGCCCGTGAGCCGCGAGATGATCCTCAACTTCGTCGCGATGCACACCCTGGGGCTGCCGAAGTCGTACTGACGACCGGCTCGCCCGGGCGTCGCCCTCGACCGCCGGACGTCATGCGGAACGGTGGTCGGGGGCGACGGTCCGCATGACGTCCGCGAGGCGCCGTGCCAGACGTCATGCGCGGTGGTCGTCGGGGGCGCCGGTCCGCATGACGTCCGCGAGGGGGAAGGCCTGCTACTTCAGCGGGTCGTGCCCCCAGTTCATCAACGAGTAGCGCCAGTTCGTCTCCGACACGTCGCCCTCCGGGCGCTGCTCCAGGTGCCGGTGCACGTAACCCACGACCTTCGTCATGTGGGCCGCGTCGTCGTCGGTCAGGTCGGTCTTGTTGGTCCGCTTGATCTCGACGATCCGGCGCCCCGACTTGTGCCCGGTCGACTCGCCCGACCCCTGCCCGACGGACGTCGACTCGTCCGTCTCGAGCCACTTCTCCAGCTCGGCGGGGGCCATGTTCACCGCGTCCTGCCAGTCGTCCCACACCTCGGCGACGGCGTCGTTGGTCTCGCTCATGAGTCGACGCTACGAGCGGGGGACAACCCGACCTCACACATCGCACGGCTACGTCGTCACACCTCCGACGGCCCGCACGGGGCCGTCGCGAGCAGGAGGAGACGGACATGCGGGTGGCGGTCGCGGGCGGTACGGGGCTGGTCGGTGCGCTCACGGTGGCGGAGCTCGAGCGGGCGGGGCACGAGCCCGTCGTGCTGGCACGCTCGACGGGCGTCGACCTCGCCCAGGACGGCGGCGCACTGGCGGAGGACCTGGCGAAGCGCCTCGTCGGGGTCGACGTCGTGGTCGACGTGCTCAACGTGATGACGAGGGACGCGGCAGAGTCGGCGGAGTTCTTCGGCCGCACGACGGCGGCCCTGCTCGCCGCGGAGGAGAGCGCCGGCGTGGGCCACCACCTCGCGCTGTCGATCGTGGGCATCGACGAGGTGCCGTTCGACTACTACGTCGGCAAGCTCCGCCAGGAGGAGCTGGTGGAGGCCGGCCCGGTGCCGTGGACGATCCTCCGCGCGGCGCAGTTCCACGAGTTCGCGGGCCAGCTGCTGGGCGGGCTCACGTTCGGCCCGATCGGCCTGGTGCCCCGCATGCCGGTGCGACCCGTGGCCGCGGTCGAGGTCGCCGCGCACCTGGCCCGGCTCGCGGTCGAGCCGCCCCGCCGGGCCACCCTCGACCTCGCCGGGCCGCACCGCGAGGACCTCGCGTCGATGGCCCGCCGGACGGCCCGTCGCGACGGGGGGCCGCGCTTCGTCGTACCGGTGCGGGTGCCCGGCGCGTTCGGCCGCGGGGTGCGGGCCGGGGCGCTCGTGCCGGCGGCGCCGGACCTCGTGGGGCGGCAGTCGTTCGCGGAGTGGCTGCAGGCGCGGTGACTCAGGCGCGGGTCAAGAGCCGCACGTTGCGCTCGTCCGACGTCTCGAGGGCGACGGTGGTCGCGCCCCGCCCGGCGGCGGCGTCGAGGCCGGCAGAGCGAGCGCCGTGCCGAGCCCCGCGCCGCGGTGGTCGGGGTGCACGCCGAGGGTCGCGAGCGACCAGGCGCCGTCGGGAGCCGGCGGCAGCGACACCCCGGCCAGCGCGGCGAGCCGGTCGCCGTGGAGCGCGGCCACCCGCTCCTGCGCCGCCGGTGCCGGGTCGGGTACGTCGGGGGCGAGGCAGGTCGTGCGGTCACCCCCGCGACCCTGGGGTCCGGCTCAGTGCGAGGCGAACCGTTTGTTGACGATGCGGGTGAGCCACGCCGGGGAGAAGCGCGCGGCCACGGACAGCACCTCGCTCTGGCGACCGACGGGGAAGTGCACCTGGTGGAGCGCCCGCGCGGTGCGGCCCGGCTGGACCGCGGCGAGGATCTCGTCGGCGACGTCCTGGGCGCCGAGGCGGACGCCGAGGGTGTCGGTCGTGCCGGTGCGCACGCCGTCGAGCATCGACGTCTGCACGAAGAGCGGCCACAGCGCGACGACGCGGATGCCCTGCGGACCCCACTCGATGTCGAGCGCCTCGGTGAGGCCGCGGACGAAGAACTTGGTGGCGCTGTAGTTCGCCAGCTCCGCCTGGCCGTAGATCGCGGAGGCCGAGCACAGGTTGACCAGCGTGGAGCCGGGCCCGAGGTGCGGGTGCGCCGCGTGGGCGCCGTTGACGACGCCACGGACGTTGACGTCGATCTCCTTCTGGTGGCGCGCGACGTCGATGTCCTCGAACTTGCCGGCGAGCAGGATGCCCGCGTTGTTGACGAGCACGTCGAGCCGCCCGGTCTGCTCGACGAAGCCGTCGACGGCGGTGCGGAAGGCCTCGGGGTCGCTGACGTCGAGGCGACCGACGACGGCGGTCGCGCCGACGGCCTCGACCTCGGCGGCGAGGGTGGCGAGGCCGGCCTCGTCCAGGTCGTAGCCGCCCACCGTCCACCCCTCGCGGGCGAAGGTGAGCGCGGTGGCACGGCCGATACCGGCGGCGGCGCCGGTGATGAACACGGTGCGGGAGGTCATGGGCGTATTGCTACCACTGGGTAACCAGCCGGGTCAGCACCTCGTGAGGTGGACCACGCCGGTGCGGTGGTGCCGGGCGGGTCGGAGGAAAACGCGGACGGCGCCGGCCCGGTTCGAGGAAAGTGCGCGGGGGCCGCGACCCGGGGAAGGAAAACGCGGACCAAGCAGGGTCGGACCTCGGGCGTATCGGTCCAGGAATCCGCGTTTTCTTTCTCCGGCTCGGCCGCCGGTCCGCGTTTTCCTTCCCCGGGTCGCGGCCCCCGCGCCCCCCGCGACCGCCCCCGCTTGGCCCGCCGGAGCACGCTGGCGCCATGCACGCGCGGCTCGTCCTCCCCCACCAGCTGTTCGACGAGCAGCGCACGGCCGAGGCCGACCTGCTCGTGCTCGTCGAGCCCGACCTCTTCCTCCGCCAGTACGCCTTCCACACCCACAAGCTCGTCCTCCACCGCGCCTCGATGAAGCGCTTCGAGGCCGAGGTGCGGCAGGCGGGCCGCGCGACGGCGTACGTCGAGAGCCGGGGCGACCGCGACACCGAGGCCCAGCTGGTCGAGCTGCTGCGGGAGCGCGACGTCACCGAGATCAGCTGGTTCGACGTCGTCGACGACTGGCTCGACCGGGACCTGCGCGCGGTCGCCGACGGGCTCGGCGTGGAGCCGACCGTCGAGGAGACGCCCGCGTTCCTCACCTCGGACGCCGACGTGCGCGAGCAGCTCGGCCGGCGGCGGGGGAGCCGGCCGCGGATGTCGACGTTCTACGCGTGGCAGCGTCGACGCCTCGACGTGCTCATGGACGGCGACGGGCCGGTCGGCGGGAAGTGGTCGTTCGACGAGGACAACCGCGAGCCCTACCCGAAGGGCGGCCTCGACGTGCCGCCGCTGCCGCGCCTGCAGCGCGACGAGCACGTGCGCGACGCGATCGCGTGGGTGGCCGCCGAGTTCCCCGACAACCCGGGCGACCCCGACGAGTTCCGGTGGCCGACGACGCGGGCGCAGGCGAAGCGCTGGCTGGAGCGCTTCGTCGAGGACCGGTTGCGCCGCTTCGGTCCCCACGAGGATGCCATCGCCGCCGACGAGCCGTTCCTCCTCCACAGCACGCTGAGCCCCGTCATCAACATCGGACTCCTCTCGCCGCGGGAGGTGCTCGACGCCGTGCTCGCGGCCGAGGACGTGCCGCTGCCCAGCCTCGAGGGGTTCGTGCGGCAGGTGATCGGCTGGCGGGAGTACATGCGCGGCATCTACGTCACGCAGGGCCGCCGCCTGCGCACCACCAACCGGCTGCACCTCACCCGCGCGCTCGGCCCGGGCTGGTGGGACGGGACGACGGGGCTCCACCCGGTCGACGTCGTCGTGCGGCGCGTCCTCGAGCACGGCTACGCCCACCACATCGAGCGCCTCATGGTGCTCGGCAACGCGATGCTGCTGCTGCGCACCGACCCCGACGACGTCTACGAGTGGTTCATGGCGCTCTTCGTCGACGCCTACGACTGGGTGATGGTGCCGAACGTCTACGCGATGAGCCAGTTCGCCGCCGCCGAGGCGATCACGACGAAGCCGTACGTGTCGGGCTCGAACTACGTGCTGAAGATGAGCGACTTCTCCAAGAAGGACGGGGAGGCGGGCTGGGCGGACGCCTGGGACGCCCTCTACTGGCAGTTCGTCGACGACCTCCGCGACGGGTTCGCCGCCAACCCGCGCACGTCGATGGCCGTCCGCACGCTCGAGAAGATGAAGGACGCGCGCCGCCGCGAGCTGGCCGAGATCGCCGGGACGTGGCTGGGCGGCGACGTACCGGGGGTGGCGCCGGAATGAGGGTCCGCTTCGAGGGCGAGATCGCCGGCGTCGGCTCCGCGAGCGGCACCCGGGTCGTGCTCGGCCGCTGGGTCCGCTCGCCCTTCGGGGAGGGCGGCGAGGTCGCCGACGCGATGGTCGAGACGGCGGCGGGCCACCGGGTCCTCGTCGCGCCCACCCGGGAGCTCGCGGACTTCATCGCCGCGACGTACGCCTTCGACGAGATCCGCGTCGAGCCCACCACCCTGACCGCCGCGCCCGGCGAGCGCGTCTTCTCCAGCCGCTCCCTCCGCCTCGCGATCGGCGTCGGCCACCCCACGGCGCTCGGCCGGCTCGTCGGCCTGGTGCCGCGCCGTCTCGCGACCGCGCCGGCGTGGTGCGCGGTCACCGACCCGATCGCCCGCGTCGTGCTGCGCGGGGTGCGCACCCGCGGGACGGCGGGCGGCGGCCGCCGGGAGTGGTACGGCGCGACCGGAGTCCGCGCGGTCACCACCCTCGACGGGTCGTTCGACGGGGTGCCGCTCGGGGAGCTGCGGCCCGTCGACCCGCCGTGCCGCTTCGGGTTCAGCTCGACGCCGCCCCGCCCGAGCCTGACGTCGGTGGTGACGACCATCGACCTGCCCGGCGCTCACCCGCCGGGCGTCGCACCCGGCCGTCGTCGGGCGACGTAGTCGCGCGGCGGCCTGCCGTGGACGCGCCGGAAGGCCCTCGTGAAGCTGCTGGGGTGGCGGTAGCCGAGGCGCGCGGCCACGTGGCCCGCTGACATCCCGGCGGCGAGCAGGCGCGGCGCGGCGTCGAGGAGCCCCCTGCCGCTCGGGTCGCTGGGACCGCTCGGGTCGCTCGGGCCGGGGTGCCCGGTGCGCGGCGTCGACGCTGCCCGCCACCGCTCGAAGGCCCACCAGCCGGAGCGCTCGTCCCACCCGTCGGGTCGCAGGCTGGTGTACTGGCCGACCACCGCCCGCAGCAGGGCCTCGGGGTCCTCCCCGGCGAGGGAGAACGCCACGACCGCGTCCAGGTCGAGCAGGGTCGGGGGCGGTGCGTGGAAGAGCGGGAGCATCACCCCGCCGGCGTCGACCTCGACGCGGTTGTGCCGCCACGCGGGCAGCCACACCGCGTCGCCCTCCTCCAGGCGGAGCACGGCGTCGCCCACCTCGACGCGGGCCCCGCCGTGCGCCATCCAGATGACGACGTGGAAGTTGTTCACCAGCGGTGGGGTCGCGCTCGCGCCGAGCACGGGGGGTGACGCAGCGGCATCGGTCCGCAGGTCGACGAGCGGACCGCCGGCCCGGGAGCCGGGCGCCGTCCCCGGGCTCCGACCCGCGCCCTCGGTGGGCACGCACGCGGCGTACGCCGACGGCATGACGCCGAACTCGGTGCGGAACGCGCGGGCGAACCCGCTCGTGCTGCTGTAGCCGACCCGGTGCGCCGCCACGCCCACAGGGAGGCCGGCGGCGAGGTGGGCTGCCGCCCGGTGCAGGCGCAGGACCGCGCGCCACTCCCGGAAGGTCAACGCCGTCTGGTCGCGGAAGGCGCGCTGCAGGCTCCGCTCGCTGAACCCCGTCCGCCGGGCCCACTCGCCGACGGTGGTCGCCTCCGCGACGTTGTCGCCGAGCGCCAACGCCATGGCGAGCAGGGCCGGGTCGTCGGGCTGCCGCAGCTGGGTGCGGGGCATGGGGAGCACGACGTCCGGCGCACCTCGTCCGTCGCGTGCGTTCGCGGCGAGCAGTCCGGTCAGGTCCTGGTCGAGGGGATCCACGGGCCGGAGGGGCGAGATGCGCATCGAGAACTGCGCCAGCAGCCAGGGTCGCCACCCCTCGGGGACGTCGACGACGTAGGCGTCCCGTGCCCCGACCACGGCCTCGTGGCGGGGCACGGCCAGCGGGATGCACACGCTGCCCGGGGGAACGACGGCCCTCACCGGAGTGCCGGCGGGGATCCACATGGCCTGGCCGGCGTCGACGGTCAGGGTGCGTCGGCCCGCCTCGACCTCGGCCGCGCCCGACCACAGCCAGACCAGCAGGTGCCACTCCCGCAGGTCGTGCTCGAGGGTGGACGTGGCGTCCCGCGGCACGACGCCGGACAGGTCGGGTCCCGGTGCTAAGAAGCTGACGGTCTGCGTCGTCGACACCATGGAAGGGAAGGCTAGCCTTACCGCCGCGCTCGCCCGTGGGGCCGGGCGATCTCCGACCGCCGACCCCCGAGGACGCACCCATGCTCCGATCCGTCACCACGCGCCGTACCACCGCCGTGCTCGCTGCGGCCGCCACCCTTTCCGGACTGACCGCCTGCGGCAGCGACGCTGCCGACGAGGGGAGCGCGGGGGAGGGGGCCCACGCCGGCACCCGCTCCGTCGACGGCGTGTACGGCCGCGTCGAGGTGGAGGGGGTCCCGCAGCGGGTCGTCGCGCTGACGCCGCAGGCCGCCGACATCCTGCTGAGCCTCGGTGTCCAGCCCGTGGCTGTCGCGATGACCGCCGAGGAGGAACCCACCTACCCCTGGCTCGACGGCGCGCTCACGGGGGAGATCGACCCCCACCTCCTCGCCGGCTTCGTCGCGAGTCCCGAGGCAGTCGCCGCCCACGACCCGGACCTGATCGTCGGCGCCGCCTGGGCGGTGCCCGAGGACGTGCACCGGCAGCTCGAGGACGTGGCGCCGACCTTCGCCGGGCTCACCGAGGGCAACGACGACTGGGACGACCTCGCCCTCGCCCTCGCCGAGCTCACCGGCACCGACGGTGCCGGCGTGGTCGCCGGGGTGGGGGACGCCTGCGAGGCGGCCGCGGCGGAGCTGCCCCACCTCGCGGGGGACACCTACCAGTACGTCGCGGCCGAGCAAGGCCGGTACCGCTTCGGCAACGGCGCGTGGCTCGAGTGCTTCGGGCTCGTGCCTGCGGCCGACCAGGACAACACCCAGGTGGGAGAGGCGGGCGTCGCCGAGGAGAACCTCACCGACCTGGACGCGGACGTCCTCGCGATCTTCGACCGTCTCGGCGTGCGGTCGGCCCTCGAGGACGACGCTCGCTTCACCGGCCTGCCGTCGAGCAACGGCGGAGCGGTGCTCTGGCTCGATGCAGCGCTGGCCAACGCCACCAACAGTCCGGGGCCGCTGTCGTTCGCCTACGTCATCGAGCAGGTGCAGCCGGTGCTCGCGTCGGACGGGGGCAGGGACTGAGAAAGCGGTCCCGCTCGTCCCGCTGCACGGCTTAGGGTCGCAGGATGCAGGCGACCGTGGAGATCGAGCGTGACCTGTCCGCTCCGCCCGACCGGGTCTGGCGCGCGCTGACGGAGGCCGACGAGCTGAGCGCGTGGTTCTGGCCGGAGCGCTTCGCAGCGGTGGCCGTCAGTGACCCGGTCGAGGACGGCGTGTGGCGGGTGGTCTCCGACGTGGTCGGGATGGGCGTCAGCGGACGCTACGAGGGCGCGTGCGCGCCCGGCTGGGCGCGGTGGACGTGGCGCTGGGACGGCGAGGAGCAGGAGAGCACCGTCTCGGTGGGCCTCGAGCCGACGTACGCCGGCACGCGGCTCCGCGTCGTCCACTCCGGTCTGCGGCACGAGGACCTCGACGCCCACCGCGAGGGCTGGGAGAGCTGCCTCGACCGGCTGCCGGAGCACCTGGCCGAGCCTCGCGAGGCGTAGCGTCCCGTCCCGTCCCGTCCCGTCCCGTCCCGTCACGCCTCGCGGGCCGCCTCGATGCCCAACCGGACCGCGCGGGCGACGAGCGCGACGAAGAGCGCGATCGCGCCGAGGGCGAGCACGACCCACCCGGCTCCCGCGATCACCGGACCGCCCGGCTGGTCCTCGCGCTGGCCGGTGGCCACGACGCCGAGGCCCACGGCGACCACGAGCAGCCCGAGCCTCGTGAGGTCGGAGATCGTCCGAGCGGCGTCGTTCCGAGAGGTCATGCGCCTCCGGGTGCCCGCCCCGGCCGTCGTGGAAACACGCGTCAGCGCGGCACCGACGGCACCCGGACCTCCGGACCTGGGCCGGGCTGGCAGCGCGGGCACCACCACGTACGGCGATGGGCCGCGTCGTTCGGCAGCTCGGCCACCACCTGCACCGTGGTGCCGCAGCGCAGGCACGGACGGCGTGCCCGACCGGCGACCCAGTGGCTCTCGCCGCGTCGCGCGATCCCGGTCGTCACCTGGTAGGCGCCCGGCACGGTCGCCGAGTGGCGCAGCGCGGTGGCGGCACGGTCGACGAGGACGGGCACGTCCACCTCGCCCACCGGCGTCCACGGGCTGCGGCCCACGAGGAAGGCGAGCTCGTTGACCCAGAGGTTGCCGAGCCCGGCGAGGTTCGTCTGGTCGAGCAGGGCGGAGACGAGGGGTGTCGTCGGGTGGGTGAGCAGCCGCCGTACCGCCTCCTGCGGGTCCCAGTCCGCCCGCAACGGGTCCGGCCCGAGGTGACCCACCAGGGACGACTCGTCGGCGGTCGCCACGAGGGCGAGGTCGTGCAGCTTCTGGCCCCAGGCGGTCGGTCCCTCGGTCGTCTCGAGCACGACGCGGACGTCCGGGAGCAGGCGGCGCGGGAGGCGCTTGCCGGCGCCGGTGACGGTCCAGCTGCCGTCCATCCGCAGGTGGGAGTGCAGGGTGACGCCCCCCGAGAAGCGGGTGAGGAGGTGCTTGCCGTGCGTCGCGTGCTCGAGGACCTCGCGTCCCGCGAGGTCCCTGGTCGCCAGCCGGGGCACGCGCAGGTCGCTGCGCGCGAGGGTGCGGCCGCGCAGCGAGCGGTCGAGCCGCCGCGCCAGCAGGTGGACGCTGTCGCCCTCGGGCACTCAGCCCCGCTTCGGGACGAAGGCGCCGGGCCCGTTGCGGAGCGTCGCGGTCACGGCGGTGCGCCACCACGGCCGCGCGAGGTCGGGGGCGCGGCCGGCGCCGAGGCGGTGCAGCTGGTCGGTGTGCCACGACAGGTCGAGCGCGCTGTCGACGGTGTGGAGCGGCGCGAGGCGGCCGACGAGCCGACGTGCCCCCACCCGCACGGCGGGCAGCTCGATGCGCTCGAGGCGGCCGTCGAGGAGGTCGCGGGCGACGTGGGGGTACGCCGAGGCCGGACGCCCGAGGCCGATGACGTCGCACTCGCCCGGTGTGCCGGTGCTGGTCTCGGTGCTGCCCGGGGTGCTGCCCGGGGTGCTGCTCCCGAGGGCCGCGGTCATCGCCGCGCGGGTGCGGAAGCCGCCCGTGACCGCGACGGGCACGGCGCCGGCCGCGTCGCGGACGGACGCGGCGTACTCCAGGAAGTAGGCCTCGCGCTCCCGGGTCGAGGCCCGACGGGTGTCGGGGCCGAACATGACGGGCGACTCGTAGGTGCCGCCCGAGACCTCGAGGAGGTCGATCCCCTCCTCGGCGAGTGCGGCGACCACCTCGCGCGACTCCGACTCGGTGAAGCCGCCGCGCTGGAAGTCGGCGGAGTTGAGCTTGATGCCGACGGCGAAGCCGGGGGAGACCCGTTCACGGATCGCGCGCACGACCTCCAGCACGAAGCGACGCCGCCGCTCCGGGTCGCCGCCCCAGCCGTCGGTGCGCTGGTTGGAGCGGGGGGAGAGGAACTGGGTGACGAGGTAGCCGTGGGCGCCGTGCACCTGCACCCCGTCGAAGCCGGCGGCCTCGGCGACGGCCGCGGTCGCGGCGTACCGCTCGATCGTCTCCCGGATCTCCGTCTCGGACAGGGCGCGGGGCCGGGTGGCGACCGCTACGTCGGCGGCGACCGCGCTCGGCGCGACCGGGCGCGTGCGGCCGACGAGCACGTTGGCCTGGCGGCCCGGGTGGTTGACCTGCATCCACAGCGGGGTGCCCGAGGCGCGGAACCCGGCGGCCCAGCGACGCAGCGCGTCGAGGTGGCGGTCGTCCTCGACGACGACGTTGCCGGGCTCGCCGCGGTGGCGCAGGTCGACCATGACGTTGCCGGTGACGACGAGGCCCCAGCCGCCGCCGGCCCACGCGTCGTACAGCCGCTCGAGCCGTCGCGTCGGCGCGCCCGTCGAGGTGCCGAGGGCCTCCGAGAGCGCCGACTTCATGAGGCGGTTGGGCAGGCGCTGCCCGCAGGGCAGGTCGAGCGGGGTGCCGAGGTCGGTCATGGACCGCATCGTGACACGCTGTTGAACCGCGTTCAAGAGGCGGCGGGGGTCTCCGGGGAGGGGAGCACGCCCAGCGTCGTGAGCCGCTCGGTGAAGGCGGGCTGCATGAGGCGCTGGTAGGGCTGCGAGAAGTGCACGAGGTCGACCTTCACGAGGGTGTCGCCGACGAAGGCGGGGCAGCGGTCGTCCGCGCAGAACCAGTCGCGGCTGTCGACGTAGGTCGCGCCCATGTCCTCGGCCATGGCGGCCTCCGCGTCGCGCATGCCGCTCCACTGGCCGCGGACCTTGCTCACGCAGTCGACGGGCGAGGAGAGCAGGTTGTAGCACTCGTCGATGTTGACGTCGGACGGCGGCGGCGCGACCACGACCGTGCGGCCCACGGCGTCGGCGACCTCGGCCAGCTGGGTGCGGGTGCTCTCCGCCCAGCGCTCGGGGGTGATGGTGCCGTCCTCGCCGACCTCGGTGCGGGGGGCGTACATGTCCGCCACCACGAGGACGTCCGGCCGGAGCTCCGTCACCGCGTCGACGACGTCGGCCTTGCGCTGCTCGCAGCCGTCCACGATCGCGGCGTCGGGGTGCTCGGAGAGCAGGTCGGTGAACGGGCACCCGTAGGCCCCCAGGGACGTCAGGCTCCAGCCCTCCGGGAGGGCGCCGGCCAGGAGTGGCACGTAGTTGACCGCGATCGAGTCCCCGACCACCGCGATGCTCTGGCCGCCCGCGGCCCGGTCGAGCTCGCCGAAGGTGCAGCCCGCCACGTCGACCGTGTCGATGTCACCGCACGGCATCACGCTGCTGGGCACCTCGCGGCCCGCCATCGCCTCCTCGATGGGCGGGTCGAGCTCCGGCCACGCGCCGGCGGCCAGCGCCACCCTGATCTCGGTCTGGAGGTCGGCGACGGCGGGCGTGTACGCCGCGTGCGTCTCCGCGTCGATCGCCGCCACGTCCGCGTCGCTCAGCGTGCGGACGCCGTTGTCGGAGAGCAGCAGCGAGGGCATCACCGGAGCCGCCGCCAGGGCGAGCAGGAACACGCCCGTGTACGCCGCCCGCACGCGTGGGGCGCGGGGCCGCTGCCCCCGGCCGGGCTCGTCGCGGGTGGGCTCGTCCGGGTTGGGCTCGTCCGGGTTGGTCTGGTCTCGGGTGGGCTCGTCCCGCGGCGTACGGCGGGGGAGCCGCCACGTCGCGGACCGCAGGGGCTCCTCGACGAGGTGGTAGGAGTGCACCGCGAGCAGGAGCATCACGACACCGAGGCCCGCCAGCACGACCGGAGCGTCGCCCAGCACCACCACGCCGAGGATCGCGACGGGGAAGTGCCAGAGGTAGAGCGAGTAGGAGATGTCGCCCACGTAGCCCGCCACCGGGTTCGTCAGGGGGAGCAGGAAGCGCTGCTGGCGCCCGCGCTCGGCGAAGGTGCCGGCCGCGATCACGAGCGCCGTCGCAGCGACGGGGAGGGCGGCGGCGGGCGCGGGGAACCCGGCGTCCTCCGTGACGAGCCAGAGCGAGGCCGTCATGCCGAGGAGCCCGACCCAGGCCAGCACGGGACGGAGGGCGTCGGGGATGCGGGCGCACAGCGGCGCGGCCACGGCGACGAGGGCGCCGAGACCGAGCTCCCAGACGCGGGTGAAGGTGGAGAAGTACGCCGACGACGGCGACGCCGAGGTCTGGTGGAGCGCCCAGGCGAAGGAGGCGAGGACCACGCCGGCCAGCACGACGCCGACGACGAGGCGGTGGTGGTCGGGCCTCGCGGTCGTGCTGCTGGTGGTGGTGCTGCCGGTGCGGGTGCTGCCGGTGGTGGTGCTGCCGGTGCGGCGGCGGGTGCGGGCCGCGAGGAGGGCGAGGACGCCCAGCATCAGCCACGGCCAGACGAAGTAGAACTGCTCCTCGACGGCGAGCGACCAGTAGTGCTGGAGCGGCGAGACCGGACCGTTCGCCGCGAAGTAGTCCGTCGCCTGCGTCGTGAACCGCCAGTTCGCGCCGAAGAAGAGGGCCCACAGGCCGTCGGTGGCGATGCTGTCGGCGCGGAGCCGTCCGACCAGCGCGTAGGACAGCGCGACCGTCACGGCCAGCACGAGGATCGACGCCGGCAGGATGCGCTTGGCGCGCCGACGGTAGAAGCCGATGAACGAGATCGTCCCGGTGCGCTCGTGCTCGCGCAGCAGGATGCCGGTGATGAGGAAGCCGGAGATGACGAAGAAGACGTCGACGCCGACGAACCCGCCGTGCGGCCAGCCCAGCAGGTGGTCGAGGACCACGGCGATCACGGCGAACGCGCGCAACCCCTGGATGTCGCGTCGCTGCGTGGTGGCCTGGCTCAACCGACGTTCCCCCCTTCGTGCGGACTGCGGCGACGATAGTGCGTGAGCCCGGGCCCGCCGGGCCAATCGGGAGGGAGTCGGGGGCAGCGGAAGATCCGGCCCACCGGGTGGATCGGAGCTTCCGGTCACCAGGGGATGCGTCTGTGGACAACCGTTTGTCGCACGGCCTCCCGGGAACGCGAGACCCATGCCCTTCTGGAAGAAGGGGGAACGCGTCTCCCCCGAACCTCCGCCGCAGAGCCGCCACGGCACCCTCCCGCCGGCACCGCCGAACAGCTTTCCGCCCCAGGGCGTGCGCAACTGGCGCGACACACAACGGCCGGTGCAGCTGCCCGTCACCCTTGCGCCGGACCGGTGCGCCGACCTCGCCGAGCGCGTCGTCGGTGCCGTCGCCCACGTGCTGGGCGGGCACCTCGACTACTCGCGCGAGAGCCTGGAGACCGTGGACCGTCTGCTCGACTCGTTCATGCCCCAGGGGAGCGACGTGTGGATCGAGTCGATCGTGATGGCCGGGTGCTACGTGGGTGAGGTGATGATTCGGCTCGAACCTGGCCTGACGTGGGGCACCAACGAGCTGTTCGGCAACCTGCCCGTGCTGATCCGGGGCCAGGAGGAGGTCGTGAACCCGATCGGCAAGGCAATCAAGCGCGTCGAGCTCGGCTCCACGGAGAACATCCCGTACTTCGTGCAGGTGATGGGGCGACCGGCTGATCCGGCGGGTTGACGGGCCTCGTCCGGACCTCGTCACGCGGTCGTCTCACGTCCGCCTCGTGAAGCGGAGCTTGCCGGTGCCGAGTCGTTCGACGAGGTAGAGCGGGTCGTGGATCTGGTGGTGGTGCTGGTCGCAGAGGAGGCAGCCGTCGTTCACGGTGGTGTGGCCGCCGTTGGCCCATGCGGTGAGGTGGTGGGCGTGGGTCTGGTGGGGTGGCCGGTTGCAGCCCTCGGCGACGCAGCCGCCGTCCCTGATGGCCATCGCGAGGCGCATCGCTCGGGTGTGGAAACGGGTGGCGCGGCCGAGGTCGAGGACCTCGCTCTTCGTGCCGAGGACCGCGGGGATGATCCCCGCCTCGCACGCCAGCCGGCGGGCCTCGGATGCACTGAGGGTGCCGCCGGTGTCGAGGGACGCTGAGGCGAGGCCGCCCCGGAGTGACTCCAGCGTCATCGTGACGACGACGGTCGCGCCCATGCCACCGGTGGCGGGGAGGTCCTTGTGGTCGAGCATCTCCAGCAGCTGTTGGAAGGCCTGTCCGTAGCGCTCCGGTGTGGGCCGTCCGGTGACGAGCCGCTGGTCGGGGTCGTCGTTGGTGTTGAGGTGTCGTGGTGCGGCGTAGGCGTCGAGGGCTTTGCGGAGCATCGCGCCGTGCAGCTCGGGCAGGACGAAGCGGCCCCACACACGTCCCAGGCCGTCGGAGACCATGCTGAGCCGTGAGGCGGCCCGAGCCTCCCGTTCTTCCTTCTCCAGCAGTGCGGCCTCGTGTGCTTCGCCCACCTCGGGTGCGATGACGGTGAGGATCTTCTTCCCCAGCGTCCGCAGGGCCTTCGCGTCGTGGTCGGCGGCGAACCCGACCAGCGTCTCCTCCGCCTGCAGCCGCAGCTGGTCCGGTAGCTCGTCGGGTAGGGCGTCGAGGGCCTTGACGATGACGTCGGCCTGCTCGGTGTTGACGGTGCCGGTGAGGCAGCCGGGGCCGAGGTGGGTCCGGTAGCGCCCCGTCTCCTCGCCGACGGCGGCCCCGACACGGGTGTCGAGCGCGGGACCCTGACCTGACTCGCTTCCCGCCGGGGCGCCGGCTTCGGGATCAGCGTGGGGCTCGGCGCCACCGATGGCGTCCCCGATCCGAGCGAGGCGGTAGGCATCGCGGCGGGTGATGGTCGCGGCGTTCGCCAGCCACACCGCCGCCGTAGAGGCACCGTTCTCCCGGTAGAGCTCAACCTCCTCGGCGTGCTGCACCAACACCGCGACCAGCGCGGAAGCCCGTGCCACGAGCCCGTGCGCGTCGACCAGCGCGACACCGGCCTGCGGGGCACTCAACCACCCCAGTCCGGTACGCCCGTCGGCGTCGAGCACCGCCGTCGCTGTCCGCAGGGCCTCCAACATCGGATGACCCACGTCGACCCCACCCGCACCCGAGGCGACCCCGGGCACCACCCACCCAGGCTCCGGCTCGGGCTCGGGCTCCGCGGCAGGCTCAGCCGCGTCGTACCGACCCTCCCGGTCCACGATCCGGCACCCGCGCGTCGCCTCCTCAGGCCACTCCCCGGTGGCGAAGGCGTGCTCTAGCCAGTCCGGGACCGGTTCGTCGACCAGGAACTCGGCAGGGGGCTCCGGCACCGGTGGCCCAAAGCCATCGGCGTCACCAGAAGAGCTGACCCCCGTCATGGCCACCACTCAACCCGAACCCACCGACAGTCCTGAACGACACCAGGCAGACCGCCGTACGGCCTGTGGACAACCCTGAGAACGGTCGCCGTTCGACCAAGCTCGACGCGTACGCCGCGCCGTACAAGCCAACTCGGCGCGAACGCCGCGCCGTACAAGCCAACTCGACGCGGGAGCGACCTACCGCACGAACCACACGTGCTGGTTCCGCTCGTCGGTCGCGACGCCCTCCTGGGCGCGGACGTAGGCGGAGAACGAGTCGAAGCCGAGCGTCGTCTCGTCGAAGCCGGGGCTCATCCGCACGAGCACCTGCTTGAGCACCGACAACGGGACCTTCTCGTCGCTGCGCTGCTTCTGCACGAGGTTGACGGCGCGTCGGAACAGCTTGGAGTACGGGACGGGGCGGGCGCGGTCGTCCGTGTCGGGATCGGCGTCGGAGGCGTCCTCGCCCTCGACCGCGGGCGGGGACGCGACGGCCGGCTCGACGCCGGGCAGCGCGTCGTACCGCTTGAACTCGTCGCACGCGGCCTCCCAGTAGCGGCCGATCGACCCCGCGACGCCCACGCCGACGACCGACCGGCCGAGGCGCTTCGCCTTCTGCGCGACGGCGACGTAGTCGGAGTCCCCGGCGGCGACGAGCACGTGGGTGAGGTCGGCGTAGCGCGTCAGATCGTCCACCACGTCGGTCGCGAGCCGGATGTCGGCGCCGTTCTTGGTCCCGGACAGCGGGAACAGCTGCGTGAGGTCGATCGCGCGGGACGTCAGGTCCCGCGCGTAGGACGAGAACGCGGGCGAGGCCCAGTTCGCGTACGCCCGGCTGATCGCCACGACCCCGAGCGACGCCGCGTAGTCGACGATCGCGTCGACGTCGAGCCGCGAGGCCTCCAGCCGGGGCCCCACGACCGGGTCGTCCGCCGCCGCGTGCACCACCTTGTCGCGCTGCCAGGCGTGGCGGCCGTGCACCGCGTCGTACTGGGACGCGACGAGGTTCTCGAAGTCGACGTAGAGGGCGACGCGCGGTTCGGTCATGCCCCGATCCTGCCGGATCCGCCGAACGTCAGGCCGCCCGACGCGGCGGCCGCGGGACGAACATGGACGTCCGCGCGGCGTACTCCGGATAGCCCGGGCGCTGCATCATCTCGCGCTCGAGCAGGCGCGCCCCCGTGGCGAACGCCAGGGAGTAGGTCATCGCGACGGGCGCCACGAGCGTCGCCAGCCCCGCGACCCAGCCGGACCCGAGACCGCCGACGAGCCACAGCCCCCACCAGACCGTCGCGTCGCCGAAGTAGTTCGGGTGCCGCGTCCACGCCCACAGGCCGGTGGCGAGCACCGGCGGGCGCTCGGCCTTCGGGACCTCCTTGTACGCCGCGAGCTGCGCGTCGCCCACGGCCTCGAACGCCAGCCCGACCGCGAACACGACGAGGCCCACCACGATCGGCCACCGGTGCCACGACGACGCCGGCACGGCGACGGCCACCCCGACCACCACGGGCAGGGCGACGACGAACATCGCCACGCCCTGCGTCACGAAGACGCGCGTCACGGCGTAGGAGAACGGCTTGCCCTCCATCAGCGCCGCGTAGCGGGGGTCCTCCGGCGGCGTCTCGCCGGGACCGAGGAGCCCGTGCGCCCGCGAGCGGATGTGCCAGGCGAGGCGACCACCCCAGACGGCGACGAGCAGCACCACGAGCCAGCGCTGCGCGACCGTGCCGCCCCCACCGGCGTCGACGACGCTGGCGACCACGGCCGCCACCACCGCGACGAGCACGAACCCCGCGCCCCACACGACGTCGACGACGGCCAGCCGGCCGACCCGGCGCGCGACCAGCGCGGTGGCGGTCATGAGCACCGTCACCGTGACCGCCGCGGCCACGAGGGCCGCGACGAGCGCGTTCACCACTCGCGGCGCGGCGGGAGGCTGTGCGCGGCTCCCGGACGCACCATGAGGATCTGGTCGACACCCATGCGACCGTCGCGGAACGCCATGCGGCCCCCCACGAGGTAGAGCCGCCAGACGCGCACGACCTCCTCGCCGACGAGCTCGGTCAGGCGCTGCTCCGCCTTGGAGAACCGCTCCATCCAGGCGTCCACGGTCCACACGTAGTGCTCCCGCAGCGCGTGCACGTCGCGCACCTCGAGGCCGCCGGCCTCGAGCAGGTCGGCCGTCTCGCCGACGGGCCGCATGTGCATGTCGGGCGCGATGAACGACTCGATGAACGGACCGCCACCGGGGTGGCCCTTGCGGCCGCCGGAGCGCGACATCTGCTGCACCAGCACCCGCCCGCCGGGCTTCACGGCGTCGTGGAGCACCTTCGCGTAGGTCGGGTAGTTCTGCTGGCCGACGTGCTCGCCCATCTCCAGGCTCGCCACCGCGTCGAAGTGCCCGGCACCCGAGGCGGCCTCCGGCACGTCGCGGTAGTCCTGCAGCCGGATCTCCACCCGGTCGCCCAGACCGCGCTCGGCGATGCGGGCGTCGATGAACTTCTTCTGCTCGGCGGCGATCGTCACACCGGTGACCTTCGCGCCGAAGTGCTCCGCGGCGTACAGGGACAGCGAGCCCCAGCCGCAGCCGACGTCGAGGAACGTCGCGCCCTCCGTCAGTCCCACCTTGCGGCAGACGAGGTCGAGCTTGTCGGCCTGCGCGTCCTCCAGCGTGTAGCCGGGCGTGCTCGGCGGCTGCGTGTAGTACGCCGACGAGTAGGCCATGTGGTCGTCGAGGATCAGCGAGTAGAACTCGTTCGACAGGTCGTAGTGGTGGCTGATCGCCAGCCGGTCCCGCAGCTTCGAGTGCAGGCGGCGGCCGAGGAGCGCGTTGAGCGGACCACCCACCTGCGCCTGGCTGCGCGGAGCGCGCGGCGGCCTCAGCACCATCCCGGGGCCGACGGTGCCGGTGTCGACGGCGGCGCGGAGGGCCGCGACGTACGCCTGCGGTCCCGGGCGCACGCCCGACAGGTTGCGCTCGGCGACGACCGACCAGGCGTGGGTGAGGGCGTCGTCGAGGTCGTGGTGCACCTCGAGCTCGCCCGTGACGTACGCCTGCGCGGCACCCAGCTCCCCGGGGTGCCGCACGAGGCGGCGTACGGCGGCGGGACTGCGCAGCTCGACCAGGGGCGCGTCGACCGGACCGGCCTCGGAGCCGTCCCAGGCGCGGAGGCGCACGGGGAGGTCACCGCCCACGAAGGGCCGCAGGGCCTCGGCGAGGCGGCCGGCCACCTGGCTCGAGGAGGGGGCGGACGAGGACGAGGGGGTGGTGGCGGTCATCGACCGGCCTCCTTCTCCAGCACCAGCTGCTGGACGTCGATGTAGCCGGAGGCGAAGCCCGCGCGGGAGTACTCCAGGTAGAAGTGGAACATCCGCGCGAACGTCGCGTCGAAGCCGAGGCCCGACACGTGCTCGCTCCAGGCGGTGAGGAACTGCTCGCCCCAGCGGCGCAGCGTCTCCGCGTAGTGCCCACCGAACGAGAGCCGGTCGGCGCCGCCGAGCAGGCGCAGGGCCGTCTCGTCGCGGGTGATCTCGTCGATGACCTGCACGGAGGGCAGGAAGCCGCCCGGGAAGATGTACTTGTGGATCCAGGTGTAGGTCTGCCGGGTCGCGAGCATGCGGTCGTGCGGCATGAGGATCGCCTGGATGCCGGCGCGGCCGCCCGGGGCGAGCACCTCGTCGATCTTCGCGAAGTACGTGCCCCAGTAGTCGTAGCCGACCGCCTCGATCATCTCGACCGACACGACGGCGTCGTAGCCGCCCTCGGGCGCGACGACGTCGCGGTAGTCGCACAGCTCGACGTCGACCCGGTCGGCGAACCCGGCCGCCGCGACGCGCTCGCGGGCCAGCGCCTGCTGCTCCGTCGACAGCGTCACCGAGTGGACGCGGGCGCCGCGACGGGCGGCGCGCAGGGACAGCTCGCCCCAGCCGGTGCCGATCTCCAGCACGCGCGTGCCCTCGCCGACACCCACGGCGTCGAGGAGCCGCTCGATCTTCCGTCCCTGCGCCTCCTCGAGCGACGCGGGGTCGCGGGGGTCGGGCGACGTGGCCACGTGGTGGGCCCCGACCGCGTCGACCCGCGGGATCGCCTGGTGCTCGAAGAGCGCCGAGGAGTAGCTCATCGTCGGGTCGAGGAAGGCCTCGAAGAGGTCGTTGCTCAGGTCGTAGTGGTGCGCGATGTTGGCGCGGCTGTTCTCCTGCGAGCTGACCTGGTCCGACGGCGGGCGGGAGACGTAGGCCGCCCGCAGCCGCTGCATCCACTGCGGCACCAGCGCGGGCATCTGCGCCGCGAGCACCGTGAGCACCTCGCCGAGCGCACCGGTCGTGCCGCCCTCGGCCGGCGACGGCACGTCCCAGGCCCCCGTCAGGTAGGCCTCGCCGAAGCCGATGAGGCCCTGGCGCCCCACCCGGGCGAAGAACTCGTCGGGTCGGCGCAGCACCATCTCCGGGCCGCCGCGGCCCCAGACGGGTGCGTCGGCGCCGCTGCCGACGCGGACGGTGAGGTCGAGCCGGCTGACGACGCCGTGGAACAGCACGCGCGCGACCCGGGCGTACGCCGCGGCGCGCGGCCCCGAGGGCACGACGTCGAGCCCGGGCCAGCGCGAGCCGTCGACCCGTGCGGGGGCCGGGGGCACGGTGGGCGTGGGTGCGGACGCGGAGCCGTGGGCCGACTCGGGGATCTCCGTGGTCATCGGACACCTTCCTGGTGGTGCTCGGGGCGCGGCTGGATGCGCAGCCGTCGCGCCCACAACGTGATGCCGTGCAGGCGGATGAGGAACGACGCCCGCAGCGTCGCGGGTGCCGCGCGCCAGGAGGCGCCGGCGCGGGGGTCGGGACGACCGGAGAGCGAGGCGCTGAACGTCGCGCCGTCGTCGGTGCGGAGCGTGACGGCGACGTGCAGCCTCCCGTCCGGGCCGCCGCTCGGGGTCGGTACCGCGATCGCATAGGTGCCGTCGGTGCCGTGGAAGGGCGAGACGTACATCGCCTTCGCGGTCTCGGCCCGCCCGGACGCGTCCGGGCGCACCATGTAGGCGTGGCGGTCGCCGTAGGTGTTGTGCACCTCGACGACGACGGCCGTCGGCACGTCGGCGAGCGTCTGGTCGCCGGCGAAGCACCAGAAGACGCTGATCGGGTTGAAGCAGTAGCCGTAGGCGCGCGGCTGCGCCGCCATGAGGATGCGACCCCGGTCGCCGCCGCGGGCGAGCTCGATGCCGTGCAGGTCGAGGAACGCCTCGACGTTGGCGCGCAGCGAGCGCTCCGGGTCGCCGAGGTGGTCGCGCGCCTCGAAGCTGCCGCGGGTCCAGGCCGTGCGGCCGTGGTCGGGCAGGTCGTCGAGGTCGACCACCCAGGTCGACGACGTGTGGGCGAAGCTCCGCTTCCAGGGCCGCCGCCGGGTGTGGCGGACCGTCGTGCGGTAGACCGTCCCGGCGGGGTCGGTGCCCCCACCGACACGGGCGGTGACGTCGTCCTCGGCCCAGCCGAGGCCGAGCCGCGTGACGGCCCGGAGCCCGGAGCGGGCGCCGTCCTCGTGGAAGCCCCACCCGTGGTACGCACCGGCGAACGCCAGACGCGGCGTCTCGCACTCGCCGAGCCGGGCCTGCGCGGCGACGGACGCGGGGGTGTAGAGCGGGTGCTCGTACTCCATGGTGTCGACGACCTGGGCGGGGTCGACGAGGTCGAGCCCGCCGAGCGTGACGAGGAAGCGCGTGTCGGGCGCACCGGGGAGGTGCGGGACGCGCATGAGCCGGCTGAGGTCGTAGGTCAGGGTGACCGGCCCCCCGCGCTCCTCGACCGACGGCAGGTCGGCGAGGGCGGCCGGGTCGCGGCGCAGGTAGTTCCACGACGCGCGCGCCTTCTCCTGCCGGGGCAGGAGGGAGGTGTCGGTGTGCAGCTGCGCGGTGTTCGGCGTGTAGGTGATCGCCCCGAGCAGCTCGCGCTGCGCCGGGGTCGGGGCCGCCAGCATCGCCAGGGCCTGGTGGGGGTGCGTGGCCACGACGACCGCGTCGTACGCCGCGACCTCGCCGTTGCCGTCGGTCACCCGCACCTCGTCGGGGGTCTCCTCGATGCTCGTCACCTTCGTCCCCACGCGCACGTCGGGCAGGCGGGCGGCGATGCGCGCGACGTACTCGCGCGAGCCTCCCGTGACCGTGCGCCACTGCGGGGAGCCGAAGATCCCGAGCATGCCGTGGTGGTCGAGGAACCGGAACAGGTAGCGCGCGGGGTAGTCGAGCGCCTGCGCCGGGTCGGTCGACCACACGCACGCGACGAGCGGCTCGGCGAAGTGGGTGCGGAACGTGGGCGAGAAGCGGCCGGCGTCGAGGAACTCGCCGAACGTGACGCGGGCGTCGGCGTCGCTGGCCTCCGACTCGAGCAGCTGCTGGGCCCGCCGGTGGAAGCGGGGGACCTCGGTGAGCATGCGGAGGAACGCGGGTCGCGTGGCGTTGCGCCAGGTCGGGAACAGGCCGGCGAGCTTGAGGGCGCCCGCCCACTCGAGGCCGTGGGGGCCCGCTGCGTCGTCGCGGATGGACATCGACATCTCCGAGTCCTGCGTCGCGACGCCGAGCTCGGCGAAGATCCGCAGCAGCACCGGGTAGGTGCGCTCGTTGTGCACGATGAACCCGGTGTCGATCGGCACCTGCTGCTCGCCTCCGCGCCCGTCGGGCACGGTGACGAGGTGGGTGTCGGCGTGCCCGCCGAGCCGCGCGTCGGCCTCGTAGAGGGTGACGTGGGCGTGCTTGGAGGCGACGTACGCCGCGGTCAGGCCGGCGACGCCGGAACCCACCACGGCGAGCCGCCGGGGGGCGGCGGTCATGCGTCCTCGAGGGCGAAGAAGGCGACGGGGGGCATCGACGGCTCCTCGGACCCGTGGGGCGCGGGCTCGACGGTGATGCCGACGGCCTTGGCCCCGGAGCCGTCGCCCTCGAGCAGGACGGTGTTGCTCTCGCCCTCCGGCATGAGTCCGGCGCGGACCATGTCGCCTGCGCTGTTCTGGTACCAGAGCTCGTAGAGGTGACCGTGCGGCGCGGCGGGCATGCCGTCGGTGACGAGCACGGCCTTGCCGAGGGAGGGCGACCAGTGCACGGACGCCTCCGTACCCTCGGGCAGGGTCGTCGAGGCGTCGACGATCTGCACGTCGGACGCGGTGAGCACCTGCTGCACCTCGTCCTCGGTCTCGTCCTGCGTCGGCTCTGGGTCGGCCTGCTGGGAGGTGCCGTCGGTGTCGTCAAGCTGGCTGATCCCGACCCCGACGCCACCGGCCACGATCACTGCCGCAGCAGCTGCGACCAGCGCCGTGCGAAACCGATGCCGCCGCAGCGGCACCACCGTCCCGGTCGAGCGCGACGCCTCCGCGTCGTTCTCCGGACCGTGGGCCACGAGGGGCGGGAGCGGGCGCACCTGCGCGATGCTCGCGAGCACGGCGGCACGGACCGCCGGTGAGGGCGCGGTCTCGGTGGTGGTGGGCAGCAGGGCGGCTGCCTCGCGGAGCGAGTCGACCTCCTCGCGGCAGGTGGGGCAGGCCTCGAGGTGCTCCTCGAAGCCGGCGCGCTCCTCGTCGGAGAGCGCATCCACCGCGTAGGCGCCCGACAGGGCGTGGATGTCGTTCACTGTCCCACTCCCATCGCGTCGCGCAGCCTGATCAGGCCGTCCCGAATCCTTGTCTTCGCGGTGCCCACCGGCAAGTCGAGCATGGTGGCCACCTCGGCGTGCGTGTAACCCCCGAAGTAGGCCAGCTTCACGGCCTCGTGCTGCACGGGGGTCAACGCCTGCAGTGCGGTGCGGACCCGCTGGGCCTCCAACGACGTGTGGGCGGCGTCCGCCGTGGCGTCGTGGTCGACCGGCTGGGTCTGCTGGTGGTACGACGTGTCGCGGCGGGTCGAGGCCTCCGCGGAGCGCACCCGGTCGACCGCCTTGCGGTGGCCGATCGTCATGAGCCAGGAGAGGGCGGAGCCGCGTGCCGGGTCGAACCGGCTCGCCATGCGCCACACCTCGAGGAACACCTCCTGCGTGACCTCCTCGGCCTGCGCGGGGTTGCGCACCACGCGGAGGACGAGGCCGTGCAGGCGCGCCGAGGTCGCGTCGTACAGCTCGACGAAGGCCTGCTCGTCCCCCAAGGAGGAGCGGTGCAGGAGCTCCGCGAGACGCGGTCCCACCTCGTCGGGCAGGTCGGCGGCCGGGCCACGGCCGCCCGTGCCCTCCGGCGGGTCGCCGGAGGGCACGGAACGGAGGGTCGTCATGGGAGAAGTGTCCCTGGTTCCTCAGTGCTGCGTGGTCACTCGGTGGTGGCCGGCGGCATCAGCACGGAGTCGATGACGTAGACCGTCGCGTTCGCCGTCTGGATGCCACCGCAGAGCACGGTCGCCTCGGTGCCCTCGGCGCCGACCGTCATGCCGGACGAGTCGCCCTCGACCGTGACCTCGGGGCCGGCGAACGAGGCGTACGTGCCCGCGATCTCGTCGGGCTCGAGACGCTCGGGGAGCACGTGGTAGCCGAGGATCGCGCCGAGCGCCTCCGGGTCGGCCGTCAGCGACTCCATCGTGGCGGGGTCGATCGCCTCGAAGGCCGGGTCGTACGGCGCGAAGACCGTGAGGGCCTCGGCGCTGTTCAGCGTGTCCGCGAGACCCGGCACGAGGCCGACCGCGCCGACGAGCTGGGTGAGCAGCGGGTTGTTGCTGGCGGCGGTGGCGACCGGGTCGACCGTCATGCCGTCGAGCGAGCCGGCACCCGAGGCGGGGATCTGGTCACAGGCCTCGCCGAAGGTGGTGTCCTCCATGGCGCCGTCCGACGACTCACCCATGCTGGGGTCGTCCGACATGCCCGTGTCCGACGACTCGTCGGCGCTGGGGCTCGAGGTGCCGTCGTTGGAGTCGTCGCTGCTGTCGTCGCCGCACGCGGCGAGGCCGACCGACATGGTCAGGGCGAGAGCAGCGATCCCGCTCGCGCGGCGGACCGTGGAGCGGCGGTTGAGAGTCTTCATCGTGCTGACCTTCCTGTCGTGGTCCCGCTCCCCGTCCGGCACCTGGGGGATGTGCCGGTCGCGGCGGGCTTACACACGTTGTTCGCCGCCCCGGGTGGGGTGGATTGGTGGTGGCGGAAGTTTTTTTCGCGGTTTCCCCGACGCCTGTCCCGCGCCGTACCTCGGGACGTCATGCGGTGCGGCGCCCCGGGCCACCGCGCCGCATGACGTCCCGCGGGGCGTGGGGGCTGTGGGGGGCGCGAAGTGTGCAGTTGGGGCGTGTGGGATCGAGCTGGGCTTGGCTCATCCGCACTTTTCGCGGGCTGCGGGTTGCGGGCTGCGGGCTGTTCGGTACGGCGCCGGGCCGGGCCCGCGCCGTACCCCCGGGACGTCATGCGGTGCGGCGCCCCGGGCCACCGCGGCGCATGACGTCCCGCAACAGACCCGTGGCGGGGACACCCCTCGGCTTGAGGTGTCCCCGCCACGGGCGGCAGGGGCGGGCCGGTCGGGCCCGGGGAGCGCGAGCGGTCAGGAGACCATCACCGCACGGGTGTGGTACCCACTCGAGCCCTCCGGGAACGGCGACATGCGCACGTCGGTCTGCACCTCGCCGGTCTCGTCGGTCGCGCGCACGGTGAAGGCGTGGTTGCCGGAGTCGCTGGCGTCCCACTCGTAGTACCACTGGCGCCAGTAGTCGACCCCCGCATCGGGCCCGAGCGTCGCCTCCTCCCACGCGCCGCCGTCGATCTGCACCTCGACCTTGGCGATGCCGCGGGTCTGCGCCCACGCGACGCCGGCGATCACGACCGTGCCGGGGTCGACCGTCGTCGCGGCCTTCGGCACGTCGATGCGCGAGGCGATCTTCACGGGGGCATCGGTCGCCCAGTCGCGCTCGGTCCAGTAGGCGACGTCGTCGTCGTACGTCGTCAGCGTCAGCTTCGTCAGCCACTTGGTGGAGCCGACGTACCCGTAGATGCCCGGGATGACGAGCCGCACCGGGAAGCCGTGCTCGCGCGGCAGGGGCTCGCCGTTCATGCCGACCACGACGAGGGCGTCGCGGCCGTCGGTGGCGACGTCGAGCGGGGTCGAGATGGTGAAGCCGTCGACCGCGGTCGAGAGGATCTGGTCGGCGCGGTCGCCGACCCCCGCGCGGTCGAGGATCGTCTTCAGGGGGACGCCGAGCCAGCGGGCGGCGCCGACGTACTGGCCGCCCACGTCGTTGGAGACGCACGTCATGGTGATGTCGCGCTCGACCATGTCCATGTCGAGGAGCTCGTCCCACGTGATGGTGAGCTCGTTCTCGACGTCGCCGTCGACGGTCAGCGTCCACGACTCGTGGTCCACGACCGGCACGGTGAGGTTGATGTCGACGCGGTAGAACTCGTCGTTCGGGGTGCGGAACGGCGACAGGTCGGGGATGTCGAGGCCGTCGGGCAGCGCCGGGGCCGCCTCGGCGGGCTTCGGGAGCACGATGTTGCCGATCCGGGTGCGGACCGTCGAGATCCACTGGCCGACGGAGCCGGCGACGACCGCCGTGCCGGCGAGCACGCCGGAGGCGATGAGCACCCCGCGGCGGGTGGGTCCCGTCGTACGGCGCGCGTCGGGGTCGCCGTCGGGGTCGATGCCCGTCGTGCCGTCCGCCGGGGCGGGGGCGCCGACGGACGCGCGGTGGAACCACCACAGGGCACCGCCGCCGGCCAGGGCGGTGGCGAGGGCGGGGACCACGTCGAGAGGACCGGCGGTCGGGCGCAGCAGCGCCAGGAGGCCGGCGACGCCGACGAGCACGAGGAGCAGCACGAGTCCCACGGCGAAGCGCCGCCGGGCGAGGACGCCGGCGACGGCTGCGAGGAGGAGCGTCACCACCAGCACCGAGCCGATGAGGATGGGCTTGTCGGCCGTGCCGAACTGGGCGACCGCCCACTCCTTGACGGGCGTGGGCGTCAGGTCGATGACGGTCGAGCCGACCGCCAGCACCGGTGAGGCGGCGGGGTCGACGAGGGCGGCCACGAGGTGGCCGACGGCCATGCCGACGACGGTGGCGAGCACTCCGCCGGCCGCGGCCAGCAGGATCTGGCCGCGGCGGCGGTCGGGTGCACTGGTGTCCATGGGGGTGGTTCGTCACGGGTCGCCGGAGGGATGGGTCCGATCGGCGGATAGCGTTCGCCCGGTGACGGCGGTGCTCGAGGGGTTCACCACGATCACCCTGCTCGTGTGCCTCGGGCTGCTGCTCGCCCACCTCGGGATCATCGACCTGCCGGGCCAGCGGGCCCTGTCGCTGCTGGCGTTCTACGTCGCCAGCCCCGCCCTGCTCATCACCGTGCTCGAGGACTCCGACATCGGGTCCCTCTTCACCGGGGCGCTCGTGGCGTCGGCAGCGGCCGTCGTGGTGAACGTCGTCGTCTACGTGCTGCTCGCCCGGTTCGTGTTCAAGCGGGACCTCGCGCACACCGTGGTGGGCTCCCTGTGCGCCGCCTACGTCAACGCCGGCAACCTCGGCATCCCGATCGCCGCCTACGTGCTGGGGGACGCGGCGCTCGTGGCGCCGGTCCTGCTCATGCAGCTGCTCGTGCTGCAGCCGCTCGCCCTCACGGTGATGGACGTCGCCGTCGCCGAGGAGCGGCTCTCGGTGTGGCGGATCGTCAGCCGGCCCCTGCGCACGCCCCTGACCGTCGGCTCCGTGATCGGGCTCGTGCTCGCCGGCACCGACCTCACCCTGCCCCGCCCCATCCACGACCCGCTCGAGCTCGTCGCCGGGATGGCGGTGCCGTCGATGCTCATCGCGTACGGCGTGTTCCTCCGCCTCGGCCCCCGCCCCGGCCTCGGCGACGCCCCCGAGCTGGGCCTCATCGTGGGGCTCAAGCTCGTCGTGCAGCCCGTCGTCGCCTGGGCGGTCGGCGCCTACCTGCTGGGCCTCGAGGGCACGCCCCTGCTGGCCGTCACCGTGCTCTCGGCGCTGCCGACGGCGCAGAACGTCTTCGTGCACGCCACGCGGTACGACCGCGGGATCGTGCTCGCCCGCGACGTCGTCTTCGCCACGACCGTGCTGTCCGTCCCCGCCGTGACGATCGCCGCGGCGCTGGTCGCGTAGCGGCGGCCCGTCGGGGGAGGCGACGCCCGAGGCCTCAGGACACCGCGAGACCGCTCGAGCGGCGCACCACGAGCTGGGTCGGCAGCACCCGGGGGGCCACGTCCCGGTCGGCGCGACCGGCCGGGCCGAGCGCCACCAGGGTCTCGACGGCCCGCGCGCCGGCGTCCTCGGTGCGCTCGGCGAGGGTCGTGAGCGGCGGGTGGCAGAAGTCGGAGCCGAAGATGTCGTCGAAGCCGACGACGCTCACCTGGTCGGGGACCACGACGCCGCGGTCGGCCAGGCGGGTCATCACGCCGATGGCCAGGATGTCGTTGTGGGCGACGACCGCGGTGGCTCCGGCGGCGAGGACGGCGTCGGCGGCCGCAGGACCGCTGGCGAAGGTCGGCGTGTAGGGCCCGAAGCGGGTGGCGCCCATCCCGGCCTGCTGCGCCGCCGCTCGGAGGCCCGCCCAGCGCCGTGCGCCGGACCACGACTCCGCCGGGCCGCCGAGGTAGACCAGCGCGCGGTGGCCGAGCGAGGCGAGGTGGTCGACGATCTGGCGGGCGCCGGTGTCGAAGTCGGAGACGATGCACGCCAGCCCGGGTGCGGCCCGGTTGACGAGCACGACGGCGTTGAGCTCGGCGGCCCGGCGCAACGCGTCGTCGGGCAGGCGGGAGGCGGTCAGCACGAAGCCGTCGACCGCCGGGCCGAGCCGGGTGACGATCTGCTCCTCGGTGGCCGGGTTCTCCTGGGCGTCGGCGATGACGAGGGTCAGGCCGGCGGTGGCGGTGGCCCGCTCGGCGCCCTTGATGACGCCGGCGAAGTAGGGGTTGGTCACGTCGGGCACGACGAGCGCGAGGGTGTTGGTGCGGCCGGACTCGAGGGCCCGGGCGGCCGGGTTGGGGGCGTAGCCGAGCTCGGCCGCGACCTCCATGATCCGGGCCTGGGTGGCGTGGTTGACCCGCCCGGGCCGGGTGAAGGCCCGCGACACCGTGGACGCGGCGACCCCGGCCGCGGCGGCGACGTCGGTGATGGTCGCGCGGCGACGAGGCGGTGGCACCGCAGCATCATGGCAAAAATGGCAAACGCTTGCCACGTGACGAGGGCCACTCCTAGCGTCCTCGCGTACCGGCGCCATGACGGGCGTCACACCGCACGAGGAGGACCCCGATGTCCGCACCGACCGCCACCGTGGTGGAGCGTCGACGCACCCCCGGCAAGGCCGCCGTCGCCGCGTGGAGCGGCAGCGCGCTGGAGTACTACGACCTCGCGATCTACGGCACGGCCGCCGCGCTGGTCTTCCCCAAGGTCTTCTTCCCCGAGGGCAACACCCACGCCGCGACCATCGGCTCGTTGGCCACCTTCGGCGTCGCCTACGTCGCCCGGCCGTTCGGCTCGTTCCTCATGGGCCACATCGGCGACCGGGTGGGCCGCAAGGTGATCATGGTCGGCACGCTGCTCCTGATGGGCGTCTCGACGTTCCTCATCGGCTGCCTGCCGACCTACGGACAGGCCGGGCTGCTCGCGCCGGCCCTGCTGGTGCTGCTGCGGCTGCTCCAGGGCCTCTCGGCCGCCGGCGAGCAGGCCGGCGCCAACGCGATGAGCTTCGAGCACGCGCCCGACGACCGCCGCGGCTTCTTCACCAGCTTCACCCTCAGCGGGACCCAGGGCGGACAGGTGCTCGCCCCGGCGGTGTTCCTGCCGCTCGCCGCGATCCTGCCGGAGGACCAGCTGCTCTCCTGGGGGTGGCGCATCCCGTTCTGGCTGAGCGCGCTCCTCCTGGTCGCGGGCTACGTCATCCGCCGCTCGCTCGACGAGACCCCGGAGTTCGACGACCAGCCGAAGGCACCCCGGCCCCCGCTGAACGAGCTGTTCCGCGACCACTGGGCCTCCGTGGTCCGGGTCTTCCTGGCGGCCTTCATCGCGATGGTCAACACCACGTTCCAGGTCTTCGCCCTCAACTTCGCCACCAGCGAGGACTACGGCATCGAGCTGAGCTCGACCGCCATGCTGTGGCTGGCGATCGTGGCCAACCTGGTCGCGATCTGCACGATCCCGCTGTGGGCACGGCTGTCCGACCGCATCGGCCGCAAGCCGGTCTTCGTCACCGGTCTGGTCGGCAGCGCCGTGCTGGTCACCGCGTTCCTCGGCGCCATCGCGAACGGCAACATCGTCCTGGTCTTCATCCTGGGCGTGGCCCTGGCCGGGGTCGTCTACTCGATGACGAACGCCGTGTGGCCCGCGACGTACGCCGAGTACTTCCCGACGTCGGTGCGGCTGTCCGGCATGGCCATCGGCACGCAGTTCGGCTTCGCGCTGGCCGGCTTCACCCCGACCATCTCCGGTGCGCTGATGGCCGGCGACGCCGACAACTGGCCCCGGGTCGCGGCGTTCGCCTCGATCGCCTGCCTGATCTCCGCGATCGCCGTCCTCACGGGCCCCAAGGACACCCACCGGGTGCCGACCCGCGACCTCGGCCAGCACGCCACCCGCGCCGCCCGGCGTCCGCTCGTGGGGGCCGCCCGATGAGCGAGCGCTACCTCCTGGGCCTGCTCGGCCGCGGCATCTCGGCCACCCTCACCCCCGCCCTGCAGGAGCACGAGGGCGCGGCCGCCGGGCTCGACCTGTCGTACCGCATCCTCGACGCCGACGTCCTGGGCTACGACACCGGCGACCTGCCCGAGCTGCTCGCCTGGGCCCGCCGGCTGGGCTACGACGGGCTCAACGTCACCCACCCGTTCAAGCAGGCGGTGCTGCCGCTGCTCGACGAGGTCTCCGACGACGCCGCCGACCTGGGCGCGGTCAACACCGTGGTCTTCCGCGACGGGCGCGCCCTGGGCCGCAACACCGACTGGACCGGCTGGTCGCGGGCCTTCCGCGACGTGCTCCCGGCCTCCGTCGGCGACCCCGCCGTGGTGGTCGGGGCCGGGGGAGCGGGTGCCGCCGTCGGCTACGCCCTGCTCGACCAGGGCGCCGCCCACGTGAGCATCGTCGACACCGACGCCGGGCGTGCGGACGCCTGCGCGGTCCGTCTGGCCGAGCGGTACGGCGAGGCGCGGGTCTCGCGCGCCGACGACGTCGAGCAGGCGCTCGCCGGCGCGGCCGGCCTGGTCAACGCCACCCCGGTCGGCATGCTCGGCCACCCCGGCCTGCCGGTCGACGAGGCGCTCGTGCGCGAGGACCTCTGGGTCGCCGACGTCGTCTACTTCCCGCTCGAGACCGAGCTGGTCCGCCTGGCCCGCGACCGCGGTTGCCGGGTCGTGCCGGGCGGCGGGATGGCGGTCGGTCAGGCCGTCGCGGCGTTCGAGCACTTCACCGGACGCCCCGCCGACGCGGCCCGGATGGCCCGCCACTTCGCCGAGCTCACCGGCGCCGCCTGATGCGGCACAGCATCGCCACGGTCTCGCTCAGCGGTCGGCTCGAGCACAAGCTGGCCGCGGCGGCCGGTGCCGGCTTCGACGGCATCGAGCTGTTCGACAACGACCTGGTCGCGAGCACGCTCTCGCCGCGGGAGGTCGCAGCGCGGTGCGCCGACCTCGGCCTGGCCGTCGAGCTGTTCCAACCGGTGCGCGACGTCGAGGGCGTCGCGCCCGACGGGTTCGGCGCCGTGCGTCGGCGGTTCGCGGCGAAGCTCGACGTGATGGAGCAGCTCGGCACGTCGGTGGTGCTCTGCTGCTCCAACGCCTCGCCCGACGCCCTCGACGATCCCGACCTGTCGGCCGAGCAGCTCGCCGCGCTGGGCGACCTGGCCGCCGAGCGCGGCGTCACGATCGCCTACGAGGCGCTGGCCTGGGGCCGGCACGTCTCGCGGTTCGCGCAGTCGTGGGACGTCGTGCGGCGTGCCGACCACCCGAGCGTCACCGTGGCCGTCGACACCTTCCACCTGCTGGCCCGCGGCGACGGCCCCGAGGTGCTCGCCGGCGTGCCGGGCGACCGGATCGGCTTCCTGCAGGTCGCCGACGCCCCGCTGCTGCGCACCGACCTTCTCGAGTGGAGCCGGCACTTCCGCTGCTTCCCCGGCCAGGGCGGTCTCGACGTCACCGGTGTGGTCGCGGCGACCGTGGCCGCCGGCTACGACGGCCCGCTGTCGCTCGAGGTGTTCAGCGACGTCGTCCGCGAGGCCCCGCCCGAGGTGACCGCACGCGACGCTCGCCGCTCGCTCATCTTCCTGGAGTCCGAGCTCGGCGAGAGCGCCGCACCGCTGCCCGACCGTGTCGACGCGGCGTTCGTCGAGGTGCCGGCCGGCCACGAGGACCTGCTGACCGCGCTCGGCTTCGTCGAGGTCGGCCGCCACCGCAGCAAGCCGGTCACCCGGTGGCGCAACGGCGCCGCCGAGGTCGTGGTCAACCGGGCACCCACCGACACCGCCCTCGGCGTGGTCGTGCCGAGCGTGCCGGCCGTCGCGGCCCGGGCCCGGGCGTTGCTGTGGCCCGAGGTCGACCGCAGCCGCGGCGCCGGCGAGGCCCAGCTGCCCGGCATCACCTCGCCGTCCGGCCTGCACGTGTTCGTCAGCGCCCCCGACGGCGCCGACGACTGGATCGGCGACTTCGCACCGACCGGCACGCCGCCCGCCGGCGACTGGGGCGGCCTCGACCACCTCGGCGTCGCCGTGCCCGAGGACCGGCTGAACGAGGAGATCGGCTTCCTGCGCACGGTGCTCGGCATGGTGCCCGCCGCGGTCGAGGAGTTCATCGAGCCCCGGGGCCGGCTCCGCAGCCGCGCCGTGCGTCCGTCGGCCGGCGACCTGCGGGTGGTGCTCAACGTCGAGCACGCCGCCGGCGCCGACCGCTCCGGCGTCACCCAGGTCGCGTTCGCCTGCGCCGACGTGCGCGCCGCGGCCACTGCCCTGCGCGAGCGCGGGGTGCCGCTGCTCGAGGTGCCCGGGAACTACTACGTCGACCTCGCGGCGCGCTTCGACCTCACCGACGCCGAGGTCGACGACCTGCGCCGGCACGGGCTGTTCTACGACCGGTCGGGCGGCGGCGAGCTCGTGCACCTCTACACCGAGGTGCTGCCGACCGGCTTCTACGTCGAGCTCCTCCAGCGGGAGGGCGGCTACGACGGCTACGGGAGCGCCGGCACCCACGTGCGGCTGGCGGCCCAGCAGCACTGAACGTCGCCCCCCCGGCTGGGCTCACGTCCGGCTGAGCTCGCGGCCGATCCCGTTGGCGGCGACCTGCAGCGCGCCGACCAACCGCGACCGGTCGCGGCGCGGCGTGGCGACGACGACACCCAGGGCGGCGACCACGGTGTCGTCGCGCCGCACCGGCACGGCGACCGAGCACGCGCCCAGGCTCATCTCCTCGACGGTCGTCGCGTGGTCGTCGCGCCGCACGGCGGCCAGCTGGCGCTGGAGGGTGCCGGGCTGGGTCACCGTGTACGGCGTGACGCGGGTCAGCGCGCCGAGCACCGCCTGCTGCACCTCGGTCGGCGCGTGGGCGAGGAGCACCTTGCCGACGCCGGTGGCGTGCAGCGGCAGCCGCGAGCCGACGGTGCTCACGATCGGCACCGAGGCGGTGCCGCGCAACCGGTCGAGGTAGAGCACCTCGAGACCGTCGCGCACCGCGAGGTGGGCCGTGGCCAGCGTCGCGCTGTAGAGGTCGTGCAGGTAGGGCGAGGCGAGCTCGACCAGCCCGGCGTTGAGCGGGGCGAGGAGGCCGAGGTCCCAGAGCCGGCGACCGACGACGTAGTCGCCGTCGGAGGTGCGGGCCAGCGCGCCCCACGCGACCAGCTCGGCGGCCAGGCGGTGGGCCGTGGCGATCGGGAGGTCCGCGCGCGCGGCGAGCGCGGTGAGGGTGAGCCGACGGTGCCCCTCGTCGAAGGCGGCGAGCAGGGCGAGCGCTCGACTGGTCACGGTGGCCACGGGACCATCTTCCGCTGAGTGGAAACCGTGCGCCACCCAGGTCCGCGCGGGGGCCTAGGTTCGGGGCCATGACCGCACTGACCCAGGCGGAGGTCAGCGACGAGATCGCCGCCCTCGCCGACAGCTACGCCGCGGACGGCGTCGTCGAGACCCAGCCGCGCCTCGACTACGCGCCGTACCGCTCCAGCCTCCTGCGCCACCCGACCAAGGCGCCGGTGCAGGCCGATCCCGAGGAGCTCGAGGTGTGGGCGCCGGTCTTCGGCGAGCGCGACGTCGACCCGCTCGAGGCCGACCTGACCATCCAGCACGCCGGCGAGCCGATCGGCGAGCGGATGGTCGTGACCGGGCGGGTGCTCGACGGCGACGGGCGGCCGGTGCGTCGCCAGCTGGTCGAGGTCTGGCAGGCCAACGCGGGCGGGCGCTACGTGCACCAGCGCGACCAGCACCCGGCGCCGCTCGACCCCAACTTCACCGGCATGGGCCGGTGCCTGACCGACGCCGACGGCTGGTACCGCTTCACCACGATCAAGCCCGGGCCCTACCCGTGGCGCAACCACCGCAACGCCTGGCGTCCGGCGCACATCCACTTCTCGCTGTTCGGCACCGAGTTCACGCAGCGGCTGATCACGCAGATGTACTTCCCCGGCGACCCCCTGTTCGGGCTCGACCCGATCTACCAGTCGATCCTCGACCCGGCGGCGCGCGAGCGGCTGGTCGCGACGTACGACCACGACCTGACCGTGCCGGAGTGGAGCACCGGCTACCGCTGGGACATCGTGCTCACCGGCACCCACCGCACGCCGCTCGAGGACGAGGTGGAGTCGTGATCCCCACGCCCGGCCAGACCGTGGGCCCGTTCTTCGGCTACGCGCTGCCCTTCGACGACGACAACCGGCTGGTGCCGCTCGGTGCGCCGGGCGCGGTGCGCCTGGGCGGCCGCGTGCTGGACGGCGACGGCGACCCGGTGCCCGACGCGGTCCTCGAGCTCTGGCAGACCGACCCGGAGGGACGCGTCGTCCAGCAGCCGGGCTCGCTCCTGCGCGAGGGCTACGGGTTCACCGGGTGGGGGCGCACGTCGACCGACCGCGAGGGCCGGTGGTCGTTCACGACCGTGCGGCCGGGGTCGTCGTTCTTCGCGATCACGGTGCTGGCCCGCGGGCTGCTGCACCGGCTGTTCACCCGCGCCTACCTGCCCGACGCCGCCGACGACGCGTTCCTGCTCGCGCTGCCCGCGGACCGGCGCTCGACGCTGCTGACGACCGAGGGCGAGGGCGGCTACGTGTTCGACGTGCGCCTGCAGGGCGACGGCGAGACGGTCTTCCTGACCTTCCCCCGCGGATGAGCGAGCTGTTCTGGCCCGGCGACCAGCGGGCCGGCGAGGTCTTCTCCGACCGGGCCTTCCTCGCCGCGATGGTCGCGGTGGAGTCGGCGTGGTCGCGCGTCGACCTGACGGTGCCCGACGGCCCGCTGGACGTCGAGTCCGGCGGCAACGCCGTCATCCCGCTCGTCGCGGCGCTCGGGGCCGAGCACCACCGCGGCCTCACCAGCCAGGACGTGCTCGACACCGCGCTCGTGCTGCTGCTGCGCGACGCCGTGGCCCGGCTCGACGCCGACCTGGCCCGTGCGCTGGACGCCGTCGACCGGCTCGTCGAGGCGCACGGCGCGACGACGGTGACCGGCCGCACCCTCACCCAGCCCGCGCTGGAGATCACGCTCGGCCACCGCTTCCGGCAGTGGCGCGCCGGGCTGGCCGACGCCCGGGCGGACCTCGCTGCCCTCACCTTCCCCGTGCAGTGCGGGGGACCGGTCGGCACCGACACCTCGGGCACGGCCCGGCTCGCCGCCGCGCTCGACCTGGCGGCCGCGGAGCCGTGGCACACGCGGCGGCGTTCGATCACGCGGGCGGGCGACGCGCTGGTCACCACGACCGACGCCTGCGGCCACGTCGCGCGCGACGTGCTCGAGGGCAGCCGGCTGGGCGAGCTGGCCGAGGCGCGGGGCGGCGGCTCGTCGTCGATGCCGCACAAGGCGAACCCGGTGCTGTCGGTGCTCGTGCGCCGCGCCGCGCTCACCACGCCGGGCCTGGCGGCCACGCTCCACCTGGCGGCCGCCGACCAGGTGGAGGAGCGGGCCGACGGGGCCTGGCACGCCGAGTGGGACACGCTGCGGCTGCTCGCGCGGCGTACCGTCGTGGCCGTGAGCCAGACCGCGGACCTCCTCGACGGATTGCGGGTGCACGCATGAGCAGGCACGACGACGGCATGGCGGTGCGTCGCGAGGTGCTCGGCGACGAGCACGTCGACCGGGCCACCGCGAACGCGACCGACCTGACCCGGGAGTTCCAGGAGCTCATCACCGAGTACGCCTGGGGCTCGATCTGGACCCGTCCCGGCCTCGACCGGCGCCAGCGCTCGCTCATCACGCTGACCGCGCTGGTCGCCCGTGGGCACCACGAGGAGCTCGCGATGCACCTGCGGGCCGCGCTGCGCAACGGGCTCAGCCAGGACGAGGTGAAGGAGTGCCTGCTGCAGACCGCGATCTACTGCGGTGTGCCCGACGCCAACACCGCGTTCCGCATCGCTCAAGGCGTCTTCGCCGAGACCACCGACTGAAGCACCGCCGCGACGGCACCGGCCGCGGGCGAGAGGTCCCCCGGTCGGTGGGCGAGCGCCAGCTCGGCCGTCGGTGCCCGGTGCAGGGGCACGTAGACGACGCCCTCGTGGCCGAGGCTGCGCACCGGCTCGGGCACGAGCGCGACGCCCAGCCCGGCGGCCACGAACACCACGAGGGTCGCGGTCTCGGCGACCTCGAGCACCGGGTCGGGGGTGAACCCGGCCGCCGCGCACGCCTCGAGCACGGTGCGCTGGAACGAGGAACGGTGGCCCGAGGGGTGGGTCACGAACGGCTCGTCCGCGAGCTGGGCCAGGTCGAGGCGCCGGTGGTGGGCCAGCCGGTGCTCGCGGGGCAGCACGGCCACCAGGCGCTCGGTGCGCAGCGGCAGCAGCGTCAACGGCTCGTCGACACCCGGGCGCACCACGGCCAGGTCGTAGGTGCGGTCGCGCAGCCCGGCGGCCAGCGCCGGGGAGAGCACCTCGCCGCGCAGCTCGAGCTCGACGTCGGGCAGGGTCTCGCGGACCCGGCGGGCCACGCCGGGCAGCACGTCGTACGTCGCGGTGCCGACGAAGCCGACCGAGACCCGGCCGGCGCGGCCCGCCGCGAACCGGGCCATGTCGGCCAGGGTGTCGTCGACGTCGGCGAGCACGGTGCGGGCGTGCCGCAGCAGCCGCTCGCCGGCCTCGGTGACCTCCACCCGACGGGTGGTGCGGGTGAAGAGCGTCGTCCCCAGCTCGCGTTCCAGCTGCTTGATCTGCTGCGACAGGGCCGGCTGGGCCAGGTGGAGGCTCTCGGCGGCTCGGCCGAAGTGGCGGTGCTCGACCAGGGCGGTGAACGAACGCAGGTGGCGCAGTTCCATGCCTGCAGGTTATCAATCACGCCTGATTGACTCTTGGACGTGATCGGTGGTCGGGACCTACGGTGCTGGTGTGACCGATGCCTTCCTCTATGCCGCCGTCCGCACACCGTTCGGACGGTTCGGTGGTGCCCTGGCCGAGGTGCGGCCCGACGACCTGTCCGCCGCCGCCGTGACCGCCGTCCTCGAGCGCGCGCCCGGTCTCGACCCCGCCGCCGTCGGCGACGTGGTCTGGGGCTGCGCCAACCAGGCGGGCGAGGACAACCGCAACGTCGGCCGGATGGCCGTGCTGCTGGCCGGCCTGCCCGTCTCGGTGCCGGCCGTGACCGTCAACCGGCTCTGCGGCTCCTCGCTCGACGCCGTCATGCAGGGGTCGCGCACCATCGAGTCCGGCGACGCCTCCGTCGTGCTGGTCGGTGGCGTCGAGTCGATGACCCGCGCACCGTGGGTGCTCCCCAAGCCGTCGCGGGCGTTCCCGGCCGGCAACGTCACCGCCGTCTCGACCACGCTGGGCTGGCGGCTGGTCAACGAGGACATGCCCGCCGAGTGGACCGTCTCGCTCGGCGAGGCCAACGAGCAGCTCGCCGAGCGGTTCTCGATCGGCCGGCGGCGCCAGGACGAGTTCGCCGCGGGCTCGCACAACCTCGCGGCGGCCGCCTGGGACGCCGGGTTCTACGACGACCTCGTCGTGCCCGTCGGCGACCACACGCGCGACGAGGGGATCCGGCCCGGCTCCACCGCGGAGGGGCTGGCCGGGCTGCGGCCGTCGTTCCGGGAGGACGGCACCATCACCGCGGCCAACGCCTCCCCGCTCAACGACGGCGCGTCCGCGCTGCTCCTCGGTGCCGAGGGCGCCGTGCCCGGCCTCGACCCGCTCGCCCGCATCGCCGGGCGCGGCACGTTCGCGCTGGCCCCCCAGGAGTTCGGGTACGCACCCGTCGACGCGGCGAACCAGGCGCTGGCCCGGGCCGGCATCGGCTGGGGCGACGTCAGCGCCGTCGAGCTCAACGAGGCGTTCGCCGTCCAGTCGCTCGCCTGCATCGACGCCTGGCTCGAGGCGGGGATGTCGGACCCCGAGATCGTCAACGCCAAGGGCGGTGCCATCGCCATCGGCCACCCGCTCGGCGCCTCCGGCGGTCGCGTCGTGGCCACGCTGGCCAAGCGGCTGCGCGAGTCCGGTGACCGCTGGGGCGTGGCCGCGATCTGCATCGGCGTCGGGCAGGGCCTGGCCGTCGTGGTGGAGAACGTCGCATGACCACGATCTGCGCGGACGTCGACGAGGCCGTCGCCGACGTCGCCGACGGCTCGGTCGTGCTGATCGGCGGGTTCGGCATGGCGGGCATGCCGGTGCAGCTCATCGACGCCCTCATCCGCCAGGGCGCCACCGACCTGACGGTCGTGTCGAACAACGCCGGCAACGGCGACACCGGGCTGGCCGCGCTGCTGGCGCGGGGCCGGGTGCGCAAGATGATCTGCTCCTTCCCGCGCCAGGCCGACTCCCACGTCTTCGACGGGCTCTACCGCGCCGGCCGGATCGAGCTCGAGCTGGTGCCGCAGGGCACGCTGGCCGAGCGGATGCGGGCGGCCGGTGCCGGCATCGGCGGGTTCTTCAGCCCGACCGGCGTCGGCACGCAGCTGGCCGCCGGCAAGGAGACCCGCGAGATCGACGGCCGCCACTACGTCCTCGAGGCCCCGCTGCGCGGCGACGTCGCGCTCATCGGCGCGCACCGCGCCGACCGGATGGGCAACCTGGTCTACCGCAAGACCGCGCGCAACTTCGGACCGGTGATGGCCACCGCCGCGACGACGGTCGTCGCCCAGGTCGTGCAGGTCGTCGAGACCGGCGAGCTGGACCCCGAGGCGGTCGTCACGCCGTCGATCTACGTGGACAGGGTGGTCGCGGCATGACGCTCTCCAAGGCCGAGATGGCCGCGCTCGTGGCCCGCGACATCCCCGCCGGGTCGTTCGTCAACCTCGGCATCGGCCAGCCCACCATGGTCGCCGACCACCTCGACGCCGGTCACGGCGTCGTGCTGCACACCGAGAACGGCATGCTCAACATGGGCCCGGCGCCTGCCGCGGACGAGGTCGACCCCGACCTCACCAACGCCGGCAAGCAGCCGGTCACCGAGCTCGCCGGGGCGGCCTACTTCGACAGCGCGGCGTCGTTCGCGATGATGCGCGGCGGCCACCTCGACGTGTGCGTGCTCGGGGCCTTCCAGGTGTCGGCGGGCGGCGACCTGGCCAACTGGCACACCGGCGCGCCCGACGCGATCCCGGCGGTCGGCGGGGCCATGGACCTGGCCACCGGCGCCAAGTCGGTGTTCGTCATGATGACGCTGTTCGCCAAGGACGGCTCGCCCAAGCTGGTGCCCACGTGCACCTACCCGCTCACCGGTGTGGGGTGCGTCGACCGGGTCTACACCGAGGTCGCCGTCTTCGACCTGACGCCCGAGGGCGTCGTGGTCCGCGAGACCTTCGGGACGACGACGCCCGAGCAGCTGGCGGACGCCCTGGACCTGCCGCTGCGTCTCCGGTGACCCGTCCCGTGCGGTCCTGACGTCGTCAGGCCCGGCCGCGCTCCACCCCGAGCCGCGCGGCGTCGTCCCAGGTGTCGACGTCGGCCTCCTCGCCGTCGCGGGCGGCGACCGGACCGAGCCGGAGCCCGGCGAGCAACCGCCGCAGCGGCATCCCGGTGCGCTCCGCGGGCGGGGGCGCCACCCGCGCCAGGGCCGCGGTCCGCACGACGAGGGCGAGGTGCCGGCGTCCGTCGGCGTCGACGAGCACGGCCCCGTCGGCCCCGTCGGCCCCGTCGGCCCCGTCGGCCCCGTCCGATCCCGGCGCACCGGACGCAGCAGCGGCCACGAGCCGCCGCACCGCAGCACGGTCCAGCAGGGGCATGTCGACGCCGATCGCGAGGACCGTCGTCGTACCCGGCGCGAGCGCCGAGACCCCGGCGAGCAGGGCGCTGGCGGGCCCGCCGTACGCCGGCTCCTCCCGCACGAACCGCACCCCCGCGCGACCGTCGGCCGGCGGGTCACCCACCACCACGACCTCCGCGCAGTCCGCGCAGGCCGCGAGGGCGCGGTCGAGCAGGGTCGCGCCGTCGTGGCGCAGGTCGGCCTTCCGCACGCCGCCGAGGCGCGACCCGCGTCCCCCGGCGAGCACGACGCCGCCGAGCCTCTCGCCGCGCCCGGTCACCCCGCGCCCAGCCCGATCTCGATCACCCCGTCGGCGGCCCGGCTCTCGGCGCGGTCGACGCTCCGCGACGTGCGCCGCGCGACGAGCCGCACCCGGTCGGCCCGGAAGAGGTCGTCGGACAGCTCGAACGGGGTGCCCTCCGCGGTCGCCGCGACGCGGGTGACGTGGAGGAGCGGCGAGCCGGTGGGTACGGCGAGCTCCCGCGCCTCCCGCTCGTTGGCGCGCACGACGGTCACCTGCTCCTCGGTCACGTCGGGCCGCAGCCCGTAGACCGCGTCGAGCAGGGCGTAGAGCGACTGCTCCAACGGCTGCGCGAGCAGGTCGGGCACCAGGGCGGACGGGAACCGGGCGACGTCGAGCGAGAGGGGCAGGCCGTCGGCGTACCGGACCCGCTCCACCTCCACGACCGTCGCCCCGGGATCGAGCCGCAGGGCGGCCGCCTCGGCCTCGCCGGCGGGACGCAGCACCGACCCGAGGAGCGCGGTCGCGGCCGCGTGCCCCGTCGCGTCGAGGCGCTCGGGCAGGCCCAGCCGCTCGGCGGCCTCGCGCTCGACGAGCCCGGCGCGCACGAAGGTGCCGCCGCCGCGGCCGGTACGGCGCTCCAGCACCCCCGCCCGCCCCAGGGGCACGAGGGCGCTGCGCAGGGTCGACCGGGAGACGTCGAACCGCTCGGCCATCTCCCGCTCGGTGCCGAGGCGGTCGCCGGGCCGCAGCGCGCCCGAGGAGAGGAGGCGCACGATGCGACGGCGCACGTCCTCCGCGACCGCGCCGCCCTCGGTCTCCGCCACCGTGGGTCCTCCCTGCTCGTGGCCCGGTCGTGGCCCGGTCAGGCCCGGTCGGGCCGTCAGGCCACCGCGTCGGGCGACTCGGGCAGCACCTGGCCGCCGTCGACGACCAGGGCGTGGCCCGTGACGAAGCCGGCCTCGCGGCTCGCGAGGAACGCTACCGCGTGGCCGATGTCCGCGGGCGTGCCGAGCGCCCCCATCGGGATCGAGCGGGCCATGCCGTCGAGGTAGTCCTGCCCCATACCGGCCAGCCCCTCCGTCAGCACGTTGCCGGGCAGCACGGCGTTGACGGTGATGCGCGCCGGTGCGAGCTCGAGGGCGGCGCTGCGCATGAACCCGAGCTGCGCCGCCTTCGAGGCGCCGTAGTGCGACCACCCCGGGAAGCCGGTGGTCGGACCCGTGATCGACGAGGTCAGCACGACCCGACCGCGGCCGGAGGCCTCGAGGGCGGGGAGCGCCGCCTGCACGGCGTGCACCGTGCCGCCGACGTTGACGGCGAGCACCTGCGCGAGGTCCTCCTCCGTCATGTCCCGAAGCCGGGCCTCGGGGAAGATCCCCGCGTTGGCGGCGAGCACGTCGAGGCCGCCCAGCTCCGCGATCGCCGTGCCGACGACCTCCGCGGCGCCGGCCCTCGTGGCGAGGTCGCCCGCCACGGTGACGACGGCGCGGGCGCCGGCGGCCTCGAGCGTCGCGGCGGCGGCCTCGAGGTCGGCGGTGCCGCGGGCGGTGACCGCGACGGCGGCCCCGGCGCGGGCGAAGACGGTCGCGATCCCGAGGCCGATGCCGCGGGAGCCGCCGGTGACGAGCACCTTCACGTCGGAGAGGTCGAACACGGTCTCAGTCCTTCCGGTGGGTGGCGGCCGGCACGGGGAGCCGGAACCAGGCGGGGTCGTGGAGGTAGCGGCGGGCCAGGTCGCCGGTGCCCGCGCCGTACGTCGTGCCGAGGGCGAGCGCCGGCGGCGAGCCGGGGTGGGTGCCGAGCCAGGCGGTGAGCATGAGGCGGCGGAGCATGACGAACGTCGGCACCATCGCGAGGTCCTCCTCGGTGAGGGGGCGCTCGGTGAGGTAGCCGGCGAGCCACGCCGCCGCCGTGGCCTGCGCCCCCGGCTCGTGCTCGATCCACGACGTCACCGTGGCCAGGTCGTAGAGGAACCACCCGAACCCGCAGTCGTCGAAGTCGATGACCGTCAGGGAGCCGTCGTCGCCGACCATGAGGTTCGCGTGGCGCAGGTCGGCGTGCACGAGCCCGTAGCGCTCGCGCCCCTGCCCGTACGCCGCGAGCCGGGCCCGCACGGCGCTCGCGGCCGCGTCGAGCACGGGCAGGTCGGTGGCACGCACCCCGGGGCCGGCGGCCCAGTCGCCCCAGCGGGCGCCGGGACCGAGGCAGGCGGCGGCGTCCCAGTGGAAGCGGGTGAAGCCGTCGGGGAGCTCCCAGTCGGTGACGTCGCGGTGCATCCGCGCGGTCACGCGGCCGAGCTCCTCGGTGGGCAGCGCGTCGGGGCGCTCCTCCCCGGTGCCGCCGACGACGAAGGTGAAGAGGACGACGTGCCGGTCGCCGTCGGGGCGCGGCACGCTGACGACGCGCCGCCCGTCGAGCGCCGGCACGACCGCGTGGGTGGTGACGGTCCCCGAGGACCGCAGCCGGTCGAGCCAGGCCAGCTCCGCGTCGATGGAGGCCGGGGTCTGGTAGCCCGGGCGGTGCACCCGGGCGACGACCCGGTCGGCGCCGGTCCCGACGAGGTACGTCGCGTTCTCCGACAGGCTGAGGAGCCGGCGGGGGGCGTCGCCCGCGCCGTACGCGGGCAGTGCGGCCGCCAGGATCTCGTCGCAGTCCTCGACGCTGAGCATGGGTCCTCCCCGGGGTGCGGCGGGACTCTCCCGCTCGGGGACCAGTAGACCGTGCGAACGACCCGAGCAGACCAATTCGTCGACGGATTTCACCGGGCCGAAACGAGATGTAACAAGCCGACCGTGCATGCTGGTGGGCAGTCCCATACCAAAAGGAGAACCCGTGGCGACCCGCTCCAGCATCCTCGACGCGAACGCGTACCGACCCGACGCGGACGGGCCCGGCACGGGTGCCGGGGACCTCCTGCGGCGGCGCGCGGCCGCCCTGGGCCCGGCCTACCGGCTCTTCTACCGCGAGCCGCTCGAGCTGGTGCGGGGGAGCGGTGCGTACCTCTACGACGCCGACGGGCGCGCCTACCTCGACGCCTACAACAACGTCGCGAGCGTCGGCCACGCCCACCCGCGGGTCGCCGCCGCCGTGGCCCGGCAGGCGGCGACGCTGAGCACGCACACGCGGTACGTCGACGCGGGGCTCGTCGCCTACGCGGAGCGTCTCCTCGGGCTCCTGCCCCCGGCCGTCGACCAGGTGATGCTGACCTGCACCGGGTCGGAGGCCAACGACCTCGCGCTGCGGGTGGCCGCCGCCGCGACGGGCGGGACCGGCGTGATCGTGACGGAGGAGGCCTACCACGGCAACACCGCGCTCGTGACCGGCGCCTCGCCGTCGCTGGGTCGCGGGGCGCCGCGCGGGGAGCACGTGTGGACCGTCCCGGCGCCCGACCCGCTGCGCCGCCCGGGCGCCGACCCCGCGGCCGAGCTGCTCGCCGCGGTGCACGGGGCGCTCGACGCCATGGCGGTCGCCGGGGTGCGGCCCTCCGCGTTCCTCGTCGACTCGATCCTGTCGTCCGACGGCGTGCACAGCCACCCGGCGGGCTACCTCGCGCCCGCCGTCGAGGCCGTCCGGGCCGCGGGCGGAGTGCTCGTCGCCGACGAGGTGCAGCCCGGGTTCGCCCGCACGGGCAGCGCGTTCTGGGGCTTCGAGCGCCACGGCCTCGACCCCGAGATCGTCACGATGGGCAAGCCGATGGGCAACGGCCTGCCGATCGCCGGGATGGCCGCGCGGGCCGCCGTGCTCGAGCCCTTCGCGTCGACGGTGCCCTACTTCAACACCTTCGGCGGCAACCACGTCAGCGTCGCCGCCGCCGCCGCGGTGCTCGACGTCATCGAGGAGGAGGGCCTTCAGGAGAACGCCGCCCGCGTCGGCGCCGCCCTCCGCACGGGTGTGCGGGAGGTGGCCGCGCACCACCCCGTCGTCGCCGACGTGCGCGGCGACGGACTCTTCGTGGGGGTCGAGCTGGTGGCCGCCGAGGGGTCGACCGAACCCGGCACCGAGCTCGCCGCCGACGTCGTCAACGGGATGCGCGACCGGGGCGTCCTGACGTCGGTGTGCGGCCCGTGGGGCTCGACGCTCAAGGTCCGCCCACCCCTCGTCGCCACCGAGCGCGACGCCGCGCGGTTCGTGGAGGTGCTGGGTGAGGTGCTGTCGGCCTACCCGGGCCCGCCCAGGCCTGCCTAGAGCGGATCGGGGTCGATCCGGAGCACGGTGACCGTCGCGCCGGCGGCGAGCCGGGTGACGTCGACGGGCACGACGACGAGCACGTCGCTGCGCGCCAGCGCCCCCACCATGTGGGAGGCCGTGCCGCCGGGCGTCACCCGCGGGAGGGCGTCAGCCCGCCCGTCGCGCTCGAGCGTGGCGCGCACCAGCTGCAGCCGACCCGCGGGCGAGACGAGGTCGGCGGCCAGCACGGCGGACGCGGTCGGCCAGGCGGCGGACGCACCGCGCAGCCGGGCGAGCGCGGGGCGCACCAGCAGGTGGAACGCCGTGAACGCGGCGACCGGGTTGCCCGGCAGGCAGCAGGTCAGCGGCCCGCCGGCCTCGAGACGACCGAAGCCCTGCGGCTTGCCCGGCTGCATCGCGACGCGCCCGAACCACATCGACCCCCGGCCGGTCAGCGTCATCCGCACGACGTCGTGGTCGCCGTCGGAGACGCCACCGGTCGTCACGACGAGGTCGGCCAGCGGAGCGACCTCCGCGAGCGCCCGCTCCAGGGCAGCGGGGTCGTCCGGGACGGTGCGGGTGGCCACGACGACGCCCCCGGCCTCGACCACCGAGGCACCCACGAGCGTCGCGCCCGAGTCGCGGATCCCGTCGGGGCGCAGCGGCTCCCCGGCGGGCTGCAGCTCCGTGCCGGTGGCGACGATCGCCACGCGTGGCGCGGGGTGCACCCGCACCGCGTCCACGTCCAGCGCGGCCAGCACGCCGAGGTGGCGCGCCCGCAGCGTCGTACCGGCGGCGACGACGAGGTCGCCGCACGCGACGTCCTCGCCCGTACGGCGCACGTGGCGCCCCTCGCCGACGCCGTGGTGCACCGCGACCCGGGCGGAACCGCGGTCGGTCGACTCCCACGGCACGACCGCCGTCGCCCCCGGGGGCATCCGGGCGCCGGTCATGATCCGGACGGCACGGCCCCGCCCGACGTGGGGCGGCTCGCCCCCGGAGCCGGCGGCGACCGCGCCCACCACGGGGAGCGTGACCGGTGCGTCGGGCGTCGCGTCGACGACGTCCCGGTGGTCGACGGCGTAGCCGTCCATCGCCGCGTTGTCGAAGCCCGGCAGGGGAGCGGTCGCCCGCACGTCGTCGGCGAGCACCAGCCCCAGGACGCCGGACGGGCTCACGGACGCGGGCGGGGTCGGGGCCAGGTCGCCGAGCACGTCGGCGAGGAGGTCCTCGACGCCGCGCGACGACGGGTCGTCCGGGCAGCAGCCGCCCGAGCCGTCAGCCACCGGCCACCGGCGGGATGACCGCGACCTCGTCAGCGGCGGCGAGGGCGCGGTCGTCGGCCACGTCGTCCTCGCCGTTCACCCACACCCGGCAGCCGGGCAGCACGCGGGCGAACGGCGCGCCGTACCGGTCGCGTGCGGCGGTCATCAGCTCGCCCACCGTGGCGACCTCGAACGTGTCGCGCGTCGTCCCGGCGGCGTCGCGTGCCGTCGCGAACAGCAGCAGCCTGGCCATCGGTCCCTCCCTCTCCTGCTCGTCTCCCTGGGCGTCTCCCTGGGCGTGCTCCTGGTCGGGCGGCCTCAGCCGCCGATGTAGGACATCTCCACCGGTGCCGCCCGCCGGGTGCCGGACGCGCGGACCTCGGCGCGGATCTCCGAGTAGCGGTCCGACCGGTTGCCCCACAGGCCGGACAGCAGCTCCGCGAGGTCGCCGGGCCGCCGCGGCCCGCGCAGCAGGGCGCGGGCGTCGGTGCCGCCGGTGGAGAACAGGCACGTGTGGATCCGGCCCTCGGCCGTCACCCGCGCCCGCGTGCAGGTCCCGCAGAACGGGGTCGAGACCGAGCTGATGACGCCGATCTCCGCCGAGCCGTCGACGAGCCGCAGCCGGCGCGCCGTCTCGCCGTAGCGGCGTACCGGGAGGTCCTCGAGCGGCCAGCGGGCGCCGATGGCGGCGAGGACCTCCGCGGCGGGCACGACCTCGGCGTCGGTCCAGCCGTTGGTGGCGCCCACGTCCATGAACTCGATGAACCGCAGCACGTGGCCGGTGCCGCGGAAGTGCTCGACGAGGGGCACCACCTGGTGCTCGTTGACGCCACGACGCACGACGGCGTTGACCTTGACGTCGCCGAAGCCCGCCGCCCGGGCGGCGTCGATGCCGGCGAGCACCGCGGAGGCGCCGTACGGGCTGTCGCTGGCCCGGCGGAACACGGCGTCGTCGATCGCGTCGAGGCTCACCGTCACCCGGTCGAGGCCTGCGGCCGCCAGGGCGGCGGCGTGCCGCGGCAGCAGCACCCCGTTCGTCGTCATCGCGAGGTCGAGACCGCCGATCGCCGCCAACCGCGCCACGAGGTCGGGCAGGCCGGGGCGCAGGAGCGGCTCGCCGCCCGTCAGGTGCACCGTCGTCACGCCGAGGTCCACCGCGGCGCGGACCAGCTCCTCGACCTCGTCGAACGCGAGCAGGTCGCCGCGGTCGAGGAACGCGTGGTCGGCGCCGAAGAGCTCCCGCGGCATGCAGTAGGCGCAGCGGAAGTTGCAGCGGTCGGTGACCGAGACCCGCAGGTCGCGCAGGGGCCGCCCGCGCAGGTCGCGCAGGTCGCCCGGACCGCCACCGTCGCCACCTCGGCCGGCGGCGGCGCCCAGCGGCCCGGTCACGCGCACTCCCGGCAGCCCGGGTCGCTCCCGTGGTGGCGGGCCAGCCAGGCCCGGGCCGCGGCGGCCACCGACACGGGGGCGGCGGCCCCGGCGTCCGCGCGGTGGGCGCCCGAGCCGTCGTGCTCGACCTTCCAGACGGGCACGGTCGCCTTGAGCACGTCGATGCAGAAGCGCGCGGCGTCGAAGGCGGTGCCGCGGTGGCCGGCCGCGACCGTCACGTTCACGCTGGCCTCGCCCAGCGCCACCAGCCCGGTCCGGTGCCACAGCGCGACGGGACCCAGGCCGGGGAAGGCGGCACCGGCCGCGGTGGCGACCTCGACGAGCCGGTCGAGGGCCACCGGCTCGTAGGCCTCGTAGTCGATCGCCCGCACCTGCTCCCGCCCGGGACCGTGGTCGCGCACGACGCCCTGGAACGTCACCACCGCACCCGTGCGGTCGCGGACGGCCCAGTCGTGGGCACGCGCGGCGTCGGGCAGGTCCGGCGCGACCACGCACCAGGTCGTGTCCGTGCGGTGCTCGGCGAGGGGGACGGCGAGGGCGGGGGCGGACGTCGTGGCCATGGCAACCTCCGGGTCGGGGGACCACCAGCATGGGCGGCACCGGAGTCCCGTTGTCGTCGCGCAGCGCCCAGAAGTCGACCGTCGGCGCCAACCTCGCCGTACCGGGCGCCGGCCGTGGACCGGGGCGTTCCGCAGCCGTAACATCGCCGGAATGTGAGTGGCATCACCGAGCTCTAGGGTGTCGCTCCGACCGGTCCGCCAGGAGGTGACCAGCGCATGCTCCACGAGTTCGCCCCGGAGACGGCGGTGCGCGCGTCCGACGCGGGCGCCTGGCGCACCACGTTGCGGGAGCACTTCGTGCGCCTCGACGTCGACCGCCGCACGCCCGACCTCCAGGGTGCCGTGGAGAGCCGCATGCTCGGCCACGTCCAGGTCTCGACGGTCACGTCCGTCGACCAGGACATCGTGCGCACGCCGCAGCTGCTCCGCGACGGCGACGCCCTCCTGCAGGTCGGCGTGGTGCGGTCGGGATCGGCCGTCGTCGAGCAGGACGGCCGCAGCGCGCGGCTCGGCCCGGGCGACTTCGTGGTCTACGAGACGGGACGTCCGTTCGAGTGGCGGCTCCGCGCTCCCGGCGCGGCACGGCAGTGGGAGATCGCCGTCTTCAGCTGGAGGCGGGCGGCCTTCGCGCTCGGCGAGGCCCGCTCCCGCGAGGTCACCGCCCGCGCGTTCGCCGGCGCGGAGGGGATGGGCCGGGTGATGAGCGAGCTGCTGTGCGGCCTCGTCACCGAGGGCGCCGACCTCGCCCCGGGACAGGCGGCCGCCGTGGCCGACCACGTGGGCGACCTCGTCGCCATCGCGGCCGAGGCGCTGCCCGAGCTCCCCATGCAGGTCGGCTCGGAGGCACTGCTGAGCCGCATCGACGCGTTCATCGACGCGAACCTGGCGGACCCCGACCTCAACCCCGACAAGATCGCGGCCGCCGTGAGCATCTCCACCCGCCAGCTGCACCGGCACTTCGCCGCCCGCGAGCTGACGGTGGCGCAGACGATCCGCACCCGCCGGCTCGAGGGCGCGCGCCGCGAGATCCGCAGCAGCATCGCGCGCGACCGCTCCCTGCGGGAGATCGGCCGCAACTGGGGCTTCGTGGACCTCGCCGTCTTCGGCCGGTTGTTCCGCCAGGCCTACGGCATGAGCCCGCGGGAGTACCGCCAGGTCATGTGCCTCGCCTCCGGCGACCCCCGCGCCGTCGTGCGTCCCCGCCGCTGACGCTGGCGCCGAGTTGTCACGTACGCAGCGGCGCGACGCGGCGTACGTGACAACTCGACGCGGCGTACGTGACAACTCGACGCGGAAGAACCCTCAGCGCGGGTCGTCGCTGGAGTGGCCGGGGACGACGGGGGCGCCGGCGGAGACGAGCGGGGCGGCGTGGTTGACCGCCGTCGCCGCCTCGCCGAACCCGACGCTGATCAGCGTCACCTTGTCGGGGTGGCCGCAGCAGTCGCCCGCCGCGAACACCCGGGGCAGCGAGGTGCGCTGTGCCCGGTCGACCGCCACCTGGCGCCGGTCGAGGTCGAGGCCCCACCGCTTGAGCGGGCCGAGGTCGGCCTTGAAGCCGAGGGCGGCGACGACCACGTCGGCGGACCGCTCGACGACGCCTCCCTCGCCGTCGACGAGCCGGACCCCGGTGACCCGGTCCTCGCCGAGCACCGCGTCCACCTCGTGGGGCGTCAGCACCTCGACGGTGCTGCCGAGCAGTCGCGTGACGCTGGCCTCGTGGGCGCGGAACTGCTCCCGCCGGTGCACCAGCGTGACCCGCTGCGCCACGGGCTCGAGCGTCAGCGCCCAGTCGACGGCGCTGTCGCCGCCGCCGACGACCACCACGTCCGCCCCGGCGTAGTCCGCCGGGCGCGGCACGAAGTGCACCACCCCGGGGAGCGTGCCGTCGCCCGCGGGCAGCGGACGGGGGCTGAAGCTGCCGATGCCGGCGGCGAGCAGCACGGCCCTGCCCCGCAGCGTGGTGCCGGCCGCCGTGGTGAGCAGCGCGTGGTCGGGCGCCGTCACGAGGTCGACGACCTGCTCGCCGAGCACGTAGTGCGGCTTCGCGCTCGAGGCCTGCTCCGCCAGGGCGTCCACGAGGTGCTGGCCCTTGACGGCCGCGTAGCCCGCGACGTCGTAGATCATCTTCTCGGGATACATCGCGGCCGTCTGCCCGCCGAGGTGGTCGAGGGCGTCCACCACGGCGACGCTCATGCCGCGGAACCCGGCGTAGTACGCGGCGTACAGGCCCACCGGCCCGGCGCCCACGACGACGAGGTCGACGTCGACCTCCACCCCGGCGGTCAGTCCGCTCACGCGCCGCCCCCCGCCGGCCAGGCGGCCACCACCGGGTGGTCCGACCCGATGGCGCCCACGTCCTCGGCGCCGCCCTCGGCCTCGGGGAACGCCTCGAAGAACTCCACGGCGATGTCGCGGAAGCGCTCCGCGTCACCGCTCAGCTTGTGCTCCGAGGCGATGGCGCCGTTGGGGCACGCGGTCACGCACTTGCCGCAGTCGACGCACTCGTCGGGGTGGATGTAGAGCATCCGGTCGCCCTCGTAGATGCAGTCGACGGGGCACTCCTCGCGGCACGCCTTGTCGGCGACGTCGATGCAGGCGTCGTTGATGACGTAGGCCATGTCAGCCGACCTCCCCGGCCGACGGGTCGGCCGCGAGGGCCACCTCGATGAGGGTGTCGGAGAACGTCGGCGCGTTGCCGAGGTCGGCGAACCGCGTCGGGTTGAGCTGCGACAGGGTGGAGAGGCCCAGCGCGTCGCTCCGCCAGTGCCCGACGTGGCAGACGGTCACGCCCGGCATGGTGGAGGCGTCGACCTTGGCGAGCAGCTCGACGCTGCCGCGGTCGTTGTACGCCCGGACGACCGCACCCGTCGTGATGCCCCGCGCGGCGGCGTCCTCCGGGTTCACCAGCAGCGTCGCGGGCTTCTGCACCTTTTGGTGGATCTCGATGTTCGCGAAGCTCGAGTTGATGAACGCGTGCGACTTCGGCGAGATCAGGTTCAGCGGGTAGCGCGCCGCGAGCTCCGGGTCGGCCGCGGCCGCCTCGCGCGGCGGGATGTAGTGGGGCAGCGGGTCGACCGGCTGGCCGGGCTGGTGGTCGTTGGAGCCCTGGCGGAAGAGCGGCACCACGAAGTTGCCCCCGGCCGCGGCCGAGGAGACGAACTCCGTCTTCCCCGACGGGGTGTGGAAGCCGCCGTCGCGGTGCGGCGCGTACTCGTCGGACGGCGGCAGGTTGAGGCGCGAGAAGCCCTTCTCCTTGAGCGACTCCACCGTGATGCCCTGCATCGCCGGCGCCGACCAGTCGAACGCCTCCGCGATGAGCTGCTCGTCGGTGCGCGTGAAGATCGGGTCGTCGTCGAAGCCCATCGCCGCCGACAGCCGCCGGAACAGCTCCGTGTTGGGCACCGCCTCGCCGCGGGGCTCGATCGAGGGATTGTTGTAGGTCACGTAGAGGTGGCCCCAGGAGAACATGATGTCCTCCTGCTCGAGCTGCGTCGTGGCGGGCAGCAGGATGTCGGCGTAGCGCGCCGTGTCGGTCATGAACTGCTCGCTGACGACCGTGAAGAGGTCGTCCCGCGAGAGGCCCTCGACCATCTTCGCCTGGTCGGGGGCGACCACGAGCGGGTTGGAGTTGTAGACCATCAGGGCGTGCAGCGGCGTGCTCAGCTCCAGCTCGCCGGTGAGCGCCTGGCCGAGCAGGTACTGGTTGACCACCTGCGTGCCGGGGGTGATGAGCTCGGGGTGCATGAAGGCACCCCAGTTCACGGGGAACGCCCACAGCGGCAGCTGCAGGATGCCGCCGCCGGGGTTGCGCCAGGCGCCGACGAGGGCCGGCAGGCACGACAGCGCCCGCACCGTCTGGCCACCACCGGCGTGGCGCTCGACCGCCACGCCGATGCGGATGACGGAGGGCTGCGCCGTGGCGTACTCGCGTGCCAGCGTCAGGATCGTCTCCACCGGGATGCCGGTCTCGGCCGAGGCCCACTCGGGCGTGTACTGCTGCACGCGCTCGACCAGCTCGTCGTACCCCACCGTGTGGTTCGCGACGTAGTCGTCGTCCGTCAGGCCCTCGTTGATGATGACGTGCATCATCGCCATGGCGAGCGCGCCGTCGGTGCCGGGCCGGATGGGGATGTGCTGGCTCGCGAGCCGCGCCGTCTTCGTGCGCACCGGGTCGACCACGACGACCTTCGCGCCGCGACGCTTCGCCTCCGCGATGTAGGGCCACAGGTGCAGGTTGGTGCTCATGATGTTGGCGGCCCAGATGAGGATGAACCGCGCGTGCACGAGGGCCTCGGGGTCGACGCCGGCGGTGTCGCCGATCGTCATGGCGTACGCCGTGCACGAGCCCGCGTCGCAGTAGGTGCGCTCCGCGACGGTCGCCCCGAGCCGGTTGAAGAACGCGTCACCGACGTTGAGGCCGTTGATGATGCCCTGGGTGCCGAGGTAGCTGACGGGCATGATCGCCTCGGCGCCGTGCTCCTCCTTCACCTCGGTGAAGCGGCGGGCGACCTCGGCGATGGCGTCGTCCCAGCTGATGCGCTCGAACTCGCCGGAGCCCTTGGGGCCCACGCGGCGCATCGGGTGCAGGATCCGGTCGGGGTGGTAGACCTTGTCGAGGTAGTTGTCGACCTTCACGCAGAGGCCGCCGTTCGTGTACGGCTGCTCCTTGTTGCCCGCCACCTCGACCGCGACGCCGTCGCGCACGGTCACCACCATCGCGCAGGTGTCGGGACAGTCCTGGGGGCACGCGCCGAGCACGGTCAGCTCGCGGGTCGGGGCCGTCGGTTCGATCAGTTGGGTCATCGCTCGCTCCTCGCGGGGGGCCGGTCGTCCGTGCCTCCAGCGTGGTCCGCGCGGGGCCCGTCACGGCCGGGCTCGGGTGACAGGAAGTCGACGATCCGTGCCGTCACGTCCCGATGGCACCCACGGGGCGGACCGGACGTGGACGCCCGCGCCTGCCACCGGCAGGATGCGGTGCCATGACCGACGAGCTCGTCCACCTGTCCCACGCCGACACCGCCGACGGCCGGGTCGCCACCCTCACCCTCGACTCCCCGGCGAACCGCAACGCGCTGTCGCGCCGGCTGGTCACCGAGCTGCTCGAGCACCTCGCGACCACCGACGCCGACGACACCGTCACGGTCGTCGTGCTCCGCTCGGCGCACCGCGTCTTCTGCTCGGGCGCCGACCTGTCCGAGGCGGGCACCGTGCCGATGGAGGAGGGCGCGCGGGCGATGGTCGAGGTGCAGCGGCGGATCGTGGCGCACTCCAAGCCCGTGGTCGCCGTGCTCCCCGGCCCGGTGCGGGCGGGCGGCATCGGCATCGTCGCGGCCGCGGACGTCGTCGTGGCGAGCACCGCGGCCACGTTCGCCCTCACCGAGGTGAAGCTCGGTGTCACGCCGGCCGTCATCTCCCTGACGGTGCTCCCGCGCCTCACGGACCGTGCCGCCTCCCTGGCCGCGCTGGGGGGCGAGGTGTTCGACGGGGCCCAGGCCGCGGCGTACGGGTTGGTCACCACGGCCGTCGCCCCCGAGGAGCTCGACGGCGAGGTCGACCGCGTCGTCGGCTCCTTGCTGACGGGGGCCCCGCAGGGCCTCGCCGCGACGAAGGCGCTGCTCAACGCGCCGCTGCTGGCGCGGATCGACGCCGAGGGCGAGGCCATGGTCGCGCTGAGCGCGCGGCTCTTCCGGTCCGACGCGGCCCGCGAGGCGATGACGGCGTGGTTCTCCCGCTCCCGCTGAGCGGGTCCGGCGGGAGCGGCGGGCCCGGGCGACTCAGGTGATCGCGACCAGCTCGGCGAGGTCGTCGCCGGGCAGGGGGCCGTCGACGATCGCGTGCACCTGCGAGACGTGGAGCTGGATCCCGCCGCCGTGGTTGTCGCAGAACGCGGTGTCGGCGGCGTCCCGGCCGGTGGCGATGCGCACGAGGCTGGAGCGCGGCGCGAGGCAGGTGGCGTCGGCGACGTGCCAGGTGTCGCCGACGAGCGCCTCGGCGACGGCGTGGAAGTCCATGGGGTCGCAGCCGGGCGCGTAGACGGCCGCCAGGCGCGCCGGCACCCCGAGCGCCCGCAGCAGCGCGACGGTGAGGTGGCTGTAGTCGCGGCAGACGCCCGCGCCGGCCAGCAACGTGTCCTTCGCGGAGTCGGTGGGGCCGCTCGCCCCGGGCACGTAGTCGAGCCGCGAGCCGACCCACGCCGCGACGTACGGCAGCAGCACCGCGGCGTCGTCCCCGTGCTCCTCGACGACGTCGGCGAACTCGGTGGCGGCGAAGCCGAAGAACTTGTCCGCCTCGGCGTAGCGGCTCGGCCGGAGGTAGAGCGAGCGCTCGTGGGCCGTGCCCGTGGCGGGGCGCGCCCGGCCCGTCACCTCGGCGTCGTAGTCGACGACGAGTCGGCCGGGACCGGCGTCGAGCACGTGGATGCGGGCCCCGGCGGGGTCGCGCACCTCCCGCACGTCGACGGCGCGGCCGTCGAGGGTGCAGCGGAGCGACTCGACGACCTGCCCGTCGTCCCACGCGCCGCTGACGGCGACCTGCAGCTCCACCTCGGTGGGGTCGATGACCTCGATCTCGAGGTGGCACCCCATGACGCGCTTCACGGGCCCATTGTGCGGGGTCGCACCAGCCCGGCGGAGGGGGACCGGGTGTGGCGTACGGCGCGTGTCGGACCGCGGTCGCGGAATCCGATTCGTCACGGGGCGGGGGTACGCTTCTCTGCTTGCCCGTATCGCCGGGCAGAGGAGTCGCAGAGCCCCGGTGACGGGTGGGAAGAGGGCACGAGACGTGACGCAGGACCCGACCCAGGGACAGGGCACCGACGAGCAGGTCGCGGAGCGGGAGGTCGCCGCCGAGCAGGCGTTCGTCGACCACGTGCAGGCCGAGCTCGTGGCCTCCACCGAGCGGGCCCGCCGGCTCGCCGACGAGGGCCACCAGCGCGGCAGCCTCGGCCACGAGGGCGGGCTCGTCGAGCGCGACGCCATGGTCTTCCAGGCCGCCAAGCGCATCGCCCAGCTCGACGCCGCCCACGAGGGCCTCGTGTTCGGCCGGCTCGACCTGACGAGCGAGCGCGACCCTGCGCCGCGCTACATCGGGCGCATCGGCCTGCGCGACGAGAACCACGACATGCTGCTCATCGACTGGCGGGCGCCCGCGGCCGCGGTGTTCTACCAGGCGACGGCGGCGAACCCCCAGGGCGTCGTGCGCCGGCGCGTGCTGCGCTCGGTCGGCACGGTGGTGGAGGGCGTCGAGGACGAGCTGCTCGACGCCGAGGCGCAGGAGGCCGAGGAGGCCTCCGGACGCGCGTTGCCGATCATCGGCGAGGGCGCGCTGATGGCCCAGCTGTCCCGTGCCCGCGACCGGTCCATGCACTCGATCGTCGCCACCATCCAGGCCGAGCAGGACGAGGCGATCCGGGCTCCCTCGAAGGGCGTCGTCGCGATCTCGGGCGGACCCGGCACCGGCAAGACGGTCGTCGCGCTGCACCGCGCGGCCTTCCTGCTCTACAACGACCGCCGCCGCTTCGAGTCGGGCGGCGTGCTGGTCATCGGGCCGAGCGGCGTGTTCATGCGCTACATCGAGCGGGTGCTGCCGAGCCTCGGCGAGACCGCCGTGGCGCTGCGCTCGCTCGGCGAGGTCGTCGACGGCGTGCGCGCGAGCCGCCACGACGAGCCGCGGGTCGCCGACATCAAGGGCTCCGAGCGGATGGCCGAGGTCGTGCGGCGGCTCGCCCGCCAGCAGGCGCCCGACTCCCCGCGCGAGTTCTCGCTGTTCTGGCGCGACAACCGCCTCGTGCTGGACGGCACGACGCTGGGCCGGATCCGCCGCCAGCTCATGGGCCAGGGCCTCCGCAACCGCCAGCTGACGCGGGTGCCGCGGGCGCTCCTCGACGCCCTCTGGCGCCAGGTGCGCTCCGAGCGGGGTCGCGACCTCGGGCGGGAGTACTTCGACGAGGACCTGCTGTCGACCCGCTCCTTCCTCGACTTCGCCACCGCGTGGTGGCCGCCGCTCGCCGCGGTCGACGTCTTCACGTGGCTGCGCGACCCCGACCTGCTCGGACGTGTCGCCAACGGCATCCTCGAGCCGGAGGAGCAGCGCCTGCTGCTCAAGTCGTGGTCGGAGGGGCCCGTCGACGCCCGCAACGGCACCGGCATCACCATCGAGGACGTCCCCCTCATCGACGAGCTGCGCTACGCGCTCGGCGACGTGCCGGCGGCGACGGAGTCCGACACCCAGCTCGACGACGTCCTCGGCCACCTCGAGGGCGGCGTCGACATCCAGGAGCTGACGACGGCCTCGGAGCGGGAGTACGCCCCCCGCGGCCGCGCGTGGGCCCCGCCCACCCACCGCATCGAGGACGACCCCTACGCCCACGTGCTCGTGGACGAGGCGCAGGACCTCACCCCCATGCAGTGGCGGATGGTCGGCCGCCGCGGCCGCACCGCCTCCTGGACGATCGTCGGCGACCCGGCCCAGTCCTCCTGGCCGGTGCCCGCGGAGTCCGACGCCGCGCGCGCCGCCGCCCTCGAGGGCAAGAAGCAGTTCCGCTTCCACCTGTCGACGAACTACCGCAACTCGGCAGAGATCTACGCGTACGCCGCGGCGTACGCCGAGCGCGTCGGCCTCGACGCCGACCTGCCCGACGCCGTACGACGTACCGGTGCCGCGCCCGTCGAGGTGGCGCCCGTCGCGGAGGCGGAGCTGGAGGAGGCCGTGCGGGCCGAGGTGGCGCGCCTCGCGGACGCGGTCGCCGGCACCGTCGGGATCGTCGTCCCCGTCGCCCGACGCTCCGAGGTCAACGGTTGGCTGGCCGGGTGGCCGGAGCGCGCCGAGGACGCGCCGTCCGCGGCCCGCTCGGTCGACTCGTCGGTGACGCCGAGCGGCACCGACCGGGTCGTCGTGCTCACGGGTCTCGACACCAAGGGCCTCGAGTTCGACGGCATCGTGGTCGTGCGTCCGCAGGAGATCGAGGACGAGTCGCAGACGGGCCGCGCGACGCTCTACGTCGTGCTGACGCGCGCGACGCAGCTGCTCAGCACGGTGGGCTGAGCGTTGCCCGAGTCGCCCGGCGCCGGCCTCCGCGTGCTCGTCTGCACCGTGGTGCACCACCCGGGCGACGCCCGCATCGCCCACCGCGAGATGGGTGCCCTGCTCGACGCGGGGTTCGCGGTGACCTACCTGGCGCCGTTCGGCGGCTTCGGCGTGGACCCCCGCCCCGGGGTGGACTGCGTGGACGTCCGCCGGTCCTACGGGCGACGCCGCATCGGCGCGCTGCTCGACGCCCGGCGCAAGATCCGTGCCCTCGCCCCCGCGCACGACCTCGTGCTGCTCCACGACCCGGAGCTCCTGCTCGTCGCCGGCGCGGCGGGTCGGACGCCGGTGGTGTGGGACGTGCACGAGAACGTGCCGGCGACCGTGCAGATCCGCACGTGGATCCCGACGTGGCTGCGGGTGCCGCTCGCCGGGTTCCTGACCTGGCTGCTCGGCCGCGCCGAGAAGCGCCACCACCTGCTGCTGGCCGAGCACGGCTACCGCGGGCTGTTCCACGGCGAGCACCCCGTCGTCCCCAACTCGACGGCCGTGCCCGACGACGTACCCGGTCCCGACCCCGACGGACCCGCCCGCGTCGTCTACCTCGGCTCGCTGACCCGCGACCGCGGCGCCGGCGAGCTCGTCGCGCTCGCCGAGGGCCTGCGCGCCCGCGGCCGCGACGACGTGCGCGTCGAGGTCGTCGGTACGGCGCACGGCGAGACCGGCGCCGCCCTCCAAGCCGCGCACGACGCGGGTGCCCTCGTGTGGCACGGCTTCGTCCCCAACGACCAGGCGCTCCCGCTCATCCACGGCGCCGTGGCGGGCCTCGCCCTGCTCCACGACGAGCTCAACCACCGGGTGTCGCTGCCGACGAAGAACATGGAGTACCTCGCCCACGGCGTGCCCGTCGTCGCCACCCCGCTGCCCGAGGTGGAGTCGTTCCTCGCCGCGTCCGGCGGGGGTGTCGTCGTGCCGTTCGGTCACGCCCCGGTCGACGAGGTGCTGGCGCTCGCCGACGACCGCGACCGTGCGCGCCGGTTGGCCGAGCAGGGACACGCGTACGTCGCGACCCACCACAACTGGACCCTCGACCGCCGCACGTTCGTCGACCACGTCGCACGCTGGGCGCGCGCGGGGCGGTCGGCGCGGGGCTGAGGGGCGGCTGGCCCCGGCGGGGGCCGGAAGCTGTGCGGTTGGTGCCGGTCGGAGGCGGTCGGGGCTGTCCCAGCGTCCCAGTTCGCGCGCTGGCCGGGGCGGGACCAGGCAGGCCTCAGGCCCGAACGCCCTCGCGCTGCTGCTCGGCCCGCTCGAACGCGCGGAACCGGTCCCACCGGGCGAGGAGGCGGTCGGCGCGCCGCGACAGGAAGCGCCACCAGGCCACGAGCGCGATGCCAAGGGTGATGGAGAGCTCCCAGCCGCCGAACATCCCTCCGAAGAGAGCGGCACAGACGGCCGCCAGCGCCATGACGGTGGCGAAGGAGAGCAGGACCGTCGCGACGACGGCAGCGAGGTGGGCGACGAGCTTGAGCACGCGACCATGCTCCCACCCCCGCCCGGCGAGCGTGGCGGCTTGCGCCGATCGTGCACGCCCCGAAAACCCGTCGACCCCGCGCCGTGCCCGCGCCTACCGTGCCGGGCGTGCCACTCGACCTCCGTGGGATCCAGCCCGACGACCTGCCCGCCCTCGACGTGCTGCTGCGGGAGGTCGAGGCCGTCGACGAGACCGACGAGCACTACGACCTGGCCGACCTCGAGGAGGAGCTGGCCGATCCGCTGCTCGACCCGGCCCGTGACTGGCTCGTGGCCGTGGACGGCGACGCGCTCGTGGGCTGCGCCCGCCTGACGCCCCGGGACCCGGGTGGGGCGGCGCTGACGACGTACGGCTCCGGCTGCGTGCACCCCGACCGCCGCGGCGAGGGGATCGGCACCCGGCTCGCGGCGGCGATGCTCGCGCGGGCGCAGGAGCGGCACCGGGAGCTCGCGCCCCACCTGCCCGCGCACCTCAAGGTGAACGGGCTGACCGAGGACACGGTCCAGCGGGACCTCCTGGCCGCGATCGGCCTGCGCCCCGACCGCTACACGCTCACGCTGGGGGTCGCTCCCGTCCCCGAGCAGGAGCCTGGGGTGCTGCCGGAGGGCCTGCGGGTACGGCGCTACGACGCCGCCCGCGACGCCGAGGCCCTGCGGCTCGTCCACAACGAGGTCTTCCGCGACCATCCCGGCTCGACCGCCTGGACCCCGGACGAGTGGCGGCACTGGGTGACGGGCAGCCGCAGCTTCCGCGGCGACGTGAGCCTGCTGGCCGTCGACGAGCAGGACCGGGTGGTGGGCTACGTCCAGGTGGACGAGTACGACGCGGTCCGCCAGGTCACGGGCCTGCGGGAGGCCTGGATCGCGCGCGTGGGCACGATCCGCGAGCACCGTGGTCGCGGGCTCGCCTCCGTCCTGCTGCGCCACACGTTGGAGGCGTGCCGGCAGGACGGGTTCGACCGCGCGGCGCTCGACGTCGACTCGGCGAACCCGACGGGCGCGCTCGGGGTCTACGAGCGGGCGGGGCTCTCGCTGGAGAAGCACTGGACGACCTACGTGCGCACGGATCCCCCTGTGGACTGAGGAGACGCGCGACCCTCGGGGGAACGTAGGCTCCCGCCCATGACGACCGCTCCCGCCGCCCGCCCGAACGCCGAGGACGCCCTCGCCGCGCTCCAGGGGCACGAGGCGTGGGCGATCATCCGGCGCTCGACCCGGGCGGGCGACCGCGACACGGTCGGCCTGGTCGGCGGCACGCGCTCCGAGGTCGACTCGATCCTCGACATCCCGCTGGAGACCGGCGAGCCCGCGCCCGGCCGGCAGTGCGACCGGCTGGTCGCCGTCCCCTTCCGGCAGCTCGCGGAGCGTGGCTTCGCCGCCCACGACGACGGCACCCCGCTCGTCGTGGTCGACGTCGACACCGAGTGGGAGTTCAGCGTCGCCGAGATGCTCGAGGCGCTGCCCGACGGCGAGGTCGACTTCGTCGACCGCGGCGGGTTCGACGTCGAGGACGAGGACTACGCGAAGGTCGTCCGGACGATCATCGACGAGGAGATCGGCCGCGGCGAGGGGGCGAACCTCGTGGTGGCGCGGCAGTACCGGGCGGTCGTCGCCGACTGGAGCGCCGAGCGTGCGCTGCAGGTCTACCGCCGGCTGCTGGCCCGCGAGCGTGGGGCGTACTGGACCTTCCTGTTCTTCACCGGCGACCGCTACCTCGTCGGTGCCAGCCCCGAGCGCCACGTGAGCGTCCACGGCGGCGACGTGCGGATGAACCCGATCTCCGGCACGTTCCGGCTGCCCCGCGGCGTCGACGAGACGACGCTCAAGCGCGACCTCCTGACCTTCCTCGCCGACGAGAAGGAGATCTACGAGCTCTTCATGGTCGTCGACGAGGAGCTGAAGATGATGTGCGACGTCTGCCACGAGGGCGGGCAGGTGCTGGGTCCGTTCCTCAAGCCGATGTCCCACCTCGTGCACACGGAGTACCTCCTGGCCGGCCGCACGGACCGCGACGTCCGGGAGGTGCTGCGGGACACGATGTACGCCGCGACCGTCACCGGCAGCCCCGTCGAGAACGCCGCCCGGTTGATCGCGGAGTACGAGCCCGGTGGTCGGGAGTACTACGCGGGCGCCCTGGCCATCTTCGGGCGCGACCCCGACGGCACCCCCGTGCTCGACAGCCCCATCGTCATCCGGACGGCCGACGTGAAGCCCGACGGGCGGCTGACGGTCACGGCGGGCGCGACGCTCGTGCGGGACTCGGACCCGGCGTACGAGGTCGCCGAGACCCACGCCAAGGCCGGCGGCATCCTGTCGGCCTTCGGGCTCGTGCCGGCGCGCGAGGCGAGCGACGCCGACGTGGCGGAGCTCGTCAACGACGAGGACGTGCTGCTCGCGCTGGCGTCGCGCAACCGGCGCCTGTCCGGCTTCTGGCTGACCGACCAGGGAGACGAGGAACCCGACCCCGACCTGGCCGGCAGGAGCGTCGTCATCCTCGACGGCGAGGACGACTTCGTGAACATGCTGCGCCACGTGCTCGGCGTGCTCGGCATGACGAGCACGGTCGTGCGGCACGAGGCCTACGCCCCCGGCGTGCTCGACGGCCACGACCTCGTGATCGTCGGTCCCGGGCCGGGCGACCCCCGTGACGACGCCGACCCGAAGATGGCCCAGCTGCGGGCGGCCGTCGCCGAGCTGATGGCCGCCGAGCGACCGTTCCTCGCGGTCTGCCTCGGCCACCAGGCGCTCTGCCACCACCTGGGCGTGCCGCTCGCGTTCAAGGACATCGTCTTCCAGGGCACGCAGTCGCCGGTGCGGATCGACGGGCACGTCGAGCGGGTGGGCTTCTACAACACGTTCGTCGGGCGGGTCGACGGCGTCGACGCGCGCGGCCGGGCGGCCCTCGGTGACGGCGTGCACGTCGACGCCGACCCGGCGACCGGTGACGTCCACCTGGTGGCGGGGCCGCACTACCGCGGCATCCAGTTCCACGCCGAGTCGATCCTCACCCAGAACGGCTTCGCGCTCATCCACCGCCTCGTCCGGGACCTGCTCGTCGGGGCGTGATGGGCTCCGACGTCGTCATCGTCGACCACCGCGACTCCTCGACCCACAACCTCGCCCACCTCGTCGCGTCGGTCACGGGTGCGCTGCCGACGGTCGTGCAGCACGATGTGACGACGGCCGACGAGGTGCTCGCGCACGCCTTCGTGGTGCTCTCGCCGGGCCCCGGCCACCCCGACCGGCCGGCCGACTTCTCGGTCGGCCGCGAGGTGCTCCGCGCCGCCACCCGCCCGGTGCTCGGCGTCTGCCTCGGGCTGCAGGGTCTCGTGACGACGTACGGCGGCCGCGTCGACCGCCTCCACCCGGCCCACGGCGACGTCGCCCGGGTGCGGCACGACGGCCGCGGGGTGTTCGCGGGGCTCCCGCAGGACTTCCGCGCGGTGCGCTACCACTCCCTCGGCGCCGTCGCCGTGCCCGACGTGCTCGAGGTCTCCGCGACCTGCGCGGGCGCCGACGGGCAGGAGGTGGTGCTCGGGGTGCGTCACCGGACGCTCCCGCTCGAGGCCGTGCAGTTCCACCCCGAGTCGGTGCTCAGCGAGCACGGCGCCGCCCTGGTGGCGCGCTTCCTCGAGGGGGCGCGGTGACGCCCCCCGCGCCCGGCATGGCGGACGCGGACATCGCGGCCCTCGCCGCGGCGTACCCCCGCTGCGTCGTCCTCGACGGCACCGCCGGCCGCCCCTGGTCGGGCGACCGCAGCGTGGTGGCGGGCCTCGGCGAGGACGACGTGTCGCTGACGTGGGACGCGACGACCGGCGAGGTACGCCGCTGGACGGGCCGCCCCGGCGCCTGGCGCGGCGTCGTGGTCGGTGACGACGTGTTCGCCGTGCTCGAGCGCGAGGTCGCGGCGGCGCCGGGGGCGCGGTGGTTCGGGTGGCTGGGGTACGGCGCGCGGCGCGACCTGCCCGCCCGGCGCGACGCCTCCGACGCGCCCGACGCCGTCTGGATGCGGCCCTCGCGCCTCCGGCACTTTGGTGGTCAGAGCGTCACTTTCCCCGGTCGACCGGGGAACGTGTCACTTAGCGCATCAAATTCGATGGTCAAAGCGACACTTTCCCCGGTCGACCGGGGAAAGTGTCAGCCCCCGACCTGGTACCGCACCGCGTTCACCCAGGTGCAGGAGGCGCTGCACGCGGGGGAGTCGTACGAGGTCAACCTCACCCACCGCGCCGAGGCGGCGACGACCGCCGCCCCCGCGGCCGTGTACGCCGCGCTCCGAGCCGCGACACCCGCGCCGTACGCCGCGTTCCTGCAGCACGACGTCACCGGCGGCGCCGACGCGGAGAGCGCCCGGGGCTGGCTGCTCGCCGCGTCACCGGAGCGCTACGCCCGCATCGCGCCGACGGCCGACGGCCGCGCCCGGCGCATCGAGACCAAGCCGATGAAGGGAACCGCCCCGCGGGGTGCGACCCCGGCCGAGGACGCGGCGCTGCGCGACGCCCTCACCACCGACGAGAAGATCCGGGCCGAGAACCTCATGATCGTCGACCTGCTCCGCAACGACGTCAGCACGGTGAGCCGCCCCGGCAGCGTCGTGGTGCCGGAGCTGATGGTCACGGAGACGTACGCCGCGGTCCACCAGCTCGTGTCCACCGTCGTCGGCGAGCTCCGTCCCGAGGTCACCACGGTCGAGGCCGTCCGGGCGCTCTTCCCCGCGGGCTCGATGACGGGAGCCCCGAAGCACCGCACCATGCAGGTCATCGAGGCCGTCGAGTCGAGCGCCCGGGGCGTGTACGCCGGCGCGTTCGGCTGGCTCGACGGCAGCGGCGCCGACCTGGGTGTCGTCATCCGCAGCCTCGCCAGCAGCGACGGGCGCGCCTGGCGAGCGGGCACCGGCGGGGGCATCACCGTCCGCTCGACCGTCGAGGACGAGTGGGCGGAGGCGGGCTGGAAGCTGGAGCGGGTGCTGGCGGCCGTCGCGGCCTCCACGCCCGCCGGGAGCCCTACGAGGCCGGCGCCGGCTGCGCCGCCAGCCGCTCCAGCAGGGTCGTGATGCCCGCGGTGGTGGCCGCCTCGTCGTACGGCGCTACGACGTAGAAGTTCGCCAGGTCCACGAGGCCGTCGTGCGCGACCGCGGCCGTCATGGCGAGGCTGCCCTCCTCGGCGGCCACGATGAGGCCCGCCGCGTCGGCACCCGGGACCGTCACGCCCTGCACGGCGAGGTCGCCGAGGTCGAGGGAGTCCCACACCTCGTCGAAGGGCGCCGCGGAGGCGTAGCGCGTCGTGTTGATGACGACGACGTCGTCGGCGTCGGTGTAGCTGCACCCGCGGTAGTTGCCGGCCCCCGCGCTCGCGGCCGTCAGCGGCTTGTCGAGGCCCAGCAGCTCGCCCATCTCCGGACCGGAGACGGCCTCGCAGGGGTCGCCGACCTCGACGACGTCGTCCGTCGGGAAGCTGTTGGCCGACGACGTCGGCACCGAACGGTCGGCGTCGTCGCCCTCGTCGCCGCCGCACCCGGCCAGGGCGACGACGGCGACGAGGACGCCGGCGATCCCGGCGGAGGCGCGGAGCGGGCGGGGGGTGCGGTCAGTCATCCAGGTCGCTGCCCAGGGTCACGGTGGTGGTCTCCTCGTCGCCTCGTCCGTCGAGGTAGGTCACCTCGACCTCCTCACCCGGTTCGAACGTGAGCACGGACGTCACGAGCGCCCGTGCGCTGTTGACGTGCAGCTCGCCGATCTGCGTGATCATGTCACCCTCGGCGAGCCCGGCCTGGGCCGCGGCGCCGTCGGGGGCGAGCTCGGTGAGCACGGCGGCCCCGTCGACGATGTTCTCCACGACGGCGGTCTCCGCGTTGGCGCCCAGGCTCGCGTGCTCGGGCTCCTCGCCCTCGCGCAGCTGGTCGACGACGTGGCGCACGTCGTCGATGGGGATGGCGTAGCTGATGCCGATGAACCCCGCGTCGTACCCCTCCTCGCTCTGCGCCAGCTCGATCGCCCCGTTGATCCCGATGACCTCGCCGCGCAGGTTCACGAGCGGGCCCCCGGAGTTGCCGGAGTTGACGGCCGCGTCGGTCTGGATCGCCGGGTAGGCGACCAGCCCCTCGGGCAGGTCGAGCACGAACGGCCGGTTGAGCGCGCTGACGATGCCGGCGGTGACGGTGGACTGGAGGCCGTACGGCGCGCCGATCGCCACCACCGCCTGCCCCACCTCGGTGTCGTCGGACGACCCGAGCGAGGCCACCGTCAGGTCGTCGGGCGCGTCGGTGAGCTGGAGCAGCGCCACGTCGAGCAGCGGGTCGCTGCCGACGACCTCCGCCTCCGCGAGCGTGCCGTCGTCGAAGGTGATGACGATGGCCTGCCCCGACGACCCGCCCTCGATCACGTGGTGGTTGGTGAGGATCTCGCCGTCGTCGGACACGACGAAGCCGGAGCCCTGCGAGTACCCGCCCGTGACCGGCACGTTGATCTGCACGACCGCGGGCAGCACGGCGTTGGAGATGTCGTTGACCGACACCAGGTCGAGCGGGTCGATGCTGCCGGTGTCGAGGTCGTCGGCCTGGATGCGGGTGTCGCCGTCCGAGCCGCCGTCGTCGCCGCTCGTCGAGAAGATCCCGTCGTCGTCGACGAGCGCCGAGTACCCCGCCGCGCCGCCGATGCCGCCGACCACGCCCAGCACGAGCGCACCGACGACCACCCCGGCACCGAGGGCGCCGCTCCCGCGGCGGGGCTGCTGGGGGTACGACGCGGGTGGCTGCTGCTGCGGCGGTCGCGGCCCCCCGCCGTACGGCGCGCCCGGAGGCGGCCCGCCCGGCCGGTGCTGCCCGGGCTGTCCCGGCTGCCCCGGCTGTCCCGGTGGTGGTCCGGGTCGCTGTCCGGGCTGGCCCGAGGGGTAGGAGCCGGGCTGGCCGGGCTGGCCGGGCTGGCCGGGAAGGGGCGGGCGCTGGTCGCTCATGGCGGGGTCCTTACCCCGTCGGAGCCGTCGTCGCACCTCGCGGCTCGCGCGGGATCGGACGGGTCGCATCGGGGTGCAGCGGGCCGCCCGGCAGCGTCATGGTGAGGCGTGCCCCGCCGGACGGCGAGACGCCGGCGCGCACGGACCCGGCGTGCCGCTCCGCGACCTGCCGCACGATCGCCAGGCCGAGGCCGGAGCCCGGCATGGCACGCGACTCGGTGGAGCGGAAGAAGCGCTCGAAGACGTACTCACGGTCGGCCTCCGGGATGCCGGGGCCCTCGTCGTCCACGGTGAGGATGCCGTTGGCCAGGGTCGCGACGACCCGGCCGTCGGTGGGGCTCCACTTCGCGGCGTTGTCGAGGAGGTTGGTGATCGCGCGCTCGAGGGAGTGGGACTCGCCGACGAGCCACCACGGGGCCGCGCGCACCTCGAACGTCACCGACGGCGCCCGCAGCCGCACCCGCGAGACGGCCTTGTCGAGCACCTCGACGAGGGACACCGGCTCGACGACGTGGCGCACCTGCTCGTCGCGGGCGAGCTCGACGAGGTCGCCGATGAGGGTGCTCAGCTCGACGATCTGGGCCCGCACGTCGTCGATGAGCTCGCGGCGGGTCTCCGGGGAGAGCGCGGCGCCGGTGTCCTCGGCCTGGGCGAGGAGGTCGAGGTTGGTGCGCAGCGACGTGAGCGGGGTCTTCAGCTCGTGGCCGGCGTCGGCCACCAGCTGCTTCTGCCGTTCCCGGGACGCGCTCAGCGCCGTCAGCATCTGGTTGAACGCCGTCGCGAGGCGCGCGATCTCGTCGTCGCCCTCGACCCGCAGGGGCGTGAGCTCCTCCGTGCGGGCGATGGTCTCGACGGACTCGGTGAGGCGCCGTACCGGCCGCAGGCCGTTGCGGGCCACCACGGTGCCCGCGACGGCGGCGATGATGACGCCGGTGCCGCCGAAGCCGAGCATGACCAGCCCGAGCTTGCCGAGGAACTTCTGCTGCGAGTCGGTGTTCTGCGTCATCACGAGCGCACCGATCCGGCCGTTGGAGAGGTCCATCGGCACCGTCGCCATGCGCACGTGGTCGCCGGCGATCGTCACGGAGCGGAGCACGGCGTGGTCGGCGTCGCTCGTGGCGACGTCCCACTCCTCCTCGCCCAGGGGGAGCGTCGTGGTGCCGTTGGTGAGGAGGATGCTCCCGTCGGCGAAGAGGATCTGCACCCGCGAGTCGCGCGGCAGGAACCGGAGCTGGGTGAGGAGCTGGTCGCGGTCCTTGTCCGCCGCGGCCGACGTGAGGCCGGCCGCCATCGACGTCGCCCGGTCGAGCAGCTGCTCGTCCATCGTGTCCTCGAGCTGGATGCGCACGACGAAGTAGACGCTCAGCGACAGGAACGCCACCGCCACGCCCACCGCGATCGTCGTGAGCAGCGTGACGCGGCTGGCCAGCGAGCGGCGGTAGTGCCAGCGCCGCTCGGGCAGCTCGGCGTCGTGCCCGGGGTCGTGCCCGGCGTCGTGCCCGGGGTCCTGCGGTTCCGTCTCGGCCGGGGGCTCCGCGTCGCTCGGCGCGGCCTCGGGTCGGGGCGGCAGGGGCCTCATGCTTCCTTCAGCACGTAGCCGACACCCCGCACCGTGTGGATCAGCCGCGGCTCGCCCTCGGCCTCGGTCTTGCGGCGCAGGTAGCCGACGTAGACCTCCAACGAGTTCGCCGTCGTGGGGAAGTCGTAGCCCCAGACCTCCTCGAGGATGAACGACCGCTCGAGCACGCGGCGCGGCCGGCGGAGGAACATCTCGAGCAGGGTGAACTCGGTGCGCGTGAGCTCGATGGCCCGCTCGCCGCGGAACACCTCGCGGGAGGCGAGGTCCATGGCGAGGTCGGCGAACACGAGGCGCTCGTCGGCCTGCTCCGTGGGTACGGCGCGGCGCAGCAGCGCACGGATCCGCGCCAGCAGCTCCTCGAGCGCGAAGGGCTTCGTCAGGTAGTCGTCCGCCCCCGCGTCCAGGCCCTCGACCCGCTCGCCGACGGCGTCGCGGGCCGTCAGCACGATCACCGGGACGTCGTTGCCCGCCGCCCGCAGCGCCCGGGTGGCCTCGAGCCCGTCCAGGCGCGGCATCATCACGTCCATCACGACGAGCTCCGGCGCCACCGACGCGATCTGCGCGAGCGCCTCGGCCCCGTCGGAGGCCGTCGCCACGACGTACCCGTTGAACTCCAGCGACCGCCGCAGCGAATCGCGCACCGCGCGGTCGTCGTCGACGACGAGCACGCGGGACCCCTTGCTGTCTGGCACCCCAGCAGTATGCCGATCAGGGCTGAGTCGCGCCTGAGAACGCCACTCCCTCGGCGTGTAACAACGCCACTCCCTCGACGTGTAACGCGGTGTCCGTGCCACCTGTGCGGTGGTAGAACACGTGGGGAGTAGCTCGGACACCGCGTTACACGGCGGCGGTCCGCCTCAGCAGTACGACGCGGCGAGCGCGCCGGCACGCGCGCCGTACCCACCGCCGAACAACGCCGCGTGCACCAGCAGCGGGAAGATCTGGTGCACCCCGAGCCGGTCGCGCCACTCCTCGTCGAGGGGGCGCCCGAGGGCCGCGCTGGCGTCCTCGTAGGCGTCGGTGAGCTCGCGCAGGTGGGGGAGCCCGAAGAGCGACAGCATGGCGAGGTCGACCTCGCGGTGGCCGCCGTACGCCGCGGGGTCGAGCACGTGCACGGTGCCGCCGACGCCCCACAGGACGTTGCCGTTCCACAGGTCGCCGTGGAGGCGGGCGGGGGGCTCGTCGGGCACGAGCCCCGCCAGGCGGGGCAGCAGCGCCTCGACGCGGGCGGCGTCCTCGGGGAGCACGGCGCCGCGGTCGCGGGCCAGCTTCAGGTAGGGCAGCACGCGCCGCACGGCGTAGAACTCCGCCCACGACACACCCTCCGGCGCGCGGCACGGCAGCGGCAGGCGGCCGATGAAGCCGTCCTCGTCCGCGCCGAGCGCGGCTCCCGCGAGGTGCGTGCGGGCCAGTCGCGTGCCGAGCTCGGCCGCGGCGTCGGCGGTGGGGCGGCCGGGGTCGATCCAGCGCAGCAGCAAGCAGTCCTCGGCGGCAGCCAGGATCTCGGGCACGGGCACGCCGTCGGCGACCTCGGCGAGCCACCGCAGCCCGCGGGCCTCGGCCTCGAAGAACCCGGGCGGCGCTCCGGGGTGCGTCTTCATGAGCGCGTTGCGGCCGTCGGCCAGGCGGAGGCGGGTCGACGTGGAGGTGTCGCCGCCGGCGACGGGGGAGGTGGCGGAGACAGCCGTGCCCAGCAGGGCCTCGGCCCGGCGTGCCAGGAGCGGCTGTCGGGTCATGCGGTCGGCTCCCGCACGGGCAGCGTGTCGCCGAGCCGGTCGACGAGGGCGTCGGCGGTGCGCTCGACGACGGCGAGCGTGCTGGTGAAGCCCTCGGGCCCGCCGGCGTAGGGGTCCGGCACGTCGCCCGGCCCCTCGGGGTCGAGGTCGCGGAAGCGCAGGATCCGCTCCGCGTCGCCCGGCAGGAGCGCGACGAGGTCGGTCACGTTGGCGTGGTCCATGCCCAGCACGAGGTCGAACCGGCCCGCGTGCTCGGCGGTGACCTGGCGTCCGCGGTGGCGGGTCGCGTCGTACCCCGCCTCCCGCAGCACCCGCGCCGACCGCTCGTCCATCGGCTCGCCCACGTGCCACGGCCCCGTGCCGAACGACTCCACGGTGACGCTGCCGGACAGGCCGGCCTCGGCCAGCCGCTGCTCGATCACCACGTCGGCGATCGGCGAGCGGCAGATGTTGCCCAGGCAGACCACGGCGACGCGGTACGCCGCGGGGTCGCGCGGGGCGGGGAGCGGGACCGTCACCCGCGCACCTCGGTGTCGGTGACGGCCTCGACGAGCCAGGTGACGATCGTGATGACGATGGAGGCGCCCAGCGCCGTCCAGAAGCCCTCGACGTGGAACGGGATGTCGAACTTGTCGGCCAGCCAGCCGGTGAGCAGGAACATCGCGGCGTTGACCACGAAGAGGAAGAGGCCGAGCGTCAGGATCACGAGGGGCAGCGACAGCAGCTTCACGACCGGCGCGACCCAGGCGGTGACCAGGGAGAAGATGAGCGCGACGCCGAGCAGCGGGAGGATCTTGTCCTCGATCTCCGCCTGGCCGCTGGTCGCGCCGTCGAAGGAGATGCCGTCGAAGAGCCAGGCGGCCACGGCGATGCCGAGCGCGTTGACGAGGACCCAGGCGACGAACTTCACGAGGCCGATCGTAGGCAGACCGGGCCAGTCCCTGCATCCCGCTTCAGGTGATCCTCAGGTGGCCCCGAGCGCGTGGAGGATGTCCCGCTCGGCGTCGCGGAGGTGCGCGTCGATGGCGACGAGGCCCTCGTCGACCCGCCCCGCCTCGAGCAGCGCCACGATCGCCTCGTGGCTGTCGGCCTGGTCGTGGGCGTTGCGCTCGGCGCGGTCGATCTGCGCGAGCACGACCTTGAGCTCGGCCACGAGGGCGCGGGCGGTGTGCACCAGCCGCGGCGAGCCGGCGAGCCCCACGAGGGCCACGTGGAACTCGAGGTGCGTCTCGTTGAGCTCCGCGTACCCCGCCCCCCGCGCCACCGCGCCCGTGTAGGCCGCCAGCCGGTCCCGCACCTCTTGGCGCTCGGCCTCGGTGGCGTCGGTCCAGCGGCGTACCCCCGCCGACTCCAGCACCGTGCGCGCCCGGCAGACGTCGCGCACGGCGTCGGCGTCGGGTACGGCGACGCTCACCCCGCGGTGGGGCTCCCGCGTCGCGATCGACTCGGCCACGAGCTGGGTCAGCGCCTCCCGGACGGTCGAGCGGGCGACGCCCAGGGACGCGGCGAGCGTGACCTCGCGCAGCGGCGTGCCCGCCTCGAGCTCGCCGTCGAAGACGGCCCGGCGCAGCTCGTCGGCGACGCGCTGCGTGGTCGAGGTGACCTCGACGTGGAGGCCGGCGTAGGGATCGGGCACCCGCGCATTCTCGCGGAACGCCGCTGGGCTGTGCCACACTCCCCCTCGTCGGATTGTCGGACAATCGAGGAGGGTGGGTCATGACCCTGGTGCAGGAGCCGCCGCAGCGGGCGATCGAGCAGGTGCGGGACACGGCGGGCGTGCTGGAGGGCGAGCTCGCCTGGGGCCGGTCCTACGCCGTGGTCAGCCCGGACCACTTCCGCGTCGACTACGTCATCAACCCGTTCATGGACCCCGCCGACCAGCCCGAGCCGGAGCGCACCCGCGAGCAGTGGCACGCGATGCTCGCCGCGCTCCGCGACGCCGGCGCGCGCGTCGACGTGCTGCGCCAGCGGCCCGACAGCCCCGACATGGTCTACGCGATGAACCTCGGCATCGCGCTGACGCTGGCCGACGGCCGGGAGGCGTTCCTCGCGTCCCACATGCGGTACGCCGAGCGTCGGTCCGAGACGACGAGCGCCGCCTCCTGGGCGACGAGCCGCGGGCGGGTCCTGCTGGGCGTCGGGCGCGACGGGGTCGGCCCCCACCTCGAGGCGGGCGACCTCTTCGCGTGGCGCGGCGACCTCGTGGCCGGCTTCGGGCCGCGCACCGAGGAGGCCGCCCTGGCACCGGTGGCCGCGGCCCTCGACGTACGGGTGCGGGGGCTGCGGATCGTCCACCCGGCGATGTACCACCTCGACCTCGCCTTCTGCCCCCTCGACGACCGGCGGGCGATGGTGTGCCCGGCCGCGTTCGACGACGCCTCCGCGGCGGCGCTGCTCGACCTCGTGCCGGAGCCGCTCGTGCTCACGGAGGAGGAGGCGCTGACCTTCTGCGCCAACGCCGTCGTGGTCGGCCGCACCGTGCTCATGCCCGCCTGCCCGCCGCGGGTGCGCGACCAGCTGGAGTCGTGGGGGTTCCGGGTCGTGCTCCTCGACCTGTCCGAGCTGCACAAGGGCGGCGGCTCCGTGCGCTGCCTGACCAACCCCACCGACCTGGTCGTGGGCCGCGACCTCGACGTGGTGCCCGGCGGGGAGGTCGTCCTGCCCTGAGGCCCGCTACCGTCGGGCGCCATGGTGACGTTCGGCGGACCCGGGGTGATGGTGCTCGGTGCCCTCCTCTCCGGCCTGGTGCTGGCGGGGGCGGCGCTCGTGCTCGCGCGTCGCACCGGCCCGGTCTTCGCCGTCGCCGCCGCGGGGTGCGTGTGGTCGGTGGTCGTCATCGCCCTCGTCACGCTGGTGCCGGCCACGGGCGCGCCGGGCTGGGTGGCCGCGGAGACGCGGGCGGAGTTCTGCTCGATGGACTACGGGGGTCCGGCGCCCGACGGGTTCTGGATCTTCGACGGCGGCCAACGCCTCCTCAACACGGCGCTCTTCGTGCCGGCCGGGCTGCTCGGCACCGTCGCGGCCTGCCGGTGGCGGGCCGGCTGGGTGCTCGTGCCGCTCCTCGTGCTCGGGCTCGCGGCGTACTCCGGCGCGATCGAGCTCACCCAGCTCGAGCTGGCGCGGCTCGACCGCGCCTGCGACATCACCGACGTCGTCGACAACACGACGGGCGCGGTGATCGGCGCCGGGCTCGGGCTCGTGGCGGCGCTGCTGCTGCGCCCCTGGCGGGCGGCCTCCCGCGAGCCCTAACGTGCGCCCCATGTCCGACACCCCGGCAGACCTGCCCACCCCGCGGAGCAACGTGCTGGCGATCCCGGCGTACGTTCCCGGCAAGCCGCCCACCGCCCGCCCTGGCCTCACGTCCTACAAGCTGTCCAGCAACGAGAACCCGTTCCCCCCGCTGCCCGGCGTGCTCGAGGCGGCGACCGCGGCGGTCGCGCACCTGAACCGCTACCCCGACATGGGGAGCACGGACCTGTATGCCGCGCTCGGCGCCCACCTCGACGTGCCGACCGACCACCTGGCGGTGGCGACGGGCTCCGTGGGCCTGCTCTACCAGCTCGTCGGCGCCTACTGCGACCCCGGCGACGAGGTCGTGCACGCCTGGCGCTCCTTCGAGGCGTACCCGATCGCGCTCGCGACCTCGGGGGCCGTCGGCCGCGCCGTACCCCTCCTGGCCGACGGCCGCCACGACCTCGGCGCCATGGCGGACGCGATCGGCGAGCGCACGCGGGTCGTCGTCGTCTGCACGCCCAACAACCCCACCGGCCCGGCCGTGACGCAGGCGGAGCTCGACGCGTTCCTCGCCCGCGTGCCGACGCGGGTGCTCGTGGTGGTGGACGAGGCGTACGTCGAGTTCGTCCGCTCCGACGACCCGATCGACGGCGTCGCCACGATGCGCGCCCACGCCAACGTGGTGCTGACCCGCACGTTCTCGAAGGCCTACGGGCTCGCCGGGCTGCGGGTCGGCTACGCGGTCGCGCACCCCGAGGTGGCCGCGACCCTGCGCGTCGTGTCCCTGCCGTTCGGCGTCTCCGCGGTCGCCCAGGCCGCCGCGATCGCGTCGCTCGCCGAGCAGGAGGCGATGGTCGCGCGGGTGGACGAGCTCGTCGCGCGCCGCGGCCACCTCCTCGCCGGGCTGCGAGCCCAGGGTTGGCCCGTGCCCGACGCGCAGGGCAACTTCGTCTGGCTGCCGTTCCCGGGTGAGCCCGCCGCGACCCTCGCGTTCGCCGCCGCGGCCGACGAGGCCGGCATCGTCGTGCGCCCGTTCCCCGGCGACGGCGTGCGCATCAGCGTGGGCGAGGCCGAGGCCTGCGAGCGCGTGCTCGCCGTGGCTGCGGCGTTCCGCGGCTGAGGCTCGACCCGGGGAACGCCCGGGGAACGCCCGGGGAAGGAAAACGCGGACCGGGGCCGGGCTGAGCGAGGAAAACGCGGACCCTGCGCGACCCCCGGTCCGCGTTTTCCTCGAGCCACCCTTCGCGGCTCGCCGATCACAAATCGCACGACGCCGTGCCGGTCCAGAGCGCCTATTGACCGCTGCATCGCGGCGCACTACGGTGACGCCCATCACATGATTTGTGACACGGCAGTCGCTATCAAGGAGTGCGCATGCGACCAGGACCTCCCCCCACCGGACGCCCCGGCGTCGATCGCCTCGGCTTCTACGCGCTGGGTGGCCACGTCGAGTCGCCGCGCGACCTGATCGCGGAGATCCGTCTCGCCGAGGAGCTCGGCCTGGGCAACGCCTTCCTCTCCGAGCGCCTCAACGTCAAGGAGGCGTGCAGCCTGTCGGGCGCCGCCGGGGCGGTGAGCGAGCGCATCGACATCACGACCGCGGCCACCAACATCAACACCCGGCACCCCGCCATCACGGCGGCCTTCGCCTCGACGATGCACCGCCTGACGGGTGGGCGCTTCGTGCTCGGGATCGGGCGGGGCCTCCGGCCGCAGATCGCCGCCCTCGGCCTGAAGCAGACGACGACGGTGCAGATGGAGGAGTTCGCCCACCTGATGCGCCGCCTGTGGCGCGGCGAGACGGTGCGCGACTACGACGGTCCGCTCGGGCAGTTCCCGGCGCTCAAGCTCGACCCGACGTTCGACGAGGACATCCGGCTCGGCACGACCGCCTTCGGTCCCGCGACGCTCGCCCTCGCGGGCCGGGCGTTCGACCTGGTCGTGCTCCACACCTTCTTCTCGGACGAGACGACGGCGCGGGTGGTGCAGGAGGTGCGGGACGCCGCGGAGCAGGCGGGTCGCGACCCGGCGGCCGTGAAGGTCTGGTCCTGCTACGCGACGGTGACCGACGAGATCGACGAGGAGACCTTCGTGAAGAAGACGGTGGGCCGGCTGGCGACGTACCTGCAGGTCTACGGCGACCTCCTCGTCTCCACGAACCGGTGGGACCCGGCGCTGCTCGAGGAGTTCCGCCGCAGCGACGTGGTGGGCGAGCTCGAGGGGTGGGCCGACGCGGTCGCGACCCCGGAGCAGCTCGACCGGCTGCGGGCCGTGCTGCCGGAGGAGTGGCTCGACTGTGCCGCGACGGGCAGCCCGGAGCGGTGTGCCGACCGGGTGGCCGCGCAGTTCGACCTGGGCGTCGACGGCGTCATCATGCACGGCGCGACGCCGAGTGAGCTGGTCTCCGTCGTGGAGGCCTACCGCGCCGCCGACCGGGTCCCGGCGTGAGCGCCGCGGTCCGCGCCGTCGAGCGCTACGTGCTGGAGATCTACAACGCCGGCCGGGTCGACCTCGTGCGCGAGATCTGCGCCGACCCCGTCGTCCGCCACGACCCGGGCGCTCCCGCGCGCCGCACCGCGATGAGCCACGACGAGCAGGTCGACCGCATCACGCGCGACCTGGCGACGCACGACCCGCAGTTCACGATCGTCCATCTCGTGGGGGACGACGAGATCGCCTCCCTCACCTGGGAGGCGACCCGACGCACCACCGGTGACCGCCTCTGCGGCATCGAGATCTTCCGCGTCCGCGACGGTCGGGTCACCGACGTCTGGAACGCCCCCTACGCCGAAGGAGCATGGTCATGAGCACGCACCCCACCGAGGTCCCGCCGGTCCTCGACTCCGTCGCCGACCTCGACGCCGCCTGGGTCGAGACCGTCCTGCGCGCGGGCGGGCACCCCGACGCGCAGGTCGCCGCGATCACCCACGAGCCCGTCGGCGCCGGCAACGTCAGCGACACGGTCCGGGTCGCGATCTCGTACGCCGCGGGCCACGCCGACGGCGGACCCGACGCCCTCGTCGTGAAGTTCCGCCCGAGCGCCCCCGGTGCGCACGCCCACGCGCTGGGCAGTGGCGCGTACCACCGGGAGATCGGTGGCTACCGTGCCGTCGGCGCCAGCGGCGCCTGCCGGATCCCGCGGACCTACTTCGTGGGGGGCGACGAGACGACCATCAACCTCGTCATGGAGGACCTGACCACGGCCGCCGTGCCCGGCAACCAGGTGGCGGGTTGCTCCTCGGTCGAGGCGGAGGCCGTCGTCACCCAGTTCGCGCGGCTGCACTCGGCGTTCCCGCTCGACGACGCGACCGCCCCCGACTGGCTGATCCGGCTGCCCGCGGTCTGCGACTACTGGTCGGACGCCACCACCCGCGGCGCCGAGCTCTCCCTCGCGCGCTTCGCCGACAGCCTCCCCGCCGAGGACCTCGCGATCGTGGCGGCGGCGCCCGGCGTCGTACGCCCCTGGCACCTCAAGAGCCAGTCGCGGCTCACGCTGACCCACGGCGACCCGCGCGTCGACAACGTGCTCTTCGAGACGCTGCCCGACGGCAGGCCCGGCGCGGTGCTCATCGACTGGCAGGTCACGGGCCTGCGCAACCCCATGTACGACGTCGGCTACTTCCTCTCCGGCAGCGTCGACGTGGCCCAGCGTCGGGCCGACGAGCACCGTCTGCTGCGCCACTACGTCGACGTGTTCGCCGAGCGGGGCGGGTCCTACGACCTGGAGGAGGCGACGGCGGACTACCAGCTGCAGCTGCTGAGCGGCCTCTTCATCACGCTCGCCGCGGTCGCGGTGCTCCCCGACAACGAGGTCGTCAACCGCCTCATCCTGGCGCTGCTGGAGCGCAACTGCGCCGCCGCGCGCGACTGGCACAGCATCGAGGCCATGCGCAACGTGTCCGGCGTGCTCGCCCCGGCCTGACGGGTCCGAGCGGGCCCCCCGATCCCCGGCTCCGGGACCGTCGCCGAACGGTCCCGGGGCCGGGTCTCACTCCAGCAGCCTCACTCCAGCATCGCTGCGCGGAACGCGGCGAGCGTCTCCTCGGGCAGGCCGTGGTCGAGGAGCCAGCGCTCGGCGCCCCCCGCCTCGGCGAGGTGGGCGAGCAGCTCGCCGATGTTCCGGGCCGTCGGCGTCTGGTCCTCGAGCGTCGTCCGGGCCAGGATCCGCTGGTAGTACTCGTGCCCCAGCAGGCGCGTCATGATCGTCGGCAGCACCTCGGCGGTGCGCACGTAGTCGGCCGTCACCTCCTCGTCGGGCACGTCCAGCGCCTTGAGCAGGAGGGCGGCGACGACGCCGGTGCGGTCCTTGCCGGCCGCGCAGTGGAAGAGCGCCGGTCCGGGCAGCTCCATGAGCAGCCGGACCGCCTCGACGACGTGCTGCGGCCGGTGCACGAGGTAGCGCGCGTACCCGGCGTGCCAGGAGTCCCCGCGGCCCGAGACCAGGGAGACCTGGCGGTGGTCGATGCCCAGCGCCGTCCAGGGCGGGCACTCCACCCCGATCTCCTCCTCGAGCCGGAGGTCGACGACGGTGCGCAGCCCGGAGCGGGCCACGACGTCGGCGCCGGCCGGTCCCTCGGCGAACGCGGGGTAGTCGCACCGCAGCAGCCGCCCGGTGCGCACCCGGCGGCCGTCGCCGGTCCGCACCCCGCCGAGGTCGCGCAGGTTCACCGCCCCCGCGTCCCGGAGCGGCGCGAGGGGGCCGGTCGGGGCGTTCATCCCTCGTCGTGCGCGTCGCGCACCCGGCCGCCCGAGACGATGAGGTCCTCGTGGAGCTCCATCCAGATGTCGTGGTAGCTGTTGTTCATCGGCCGCGCGAAGGCACCGGTCTCACCGCTGTCGATGCGCGCCAGGGCGCCGTCGAGGCGGTCGGCGTAGCGACGGATCCGCGCCGGCAGGTCCTCGCCCCGGAGCACGGGCGCGAACCCGTCGTGGAGCGTGTGCAGGTCGGCGAAGACGGCCTGGTCGTGGGCGGCGTCGGTGTGGTCGTTGGGCTGCCCGTCGCGCACCTGCCACCGTTCGCAGAGCCGCTTGAAGTCCCCGTTGACGGGCAGGAACGCGTCGTACAGGGCCGTGAGCGCGGGCGCCGCGGCGCTCGTCTCCGCGTCGGTGGCCAGCTGCTCCGCGGCGGCCTCCTTGCCGGCGGGCGTCAGGGTGTGGCCGGCGAACCGGCCCTCGCGCCGCAGCAGGAGCCCGGCCTCGAGGAGCGGACCGGTGTGGGGCGCGAGCCCGTCCTCGGCGACGCCGAGGAAGTCCGCGAGCACCGCGTCGGTGGTGAGGCCCTTGACGCGCACGGCGTGGAGCACCTCGAAGGATCGGTCGTGGGTGGCCTGCTCGGTCATCGGCTCTCTTCCGTCGGGATCGGGTCCGGGGTCGGCGTGGTGGTGCGGGACGCGTAGGTCGACCGCAGCGCGGTCTTGTCGAGCTTGCCGGTCGGCAGCCGGGGCAGCCGGGGCACGAACTCGAACACCCGCGGGGTCTTGAACCGGGCGAGGTGCGCCCGGCAGTGCGCGGCGAGGCGGTCGGCGGTCGCGTCGTCGGGCGCGTGCCCGTCCGCCAGCTCGACGACGGCCATGACCTGCTCGCCGAGGTCGGGGTGGGGCACGCCGAAGACGGCGACGTCGGCCACCTCCTCGTCGTCGAGCAGCGCCTCCTCGATCTCCTCGGGGTAGATGTTCACGCCGCCCGAGATGATCATGAACGTGCTGCGCCCCGTGAGGTGCAGGAAGCCGTCGGCGTCGAGCCGCCCGAGGTCGCCCATGCCGCGGAGCTCGCCGGTGCCGGGCTGCGCGAAGGCCACGCGACCGATCTCGCCCGGCGGCAGGGGGCTGCCCGCGTCGTCGACGACGGCCACCCGGGCCTCGCCGAGGGGCCGGCCGACGGTGCCCGGCCGGGCGCGCGACTCCGCGGGCGAGACGTAGGTGTGGCCGTAGCCCTCGGACGCGCCGTAGTACTCGTGGAGGATGTCGCCCCACCAGTCGTTGACGGCGTCCTTGAGGCGCACGGGGCACGGGGCCCCCGAGGTGACGGCGACGCGGTGCGAGGGCGCCAGCGGCAGGTCCTCCCGCCCGGGTACGGCGAGGAGCCGCGACAGCATGGTCGGGACCCACTGCGAGTGGGTGACCTCGTGGTCGACCAGCGCGTGCAGCGCCTGCTCCGGGTCGAAGGCCTCCATGCACACGACGGTGCCGCCGGCGGCGAGCGTCATCAGCTGGAAGGTGAACGGCGCGGCGTGGTAGCTGGGGGCGGGGGAGAGGAAGCGGATCCCGGGGCCGATGCCGAGCCGCTCGGCGAGCGCGGGGTGGCGGGCCGGGGCGTCGAGCGGGTGGACGCCGAGGAGCGGCTGGCGGAAGGCCTTGGGGCGACCGGTGGTGCCGCCGCTGAAGAGGACCCGCGCGCCCAGGAGCTCGTCGTCGACCGGGTGGGTCGGCTGGTCGCGCAGCGCGGCCCCGAGGTCCTGGGAGCGTCCGTCGGGCGCCGTCCCGTCGACCGTCAGCACGACGGCGGGTCCCGCGGGCACGTCGGCGAGCGCGGCGTGGAGGGTCGCGCTCAGCGCGACGGTCGTGACGACGGCCCGGGGAGCGGCCTCGACGAGCAGCGCGGCGAGCTCGGGCGTCCCCAGGTGCCAGTTGACGGGCGTGACCCGCAGCCCGGTGCGCATCCCGGCCGCGACCGCGACGGGCCACGCGAGACCGTTGGGCAGGAGCAGGACGAGCGTGTCGCCGGGGACCACCCCGTGCCCGCGGAGCAGGTGGGCGAGCCGGTTGGAGTCGGCGTCGAGCTCGGCGAAGGTGAGCTGCTCGCCGGTCGCGGCCATCACGTAGGCGGGCAGGTCCGGGGTGCGGGCTGCGACCGTGGGCGGGTACATCGACCGCTCCTCCTGAAATGCGACATTGGCGTCACTAACAGGGAGACGCTAGCGCGCGGACCCGGGCGAGCGCCACCCCGGTCGGGACTTCCCGCGGGGTGTGACCTGCGTTATGATGCGACTCTCTAGTCACAAACGACGCGCTGAGGAGCCCTCGCATGACCTCCGTCGACGACCTCGACCTCATGAGTCTCCACCCGTTCGAGCTCGGGCGCGACGAGGAGGTCTTCGCCCGGCTGCGCGACGAGCGCCCCGTGCACTGGAACGACGAGCCGGGCGGTCGCGGCTTCTGGTCGGTCACGCGGTACGACGACGTCAAGCGCGTCGCCGCCGACCACGCGACCTTCACGGTCACCGAGGGCACCCAGATCGCCGACCGCCGCGCCGAGGGATCAGGCGCCCGCAGCATCCACCACGTGGACCCGCCCGACCACGGCCCGCTGCGCAAGCTCGCGGCCTCCGAGGTGCGGGCGGCCAAGGTCAAGAAGCTCGAGCCCGACATCACCCAGGTCATCGACGACCTGCTCGACGAGCACGTCGGCACCGGCGAGTTCGACCTCGTCCAGAAGATCTCCGCCCAGCTGCCCCTCGTCATGATCGGGCGGCTCCTGGGCGCCCCGCTCGAGGACTGCCCGCACCTCCTGCGCTGGACCAACCAGATGGCGTCGGAGGACCCGGACTACTCGGAAGGCCCCGAGACGGCCGTGCGGGCGCGCGACGAGGTCTTCACCTACTTCCGGGCCCTCGAGGAGCAGCGGCGGGCCTGCCCCGCCGACGACCTCGTCAGCGCCCTCACCGCCGCGGAGCTCGACGGGGTGCCGCTGAGCCGCGGCTACCTCGACGCCTACTACCTGATCCTCATGGTGGCCGGCAACGAGACCACCCGGAACCTCCTGTCCGGCGGTGTCCTGGCCCTCCACGAGAACCCCGCCGCCTGGGACCACCTGCGCGCCAACCCCGCGGCCGTCCGCGTCGGCGTCGAGGAGATGGTGCGCTGGGTCAGCCCGGTGCTCTCGATGCGGCGCACGGCCACGCGTGACGTCGAGCTGCACGACCGCACCGTGCGCGCCGGCGAGAAGGTCGTCATGTGGTTCTGCTCGGCCAACCGCGACCCGCGCGCGTTCGAGCGCCCCGAGGAGTTCCGCATCGACCGGCACCCCAACGAGCACCTGGGCTTCGGGTGGGGCGAGCACGCCTGCCTCGGCGCCAACCTGGCCCGGCTCGAGGCGCGCCTCTTCTTCACCCGGCTCGTGGAGCGCGGCCTGCGCCTCGAGGTGACCGGCGACGCCCGCCGCCTGCGCAGCAACTTCTTCCGGGGCATCAAGACGCTGCCGGTCCGCCTGGAGCAGGCGTGAGCCCGCTGCCCGTGCTCGCGGGCCACGTGCTCGGCGGCGAGGAGCGGGCCGAGGGCGGCGACCGGCACGACGTCGTCTCCCCGTTCACCGAGGAGGTCGTCGGGGCGAGCCGGGAGGCCGGTGCCGGCCTCGTCGACGAGGCGGTACGCCGCGCCCGCGCCGCCCACGAGCAGTGGACCCGGGTGGACCCGGCCGGACGCGCTGCCCTGCTCGAGACGCTCGCCGACCTGCTGGAGCGCGACGGTGACGCCGTCGCGACCACGGTCAGCACCGAGATGGGCATGCCGCTCTGGCTGGCCGCGGCCACCCAGGTCGACCTGCCGACCCGCGTGCTGCGCTCGACGGCCGCGCTCACCCGCACGCTGGCGTGGGTGCAGACCGCCGAGGGTGCCGTGCTGCACCGCCGCGGCGCGGGCGTCGTCGGCGCGATCACGCCGTGGAACATGCCGGTGCACCAGATCGTCGCCAAGGTGGCCGCCGCGCTCGGCGCCGGCTGCGCCGTCGTGCTCAAGCCGTCGGAGCAGACGCCGTACGACGCCGCGCGGCTCGCCCTGCTGGTCGCCGAGGCCGCCGCGGTGCACGGTGCCCCGGCCGACCTGCTGACGGTCGTGCAGGGCACGGGCCCGGTCACGGGGGCGGCGCTGACGCAGCACCCCGGTCTCGACCGGCTCACCTTCACCGGCAGCGTCGCGGCCGGCCGCCTGGTCGCCGCCGCGGGTGCCGCCACCCTCACCCCGGCCACGCTCGAGCTCGGCGGCAAGTCGCCGGCCGTCGTGCTGCCGGACGCCGACCTCGCGCAGGTCGTCCCGGCCGTGCTGGCCAGCGGCCTCGTCAACTCCGGCCAGGCGTGCAACGCCACGACACGACTGCTCTTCCCGGCCGCGGTGCTGCCGGAGGTGGAGGAGGTCGTGCGCGCCGAGGTCGACCGTTTCGTGCTCGGCGACCCGGCCGACCCCGCCACCCGCCAGGGCCCGCTCGTCACCCGCGCCCACCGCGACCGGGTGCTCGGCCACGTCGCGGGTGCCGTGGCCGGCGGTGGCCGGCTCGTCGTCGGCAGCGGTCGGCCCAGCGAGGCGAGCGGCACCGGCTGGTTCGTCGACCCGGTGGTGATCGCCGACCTGCCCGCGGACGCCCCGGCCGTGCAGCAGGAGATCTTCGGGCCGGTCCTCGTGCTCCAGGGCTACGCCGACCTGGACCACGCCGTCGCCCTGGCCAACGACACGCGCTACGGGCTCTCGGCCGAGGTCTGGTCGGCCGGCACCGACGGCTCGCGCGCCACGGCCCTCGCCGTCGCGGCCGAGATCCGCGCCGGCCAGGTGAAGGTCGACGGCGTGCGCACCCGTGAGCGGCCCGCCGTCCCGTTCGGCGGCTCCGGCGACTCGGGCTGGGGTCGGGAGCTCGGCACCCACGGCCTGCTCGAGATGACCGAGCTGACGGCGGTGATGGCATGAGCGCCGCGCCGTACGTCGTGACGGGGGCGGCCTCCGGCATCGGCCGCGAGGTCGCGGCCCAGCTGCTGGCCGCCGGCCACGGGGTCGTCGCCCTCGACCGGGGTCCGGTGTCGCTCGCCGGCGTCACCCCCGTGGCCGTCGACCTCGCCGACCCGGCCTCGGTGGACGCCGCGCTGGCGGCGCTGCCGACCGAGGTCGCGGGCCTCGCCAACGTGGCGGGCGTCCCCGGCACCTGTCCGCCCGCCACGGTCCTGGCCGTCAACCTGCTCGGCCCGCGGCGCCTGGCCGCCGGGCTCGTCGACCGGATCGAGCCCGGCGGGGCGGTCGTCAACGTGTCGTCCGTGGCGGCGCACCGCAGCGCCGTGCCCCCCGAGGCGCTCCGCGACCTGCTCGACGTCACCGACGCCGACGGCGTCGCGGCGTGGCTGGCGGTGCACGGGCTGGAGGGCCCGGCCGCCTACGACACGTCGAAGGCCGCGCTCAACCTCGCGACCCAGCTGCTCGCCGCCGACCTGCTCCCCGCCGGGCGCCGCGCGCTCACGGTGAGCCCCGGCCCGATCGAGACGCCCATCCTCGACGACTTCCGCGCCTCCATGGGCGTCGACGCGATCGCCCGGGCGGCCGGTGTCGTCGGCCGGCACGGACGTCCCGAGGAGATCGCCGCGGTGGTCGTCTTCGCCCTGGGTCGCTCCGCGACGTGGCTCAACGGCATCGACGTCCCCGTCGAGGGCGGCCTGCTCGCGGCGCGGGTCGCCGCCGCCCACCGGGCCGATCCGCCCGGGACCGCCGGCCCCGCCGCCCCCACCTCGTCCGACCGGAAGGACCCGTCATGACCGACCTGATGACCGCGGCCGACATCGTCACCCTCGACGGTGCGCAGCCCGGCGACCGCGAGCTGCTCGGCGGCAAGGCCTGCAGCGTCAACGCCATGCGCGCGCTGGGCCTGCGCGTGCCGCCCGCCTTCGCGGTCACGACCCGCGTCTGCCAGGAGTACCACGCCGCCGGCGGTCGGCTCCCCGACCGCGTCTGGCCGCAGGTCGTCGCCGGCATCCGCGAGCTGGAGGAGGCGACGGGCCGCACCTTCGGCGCCGGACCCGAGCCCCTGCTCGTGTCGGTGCGCTCCGGCGCGGCGCAGAGCATGCCGGGCATGATGGACACCGTGCTCAACCTCGGCCTCACCCGCGACCTCGCCGACGCGCTCGCCGCGAGCACGGGCGACGCCGAGTGGGCCGACGACACGTGGCGCCGGTTCCGCACGTCCTTCGGCGAGATCGTCCTCGACGATGCCGAGGCCCTGCCGCCCGAGGACCCCTGGGAGCAGCTCCGTGCCGCGATCGGCGCCGTCTTCGACTCGTGGACCAACGACCGCGTGCGCGCCTACCGGCAGCGCCACGGCCTCGGCGAGGGCGGCGGTACGGCCGTCACCGTGCAGGCGATGGTGTTCGGCAACCGCGACGACGACTCGGCGACGGGCGTGCTCTTCAGCCGCGACCCCGGCACCGGGGAGCCGACCACGTACGGCGAGTGGCTGCCCCGCGCCCAGGGCGAGGACGTGGTCTCGGGGGCGGCCACGCCGCAGCCCCTGGCGACCCTCGCCACCCGCTCCCCGGAGCTCCACGCCGAGCTGGCCGAGGTGGCCGCCCTCCTCGAGCGCGAGCACCGCGACCTCGTCGACATCGAGTTCACCATCGAGAGCGGGCGGCTCTACGTGCTGCAGAGCCGGGCGGGCAAGCGCTCCGCCGTGGCGGCGGCCCGCATCGCCGTCGACCTGGCGGAGGAGGGCCTCCTCACGCGGGCCGAGGCCGTGGGCCGCGTGAGTGCGGAGCAGCGTGCCGCCGCGGCGGCGCAGGGCTCGGTGGGGGCGGGCACCGAGGTGCTCGCCACCGGGCTGTCCGCCGGACCAGGCGTGGCCGTCGGCGTCGCGGTCAGCGACGAGGCGCAGGCCCTCGAGCTGTCGGCCGCCGGCACGCCCTTCGTGCTGGTGCGGCCGGCGACGGTGCCGGAGGACGTGCCCCTGATGTTCGAGGCGGTCGCCGTCGTCACCGAGCTCGGCGGCAGCACCTCCCACGCGGCGCTGGTCTGCCGGGAGATCGGGCTGCCCTGCGTCGTCGGGGCCGGCGTCGGCGTGGTCGCGGCGCTCACCGCGACGCCCGGCACCCTCGTGACGGTCGACGGCGCCGCCGGCACCGTGCACCGGGGCGACGTGACGGGCGCGGACGCGCCCGCCGGTGGGACCGGACCGGCGACGGGCAACCCCCACGTCGCCATCCTGGAGCGTTGGGCGGAGGAGCTGTGAGGGATCCCGAGGTGATCGACGTCAGCGACATGATCGGCGGGCTCTACGACGACGTGGGCCTGCGCGACGGCGAACCGTCCGCGAAGCGCCCCAACAAGCGCGGCGAGCAGACCCGCGAGCGGATCGTCACGGCGGCCATCGAGTGCTTCACGGAGTACGGCTACACCCGCACCCGCGTCTCCGACATCGTCCACCGGGCCGGTACGGCGCAGGGCAACTTCTACCGCCACTTCGCCTCCCTCGACGACGTGTTCCTGGCCGCGCTCCGTCCGGGGCTGGAGGCCCTCGCGGTGGTGCCCACGCGCCGTACGGGCCACAGCTTCGAGCTGGAGAGCCTCGTGGAGAGCAACACGAGCTACCTGCACAGCTACGCCCGCTACCGGCACACCCTGCGCCTCCTGCGCGAGGCCGCGGCCGCCAGCGCCAACGACGGGTTCCTGCAGCTGTGGCTGCGGCTGCGCGGCGACTTCGTGGCGCGCACCCGGCGGTGGCTGCAGCGCCTGACCGACAGCGGTCACCTGCGCGCCGGCGAGGACCTCGACCTGCTCGCCGAGGCCCTGGGCTGCCTCACCGAGCAGCTCGCCTACGTGCACGTGGGCCTGCCCGCCTCGACGCCCCGGCGTGAGCGCATCGACGAGCTGGGGCGCAGCCTCGGCGAGTCGTGGTACCGGCTGCTGCCGCGGGCGGAGGAGGCCCGATGACCGCCACCTCGGTCGACCCGGTGCTGCTCGGGCACGAGCTCGCCGTCCGCGACGTCGTGCGGGAGACCGCCGACGCGGTGTCGATCATCTTCGACGTGCCGGCCGAGCTGGCGGAGCGCTTCGTCCACCGTCCGGGTCAGTTCCTCACCCTCGCGGTGCCGAGCGAGCGCACCGGACGGGTCGCGCGCTGCTACTCCCTGAGCAGCGCGCCCGGCGACGCGCCGATGGTGACGGTGAAGCGGACGCCCGACGGCTACGCCAGCGGCTGGCTCTGCGCGCACCTCCGCCCCGGCGCGACGCTGCGCGTGCTGCCCCCGGCCGGCACCTTCGTGCCGCACGACCTCGGCGCGTCGATGGTGCTCGCCGCCGCCGGGAGCGGGATCACCCCGATGCTCTCCATCGTCCGGGCGACGCTCGCCGTGCCCGGCGGCCGCCTGACGCTGCTCTACGCCAACCGCGACGCGGCGTCGGTGATCTTCGCCGACGTGCTGGACGAGCTGGCCGCGGCCCACCCGGACCGGCTCGAGGTGCGGCACTGGCTGGAGAGCGAGCGGGGCCTGCCGACCGCCGACGGGCTGGCCGACCTGGCAGGCCCGACGGGCGAGCAGCCCTGGTACCTCTGCGGTCCGGCGCCCTTCATGGCCGTCGCGCAGCAGGCCGCCGTGGCCTGCGGGGCCGCGCCGCGGGCCGTGCACCAGGAGGACTTCCACTCCCTCGTCGGCGATCCCTTCACGCTGGCCGTGGCGGAGCCCGCTGCCGACGGGGACGACGCCGCCGAGCTCGAGGTCACGCTCGACGGCCGCACCCACCTGCTGCGCTGGGGCCGCTCCGAGACGCTCGTCGACGTGATGCTGGCCAACGGCGTCGAGGCGCCCTACTCCTGCCGCGAGGGCACGTGCGGGTCCTGCATGTGCACCGTCGTCGACGGCGAGGTCGTGCAGGCCTCCACCGAGGCGCTGGCCGAGGAGGACATCGAGGACGGCTACGTGCTCGGCTGCCAGTCGCGGCCCCTGGGCGCGCGGGTCGTCGTCGAGTTCGACTGAGCACTGCTGCCCCGCCCGTTCCGCCCGCTCACCCGTCCCCCCGCCCTCCGGGACGTCATGCGGCCCGGCGCCTCCGGCGGCCGGGCCGCATGACGTCCGGAGGGGTGCGGCGGCTCAGACGGGCGTGGCGCCCGCGTGGTCGCGCAGGTGCGCCCGGGCCGCGTCGACGACGGCGGCGAGGCCCGCGTCGCCCGCCGGCCCGTGGTCGGCCTGCGTGACGCCGGTGAGGGCCGTGACCGCGACGTACCCCGCCCCGACGAGAGCCGCGTCGGTGCCCCCGTCGATCCCGCGGTCGTTCGCGTAGCGGCGCAGCGTGATCACGTCGTCGCCCCGCTCGAGCCCGAGCCCCATGAGGCCCCGGCGCGCCAGCCCCCCGACCTCGACGCCCGCCAGCTCGGCGACGTCCAGCGGGGGCACGTTGACGTTGAGGCAGGTGCCGCGCCGGCCCTGCTGCACGACCTGGCGCACGACGGCGACGAGCACGGCGGCGGCGGTGTCGTAGCGGTGGTGGGGCGCCTCGGCGGTGCTGATCGCGATGCTCCCGACCCCGATGGTCGTGGCGGTGAGGGCCGCGCCGACGGTGCTCGAGGCGAGCACGAGGCGCCCGGTGTTGTAGCCGTCGTTGATGCCGGCGACCACGAGGTCGGGCGGCGGCCCGAAGAGCCGGGAGCAGAACGCGAGCACGACGAAGGACGGTGGGGCGTCGAGCGCGTACGCCGCGCAGTCGACCCCCGGCAGGCGGTGCTCGCGCCACGCGACGACGGAGCCGTCGTCGATCGGACCGAGGCCGGAGCCGGAACCGGAGAAGTCACGGGTCGGGGCGCCCACGACGACGTCGTGACCGGCGTCGACCAGGGCGCTGGCGGCGGCGACGAGGCCGGGTGCCTCGATGCCGTCGTCGTTGGTGACCAGGATGCGCACGCGTGACCGCCTCTCGCAGTGGAACCACGATTGTGACGGAACCGTCGCACATCCGTCCAGTCGTTCGCCGGGTCGATCCGCGCCGGAGCGCCGCGAGCCGGATTTTTGCGTCGGTGACGGCCTATTGACAGGTGACCGGCCTCACAACATGATGTGACTGCAGCGTCGCAATCGACGCCACGGACGTTCCCGACCGAGGAGATCTCGCATGACTGACTGGCCGATCGACGACGCCACGTCGAAGCTCTTCCCGCTCTACTCGCGCGCCAACGTCGGCGAGATCTTCCCCGACCCGATCAGCCCCCTGAACGCGTCGGCCGGCTTCCAGCACAACCTCGAGCCCGGGTGGCGTGACGCCTTCGTGGCGTGCGGGGTGTGGGACCACGACCTCTACGACGCGTCGGTGGAGAAGGCGATCCTCCCGGCGTTCGGCAGCTACCTCTACATCAACATGTCGCTCATGCGCCTCTTCGGCGTGCGCGTCCCGGGCATGTCCGCGGAGGCCGTCGACCTGCAGTACTTCGGCGACATGCCGGGCATCCCGTCGTACGAGAGCGAGCGCCGCGACTTCGACGAGGACCCCTCCTTCGAGGCCAAGGCCGGTGCCTGGCTGATGGGCGAGGTGCTGGGTGCCACCGACCTCGCGGCGTACGACGCGGACCGGGCCGAGGTCGACGCCATCCGCGCCCGGCGGCCCGACCTCTCCGCGGCGAGCGACGAGGAGGTCCGTCGTCGTCTGACGTCCTTCGACGTGCTCGCCCGCCGGCTCTTCAAGCACCACATCGAGGCCAGCCTCAAGTCGGGCGTCGGCCTGGGGGCCATGGCGCAGGTGGCCGCCGCGGTCGGTCGTCCCGAGCTGGCGCTCACCCTCGTGAGCGGCATCGGCGACGTCGACTCGACCGGCCCGTCGAAGGGCATCTGGCGCCTGGGCCGGGCGGCCTCGACCGGTCCCGTCGCCGCGCTGTTCGACGCCGGCACCGAGGGCCTCCACGACCGCCTCGTCGCCAGCGACGACCCCGCGGTGCAGGCGTTCGTCGCCGACCTCCGCCAGTTCCTCTCCGACTGGGACTTCCGCGGTCCGGCCGAGTGGGAGATCCGCGCGCTCACGTGGGGCGTCAAGCCTGACATGGTGCTGTCGACCATCGACCGCATGCGCCGCGTCGGCGAGGGGGAGGACCCGGCCGTCAAGGCCGAGACCCGCGCCGCCGAGCGCGAGGCCGCCGCCACGGAGCTGCGCGCCGCCCTCGCGGGCTCCGAGGAGGGTCTCGCGCAGTTCGAGGCGGCGTACGGCGCGGCCGCCCTGTGGCTGCGGGGCCGCGAGCGGGGCCGCACCACCGCCGCGATGCTCATGCACGAGCAGCGCCTCGCGGCCCTCGAGCTCGGCCGCCGGGGCGTGGCCACCGGTGCCCTCGACAACGCGCAGCAGGTCTTCATGTTGTTCGAGGGTGAGCTCGACGCCTACCTGGCCGACCCGTCGTCCTTCACGGAGACGGTGCGCGAGCGGGAGACGTCCTACCTGGCGCTCTTCGACCTGGTGCCGCCCTTCGTGGTGGCCGGCGACCCGCCGCCGGTCGAGACGTGGGAGCGGCGCGACGCCGCCGCGGGCGACGTGCTGGCCGCGGGCGGCACCATCACGGGCGTCTCGGGCTGCACCGGTGTCGCCCGGGGTCGCGCCCGCGTGCTCCTGACGCCCGACGACCCGTCGGCGCTCGAGCCCGGCGAGATCCTCGTCGCCCCCATCACGGACCCGTCCTGGACGCCGCTGTTCATGGCGGCCGGCGCGGTCGTCGTCGACGTCGGGGCACCGTTCAGCCACGCCGCGATCGTGTCCCGCGAGCTGGGCATCCCCTGCGTGGTCTCCGCCACGAGCGCCACGACCCGGATCCCCGACGGCGCCGAGATCGAGGTCGACGGCACGACGGGGACGATCACCGTCCTCGGCTGACCCGCGGTGCTCCCGACCCCACCAGCCCGGCCCGCACGGCCGCTCCCCCTCGCCCCCGTCACGAGGGCGGGCGGACCGCGCGGACCGGGCTGGTGGTCGTCGCGGCGCTCCGCCGCGGGAGAAGAAAACGCGGACGGGCCCAGAGGGGCTCCCGGACCGGAGAAGGAAAACGCGGACCGGCCCGGACGGGCTCCCGAACCCGAGAATGAAAACGCGGACGGAACCCCGGCCTCCTCGGCGTGTCGCGGGGTCGGATCCCGCACTCTTCGCGCCCCTGCGCCGAGGCCCGCGCACTTTCCTCGCCCCCTTCCCCCCGCGCTCCGCGTTTTCTTCCCCCGGCCCCCGGCCCCCGGCCCCCGGCCCCCGGCCCCCGGCCCCCGCCCCGGCCCTCCCAGCAACCCCTCAGCATCGGCTGCGACGATCGCGGGCATGCGCCGTACGCCGCGTCCGACCGCCCGCGTGACCGCCGCCCTCGTCGGGGCGGTGCTCGGCGCGGGCCTGGTCGTGGGCTGCAGCAGCGACGAGCCCGACCCGGCGGCCGAGGCCAGCCAGGACGTGGCGGCCGAGCCCACCGCGGAGCCCACGCTCCCGGAGCCCGGGGCCACCTCGGGCGAGCGGATCCAGGCCGTCGTCGACGCGCTGCCGGAGCTCGACGAGACCGCCCTCGACCGCGTGGGGCAGCTCCCCGAGCTCCCCGACGGCGTGCTCGCGGACGACGTGGCGCTGCCCGACGTGGCGTCGTTCGGCAGCGACGAGTTCGGGTGGTACGTGCTCCAGCGCCTGCCCGGACCGGCCGACGACAACGCGACGGCGATCGAGGACCGGCTCGTCGGCGCGGGCTTCACCGAGGCCGCCCCGGTCGACCCGGAGGGCATGACGGAGATGCGTGTCTTCACCCGCGCGGCGGACGACGCGGTCGTGGGGCTGTCGGTGGCCGACGTGACGGGGCAGTCGGCGGACGACCAGGAGTTCCCGACCCGCGCCGCCTTCGTCGTCGCGCCGGCGCTCACCTGAGGGAGCGCCCGCGGGGCGCTCCGTGGTGGACTGGGCCCCCGTCGTTCGCGACCCGTTCACCGCTGCCCGATAGGAACCCGGCCATGAAGACCCTCCACGTCCGTCGCCTCGTGCTCCTCCCCGTCACCGCCGTCCTCGGCGTCGCGCTGCTCGCCGGGTGCAGCGACGACGACGGCGACTCGGGCGACGCCGGCTCCAGCGAGTCCGGCGACGCGAACGCCGGCGACGCCGACCCCTCCGAGGTGCCCACCGGCGACCTCGACGACCTCGAGGAGCTCGGCTTCGACGACGAGCTGCCCGACGGCTTCCCCGACGACGTGCCGCTCGTCGACGGCGAGGTGCAGGTGGGTGCCGAGCAGACGGGCGTCTACACCGCGGCGCTGCAGAGCGACGCCACCCCGCAGGAGGCGTACGACGAGGCCGCGGGCCTGCTCGAGGCCGACGGCTACGAGGAGTCGACGTCGCAGGACCTCGGCGAGGTGCTCATCGGCAGCTTCACGGGTGACGAGTGGGAGGTCGCCGTCTCGGTCATCGACGACCCGGTCGGCGGCGGGTCGGTCGTCTCGTACTCCGTGACCGAGGCCTCCTGACCCACCGGGGCGGTCCGCCGCGTGTCAGGGTGTCCCGGTGACCGTCCTCGACGACTACACCGCGGCGCTGGCGCAACCGCGGCTGGGGGAGGCCCCCGACCGGTACGACGAGCTCGTCGCCCCCGACGGCACCCTGCGCCCCGCCTGGCGTCCGCTGGCGGAGGCGGCGTTCCGGCTCACGGCCGGTGACCTCGCCCGTGTCGACGACGAGATCCAGCGGACGCTCGCGGACGACGGTGTCACCTACGCGTCGCCGGGGTCGTCGCCCGAGCCGTGGCGGCTCGACCCGGTGCCGCTCGTCATCGAGCCCGACGAGTGGTCGACCCTCGAGGTGGGGCTGACCCAGCGCGCCGAGCTGCTCAACGCGGTGCTGGCCGACCTCTACGGCCCCCGGACGCTCCTCCGCGACGGCGTGCTCCCGGCTCCGCTCGTGCTGGGCCACCCGGGGTACACCCGCGTCGTCGCGCGCGCCTCGAACGCCGATCCGCGGCCGCTGCTGCTCTCGGCGACGGACCTGGGCCGCACCGCCGCGGGCGACTGGCGCGTGCTGGCGGACCGGGCGCAGGCGCCGTCCGGCATGGGCTACGCGATGGAGAACCGGCGGGTCGTCTCGCGCGTGCTGCCGGAGCTCTACCGCCAGGCGACGCTGCACCGGATGGCGCCGTTCTTCCACGCGCTGCGCACGTCGCTGCTGCAGGCGGCGCCCGGCGACCCCGCCGACCCGCGGGTCGTCGTGCTGTCGCCGGGGCCGCACTCGGAGACGGCCTACGACCAGGCGTTCCTCGCGAGCACCCTCGGCGTGCCGCTGGTGCAGGGCAGCGACCTGACGGTCCGCGACGGCGCCGTCTGGATGCGCGTCTTCGAGCACCTCGAGCCGGTGCACGTGATCCTCCGGCGCGTCGACGCCGCGTTCAGCGACCCGCTCGAGCTCCGCGGTGGCTCGCGCCTGGGCGTGGCGGGCCTCTCCGAGGCGGTACGCCGCGGCACGGTCCGCGTCGTCAACGGCCTCGGCTCGGGGGTGCTGGAGAACCCGGGCCTGCTGCCCTACCTCCCGGCGGTGGCCGCGCACCTCCTGGGCGAGGACCTGCGCCTCGACGCGGTGCCGACCTGGTGGTGCGGGGACGCGGAGCAGCGGCGCACGGTCCTCGACCGGCTCGACGAGCTCGAGGTGCGGCGCATCGACGGGAGCCGGGTCGAGGGTGACCGCGACACCCTGCGGGCCCGGATCCTCGCGGAGCCGCACGCCCACGTGGGCCAGCAGCCCATCGCCCTCTCGCAGGTGCCGACCTTCGGGCGCGAGCGCGCGTCGTACGGGCCGCCGACGGGCCGGATCGCCCCCGGTCCGATGTCGTTGCGGACGTTCTCGCTCTGGTACGGCTCGTCCTACCGCCCGCTCGTGGGCGGGCTCGCCACGGTGCGCGAGCGGCGCGACGGGGGGCGGACGTCGCCGTGGGTGTCGAAGGACGTGTGGGTCCTCAAGAAGGACGCGTCCGAGCCCGACCAGCACCTGGCGCACCAGCTGCAGCTGTCCTACGCGGTGCCGGGCGCGGCCAGCGGACCGCGCGTGCTCGACGACCTCTTCTGGTTCGGGCGCTACCGCGAGCGGGCCGAGGACCTGCTGCGCCTCGTGCTCACCGCGCACGCGCTGGCGGAGGACTACCGCGCCCGGCCCTGGTCGTCGGGCGGCGCGAGCCTGGCCGTCGCCTGGACGGCGATCCACCGGCTCTGCCCGTTGCCCGACACCGCGCCGTACGCCGCGGCCTTCGCCGACCTCGCCGGCCCGGAGGCCGCGCGGGCCACGGCGTTCGGGGCGCCGCTCGACGTCGAGTTCCACGCCGTGCTGCTGGACCCGACGCGCGAGGGCAGCGTGGCGCAGTCGCTCGCGGCGCTGCGGTCGTGCGCGGGCGGTGTGCGCGACCAGCTGTCGGCCGACACCTGGCGCGCGTTCGCGGCGCTGGACCGGGCGGCCGCGGCGTTGCGGGCCTCGCCGCACAGCCACCGCGTGGAGGAGGCGAGCGGCCGCATGCTCGACGGGATGCTCGCCCTCACCGGTGTCACCGCCAACATGGTGCGGGACCCGGGCTGGCACATGGCCGGCGCCGGCCGCACCCTCGAGCGGGCGCAGCAGGTCGCGCGGCTCCTCGCCGCGGCGACCGTCGAGCGGCGCGGGCTCGACACCGACCGGCGGGTGCTCAACGTCGTGCTGGGCGCGACGGAGTCGGTGGTGACCCACCGGCGGCGCCACCGCGGCTACGTCAAGGTCGACAGCGTGCTCGAGCTGCTGCTGCTCGACCCCCACAACCCGCGCTCGGTCGCGTTCTGCCTCGACGAGCTCCGCGGCCACCTCGCCGCCATGCCCGGGTCGACGGGCTCGACCCGTCCGGAGCGCCTCCTCGAGGAGCTGGTCGAGCGCGTCACCACCGTCGACGTGCGGGCCCTCGTCGCGATCGGCGGCGCGCACCGGCCCTACCTGCGGGGGTTCCTCGCCCAGCTCGTCGCCGACGTCGCCCAGCTCTCCGACGCCGTCGCGGCGCTGCACCTCGCCGCCGGTCCCGGCCCCCGGTCGTTCGGGCAGCTGGTCGAGCGGCTCCCGCGCCACCAGCGCTCGCTCGGGGAGGACGCCCCGTGAGGTACCGCGTCTGGCACCGCACCACCTACACCTACGACGACGACGTCACCAACAGCCTCGGCATCGCGTACCTGACGCCGCGGGAGCTGCCCTTCCAGCAGGTGCGCGAGCGCTCGCTGCGGGTGACGCCCGCGACCGAGGTGCGCGACGACGTCGACGTGCACGGCAACACGGCGTCGTACTTCCAGGTCGTCACGCGGCACCGCGAGCTGGAGGTGTACGCCGAGAGCGTCGTCGACGTCGCCACGCCGACCTACGACGAGGCCGTCCTCGCGCAGCCCTGGGAGGACGCGCGGCCGGAGGCCCGACCCGACAGCCCCGACGCGTGGGAGGCGTGGGAGCACGCGCTGCCCTCCCCGATGGCCGACCAGGGGCCGGAGGTGCGGGAGTACGTCGCGGCCTCGCTCACGCCCGGCCGCCCGGTGGGGGAGGCGGTCACCGACCTCGTGCGGCGCATCCACGCCGACTTCGCCTACGACCAGGGCGCGACGACGGTGAGCAGCACGGTGGCGGACCTGATGACGGAGCGCGCCGGGGTCTGCCAGGACTTCGCGCACCTGACGCTCGCCGGCCTGCGCTCCCACGGGCTGGCGGTGCGCTACGTGTCGGGCTACCTGGCGACCACGCCGCCGCCGGGCCGGGACCGGCTCGTGGGCGCGGACGCCAGCCACGCGTGGAGCGCCGTCTGGGTGCCGGGCCTGCCCGACGGCGCGGGCGGTCGCGGCCCGGGCACGTGGTTGGCCGTGGACCCGACCAACGACACGTGGGCGGACGACCGCTACGTGACCGTGGCGTGGGGACGGGACTACGCGGACGTCACCCCGCTCAAGGGCGTCATCTACACGGAGGCGTCGTCGTCGCGGTTGACGGTCGCGGTGGACGTGGCGCCGATCCCCTGAGTCGTGGCCCCCGCGGGGCGTTTTCCGTGGCGCTGGGGCCACGACCGTTTCGGACGCCGCTCAGCGTGGAAGACCTGCCCGGGCGTCACGGGGGGTTCCGTGACCGGGAAGGGACCTGATGAGCGGGCAGGCGGGACCGGGGTGGTACCCCGACGGTGCGGGCGGCGAGCGCTGGTGGGACGGCCAGCAGTGGACGGACCAGTCGCGCCCGCCGCAGGCGCCGCCGGGCCAGCCGGGCCAGTTCGGGACGCCCGGTCAGTACGGCCAGCCGGGCCGGTACGGCGAGTACGGTCAGCCCGGCCAGGCGCCGAAGAAGAAGCGCGGCGGGCTCATCGCGCTGGTGGCGGTGCTGGTGGTGCTCGTGCTCGTCGGGGGCGGTGTCGCGTCGTACTTCGCCTTCTTCCGCGACACCGACGACGACCCGAGGCGTGACGACGAGACGTCGGCCGTGGGCGGCCCGGAGGACGCGGCGATCGCGTACACCGAGGCGTACGCGACCCTCGACTTCCGCACCATGTGCGAGCTGACGTCGACCGACGGGCGCGACGACCTCTACAGCGACTTCGACGCCGCCGACGCGGCCGACTGCGACGAGTTCGACGACGCCGCCTCGAGCGCCTACGACGAGCTGCTCGGCGACGGCGAGAGCGACGTGTTCGGCGACTACGCCGACATCGACGAGCTGCGCGCCGACCTCAGCGACAACGGGCGGTTCGTGCCGGGCGACGTCGAGGTGGTCGAGGGTGACCCCGAGGCCGACGACGAGGTCAAGGTGCGGGTGCCGGGCACCTACGAGTACGACGGCGACAACCCCGACATCGACGCCGAGAACGACGACGAGATCGTGCTCGACATGGTCCGCGAAGACGACGAGTGGCTGGTCGAGGGCGTCGACCTGACCTACGACAGCGACGGCGGGTCGAGCGACGACAGCACCGACGGGTCGAGCGACTCCGGCGGCAGCTCCGACGAGGGCGTCGCCGAGCCGAGCGAGCAGCCGACCGCCGCGACCCCCGACGCCGCCGGCGCGCCTGCGGCGACGGAGGAGGCGGCCTCGGCGCTGCTGCAGGAGATCGCGGTCGCGGCGCAGGGCAACGACTGGGAGACCGTCTGCGACAACAGCTCGCAGGGCATCCAGATCTACAACTTCTCGTTCTTCGACGTCGAGGACTGCGCCGGTGTCGCGGCCGCGGCGGGCGACCGCAACTGGGCGGAGGTCGAGGTGCGCTCGGTCGACGTCCCGGAGGGGGCCGGCGAGGGTGACACCGCGACCGCGACGCTCGCGCACACCTCGAGCGCCGGCGCGCCGGGGCAGCAGGACGTCACCCTCGTCGTCGAGTCCGGCGAGTGGCGCCTGGACACGGACCTGATCCCCAGCTGATCCGCGACAGAACGCCCTGCAGGAGAGAGGATGAGCGCATGACCGACGACGGTGTGACGGAGCCCGGCTGGTACGACGACGGTTCGGGCACGATGCGGTGGTGGGACGGCCAGCGGTGGACGGAGCAGACGCTGCCGGACGACGGCGCCACGGCCGTCGGCATGCCGTTCGGCCAGGGCGCCCCCGGGTCCGACCCGCAGCAGGGCTACGGCCAGCAGGGTGGGTACGGCCAGCAGGGCTACGGCCAGCAGGGCGGGTACGGCGCGCAGCCGGGTGGCTTCGGCCAGCAGCCGGGCTACGGCGGCACCGCGCCGTACCAGCAGGGTTTCGGCCAGCAGGGCGGCTGGGACTCCGGCACGCCCGGGGGTGGCGGCGGTGGCGGGAAGGGGAAGCTCTTCGCGATCATCGGCGGTGTCGCCGCGGTGGTGGTGGTGATCGCGGCGCTGGTGCTGGTCTTCGTGTTCACCGGTGACGACGACAACGACAACGACAACGACCGCGACACCGCGGACGGGAGCTCGCAGTCCGACGACCCGACCGACGACGGGTCGCAGGGCTCGGACGACCCGACCGACGACGAGTCGCAGGGCACCGACGACCCCACCGACGACGAGAGCGGGTCGACCGGCGGCGACGCCGACACGTCCGACGCGGAGTCCGTGGCCGAGTCCTTCGCCGCCGCCGTCGACACGGACGACTGGGAGACGGTCTGCGACCTGAACTCCGCGGACGTGCAGGAGCTCAACTTCAACTACTACGACGTGGCCGGCTGCGCCGAGCTGGGCACGGCCGCGACCGCCTCCAAGGGCTGGGACGGCGTGACGGTCACGAACGTCGACGTGTCCGGCGACTCGGGCACGGCGGACGTCGACTACACGGGCGAGTTCGGTGACTCCTCGACGACGTGGGACCTCGTGGACGAGGACGGCGAGTGGCGCGTCGACTCCGACGTCATCCCGCTGCGGGGCTCCTGAGCGTCGCCGGTTGGGTCCACCGTGTGAGGATCTCTCGTCGTGAGGTCCTTCCGTTGCCGTGTGTGTGAGAACGAGCTCTTCTTCGGCAACTCGCGTTGCGTCGCGTGCGGCACCCGTCTGGGCTTCTCGCGGGCGGAGCGGGCGATCGTGCCCGTCGACGACGACGGGCGCTACGTCGACCACCACGGTGGGCGGTGGTGGGTGTGCGCGAACGTCCGCCTCTCGGGGTGCACCTGGGTGACGACCACCCAGGGCGGCACCTGCGAGGCGTGCGCGTTGACCCGCACCCGTCCGGCCGACGGCGACGGCGTGGGCATGGCCCAGCTGCCGGCGGCCGAGTCGGCGAAGCGCCACCTCGTGGTGGAGCTCGACTCCCTCGGCCTGCCGGTGGTCGGACGTGACGAGGACCCGGTCGGCGGCCTGTGCTTCGACATGTTGAGCAGCGTCGAGGAGAACGTCGTCATCGGCCACGCCGACGGGGTCATCACGATCGACCTCGCCGAGAGCGACGACGCCCGCCGCGAGCGGGTGCGCGTCGAGCTGGGCGAGCCCTACCGCACGATGCTGGGCCACCTGCGGCACGAGGTGGGCCACTACCTGCAGTACCGGCTGGTCACCGAGGGCGAGCGCCTCGAGCGCTGCCGGGAGCTCTTCGGCGACGAGACCGCCGACTACCAGGCGGAGATCGACCGGCACTACAGCGAGGGGCCCCCGGAGGACTGGGAGGACCGCTACATCACGACGTACGCCACCATGCACCCGTTCGAGGACTTCGCCGAGACCTTCGCGCACTACCTGCACATCTCCGACACCGTCGACACGGCGGCGGCGCAGGGGCTGGTCACCATCGACCCCTCCGCGTTCTCGTCGTTCCGGGACCTCGTGCTGGGGGTGTGGGTGCCGCTGAGCGTGGCGCTCAACCAGATCAACCGGTCCATGGGCAAGGACGACCTCTACCCGTTCGTCATCCCGGAACCGGTGCTCGACAAGCTGGACTTCGTGGCCTCCCTGGCCACGCAGGGCGCAGGAAGCGGGGTGTGACGGTGCGAGGGTTCCGGACCGCGATCGGGGTGCTGCTGGCGCTCGCGTTCGCCGTGACCGCGCCGCTGGCGGTCGCCGCCTCCTGGGCGAAGACGCAGGTGGACGACACGGATGCGTACGTCGCGAGCGTCAGCGAGCTGGCCGACGACCCCGTCGTGCGTCGCGAGGTCGGCGCCCAGCTCACCCGGGTCCTGACGACCCAGCTGCAGGTGAGCGACGTGCCGGGCGCGTCCGACGTGATCGGCGCGGTCGTCGACGAGGTCCTCGACAGCGACGACTTCCCCACCGTGTGGGAGGAGGCGAACCGCGTCGCCCACCAGCAGGTCGTCGCGATCCTGCGTGGCGACGCCACCGCTGCGGACGGCGACGTCGAGATCTCCCTCGCCGACCTCTACAACCTGGCCGCGGAGCGCATGCGCGCGGAGGGGCTGCCCGTCGCCGACCGGCCCGAGGGCTCGCTCACGTTCCGCACCGCGCCGCCCCAGCGGCTCGAGGACGCGCAGGGGGCCTACCAGGGGCTCGTCGCCGCGGGCACGTGGCTGCCGGTGCTGGCCCTCGTGCTGCTGGTCGGTGCGATCGCGATCCCGGCCGGCCGCTCCCGCCTCACGGCGCTCCTCGTCGGTGCCCTCGGCACCGTCATCACCACCGGTCTGCTGCTCGTGGCCGTCGCGGCGGGCTCCGAGATCGCCGGGCTCCAGGTGCGCAGCCAGGACCGCGCGCTCGCGACCGCCGTCATCGACGCGTTGCTCGACAGCCTGGAGGGACGGGCCTGGATCGTCATCGTCGTGGCGCTGCTCGCCTTCGTGGGCTCGATCGTCGGGCTCGTCGTGACGGGCCGCGCCGCGCGTCGCCGGCCGCAGCAGCTGCCGCCGCCCGCCGTCTAGGTGGACCGATCCGATCACCGGTGAGGTGATCCGCTTCTCTGCAGGTGTCCGCGCGGCGTGCGGACCGGTCGACCTCAAGATTCGACACGGATGTCACCGTATTGATCACCCCAGGGGGGTATCGACCCGTAGTCTGCCGCCATGAGTCGACGAGAGGGACCCGCGCGTGCGCCGGGTGACGAGGTGGCCGGGGGCCTACGCCGCCGCGCCGTGCTGCGTGCGGGCGCCTGGGCGGTGCCGGCCGTGACGGTGGTGGCCGCTGTGCCGGCGTACGCGGCGAGCGTGCCGGTCGCGCCCTCGCCACAGCTGCTGATGACGTTCCGGCGCGACGAGAGCTGGTCGATCTACGTCACCCTCGTTCTCCCGACGCCGCTCGACGCGGGCGCCTCCCTGGTCGTCAGGGACCTCGCGACCGGCGCGCGGTGGAGGTTGTCAGGGGTCACCGCCCCGATCGGGTGGGTCGGTGGATGGCCGACCGACGAGACGTTCCACTTCGCTTACACCGCCTCGGTCCCGTCGGAGGCTGGAAGCCTCGACTTCATCGTCGGTCGGTCGGGCGGGTGGGGCGTGGACGGAGGCCTGCGGGGTGTGACCGCGACGCTCTTCGGCGCGGACGGCACGCCGCTCGTCACGGCGGGTCCGCCGACGATGCTGGGTTGACGCCCGGCGGGAGCCTCCGGATCGTGCTCAGCACCACGTCCACCACGACGACCCGCTCGACCTGTCCTCCTGGTCCAGGGGACCCTCCCTGGGCGCCCTCTCTAGGCTGGAGGCATGAGCGCCGAGACCGATGAGAAGCCCGGCTACGTGGCCAAGGGCAAGGGCTTCGACCGGGACATGAACTACATCCCGGACCGCATCACCGCCGCCGACCCCGCCACGGGGGAGCCGCGCCAGCCGGAGCACGGCCCGACGGACGTGCCGCTGTGGCCGGCGGAGCCGGGCCGCTACCGCCTGGTGGCGGCGAAGGCCTGCCCGTGGGCGACCCGCGCGATCGTCGTGCGCCAGCTGCTCGGTCTCGAGGACGTCATCTCGCTGGGCACGCCCGGGCCCACCCACGACCAGCGCTCGTGGACCTTCGACCTCGACGAGGGCGGTCGCGACCCGGTGCTGGGCATCGAGCGGCTGCAGGAGGCGTACTTCGCCCGCATCCCCGACTACCCGCGCGGCATCACCGTTCCCGCCGTCGTCGAGGTGGAGACGGGCAAGGTCGTCACCAACGACTTCCCCTGGATCACCCACGACTTCTTCTTCGAGTGGCGCGACCACCACCGCGAGGACGCTCCCGACCTGTGGCCCGACGACCTCCGTGCAGAGATGGACGAGGTCAACAAGCGGGTCTTCACCGAGGTCAACAACGGCGTCTACCGCTGTGGCTTCGCGGGCTCGCAGGAGACGTACGACGCGGCGTACGACCGCCTCTGGACCGCGCTCGACTGGCTCGAGGAGCGGCTGACCGACCGCCGCTTCCTCATGGGCGACCGGCTCACCGAGGCCGACGTGCGGCTGTTCACGACGTTGTCGCGCTTCGACCCCGTCTACCACGGCCACTTCAAGTGCAACCGCCAGAAGCTGAGCGAGATGCCGGCGCTCTGGGCCTACGCGCGGGACCTCTTCGCGATGCCGGGCTTCGGCGAGAACACCGACTTCGAGCAGATCAAGCAGCACTACTACGTGGTGCACAGCGACATCAACCCCACGCAGGTCGTGCCGAAGGGCCCCGACCTGGGCGCCTGGTTCGAGCCGCACGGCCGCGAGGCGCTGGGCCCCACCCCGGCCTTCGCGCGCTGATCCCGCGCCGACGGGCGAATGAGAACCAGCCGCAAGATACCCCTGGGGGGTATGGTCGCGTCCTGATCCGCACCCGACCTCAGGAGCAGTGATGGGACACGGTCACGGTCACGGCGGCCACGGAGCCGGCAGGGCGGCCGATCGTCGGCGGCTGAAGATCGTCCTCGGTGTCACCGGGTCGATCCTCGTGCTCCAGGCGGTGGGCGGCATCGTCACGGGCTCGCTCGCGCTGCTCGCCGACTCCGCCCACATGGCCATGGACGCCGGAGGCGTGCTGCTGGCGCTGGGAGCGTCGTACGTCGCGGCGCGGCCCGCGGGGGAGCGCACCACGTTCGGCTACCACCGCGCGGAGGTGCTCGCCGCGCTGGCGAACGCCGTGGTGCTGCTCGTGCTGGGCGCGGTGCTCCTGGTCGCCGGCGTCTCGCGCCTCGCGGACCCCGGGGAGGTGGACGCGGGGCCGATGGTGCTGTTCGCCCTCACCGGCCTCGTCGCCAACGGTGTCTCGATGGCAGTGCTGAGCCGCTCGGACACCGGGTCGCTCAACCTGCGCGGCGCGCTCATGGAGGTCATGGCCGACCTCCTGGGCTCGGTCTTCGCGATCGTCGCCGGGCTCGTGATCCTGCTGACCGGGTTCCAGCGGGCCGACCCGATCGCCTCGCTGCTCATCGCGGTGATGATCCTGCCGCGGGCGTTCACGCTCGCCCGCGACGCGCTCCGGGTGTTGTTCGAGGTCGCGCCCGACGGCCTCGACCTCACGGAGGTGACCACGCACCTCCGGCGGATGGAGGGCGTGGTCGACGTCCACGACCTGCACGCCTGGACGATCACGTCGGGGTTGCCGTCGATGTCCGCGCACGTGACGGTGACGGAGGAGGCGCTGGCGGAGCACGGTGTCGGCGGCATGCTCGACCGGGTCAGCAGCTGCATCGCGGAGCACTTCGACGTGCGGCACGCGACCTTCCAGATCGAGCCCGAGTCGCACCGCGAGCACGAGGACCTCGGCGAGGCGCACTAACACATTTGGGTGGACTGGACCACCGCGCTACGTTGAATTTATGGGTCTCATCATCTTCCTCGTCATCGGCCTCGTCGCCGGGTTCATCGCACGCGCTGTCGTCCCCGGCGACGACAGCATGGGCATCATCGGAACGCTCGTCCTGGGACTCATCGGTTCCTTCGTGGGAGGCACGCTGGCGTCGCTCATCGGTGACGGCCCCATGAACTTCAGCGCCTCCGGCCTGATCGGCTCGATCATCGGCGCGATCATCGCGCTCATCGTGTTCAACATGGTCACCGGCCGGAAGCGCGTCGCCTGACCCTGCTCCACCCTTCCCCCACACCGACCCTGACAGCCCCGCTGTCAGGGTCGGTGCCACTATGGGCGCATGACCTGGTTCTTCTCGCCCGACGACGTGACGGACCGGCTCGCCGGCGCGGGCTACCTGGCGGACGTCGCGACGGCGACGACCGCGTTCCTGGCCGGGCGGCTCGAGAAGCCGCTGCTCATCGAGGGCCCGGCGGGCGTGGGCAAGACCGAGCTGGCCAAGGCGGTGGCGCGCTCGACGGGCGCCGACCTCGTGCGCCTGCAGTGCTACGAGGGCCTCGACGAGACCCGGGCGCTCTACGAGTGGAACTACTCCAAGCAGCTGCTCCGCATCCAGGCCGCCCGCGGCGAGAACGGCCCCACCCAGGGGTGGGACGCCACCCACGACGACATCTTCACCGAGGAGTTCCTGCTGACGCGGCCGCTCCTCACGGCCATCCGCCGCGAGGAGCCGACGGTGCTGCTCATCGACGAGGTCGACAAGACCGACGTCGAGGTGGAGGGCCTGCTGCTCGAGGTGCTCAGCGACTTCCAGGTGACGATCCCCGAGCTGGGCACGGTCGCGGCGACCCGTCGTCCCTTCGTCGTGCTCACCTCCAACGCGGCGCGGGAGCTGTCCGAGGCCCTCAAGCGCCGCTGCCTCTACCTCCACCTCGACTACCCCGATGCCGACCGGGAGCGGGAGATCGTCACCGCGCAGGTGCCCGAGCTCGACGACGCGGTGGCACGCCGCCTCGTGGAGACCGTGGTGCGGCTCCGCGAGCTGGAGCTGAAGAAGGCCCCGTCGATCGCGGAGTCCATCGACTGGGCGCGCACCCTCGTGGCGCTCGAGGTGCGTGAGCTCGACCAGGCGGCGATCACGGCGACCCTCGGCGCGGTGCTCAAGCACGCGACCGACCACGACCGGGCGGTGCGCGAGCTCAAGCTGAGGGGCTGAGCGGTGGCCGAGGGCGTCGCACCCACCAGCGGTCTCGTCGACCGCCACATCGCCTTCGTCGAGGCGTTGCGGGGCGCCGGGCTGCCCGTGTCGCTGTCGGAGGGCCTCGACGCGGTCGAGGCGTGGCGCGCCCTCGACTGGGCGGACCGCTCGGCCATCCGGGCGGGGTACGCCGCGACCCTCCTCAAGAGGCCCGCCCAGCGCCCGACGTTCGACACGCTGTTCGACCTCTACTTCCCGCACCTCGTCGGCGAGGGGCTCCCCAGCCTCGACCCCGACGCCGAGGACCCGGCCGCCGGGCGGGCGACGAACGCCGCCCGCGACAACGCCGCGGCGATCGCCGCGTTCCGCGACCGGCTCGCCGCGAGCCTCGAGGCGGAGCTGCGGACCGACGGCGCGTCGCCGTCGGGCGAGCCGGGTGAGCCAGGGGATCCGGGGGAGCCGGGGACCGCCGCCCTGGAGCGCCTCGCGGCGGAGGCCGTCGGTCGGTTCGGCGCGATGCCGGGACGGCAGCCGGGCCAGACGGCGTACTCCGCCTACCAGACCCTCCGCCGCCTCGCCCCCGGTGAGCTCGCCGACCGCCTGGCGGCGGGCCTGCTCGGCGCTGCGGACTCCGCGGCCATGGATCCCGCGGCCCGGCTCGTCGCCGAGCGACGGGCGGCCCGCGGCATCGGACGCTTCACGCGGATGGTCGAGGACGACGCCCGGCGTCGGATCGCCGAGCGCAAGTCACCGGAGTACGTCGCCGAGGTGGCCGTGCGCCCCAGCATCGACCGGGTCGCGTTCACGGCGGCCCGCCGCGACGACCTCGAGGAGATGCGGCGCCAGATCGGCCCGCTGGCCCGCCGGCTCGCGACCCGCCTCGCCAAGCAGCGCAGCGCCCAGGGCCGGGGTCCGCTCGACTTCCGCCGCACGGTGCGAGCGTCGATGTCGACGGGCGGGGTGCCGATCACGACGCGCCACCGCCCGAAGCGCCCCCACCGCACCGACCTCGTCGTGCTGTGCGACGTCAGCGGCTCGGTGGCGCACTTCGCGCAGTTCACGCTGCTGCTCACCTACGCGCTGCGCGAGCACTTCGGTCGCATGCGCGCCTTCACCTTCGTCGACCGCACGACCGAGGTCACGAGCGTGCTGCGGCCCGGCCGCGACCCCGTCGAGGTGATGCAGGAGCTGGCGGCGAGCATCCAGCACGCGGCGCTGGTCGGGCGCACGAGCTACGGCTCGGCGCTGCGGACCTTCCGCCAGGAGTACGGCGATGCCCTCGGCCCGGCGTCCTCCCTGCTCGTGCTGGGCGATGCGCGCAGCAACTACTCCGACCTCGCGCTCGACGACCTGCGCGCCATGGCGCACGGGATCCGCGCTGCGTGGTGGCTCAACCCCGAGCACCCGCGCAACTGGGACACGGGCGACTCGGCGGCCTCCCGGTACGGCGCGGTCGTGCCGATGGTGGAGTGCCGCAACCTGGCGCAGCTGGCGGAGTTCGTGCAGAAGGTGCTCTGAGCGCTCTGAGTGCTCCGAGCCCCTCGGTCGTGCCGGTCGTGGGGGGGGGCGCCGCCAGGGACACAACCCGGCCACCACCACCCCACCCCCCAGCAGCAAC